>CAWHQD010000027.1:0-47708 GCA_963831395.1 uncultured beta proteobacterium
GTTGCGGTTCTGCCCAACATACATGAGATTTATCCGCCAAAAACACCTTTAACGGGGCGCAGGGGACTGCTTTTTATCGGCGGCTTCTGGCACACGCCGAACGAGGATGCGGTTTTATACTTCATCAAGGATATCCTGCCACTAATTACCGAAAAGATCCCCGATCTGATTTTTTACATTATCGGAGTAATATGCCGGCCTCAATAAAATCCTTGCACTCGGCCAATATAGAGCCTGTGGGATTTGTTCCCGACGTTGCTCCCTACTTTGAGTCTTGCCGTGTATTTGTCGCACCATTGCGTTTTGGCGCGGGGATGAAAGGCAAGGTAGGTCAGAGCATCTCACATGGACTGCCCGTAGTTACCACACAGATTGGAGCGGAGGGCATGGACCTCCAGAATGAAAAACACCTTTTGATTGCAGATGATCCCCGAGATTTTGCCGATGCGGTAGTTCGACTTTATCGCGATGAGATTCTGTGGCAAAGGCTTCGGCGGAAGCGCTTGCACACGTAGAAGCCAATTACTCGTATGCCGCAGCTCAAAAACGGATGGCCGATATTTTTACCGAACGCAGAACGAGTCGGCCCAAGATGGGTGCAATGAAGACCTTGGCAGCGCGATTCCAGCTTGCGCAGCGAGTGCATCATCCTCTCCACAAAAGCCAGGGAGCGACTGGATGAGAGATGGTCGTACGGAAACCGGCAGAACGTCGAGTTTTGATAGCAGGAATATATCTTGCAGACAAAAAAAACCCTGCTCCCCACATAACCGTGGAGCTTGCGAACAGTAGTAACTGGATGGTAGAACAGCGATGGGTGTCGCCTCGGGGAGCGCCAACCCGATTCGGATTTGGCGCCCTTCACCGTGCAAGTGACGAACCACCTTCACCAAAATTTTTATTGCTGAACCAGATATTAAAAGCGATCGAATTGCAAGATTTTGAGTACATTATCGTCAGTGATGACGATATTGTTCTTCCGGCTGGCTTTGTGGATTCCTATCTCGCATTGGTCTCACGCTATAATTTTGCGGTGGCACAGCCGGCCCGAACCCATAACAGCTATATTGATCATCGGTTTGTAGAACAACTGGACGGAATTGAAGCCCGGTGGACGCGCTTTGTCGAAATTGGACCTTTGTTCTCTCTGCATCGCAGCGCGTTCAATCGCTTTTTACCATTTGACGAGACAAGCCCAATGGGTTGGGGCAATGATTTTGTATGGCCCATTGTGGCAGAGAGACTCAGCCTCAAAATAGGCATCGTCGATGCTGTACCTGTTGCCCATAAATGCGTAAACCGGTAGCGTATTACGATCATGGGACCACCGGAAAGGCAGATGCGCGACTATCTTGCCGAACGGCCCCATCTATCAAAAGAAGATGCCTTTTATATACGGGAAGCTTATGCCTGATGAGCTGCAGTTCGCACCTTGAGGCATGGTCAAACCAGCGCTCAGCGTAGTAATTTGCACCTACAATCGCGCCCATTACTGGATAAGGTGCTGGATAGCCTGTGTAGGCAAACGTTGCCTGTGCAGATTTCGAAATTGTGATAATAGATGATGGATCTAACGACGATACCGAGGTAGTGGCGCTTCCTATGCTTCAAAGTTGCCCCTTCGCTATATCTATCAACGTAATGCCGGACTGGCGAGCGCCAAAAACCACGGTCTTTTTGCCTCACGGGGCAACATCGTGCTTTTTCTGGATGATGATGATATTGCAGGCGAAACCTTGCTGGAAGAGCATGTTAAAACGCATACGGCGTTTCCTGCTGAGAACTACGCTGTGCTTGGGTACACTGCACTTGATCAGGATATTAGCGACAATCCGCTCATGCATTTTATTACAGAGGTCGGCTGTTTCTTATTCTCCTATCCGTCGCTGAAGCATGGCGATATTCTGGATTACACCTATTTCTGGGGTGGACGTTCTTCCTGCAAACGCTCGCTGCTAGTGGAGTTCGGTGTGTTTAACCCCATTTTCCGATTTGGCGCTGAGGATATTGAATTGGGCTATCGGCTCTCCAAACAAGGATTGCGGGTCGTGTATAACGCGCACGCCGTATCTTACACGATCAGAAAAATTGATTTTGATAGTTTCTGCCACCGCCTCGAACGTCAAGGTGCCTCCAACTATGTTTTTAGCCAACTCCATCCCGAACCTGAAATTCAGCATTGGTCGGAAGTGGCTGATTCGGAGCGAAACTGGACTATGCTCGGCGGACACTATGGGGCCATCGTTAAATCAGCCCGCCATCTCGACTCAATGGCCAATTTGAAACTGGCGGCTGGCCTGGATCTGGATGAAGGGATGCGCAGCCTCCTCTACCGGGCATATTGGGCGGCATTTAAGGCCTGCAAGATAAAAGGAATCATGAAAAAGAAGGCAGCTTTCGCTATGCCGACGGAACAAATAATAATCGCTGAGGAAAAAAAGACTGAGGCAATCTTTGGCTAATTGTTATCACGTGCACCGTATTCAATAGCGTAAGCAGTGTTATTGATTTGCTTTTTGATTGGGTTGAGTTTCACTATATAAATAAAAGGTAACTGATGAACGTTCCAGATTCATATAGAAACTCAAATAAAAAACCAGCTATTTTTGTACATATCCAAAAAACCGCCGGTACCTCCATAATTGATCTAATCAGGCAACACTATCAGCAAAAATACGTCATCAGCCACGGCGATTATCTGGCCGGAGTTGATCATGCCCGATTCAAAAACGATTCATGGATTGATGAACAACTTATAAGCAAGTTCCATAATATATCCTTTTTATCCGGCCATTTCGGCTATGATTTTGCCAGACTGTTTATGCCTGAAAGATACTCATTCACGTTCTTGCGCGATCCCGTTGAAAGGGTTTTATCGTTTTATTATTTCTGCAGGAATCAGGATCCGAATGAATATGAGATATACAGACTCTGCCAACAATTATCACTGGATGAATTTCTGAAAAAGGGCCTGGAGCACTCAGAAGTTAACGCGTACATATGGAATAACCAGGTTTGGCAACTCGCCTGCGGTTTTGGCAATCCCAAAAATCGTGGTTTATCGTCTTTTGGGCCGGAAGAGCTTCTTGATCGGGCAATAAAACATCTTGATCGCTTTTCTTATATAGGTTTTACGGAAACGTTTGAAGAGGACCGTGACAACATCCTTAAAGATCTTGATATCTGCCCTCCTAAAGAAAAATTCGCCTCAAACGCTAATCGGGACCGGCCAACATCGAAGGATTTGCCAGGATCGACGTTGAAGTTGCTGGAACAGCTTACCCAGCTTGATCAAGTTATCTACCGAAGGGCGTGGGCCCAACGACTAAAACTCATAAAGTCGCCTAGGTTTATGGCTAACCTATCTCAGATTCCGCAACAAGTGAACGATGAGCAACGCCATGTTTACGAATACTCGGTTGATCTTACAGGGCAAACTGCGCCCGTGCATGTGATGCATATGGTCGGACCCTCGAAGCGCGTACTGGAAATTGGCTGCGGTCCAGGCTCGATCACAAAAATTCTGGTGCAACACGGTCATGCCGGGTAACAGGTCTTGAACTGGATTCAGCCGCAATAAAAGAGGCTGGCCCCGTACTGCGAAACAGATGATACAAGCCGATCTGAACTCGGAGGAGTGGCCGCGCTTGCTCGATGGAGCAGCGCCATTTGATGTCGTCGTAGCCGCCGACGTACTCGAGCATCTGTATGATCCCTGGATCACCCTGAAACGTATGGCGCCACTGATCGGCGAAACGGATACCTGGTGATTTCGCTGCCACACGTCGGCCATGCGGCTGTAGTGTCATGCCTGATAAATAGCGATTTCGAATATCAGGACTGGGGCTTACTCGATCGAACTCATATTCGTTTCTTCGGATTCCGGAACATCGAGACATTATTCGCTCAGGCTGGATCTCAAAATCATTGAAGCAAGATACGTTATCAAGCCCCCCGAAGAAACGGATTTCGGCCAGCTGGTCGGAATCTCTCCACGGCGCAGGGATGCGATCAAGAACCAGTGCCTACGCTAACGTCTATCAAGTGGTGGTAAAAGCAGTGCCACTCAGTTATCCGGGCGAAGCTGTTCCACTGGCGCAGCCTGAACAATCCTCCATGCCAACGCGATGGCAGCGCCCAAATGTCATGGAAAAAGCGGGTAGGGCAATGACTGAGCCCGGAGCACAAACGGCATATTCGCAAGGGCCCGAAGGTTCGGCATCAATATATGACATCAGGTCAACATACATCCAGCCACGAGAAAGAAATTCCAGCATCTGGCATCCGGCGCCATCCCCAGGCTAATCGCTTTTTACCTTACCCAGTTTCATCCCAACGCCGGAGAATGACCACTGGTGGGGCAAGGGGTTCACCGAATGGACAAATGTCACAAAAGCGGAGCCTCTGTTCGAAGGCCACCTGCAACCACACCTTCCGACTGACTTCGGCTTCTACGACTTGCGCGTGCGGGAAACCCGGCGCGAGCAGATCAAGGTTGCAAAGCAATATGGCATTGACGGCTTCTGCTACCACTACTACTGGTTCTCCGGCAAACGTCTACTACATTTGCCGCTGGACGACATGCTGGCTGATCCCGAAAGCGACATGCCGTTCTGTCTTTGCTGGGCAAACGAAAACTGGACGCGCCGCTGGGACGGCGCCGAACATGAAGTACTGATTGCACAGGAATACCGGCCAGGAGGATGATCTTAATTTCATCAAATCCCTGATACCGTTCTTTCAGGACGAGCGCTACATTCGGGTCGAAGGAAAGCCGTACTTCTGTGTATACCGCCCACCCCATCTTCCCGACATTCGTAAAAGCATTGGGATATGGCGAGACTACTGCCGGACAATAGGGCTGGGTGAGATACATATCAGCGCGGCATTGACTCACGAAAACGAAGAATACGCCCAGTTCGGTTTTGACAGCGGGGTACGAGTTTCCCCCGCACAATCTAGAACAGTTGCCGAATATAAACAATCAGATAAAATTTTTTAATCCGTTTCACGGCAATCTCATGCAATATGAGACGATAGCCAAATCATATCTCGACAGAGATTACACCGATCCGCGTGTATTCAAGACCGTATTTCCATCCTGGGATAATACGGCACGCACCAAAGATCGTGCGCTCGTGGTGCTAAATGGCACGCCGGATAATTACGAGTACTGGCTCGGGTCAGCAATTGATCTGGCAATGCGCTCGGGAGAAAAGGATGAGCTGATATTCATCAATGCCTGGAACGAGTGGGCTGAAGGCTGCCATCTTGAACCCGACCGCTGGCATGGCCATAAATTTCTTCAGGCAACGCAAAACGCAAAAATGGGCTTGCGCAGATTTGCCACCTTCCCGGACGTTGGCTTGCCCGAAACAGCAAAGCAGGAATTTTGGCAGGAAATATCGAAGGTCGTCAGCTATCACGTACCGTTGCAAATTCAGCGTTTGCGGCTCGCTGTGAACCAGATCCCGTGGTTGCGGTTCATGCTGCTCCCATTTGTGAGGGCAGTGCGCGCCTTACGCGTGCAGCGGTAATCGCGGGCCTGGGGGAGAATGCCGACTCTGGCCCGCTGCCCAGGCGAGCCATCCACAAGGGATGTCGAGTTGCCACCGCAGCGTAACCCTGCCACAAATTCTTATTGCCTGTGTTTCTGTCTTTCCCGCGCTTTTTTTGCCACGAATAAGGAAATGGACAAACACAAAATTCTTTGTGTGGTCGGAACACGACCGGAGGCGATAAAAATGGCCCCGGTGATTCTGGCGCTAAAGGAACATCCGGCTTTTGAATGCCGGGTTCTGGCGACTGCGCAGCATCGAGATCTCCTGGATCAGGTCCTGCGTATCTTTGAAATTGAGCCGGATATCGACCTCGATATCATGCGCCCGAACCAGGCGCTAGCGGCTCTAACCGCACGCTTGTTGCTCGGCCTTGATGATGTGCTTCAAGCCGAGAAGCCTGATGTCGTGCTTGCCCAGGGCGATACCACTACGGTCATGGCCGTTGCCCTGGCCTGCTTCTACCACAAGATTCCGTTCGGCCATGTGGAAGCAGGTCTGCGTACCGGCGATATGTCGAATCCGTTTCCTGAAGAGATGAATCGTGTCGTAACGGGAAAGTTGACGAAGTGGCACTTTGCCCCTACGGAGAGCGCCCGGCAGAATCTGCTGAAGGAAGGTATTGCGGACAGCAATATATTTGTGACTGGCAATACGGTGATCGATGCGCTGTTGAGCGTCGCTGAACGTGAAACTCCCCTCCCCTTCAAGCTTGATCCGGATAAGCGTCTGATTCTGGTTACGGCGCATCGCCGGGAAAACTTTGGCGAGCCGTTCAGGCAGATTTGCCGGGCTATTCTGGCACTGGTGGAGCGCAACCAGGATGTGCAGGTTGTATATCCTGTCCATCCTAATCCTAATGTTTATGATGTGGCTTCTCCAAATTCTGGGTAATCACCCCAGAATTACGCTTTGCGAACCGCTGGATTATCTGCCATTTGTCCAAATCATGAAACATGCCTATCTGATCCTGAGCGATTCAGGGGGGGTACAGGAAGAGGCGCCCGCGCTGGGTAAGCCCGTGCTGGTTCTTCGCCGCGAGACCGAGCGGCCTGAAGCCGTTCAGGAAGGCGTTGTGCGCTTGGTAGGGGCGGATTTTGATCAAATCACCAGCACAACGCAACACCTGCTGGATGACGAGGTAGCTTACAAAGAAATGGCTCGTGGCGTCTCCCCTTATGGTGATGGCAAGGCAGCTGCCGGATTGCCGTGGTATTGCGCGACTATTTTGCGGCATGCGCCTGATTTATCTTTCCCCGGTTCCCTGGAATAGTTTTTCTCAGCGGCCGCACGAACTGGTCAGATATTTTCATCGGTTCACCGGGGGTGAAGTTCTTTGGGTTGATCCTTATCCAGGGCGATTCCCGGCGTTGTCCGATGTGTTGAATCAGCGACCAACATCCGGCTGAATGGACTGCGATGTTCCAGCATGGCTGACAGTTGTAAAACCAAAAGCAGTTACCGATCGAACCTTTGCCATTTTCAGGTACTGGTCAATGGCCTGCTTTGGGGCGATGTTGAATTGGCGGTCAACCGCTTTGCAGATAACTCCACCGTTCTGGGCATCGGAAAACCGACAACTCTGGCATTGCACCTGCTCTCAAAGCAGTGCTTCAGCGCATCGTTTTACGACGCAATGGACGATTACCCCGCCTTCTATAAAGGCTGGTCGCGTCTTGCAATGGCGAATCGGGAAAGGAGGATAATAAGAAAGGTGTCAACACTCCTGGCGTCATCTTCAGCACTTCAAGAACGGCTGCGGCATCTGGCGCATGATGTCCGCCTCGTCCCGAACGCCTGTGCAGCAGAAAGATTACCTGCACTGCCGAAAGTGCGTCAACGGAGGGACGATCAGGTTCCCGTGATCGGCTATGTCGGCACGATTGGCCATTGGTTCGACTGGGAGCTTGTTATTGCCTTGGCAAAATCCAATCCAAATACAGCATTACGTCTTATAGGCCCCCTCTATGTGAGGCCGCCGGCGCTACCCCATAATATTTGCCTTGAACCCCCACTTCCGCATACTGAGGCGCTACATGCCATGTCTCAGTTTGATGTGGGTTTGATCCCGTTCAAAAGAAGCACACTTACCGCTTCCGTAGACCCGATAAAATTTTATGAATACCGAGCCTTGGGGTTGCCGGTAGTAAGTTCAGCCTTCGGGGAAATGGCGCTCAGGAAAGAATGTGAGGGCGTCTACCTGATCGACCGGAATTCCGACATGGTAAAAGTAGTTGGCCAAGCCTTGTCCAACTGCGCAACTCAAGAAAATACGGCTCGGTTTCGAAAAGATAATTCGTGGGAGAACCGGTTTAGTGAGGGGCGCATCTTTGCACTCGGTTACGGAAGCTGATATCGCTGCCTTTTCCTTTCCTCCGGCTTCTGTTGCGGTGAACTTGCGCAACTTGCAAGGTAGACCGGAACGGAAAGCGGTGGCTCAAGGAGCCTCGATAATTTTTTATCCTTGACTGTCACTACTTAAGTGATCATAATCAGGTCAGATAATCTGACCAGAATTAGGTAGCAGAAATGCACTCACGCCAATGGCGGCTTCAAGATGCCAAAACCCAATTCAGCCAAGTGGTGGACGCGGCTTTGCGTGGCGAACCCCAGCATATCACCCGTAGCGGAAAACCGGCCGTGGTCGTTCTCTCGGAGGAAGCCTTTGCGTCTCTGCAACGTAGCGCGCACGCCGCAGCGCCAGGTTTTATCGCTCACCTGCTGGCCATACCCAAATACAAGGATGGGGGGGATGAGGTGGATGTTGAACGAGTTCCTCTGGCACTGCGTGATGTGGATTTCTCATGATCCTGCTCGATACGGTTGTTCTTTCCGAATTACGCAAACGTGACGCCTCCCCAAACCTGGTCCGCTGGCTGTCGGATTTTCGGGATAGCGATTTGTTTCTCAGCGTCGTAAGTATCGGCGAAATCGAAAGCGGGATCGAAAGGAAGCGTAAAAGCGATCCCGCTTTTGCCGAATCACTCACTCGATGGATCGAGAATTTATTACGTCTTTATGGTGACCGAGTGTTGCCTGTTACCGCCTCTGTATCCCGGCGCTGGGGTATCCTTTCCGCTCGACTGGGAAATAATAGCGCCGATTTGCTGATTGCAGCGACTGCGCTGACATATGGATTGCAGGTCGCTACAAGGAATATCCGGCACTTTACGCCTACTGGTGTTGACGTGATTAACCCATTTGACGCCTGACCAGCAAGTCTGGTTTATTTGTTTTCCAAGTAGGCGAGGCCTGATCAGATCATCCTGTTTGCATAACGAGCTAAACGGGCCATATCATGCGGCACAAAAAAATTGCCCAGCGTTATGGACCATAATATGGTTGCCGAGGTAAATACGCGCACAGATCAACTCCCGGTCTCGGTCATCATCGTAAATTACAATGCCGGGCGCCTTTTGGCGGAATGCATTCATTCGGCATTGCCATCGGTGAGCGAAGTGCTGGTAGTGGATAATGCGTCTTCCGACTTCAGCCTCGAACTTTGCACTCAGCGCTTTCCGGAAGAACCGAAACTCAAGATCATTCGCAACACAGTCAACCTCGGGTTTCGCCGCCGCCTGCAATATAGGTGCCGCACAGGCTACCGAACCGTATCTCTTATTCCTCAATCCTGATTGTTTTCTGAGCGCGGGTTCATTGCAGCGCATGGTTCAAGTATTGGAAACGTTCCCGGACGCGGGCATGGTGGGTGGATTATTGATCAATGAGAATGGCTCCGAGCAGGCGGGGGGCCGGCGCGCCATGCCTACGCCTTGGCGTTCCTTCGTCCGCGCCTTTGGGCTGCACCGTCTCAGCGGCTATTGGCCCCGGTTGTTTTTCGATTTCCATCTGCACAAGCAGGCCCTGCCGAATGGTCCGCTTGAGGTGGAGGCTATTTCCGGCGCTCTCATGCTGGTGCGTCGGGATGCAATTGAAGATGTGGGTCTCTGGGACGAGGATTATTTTCTCCATTGTGAAGATCTGGATTGGTGTATGCGCTTCCGGAACAAGGGATGGAAGATTCTTTTCGTACCCGATGCGCCCGTCGTCCACTATAAGGGGACGTGCAGCCGCGCTCGTCCCGTATTTGTGGAATGGCACAAACACAGGGGAATGATGCGGTTCTACCGCAAGTTTTTCCGGAGTGACTACCCTGGCGTTGTGATGTGGCTGGTGGCGCTGGGCATATGGTTGCGGTTCGGCGCTATAGCCGCACTTCATGGTGCGCGCCGCGCTGGACGGTTACTTGGGCTTAAGCGAGAATGAACATTACGCAAGCTTCCTGCCGCCATTAGCCCGCTGGATAACGGTCCAGAATATTCAAGACCCTTAAACCCGCGCTTAACAAGTCAATGTCTGAGCCTGCTTCTTCCCATAAAATTATTGTCACGGGCGCGACCAGCATCATTGGCCACTACCTGCTGCCACGACTGTTGAATGCTGGGTACGAGGTTCACGCCATCAGCCGCGGTGGCGGGAAAAACCTGGCCACAACCGGCAAAAAATTGATCTGGCATAAGGCTGATATAATTCATCCGGAGCAACTGCCCGGAATTAACGCCCAAGCGCTCATTCATCTGGCTCCGCTCTGGCTACTGCCGATGCTGCTGCCTGTTTTGAACACGCGCCAGATTAGACGCGTGATAGGCTTTGGTTCCACCAGCCTGTTTAGCAAAGCGAACTCCGCTGATCCAGGCGAACGGGAACTGACGGTTCGCTTTTCCGAAGCGGAAGAGGCTATCCGTTATCACTGCGGCACTGCACAAACGAACTGGACCGTATTTCGCCCGACATTGGTCTACGATGGCGTACGAGACAAGAATATCAAGCGAATTGCATGTTTTATCCTGCGTTATGGTTTTTTTCCATTGGTGGGAGAAGCTGCCGGGCTGCGTCAACCCGTCCACGCCGATGATCTCGCGGAAGCGTGCCTTATGGCACTTGAGCAACCGGCGACATTCAACAGGGCATATAACTTGAGTGGCGGAGAAACGTTGACTTACCGCCAAATGGTCGAGAAGATCTTCAGTTCTCTTGGAAAGCCCGCACGTTTTATAATCCTTCCTCCATGGATGTTTCGTGGCGCAATACGTGCGATGACGGTCCTCCCCGGCAAAAGAGGCATGACCCCGGAAATGGCAACTCGTATGAATGCCGACCTGTGCTTTAACCATGCCGATGCGACGCGTGATTTCGGCTTCTCACCAAGGCCATTCTTGCCCCACCCAAAGACCTGCAGGAGTTCGCCGGATGGGTGGAGTGAAACGTAACCCATCAAAATGCTGAAAATCGAATAAAAGCAAACCGGGCAGGTAGATATGAGCACTGGCACTGCCTGGTTGCGGTCGAGGTTGTGTATTATGCTATATGGGCGGAGCCCGGACGCTAACCGTCAACAATCCGCCTGGATTACCAGACGTTAACTCTAGCCCAATATATGGATACCACCATTCCCGAAAACGAGATCGAGATCCGGGCCATTCGAGCGCAGGGCGCTGGCGGGCAAAATGTTAACAAGGTATCGAGCGCAATTCATCTCCGCTTCGACATCAGCGCTTCCTCGCTACCCGATCATTACAAAGAGCGTTTGCTGAAACTGAATGATAACCGGATCACCCGAGAAGGCGTTATCGTTATCAAAGCCCAGCAGTATCGCAGTCAGGAGAAAAACCGTGAGGAAGCATTGAAACGGCTGTATGAGCTCATCGATAACATAGCCGAACTGCCTGCAAAACGTAAACCAACCAAACCGACACGTAGTTCGCAGAAAAAGCGGCTCGATAGCAAGATACACAGGGGCCAGATCAAGATTATGAGAAAAAAATTGCTGGCCGAGCCTGCCTCATGACGAACCAAGTCAAAAGTTTCTAATGAGACGCAAGCTGACCGGCGCTTTGCCCTGCCTGCAGCGATTCAGCCTGTGAATTGACCGGACGTGCAAACTGATTTCCAGATTGCTGCATACCCTTTTCCGGACCGGGTACGTTTTCCGCGTGCTGGAAGACGACAGAGAAAGCTGTTCCCACGTTTTGTTCGCTGGTAACTCTGATTTGCAGTTTATTATTTTCCGCAACTGTTTTTACTATCGATAATCCTATCCCGCTCGATGTCCTGTTATGCAGGGCAGCCCTGGGAGTATAAAAATATTCATCAAAAATATGTGGAAGGTCTTTTTCCGCGATCCCGATCCCATGATCGACAACCGTTACCACAGCCGTTAAGTTTTGCCTGTCGACAGAAGTGCTGATTTCCACCGTAGTCCCCTCGTAAGAATAGGCTATTGCATTTGAAATAATATTTTCGAAAAGTATTTCAAGCTGATTGGGAACACATGCAACAACGAATTCTTCGGTTAACGCTTCTATGTGGATGTGTCGGGAATTGGCGATGGGGCTTAATTTATCGATGCACTTTCCGATCACGGCTCCGATATTGACGCGTTCCAGATTATTGACATCCCGGGCGGCCGCTTTCAGACGTTCAAGCTTGAGCACATCCAGGATCAATCCTGCCATGCCTGCGGCGCGATTATCAATCTTGACCAGTACATCCTTTATTTCAGGCGAAACTTCTCCGCAATAATTTCCTTTTATCAGGTTTATTTTGCTGCGTATGGCATCGAGCGGCGCCTTGAGCTGATGTGTCATCAGAACGGCATACCGGTCTTTCTCAACTTGGGCGCGGCTGATCTGCTCATAGGCATCCCGAAGGTGACGCTCATTCGTGCGCACGACGATCGAAAGTCTTGAAACGACGTACCAGACAATGAAAAAGAGCACATCAAGAGTAAACATCCATAACAGAATGTTGACTTTAAGCGGGGTAAGAACAGATGTGCTGGAATCCGTCAGCACGGATTGAGGGGCCAGAAAAAGAAGCGGGCTTTCTATCAACAAGACAACTGCATACATGGCGCAAACCAGAACCGTAACGATCAAGCTCTCCATGGTCGAGAAAAAGATACACGACAAGGCAATGTGCAGCACATAAAAAAAAGGGGCGGGGGTGGCGGTGCTGCCAACGTAGTGGACGACAACAGACAGGCATAGCAGATCGATAATGATCTGGGTCCAGATGTTTATGGAGGGGGAGTTATACTTCGTTCGCCGGCGAAAATCGAGGGCGTAAATGTAAAGTATGTTTGCGATGCATAACACCGCCGTTATCGCAATAGGCCACCCTTGCTGATGCGTAATCCCGATTGTAGTAAGCGTATCTGAAGCGATAAGTGCGGCTATCTGAAAAAGGAGGAGGACGACGATGAAGGCCCATCTAAAAATAATAAACCACCGGGCGTTACCGACCAACACCTCATCGCTCAGCTTCGAGCCGGTTACTCCTATGCCAGGAAACGAGAACCGCTTGCTGGACGCATTCCAGGAAAATTCGACAACCGCCATATCAAGTTCTCAAGGAAGAATCCGCTTTAAAATTCAACTATCCAGCCGGCTACGAATAATGGCCAGGAAACTGACCGGCTCGACCGGCTTTTCCACGATTAATATCCACTCATCGGATATGCCATTAAAATAAGGACGGATTTCTTCGCCCAGAGAAGTCATGAATATCATGTGAAGCTCGGGAAAACGTTTTCTGACTTCCACATACGCTTCCAGACCCGCGTCCATTGTTTCCACCATTACATCGAGAATCGCCAGATCAGGCGGGTTGTTCGAATCCTGTAGCGCCATCATGAAATCATTCATCGTTTGGTAGCTGTCGACAGCGTATCCGTTGGCGACCAGGATACGCCTGGTGGTATCGCGGATATCCGGGTCGTCATCGATATGCGCGATCCTCTGTGCCCCACCACTTTTCTTGACTGATATCGAGCCTTGCAACTGCTGACTTGCCAGCTTATCGGCGTCTTGCTGGATCGGTGTATGCATCGGGATTTCCTCCGGTTTCTATTTAAGTTGCACGAAATATCCCTATGTTAACAGGATAATGGTCGCTGTGTGAAGGATGTGTCACGCATATGTTAAAGTTCTGTGAATTACTATAAATTGTAATTAAAAACTCGCGAGTAATCTTTCCTTGTGCAGCGCGGCCTGTTTGAATCCAATCTCCTTGCTTACCTCGGGTAGCTATACCAGCACCCGTCGCAACCATTTGCTTATATCGGCGATTTCTTCCTTGCAAACAGCATGCGCCATCCGGTACTCGTGCCACTCCACTGTATAGCCGGACTCGCGCAGCTGCTTCCTTGATGCTTCAGCGAACATCATCGGTATGATATGGTCGGTCTCGCCGTGCGCCATGAAAACAGGCGTGGAAAAATTGGCCGGATGCGCTTCAGCTGCAAGCATCCGCGGCACCGGCAGATAACTGGATAAGGCCATTATTCCGGCAAGCTTCTCCGGATAACGCAAACCGGTCTGCAACGCCATCGCCCCACCTTGAGAGAAACCGCCCAGAACAATATTTTCCGGTTTAACTCCCCGCTGCTTTTCGTTGGCAATCAGCGCCTCGATGGCGCGCTGCGACTCGTGCAAGCTCGCCACATTTTCGTGGAGCCCGATATCTGTATCAACTATGTCAAAGTCATACCAGGCGCGCCTTACCATGCCGCGATTAATAGTTACGGGCCGCATCGGCGCGTGCGGAAACAGAAAGCGGATGTGAGGCGCTGGCGGCAGCTCGAGCTCGTCCACGAATGGAACAAAATCACTGCCATCCGCGCCCAGGCCATGCATCCACAGGATGGTATGGGTTGGATTCGTGCCGGTTTCACGTTCGATAGCCGGAATCAAATTGGCAGGGATAGCGGTCACAGTGGGAAACGAGAATTGATTGGAACCGGTTGACTTGAAGAAGACACAGTATTAGATTCGCACTTTCGATTTCCAGACAAAACCCCATCGCAGGAGAAAGGCCATGAAACGCAGGGATTTTATCAAACTAGCGGGAGTGAGCGCTGCATTATTTCCCGTTGCGCCATCGGCGTTCAGTCAGGAGATTAACCAACTGGTTATCCCGCCCAGACGGCAGACTTATCGCCTGACCTATCAGGTTGATCTTCCCGCAGAAGGGAAAAAAGCGCGCTTATGGCTGCCCTTGCCGGATACCAACGACACTCCCCACCAATTTTCTCAAGGCAGCGTATGGAGCGGAAATGCCGGCATCGCCAGGTTTGACAACGTTCCGGGAACGACTTCACCCATGTTTTACGCTGAATGGCACGGCTCAGGTCCACGCACAGTCACGGTCAGCAGCATTGTCAAGACCACCGACCGCCTCGTTGATTTGAGCCATTATTCGGAACGGGGCACGGGCACGATTCCTGCTGACGTCAAGCGATTCCTACAGCCGACAAAGCATATACCGCTGGATGGTATTGTACGCAAAACCGCCTTATCGATCGTCAAAGACGTTAACGCTCAGTCGCCGCTGGAAAAAGCACAGGCCATATACAACTGGGTTGTGGACAATTCCTACCGCGATCCGGCTGCACGGGGCTGCGGACGGGGCGACATCAAATCCATGCTGGAAAGTGGCAATCTCGGCGGCAAATGCGCGGACCTTAACGCGCTGTTTGTCGGGCTGGCGCGGGCCGCCGGGGTTCCCGCCAGGGATCATTATGGGATTCGCATAGATGAATCCGCGGCACACAAGCCGCTGGGGCAATCCGGCGATATCAGCACTGCCCAGCACTGCCGGGCGGAATTTTATTTGACCGGTTTGGGCTGGGTGCCGGTAGATCCTGCCGATGTGCGTCAGCTGGCGCTGGACGAAGAGCTGGCAATTGCGCATCCCAGAGTAGCTGAACTGCGCCAGAAGCTGTTTGGCTCATGGGAAATGAATTGGGTAGCGTTCAATCATGGCAGAGACATCACTCTGGCAAGAGACAGCGTTCTGGGTCAACTGTCGTTTTTTATGTATCCCCAGGCCGAAGTTTCAGGCCACCAGCAGGATAGCCTGGAACCGGCGGAGTTCTCGTATAAGATCGTCTCGTCACGATTGGTGGGCACGGGCGTCAAATTCTAATCGGGAAAAACGGGGAACCAAGGTAGAAGCCGGCGTACTGATATTGGCGCATTCATTTTCGCCATCCACGTCCATGCGCCTGTAGTCACTGACGCCTGCGCTGCATCCGGCATAGGCAGCAAGGCGGCTATCCGGAAAATTTTTCTGAAGCTGTCACTCCTCTTTTATACCCATGCTCCCCGAACCTTCGGGAATAATTCTCTGCAGTTCCTGAAATAGCGCGCGAAAACTCCTGGGTGGCTTATTCGCAAGCCTTTCCTTTTGAGCATTGCGAATGAGCGTCCGCAGTTGCTGCAGGTCTGCGGCTGGATACTGCTGCCCAAGGTCGCCGAGCGCCTGCTCATCCGCGAGCAGCCGCTCGCGCCAGCGTTCCAACGTGTGCAGCCAGGCTGTATGCTTCAAATTCAAGCCGCTCCATACGTCAAGTTTTTCCCGGATTGGCTCTGCATCAACATTACGCATCAGCTTGCCTATGAACTGCATCTGCCGGCGCAGGGCGCCATGTTTGCGCATCCGCCTGGCTTCGAGTATGGCGTCTGTCAGCGTGTCCGGCAAACCGAGTTCGGTCAGGCGCTTGAAATCGAGCTGGACCAATTGTTCGCCTATGTCCTGCAATGCGTGCATTTCCTGTTTGCGCCGGGTCTTGCTCGGCGGCTCATCAGAATTATCCGTCAGATTTTTTTGCATGACAATTGGTTGAATACCTCGATTGCTCCCTTGTAAGGCAGGACGCTTTGCGACATTGCATGCGCGAAAGGTTGTTTTAATGCCACGTTAAGAAACTGCTATCATATCGCTATTCCGCACATATTCTCAGACCAGTCCAGCCCGCTCGTCCGCCCCCATGAACGCGCAAGTGCTATTCTGACAGCTGATCAATGTAATATCATCAGAGCCTCCCCATGAACGATAACGCCATGCCTTCACCCCGTTTTTCCTACTCTTTCGCCGTACTTCAGCAAATTGCCCGGGACGTGCTGGATCAGGCCAGAAAGGGCGGTGCGAGCGCCTGTGAAACGGATATATCGGATGGCTTCGGCCAAAATGTCACAGTACGGCGGGGAGAGGTGGAAACCATAGAATACAATCGCGACAAAGGGCTATCGGTAACAGTATACATCGGCCAGAAGCGAGGCAATGCGAGCACCTCTGATTTTTCTCCCCGGGCGATAAGCGATGCGGTGGCGGCTGCGCTATCAATTGCCGGACACACAGCGGCTGACGATTGCGCAGGACTGGCCGATCCCGATTTACTGGCGCGCGAATTCCCGGAACTGGATCTGTATTTCCCCTGGGATTTGCCGGTGGAACAGGCAATAGAACTTGCCCAGGCGTGTGAGGCGGCCGCGTTCGCGGTCGACAAGCGCATCACCAATTCCGAAGGCGCGAGCGTGTCATTGAGTGAATCGCAGTTCGTGTATGCAAACAGCCTGGGGTTCATGGGGGGCTATCCTGGATCACGTCACAGCATCAGTTGTGCGGTCATTGCCAGCGAGGATGACACGATGCAGCGGGACTATTGGTATAGCGTAGCGCGTGACCCTGCCGATCTGGAACAGGCGGCCAGCGTTGGCAGGAAAACGGGGACGCGTAGCGTCGCTCGTCTGGGCGCCCGGAAAATTGCTACTTGCGAAGTGCCGGTTCTATTTGAAGCTCCAATCGCCTCCAGCTTGGTGGGACATTTTGTCAGCGCCGTGAGCGGTAGCAGTCTTTACCGGAAGTCGTCATTTCTGCTGGACAGTATCGGTAAGCAAGTATTTGCGCCGGACATTCAATTGCGAGAGTCCCCTCATCTCAAAAAGGGCTTGGCCAGCGAGCCGTTCGACAACGAGGGAGTCGCCACGCGTGAGCGCCGGGTAGTAGAGAATGGCGTGGTGCAAGGCTACTTTTTGGGCAGTTATTCCGCTCGCAAGCTTGGGATGAGTACAACGGGAAATGCAGGTGGCAATCACAATCTGATCCTGGATAATGGAGCTGGACTGGAGTTCTCCGAACTGCTCAGGAAAATGGGCAAAGGAGTGCTGGTGACTGAATTGCTCGGTCAGGGCGTGAACCCTGTCACCGGGGATTATTCCAGGGGCGCAGCGGGTTATTGGGTCGAAGACGGGGAAATTCGCCACGCGGTCGAGGAAATTACTATTGCCGGCAATCTGAAAAATATGCTGCTCGGCATTTCTGCGGTAGGCAACGATGTGATTGTGCGCGGTTCAAAACAATCCGGATCTCTGCTGATAGATCGAATGACAGTTGCGGGTGGCTAAAACCGGTCCAAGCCCTGAGCCATCGTCAGCCGTCGTCAGCCGTACTACTTTGTGCGGATTTCCGGACAGCTCCTTTGTCTCGTTCCTTTCTTGTAAATCGAACTGGCGGGCAATGCCAGGTTTCGATATTTCTGCTTACATCCACAATGAATCTGCATTTGCTTGTTCCCTCACTTTTCTGGCCGGAACCTACGCTTTCCGAAATCTACCGCGATTTGCCCTTGCCTGCGCTGGAGAACCTGCTTGCAAAATGCTCATGCGCTGAAGATGAATCCGAAGGAATCGAAGCCTGGCTTTGCGGTGCATTCGGCGTTGCAAAGCAGCAGGATTGGCCAGTGGCGCCTATTACCCTGCTAGCTGACGGCACAGAAGATATAAAAGCAGAAAGCGATTACTGGATTCGCGCCGACCCCGTGCATTTGCGCATCGAGCACGATCAGATCGTGCTGGCCGATAGCCGTGTTTTCCAGATTTCTCCCCAGGAAGCCGCTGAGTTTACCTCTTTGCTTAACCGGCATTTTGCCACGACTGGCGACGAAATCGAATTCCTGCCGCTGCGGGCCGATCGCTGGTATTTGCGCGCGAGGAAAACACCTCCCGCAACAACCCACTTACTCAGCGAGGCAGCAAATAAAGGCATCAATGAGCTATTGCCATCCGGTATGAACGATACCCTTTGGCGCAGCCTCTTCAATGAAGTTCAGATGGTGCTGCATGAGCACCCGCTTAACCAGGCACGAGAAGCGCGCGGCCAACCGGCCATTAACGGTACCTGGTTCTGGGGAGGCGGGATCATGCCGGAATCCCTGTCCAGCCCCTATACCCGCGTGTGGAGCAACGACGTTCTTTCCGGCTCGCTGGCTATGGCGTGCGATACGGATCATGCACAGCTCCCGCCCGGGGCGGCGGTATGGCAGCAATCCGCCACTGGCCGGCAGTCATCTTGTCGTGCTTCTCGCGTTGCATGGGCAAGCACAGTACGCGGATGCCTACGGTTGGCGCGAAAGTCTGAAGGAACTGGAACGGAGCTGGTTTGTTCCTTTGTG
This sequence comes from uncultured beta proteobacterium, assembly GCA_963831395.1. Taxonomy (GTDB): domain Bacteria; phylum Pseudomonadota; class Gammaproteobacteria; order Burkholderiales; family Nitrosomonadaceae; genus Nitrosospira. The sequence continues at coordinate 18,853 of CAWHQD010000027.1, forward strand.
GGCGATGTCGAAACAAGGGCGGTTCGATCAGATAACCCTCACGGCCCTCGGCGAGAAAAGAAGCAGGAATTTCACCGCAAGAAGGAGCGATTTCAGGAAGTTCTGGCGTAGAACGAAACCCATCTCGACCTATAATGCCTGAGCGGGTGTTTGGCAGCGGAAAAGCTGTGTTTTTCAAGCTTTTCAGCGCGGTGGAAAAACCGAGTCTCCTTCATCAATACCATTTCTCCATCAATAAATATTTCTGATCATATTCTGCGCTTGAACTATTGTTAAAGGGTTGCCCTTTGCCGGCAAATGGCATAATCCAGAAAGACCTGAACCGATGGTATCATTAAATCAATACCACTGCCGGATGATCTCGCGCAGGTTGCATAAACGGCCTCGTACTTCGGGAACATTGATAAAATATCCCCCGCCTGTAACAGGCGTAAGAATGCTGCAATAAAGTGGGGATATCATGACAGGAGAAAATCATGAATAATTTAAATCTGTTCGAATCGTTGCTGAATTGCAATACGGTAGAAGAACTCCATACCAGTACCACAGCGATTGCCCGCCAGATGGGCTTCGAGCATTTTCTGTACGGCGTGCAGGTGAACACTTCGCTCACCCGTCCTTACCGGTTCATCCTGAGCTGTTACCCTGAAACATGGCGTAAACATTATGATGAGGAAGGCTACGCCAATATCGACCCCACCGTTTCCCATTGCGCCAAAACATCAATTCCCATTATCTGGAAGAACGAAATTTTCAAGGGCCGAAAGGAAGCCAGGGTAAGAAGCGAAGCAAAGGATTGCGGACTGGTGAGCGGAGCCAGTTTTTCGGTCCACGGAGGATGCGGCGAAGCTGCAATGTTAAGCCTTTCCACCTCGCGGGAGTCTCGCGAAGCGCAGGATGATATCCTCGCGGTGATGGGCAAAGCCCAGCTATTAACCTGCTACCTCCATGAGGCTGTGCAGCGTATTGTTCTCAGTAAAGGTCCTGTTCCCTTGAAAAAAATCAACCTGACGGAACGAGAAAAGGAATGCCTGTTGTGGGCAGCCGAGGGCAAAACCGGCTGGGAAATAGCCAACATCGTCAGCATCTCGGAACGCACCGTAACCTTTCATCTTCAGAACGCGGCTCAGAAAATGGGCGTGGTCAACCGCCAACAGGCCATCTCCCGTGCGCTTTCCATGGGGCTAATCGAGCCTCACACGATTTTATAGCCGCTCCTGCCCTCGCGGTTGCCGATTCACGGCTCCGATCTTCGGAAGTCTCGCAATAACTCCTGCGCGGACATGCGTTTCCGGCCAAGCCGAGGCCTCTTCAGATCCCTAGTTCCACCATTACCGGTGCATGATCGGAAGGCCGCTCCAGGCGGCGTGTTGCTTTGTCGATAACGCACGCGGTACACGTTTTTGCAAGATCACCGCTCAGTAGAATATGATCTATCCGCAAGCCCATGTTGCGGCGGAACGCCATCATCCGGTAGTCCCACCAGGTGAAGGATTTTTCCGCCTGTTCGAATAGGCGGAAGCTGTCTGTCAGGCCCAGGTCGAGTACCTCACGAAAAGCTTCGCGCTCCGGCAAGCTGAACAGTACTTGCCCTTCCCACAATTTCGGGTCGTGCACATCACACTCTTCCGGCGCGATATTGAAATCACCCAGCAGCACCAGTTTCTGATGTTTGCCCAGCATGTCCCGCACCCAGTCCCTGAGAGCGGCCAGCCACTTCAGCTTGTATTGGTACTTCTCCGATGTGACGTGCTGCCCATTGGGAACATATACGCAAATAACCCGGACGTCATCGTATACCGCACCCAACACGCGTTTTTGCGCATCGTCCAGGTCAGGTATACCGCTGATAATCTCGAATCCCGGCTGCTTGCTGAGCAGGGCAACGCCGTTATAAGTTTTTTGACCTGAATAAATCGTTTGGTATCCAACCGCTGCAATTTCCGCGATGGGAAAATTTTCATCCTGCAGTTTCGTCTCCTGCAGGCATAATACATCTGGCTGATTCAGGGCTAGCCAGTCAAGAACGTGTGGCAGGCGAACTTTTAGAGAGTTTACGTTCCAGGTAGCGATTTTCATGCGCCATTTTAGCAAATTTGCCGGTAAATGCGCCGGAATAGATGTGTTAGCAAATACTGGATAATTCCTTATTTATGTTGTGCTATTATGGAATAGCGGCGTTGTCACAAAAACAATCGCGTCTGTCACTGAAACCGGGAGGATTATCTAAATCTCGCCCGCTATCGCTAATCCAAACTTCGTTCGTGTTGCTCTTCTGGCGCCACTGCAAGCGCCGCTTTAACTGGAGTTGTACTGATGTACGGCAAGGATTCCTTCGATATCTGGTGCTTGTACGATACGTACTCCACCCTCAAACAAAGGCAAGGTAACCATGAATAGTTCAGATAACCCGGAATTTGGAGCAGCCGACTGGCAGCGGCTATTGCGTTCAATCGGCGAAGACCCGTCGCGCCAGGGCCTGCGGGAAACGCCGGGGCGAGTGACACGTGCCTGGGCACACTGGACCCGCGGTTATAAGCAGGACCCCGCGGCTATTCTCAAGACATTTGCCGATGGCGGCGAGAGTTACGACGAACTGATCGTCGTCAGGCAGATACCGGTCTATTCACATTGCGAACATCATCTTGCTCCCTTCTTCGGTCATGCAACCATTGGCTATCTCCCCAGTGGGCACATCGTCGGGCTTTCGAAATTGACGCGACTGGTCAACTGCTTTGCCGCGCGTTTACAGGTCCAGGAGCGTCTGACCCAGCAAATTGCACAGTCCCTGATCGAGCATTTGCAGCCCAAGGCCGTAGGTGTAATTGTCCGTTGCCGCCATATGTGTATGGAATCACGAGGCATTGCTGTCGCCGGCGAAGAAACGGTCACCTCAGCAATGCTTGGTGACCTGAAGGAGAACGCTGCTCAGCGCGCCGAGTTCCTGGCATTGGCCGAGCAGCCCTGACGCGAGATATTTCTTCTCAACTGGAGCCCACCCGTATGGCGTCAACTAAATATCTTTCGATTTTTTCTCCCGCCACAAAACAGGAAAGAAAAGACAATTTCGAAAATTACTGGGAGTTTACTCAGCAACATGGCGGACAGCTCTTTGAAAGCGAGAAGGACTTGGCAAAAAAACGTGCCAGACTCAAGTATTTTCGCGATAATCCGATAAGATTGCGCCAGCCGCTTGCTGATCCCGAGGTCTTCTACCGCAATTATGTCGAGATGCAGGATGACCCCAAATCGATGGATCGCCTGACGCTGATGTTAACGTGCATCTATAAATTCGCCAGACACGAGTGGGTGGGAATAAAAGGCGCGTGGGATGTTATTCCTGATATGGCGAACTCGCACACAGATAGAGGATAAAATCAGCCGCGTGCATCTCGCCGAAGAATTCTGCCATGTAAGACTTTTCAATGAGATGTTATGTACATGCGGCCTGGATAAGGTGGAGTGGGTGCCATTAGGCCCGATCAAGGAAAAGATTTATGAACAGTTCCCTAAAATTCCGGGGTTTATAAAGGACTCTCCCGCTTTTATTACGGAACTGATGGGCGTGACTTTTTATTGCCACCTTTACCGTCTGTTTGATGAGATATTGGCTGAAGAGCCGGAAGTGCGTGACCGTTTAAAAGAACTATTGGACGAAATCACAATTGATGAAGTGGCGCATGTCGGGCAACGGAGGAATTTTATCGGTCCTATCGGTATGGGCGTTTCCAAGGCCTTGGTTAAGCCTTTTTATACCTTGTTTTTCAAGGATATTCCCGAAATCAAAGCAATTGCTCGATGTTGACCAAATGATCAAGGATGGCGAGGGCTTTGATTTCAATGAGTTGCCTGCTTATATGATCGAGCGCAGCTGGATTCCTTCCTATTGCAAAACCTGAGCTATCATCCAGCGAGTGCCCTCGCCTCTTTTTGGTCCGGCATCTCTGCCGCTGCCTTGCCCTGATCTGTACCTACCACCGTGAATCTCAAATTATAGGAGCACTGCAGAACCGCTTGCCTTCTGCTTTTCAGAGTTCCTCCGCCCGGGCTGAAAGCAACATTTCAGCCGCATGTTTGCGGGTGGTGTCGGTGATTTTTACGCCACCCAGCATGCGGGCGATTTCCTCGACCCGCTCCTGCTTCTCAAGCACCGTAATCCGGCTTGATACTTTGCCGGTATCCGGGTCTGCAGATTTGGAGACCTGCCATTGATGGTCTCCGGCCGATGCAACCTGGGCGAGATGGGTGATGCACATTACCTGGCGTTCCGCGCCCAATTTTTTCAGCAAACCCCCTACTATTTCCGCAACCCGCCCGCCAATACCCGCGTCTACTTCATCGAATATGAGAGTGGGCGCCGCGCTGAGCTTGCTTGTAATAACATGTATCGCCAAGCCGATACGCGACAATTCGCCGCCGGACGCGACCTTTGCCAAGGGTCGCAGCGGCAATCCCTTATGTGCGGAAACCTGAAACTCGATTTGTTCCATCCCGTTTGCATTGCCCTGTTCGAGCGGTATTAACGCCACGGAAAATTCACCGCCCGCCATCGCCAGCGTTTGCATTGCGGAGGTGACCTGACGCGCGAGCGTTTTCGCCGCCCTCTTCCGCTCCACGCTCAAATCGTTTGCGAGCTTGCTGTATTCAGCTCTGGCGGAGGCTTCTTCCTTCGCCAGTCGCTCGCCATCTTCCTTATGCCCGAGTTTATCCAGTTGCCCGGTCACGGTTTTCAGTAGCGCCGGCAACTCGTCTGGGCTAACACGGTACTTTCTGGCTGCAGCATGGATTGCCGCCAGCCGGTCCTCCACCTCCTGCAAGCGTTGCGGATCGAGATCAAGGCGCTGTTGATAACGCCCGAGCTCATACACAGCCTCCTGCAATTGAATCTGTGCTGGTTCAAGTAAATCCAGCACCGCTTTCAGGCTATTATCGCAGTCAAGCAAATGATTCAAGCGCGAAATCGTTGAATTGAGCTGCGAAAGAGCAGTGGATTCACCTTCTGATAAAGCTTCGAGCCCCATCTGAGCGGCCTCGAGCAAGCTTGCGGCGTTGGACAGACGGCTATGCTCTGCCTGCAGAGTCTGCCATTCATCAGCAGAAAAATTCAGCGCAGTCAGCTCGTTTATCTGCCACTCCAGTTGCTCGCGTTCCTGAATCAAAGCATTGGCGTTCTGCTCCCAGGCAACCCGCCGCTGTCGAAGCTCCTGCCAGCCGCGATATGCTTCTTTCACCTGCCGCGCCAGTTGCCGGCTGCCTGAATAGCCGTCAAGCAGTTCGCGCTGAGCTTCGCTGCGCAACAACAACTGATGCGCATGCTGACCCTGTATATCCACGAGTTTTTCTCCGGCAGCACGCAATTGCTGCAAGGTCGCGGAATGCCCGTTGATGAAACTGCGGGAACGCCCACCGGCATCCACCGACCGGCGCAGCAGGCATATACGTTCATCATCCCCGGTATTTTCAAATCCATTATCACGCAACCATTCCGCCATATCCGGCAAATCGCTGATGTAGAATTCCGCGCTTATTTCGGCGCGCTCGCAACCATGGCGGACGACACCCGCATCGCCGCGCTCGCCGAGTACAAGAGCAAGCGCATCAATAAGAATGGATTTTCCCGCGCCGGTTTCGCCGGTAAGGACGGTAAAACCGGGAACGAATTCCAGCTCTATCCGATCGACTATGACGAAATCCCGAATGCTCAGAAACTTTAACATGTTGGAAGTATCATGCCAGGTTTCTTGGCAGACCGCTCCAGCCAAGCTTCTCCCGCAGCATGCGGTAATAGCTGTGGTTCGATGCGTGCAGCAAGGTTACGGTATGAGGAGAGCGGCGCACGACGACTTTGTCATTTTCCTGCAAATCAAAATGAGAATGGCTGTCCGAGTGGACGCGGGCAACCGCGGTGCGATGCATCAAAATTTCCACTATGGCGTCCGGCCCCACTACAATGGGGCGATTGCTCAGTGTATGCGGGCTGACCGGCACCAGCGTGATCAAGTCAAGACTGGGATGAAGGATAGGTCCTCCCGCCGACAAGGCGTATGCGGTAGAACCGGTGGGAGTCGCTACGATCAGGCCGTCGGAACGGAGCAAGTAGACGTACTCTCCATTGATACGCACCTCGAATTCGATCATGTTGCCGCCAACGCCCCGGTTCACGGCCACGTCGTTTAACGCCAGGGCATCGTATGCGACGTCATCACGCGCGACTTCAACGTATAACAACATACGCCGTTCCGTAACATATTGGCCGTCGAGCATGGAGCCAAGCGTTTGGAACATGGTATCGATGGAAAGGTCGGTAAGGAATCCAAGCCGGCCCTGGTTGATGCCAACCAGCGGCACATTGAAAGGCGCGAGCTTGCGCGCAATATTCAGCATGGTCCCGTCCCCGCCAAGAACGATAGCCAAATCCGCGTATCGGCCGATATCCTCTATCGTCATCGCCGGATACTTTGTCTCCGCCATTGTGGCAGCGGTAAGGCTGTCCAGCAGCACTTCCAGATTCCGGTCTTCCAGATACTGGCCCAAGCTCAATAAGGGCGCCACGATATCGGGGTTTTTGTGCTTGCCGATTAGTGCAATTGTTTTGAATTGAGGACTCATCGCTTGATGGAACTGGAAAAATGCCGCTTGAAACGCCAGTGAACCGGACTATTTGTTTCCCTGATTAAACCATATCAGCAGGAAGGTGACAAAGGATTCCCAACTCATGGGGGGAAAACTCGATTCGGGCTTGCGACAAATCCTGAATTCCTGCCCAGATGGAATCTTTTCTTTTGCTTGAAGACAAAGGAGGATATGCACCCCGTTTTACGTGCACAAAAACCGGAAGGTTGTAATCCTGGTGTAAAATAGATTTATGTTAAATCAGCGCGCAAAAATTCTGCTCAAGACTTTGGTCGAACGCTATATCAGCGAAGGACAGCCGGTGGGCTCTCGCTCACTTTCGAAATTCTCGGGCCTGGATCTGAGCCCCGCCACGATTCGAAACGTGATGGCTGACCTTGAGGAAATGGGTTTTGTCGCCAGTCCCCATACTTCCGCCGGGCGCGTCCCTACTCATCAGGGCTATCGTTTTTTTGTTGATACACTGCTGGTGGTCAAGCCTCTGGACGTCATGGAGATCCACCAACTCCAGGACCAGCTGCATCCGGATAATCCTTCACGGTTGATTAACTCGGCTTCACAATTATTGGCGGAATTGACGCGCTTTGCGGGCGTGGTGGTGGCGCCCAAACGCAGCAGCGCTGTATTCCGCTATATAGAATTCATGACCTTGTCGGAAAAGCGTATTTTGCTCATCATCGTTACCCCGGAGGGCGATGTTCAAAATCGTGTGCTTTTCACCGACCGGATATATAGCCAGTCAGAATTGACAGAAGCGGCAAACTTCATCAACAAAAATTATGCCGGGTGCGCCATCGATGAAATTCGCAGTCGTCTGCAGAGCGAATTAAAACAATTACGTCACGATATGACTGGTCTCATGACCGCCGCTATTGAAGCGGGAGGGGCTGCGATCACGGAAAACAGCGAAAACGTGGTGGTGGCTGGCGAGCGCAAGCTGCTGGATGTACATGACTTATCAAGCAACATGAGCAGCCTGAAGAAGTTGTTTGATCTGTTTGAGCGAAAAACCGCCTTGCTGCAGCTGCTCGAATTCAGCCGCAAGGCGGAAGGCGTGCAGATCTTTATCGGTGGCAAGTCGGATATGGTGACACTGGATGAATTTAGCGTGGTTACTGCGCCGTATGAGGTCGATGGGAAAGTCGTCGGTACGGTGGCCGTCATCGGGCCCACACGCATGGCTTACGAGCGGATCATACCCGTTGTGGACGTGACCGCCAGATTGCTTTCCAGCGCACTGTCGCACCACTGACGGTTGCTTTCTGCAATTACCGGTCAAGGACTACACCCCTTGTCATCCAGGTTGCCGCTCAATTCGAATCCTCATCGGGACCGGCTACATGACGGCGAGAACCACCATGGCAAAAACAAATACATCCGGTAGGGCAAGGGTCGAGGACAAAGCAGCCTACTTATTGTTTCCAATGAGAGCCGGAATAACTTGATATCCCCAGAACCCGCTTACCAGCATGGCGCGCCAAGTCAGACGGGCGTTTTGCTGGTCAATCTCGGCACGCCCGACGCCCCTACCGCGCAAGCGCTACGGCCTTATCTGAAACAGTTTCTCAGCAATCCAAGGGTGGTGGAGATTCCGCGATGGGCATGGTGGCCGATTCTGAACGGAATCATACTCAATACCCGGCCGAAAAAATCGGCGGAAAAGTACGCGCAGATATGGATGCCGGAGGGCTCGCCCCTCAAAGTCCATACCGTTCGCCAGACCCAGCTATTGCGGGATATTCTGGCGGAACGCGTTCAACCCGCACCGATCGTGGAATACGCCATGAGTATTGGCAATCCTTCTATCGCCGAGGTTATGCGGGGAATGAAGGAGCATGGCTGCGATCGCATCCTGGTGCTGCCGCTCTACCCGCAGTATGCATCAAGCAGCACTGCATCGGCGTTCGATGAGGTGTTTGCACAACTGGGGAAGATGCGTAACGTGCCTGCCATACGCACTGTGAAACATTATCATGATCATCCCGGTTATATTGCCGCGCTGGCCCAAAATATACGGGATTACTGGGCGAAAACCGGCCGTCCCGACAAACTTGTGATGAGTTTTCATGGCGTGCCGCGCATTACCCTGGATCAAGGCGATCCCTACCATTGCGAGTGCCAGAAAACCGGGCGGCTTCTGGCCGAGGCGCTGGAGTTGAACGCGAGCGAATACCAGATCTGTTTCCAGTCCCGCTTCGGCCGCGCCGAGTGGTTGAGCCCGTATACCGCCATTACCCTGGAGCAACTTGGCAAAGAGAAAACCCGGCGCATCGATGTTGTCTGCCCCGGTTTTGTTGCCGATTGTCTCGAAACCCTGGAAGAAATCGCCATGGAAGGCAAAGCCATCTTCATTCAGGCTGGAGGCCAGGAATTCCATTACATCCCCTGCCTCAATGAACGTGAAGACTGGATACAAGCTTTGGCCGACATCGCTCTCACCAATTTACAGGGATGGCTGGGAGCGGGACGTTCTGGCGAGAAATATTCAGAAGAGCATGCGGCGCAATCGCGAGCTCGCGCACTGGGAATGGGGGCTGGAAATTAAAGATTGCGACTACTACATCGCCTTAATCTACTTTTGCTACGGGCCTTTTGTCGGCGCTTGTGATGCAACACCGCGACTTCCCAGCCAATTTCGTATGAATTGAATGATGCCCGGAAGAACGGAAATGATGATGATGCCGAAAATGAAATAGGTCAGATTGTTTTTTACAAATGGGACGTTGCCGAAGTAGTAGCCGCCGACCACAAAGAAACTGATCCAGAAAACACTGCCGAAGGCACTGTAAGCCACGAAATAAGGGTAGGTCATGCGCCCGATACCGGCAACAAAAGGCGCAAAGGTGCGAATTATGGGTAGAAAACGGGCAAAGATAATCGTTTTCCCCCCATGCTTTGCATAGAATTGATTCGTTCTGTCCAGATGTGCGCGGTTCAATAGTCTTGAGTCTGCACGAGTGAACATTCTCGGGCCGAAATAACGCCCGATCCAATAGTTGGTGTTATCGCCGGAAAATGCCGCGAGTATTAGCAGCGCCACCAGCCATTGAACCTCCATTGCGCCGGTAGCGGCAATCGCACCGGCTACGAACAACAGTGAATCCCCTGGCAGGAATGGTGTCACCACAAACCCGGTCTCACAGAAAATGATCAGAAACAGGATGACATATATCCAACTGCCGTAATTCTGGACAAGCCAGATGAGATGCTTGTCCAGATGCAGAATGATGTCGATGAATGTGGTGAGAAGTTCCAAAACCGCCTTGAGGAGAATCGAGGAGAAACTGATAGAAACCGGTTGAAAAAATCAGGGTACCGCTTCCGCCTCTTCCTTCTTCTCTGGTTTGACAATATCTTCGCGCGAAACGCCTAGCAACATGAGGAGGGGGCTCGCTACCAGCACCGAGGAATAAATACCGAAAAGGATACCGATGGTAAGTGCCAGCGCAAAATAATGCAGCGCTTCGCCACCGAACAACAACATGGAAACCACGACCATCTGGGTACTGCCATGGGTGATGATAGTGCGCGACATGGTTCGGGTAATCGCGTTGTTGATAACCTGCTCGACCGACGCCTTGCGCATCTTGCGAAAGTTTTCCCGTATCCGGTCGAACACCACCACTGATTCATTTACCGAGTAGCCGAGAATTGCGAGTATCGCGGCCAGCACGGTAAGCGAAAATTCCCACTGAAAAAATGCGAAGAAGCCGAGAATGATTACCACGTCGTGCAGGTTGGCGATGATACCGGAAACGCCGAATTTCCACTCGAAGCGCATGGCGAGATAAGCAACGATGCCGAGGGAAACTATCAGAAGCGCCAACGCACCGTTTTCGACCAATTCCTTGCCCACTTGCGGCCCGACAAACTCCACCCGGCGTATCTCGGCTGTTTTGTCTTCCTGTTGTAGTGACGCTATCACCGTCTCGGACAGCTTGGCGCTCGACATATCAGGTTTGACCGGAAGGCGTATCATTACATCCCGGGATGTTCCGAAATTCTGCACACTTGCGTCTGACATGCCGAGCTTGATAAGCGTGTCGCGTATCTTGTTGATATCCGCAGGCTGGGCATAGCTGACTTCCATCACCGTGCCGCCGGTAAAATCCACTCCCAGATTCAACCCCTTGGTGAAGAGAAAAAACATCGCCAGGAAAAAAGTCAGCAAGGAAATGGTGGTGGTATATTTTCCCCAGCTCATGAAGGGGATGTCGTGCTTGATTCTGAAAAATTCCATGCTGACCCTTTATTCTGCTTGTTTGCTGCTATTTTTGCTTATTCCGCCGAATCGTTCCTTCCCCGCTCAACCGTGAATATCAGCGTTTCTCTGTCACCGGCTTCCAAACCTGACCGATGGGAATCCGATCCAGCTTGCGGCGGCTGCCATATACCAGATTGACGACGCCGCGCGACACCATCACCGCGCTGAATATCGAGGTCAGAATACCTAAACACAGGACCACGGCAAATCCCTTCACCGGCCCGGTACCAAACGCAAATAATGCAATACCAGCGATCAGCGTAGTAATGTTGGAATCCAATATGGTGCCGAACGCTCGTTCGTATCCCGCATTAATCGCCGCCTGCGGTTGCATACCGCTACGCAACTCGTCGCGGATGCGTTCATTGATCAGTACGTTGGCATCGATTGCCATGCCGATAGTGAGCGCGATTGCCGCCATGCCCGGCAGGGTCAGCGTAGCCTGCATAATGGAAAGAAGGCCTATGAGCAGCAGCAGGTTTACACCCAGCGCCACCACTGAAATAAAGCCAAACACCACATAATAAATGGTCATGAAGATAGCAATCGCGGTAAAACCGTAGAGCGTCGAATTAAATCCGCGGGCAATGTTGTCCGCCCCCAGACTGGGGCCCACTGTACGCTCCTCGATGATATCCATGGGCGCGGCCAGCGCGCCGGCGCGAAGCAAAAGGGCTACATCCCGCGCTTCCTCGGTCGTCATGCGCCCGCTGATCTGTACCCTTCCTCCACCGATTTCCTCCCGAATTACGGGGGCGGTAATGACTTCCGCCTGGTTTTTCTCGATGAGCAAAATAGCCATGCGCTTGCCGACATTATCTTTGGTCAACTGGCGGAATATCCGCGCCCCGTTATTGTCGAGGTTAAGGTGTACGGCGGGCTGATTGTTGTTGTCGAAACCGGCCTGGGCGTCATTGATGCGGTCGCCCGTCAGCACCACCTGCTTTTTCACCAGCAATGGGCCTCCGCCGCGCTCAGTGTAGAGTTCGGCGCCGAATGGAATCTGTCCGCGCAGTGCTGCGCTGAGGTCGTGCTCCTCATCCACCATGCGTACTTCGAGCGTAGCGGTGCGCCCTAGAATGTCCTTGGCTTTGGCGGTGTCCTGTACGCCGGGAAGCTGCACTACCACGCGGTCGGCGCCGGCCTGCTGGATAATGGGTTCGGCCACCCCGAGTTCGTTGACACGGTTGCGCAGTGTCGTAATGTTTTGCTGTACCGCGGAATCCTGTATGAGCTTGTGCGCTTCGGGCTTCAGGGTCGCGGTTAAATGGAACTCGCTGCCCACATTGTCTTCGCGTACGTTCAAATCGGCATAGGTCTTCTTGATTTCAGCTTCGGCCTGGGCGCGCGATTCGGAATTGCGGAATTTGACAATGATTTGCGAACCCCGCTTGTCAAGCCCGGAATACGGAATCTTCTTCTCCCGCAAGCTGCCGCGTATATCCGCGCTAAAACGGTCCAGCGCTTTGGAGGTCGCGCCTTTCATGTCGACCTGCAACATGAAATGCACGCCGCCGCGCAGATCGAGCCCCAGATACATCGGAAGTGCGCCGATGCTGGTCAACCACTGGGGAGAATTGGGGAGAAGATTCAGCGCGACCATGTAGCCGTTGCCGAGCGCCGACTGAAGCGTATCCCTGGCTTTGATCTGCGTATCGGTGTCGGCGAAACGCGCCTTGACGCCCCCCTCCTCAAGAAACATTCCGGTTGTGGCGAGATTGGCCTGCTTCAGCGCATCTTCAACCCGCTGCAGCAATGCGGTATCGGCTTTGGCCGTGGTGCGTAAAGGCGAAATCTGCACTGCTGGCGATTCGCCATAAAAATTCGGCAGCGTGTAGATCAGCCCGAGCAGTATCGAAACCGCGATAATCACGTATTTCCAGGAAGGATAGCGGTTCATGTTTTTGGAGTAGAGATGCGAAAAAGAAGGGTAATGGGAGATTACGAGGGGATAGAGACCATGACGCACTCTTCGCGTCTTGGCGCCTTCATCCGGGAGTTCAATTATTCCTTCTCGATGCTGTTCAGTGTTCCCTTGGGCAGCAGCGTCTGAATGGCCGTCTTTTGCATGACGACCTGCACATTTTCGGCAATCTGCAGTATCACGTAATTCCCGCTAACCTTGACCACCCGCCCCAGCTCGCCAGCAGTGGTTGCCACCTCATCGCCTTTTTGCAGCGCCTCGATCATCAATTTCTGTTCTTTAGCCTTCTTCGCCTGGGGACGAATCAGCAGGAGGTAAAACACGACGAATATGCCGACCAGCGGCAACAGGCTTAAAAAATCCGGACTTGCTTGGGCAGGAGCGGCAGCCTGAGCGAACGCTTCACTAATCAACATGGCATTCTCCGATGGCGATTTCAAAAAGAGGTGATTTTAGCATGATGCGGCGTGCGCTTGAAAAGCTTGCACATATTCCTCGAACCGCCCGGCTTCGATAGCGGTGCGGATTTCGCCCATCAATTGCTGGTAATAATACAAATTGTGCAGGGTATTGAGACGTGCGCCGAGAATTTCGCCGGTCCGTTGCAAATGGTGCAGATAAGCGCGGGTGAAATGACGGCAGGTATAGCAGCCGCACTGCTCATCCGGTGGCGCCGTATCCAGGCGGTACTGGCTGTTGCGAAGCTTGATTATCCCATTGCGAGTGTACAGCCAGCCATTGCGCGCATTGCGCGTCGGAAGCACGCAATCGAACATATCTATGCCCTGGGACACCGCGTTGACTATATCGGCCGGTGTTCCCACCCCCATGAGATAGCGCGGCTTCTCCGCTGGTAATTGCGGCGCGGCATGTTTGAGAATGCGCTGCATATCATCCTTGGGCTCACCTACCGACAGCCCGCCTATGGCATAACCGTCGAAGCCGATATCCAGCAATCTGGCACAGCGACTGATCGCGCAGGTTTTCATACATTCCGCCCTGTACGATGCCAAACAATGCGTTGGGATTTCCCGCGTCGCTATGCGCACGTCTTGATCTTTCCGCCCAGCGCACACTCAATTCCATGGATGCACTTGCCGCCGGTTCGTCGGCCGGATAAGGCGTGCACTCGTCGAATATCATCACGATGTCGGAATCGAGTACATGCTGGATACGCATCGATTCCTCGGGCGTAAGGAAACATACATCTCCATTCACCGGCGATTTGAACTTGACGCCCTCTTCCGTGATCTTTCTCATAACTCCCAGGCTGAAAACCTGGAAACCACCGGAATCCGTCAGTATCGGCCCATCCCAGCCCATGAAGCGATGCAAGCCCCCGTGCGCTTCGATCACTTCAAGCCCCGGACGCAGCCATAAATGAAAAGTATTGCCAAGCACGATGTGGGCGTTCACTTCCCGCAACTCTGCGGGTGACATCGTTTTTACCGCGCCATAGGTGCCCACCGGCATGAAAGCAGGCGTCTCCACCGTTCCATGCGTTAGCGATAGCGTACCGCGACGGGCAGGACCGTCACTGCAATGCAACTTGAATTTCATATTAGATCAACAATTGAACAGCAAGTTTATAAAATGATGACGAGGGCAATTGGCAGCGCGCTTGGCACATAACCCGGCCAAAACGATTTCGTCATTCCGGGCTTTGACCCGGAATCCAGTCTAAATCAACAGCAATGCGCTTTGCGCGCCACTCAGCCGATACCAGGTTTGCACGGTTCTTCGCCAAATCGTAATAACGGGAATCAGGTCTATGATTCCCTCTCGATCAGCATGGCGTCGCCATAACTGAAAAAACGATAACGCTCATCTATCGCATGCCGATAAGCGCGGCGGATGTTTTCCAGCCCGCCAAACGCGGACACCAGCATTAGCAAGGTTGAGCGGGGCAAATGAAAATTGGTCAGCAAACGCTCCACCACCCGAAAACGATAACCCGGCGTGATAAAAATATCCGTCTCGCCACGACCGGATTTTAATTCGCCACTACTTCCCCCGATTCCCTCGATACTCGCTGCCGCGGCTTCCAGCGCTCGCAGCGATGTCGTGCCGACCGCCAGTACTCGCCCCCCTCCGGCTTTCGCCTGCCGGATTGATGTCAACCGTTTCCTGCGGCACATGAAAAATTTCCCTGTGCATTTTGTGATCCGCAATGTTTTCCACGCGAACTGGCTGAAACGTACCCGACCCCACGTGCAGCGTTACATGTGCAATCACCACGCCCATTCCGGTCAATTTCTTCAGCATGTTTTCATCGAAATGCAAACCGGCGGTAGGCGCCGCGACGGCACCTGTCTGTCTCGCATAGACGGTTTGATAGCGTGCCTCATCCGCCTGTGTCGCAGGTCGCGAAATATAAGGCGGCAACGGCAGACTGCCGTAACGTTCCAGTAGCTCGATTACTGGGGTTTCGTGATCGAAATGCAAGGTATAAAAATCATGCTCGTGCGCCAGCACCGTCACTTCGATTGCATCAGCCAGAAAAAGCTTTGAACCGGGCTTTGGCGAGTGACTGGCGCGTATAACCGCCAGCACGCGGTGCGTATCCAGCACACGCTCCACCATCACCTCTACCCTGCCTCCGCTATCCTTTACCCCATACAGGCGCGCCTTGATGACGCGAGTGTCGTTGAATACCATCACGTCACCGGCGCGTAAATAGCGCGGCAGATCGGCAAACATCGCGTCCCGCAATCCACCTGTAGATCCTTCCAGGTGCAGCATGCGGCTGCTGGCACGCTGCTCGGCCGGAAACTGCGCGATGAGTTCAGGGGGCAGGTCGAAATCGAAGTCCTGAATTTTCATCGCGCGTATTATACCGATACGCTCGGCATCGCTTATGCAAGTTGCCGCGATTCAGGTTTTCAGTAATAATGCCTCTCCTGAAAAGAAGCAGGCAAATCATGCCGGGATGGCGGAATTGGTAGACGCACGGGACTCAAAATCCCGCGACCGCGAGGTCATGGGGGTTCGATTCCCCCTCCCGGCACCAAAACAAGGTTTCAGCGAGTATCAGAACATAGCTTAAGCCCAGTAAATCATGCGGTTCTGAGCAGTAAAGCTCATATCACAACGTATCAAGATATATCATTGACATACCGTCTCTCAATGACGGTATCTTTGGCGGCATACCACATACCGTCAGCTTGAGATACCGTCATGCCCCTTACCGATCCCGCCGTACGCAATGCAAAGCCCAGCAGCAAGCCATACAAGCTGACCGATAGCGGCGGGCTATACCTACTCGTGTCTTCTCACTATCACAAGAGTTCATAAAATGACGAACGGTTGGAAGGATATAAAAATAATAGCAAGGTATTCCCGCCGGGCACGCTTTACCATATCAAGGGCCTCCTTTTCGGTAACCTTCAATATGGCGCAACGTTATTTCTCAGAATACCTTTCGGTTACATTTAATGCGGCGCAATTCGAGGGTAAAGGACGACGTTTGCTTTTCCAGTTTTACCAGCTGTAATGATTGGTAAACCTGCTTCAGCAGGAACCATCTTTGGATGTAACCGCTTATTCAGACGCGTCCTGAGCATTAGCCCCGGCCTCAAATGGGACGGTTTCTTTCTCGGGTTCTTGAGATCTCTTTGCCCACGCGATACACAAGTTGTGTCCTAAGTTGACGAAACGGTCATCAACAATCTTTTGAATCACTTGGCGCTTTGGTTCAACCGGGGCGGCTGCAACGAGGAAATCGACAATGAAGGTCAGCGTCCTCGCCAGGAAGAAACTAACCCAATGCCAGTAGTTTTGTCCGCTAGCCTTGCATAAAGCATTGGCCACTGATACGGGCATGAGGTCTGCGCCAGAAGACCACTTTTTCAGTCTTTTGTGTGGTACGTGGCATTCTGAATATTCCATTAACTGCATATTTATAGCCAACTCCGCCAGCGAAGAAACGCCGTAGCTTGCTTTGACATTTAATAGCCAATGACTCATCGGGTATTTGAAGTGATCAGCAAGCGTATAGATGTCTGTCCAGTTGATCTTTTTGTCGCCTAGGTGGTTGCCAAGCTGAATCGCAAGGAAACCGGCCCCGATCGTTGCGCTCAACATACGGTCTGCAAACTCATACTCGAATGCTTTGGCGGTATGCTGAAACACATGTGAACGTGATCTACCATCAAATGGCCTTCGATTCCCTTTGCTGCGCAAGATCCCGAAATATTTCGCCCAAATGCTTTCGCAATACCCCGAATACCGCTTTCTTACGCCGCTTCGGAATAAATACAACATGATATTTACAATCCCACCGGGTGTAACTCAAACTCTGATACTCTTTCATTGTGAATCTCCTTCTTTTAGTTGAAAAAGAAGATTGACAGCGACCGAGTATAGGTCAAACCTTGTGACTTCCCCGGCATAGCCGGGGGTTTACCTTGTTAAATTATTTCAAGGCTCCCTCGCAAAGTAGGAGAAATTGCCCAAAGCTACTAATTTTTGCCAATTTGCCAACAGACTTTTTTCTTCACGTGGAAATTTCGGCGGCTATAGAGTGGAGCTATTGCTGTATTTCGCGATAAAGGTAAATTATAGCGTTTGCATCCATTTCAGAGACACATCCTGGAAATCCAACTTGGAGACGGGGGTACGGGTTGTTACCAATTACCTTAAACTTAAGAAGTTCCGGATCATAGTGCATTATAGATGCGTAATCGTATTTAAACGGCCAACTATCCAGTTTCTTTTCCGAGAACCCTTGAGGTTTTTCAAGCTCATCCCAAGGAAAGGGTAAATGGCGGTTAACATCACTGCTGAATATCTTGCCGAATATCTCAACGAGTAACGAGTGGTTTACCTTAATAAACTCGTCCCGATCAGGTCGCTGATGCTCATGCGCCAGACCTAAGGAGTGACCGATTTCGTGCGCAGTAGCTTCTACAAAAGCCGGTTCTATTTGTGTTTCCCTCCCTGGGAGTGCGCCAATGCTGCTTGACCCATTACAGCGTGCGAGCCTTATCCTATTCATTGGTTTGCCCTGCATCAAGGCTAGTCTTGTCGTAGTAGCGTCGCACTTCTCCTTCGTCCCGTCTTTCGACACTTCCCCCCATTCAAATTCGATTGCCTCATCGGCCGCTTTTGACTCATAAAACTTAATTTCGGTAGTACTCTGCCACCAACAAAGTGCATTAATAATATTTTCTCTTGCTTCCTCAGCGTCTTTTTTGATAATAAACGGTATGGTTTTTTTATTCCATAGTGGCCGCTTGCCCCAGTGTGTAGGTGAATAGGCAAAAATTCCAATTCCAGCTTGTCTTTTGAGAGGCGTAGAGATATAGCGATCAACAGCCATTGACTGTCGGTCAAAATTAGTATGGTCCATTCCCAGCTTTTCCAGCTCAACGTCTGTTAGTTTTTTTGTTGATCTTGGATTCTTGCACCAGGGACGCGCTGCTTCATCGTACGGATTTTCCAGTCCCGCGCAATTGATAATTTCCTCCGCGAAACTTAAGTGTTGAAATATAACGCTGACAAAGAGAAAGATTGCTAGACAAAAGTTTTTCATCTGCCACCTCGATGCGTAGCTCCAAATTAAGAGGATAAAGTCAAAAGTGCGTTTTGCCCTTGGAGCAGTTGCTAAAGCACAATGTGGACTACCGCCTTCGTCCCTTTCGTCGATTAAACGTACAAAGGGAGCTTATCCGTGAGACCAGCGCTGCCTTTACTTTATGGATCCAGCTTTGCGTCCCGTCCACTTTATAGTTATTTAGACTATAAAAGCGTGTCACGCTTACTTCCCTCCATTAGGCTCGTTATCAGAATGATGATCCTTGCCAGAATACGCTGAGTTTTTACTTTGATTATCTTCATCTGCCGCCACTTCATCCTTAAATCCCCTTATGGCTCGCCCCAAATCCCTCCGATATGACGGAGTTTTCCGGTACCGAAAAGGAGTAGCACCAGTAAAAGAACGACAAGCCAATGCCAGATGCTAAATGATCCCACAATTTACCTCTCATCGTTCGAGTTGCGCTGTTCAACAAATGACCGCTATCGATACCTTCATTGCTCAGCGAGTTGTGAAGAGATGGGAGTTTATTTATTTTTCTTCCACCTAATTAACCCTAGTCCAAAATCAGTGAACCATTTTGTGACCTTTGCATTGGTTAAATCAATCTCCTCAGTAATGTGGGCCTCACAATGTCCTCTGAGCCTCTCGTCTGAGTCGTCTTCCTCTTCCTCAAGGTATTGATCAACATCAAACTCTATTGACCATTCCGCGATAAATTCGGACTGTTTCGCCCATTTTTTTGAAAGATCCCTCTGTTCTGTTGCGAAAGGTACGGACACTGAACTGGATCGCCGGCGAGTTAACGTTAACACCATGTCTGAATCAACTTCTCCTTGCTCATTCATCCCTGCCGGACCGACGACAGCAATTCGTAATCGTCTTCTGATCGATAAAGGATTATTACTGACTCGTTTAAATTGGACATTCACGAATCGATCGGCAGATGGGCGCACAAATGCTAAAGATGCTCGATTGGAAACATGTGCTCCTTCCACGGAATGTGGTTGATACCGGACAAGTGCTAACCGTAAAAAAGGGGCGGCTCTGTGGGTGGGGCCTATTTTGACGTCTGCATAAAGGAGATCTTCATCCACCATCTCATGAACCTTATATCCAATGACCGTGGTGGTTCTATCCAGGCTTCCTCGGGCTCTTTTCTCCGGTTCAATTGCTCTCCGCTTGACTAACCTAGCGGGTTCGTCAGGATCGGGAAAAAAATCAGATGAAAGCCGCTTCAAATGATTTTCGACAATAGGCAAACTTAAACTTAGGGGATCTTCAGCCATCTCGGAAACAGCATCCGCCTCAGATTCGGTGAAGTCTTTCCGGTTATTCAGAAGTTGAATTACTTCCTCATTTTTGCTTGCAGTTACAAGAACACCGAGCATTTCGTGAACGCCTGTTACTAATCCCGGACGGGGAAAAATATTCTCAACTCACGCACGGTATCTTGCGATTCTACATGGCCCCCAAATTTATACGCTTGGTGTATAAATGACTTAGGAATAATATAATCTATTTCGAAAGGGGGTGGCTCAAGGCTGTTCGGAATGTCGAGGATAATTGCGGGGACCGAACTTGAAAGTCCGTGTCCTCCAAACCGGGAGCATCCTCGGGGGCTTGCATTCCAGGAATTGGCACCACATGCCCCGTCTCGTCTTTCGTAAGGCGATTGAAAAATTCGGCGTAGCGGCTCGTGGCAATAGCGGTGTAACTGATAAGAGACGCCGCCGCGTATCAGGAAGTTTGTGAATGAGTTTTCGACGCTCGGCCGACGACTTAACAACAGAAAATGTTAAATCGGCCGAGTTAATAGGCCAGCTATCTACTTGCTCATGCTTTTTCATCCGGAGCCACGCACTATTCCAGGCCTGTCCTCAAGCTCAATCCACTGGGCTTCGATGTCAATTCGACCGGTACTCGGAGAATGCGCAAAATAGGTGAAATCTATGCTTACGTTGGGATCACCATAGTTACGCCTGACGACCGGAATGGTGGAAGAATCAGTGGATGTACCAACAGGACTTGCTTGGGAATAAAGGATTGGTACCGTGACGGGGCGCTGGGATGCATGGACAAGATGGATTACCATATTTGGTGTCAGCATTGCCGAAGCCCCATTAGCAGCGTTCTGGAGCAGTCGATTTGATCTTGATGGCAAAGAGCCGGCCGTGATTGATGGAGTCCTGGTGGCGGCCGTGAACAAGCCATAGTGTGGAAGCGACGTGATATGTAGCGCGCTTGATACCACGACTTGTTGAGATTCTCCCGGGGGCAGCGTGATATGCAAGTACTGATGGTGAATTTTACTTGCGCGTTTTCGCCCACTATCCAAAATAATTCGGACGGGACCCACCGCGTGTTTTTTGCCTGACGGCAGTCGCGTATGGGGGTATGAAGCGATCAAAGGGGACGTTGCGGTTAACGTAGAATCGTCCGACCGCAGGGTGATACCTGCCTCACTGATTTCTTCAGAAGTCGTGGGCCTCTCATACCCAGGCAAGAACCACCACGCGATTCCCCGAACGTCTGGATCTTCAATTGTGAGATGCTTTGACCAAAGCTTTCCCTTCGGCGGTAGGTTGTTTTTTTGGACTGCTGCAGGCTCGGCAGTAAGTGATCTGGAATGCGCTTTGCGCAGAATTCTTAGCGCCTCCGCTTCGTTGGCGGCCCCGTCCGTAGTGCCGAGCAACTGCATTAATTCGAATCCAATACGCGGTGCGAAAGCTAAATATTCGGACGGCTTACTACTTTCCTTATCGTAAGACCGGATTACAAGCACACGCACCTCGGCGAGTTCTTTTTCCGATTTACGCAGAATTACGGGGACTTTGCTTGGGCGAAACCGCTGCACGACAATAGACGGCGAAAGCAGTTTGAAGAAATATCTGCTCTTATTTGCTGCCAAGATTTCGTCAGCTTCTTTACATGTCCAGCTATTGCCGGCCACATCAACAAGACGAGCTCTGAAGCGATGGTGTTTGCCTACACGTTGTTGATATTGAGAATGGGGTTTGATCAGGTGGTTCGCACGAAGACCAAGACCTCCCGACGCTCGTACGTTATCAGAGATCCTGGTAGAAAACGGAGGGGGCGAGGTCACACCCCAGCCCGTCCACCGG
Source organism: uncultured beta proteobacterium (assembly GCA_963831395.1). GTDB lineage: Bacteria > Pseudomonadota > Gammaproteobacteria > Burkholderiales > Nitrosomonadaceae > Nitrosospira. The sequence goes on from CAWHQD010000027.1 coordinate 40,335, forward strand.
AAAATTACGTCGGATCCGCGACTAACATGCGTAATCGATTGGTCAAAATTAACAACCGTTGCTTCACCCGTCGTCCCTCCGGAAACAAATCCTTCTTCGCCAAATCGCAATTCCTCGCGTGGACTTGACGTGTCACGACGAATAGCGACTTGTTGCTCGCATAAGGAGTACCATTCACCAGTCTCGATATCCAAAACATCATATCGGCAGCCTATTGTGAGGTTTTCCTGGGTATAAAATGTCTTCAGGGCCGGGACATAATAATGTCGTCTCACGTAAGGACTGTCCACGTAAGAAACCAGCTGCAGCGAGAGTTTCAAGCTTTTTGTTATGGATAGAAGCTTGAAACTGCGCTTTGTGCCAAGTCGGATGAGCCAATTCAATCCCTGCCTCTGTAAGAGCTGGCAGAATGTCTTCCGTGTCTACGGGCTGGTGGCTCTTACGTGCAAATTCTTTACGGAATTCTATATCTTGCTCCGCACTTGCCTCTGTACTTAAACGTTTCCTTTGATATTGCAGTGCATCCCTCTGGCTTTCCGTTCTTGCGAATAAGGTTTTTACCGGAACGTCCAGCTCAACTTGATTCACTGTGCAGGAACTCAAGTCCATAAAACCCACGTCCACCGGCATTGCACCGTTTGGTTTACCAGCACTGTTTGACGCTGGAAAATGCCAAACATTTATCAGGAATAAGCGCTCTAAGTTCAAATGCTACGGAATACGGCGCCATCACTATTCCTGAAATATTGGTTTTCCCAACACAGAGGCTAACGTTCCCGAAAGGACGTATGTCTGCAAATCTGCTTGTCGTCAAGTGGCAAATCGACATCCCAGATGAGTCCAATCTCTCTCGCGAGCGATGGGTAGTTATATAGACCAGCAACCGACCGATGGAACTCGTCATCGGTAGTTTCTGGGACGGCATTCCAGTCGTTACCATCCCAACGGACACGTATCGTACTCCTGCTCATATATTAATTGTGTCTCTAGTAAGTCAGTTTCAAGACCCTCAGGTATACGCCTGAGTTTGGCCGCTGCATCCGTTGTTACTATTGTCATTAAGCCCGTTCGGTTGCACGCGGTAATGCTGAACCCCGCATTGGATAAAGAGAGTGCCGGTAGCATTACCCGGATACCCTGCGGTTCTTCTTTTTCAAGGATCAGGTCTTGTTGCCCATTGGTGACGGTAACATCGATCGCAGGGGTCGAGATATTCCAGCCTGATAACGTCCAAGCAATCGTATACTCCAAATTCTTTGCTAACTCTAAATAGGGGAGCGATGTTTGGTTTAATACCCCAGTGCGAGTAAAATGGGATTCAAAATTTACTTTGTGGGTTTTTGCTATACGAAACGGGCCAAGCAGATTACGCATCCGAATGCTAAATCCTGCCGGAATATCGGCTGCCTCAGGCAGGACAATTTCAACTGAATATACGCACGACGTGACCAGTAGTTTGCCGACATCCTGCGACGTCACAATGATGCTCTGGCTTGTATCATCTATTGCGGTCACGTGCCGAACAGAAGTTTGTGCCAATGCAGTGACAGTGGGTTTCTCCGGACCTTCATGAAGTTGATGAAAGCAGCGAAATTCGGCAAGGGTTACTTCCGGCTGTTGCAACATGCTACGCAGTTGAGTGAGCCTATCAAGGCGCTTCAGTACGTTTGCTCTAGGCGGAGCAGGGATATGGGCCAAATGTTGATCACCTTCTGTATGTGCTAACGCCGCTCGAAAGTCTTCTATAAGGTCATCGTGTAAGGACCTACCCACGCCTTCGCCAAGAGAAGTCGCAGTAAAGGCGGGATAATAGCCATCACGTTCAGCTAAAAAACTTGGATTGCTTAGGGAAACCTGGTTTTCCCCGGCAGCCGCTTTCCCTAATATCAGTGCGGCAAGATCGCTCCGGGAGTAACGGGTGGGCATGGACGGCTCTACACCGTTTCTTGTCGATGCTGGCGATGGCAGTTCTATAAATGAAGTCGGGGACCAAGACCAGAGATCGGCGCGAAAACGCCCAGGTTCGGATAATGGGAAATTGCCACTTATTCCCGAGATTGATATTTGCATCGGCAATGATCAAGCTTCAGGTAGTTTTTCAAGGCCTCAACTGAACTTAATCTTTCGTAGGAACCAGCCTGCCCATACACACGCGGACTAAGGCAAATGGCAAAGCGTGCGCGCCACCCGTCCTGTGTCTGGCGAATATTGTTGGGATCGCAAAGCACCGAACAATTACTTGGGGTTTCATTGTTTCATATTCTCATCGGAAGGCTCGAAAATACTCAAGTAAACTCCATTCATCAATTGAATCGCTTGTACTATCTGTATGGATAGTAGATTCTGTTAAGGGTGGGTCTGACTTAAGCCTGTACGCTGCTGTTGCCCTTTGCGTGCGTGAGTCATTACGCTTGGAAAGCGTCTCCTGATGCGACGCCATGTAGCTGTAGGAAACAAAGCCTACTTTAGTACTCACGGTAAACCGCGCAATTCCGGTCACGTTACCGCCATCGGAACTCGTCATGCTCACGTACAGTTCCATGAAAAGAGAAATCAGATTCCAAGCCGAGAATGTGCCAAACGCGCGTACAAAAGCCTCTATATCAACCTGAGTCTGCGGTGTGCCCGGCAATCCAGGCGACTGAAAAGCTGGTTTTGATAAAGACTTATAAATTACGCCTCCCAGCACGCCAACGTCACCTTTGACCGGGCCGTACTGTACGCTTTTCGCAGCGCCAAATTCGATGCAAAGCTCGAAACGCCGAACATGATCTGCATCAAGCTCTAGAAGAGCGTAGCCACCTCCAGCATAGATGCCAGCGGTCACTCGAAAACGAGAATCAGGTTTGGCGCAACTAAAGCGGAAGGTGATACCCCCACCGTCAAAAAGGGGAACGAACAATCCGCTATAGATCCCTAAATTCGCTACACTGAAGGCGCCTAATTCAACATCAGGAAACATAATCGGTGGAGCATCCAAGATAATGCCGTTATGTTCAAAACCGATACGCCATCCCGAGTCATTGGAACCCAGTTCCTGAAGTTTTTTGCTGATTTGATCGATGAATTCAAGCGCTGGCCCGACAAATTTGATCTCGCCTAAGCGAATACCAAAATCCGACTTCTTTCCGTTTTTAGATACGAACGTCATGTCTTTAACGGGAATACGAATACCGTTGAAACCGCTTCCACTACCCCAGCCGATGTGAACCGTAAAATTCGCCACGCTAGCACTGATGTTAACTTCGGGGGGCGTCAGTCCCAGTACCCACGACGTTGTTGTCGTTTCAAATCCAATGAACAATTTTTCGTTGGTTGCGCGTCCAACCGGTCTCCTTCGCCGAAGAGGCCCGGATAGAAGAACGGATATTCGTCTACCCCTGCTGGAAACGGCACAATTTGGGATTTAGATGGATCATTGTCGGCTTTGAGCGACGAGCTTAAATCCGATGAGATGGAGTCAGGTCCATCGGCTACTTCAGCCAGGATGTTTGAAAAGCTTGGTGGCTTTCCAGCCCCTTCGAAAAGTGGAGCAATGATCTTTAGCAGTTCAATGCCACAAAGTTTCGAGCTAGCTGGAAAATAATCAGCTAGCGTCTCCCCCTGATTGCGTGCACCCCGGGACCTAGCTGAAATAACGTTGACTGGGGGAATTGCAGACGCGCCATAATTCTGCAGGCTAGATCAATTATTATATCTGGTGAAACCACAGCTCCCGATCTTGCTGAGTTTTGTGCAAAGGTCGTGGTGACACTTGTCTTTGGAGCTGATATACGTCTATCGATAAGTGCGTAGACAGCCCTGTCCTTTAATGCGCGTGTATGTTCAACGGGAACCGACGCGAGAGGTGTTTCTTTAAGGTGGAAACTGGGATTCTGTTTGGCATCTATGTTGAGTATCCAGGCAACGTTGGTCTGTTCAGGATGATGAATGATCCCCGTATCCGGATCACACAACAACCATCTAAGGACAGTGTGTTCGGGTTTTTCATCGTTTTCGTAAACGGCATTTGGCAAAACGCCTTTAGAGAATCGGCCTTCGACCCAATGGACGGTTGGCACGAAAGGAGCAGGATGTTCCGGTATCGGATCCATCTGCTCGAGACGCTGACGGTGGCTTATATTTCGCCGTAAAGCAGACTTGTGTCAATTCAAGATCAGCATTGCCCGAAGCGAAGGCGGCCCCGACCGCAATATCAGTGTGCTCGAAGTCAGCTATGCCGCGCCGGTCACTCTCACGACTATTGAATGAAATTTGACTATCAATAAATCTGGCACGCAAGTAGTCAAAAGGAGCAGATGGGACAATGGGAGCTGGAGGTTCATTGCTAATTGCGCAAGGATCGAAGCCATCTGCCGCATTCTCGATGACAATAACTGCGCGCTTGAAACGCGTCCAGCGTCCAGAATAGTCCATTCCCTCAAACTCATATTCAAAGGGCATTCTATTTACAGTTGGCCAGAACGCTTGATGTCTCCAGTTTTCCGTAGTTCCATTCTTTGGAACAGGTTCGAATGGGCAGTATTCTCCAGGGGTGCAATATTTGCCTGTGCGGTTGAAATCCAACATTGGCGATCGCCAATATTCCTTCGGAATGCGGATTCCTTCGCCATGGCAACGGCTGCACCGAAGGGCCATAGACTATTTCGACGTCTTTGATATGCAGGAAAAATGGGGTTTCCGTGGGTGCTGCGTAGGTGAATCGCCCGTCGACCTCTCTTTGGACTTCTCTATTCTTCCGTATTGTTTGCTTAATTAATAGGAGGCGATGTCCATACGGGTATATGAGGTATTCACGGACAATGGTGAGCTCAATGTTACGCCCTTGCGCAATACTAAGAAAATATCGAACAAGCGAGAAGTGTAAGCTTGTGACATCCCAATTGCCCTCAAGCAGGAAGTATCCACCTTGCGAGGAAAGAACAACGCTGGATCCTAAAATTGGTTCCGGATTTCGTTGAATCTCTGGTTGGCCTGGACCTGGTGAGAATTTTCGCAAAAAGGTTAGGACCCGTAATTGAAAACGATCTCGGGCCGACACTGGTTGAATAAATTCTTCCGAGCTTTTACAGGGTTGCGTTCCAACCCTGAGGCCAGTCCCAGTCCTCCACCTGTGCTATTGCAATTCCGACTCCACTTGAGATTCTCGGGTCGTAACGCAGCTCTTTGTCAATAAGCCGAGCATGCCAGTTTTGGTTAGCTCTGCCAGCAGCAGGCCGACCGGTGGGCATGAGCCATCTTAATCGAGGGGGTATGTCTGTTTTTTGTTTGGCGAAGCGTACAGGAACTAGGCTCATCATGACCAAGTTGATAACTGTTGACATCCAATCGAGCGGAGTATTTTTAGGTTCTCGGTATTCGTCGCTTGAAAGAGGGCCCACTATGGGAACAAAATTGTTCCACTGCAGCAGCTGGTCAATACTAAATATTATTGGTAGCTGGGAATCGGGAATCGAAACTTGCCACTCGCGAAGGTTGACTTGCGATCGGCCTTAATTTTTTCCGAGAGATTTTGGGTATGGAATCCTGTGAAGAAGAATCAACTACTCTGGAGAGTTCGCCGACGTGCTGCGGAGGCGTGATAAATAGAATCCTTGCTTCTTCCTTACCATTTATTTTTTTCAGAGAGGGGGAAATGATTCCGCCGAGGTCACATCTGAAACGAAGATTATGTAATTCAACCCAGAAATCTACTTTGTCCTCCTTTCTGCGGAGATGCAGTTTGAGAGGTATGGATGGTCGGTTAATAGTACCGTTCTGAGCGTCGATATGAAAGACTGGCTTGTTATCGTCTTTAGTTGTATTGTTTGACGTAGATGCAACAGTTATGCGTCGTTCAACTTGCCCATGGTTACATAAGACTCCCTTACAGGGAACGAAGTCCGAAAGAGCCTCTGCCGTGAGAGAGAAATCAGTTATCTCGGTAGAGTTAGTTGCTAGGCGTAATAACGGCTTACTTGCATCCCCTCGGAGAAATGTAGTGATCCCATCTACATTTACTGTACCTTCTTCAGTTCCGACGTATGCAATAAGCGAAGTGGAGGCGACTTTGTCATAACTGTCTAAGTCATAGTCAACTATTGCATGGCTGAGGTTAAATTCGATTGCTGACGGTGTCGCTGAATCGCTCGACGTCAGCGAGAATTTAGCTGAATCAATTGCAAGATTGCAGGTTGTTCTGAATCGGCCATCACTTTCCCCTAAAGTTAAGCGTAAGGCGCCGCCCTTGGTGCATCCTTCGAGATAAGAAGATATCCAGCGAACAGATACCTATAAGATAGGTCTTCAGAACTAGTCACGAATTCGTCGCCTATTAGGACTAGAGCTGACGCTCTCGCTTTTATCCAAAAGCGGTAGCAATATTTGAACTTGGCTAGTTGTAAAAGAATGTTTAAGCGCAGGTATTCGTACAACAGCAGTGGGTGCCGAAATGGTCCAGTTAATGTTAAACGGCAATCCCCTACTGACCTGATCCAACACCATAACGCTCGATTCGGCTGTGAATTCGACGTTTTAGGACCTCTCAGAACAAGGGGGTTGCCTTTAGCCCATGCGTCGAAATTCAACTCCCCCGCTAAACCCAGTCGATCAAATTGTAATGTTAGGACCCCATCTTCAAGTCTCAGCACAGCCTTGAAGTCCACATAAAATCTGCCACGAATCCGAGCATTACTAAGGACAACGCGAAATTCCCCGGGATGTCGCGTAGCGGTCGCAATTGCATCGGACGCAAGATGGCGCAGATCGATCACCCATGACCCATAAGGCCCTTGGATAGCTATACGTTTATCTCCGTGGCTTAGTCGGAAACGTGTTGACACGGCCGCATTTAGATATGTAGGAAATATTGCTGATAAAGGCGCAAGTAGAATTGCTGCCAACACTCTTCGGCGCGATTGGGTAAAATTGGAGGGATAAAATTTCTTTACCCTGGCTATGGTCCAGAGACGGAAATCGGCAGAGAAAATCCGGGCAGATGAGACCCGGTCTAGTATGGGTGAGGCCGAGAAATTAGCCTTGCGTCGTGCTCCCACATCATCCACTTCCACCCCCCTTTTCGAACAGCGTTGACCAGAGTATCAAGGGTTATAAATCGAGTCGAACCCTAACTGATACTGATATAGAGCATTTACTGCAGGTGAGAGACAATGAATTCCAGTATGGAACGACGAATCTGTTTCCGCTATTTACAAAAACTGACCTCTACCTCATAAAATTTAAAGTTAGCACGAATTTCGTGGCGCCGCATTATTGTTTTGGTTTTTTTTGGAATTGTTTGATGTCTGAATCGCCCGGCTCTAGTAGATGCCCCAAGCAAGTTAAAATTCTGGTTTTCGAACTCTACGAGCAATACGATCAGTTGAAGGTATACAC
>CAWHQD010000028.1:0-125426 GCA_963831395.1 uncultured beta proteobacterium
GCTCACATGCGGATGGCATTCGATACGATTGCTGTCCTTGCAGTACACGATCTTCGATTTGTCCGGATGGATGGTCAGCCCACAATCGGCCAATCGCAATGCAATGGATTGCATCATATACTCCGCCTGCTTCCTGCTGCGGCAGTGAACCACCGCATCATCCGCATATCGGGCAAATGGACACTGACTGATGCGCTGCATCCAGCTATCGAACGCATAATGCATGAACAAATTCATCAGGATCGGACTGACTACACCCCCTTGCGGTGTGCCACGCTCACGCGACACGCGGATGCCGCCCGCCATTTCAAACGGGGCCGTCAGCCATCGCTCGATATACAGCAGGATCCAGTCTTCCCTGATGTGGGTGCGCACCGCCTTCATCAATAGTCCGTGATCGATTTGATCGAAGGCTGCCTTGATGTCAAACTCGACCACCCAGTCATATTGCCAGCACCGGGCTCGAGTGACGGCAACCGCCTGTTTCGCCGATCGACCCGGTCGGTACCCATAAGAGTCCGAATGAAACAACGGGTCGAGAATCGGCTCGATGACGAGCTTGACGACGGTTTGCGCAACGCGATCGGCCACGGTGGGCACACCCAGCCGCCTTGTGCCTCCCGTCGCTTTCGGTATCTCCACTTGCTTGACCGGCGGCGGAAAGTACGATCCCGACGACATCCGGTTCCATAGCTTGTACAGATTCCCTGCCAGATTCCGCTCGAACATCTCGATGGTTTCATCGTCGATGCCGGCAGCGCCTCGGTTGGCCTTGACTTGCTGGTATGCCTCCCATACCTTGCGCTTGGCAATGCTATAAGGTTTCGCCGATGTCATGCCGCTCATCCCCGCAGGTTGGCGATATTCGTCGGCAGGATAACGCTACCCCTTCGCTCCATCTTCATTACAAAGACTTCATCGCTACTACGAGTAGCTCCGCCCCTTGTTCCGGCATCGGTATTCTTCCTCATGGTGTCTGCCATTTGTCATTTCCCTTCACATCCGCAACAAGGTTCTCACGTTCCGTACCAAAGCCTGCATTGAGATCATGCCGCCTATACACCGACTGTCATTAGGTCCGTAAACAGGTGTCGTCCCAACTGATCCTGGAGCCAGTGGTCTACCCCAGTTTTGACAGTGTCTTGAGGCAATAACGATGCGTCATCGGACGGTTTGCTTTCGCTCATCTTCTCAACACGTACCTGCCATCCTCGAAGGATGACTTTTACTCGGTCGCTCACCACCACGCCTTTTGAACGCAGCAGCACCGAGCGGTTTGAAACCAGCTCCTGCAAGCCGATTTCGGGAGACCTTCTCCCATCTTCAGTACAGCATCACAGGCTCAGCCTGTATTCGTGACACACACCACTGGTTTCCCTTCTTCGTCTGATGCATATCCGCGTCGCGCTCGTGTGCCTTGTTCTTCGTCGAGGGCGGCGCGGCAATCAAGGTGGCATCCACGATGGTGCCTTCGCGCAGGATCAGTCCCTGCTGTCCCAGCTGCTCCCGGATCAGTCCGAAGATGCGCGCGGGCATCTCGTGACGTTCCAGCAGCCGGCGAAACTTCAGCAGCGTCGTAGCATCCGGCGCCTGCCGTTCGATCAGGTCCACACCGACAAAGCGGCGCACCGCGATGCTGTCGACGATGGCGTCCTCAATCCCTTCATCCGACAGGCCCAGGCAGTTCTGGCACAGATACATGCGCAGCATCAGCTCCAGTCCCACCGGCGGGCGACCGCGCTCGCCTCGGTAGTAGTGCGGCTCAATCAGTGCGAGCAACTGCAACCACGGCACCAGCCGGTCAAGATCAGACAGAAACTTCTCGCGACGCGTCGGCTTGCGACGCGCCGAATACTCCATGTCGGCAAAGCTCGTCTGGCGTTTCATCGGGGATATTGTGAAGGATGGGATGACTCAAACATTCTACAGCGCGGGCTTAAATCAGTGTTTCCCCTAAACGCTTTTGGTTCTTATAGAGGTACACTATACTCACGGAGAATAAGCGGGATCCGTTAAGGATAACCGTGAATTCGCACTATTGGAAATGCCTCTTTCTCATGTCTAAACCAGTTCTCGACCTCACGGAAACGACCGTCAGCAGCCAGGATGTCTACGATGGCGAGCTTCTGCACGTGCGGGCGGACCAGGCCCGCCTGCCCGATGGCAAAGTAGCAGTGCGCGAGTACATAATCCATCCTGGCGCAGTCGTTATCATACCGTTGCTCGACAATGGCGAACTGGTGCTGGAGCGCCAGCATCGCTATCCCCTGCATCGTGATTTTTACGAACTGCCCGCCGGAAAAATTGATCACGGCGAAGATCCCCTGCTGTGCGCACAGCGGGAACTGCTGGAGGAAACCGGCTACACGGCGAAAAGCTGGCGTTATCTCACTACCCTGCATCCCTGCATCGGTTATTCAAATGAAAAGCTGATCTATTACTTCGCCAAAGAACTCACCTTCGAGGGCGCCAGTCTCGATGACGGGGAACATCTGGAGGTATTTACGCTTACGCTGGCAGCAGCGTTGGACTGGGTAAGGGAAGGAAAAATTACAGACAACAAAACCGTTTCCGGCTTGTTCTGGGCGGAGAAGGTGCTGCGCGGCGAATGGTAGAAAAATGGCCAAAAAAAGAGATCGGGCTTTCCGGAATACAAATACAGCGAATAGCCATTCAGCGGTCGTTTACGGTATAGTCATTCCGATTGGAAAACCGACAGTACGCAACCCAACCCCGTGAAAACGGTAAACCGAGGTCGCGTCATCCAGAGTAATTCGCGGTGATAAAAAAGAGTAATCCGCCGCGCCAGGATTTTTCTACACTCCCTCCCGATCGCGTGTTGAACGCGCTGGAAAGCGTGGGCTTCCGCAGCGATGGCCGCCTGCTGGCGCTCAACAGCTACGAGAACCGTGTCTACCAGATCGGCATGGAAGAGGGCGCGCCGCTGGTCGCAAAATTCTATCGTCCCGAACGCTGGACGGATGCCGCAATATTGGAAGAACACGCCTTCGTTCAGGAGTTGGCCGAGCGTGAAATTCCTGTCGTGCCCGCGTTGGTGCTGGATGGAAAAACCCTGCACAATTTTGAGGGATTTCGCTTCGCTGTTTTCCCAAAACACGGCGGCCGCGCGCCCGAGCTGGAAGACCGCCACACGCTGGAATGGATGGGGCGCTTCCTCGGGCGCATCCACGCGATTGGCTCACTCCAGCCATTTCGCGAACGTCCCTTGCTGGATATCGCCAGCTTCGGCGAACAACCGCGTGACTACCTGCTGACGCATGAATTCATTCCGGCTGATCTCATTGCGGCCTATCGCAGTGCCGTGAATCAGGCGCTGGATGGCGTACGCCACTGCTTTGAGCGCGCCGGTAAAGTGCACGCCCTGCGCCTGCACGGCGACTGCCATGCGGGCAACGTGCTTTGGACGGACGACGGCCCGCACTTCGTGGATTTTGATGACAGCCGCATGGGGCCGGCCGTGCAGGACCTGTGGATGTTATTGTCGGGGGACCGCTCCGACATGGTACGGCAACTGGGCGATGTGTTGGCGGGATACGAGGATTTTTGCGATTTCGACGAACGCGAATTGCATCTGATCGAGGCGCTGCGCACGCTGCGCCTGATCCATTATGCTGCCTGGCTGGCGCAGCGCTGGGATGATCCCGCCTTCAAGCAGGCGTTCCCGTGGTTCAACACTCAACGCTATTGGCAGGACCGCATCCTTGAATTGCGCGAACAGATTGCACTGATGGATGAGCCGCCGCTATGGCAGGCGTAAAATTGCCCCACGTGTTCGTGTTGTGTCTCCGAAAAATGCCATTGAAAACGTTCAGCTGAATCTCGCAGCTTTTTATATATGGATATAAACGCAGAAACGATGAGCTGTCCGTGCGGCTTTGCAGAGGAAACGGCGAAACAACCGGGAACTGGGCGGCGCTCCCCTTTATCGGACCGCAGCAAAAAATATCTCGACTGCTGTGGCCGTTACCTGGATGACGGCCAGGCAGCTCCCACTGCAGAAGCATTGATGCGCTCCCGTTATACAGCCTATACCCTCGGCCGTGAAGATTATCTGCTGGAGACCTGGCATCACAGCACACGTCCCGCTTCACTTGAACTTGCAAGCAAACCCCGCAACAAGTGGCTGGGGCTGGAAGTGAGGCGTCATGAACAGCTAGAGCCGGATAATGCCGTGGTGGAATTTGTGGCGCGCTACAAGGTGGACGGCCGGGCGCATCGTTTGCATGAAATCAGCCGCTTTACGCGCGAGGCTGGAAAGTGGTTCTATATTGATGGCGAAATCGTCTGAGGTTCTGGAGCTGAGCTACCTGCTCCTTAAGCGTTACAAATGCTGCAGGGCATGTCATTGCGGTGAACGCAATGAACGATAAAGTTGCCGGGCCTCTTCTTCCTTGAGAGTGTCGTTGATTTCACGCATGACACTATTCATGTCGACCGGGTTCTCGATCCGCTCGAAGCAGCCAGTCAAGACACTCTCTGGTTGTAGCTTGCTGCTTTGGTAGAGGGACCATATCTCCCTGCCATAGTCCGTGGCCAGCAACTCGGGCGCAAAGCGGCCGAAGTAAGCAGCCAGATTTTCGACATCTCGCAGCAGCATTTTCAAAGCCTGGTTATTGGCCGCCGCGTCGATGGCCTGGGGAAGATCGATGATGACGGGACCGGCGCTGTCGACCAGCACGTTGTATTCTGACAAATCGCCGTGAATGATGCCGGCACAGAGCATCCGCACCACCTGCCTGATCAATATGAGGTGGTATTCACGCGCCAGCTCTGCGGTGAGTGCCAGATCATTGAGCCGCGGAGCGGCGTTGCCCTCGCTGTCGGTCAATAGTTCCATCAGCAGCACACCTTCATGGAAGTTGTACGGCCTGGGCACGCGGACACCCGCAGCGGCCAGTCGGTACAAGGCGTCTACCTCGGCATTTTGCCAAGCCTCTTCCTGCGCTTTGCGTCCATAGCGGGTGCCCTTTTCCATGGCACGTGCACGACGGCTGTTTTTTACCTTACGGCCTTCGGTGTAGTTCACGCTCTGGCGAAAACTGCGCTTATGGGCTTCTTTGTAAACTTTCGCGCAACGTATCTCTTCTCCGCAGCGCACCACATAGACCGCGGCTTCCTTGCCACTCATCAGCTGACGGATGACCTCATCGACCAGGCCATCCTGAATCAGCGGTTCAATTCTTTTTGGGGTTTTCATTGAGGCCGTACTACGCTCTTGGCTGCCTGGCCGATATGAAGTGAGCGGTCTTCCGGGTTGATTCCAGATTGCCACCCATCTCAACTCCTGAAATCGGCCTACTCCGCAAAGAATTCCCGAACCTTATCCATCCAGGATTTGGCGCGGGGGCTGTGGCGAGAACCATCTTCCTGATTGAGCATTTCCAATTCCTGCAGCAGCTCTTTCTGACGCGCGGTGAGCTTGACGGGTGTCTCAACCACGACATGGCACAATAGGTCTCCCTGCGTATTGCTGCGCACGCCCTTGATACCCTTGCCACGCAGGCGGAATATTTTTCCGCTTTGAGTTTCCGCCGGTATTCTGATTTTGGCATGACCATCCAGCGTGGGAATCTCGATTTCTCCCCCCAACGCGGCAGTGGTGAAGCTTACAGGCATTTCACAGTGCAAGTCATTGTGGTCGCGCTGAAAGACGGCGTGTGGCGATAGATGGATGACTACATACAAATCCCCCGGAGGGCCATTGTTGACCCCCGCTTCGCCCTCGCCGGACAAACGGATGCGGTCACCTTCATCCACCCCGGCAGGAATTTTAACCGATAGGGTCTTGTGGTGTTTGACTCTTCCCGAACCGCTGCACGTAACACAAGGGCTTGAAATAAATTTGCCACTGCCATGGCATTTTGGGCAGGTTTGCTGAATGGAAAAAAATCCCTGCTGCATTCTTACCTGGCCATGACCATTGCAGGTAGGGCATGTAACGGGCGACGTACCCGGCTTTGCGCCGCTGCCATGGCAAGTGCCGCAAGCGTCCATCGTGGGTATGCGGATTTTGGTTTCCGTTCCACGTGCTGCCTGCTCCAGCGAAATTTCCAGGTTGTAGCGCAAGTCGGCGCCGCGATAGACATTTGCATGTCCCCCGCGTCCCCCGAAGAGGTCACCGAATATGTCGCCGAACGCATCGGCAAACCCTTGCGCACCCGCTCCAGACATGTTGGGATCTACACCGGCATGTCCATGCTGGTCATAGGCAGCCCGCTTCTTCGGGTCCGCAAGTATTTCGTAGGCTTCTTTGGCCTCTTTGAAGTACTCCTCGGATTTTGGATTATCCGGATTCCGGTCCGGATGATGTTTCATCGCAAGCTTGCGATAGGCTTTTTTTATATCCTCTTCGCTGCTGTCGCGGTTGAGGCCCAGCACTTCATAGTAATCGCGTTTGCTCATATGGATTTTCTTGAAAATTGGAAGCGTAGAGGATTATTCGACGCCTGGTACCTTGCTTCTCCGGATAAATGCCAAAACGCAGGATGCGGAAGAATCGGTTCTCTTCGCATCTCTGCGCTTCAGCTTTGGTGCGCCTGCTTATTTCTTGTTTTTAACTTCCTCAAACTCGGCATCCACTACTTCGCCTTCCACCGGTTTTTCACCCCCGCCCTGGTGGGGAGCTTCGCCGCCGGCGCCAGCGCCAGGCTGCCCCTGCTGGGCCTGTTCCTGCGAATACATCTTCTCCGCCAGTTTATGCGATACCTCGGCCAATGCTTGAGTTTTTGCCTCGATGACGTCCTTGCTGTCGGATTTCAATGCCTCTTCCGCCTCCTTCAGCGCTTCCTCTATTTTGGATTTTTCTTCGTCATTCAGCTTTTCTCCATGCTCCTTCAATGTTTTTCTCACGGAATGAATCATAGCGTCGCACTGATTGCGAACAGTGACAAGCTCCACCGTTTTGTGGTCCTCCTCGGCGTGCGCCTCGGCGTCCTTGACCATGCGCTGCACCTCTTCATCCGACAAGCCGGAGCTTGCCTGAATCTTGATTTTATTCTCCTTGCCGGTGGCCTTGTCTTTGGCCGACACGTGCAGTATGCCGTTGGAGTCAATATCGAATGTCACCTCGATTTGCGGCATGCCGCGCGGCGCCGGCGGAATATCGCTCAGATTGAATTGCCCCAGGCTCTTGTTGCCGGATGCCATCTCCCGCTCACCTTGCAGCACATGAATCGTCACCGCGGTCTGGTTTTCCTCCGCGGTCGAAAACACCTGTTGCGCCTTGGTCGGAATGGTGGTGTTTTTCTGGATCAGTTTGGTCATTACGCCGCCAAGGGTTTCGATGCCCAGCGATAGCGGGGTAACGTCCAGCAGCAATACATCCTTCACCGCACCCTGCAGCACACCGCCCTGAATGGCCGCGCCGACCGCAACCGCTTCGTCCGGATTGACGTCCTTGCGCGGTTCCTTGCCGAAAATTTCCCTGACCTTATCCTGCACCTTGGGCATGCGGGTTTGCCCACCCACCAGAATGATGTCCTCAATATCCGATATCTTCACTCCGGCATCTTTGATTGCGATGCGGCAAGGCTCTACAGTTCGCTCTATGAGCTCTTCCACGAGGCTTTCCAGCTTGGCGCGGGTAATTCTCACCGCCAAGTGTTTGGGACCTGAGGCATCCGCGGTAATGTAGGGCAGATTGACCTCGGTCTGCTGGCTGGATGAGAGCTCGATTTTTGCTTTTTCCGCGGAATCCTTTAGGCGCTGCAGGGCGAGCATATCTTTTTTCAGATCAATGCCGTTTTCCTTTTTGAATTCATCCACAAGATATTCGATTACGCGCGAGTCGAAATCCTCGCCGCCGAGGAAAGTGTCGCCATTGGTGGCGAATACCTCGAACTGGTGCTCGCCCTCCACTTCCGCGATTTCGATAATGGAAATATCGAAAGTGCCCCCACCCAGATCATATACGGCCACCTTCCGGTCGCCTTCTTTTTTATCCATGCCGAAAGCCAGCGCTGCCGCAGTCGGCTCGTTGATGATGCGCTTGACTTCCAGACCGGCTATGCGCCCGGCGTCCTTGGTTGCCTGGCGCTGGGAATCGTTGAAATAGGCGGGGACGGTAATGACCGCTTCGGTCACTGGCTCGCCCAGATAATCCTCGGCGGTTTTTTTCATTTTTATCAGCACCTGCGCGGAAATTTCCGGCGGAGCAATTTTCTTGCCGCGCACTTCTACCCAGGCGTCATTATTGTCGGCTTTGACAATATTATAGGGCACCATTTTGATATCCCTTTGCACCATCTCCTCGTTGAAGCGGCGCCCGATCAGGCGTTTTATCGCAAACAGGGTATTTTTGGGATTGGTGACCGCCTGACGTTTGGCGGATGCGCCTACCAGAATTTCGCCGTCTTCGGTGTAGGCAACGATTGAAGGCGTTGTACGCGCCCCCTCCGAGTTCTCTATCACCTTGGGCTTCCCGTTCTCCATGACCGCCACACATGAGTTGGTGGTGCCGAGGTCAATGCCAATAATTTTTGCCATGATTTGATCCTTGTTAGTAGTTAGTATCGATATTCGGCTATGCGAAATATCCGTCTGTGCAAAAAATGGGGATTAAGATTGGAATTTCAAGTCTCTTTAGCCTTGGAAACCATCACCAGCGCCGGTCGAATCACACGGTCGTTCAGAACGTAACCTTTTTGCATCACATGCACTACAGTGTTGGGAGCGAGGTCGGAGTCCACCGTGGACATCGCCTGATGCAGATGCGGATCAAATTTTTCACCCTGAGGATTAATCAGTTTGATATTGAATTTTTCAAAAGCAGTCGTAAGTTGCTTGAGCGTCAATTCCATTCCGCTTTTGAAATTCTCCACGGTCGCATTTTCCACCGCCAGCGCAGCTTCCAGGCTGTCCATCACCGCGAGCAGCTCAACGGAGAAATTCTCGATCGCGTATTTGTGAGCGTTGGCAATATCAATCTGCGCACGTTTTCTAATATTCTCGGCATCCGCCTTGGCGCGTAGCCAGGCGTCGTAATGTTCCGCGGCGTCGAGTTCGGCTTTTTTCAGTAATTGTTCCAGACTGGGCATCGATTCCACCTCGGGTTTCGCTGTCTCGTTCGCCTGGGCCTGACCCTGGGACGGGCTTGTTTCGCTCTTCGTTGCGGTGAGCTCGGGCTGGTCCGATTGGGGTTGTTTTACATCTGTCATGGGCTCCTCCTAATTTCTGTTCATGATATATCGGGATGGGTTTGCTAATTTCAAGCTCCGGAAAAAATCATTGGAGATTGAGCAGTGCCTACCCTGTAGAGTGAGCAATAGTATTGCAATGTACTTCAGGGTCAGGACGCACGCTCACGTATGAGCGAAAGATGGAAAATATACGAAAAAACCTGCGCAAGAATCAGCTGTTTTCAATGCCGATTTTTCGGGCCAGCATAGCGGCTTCGCCCACGTAATTCTGCGGCGTCATTTCGCGCAAACGTACTTTTTCACTCTCGGGAAAGGCAAGGCGGTCAATAAATCCATGCAGCGTATCTTTAGTGATGCCGCTTTTGCCGCGGGTCAATTCTTTCAACTGCTCATAGGAATCCGGTATGCCATAACGGCGCATCACGGTCTGGATCGGCTCTGCCAGGACTTCCCAGGCATTCTCCAGATCTTCCGCCAAACGCTCCGGGCTGACTTCCAGCTTGTTCAATCCCCTGCTGCAAGAGTCATAGGCCAGCAAGGTGTGCCCCGATGCAACGCCCATATTACGTAGCGCGGTGGAGTCGGTTAGATCGCGCTGCCAGCGAGAAACCGGAAGTTTCTCGCTCAAGTGGCGCAACAGCGCATTGGCAATGCCCAGATTGCCTTCCGAGTTTTCAAAATCTATCGGGTTGACCTTGTGCGGCATGGTTGACGAACCGATTTCATCTTTTCTGGTTTTTTGCTTGAAATAGGCTAAAGAAATATAACCCCACATGTCGCGGTTGAAATCCAGCAGTATGGTGTTAATACGGGCATATGCATCAAACAGCTCAGCCATTGCGTCATGCGGTTCGATCTGGGTAGTGTAGGGATTGAATTTCAGACCAAGTTTCTCTACGAAAACCTGCGCGAACTTTTCCCAGTCAAAAGCGGGGTAGGCAGCCAGATGTGCATTGTAATTGCCCACGGCGCCATTAATTTTTCCGGGAATGGCTACCGCGGCCAGTCGCTCGCGCCCGCGTAGCAGGCGATAAGCAAAGTTGGCAAACTCTTTGCCCACCGTGGTGGGTGTCGCAGGTTGACCATGAGTGCGCGCAAGCATGGGGATATCGGACATTTCATGCGCCATCTGGATGAGTTTGCCGATGATTTTATCCAGTGCCGGCAACATGACTCTGTCACGGCTGTGCATTAGCATCAAACCATGGGAGAGGTTGTTGATATCTTCGGAAGTACATGCAAAATGGATGAATTGTGCAGTCTTGGCAGCCTCGGCATTGTTCGTCAGGCGCTCTCTGAGCCAATACTCGACCGCCTTCACGTCATGGTTGGTCCTTGCCTCTATGAGCTTGACCGCTTCCGCGTCAGTTTCGGAGAAACTCGCCGCAAGGCGGTCAAGTTCTGCGATGGTCCCGGTAGTAAGCGGCGGCGCCTCAGCGATGCCCGTTGCATTGCACAAGGCCTTGAACCACTCTATTTCCAGGTAAACACGGTACCGGATCAGCGCGAATTCGCTGAAGTAGGGCCTCAAGGCCGCAACCTTGGCGCTATAGCGCCCATCCAGAGGAGAGAGTGCGGTGAGAAAAGATGAAGATGAATTCATATTCTGATTTCAGGCTGTTCACCAGCGGGGAGCCATTCTAACATGGGCAACGCGCCTCCAGCATTCGCCGGGACCGTGCACGCAGGCGCGGAAAGCCGATATAATGCGGCCAGACAACTTCGCCAAGGCTGGCCATGAAGCTTATCGGATCCCTCACTAGTCCTTATGTGCGCAAGACGCGCATCGTTCTGGCTGAAAAGCACATCGGTTATAATTTTGAACTGGAAGCGCCTTGGGATTCGGATAGTCACGTACCGGATTACAACCCGCTTGGGAAAGTGCCGATACTGATAATGGACGATGGGACCAGCCTGTTCGATTCACGTGTGATCGTCGAATATCTCGACAATATCAATCCCGTATCTCGTCTGATTCCTGAATCCAACCGGCGGCGCATCATGGTAAAGCGCTGGGAGGCATTAGCGGACGGTATCTGCGACGCTGCCGCCGCGATGTTCCTCGAGCGCAAACGCCCTGAACCGAAGCAAAGTGCGGAATGGATTTCGCGCCAGCAGACAAAAGTGACCAGGGGTCTGCAAGCTGCCGCCCACGACTTGAGCGATAAAAAATGGTGCGACGGCAATATTTACACGCTGGCTGACATTGCGTTGGGGTGCGCGCTGGGTTACCTGGCCTTTCGATTTTCCGAAATTGAGTGGCGCGATACCTATCCCAATCTTGCCGACCTTTCCGACAGGCTGGAAAAGCGAGCGCCATTTATTGAAACGGCGCCCAGAGGCTGATCGAACTGCCGGTCAATACGGATGTATTTGAGACTCTCTGAGTAGGTCGGGCTCTGCCCGATTTCTTTATGTCGGGCAGAGCCCGACCTGCCAATTCTGTGAGCCTATTGTAACGAGGCACCCTGCCGGAACTTACGAGATCCTGAGGCTCATCAGTAATCACTCCGCCGCCCAAGCATACCTTGCTCTCGTACACAACTACTGATTGTCCCGGCGTCACCGCCCATTGCGGTTGAGCGAATTCGATTTCGCATTTGCTCTGATCGACATACGCGATTGCGCACGGCGCATCAGTCTGACGATAACGAATCTTGGCGGCATACACCCAGTTGCAATGGGGCGGCTGGCCACTTATCCATGTCAGATCGGCCGCGGTAAGCGCGGGACTGAATAGATCGGGATGATCATGACCTTGCACAACTGTCAGAATATTCCGCGCCATGTCCTTGTTTGAGACGAACCAGGGTTCGCCATCCCCATCTCTTGTTCCGCCGATGCCCAATCCCTGCCGCTGGCCGATTGTGTAATACATCAAGCCGGCATGCTTGCCCATGACAGTACCGGCTGGAGTCTGGATTTCGCCCGGCTCATTCGGCAAATAACGATTGAGAAACTCTCTGAAAGGCCGCTCGCCGATAAAACAGATTCCAGTGCTGTCTTTCTTGGAAAAATTCGGTAGCCCCTGATCCCTCGCAATCTTTCGTACATCGCGCTTATAAAGATGACCAATAGGAAACAAGGTTCTGGATAACTGTGCCTGGTTCAGGCGATAGAGAAAATAGCTCTGGTCCTTGGTGCCATCCTCGCCTTTCAGCAATTGGAATATTCCGTTTGTTTCGCGTACCTGGGCATAATGGCCGGTGGCAATATAGTCGGCGCCGAGCCCGGTCGCATGTTCGAGAAAGGCCTTGAATTTGATCTCGGCGTTACATAGCACATCCGGATTTGGGGTGCGCCCGGCTTTGTACTCCGCGAGAAAATGATTGAATACGCGCTCCTTATACTCAGCCGAGAAATTTACCGCCTCCAGGGGAATTCCAATGATATCCGCCACCGAGGCGGCATCAATCAAATCCTGGCGGGACGAGCAATATTCATCGGTATCGTCGTCTTCCCAATTCTTCATGAAGAGACCGATTACTTCATAATCCTGTTGCTTCAGCAGCAACGCGGCAACCGACGAATCAACCCCGCCCGACATGCCAACCACCACACGCGCTTTGCTCATGATTCAATCGTAATGAGTAAGAATTTCCAGAGAGTAGTGCTTTCCCGCCAGATGGTCCTCGATGCACTTCATCACCAGAGGGCTGCGGTGACAATAAGTCATCTGGCGGATTTCATCGATGCCGAACCATCCTGCCCGCACTATACCCGTATCCAGTGCCCGATCCGGATCATGAGCGATGACAGAACCCGTAAAAGCAAAGCGAATAAAGGTAATGTTCTCGGCTCGTGAGTGCCAGCGATAAATCCCCAGCACCGATTGGGGGGCAAAAGTGTAAGCCGTTTCTTCCAAAGTTTCCCGAATTGCGGCCGCGATTATCGATTCACCCGGCTCCAGATGGCCTGCGGGTTGATTGAACAGTATACCGCTACCGGTCTGTTCCTCAACCAGCAGGTATTTCCCGTCTTTTTCGACTACCGCTGCAACCGTGACGTTAGGTTTCCAGGTCATGATGCTGTTTTATCCACCTTTTAATGAGAGCAAATGAATGCATAAGCTGCAACGAATGCAGGGCCGAATCTTATCGTATAATCGATAGCTTTGCCGCCACTCATTCTTATCCATTTGATTACCCTAGGGAGATACCATGTACCAGCACATCAGCACACCAGCAGAAGGCACAAAAATCCGCGTAAACGCAGATTTTTCCCTGAGCGTGCCGGATAACCCTGTTATTCCCTATATCGAAGGTGATGGTATCGGCGTGGACATTACCCCTGTGATGAAAAAAGTCGTGGATTCGGCGGTTGGGCAAGCTTATGCCGGTAAGCGCAAGATTTCCTGGATGGAAATTTATGCCGGGGAGAAGTCCACCCGTGTTTACGGTGAAAACGTCTGGCTGCCGGAGGAAACGCTGCAAGCCGCGAGGGAGTACGTGGTCTCTATCAAGGGGCCGCTGACCACCCCGGTGGGCGGGGGCATTCGCTCAATCAATGTGGCGCTGCGCCAGGAACTGGATTTGTATGTCTGTCTGCGTCCGGTTCGTTATTTTCCTGGTGTGCCCAGTCCGGTAAGACATCCGGAAAAAACGGATATGGTGATTTTCCGCGAAAACTCGGAAGACATTTATGCGGGTATTGAGTGGGAAGCGGAGTCGGAAAATGCAAAGAAGATCATCAATTTCTTGATGACAGACATGAGTGTCACCAAGATACGCTTCCCTCAAACATCAGGAATCGGTATCAAGCCGGTATCGAGAGAAGGCACCCAGCGGTTGGTACGCAGGGCAATACAGTACGCGATAGATAACAAGCGCAGCTCGGTCACACTGGTGCACAAAGGCAACATAATGAAATTCACCGAGGGTGCATTTAAAAATTGGGGCTACGAGTTGGCTGCAAGAGAATTCGGAGCAACCCTGCTCGATGGCGGGCCATGGATGACGCTGCCCGAGGACAAAGGCGGTATCGTTATCAAGGACGTAATCGCCGATGCTTTTTTGCAACAGATCTTGTTGCGTCCGGAGGAATACGACGTGATCGCGACATTGAACCTCAATGGCGACTACATTTCGGATGCGTTGGCGGCGCAAGTCGGGGGTATCGGAATAGCGCCAGGCGCAAATCTCAGCGATTCGATTGCAATCTTCGAAGCGACCCACGGTACCGCGCCAAAATATGCTGGCAAGGATCAGGTCAATCCGGGGTCAATCATTCTGTCGGCAGAGATGATGCTGCGGCACATGGGTTGGATAGAGGCCGCAGATTTGATTATCAAGGCAATGGAAAAAACAATCCAGGATAAAATCGTGACTTATGATTTTGCACGTCAGATGCCGCAGGCTCGAAAGGTCTCATGTTCCGCGTTCGGTCAGGCACTGGTTGACCACATGGCCGGTTAAATACTCCGCTTATAAGCGAAAAAAACCCCTTGCCGATTTCACGGCAAGGGGTGTGTATAATTCTGTAATAGGATTACAGACTGATCACGGCTAGCCGTGCCAGAATGGAATCGTTAAGCAGACTGAATATTTGATGCCTGTTTGCCCTTGGGACCTTGTGTAACTTCAAAACTCACTTTTTGACCTTCTTTGAGAGTTTTGAATCCGGACATATTGATTGCGGAAAAGTGTGCAAACAAATCTTCGCTGCCATCATCGGGAGTAATGAATCCGAAACCTTTAGAGTCATTAAACCATTTTACTGTACCAGTTGCCATTATTGCTTCCTATAAAAAAACGGGCCGGAAACCCGAACACTGTTTGAGTTTCAAGACCGCAAACGGCTGTAACCGGTACTGCAGAGAACTTGAAGCCAAACGCCAAGAGTTGTTTTACGCAAATCCGATGTTCAAGTCAAGTAGCCGGGCACTTATTTTATAGAAATGCAACAGAATAATTTTCTAAAGGTACTTGAATATTTCACCGTAATCATCAAATATATCAATAGAGAGAGAATAAATAAGACAGGGAGGGGTTAGGTTATATTTCTGCTCCAACTGGTGAATAGCGAGATAGGAGAATGAAAGCAGGAAATCATGGAGATGTTGTACTGGAGGCTAAAAAGAGTAAACTCAAGCCGCCACCCATGTTCAAGGTGATCTTGCTGAATGACGACTTTACGCCTATGGATTTCGTGGTGGCCGTGCTACAGATTTTTTTTTCGAAGAATCGAGAACAGGCAACGCAAATCATGCTCAAAGTACATATGGATGGAGCCGGAGTATGCGGAGTTTATCCCAACGATGTGGCTACCACCAAGGTTGAACAGGTGGTCGCATTTGCGAGGCAGCATCAACATCCGCTAAAGTGCGTGATGGAGGAGACCTGAAATGATTGCTCAAGAGTTGGAAGTCAGTTTACACATGGCATTCGTGGAGTCGCGACAGAAGCGTCACGAGTTCATTACGGTCGAGCATTTGCTACTGGCTCTGCTCGACAATCCGACCGCTGCAGAGGTACTGCGCGCCTGTTCGGTCGATATGGACGATTTGCGCCGGCTTCTGACCGAGCATGTGACCGAAAATACACCTACAGTAGGTGGCAACGGTGAAGTGGATACACAGCCTACGCTGGGTTTTCAGCGCGTCATCCAGCGTGCGATTCTGCATGTTCAGTCTTCCGGAAAAAAAGAAGTCACCGGCGCCAATGTACTGGTAGCGATATTTGGTGAAAAGGATTCTCATGCCGTTTATTTCCTTCATCAGAAAGGTATTACGCGGCTTGATGTGGTGAACTATATCTCGCATGGCATCAGCAAGGTGCCTCAGGGGAGCACCGCCAAAACCGACAGCGAGGGTGATACCGAGCAGGAGATGAGCGCGGGCGGCGCATTGGAAAGCTACGCGGTAAACCTCAACTCGCAGGCGCTTGCGGGCAAGATCGATCCATTGATCGGGCGTGAGCGGGAGCTGGAACGCCTGATACAGACGCTATGCCGGCGCCGCAAGAATAATCCCTTGCTGGTGGGTGAAGCCGGCGTCGGAAAAACAGCTATCGCCGAAGGATTGGCGCGGCGGATTATTGATAACGATGTTCCCGAGATTCTTGCGCATCACCAGGTTTACGCTTTGGACATGGGCGCACTGTTGGCCGGCACCAAATACCGCGGTGATTTCGAGCAACGTCTGAAGGCCGTGCTGAAACAGTTGCTGGACAGTGCGAATTCCATTCTGTTCATTGATGAGATTCATACGCTGATCGGTGCGGGCGCTGCTTCCGGCGGTACGCTGGACGCTTCCAATCTCCTGAAGCCCATACTGAACACCGGCCAGCTGAAATGCATTGGCGCGACCACTTATAGCGAATATCGCGGGATTTTCGAGAAGGATCACGCGCTCTCGCGCCGCTTTCAGAAAATTGATGTACTTGAACCAAGCGTGGAAGAAACCGTTTCCATACTGCGCGGCCTGAAAGCCCGCTACGAGGCGCATCACGGCGTGAAATACACTGCCGTTGCGCTGACCACGGCGGCGGAGTTGTCGGCGCGCTTCATTAATGACCGGCATTTGCCCGACAAGGCGATAGACGTGATAGATGAGGCGGGTGCAGCGCAGCGTGTTCTGCCCAAATCGAAGCAGCGCAAGATAATCAGCAAGCACGAGATCGAAGGCATCATCGCCAAGATTGCGCGTATTCCCGCACAAAACGTTTCCAGCGATGACCGCAATACGCTGAAGACGCTGGACCGGGACCTGAAAGCGGTGGTGTTCGGCCAGGACAAGGCCATCAATGCCCTGACAGCGGCGATCAAGATGGCGAGAAGCGGCTTGGGCAATCCGCAAAAACCGGTCGGATCCTTCCTGTTTTCCGGTCCTACCGGGGTTGGCAAAACCGAAGTGGCGCGGCAGCTGGCTTATGCTCTCGGCATTCATTTGCATCGCTTCGACATGTCCGAGTACATGGAGCGGCATGCCGTTTCGCGCCTGATCGGCGCGCCGCCGGGATATGTCGGCTTCGATCAGGGAGGTTTGCTCACCGAGGCTATCATCAAACAGCCATATTCCGTACTGCTGCTGGATGAAATAGAAAAGGCTCATCCTGATATTTTCAATATCCTTCTGCAAGTGATGGACCACGGTACCTTGACGGACAACAATGGCCGCAAGGCGGATTTCCGCAATGTAGTGATCATCATGACCACGAACGCGGGTGCCGAAGCGCTCAGCAAATCCTCCATGGGCTTCACCACGGGTGCGCAGACGGGCGATGAGATGGCGGATATCAAGCGCATGTTTACGCCTGAATTCCGCAACCGGCTGGACGCGATCATTTCTTTCGCATCTTTGGATAGGGAGGTGATTCTGCGTGTGGTGGATAAATTCCTGATGCAACTTGAAGCGCAGTTGCACGAGAAGAAAGTGGATGCGATATTCACCGAGGCGTTGAGGGAATATCTTGCCAGGAATGGCGCTGATCCTCTCATGGGCGCTCGCCCCATGGCCCGGCTCATTCAGGACACTATCCGCAGCGCGCTGGCGGATGAGCTGCTGTTCGGGCGGCTTGCCAACGGCGGCAAAGTGACGGTGGATATCGGTGCCGATAACAAGGTGAAACTTCAGTTCGAGGAAGAAGCGGCAGCCGCCGTGTAAACTTGATCGCAACAAAAAGCAGAAAAACAGAAAAGGCGCGTGATGCGCGCTTTTTTTGTGCGTAAGCTACTTTTAGAAAGTCAAATACCACAGCAAAGCCGATGACTCGACATGGTGATCGCCTCAAAGGCGCCGAAACCCATGAGCCGCCCTTGGCGGCGCACCCTATGACGAGCTTCATTTGGTCGTACCGCTCGTCTTCAAGAGGACAGCAATAGCAGAGATTAGCTATAGGAAACTGCCTGAGCCTATTTATATGTTAAACCGCCTTCGCGGTACTCAGCCTTAGTCCTCGATATATCGCCGCAGCAAGCCTGATACGCTGAGCAGCATGATCGGAGTAACTATGGCACCAAGTATTTCAAATAGGTTACTTAATACACGCCATACAATTTCATCGTCGCGCGTAGTGATTGAACACTTATCCTCCTGCTTAAGATCAAGTAGTGGAATAAACACGTCCAGCGCATACCAGAATGAATCTACTTCATCCCCACAGTGCCGTTCGAAAACCACTTCGCCGTGTATCGAAGTCATCTTCATCCCCACAGGGGGTTCATCTGTTGTATCCGTATTAGGTAATGATACGGTACCCGCGGCAATGGGATGAATAACAAGAATAGGTTTGATAGCTTCGCTATTAATATGATAGAAACCGGCCGTACCGAACATCAATGATACAACAAACCATGTTACGCTCTTGCACGGAAACAAGCCGTAGTCGAAGCATTTCTCCATAATATAAAAAATTCCGCGAGTCAGTCCGTGACCCATTCTCTCTCGCTCGAGCGAGAGTTTCTCCAGCGTAATGTGTTTAGCATCCTCAAACTTGCCATCGTTGCGCAACGCACGCGCGAGCTGTTCGTAGGGTTGGGGTTCGTAACCCTTTGGCTTTTTCTTTTTATAATCTTCCTGTAAGCGATAGCCAATATTGATGCGCGCTGGCCGATTTATCGATAAACTTCCTATCTGATGGAAATAATAATCGTGCAAGTGATTCGCACCAGTTCTCTGTCACTTTTCCGTTAGTCTTCTCTGATCCTTTTATCTCATTAATTTCAATACGATCATATTGAAAACCGTCAAGTTTTAGCTCTATATCTGAGCCGGAACCCCAAGAGGTTTCTGGTCCATGCTCGAACACTCTCACCTTGAGCCCGCATAAAGAAATCGTAATGGGACGTACATTAGTTTTTCTCTCTGTTTCCACCTCTACTTGCCTCACTCGAAAATTATTTTCAATGCGAGCATTTTCAATGCTAAGGATGGGATTACATTTTGAGTTAAAATTGGGAGATTGTACGATTTTCAGACTCTTATTTTCGCAATACGTGGACTCCTCAGTGGTTCCAATGCAGAATCCGCTCTGGTAATTTCCGCCATCGAAACATAGAGATTTTTTCTTCGTTGGTTTAAAACAACCCCAAATTACGACCGATCCACGCACTTCTGCGTCACTCATGTTCAGCTCGGTGAGTTCTCTCGAACACACCGTCAGTGCGCCACCGATACGTGACAATTCTAAATCGACAGTACCAGACACGGCGTCTAGAATGCAATCGTTGCCCACCGTTATGTTGCGGGCAATTAAACCGTATCTCTTTTTATCTCGCGCCTCTACAACTGCCTCCTTAAAATCAGATTGCGCTCCACGTGGCTGCTCGTTAGGTCAATAGAGATAGTAAGATCATCGAAAATCAAATCGCCGCCAACTCGGAGGTTGAACGCATCAATGTGACCGTTAACAACAGTTTTGATTCCTCCGGAACGCTTGTCGAGCCGAAGATCGCGCTTCACGCGGGCCAGTTCAAGTCTGAGTAGAGAGTGTTCATCGGTTATAGGTCCCCCTTTACTTTGCGACCTTTCGATTTTTATACCGCGAAGATCAAGATAACCGATTGTGGCGCCGAGAAAATCAAGCTGTCCCTTTACCTCACAAACTTTCCCCGTTGTTTTGTTAGCTCGCAGGGCAACTATACCGTCGCACTGCATTGATTCGGCCTTAAACGCGACTCCGTTGAGTGAAATTTATTTTCAGAAAGCTTTGCAGCTTCCGCCCAAATGTCGCGATTTACGCGAATGCCCCTGATGTTCACGCCGCCTTCGGCATGGAAGGCCGGCTGGAGTATGAGGGATCGATGGATATCAGCATTGACGAGATTTAGTGCATAATCCATATCGTCTACATCGGACTTCGTCGGCTGAGTTCTAAGATGCGCATTTTCAGCAATCACTGAGCCATTGATCTGGCACTGGCGGCCGAAGATCTGGCAAGATCGCGTATCCAACGGTGCTATATTGCTAATTTCTAGGTCGCCTTCAAGTACGGCATTGGTCAAATCGATGCGGCCGGCAACCCGGCATCTATTAAGCGATAGGCGGTAAATCCGCGCGTTACTGGCATCAATTGCTATGGGAATATCGTTCACGGTAGTGCCGTCGATAACGCAGTACTCCAGCAGCAATGGTGGTAATGGTGCGCCCCTGATGCCGGTACAGTCGCTCAGATCAATTTCACCCTTAATAACTGCGCCGCGCAGCCTTACCCCGCGCACGCGTGGATCTTGCCCGGCAACGGCAGGGGAACGAATAAGACCTAGCAATATTTCCTTACAAAGCTCCCTCGTACGGTGATATAGGATGCTCCCCAGAAAGAGGGTCAGGTAGTCGTGGAGGTCCGACTCAGTTGCCACGAAAAGCCGCATCAACCAGCTTGTTTTCGAGGACAGATACTCTTTCTTTTCCGAGAGCAGGCATTTGTTGCGCCCCCCATTCCAAAGATTTCTAAATAAGCTGTAGCTGAACGGCGGCAACAATGAAGTGACAATTACATAAAAAGTAGTATTCTATTTCGAGAGACTAAGCGTATTTAAGGTATCTCTAAGTTAACGTACACGGAGTCCATATCTTTTTCGGTTGCGGATGCTTTTACATTACGCGGATTCAAATTCGAAATGCAACGTCTAATGGTGGCCTGGTGTAGCGTACAGTTTTACCAAAGAACACCTCAAACGGTGTTCTGAATTCGAGCACTTTTCTGGGGCGGTGATTGAGGAGATCCACCGCTCTTTGCACTTGTTCCTGGGTAACCGCGGTCAATTCCATCCCTTTGGGGAAATACTGTCGCAACAACCCGTTGCTGTTCTCGTTCAAGCCCCGCTCCCATGAGTGGTAAGGATGCGCGAAGTAAATGTCGACGTTCAATTCTGCCGCGATCTTCTCGTGCTCCGCAAACTCCTTGCCATTATCGAACGTTACGGTGTGACACTTGCGTTTGTGGGGGCGAAGCAGTCGCGTTACCTCCACCGTCACGGCCTGTGCCTGCTTGCCGGGCACTTGAGCTGCCAAGACATAGCGCGACTTCCTCTCGGCCAGCGTGACCAATGCACCACGATGATTCTTGTCAATCACGGTATCACCCTCCCAGTCGCCTATACGGCTCTTCTGATCCACAATCCCTGGACGCTCGTCAATACCGACTCGGTTCTTGATCATGCCCCGGCGCTCTTGCCCGCTTGCGTACCGCTTCCTGCGTGGCTTCTGGCAGCGTAAGTGCCGCCACAGGTCGTCGTCACGACGCTTGTCTACGTAAATGTGCAGGTAGATCGTCTCATGGCTGATCTGCAATCTGCCTTCCAATGCAAGCCGCTGTGCCGCTTGCTCAGG
The DNA here is from genome assembly GCA_963831395.1 of uncultured beta proteobacterium. GTDB lineage: Bacteria > Pseudomonadota > Gammaproteobacteria > Burkholderiales > Nitrosomonadaceae > Nitrosospira. The sequence goes on from CAWHQD010000028.1 coordinate 21,427, forward strand.
ACTCATGTCCAGCCGAATCAATCGTTCAACTTCCTGCCAGTCATCTAATGAGAACCCCTTGGCGTTGGAACACATCCGCCGACGCTCGTCTCGTAATGACTGAGCCTGCTTTGGCAACCAGCCGCGCAGCCCCTTATCCCGCTTGAGCTCTCGAGAAATCGTCGACTTGTGCACCCCTACTTCATCGAGCAATCTGAGACTTGCTTAAACTCGATTTCTTCAATCCGGAAATCTGGTATCGTTGCTCACTGGTGAGCTGCTTGTAGTGTTCCATCCGTGCTCCTTCTACTTGGTCGTTTAAGAGGCATGAGATACTACCGCAGCTCGCCTCTTAAGTTTCCTTACAAAAGTTGCACTTCAAATCTGAATCCGCCAAGCGCTTTTTAGTTGTATGGGCTGTGTCTGTGAGGATACTGAATTCTGAAGGTAGAAACGATAAGAAGCTATCTAACAAGCTATTTATCTAATTGATCGCAACAAAACAGTGAAACAAAAAAGGCGCGAATCGCGCCTTTTTTGCGTTGAATACTCCTGAGCAAGTTTCGATTTCTTTACATCAAGCGGCGAAGGAGAATCATTCAGGTTCCTCGCCTACTTGTCGGCCTCATACTTGAAAGATAGATTCACCCTGGCGCGATATGCAATCACTTCACCCTCCTCAACTACCATATCCAGCTTAACTATTTCTGCTACCCTTAAATCCCTCAAAGTCTGTGACGCCGTCTCGACGGCATTCCTTGCAGCGTCCTCCCACGACGTCTTGCTGGTCCCGATTATCTCCGTTATTCGATAAACGCTATCTCCTGCCATGATTTTTCTCCTTCTGGTGAGTGAGCACAACGAGACACCGAGCGAACCCAGCGCATCAACCTTCCCTCTATAACCTTGGTTTATGACTCAGTTTATAATCTTGGGCTCGCAAGCGCAATCAGCGCTACCTACGTTAACAACAACGCAACTACGGCTTATACAGTAGTGATGAGCGATAGAAGTGCGATATATTGAGTAACATACATGCCGCTATGTGTGCTTGTTCTACCCAGCCCCGACCCGCTCGGTAATGTATCCAAGTGCATCCTCCACCTGATCAATGAGGATCAGGCACAACTCTCCGGCTTTAAGGTTGGCAAAGGCGGCATCGATGGCGACAAATTCGCCGCGTATCTCCTTGACGTCACGGGCGCGTTTCGCATTCTCCAGCCCCTGCCGCAACAGGCTCAGCACTTCCCCATCGGCACGGCCTCGCTGGCACTGGTCCTGATAAAGCACCACCTCGTCAAAAGCATCGCCGAGGATTTCGGTCTGTTGGCGAATGTCCTCATCGCGGCGATCTCCCGCGCCACTGATAACTACCGAGCGGCGCTTCGCCGGCATTTTGTCGATGGCGTGCACCAGCGCACGGATTGCATCTGCGTTGTGGCCGTAGTCGGCAATAAGCGTGGCGCCCCGATGACTGAAGAGATTGAAACGGCCGGGCGCGGTTAGCGTGTCGTTGACAAAATTGGCCAGCCCTGCACGTATCACTTCCCAATCAAGGCCAAGCGCCCAGCCCGCCCCGGTGGCCGCCATTGCGTTTTCGATCTGGAATGCGATAGCGCCATTCTGCGTAACCGGGACTCCCGCCAGCGGTATGCGATATTCGATCCCGGCTTCTGAAGCGACAATTGCGCCGCCATCGAGATAGATGACGCGCTTCCCTTGCGCACGATGCCTGGCGATCACTGCATTGTCCGGATCGCGGGCGAAGAAGGTGACCGTACCGGGGCAATGGGCTGCCATGCCGGCCACGAACGGATCAGCCGCGTTCAGTACCGCGATACCTTTGCCCGGTGTAACATTTTGAACGACGACACGTTTAACGGCAGTCAGATCCTCCACCGTATTGATGTATGAGAGGCCGAGGTGGTCGCCCATGCCGATATTGGTCACCACCGCGACATCGCAGCGATCGAAGCCCAGGCCCTCGCGAAGTAAGCCGCCTCGTGCTGTCTCGAATACCGCGGCATCGACATCGGGGTGGAGCAATACTTTTTTCGCACTCTTGGGGCCGCTACAGTCGCCGGTATCAACGCGTTGTCCTTCGATATAGACGCCGTCGGTGCTGGTCATGCCGACGCGCATGCCTTGGCATTCAAGGATATTGGCGATAAGGCGAACCGTAGTGGTCTTGCCATTGGTACCGGTCACCGCCACAACCGGGATACGCGCTTCATCGCCCTTTTTGAACATGCTTGCAATGATCGCTTCTCCAACCGCCCGCCCCTTGCCGAACGAGGGCTGCAAATGCATGCGAAGGCCCGGTGCTGCGTTAATTTCGATAACGGCGCCATGTCCTTCCAGCGGCTTTGACACGCTATTACACACGACATCGACTCCGCAGATGTCGAGGCCGATCATTTCTGCGGCTGCTTCAACACGGGCCGCGAGCTCGGGATGAACATCGTCGGTAACGTCAGTGGCTGTTCCGCCCGTTGAAAGATTTGCATTATTCCGTAGCAGAACACGTTCACCTTCTGCTGGTATGGAATCAGCGGTCAAGCCCTGGGTTGCCAGATGAGCAAGCGCAATTTCGTCGAAATGGATTTTTGTCAGCGCGTTGGCATGGCCTTCCCCGCGTCGCGGGTCGCTATTGATCTGCTCCACCAGCTGCCCAACGCTGTGCACCCCGTCGCCAATAACTTGCGGCGGATTGCGCCGCGCAGCTGCGATCAGCTTATTGCCGACCACCAGCATCCGGTAATCCTGGCCTTGAATGTAACGCTCAACAAGAACGTTGCCGCTGATCTCAGCCGCGACAGCATAAGCGGCTTCCACCTGCTCCCGGCTCATGAGGTTCACGCCCACTCCCCTGCCCTGATTGCCGTCCAGCGGCTTGACGACAACGGGGGCGCCGATCTCGCAAGTAGCGTTCCACGCATCTTCCGCGCTCGCCACCCGGCGCCCTGCTGCGATGGGGATCCCGGCAGCGTCGAGCAATGTTCTGGTCAGTTCCTTGTCCTGCGCGATCGACTCTGCCACGAAGCTGGTCAGACAGGTTTCCGCAGCCTGAATACGACGCTGACGGCTACCCCAGCCAAACTGCACCATGCTTCCATCAGTCAACCTGCGGAAGGGAATGCCGCGTGCGACAGCAGCGCGGACCACCGCATTCGTACTGGGTCCGAGACGTATTTCCTCATCCAGTTCACGCAAACGGCTCACTGCATCGTTCAGATCAAATGAAGTGTCCTCAATCGCGGCATTGCATAACGTTTCGGCGAGATCGAAGGCGAGCCTGCCCACCGCCTCTTCACTGTACTCTACAATAACCTGGTAAATGCCGGCTTCCAGCGTGGGGACGGTTTTGCTGAAGGTCACCGGGCAACCGGCCTGAACTTGCAGACCGAGCGCAGCACGTTCAAGTACATGCGCCATGGTTACCGGATTCATGATGTGATGCGGACTGGAGCAAATCGATCTGGGGGAACCGATCGCGCAGGCGAACAGGGAAACCCGGTATTTCTCCGATGAGACATTCAGTTGCACCGCAGGAAACAATCGCCTCTATAGCTGTGTGACGACTCCATAAATTGGGACCGCGCAGCGCGCGGATACGTGATACTTTCATGGACAGTTCTCCTAGTGTTTCTCGTTCATCCGGAGGTGTTACTGATTCAGTTTTCACGTGTTGTCAAACACCAGAGAAGTTTTCAATTCCGGTACGTATGAGAGTAATTCCGGTACGTATGAGAGCCGGCTCGATATCGAGCGCCCATGCAGCCCCTACTGCGGCGAGAATGTTCTCGGCTTCGTAAATTGCACGTCCGCCGGCGAGTGGAATATCGGCCAATTTACACAGCGAAAGTTCGCGGGAGCCAGTAACGAGGAAAATTTCCCCATCGCGAACTATTACTGCCCGCTTGCCTTTCACGCCGTTTATACCCGCTGTGCCGTTCAAACAATGCTCCTGTACTACCGTCGATTCGGGATCGAGACTGAAATATATGACCTCACCATTGCATAGCCCAGCCATTTCGACAAGCATTGCCTCCTTGGCATTCAGCACTGCGGCGCCTGTGGGCAGGACGACATCCACCTGAGTGCGCAGTACGTCGAATACCTGTTTGGGAGTTTCGATGTACTGTCCGTAATGACGCGTTAATTCGACATTGGTAATGACTCCAACATGACAACCGTCGTAAGCGAGCCCCTCACCCTGCATGCTTTCGCTGCCGTTTTCAAAAACAGCGGCTTCAATCGAACGATTCATCAGAATATTGTGGGCGGCCTTCCATTTGGCATGATCGCCCTTATAGACTTGTCTGCGGTCGAGATAGAAGCCATCGCTGCACGCGAGTCCCGTATGCTTGCCGGATAGCGCCAGCAGTTGAGCGACGAGGTGCGCTACGGCGGTTTTACCGTAACTGCCGGTGATACCTACAACCGGGATCCGGCCATCGTCCTGGTTTGGAAAGAGATGGTCGACAATAGCCGCTCCAACGGGACGGGGCGTGCCGATTACGGGCTTGATATGCATCAGCAGACCCGGACCGGCATTGACTTCAACAATCGCTCCACCCTGTTCCGTAAGCGGACGGGAAATATCCCGGGCCACGAGATCGACGCCGGCGATATCCAGGCCCACAATCCTGGCTGCAAGTGAGGCAGCGGCAGCGATGCTCGGATGCACTTCATCCGTGACGTCGAAAGCATGATTGCCGTTACGCTGAATCAGGACTTCGAGACCGGCCGCTGGTACTGAATTGACTGTGAAGCCCTGGCGGGCGATTTCCATCATCGTTATGCCATCTATGCTGACAAGATTCAGGGGGTGATCTTCAGTTGCCCCGCGGCGGGGGTCCGAATTGATCTGGTGCCGGATCAGCTCACCGATGGTCGATTTACCGTCGCCGGTAACCGAGACCGCGTCGCCGCGACTTGCGGCAACGAGGCGTCCGCCCACTACAAGCAAGCGGTGTTCCGTGCCCTGAACATAACGTTCTATCAATACGCCGTCACCCTCTTCCAAAGCCACACGATACGCGGACTCGACTTCTTCACGCTTGCTTAGCTCAATGAACACGCCACGCCCATGGTTGCCGTTGCTCGGCTTGATGACCACTGGCAACCCAATTTCCTGAGCAGCTTCCCAGGCGTCTTCAGCGCTGTTGACGATTCGACCTTCGGGCACGGAAACGCCACAAGACTGAAGCAGCGCCTTGGTCAAATCCTTGTCTCGGGAAATGCTCTCGGCAATGGCCGGAGTACGGTCCGTTTCGGCTGTCCAGATGCGCTGGCTTTTGGCGCCGTAGCCAAGTTGTACGAGATTGCCCTTGGCAAGAAGACGGATGGCAGGAATGTTTCGGCTGGCGGCAGCTTCGACAATACAGGCGGTCGATGGGCCCAGCCAGAATGAATCGACCATGTCGCGCAGACGTGCAATGGCGTGCTCGACATTGTAGGGCTCATTTCGGGGCGAGTGTCCCATCGCTGCCAGCACCAGTTCGCGAGCCGTCGAAAGGGCGCTACGTGCAATATCCTCATGCCAGGCGCTAACCACTACCTTGTAAACGCCGCGCAGGGAGGTTTCCCGGGCTCTGCCAAAGCCGCCGGGCATTCCAGCGAGGTTTTGCAGCTCGAGCGTAACGTGCTCGAGAATGTGCCCCGCCCAGGTGCCGTCCTTAAGCCGGCGCAAAAATCCACCGCGCTCTCCGTAGCTGCAACGGTGTTCGATCAGCGAGGGAAGCCAGGAGGACAGACGCTCGTAAAAGCCGGGGATGGTGTCGGATGGAAAGTCTTCGAGTTCGCCGATATCGACAACTGCCTCAAGCACCGGGCGGCAGGTCCAGATATTAGGACCGTTAAGGTGGCGAATCTCAATAAATCTGATATCTCTACTAATTGCATCAGCATTCGTCGAGTCATTGCTCGTATCTGCATAGGCCAGCATAAAATAGGATTCTCGCGGAAGGTTAGTCAAAATTGAACTAACGCCGTTGACGGGAATCGGTTTACAGCTCGGCTGATTAATCCTGTTGAACACAAACCCACTGGCAGGTTGTTGAAAAAAAATTCGGATTCCCGCTCTTTCATCCTGGACGCCCTCGCTCCCAAGAGCCAGGCCGCACGGTGGCGGTTGGCTTGTTTGCCACTGGATTTTTATTGATGGCTAGTGCGGCGCGCCGTTTTTGGCAGCCGTTTTGCCGAACGTCGTTTGACGAATGCTTGAGGAACATTAAATTGTTATGCTCACTCGGTGGCCGCGTGTATCTCAATCCCGAACGCTTGTGCATCGAGCTCGTATCGTTTTTCGCGGCCACTCATTACTGTCCGGTACAAGCGGGCAAGCGAGAAAGATTAAAGCATTTATCATGCCAGATTAATTGCTAATAATAAACAGCAGCTTGAGTTGGGAAATAACATACTTCTGTCTCTGTTTGCCGACAGTTACAGCCCCAGCCGGTGTTAAATGATTGATGTAGTAGAAGTATCGCATGTCTCCGATTCCCGACAACTCCATTCAATGGCAACGGGACTATAAGGTGACGACCCGGCGCGGCAGTCCCGCAGACACGTAAGGCAGCGGTATATCATATTGACGAGATATCTGAAATTTACGCATACTGATCATCGCCTCCTCCATTTTAGCCTGGGGTCGACCTGGCTCAACCACTGTATATGTCAGAAATCAAATTATGCCTTCGAGTCGCTATTTCCCGAAGGCAATACGCGTGAGGTTCAGCCGCTCAACGGACGCCTTATACTCACCGATGTGCCTGGATTCGCCCAACCTTGGCTTGCGACTGATGCGCTCGGCTCTCTCGTTCCCGGGGTTAACATCGAGGGACTCCCGCTCACTGCTGATGTATCGAACGTCGCTGCGGCCGTTCCGGAACCGGAGACGTATGCCATGCTGCTGGCCGGACTGGGCCTCATCGGTTTTGCAGTGCGACGTGGAAAATACCAGGATCGTGGATTGGACCTGCCCGTATAACAACGGGAAGCTCTTGCCAGCGTCCTTATCGAACCGGTTTGAGCCAGCAATGAGAATCACCATACATCAAAACCGGGAGTCGCCGTACTGAATTTTTGCGGGTCCTTAACGGATGGCAACATGGAGATTGAAGGCAACCATGGAGGCCATCCGTAAGACAGCGGTACCCATAATTGCGACCTTCGGGAAGTTTTACTCATACTGATCCCCGCCGCAGCTTACAGTAAGAGCTTTCAGCTTACGCATCTAATGGGCATAAGCAATAGGCAGATCGCCCCATTTTGTCCGTTGGACGACGCAGTGATGAGCTTCGGAAGAAAGCGCGTGAGTTTGAGATTGAACCAATTTACGGGAGACAAGGGGAAGCCCGATCATGAGATATCCCCAAGGTTGATTGACTCTCTGCTACTCGGAAGCAGCTTTATTTATAGCTCGGGTTAAAGGAAGCGGTCCAGTATTTTCCGGCTGTGATGATCGAGCGCAAAACGGTCCCGGATCAGGAAGTGAATGCCCTGACTGTCTGTAATCAGCAGCGCTGGCGGCATCAGCCGGCGAATGTATTCCTCCCCCTTGAGAACGAAGGACGTCTTGCCGCGGTCGGTGTCCACGTGCCAGGTACTGGGTGTAGCATAATTCGAAACGTCGCGAATGCGTGTGACTTCCGGCATGAACTCGCGCCTGGCGAGATCGGCTTCGATCAGCTCACGCACTTCGCCCGGCAGATCATTCAACTGGTCGATCCAGGCAAGTTCATGGCCGTACCTGTCGATCAGCGCGATACCTTCATCCGGTGCGCTGATTGGAAATGCCCGGGCCGGAATTATACCCTCCCGCGCTTCGCCATCTGCCGCGGTAAATACCAGCCGTCCGAATGCGTTGCGGCTCAACCGCCAAGTCGTTTTATCAATCATTCTCGGCCTTCCTCGACCTTGCGATCAATCTCCGGTCTGCGCGAGTCAGGTTCGGTATCCACGTTGCGCGCCTGGGCCTGATAGAGGCGGTAATAATGACCTTCGCGTGCCATCAATTCATTGTGGTTGCCGACCTCGACGATGCTGCCGCGGTCCAGTACGATTAGCCGGTTTGCATCCCGCAGGGTGGAGAGGCGGTGGGCAATGGCGATAGTTGTACGGCCGCGCACCAGGTTTTCAAGCGCTTTCTGTATTTCTTTCTCGGTGGTTGTATCGACAGAGGAAGTGGCCTCGTCGAGAATCAGGATACGCGGATTGATCAGTAGTGCGCGCGCAATCGATATGCGCTGGCGCTCACCTCCCGAAAGGGCCTGTCCCCGCTCGCCGACCAGGGAGTCGTAACCGTAAGGCAGACGCAGAATGAATTCATGAGCATGAGCAGCCCTGGCTGCGGCAACAATCTCCTCTCGCGGCGCATCGGGTTTGCCGTAAGCAATGTTCTCGGCAATGGTTCCGAAAAACAGGAAGGGCTCCTGAAGAACAAGGCCGATGTGCTTGCGGTATTCGGCTACCGGCAGCGAACGGATATCGACTCCATCCAGCAAAATCGCACCTTCCGTGACATCATAAAATCGGCATATCAGGTTGACGATCGTGCTCTTGCCGGAACCGCTATGCCCAACCAGGCCGATCATTTCGCCCGGCTCTATGACCATGCTGATGTCTCGCGTCACACTCCGCGTCCCATAGCGGAATCCGACGCCGCGCAATTCGATACGCCCCTCGACGACGGGCAGATGCACGGGGTGAGCAGGTTCGGGAACACTGGAAACGTGATCAAGTATTTCAAAGATACGTTTGGTGCCTGCCGCCGCTTTTTGCGTAAAAGAGACAATGCGGCTCATCGAATCGAGCCGCATATAGAAACGGCTGATGTAGGCCAGGAAGGCGGTAAGTACGCCAACCGTGATTTCGTCTTTTGATACTTGCCAGATACCGAAGACCCACACGACGAGCAAGCCCATCTCGGTCAGTAGTGTAACCGTCGGCGTGAATAACGACCAAACCTTGTTGACGCGGTCGTTGACCTCCCGATTGCGCTCGTTTGCTGCTCTGAAGCGCGTTGCTTCACGCTTCTCCTGCGCAAACGCTTTGACAACACGTACGCCCGGAATGGTATCGGCAAGCACGCTGGTGACCTCGGCCCATGCACGGTCAACCTTTTCAAATCCAGTGCGCAATCTGTCCCGTACCAGATGGATGAGCCAGGCGATGATGGGCAGCGGCACCAGGGTCACCAGCGCGAGCCAGGGATCAATCGAAACCAGAATGATTACCGTCATGCCGATCATCAGCACGTCAGTAGCGAAATCAAGCAGGTGCAGCGACAAAAAAATGTTGAGGCGATCCGTTTCGGAACCGATTCGCGCCATCAGGTCGCCAGTGCGTTTCCCGCCGAAATAGGCATGCGAGAGTTTAAGAAGATGTTCATAGGCCGCGGTGCGCAGGTCGGCTCCGATGCGTTCGGAAACCAGCGCCAGCATGTAGGTACGCGTCCAACCCAGCGCCCATGCCACAATAGCGGCGCCGAGCAGGCCAGTCAGATAAAATATGACCAGATCAACATCGATGGGCTTGCCGTTCTGATAGGGAATCAGCACGTTGTCCATCAACGGCATGGTCATGTATGGCGGCACCAGTGCTGCCGCAGTGCTGCCCAGCGTCAGCAAGAAACCGGTGAGGAGCCGCCATTTATAGGGTTTGGCAAAACGCCACAAGCGTAACAGGGTCCAGGTCGAAGGCGGCGTCTCGGCCTCCCTGCTGCACGCGGCGCACTCTTCCTCACCCGGTAATAGCGGCGCATCCAGCGGCCTCTGACACTTGGGGCATCTTGCCTGGACTGCCGGCGAGGGTAGTTCGCCGGTAAGCCGATAAGCAAGTTGTTGGGTAAATTGCTCGACCAGACGGCCGGCTGCGGTATCGCCCCCAAGCGTATAATGCCAGCGGGCAAGCAGTGAGTTCTCGTCAAGAAGCTCCAGCCTGCCCACGCCGGAATGATCGGAACGCGCAAGCGTCAACCCCTGCCGATAGGGCCAGTCCTGCCAGGTTTTACCCTTCTCGGCAGTGGCTAGCAACCGCTTATTGGTAACGACCACCAGCCCTGGTGAAAAATATAGGTGGGCGTCCAGATCGGTTTCCATCCAGGCAAGAACCCTCTCTTCATCCAGGAGTTGCGATTCAATCCGGGTAGCCCAGGTTGACGGAAAGGTTAGCGATAACATCCCGGACGGGGCTGCAACGGAAGCAATCAGGGAGAGTCTGGACTTTGGCATGGTTAACGTGGTGTAGAGAGTCAGAAATATCGCTATCAAAAAATAACCGGATCGCCGCCATGCCGTCTTGCCCGTCTTGTCACCCGAGTCAGGCGAATAACAACGCGCCGTCTCACGCCTTGCCCAACGCCAATCTCGTCATTTCTGTTCCTCCTTATTTTAATTGAATCACAGTGCCCCTGGCTCCAGCAATGCGCCTGGTAATTAACCTGAAGGTCGTTTAGGGGAACATGCCGCCGCTACATTATGCCTTATCGAACATGTTATGTTACTTGCATTCGCGCCCAGATCGGGTATCACCACCTTTCCGAACACCGAGAATGGCGCCTGCAGTCACTGCTCCCAATCCCCCCAAAGTCAGCAAAGACAGCGGCTCGCCCAGAAGGGGCACAGCGGCGAGTGCCGATATAACCGGGACAAAAGCCATCAGCAAGGCTACTGTTTGGGATCCAAGGCGGCGCACTGCGAAGGCATAGAGCAGCATTGCGACAAAAACAACCAATACACCCTGATACATCGCCTGAACAGCAATTTCGCTTATCGGTGCTTGTCCCAGCGTACTAGGCAGGAACAACCACCAGACTGGCAAATACATTACTGCGCTACCCAGCGTGGTGGCTACCGTTGCGGCAAGGGGCTCTATCGGATAACGGCCAAGCAGCAGCGTAAACACCGCCCATGATGATGAACCGCAAAGAAAAAGCAGATCCCCGAGAATTTGCACGCGGGTGAGTTGGGGACCGCGTGAAATTGAGTCGGCGGCGGTTAATACGATGCCCGCGAACACAACAACCAGCGCGATGCGCCGCTCTTTTAACGGCTTTTGGCCAAGCCACAGCCAGCCAATGATCGCCGTCAAAAATGGCAGTGCGCCAGGCAAGAGGACCGAAGCATGAGCAGCAGGCGCCATCCGAAACGCGGCATATACGGCAACAGCATAAGCAATGCCGCCAAATAGCGAAAAGAGCACGATAACCTGGAGTGGCGGCAACGCTATCCGGGGCAGGAAAAAGACAGCAATTAACGCCCCTAAGCCGAAGCGCAGTAAAGTAACATCCCAGCTTGTCAGCACGCCAGTACCGCCGTGCCGCGTAACAAGAATGAAGCCTGTCCAGATGCATATGGTAAGGAAAACCGCAATCCAGCCGCTGCTGGAACGTGCTGCTGCGCCCGTGGCATTAAACCTAAATCCGGCAGTTGACCGCTTATTTTTCAGTTTAGCGTTTTGATCCACAGAGACTTTTTGCATCACTTGGCCTTCACCTTTTTGGTGAGTTCGCTACGGGGCGGATTGAACAGTTTTTGCGGCACATGGTTGCGTTGCAACTCCTTGGAATGGGGCGCCACGAAGCGTTGCACGAGGGGCCCTGCGAAGCAGGGATCGGCAGCGTAGGGGATGCCGCGGCCGCGTTATGGCGCCGCATCCCGCTACAGGGTCGCACCTTCCTTCGGAAGGCACTGCTCCGCCCTGCGCGGTCGCACCATTCCGCGTCGTTGCGCCTTGCCCTGCTCCCCAAAAACCGCTCACTCCACCCCGTCCAACTACCGGATTTAGGTTAAGCACTGTCGGCAAGGTTCCGGAATAAAAAGATTACTGGAAACGGCAATGGGTGCTGCAATGCTGGCGTAGCAGTGGAAAGATTTGCCATGAACCGCGGAAGGAAAAGATCGTCATGGCCGTCCGGATACTTTCCATGAAATCCCTGAATTTATCCTGGATAACGTGCTTGCCACGGAACCGGCAAAATCAGATGTCGGAAGGCTGTTAAACCGGAGCCGTTCTCAGCTTTAATCTGTTTAGTGCTTTTCTGATATTTTCGAGGGCAGCTTCAATGATATGGCGCGGCGCGCCAATATTCATGCGCATGAAGCCGCTGCCTGCCTCCCCGAACAGCGTGCCAGGGCTCATGCCGACGCCGGCTTCATGCACGAAAAAATGCCTCAGTCGCACGTCGTCCATCCCTGACGCGATCATCAGCGCGCGACAATCGAGCCAGAGCAGATACGTCCCCTCCGGTTTGATAAACCGGATTTCCGGAAGATGCGCCGACAGATACCCAGCGACAAAATCACGTGTTTTCTGCAGATAAACCAGCAACTCGTCCAGCCAGGCTTCGCCTTCCCGATAGGCGGCCTCGAAAGCGACGATACTGAAAGGGTTGGATGCGCTGACATGCATCGTATCAAATACCCGGGTAAGATTTTTTCGAGACTCGGGATCGGGCACAACAAGAACAGAAAGATTCAGCCCCGGAATATTGAATGTCTTGCTGGGCGCAACGGCGGTTACGACATTCACTCTGTTCCCGGCCGCCTCCGCCAGCATCGACAGTACGTGGTGCTGGTTTCCCGAATAGACCAGATCGGCATGAATCTCATCCGAAAATATTGTCAAATCGTGTCTTTCAGCGATTTGAAGGATACGCTCCAGCTCCTGCCTGCTCCAAACCCGGCCGACAGGGTTATGCGGCGAACATAGCAGCAACAGACGTGCTCCCTCCGCGCATTGGTCCAAGTGATCGTAATCGATGTCATAGCGGCGGTTCCTCAGACGCAACGGATTGTGTACCAATTGCCTTCCGGTACTGGTGACCGCCGAGAAAAAGGGGAAATACACTGGCGGCTGTACGACGACCTGCGCGCCAGGCGCCGTGAAGGCCATGACAGAAGCATGTAGTGACGGTACTACGCCCGGGCACATCATGACCCAGTCACGATGAATCTTCCAGTCATGGCGTTGCTTCAACCAGTCTGCCAGCGACTCGTACAAGCTATCCGGATAGACGGTATAGCCGTAAACAGGATGGGCGGCACGGCGTGAAAGCGCCTGGGACACAGCCGAAGGCGCAGCGAAATCCATGTCCGCCACCCATAAGGGAATGACGCCCGCCTCGCCGAACATGCTTTGGCGGGCGTCATATTTCAGGCTTGCGGTGCCGGTGCGGTCGATTTCGCTGTCGAAATCATGGCTTGAAGCGTGGCTGCCGCTCAAGCAACTCTCTCCCAGATCGTCACTTCGGAAAGCGTATGCTGGAATTTGCGCCGGGTTTCGCGAATGATGAATGGAACTTCTCTGGGCCCCTGGATCAGTCTGAAATGTGTGCCCAGCATCTCTTTCAGGCCGTCAAGCGTGCCAAAACTTTCGCCATGACGCTTGAATCCTCCAATCCATGCTTCCCGCTTGGTATGTTCCTCCAGCCAGGTATATGGCGAAGCAATCAGCAAAACGCCGCCAAGGTTGAGCCGCGTATGTATGGTCGTCAGTAGTTTGGACGGGTCATACAGGCGATCGATCAGGTTGGCGGCGAGGATGAGATCATAGCCGGTAAACAGGGGTTTGAGATTACACGCGTCGCCCTGAAAAAACGCCACCTTATGCTTGACGCTATCCAGGCCGAGTCCCGTCAGCGTCCGCTCCTTGTAAAAAACAAGCTCTCCCTCATCCGTTAGCGTATATCGCAGCCTGCCCTGGTCGGCAAGCTGAACGCCTTGCCCAATGAAGCGGGCGGAAAAATCGATGCCGGTCACCTCGTCGAAATGCCGCGCCAACTCGAAAGTGGCGCGCCCCGAGGCGCAACCGAGGTCAAGCGCCTTGTGTTGCGGTTTGTCGCCCATCGCAACAACAGCAAGTTCAGCCAAGGTTTTTGGGAAATTTGGCACGCCGAAATACGTATCGCCATAATGGAATTCGGCATATTCAGAAAGCAATTTATCGGTTTCGTAGTGAGACCCCTGCTGTATGGAAGGCGCAGTGTCCGCAACCACGTAGCGAAACCCGGCATGCTGAAAGAAATGACGCCGGAACGCGTAGCGAGCACTCTTCAGCGACTCATTGCCGCATGAAATCCAGGAGCCCCCTTTCATGAGATTATGTCGGCCATCGAAGGTCGGTGCGCTGAAATCATCATAATGGGGATGAACATCAAAACCTTCAAACGGATAGATAGGCGTTTCGGTCCATTGCCAGACATTGCCGACGATATCGTAAAATTCTCCCTGGGGAAATTCGTTGACCGGGTGACTGGACGCACAATGGTCAAGGTGAATATTGGCGCGCGCAGGCTCCGCGCGCGGGACTTCGGATAACGCGGCCACGTCATAGAGCCGGTACCATTCGTCTTCCGTCGGCAATCTGTACGATAGGCCGCTCTCTGCTGCTTTCCAGTTACAAAAGGCCTTGGCTTCGTGATAATTCACCTCAACCGGCCAATCCCACGGCATGGATATTTCTTTTGTCATCAGACGCAATCGCCACTGGGAGCCTTGCCTGACCCAGAAGACAGGATGTTCCGCCCGGGCATGACGTCGCCAGGCGCGGCCTTCCTCTTCCCAATAATTTTCTGTGCCGTAACCGTTTGCCTGAACAAAAGCGAGAAACTCCTGGTTGCTCACCAGATATTTGCCAGCCTGAAACGCTGCAACTTCCGCAATGTGGCTGCCATATTCGTTATCCCATCCGAACACAGGATCCGATTTGTTTTTGCCAAGATGCACCGTGCCTTCGGATACATCGATTAGCTGATTTTCAGGCGCCTGTCCGGTTTTGCGGTAAGGTTCCCAGGCGGGATGAGGAATGACGTATTCCAGCGCATGTTGCCGGATCAGGACGGATGAGGTTTCGAGATGGATGCGCTCATGCTCGATACCCATCACGATAGTCCACCATGGACTATCCCAGCCAATTGGCAAGGTGAGGGGAGTTTCCCTTATCAGTCGGTCAACAATATCTCGTACCCTCGTTCGATAAAGCCGCACCTCCTCGATCGAAGGCCAATCGTAATGTGTCGTGTTCAGGTCGTCCCAACTCATTTCATCGACCCCCACCGCGAACATGGATTCCAATCTGGGGTCAATTCGCTCGGCGATCAGCCCGGCAAGCAGCAGTTTGTTTGTAAAGAAGGTCGACGTATGGCCAAGGTAGAAGATCAGGGGATGGCGCAACGAGATCGGTTTCTTATAATAGGCTTCGCCTCCGCGCAATGTCTCGAAGAGCTGTTCGTAGCGGTCAAGCGTGGCATGAAAATATTCACGTATCTCCTCGCGCTTCGCTTCAACATTATCGCCTGCAAGAATAGGACTTCGTGGAAAAAGCTGTTTGGGCATCATGCGTAACTTGGGGTTTTCGGAAGCGGACTGAAGGGGCGTTATAGTTTTTCGTGCATTCAAAGTCATATTCAACCTCGGGTTCGAATTGCCTCAATAAAAAAACGAAGTGTACACCTGGATAGGTTGCCTCAACATTGCCTTGAATCGAATCGAAGGAAAATCAGGGTATCTGAACAGTGACTTAACTGCGCAACCCAGCCGCAAGCATTAAACCACTGTGATTATCAGATCAAGAGAAGGAACAGCATTGTCTTCGCTTTCGATCATAAATCACCGGATTGAGTTCCTCAATTCTGAGATCGGGTGGCAAAGTGGAGTTTATCGAGTTTATTATACTGATGCAAAATCGTTACTCCACGTAAACCGCTGTTCCAAATTGGCACCCATGCCATCTCTACCCATCTAAAGCATCAGGTAGAGCGTGAGCAAGAGAGTACACTCAAACGGGAAAAAAATGAATGATCCCAACGTATGGGCGCGAAACACTTTGATCAAAGCTGAATTCAGCCTGTTATTCAGCGCCCAATCGCCGTCGTGCATGATGAAGCCAATGCTGTCGCCAGCGGCTGGTAGCGCCAGCAACGCATTTCTCATCGAGTGCCTCCTGGCGGGGGCATCGTAAGTATGCCGAACGCGCTGTGCTGGGCTCGGGTGATCGCCTTTTCCATAGCGGGCTGTCTTCCAATTCTGTCATGGGCGGGAAGCGAGCGTGTCGATGTCGCCCGCTTCTCGCACGGCGATCTGGACGGTTGGCGGACCAAAATATTTGCCGGCGTCACCCGCTATGCTCTGGCGAGCAAGAACGGGCGAACCGCCCTGCATGCGGACAGCAGCGCAGCCGCTTCGGGGTTCTATCGCGAGGTAAGCATCGAACTCGGCCAAACACCGATCCTTAACTGGACCTGGCAGGTCGACGGCATACTGAAGGAAGCCAACGAGCGCACTCGCGCCGGTGATGATTACGCCGCGCGTGTCTACGTAATTTTTTCGGGCGGCGTTATGTTTTGGCGCACGCGCGCTCTCAATTACGTATGGTCCAGCAAGCAGCCAATCGGCGCCAACTGGCCCAATGCTTACACAGGTAATGCGCACATGATAGCGGTAGAGTCCGGCTCGGGCCGGGCCGGTCAATGGATAAGTGAGCGCCGCGACGTGCGGGAAGACTACCGGCGCGTGTTCGGCGAGGAACCCGGCCGTGTCGACGCCGTGGCGATAATGACCGATACTGACAACACAGGCGCAACTGCGACAGCGTGGTATGGCGATATCTGGTTCAGCGCGGAGTAGCCGCAGAATGTCCTGGCGAGACCGAAGGTACCACCTTCATTTTTTTTCAGTAGGGAGATTTATTCCAACAGGAAACTACAGGCATATGGGATGCGTAGCAGTGACACGAAAAAGCGTGTGGCACAAGTTCGGCACTTGTTGGCGCGGTAAAAAGCTAGGTGTCCTGATCTATACCCTGCAGGAGCAAAAAAGCTTGGGCTTCATATGCAAGCCGCTCCCTCAAACTGAAGACTTAAGGTGATGATGTTGGAAGAACCGGAGCTTCGCCATAAACGCATCGCGGGAGATGGCCTGGATCTTCACGTGGTGACTGCCGGAAAGGGACCGCCCATCATTCTTCTCCATGGTTTTCCCGAGAACTGGCGCTCCTGGCGCCAGCAAATTCCCGCGCTGGCGGCCGCCGGTTTTTCGGTCCTTGCACCAGACCTGCGCGGATACAATCTCTCCGACCGGCCGGCAGAACAAAACGGTTACCGGTTGAATCATCTTGTTGCAGATGTTGCTGCTCTGGTCCGCTCAACTGGATATGCACGCGCATGCGTTGCCGGGCACGACTGGGGTGGCATTATCGCGTGGACGTTGGCTAGCCAACACCCCGAAATGGTGGACAAACTCGTTATTCTCAACGCACCTCATCCGAAAATTTATCTCGAAAAAGTGCGATACCCGCCCCAAATGGTCCGGAGTTGGTATGTGCTCTTCTTTTTATTGCCTCGCTTACCCGAGCTTCTTCTTTCGGCAGGGAATTATCGGGCGATACGCAACATGTTCAAGCGGGGTCCTGTCCGAAAGGAAACTTTCAGCGACCTGGATATCGAGGAATATATCGTGCCTCTTTCACAGCCTCGCGCACTCAACGCCGCTCTTGGCTACTACCGGGCCAACCTGAAGATGGCCACTCTGCGTACGTTTGCCCGCTCGGCTCCCATTGATGCGGAAACCCTTGTGATTTGGGGAGAACATGATCCCGCGCTAGGAATCGAATTACTCGAGGGGCTTGATGAGGTGGCGCCTCGCGTTCGCATTCACCGAATTTCGAGTTCTAGCCATTGGGTGCAAAATGAGGCCCCCGTGGAAGTTAATCGTATTCTCATACGTTTTCTGAAAGGCTGAACATATCTGAACCTGTCTTTCTATCCTTGAACAGATACGGGAATCATCCTCTACAATAACAGTCTTAAAGTACGTGTTTTTATCCCAGATTCAACTATGCTTGTAGCGAGGGTTCGTTGGGAATCTTTGGACGAAGTACCAGACAAACCGGCGATAGCGCCACGTTTCATAATGGAAGGGGAAAAGACATGAGACCGTTTTTATTGTTAGTTTGTATGTCACTTGGCGCATGCAGCGGACTGCCCACGGCTGTCAAGAATGTGCCCGTCGCAAAAATTACTTATAGCGAGGTAAGCCAGAACCCAAATAGCTATAAGGATACATCTGTCCGGTGGGGCGGAGTGATTATCGACGTGGAGAATGAGGAAAACTTCACGCTCGTGCAAGTTCTGTCTTACCCTCTCAATTTTTCCGGCCGGCCGCAGTTAACCAAACCGAGCGAAGGGCGTTTTGTTATTAAAAGCTCCACTTTTCTTGACCCTGCCGTTTATGCGAAAGACAAGGAAATTACCGTGGCAGGAAAACTTGAGGGCGATATCGAGCGTATGATAGGGAAAAAAACCGTGCGGCTGCCCCTGCTTTCTTCCAAAGCTATTTATTTGTGGCCGGTTTATCGGAATGATCCGTATGGCTATGGGTACAGCCCATACTACGGATATGGATATTACGGATATGGATATTATGGCAGCCCATATTGGGGAATGGAGGATACTACCGGCCATACTGGTAAGAGATAAGCATCGCATCCCTGTTCCAGACGATCACCTGGCATACCATCCAGAGTCGTTCCCTTATCATTTTTTCTCTGCACACTTAACCACGGCATCCGGTCCCGGATGCCGATTTTGTCTGTTCTGCCCCCCTCGGTAAACGGGGGCATACTTTCCTGGCTTCGGCGATGCGCAAACTTCTGCTTATTTTTCTAATAGGCCTGTTTTTCATTTTCCCGCTGGCGTTAATCGCCATGCTGTCGCTGGCTATTGAAGATCATCCTCGCATCGACCGCAAGGTCATTCTCACGCCGGAGCATATAGGACGCGCGAAACAGATCGTGGATGCACACCGCTACTGGATACATCCCGGCATGTTGGTCGCCGCAAGGGTAACGTCCGCCGATGCTGATCTCGCTGCAAACTATCTGGCGCACCGTCTTGGGAAGGGCAGCGCGCAGGTTACACTGACGGATCGCAAGGCCATTATCCGTCTGAGCCTTCCAATATCCGGAACGCTACCTGGCGGCTACGTGAATCCATACCTCAACCTGCGGGCGTCCGTGGTCGAGGCAGGCGCCATACCACAACTTCGTTCAGTTCAAATTGGAAAACTCTCGCTGCCCGACGCGCTTACCGACGTAATCGTGCTTCGGTTCGTGCAGTGGTTGCGGCGAAGCCCGGAATATCGGGCAGCGTTTGACGCGCTCCACTTGGTGAGAGTCTCACAGAAAGAGTTGAGTGTTGTTTATCGTTGGGAGAAGGGTTTTTCTCATGAAATGAGAGCGTCCATGATTGACGAAGAGGAGCGTGAGCGGCTGTTACGCTATCAAACCCTCTTGGCCGCGAACAGCAAAAAAACCGGGAGTGTAATATCTCTGGCGGAAATTCTGCCGCCATTGATGCGCGTCGCAGCGGAGCGCTCGCTAAACGGCAATGCATTGGCGGAAAACCGGGCAGTGATTTTAGTCGTAGCATTTCACGTGCTGGGCATTTCTCCTGAGCGAATTTTTCGGGCGGCGTTAACAGCCTGGCCTCGAACTGCGCCTCAAGAGGTTACAGTGGATGGACGCGACGATTTCGCAAAACACTTCATGGTGTCTGCCGCTATCGCCGCCTATGCCGATACCGCCTTATCGGACGCGATAGGCTTGTATAAGGAGATCGAAGATTCCCGCCACGGAAGCGGTTTCTCGTTCAATGACATTGCCGCCGATCGTGCCGGTACAAAATTCGGTGAACAGGCCGTGGCAAGCAAGGCCTCGGCACGAAAGCTTCAGCACCGTATCCTGTCGGGACTGGATGATGGGGATTTGATGCCTGCCTGGTCCGACTTGCCCGAGTTCATGCCCGAGGCCGAGTTCAAGAGACGCTTCGGCGGGATTGACGCGCCGGCATACCGGAAAATGATGCAGAAGATAGAGCAACGGGTCGCAGCTTTGCCCGTATTGCAATGAACTTTCCCCGCGCCTGCACGGCAATCCTTCGCACTTGCCGTGCAGGTGAAGTATTGATAACACGGCAAAACAAGGCCGGAGTCTCGCGACAATTCACGCACCGCCAAGGTTGATCAAAGGAGTTGGGTTGCATTAGGTTGCTTAACCTGGTTGCCGCTCATATGTGCTATCTATGCGTATCGCTTTTTACAATCTATTGAGGAATGTCGAAATGGCCGGCCAGGTCCATTCATCGATATCCCGTTGACCCAGAGGATCAGGGAGTTTGGAGGGTAGTTTATCGTCGTCTCCATGAATCAGCAGTACAGGCATCCTGGCATCGTAAGCACAACGCAACTCCCACAACTGGCCGTCCGCCCTGACAATGTTTTTCGTGACAAGGGCAATCACGCCGTCGCAGCCAGTCACTTTCTCCCGGCACTCTTCCTTCCACGCAGGTTCCCAGGACTGCTTTATCGGCATCTCCACAAAAGAAAAAGCTGTTTGCTCCTTGTTCAATTGCTCAAGAAGCTTGTCGTGGGCTTTAATATCCCTGAGCGAAAAGCTGATAAAGACTTTATTCGTTGAACCCATTAATTACCTCCCTCGAGTGTTATTGTTACCAGCACGTAATGCACATTCCCACCAATTAACCCATTTGACCTATTAATACCTGCCGGCCGCGTCCCCGATAGATCAAGCGCCGGAGTTGCGACGGGCGGTCGCCTGGATTTCGATACGCATGCGGGGATCGGACAAGCCAGCGGAGATCATCATTGCGGCGGGTCTGATCTGCCCGAGATATTTGCGGAAGGTCGGCCAGCACTTCGGAAAGTCCGCGGTATCGGGCAACACATAAGTCACCCGGACAATATCTGCCAGGCTCGCTCCCGCTTCATTCAGAGCTTGCTGGATATTTTTGAAACATTGCTCGGCTTGTTCCACCAGATCATCGGAAATGCTCATCTTGCTGTAGTCGAATCCGGTCGTGCCGGAAACAAAAATCCAGTCCCCATCAACCACGGCCCTTGAATAGCCAATCTCCTGCTCGAATGTGGAACCTGAACTTATCAACTGGCGCGCCATCGCAACTCCCTAGTGAGAGAAACACTGGTTCTTGTCCGACACGACTGTGCAGGCGTATTGCATTTGCTCGACGCTTCCTGCCCGGTTAAAAACATATTCCGCCCTCAGCGCTTTAAACTGGGCATCAGTGAAAGAAATTGCTTGAGCCACGTGGCGCTCCTCGTTCCAGAACCTGACCCTGCAAAAGTCAGGCTCGGACCTGCATATCTTGCTCAGCGCTGCGCCATAAACGGCTTTGTCCATATCCCGCTTGCTATCAATCAGAACCATATGGATGTAGTTCTTCGAACTCCCGAGCTGAACTGACCGGACAAGACGCCAGCCATCACCATGGGGGAGTTGTTGCGGCTGTGATTGCTGCTGTGGCTGTGCCTGCGCCTGCTGTAAGGCGGCAGAAGCTGGCCACGACAAGGCAAACGCGAAGACGGCTACATATATAATTCTCTTGTTCATGAAATACTCCTTAGCTAAGTTTCCCCACCCCCCGTTAAAATCCAAATACCCCGGCAATAAACAGTATCGCCATCTGAGCTACGAGAGTATTTAGCGGAAAGGCATGCGCGGACCTGCCAGCGGCCCCTCATCGGATTACAGGGAAAGTGTACCCAAACGTGCAACCATCTAAAAACTTTCTGTTGTTTGCCGCATGATGCGTTCAAATTAGCTGCCGTTGCCGTAAACGCGGCAGGGGTAACACCAGGAGTTATTGAATGGATCAAATTTATTCTATCAACAAAGAAAGTCATCAACAAGGAAATCCCATTCCTGTTGTGTTGATCGCAATACACTGGCCAGACTACCGGCGTGCCACGCGATCATGCCGTCACTATCCGGGACTTCTTTATCATTTAACCAGAACTCGGGACGGAACAGGGAGAGAGTCCTGCACACGTGGATGTCGAAATTATTTACATTACCGGGAAGAATGTTCCTTTGAGCCTTAAAAATCCACGTTTTAGACTCTGGCATGAAACTTGCTTTTTTAACATTAATATTGTGGATTATACCTTGCTCCGGGAATCCGCGAGCTATAGCACTCTTTTTAGTAGCCAATATCAGGCATGAGTTTGTCCTTTTCCCTCTCTGCGGAACACGTAGGAAGATACGCCCGGATAATCCAGGAATGGATAGCCGTGCGTCGACATTATGATCTTTTCATATGGCTGCAGGGGGAGATACAGCATTACCTTCCCCATGAAATCCTGCTCGCCGCCTGGGGGAATTTCAATTCGAATTTGATCAGTCACGACATCGTCTCTCCTTTATTAGGGGTGAGAACAGAGCATTCCGACGTGAGGAGCTTATCCCCCCTTCTCCAGGGCCTGTTTAATCGCTGGATCGAATTGGGCAAGAAGCCTTATACCCTGGGTGTGGGCGAATCCGGTTTTCTACTGGAAGAGCGCGGCTTGCAATGCTCGCTCGGCGTGGCGCTGCAAGGTATGCAATCTATCCTGATACATGGTGTCAGCGATAAGCGCGGCCAACACGATAGCCTGTATATAATTTTCAGTTCGAGAAAGAACATCGGCACTTCTTCGATGAAAACCATCAAGGTAATGCTTCCGTATCTGGACGCTGCGTTGGGCAAGATTGATCCCCTGCCCTGCGACCGGCAAGCGCTTCTTTCTTCAGAGAGCGGCGAAGATTATGGATTGAGTGCTTGTGAAATCGAGATAATGAGTTGGACGAAGCTGGGTAAAACAACGTCTGAAACCGCGGCTATATTGGGAATCGGCACATTCATGGTAAAAAATCACCTACGAAATATTTTCAAGAAACTGCATGCTCACAATCGCAGCCAGCCGTATCAAGGGTAGAGCAAACACCCGCCGGCGATGCATAGTTTTGCCACGCTTCAATTGGCCTCCCGGCCATTTTTTTAACCCGAAAACTCGCTGCGAACGCCGCCCTCAGCGGTTGCGCCGGAACAGGAATAAATTCCTGCATTCGATTTTATTACTGATGGGGAAGCGCCTGCGCCATTGGACGAAACTGCAGGTGATAGAACATATTCAGGTAACGTATGGTTTCTTCATGTTCCAGGTTACTGACAAATTTCCAGAAGCCATAAATGCGCGATAAAGTCATCATTCGCTCTGCATAAAGACGCCATGTATAACGTGATTCGACGCGTTTCAGGGCATTTCGAGATATATTGTCCCAAACAGCGGGGTTGGCTGCTGAGCGCTCAAAGAAGTCTGCCATCGCGGAGGCCGCCGCGGCGCCATCGTTAGGGTCAAAATGATAACCTGATACTCCGTGCTCGATGATCTCCCGCGGGCCGCCGTAACAAGTGGCGAATACGGGCAGGCCCGAAGCCATGGCCTCGATAATCGTTAGTCCGAATGCCTCAAACCGGGCCGGCTGAACGAAAACTCCCCGCTGGTCGGCGATATGCCTATACACTTCCCCTGCAAGATTCTTTTCCAGGCGCGTGCCGAGCCAGCGCATGCGCCCTTCCAGCTTGTACTCATTCATGATCGCGTGCATGTGCTCGATTTCGGCACGTTCCTCACCATCCGTGGAAGCAGCGGGATCGACATGGCCGCCAATCACCAATAGATTGGCAGCTTCCGATAGACGCGTACATTGCGCAAACCATGCGGCAAGACCTGTCAGGTTCTTGACCAGATCGAGGCGAGCCATGGTAAAAATCAGCGGTTTGGCAGGGTCACTGAAATGGCCGCGCCATGGGACCCCCGGATCACTCTCATACAAAAGACGTTCAATGGCTGGCAACAGCGAGTGCAGGCGGCGCTCGCGATCGAGATAGGAAAAATACACCTCGGCATCGGCGCCAGGCGAGACGATATTGAACTTGGGGTCGAAGAGATCTATACCGTTCACCACGCGATATAAACCGGGCATTGTATAGTTCTGATAGGTTTCGTATTGGCCCACCATATGCGCCGTACCCGCAATTTCCTGATACGTACTGGTAATAATGAAATCAGCGCTGTTCATGGCGATGAGATCAGCGGTATATTGACAATTGAAGTGGTATTGGCTTTCGTTCTCCCGCCAGTGCAGGGCCGAATGCAGATATTTGCTCTGCTCCAACGCGTGTGCAATGTTGCATTGCGTTACGCCGATTCGTTTGGAAATCAATGAGGCCACCAGGTTTCCATCAGAGTAATTGCCGATTATCAAATCCGGGCGGCCGCTGAGTTGTGCCAGTGCTTCGCGTTCGATGTCGTGTCCAAAGTTCTCCAGATATGGCCAGATTTCGAAACGCGATATCCACGAGCGAACGATTTCGCCATTTGTCTTGCGAAATGGCACGCGCACGATCCATGAATTCTGGGTACCGTGAATCTTTTCCAGCGGCTGGTTGCACAATGTGTCCCCTGCATCGGGAATCAGGCGTGTGCCTACCAGGATTTTTGGTTGTGCCACTATCCCTTGCAGTATCAGACGCTCGCTCATTTCACGCTCCAGCGCCCGGACCTGGTCAAGAATATAGACTACCTGGCCTCCCGTATCCGGCAGTCCCAAGACATTGTCCTGTCCGAAATATCCGTGAGGGGAAAGGATCAATAGCTTGGAAATCATCGGGATGCGCGCCAGGAAATTCTCGAGTATCTGGGGCGACGGCGCTTCGAAAAGGTCCACCAGCAGGCTCATCGTTTCACTTACACGCGTGACGCAATTTCCCCAGCCCGGCGCAAAACCCAATCCGCTCAATGGCTCAGCAACTTCCTCCCAAGGTGTATCGCCGGGATGTTTGTCGAGCAACCCGAGCGCCCGGCGCAAGCCGGTGCGTAGTGCCGCGACATCCGCGAAGTTGCCGCTGAGCATCAGTTGCTTGCCGTCCATCGAATGCACGGCTAAAAAACGCAACAGTTTGGCTGTACCCGGGCCGAGTTGGGTAAACAACGTGCTTGAAAGTTGCTTGTTGAGAAAAATGACGCCTTGACCGATCGATCGAATTTCCTTGAGTCTGGGGAAGCCGCGGTTAAAAGGAGCAAAATCCAGTTCCAGCACAGGTTCATTCGTTCCATCCGGATTTACCAGCAATTCCTTGAAAGCAAGGTAATCCGTCACGTTAATAGGCATGGGTATAAGCTGCTGCTGATGAATGGACATGAAATGCCAGCTTCCGGCGCCTTCACGTAATGCCATATATACCAATGGAGGCCGGCATACCGCCTCCTGAAGGATATTAACGATTTCATGCAGTGGAGTCTCAACAAGAGGGGATGGATGCTCCGCAGCCAACGCGTCAAAAGCGGCTCTCAGATCCGATCTCAGCAAGAGCGGGCGCTCGAGTTCGAACCATCTGCGTATCAGCGCGTATAAATCGCTGCGATGATCCACAGCCCAAGCCTCAAATTGGTGAATCATTCGCATTCTCCATGATTGACGTGCCAAATTCGTAGTGCGCCATCCCTTCGGCAATACCATCGGCGTAAGCCGCGCGAGCAAAATAAATTTGCTCATTCCCTCTCAAACTCGCAAGCTCGGGACTGTGATTGGCAACTATTACGCCAAGCGTATCACCGATCAGCATCTCCTGATCGTTGCCGGAATCACCCGCTACCAGAAAAGCATGTAATGGCAGACCCCACTTATAAGCGAGATAACGTATCGCCCGTCCTTTGGAAGCGCGCAGTGGCAGAATGTCGAGATACGTCTGCCGTGAATAGATCAAATGCGCGGACAGATTTTTCTTTCGCAATAAGGCCCGGATTCGGGAAATCGGCGGCAGTTTTTCGGGATCCACATTGTAGCTAAGCTTGAACTCGCGCTGATTTTCCGCAGCTTGCAGCGTGAGTCCAGGTACTTCGCGTAAGGCCTCTTCGACCGTATCGCGGCGCCACAAATATTTGATGAAGTTTTGCCATCCTATATCGGGTCGGAGTTCCGGGCCGTAATTGATCTCGCTGCCTACCGAAGTAATGAACACATCGGGCAAGGGCACGCCCCATTCTTTCAATATCTTTACCGTGCTTTCCAGTGTACGGCCCGTGGCGACACCAAAGCCCAGATTTGGCGGCGTCGCGCGCAAGATGGCAAGAAAACGGCGCAAGGCCGCACGATCGCCCAGCAACGTATTGTCTATATCGCTGATGAGCATATGCGAGACCAATGGCAACGGATGGCGTTGCGGCCTCTGATATATCGCCATATTGCGGCGAATCTGCTTGCGTTCCTGATGCAGCAAACGGAGCAGAACGTGCAGGTATTTCTTGACGTGCGCATCCCAGGTATAGTGATTCCTGACTCCCGTAATTCCATTGCGAGCCCACTGGCGCCAACGACGCGGATCAGCCAATGCGTACTCGATCGCCGCGGCTATGGCGTTTGCATCCAGGGGATCCACCAGCACGCCGTTTTTACAGTTCGCTACAATATCGCGCGGCCCTCCATCTTCCGTAGCGACGACGGGAAGTCCGCTGGCGGCGGCTTCAATCAAGGTAAGCCCAAATGGCTCGGTAAGCGCGGGATTGACGAATATTCCGCGGCGCTGAGCCGCAAGCCGGTAGAACCCGGCGATATTGGCTGGCTTATGGTGCTTGGGCAGCGCAACTTTGCCCCAGAGATCGTAACAATCGATATCAAGCAATAGATTGGTCATTACTTCAGTCTGCGCCGCTTCCAGTTTGCGGATGTCCTCGCGGTTGCCGGCTATGATGGCAAGGTTGGCTTTCTCATGCAACTCGGGAGAACTGCCGAATGCGGCGACCAAAGCCCCGAGATTCTTCCGCATCTCCGGACGGCAAATGGCAAGTATAAGCGGCTTGCGCGGCTGCACGAGAAAGCGGTCAACAAGTCTTGCGGCTTCCGGGTCGGGCGGCATCTGACGACTGGGCGGAGCAAAACGCGAGATATCGGTTCCGGGGGGAATAACGACAGAGCGTTCCGGCTGATAATTGGTATACAAGCCGTATTGCTCGACACTCTCTTGAGGTGTGCTGGTAATGATCAGACTGGCATGTTGCAGGATGGCTTCCTCGGTAGCTATTCGCCGGTAGAAGCTGAATTGGCGCTCCAATGCCTGGGGTTTACGGCCCTGTGCAAGCAGGCGTTGCTGCTTGCTTCGCCCGAGCGAATGGCCGGTATGAATCTGCGGGATGCCCAGGAGTTGGGAAAGCTGCATTCCCACATACCCTGCATCGGCATAATGGCTATGAATGACATCCGGCAGGCGCTTCTGCTCGCGCAGAAAAAGCAATGCACGATCCACCAGTTGGTCGAGATAGGGCCAAAGACTTTCCTTGCGCAGGTAGCGGCGAGGCCCGCAATGAAGACGAATAATCCGCGCATTATCGCCGAGCATCTCTTCAGGACTGGCGTAGTCAGCCGATACGGCGGAATCCTCAATACGCCGGGTCAGCAGATCCACCTTCCCGACCTGGCGTTGCCGGGCCAGTGCCCGCGCCAGCTCGACCACGTATAGCACCTGGCCGCCGGTATCGGCATCACACCCCAGGTCCAGGTCATTCCCCCGAATCAAGCCGTGCAGGCTTATCATCAGAACATATAATTCATTCATCTGTGCACGAACCATTCGTCGATGAATGGCTTATAAAAATCGTTGTGTTCCGGAATCGCACCCCGTATCCCGCAAATTGCCCCCGCAAAATGATGTGCCCGCTGCAAGGTGACGGGTATGGCCCAGCCATTCAGCAGGCCGAGCATGAAAACAGCAGAAAATGCGTCGCCCGCCCCCACCGTATCCCGGATCTCGACTACGGAATCCGACGTCATCGCTGTCACTTGCGTAGACTCGTCCAGCCACCAGGCTCCTGCCGCACCACATGTGACTAGCATGCCGCGCAGTTTATATCGCTGGATCAGCGCTTCCGCCTGATCCTCGGCAGATGTTTCCTCCAGATCGAGTAGTCGAGCAAGACGTTCGAGCTCGGCGTCGTTGGCCTTCACGATATCAGCATGCTGCAAAGACCATTCCAGCCGATCCGCGTACACCCAGGGATCACGCAGGTTGACATCGAAAAAGCGCTGACCGCCGGCGGCACGCAACATGTGACGCAGGGCCCGATGCGAATTGGCACGCTGTGCCAATGTTCCGAAGTAGACCAGTTCCGGGTTCGCGGCAAGGGCGGTCATTCGTGATAGCCGGGGATGGATATGGTCATAGGCTTGATCGGCGACAATGTCGAATTGGTGACCTTCCGGAGTAAGATTCACCTCTACCAGGCCGGTGGGATAAATGGAATCGAGCTGAACACCATGCGTGCTCAGCCCGGAGCTTTCCAGTGTTTGCAACAAGCGCGCGCCTGCTGCATCCTGCCCTATCCGGGAAACGAGGACAGGTACGCAACCGAAGGCGCCGAGGTGCCGGGTTACATTGAATGGCGCGCCACCCAGCACCTCCCTGTCGGGAAACCGGTCTATCAGAATTTCGCCAAATACGAGTACCACGTGGCGAATATCGCTCATTGTTTAATTCCTGGGGCGGATTGGTCCCTGCTCAATCCGGTTCAAACCGGCTTTGGCGCGGATAGCGGCGGATGTGGAACGTCTTTTGAAGCATGATGCTGCCCGTTAAACCACCCATGAGGTGCGTTGGGGACTTTCTTGGCAGATGGAGCGGTGCTCAGTCTTACTGGTTTTTTGAGAAACCTCCTGTCCTCCGCTTGGGAACAAGGACGGGGCACCCGTAGATAATAGCAACAACAAAAATTTTTTCTGTACGCTACCAGACATACAGAGTTAAAAATAGGAACGACCTCATCAGACCGGGGTGCTTCTAAAATTTGTAGCCCCGATGCAGCGCCACGACGCTCGCGGCCAGATTGAAGTATTCCACGCGCTCGAAGCCGGCTCTCTGCATCAACTCCTTCAATTCTTCCTGCGATGGATGCACTCGAATGGATTCAACCAGGTAGCGGTAGCTCTCACTATCCTTCGCGATAAACCCACCCATTGCGGGAAGGACCTTGAATGAGTAAAAATCGTAGAAGCGCTGCAGCGGCTTCCATACCTTGGAGAATTCAAGCACGATAACGCGTCCGCCAGGGCGAAGCACGCGCAGCATTTCCTTCAAGGCGTTGTCCTTATGGGTCATGTTTCTGAGACCGAAGGCTACGCTTACACAATCGAAATAGTCGTTTGGAAATGGTAGCTTTTCCGCATCACACTGCGCCACCGACACAGCCGTTCCTTCATCCAGCAGCCGGTCGCGGCCTATTGTGAGCATGGAATTGTTAATATCGGTGAGCCAGACTTCGCCGCTGGTACCCACCTGCTCAAGGAACAGAGCGCTCAAGTCGGCGGTACCGCCAGCAATATCAAGTACTCGCCCACCTTTCTTGACCCCGCTTGTTTCCACGGCGAACCGCTTCCACAACCGGTGCATGCCTGCTGACATAAGGTCATTCATCAGATTGTAGCGTTCCGCCACGGAATCGAACACGCCTGCTACCTTGCGGGCTTTTTCTGCTTCAGCAACGGTATTAAAGCCGAAATGGGTAGTTTTCGTCATGAATGTTCAGTCTTGTATAGAAAGGTTACATATTACAGGAAGACTCCAGCACCTGCGGAGACTGTGGAAAGTTCGCCCGGAACGCCCATCCGACGACTTGAACCGGAAGCGGCGACCACAACCGCGCGACAAGCTTTAGCCACTCTGCGAAGGCAACGTGGAAAGCGCATGGTTCACCGGTTCTAGTGCAAGCTGTGGGTTTAAGGAAGCGCGGACTGGGGCAACCGCATCACTGGCCCAGCCTTTAAAGTCGCCTCGTCTTCGAAATCCAATCGTGCAGAGCTGCCGTTGCTCGTGAGAGGAACCGCGACTCTTGTTTAGATTCCCCCTTTTCCCGCCTGCCTGTTCGTTGCGGGCGAGTGGGTCGCGGGTTCCCGGCTCGCCCCCGCCGCTTCCATCCGGTTCAAATATCGTTGCCACATCTCATCCTGGTGCAGGCCATAGTCGTAGAGCAGGTCCCAGGAATAAAGCCCCGTATTATGGCCATCAGAAAAATCGAGCTGGATGGCGTAATTGCCCACCGGTGCGATACGGTTGATATTCACCTCTTTCTTGCCGGTTTGCAGTACTTCCTGCCCCGGACTGTGTCCGCGCACTTCCGCTGAAGGCGAATAGACCCGCAGAAATTCGCAAGGAAGCCGGAAGGTTCTGCCATCGCTAAAAGAAATCTCCAGCAAGCGGGATTTGCGATGCAGTTTTATTTCACTGGGATTGGGAGTACCTTTGCTTAACCCTGCCACGTGCGATTCCTCCGATTTGGGAGGGTGAATGATAAACCAGCATGGGCGAAACTGAAACCTCGATGCGGAAATCCGGCATTTCCACTCTTCACTGTTTATGTCCAACTCATCTGCTGCACCGGCGCCTCGCGAACTGATACTTATTGGTGGGGGCCATACCCATGTCCTGTTGCTGCGGCAGTTGGCCAAAAACCCCTTGCACAACGTGCGCCTGACACTGGTGAGCGATGTAAAGGACGCACCTTACTCCGGCATGTTGCCGGGCCACATAAGTGGTATATACAGCAGGACTGAAATGCAGATCGATTTACCGCGGCTATGTAATTTCGCCGGCGCCCGGTTCATCCATGCGAAAGTTCGCGGACTTGACCTGATACGAAAGCAGGTGCTGCTTGCCAGACGATGTTGCGCCTGCGGCAGCCGATCTTGTTTCCATTAACGTAGGCGGCAAACCAGGGATGAAAGACGTAGTGGGAGCAGAATCATGGGCAATCCCGGCAAAGCCGGTACCGGAACTCCTGCGGGGTTGGCAGCGCGCCGTAGCGATCGCTCCAAACAGGATGGGCCCGTTTCAGATCGTTATCGTCGGTGGGGGCGCAGGCGGAGTGGAGCTCGCGCTGGCCATGCATTCCCGGCTTGGGTATAAAGCCGGGTTCACGATTATTCATAGCGGGCCACAGTTGTTGCCGGGGCACAATTCGGGCGTACATCGCATTATCAGCAGGCTGCTGGGGGAGCGTGGCATAGCTGCAATAACGAATGCCAGGGTAGTGGAGGTCACCGCGGATAGCGTGCGCCTCGATGACGGACGGTGCTTGGCTGCCGACTCCACCTTTTGGGTCACGCAAGCTGCACCTCCAGCGTGGTTGGCCGAGAGCGGTCTGGATACTACGCCTGACGGGTTCGTCAGAATCTGGCCTACCTTGCAGGCAATAAATTATTCCTGGATTTTTGCAGCGGGGGATGTGGCAGCCATCGAGGGCCAAAAACTGCCCAAGTCCGGCGTATTTGCAGTTCGTATGGCAAAACCGCTGGAAAACAACCTGCGCGCATATCTGTCAGACAACTCGCTCAGGGGCTACAAGCCTCAGCGCCGGAGCCTAAGCCTGATCGGCACGGCGGATGGGCGAGCCGTTGCTTCTTATGGTTGCCTCGCCGGGCGTTCAGTTCTCTTCTGGCATTGGAAAACCTGGATCGACCGCCGCTTCATGCGTCAGTTTCAGAACTTGCCTATTCCGTTTTCCTTGAAACCGTAATTACGGAAACGCGGGTATGATCGGTTCAGTCCCTTCAATATCCACTTGAGGCAGGTGCTGCTTTATGCGCTTCTCAATGTCATCGACCCTGTTTTTTGGTACATCTGCCAATACCAGCACCTGACCGGCCTCGATAGCCGTTTCAAACTGCTTGATTCTCGAATTGGCGGTACTCACGCCTATCATACTGCCAGCCCACGCACCTACTCCCGCACCTGCGAGGGTGCTTGCCAACAGGATGCCACCCGCAATTACCGTTGAAGCGGGGGGAAGCGCAATGGCAACGAGTCCGGCCAGGGCGCCCGCTGTCCCGCCCATCGCAAGTCCGCGTTCCACCGCGGGAACAAAGTCACTCTTCTGGAGCAGGCTGGCTTCGGGCAAATCCTCAAGCTCGGTGCCGCGCTTGGCAATCACGTGAATATGCCGTTCCTCGATTCGCGCAAGAAGTAGCTCGTCGACGATACGTTTGGTAGTGGCAATATCGGGAACCAGAAAATAGATCCGTCGCATGATGATCTCCTAAAAATGTTGACTGGTAAATCACTCGAGCATTGATGACAGAGAATGGGACCAGCTTGGTTTTATCATAGGACGGCTCAACAGAAAAAGCAAACCATTGCCGGGCATGGTTTACATGGTTTAGACGGGTAATCGGAAATTTGTAAATTGCTGGATTCCTGCGCATACTAACCATACTGGTCAAGCAAAGAAGAACGGAGCGCGTTATATGGAAATGATCAAGACACGAGCGGCGGTCGCCTGGAGTCCGGGCAAGCCTTTAACTATCGAAGAAGTTGATTTGCTGCCTCCGCGAACAGGCGAAGTGCTGGTGCGCATCGTCGCGACGGGCGTATGTCACACGGATGCATTTACGCTCTCCGGAAAAGATCCCGAGGGCAGGTTTCCGGCTATTCTTGGACATGAGGGCGGGGGAATCGTGGAGGCGCTGGGCGAGGGTGTTACCAGTGTTGAGGTGGGCGATCATGTCATACCGCTTTATACCCCCGAATGCGGTGAGTGCAAGTTCTGCAAATCCGGCAAAACCAATCTCTGCCAGGCGATTCGGAACACTCAGGGGCAGGGATTGATGCCTGATGGCACCACTCGTTTCCTGAAAGACGGGAAACCTATCTATCATTATATGGGCACCTCGACCTTTTCTGAATATACGGTGATACCCGAAATTTCGCTTGCCAGAATCAGTAAAGAAGCGCCGCTGGAAAAAGTCTGCCTGCTGGGCTGCGGCGTGACGACAGGCCTGGGCGCCGTTGCGAAGACGGCGAAAGTGAAAGCAGGCGATACGGTGGCGGTCTTTGGCCTGGGCGGCATTGGACTGGCTGTGATCATCGGCGCGGCATTAGCCAAGGCCGGGCGCATTATCGCAATCGACATCAATCCCGAAAAATTTGGAATCGCACGTCAACTGGGCGCGACCGATGTGGTGAATCCCAAGGATTACGACAAGCCGATTCAGGATGTGATCATTGAACTGACGGGCGGGGGCGTGGATTTTTCTTTCGAATGTATCGGCAACGTCAAAGTCATGCGCTCTGCCCTGGAGTGCTGCCATAAGGGTTGGGGCGAGTCGGTGATAATCGGTGTTGCCGGTGCAGGCGAAGAGATATGCACCCGCCCTTTCCAGTTGGTGACTGGCCGTGTCTGGCGCGGCTCGGCATTTGGCGGCGTGAAGGGCCGCACTGAATTGCCTGGCTATGTCCAGCGCTATCTCGATGGAGAGTTCGAACTCGATACTTTTATCACTCACACCATGGGACTGGAGGATATCAATGAAGCGTTTGATCTCATGCACGAAGGCAAATCCATTCGTACCGTCATCCATTTCAATAAATGATCAACGCCTGGCCGAGCTTGAATGTTGAGGACCATGGACATGCCCGAACTGCAACTTCTCTCCTCGCATCGATTATTCGATGGGTCTCAGAAGCGTTACAGGCACAGTTCCACCTCGCTGAATTGCGAGATGAACTTTTCCATTTTCCTGCCGCCAGAAGCGCAACAAGAAGCGGAAATTTCCCAGGGACCTGGGGGGTCCGGGGCTCCCCGACCAGGCAATAGCGGAAAGGCGCCAGTTATTTACTGGTTATCGGGACTGACTTGCACTGACGAGAATTTCACCATCAAGGCCGGCGCCCAGCGAGTTGCCGCGGAACTGGGCATCGTGCTTGTCATACCCGACACCAGTCCAAGGGGAGAAGGTGTTGCCAGAGCGTCGGATGGCGCGTATGACCTGGGGCTGGGCGCCGGTTTTTACGTGAACGCTACTCAGGAACCCTGGAGCCAGCATTACCGCATGTACGACTACATCGTTGATGAGCTGCCGGCCCTGATCGAACAATGTTTTCCCGTTAATGACAAGCGCTCGATCTGCGGCCATTCGATGGGTGGCCATGGCGCGCTGATGATTGCGTTGCGTAATCCGGGGCGCTATCGATCCGTATCCGCTTTTTCGCCCATCGTTAACCCAACCACTACTCCATGGGGTAAAAAAGCATTCAGCCATTACCTGGGCGATGACATAAAGAACTGGTGGGGCTATGACGCGACATTGCTGATTGAAGCCGCTCGCCCATCGGAACATCTGCCGATGTTGATCGACCAGGGTGACGCGGATGAATTCCTGGCTGAGCAATTGAAACTTGAGCGCTTCGTTTCCGCCTGTGAAGCGGCAAAATATCCGGTGCAGGTCAATCTGCGCGAAGGTTACGATCACAGCTATTTTTTTATCAGCACATTTATCGAAAATCATCTGCGCTTTCACGCCGAAGCCCTTGATAATTCTGATGATTATGAGTAATTGATGGGTAAAGAGGGTTCGATAATTTTGACCGGCTCCTGCGCCTGGTTTGTCGCAGGTAAGGGAAGTGATCAGGCCGGTCCTGACCTGGTGAATGGCAGTGTTATTGCTCGCAGCAAGCAATGAAAAAAAACCACGCAAGCCGGCTGCGTTCTTCCAACAACAGAAGCAAGGATTACGCTATGCAGTTGCTAAATAGCGGGACGGGCTTCCTTGCGAAAGCATCCCGCCATTTCTTAAACGCCATCGATTGCCGAACGTTATGCCCGTCTGAAGCGAGTCATGAAGCCAATAAGACCCAGGCCCGCAAGCAGCAGGGCGTAGGATTCCGGTTCTGGGATAGGCGTATGATGTAGGAAGCGCCAAGGGAGGCGCTCTCGACATTCAACACGTCCAGCGCCCAATGTGAATCCCGGTCGCCAAAATTAGTATGACCACTGCCTTGGAAACCGTCAGCCAATGCACCGACTGGGAAGCTACTGAATTGCGTTACCGTCGCAGTGTAGCTGCCAGCGGAGAGATTGTTCATCAGAAATGAATCGTAAGCGAGCTCCGCTAATGGGATCAGGAACCAAACCCCCGTCGTCATTGTCACTTATCTGGGCCCCGGTAGACCCATCGAAGAGTGACACGATGGGGTCAAACCCGCCTCGCTCGATTACTGTCCCCTGGGCATTTGTCCCTCCCGCATAAGACCAGGTGCGCAAGGTGACGTCCGCGGCTGCTTCTGCCACTGTGAAATTGAATTCCTGCACTTCGTTGTCATCTTTAAAGTTTCCGGTAAAAGAAAAATCCGCTGCGTTTGCGCTTCCTGCAGTCAAGCTGATAGCTATAATTGCTCCAAAAGTTTTCATGCTAGCCTCCTAAAGAATACGATTACGAAAAACCACCTGAAAAGACCTGGCGACGCCAACACTTGTATTTCCTTGTCCTGCTCTCAATTTGAAGCAAGAATTGCTCCGTACTGTAAGTGTTTGATTCAACCGTCGAATTATTATGACCAACGAGGAAAGTGTAAGATATGTCGACACAGCGGCAATCAAGGAGTTGACGGTATCCAGTTTTGGGATTCGCAAGCAGTGCGACCATAGGCGTCTGTGGCTATCCCTGATTAGAGCAGCTTGGCAGGCTGCCCTCTTACCCCATTGCTCATTCTTCTCCTGTTTGAGCGCGTTACAGCCTCCCTCATCTCTCAAGCCGGGCGGTAAATCCGCGTCCCGCTTCCTGTATAATTCACTTTTGTATTTTTGAAAGAGTTTCCATGGAATCTGAAGAACTTAACGCCATCCTCCATCAACTTGAAGATCTCGACAGCCGGGCGACATCATTGCGGAGGTATCTTTGACTTCGATAACAAGCAAACCCGGCTGAACGAACTCAACCGGATGACGGAAGATCCCGCCATCTGGGACGATAACAAGCGTGCCCAGGAATTGGGCCGCGAGAAAAAAATGCTGGAAAGCGTTGTCATTAACCTGGAAACAGTCGGGCGGCAGCTCCACGATGCCAAGGATCTATTCCAGATGGCAAACGAAGAGAACGACGACGCTACCCTGCAGAGTGTCGCCCGCGATATTGCGCAGCTGGAAAAGACAGTGGCGGACATGGAGTTCCGCCGTATGTTTTCCAATCCCATGGACGCGAATAATTGCTTCGTGGACATTCAGGCCGGTTCCGGCGGAACGGAAGCTCAGGACTGGGCGGCGATGCTGGAGCGCATGTACCTGCGCTATTGCGAGCGCCGCGATTACACTGTGGAGGTGATGGAAGAGTCTGCTGGCGAGGTTGCGGGCATCAAGAGCGCAAGTCTCAAAATTTCCGGCGAGTACGCCTACGGTTACCTCCGCACCGAAACCGGCGTACACCGGCTCGTGCGGAAATCCCCGTTCGATTCCGGTAATCGCCGCCATACCTCCTTTGCCAGCGTATTTGTTTATCCGGAGGTGGATGAGACCATCGAAATCGACATCAATCCCGCTGATTTACGGGTCGACACATTCCGCGCGTCTGGTGCGGGGGGCCAGCATATCAATAAAACCGACTCGGCCATTCGGATTACCCATAATCCCACAGGTATCGTGGTGCAGTGCCAGAGCGGCCGTTCGCAGCACCGTAATCGCGCGGATGCGATGGCTATGCTGAAATCGCGCCTGTACGAGGCGGAGTTGCGCAAGCGCCATGACGAGAAGCAAGCGATAGAAGACAACAAGACCGACATCGGCTGGGGGCATCAAATACGCTCCTATGTGCTGGATCAGTCGCGGATCAAGGATTTGCGCACCGGTGTCGAAAGCGGCAATACGCAGGCAATACTTGACGGCGGGCTGGATGATTTCATTGAGGCCAGTTTGAAACAGGGCATATAGGGAGCCACAGTGACGGATAACGCTTTAGAGAAAAGCCTGGACGACAAGCTTGATCGGGTTCACGCAGAGATCAAGCTTATTGAAGACCGCCGCGCCAAGCTGGACGTATTGCGTAAAGCGGGTAATGCCTTTCCCAACGATTTCAGCCGTGAAGATTTTTCATCGGATCTTCATCGGCAATATGGCGAGCATGCCAATGAAATGCTGGAAGCGGAGCCTCGAGTTGTAAGCGTGGCGGGGCGCATGGTACTAAAGCGCGTGATGGGCAAAGCAAGCTTTGCCACCCTCCAGGACATGAGCGGACGGATCCAGCTCTACATCGCCAATGACACTGCCGGCGCAGAGGTTCACGATGCATTCAAGCATTATGACCTTGGCGACATATTGGGCGCTCAGGGCACACTATTCAGAACCAGGACAGGAGAACTGTCCGTGCGCGTCACGAATCTGCGCTTGCTCACAAAATCACTACGGCCTCTGCCAGAAAAATTTCACGGTCTGACCGACCAGGAGCAAAAATACCGCCAGCGCTATCTCGACCTTATCACCAACGACAATAGCCGAAGAGTATTTATCACACGATCCAGGATCATCCAATCCATTCGCGAATTTCTGGTCGCGCGCAGTTATCTGGAAGTGGAGACACCGATGATGCATCCAATCCCCGGCGGCGCGGCGGCACGGCCTTTCGTCACTCACCACAACGCGCTGGATACTCGATTGTATCTTCGTATTGCGCCGGAGCTTTACTTGAAGCGTCTGGTGATTGGCGGCATGGAAAGAGTGTTCGAAATCAATCGAAGTTTCAGAAATGAAGGAATCTCCACCCGGCATAATCCGGAGTTCACCATGCTGGAATTTTATGAAGCCTACCGGGATTACACTTACTTGATGGATCTTACTGAAACGATGCTGCGGGAATTGGCGGCAAAGGTTCTAGGCACAACCAGGATAAGCTATCAGGGACGCGAGATTGACCTTGCACAACCGTTCGAACGGCTCACCATCGTTCAGGCCATCCTGAAATTTCATCCGGAATATACCGGTGCGCAACTTGGCGAACGATCATTC
Source organism: uncultured beta proteobacterium (assembly GCA_963831395.1). Lineage (GTDB taxonomy): Bacteria > Pseudomonadota > Gammaproteobacteria > Burkholderiales > Nitrosomonadaceae > Nitrosospira. The sequence goes on from CAWHQD010000028.1 coordinate 59,079, forward strand.
CTGATCAAAACACTGCAGGGCCTCGGAATTGCCTATAAACCCGAAGACGGCATCGGCGGATTACAGCTCGCGTTATTTGACGAAACCACCGAACACTTATTGTTTGCCCCCACTTTTATCGTCGCATACCCCGCCGAAGTTTCTCCGCTCGCACGACGCAACGATATCGATCCTGCGGTAACCGACCGGTTCGAGCTTTACATTGCGGGGCGCGAAATCGCCAATGGGTTTTCCGAATTGAACGACGCTGAAGATCAGGCGTCGCGTTTCCTGGAACAGGCGAACGCCAAGGAGGCCGGCGACATCGAGGCGATGCACTACGACGCTGATTACATCCGGGCGCTTGAATATGGCCTGCCTCCCACCGCAGGCGAAGGTATCGGCATAGACCGCCTGGTCATGCTATTTACCGATAGCCCGAGCATTCGCGACGTTATTCTGTTTCCGCAACTGCGGCGTGAAGATTGAGAAGCATCTGGATTGACCTGCCGCGAACGCCTTGGTAAGTTCGGTATCTGGCAACGGAGCAACGGATTATTGTGGAAACGGTAGAGCGCGGCAGGGTTTGATTTCGTGGATGCAATATAACTGCCAATGACAGAGGAGCGTAAGCAATGCAAACTGAAATCATGAAAGTTAAAGGCATGACCTGTATGGGTTGCGTTAACAGCGTAAAAAACGTTCTGGAGAAAATACCGGGCGTAAGCAGTTCAGAGGTTTCGCTGGAGCAAGGCCAGGTTACGATTCAGTATGATGGCGACATGACGGGTACAGATCAGTTCAGGGAGGCCATCGAGGGTGCGGGTTTTGAAGTCGTCAATTAGGCAAGGCGCCGAGTAATACCTTTACTACGGGAATGATAGGCAAAAAAAGAGGATGAACGGCCTGCTTTGGGTTTAACCGCAATATCCGTTAGCCTGGAACCAGTTCATCGCATCCTCAAGCGCTTCTGCGGCGGGTCGATACCGATACCCCAAATCACGCATTGCCTTGTCACTGGAATAAAACATCTTCTTTTTCGCCATGCATACGCCATCCACCGTGGCTCGCGGTTCAACATTCGTTACCATCGCCATTTTTTCCATTAGCCACGCGGCTGGCAATACCAGTTTGACCGGCAGGTTCAGCCGTTTTGTCCGCTTGCCGCTTATCTCGTCGATTGTCTGCAAAATTTGCAGTAATGTCATATTTTCTCCACCCAGGATATAACGCTCTCCTGGTTTCCCATGCGTGTAAGCCAGAAGGTGGCCATACGCAATGTCATCTGCATGCGCAATATTTAATCCGGTATTTACATAGGCCGGCATTCGACCGCATAAGGTGTCAACCACTATGCGCCCCGTGGGCGTGGGTTTGATATCGCGCGGTCCTACCGGTGTAGAAGGGTTCACTATGACCAGGGGCAGCATATGCTCATCGGTCATTTGCTGAACGACTTGTTCCGCCATGAATTTTGACCGCTTGTAATGCCCCGTCATGGAAAAGAGACTCGAAGGGGTGTCTTCGTTGGCAAGATTGCCGTCCTGGCCCGTCCCCAGCGTTGCCACACTGCTTGTATATACCATGCGTTTCATTCCAGCCTCGGCTGCAGCGAGTATCAGCGCCCGGGTTCCCCTTACATTGATGTCATACATCGTTTCCGGGTTCGGTACCCAGAGACGATAGTCCGCGGCAACATGAAATAGATTATCGCAACCAGCTATCGCGCGTTTCAACGATGGGGCGGAGCGCAAGTCGCCCTCGCAGATTTCCACAGGTAGCTTGTCAAGATTTCGCCGATCGCTTCCCGGTCTGACCAGGCATCGCACTTCGTGATCTGCATTGAGCAGGCAGCGCGCGACCGCCGACCCAACAAATCCATTTGCACCCGTAACCAATGATTTCACCATGCCTCCTTATCCAACTCCCGAACTCCTGTATGGACTTTAAAAGCCGCGATTGAAATTCGCATTGCTGTGGTGCTCCATAGCTTTTTATCTTATTCGACTAAAACGTGGTGATCGGGGGATGATACAAACAGTGAAAAACGATGGACATCAAGGCGGAGTGCAACAATCCGAAACGTTCGCGTATCTCTATGCCGGCAGTTTGAACAACGGGACAAACACGTTCCTTACCTCTCAAATCATAAGTGGCGTTTGGCCAGATGCTTCTCCACATCTTCCTTGCTGAAGCCCAGAGCGGCCGCGACCCGGTCGGCATGGCTTACCCGTGATACACCGGGGATAAGGCGAAAAGTCGGTCCCCCGGGCAGAAACTCTCCCTGGAGATAGCGGCCGATTCCCTTGTCCTGCAAGCGCTCACATAACTCGTGGTTATGGGTGACAAGCAATGTGCTTGCGCCCAGCTCGTAAAACCCTGCGAGAACGTACTCGGAAAGTTCCATTTTCTCTTCGAATGTCGTACCTTCCGAAAGCTCGTCCAGTACTACCAGGCTTCGAGCCGTGGAGCTGAAGAAAATCTCGCGCGTGCGTTTCAGTTCATGACCGAAGCGTCCTATTCCCTCATCCAGGTGGCCAGGGTCCGGCACCTGGTAAAAAATACGTTCCGCCAGAACCAGGCTTCCGCCTGCCGCGGGAATATAGCAGCCGATCTGCCCCAGTAGCTGAACCTGTACCACGGTTTTACAGTAAGCTGTCTTGCCTCCGCTATTGGGCCCCGTAATTACCAGCAGCCGTCCGGCATCGTCAAGTGAAATATCGTTCGGCACATAGCCCGGGTTGGTTCTGGCAAGCAGCGGATTTCTCGCTCCGGTAACAGTGAGGGAATGCCTTTCGCTCTCGAGTATCTCCGGCAGCGCCATCTTGCCGCCAAAGGTTTGCGAATAGCGATGAAAGGATAATATCTCGTCGATCATGCCCAGTGTTTCCAGCGCGCGTGCCAGTTCTGGACTGTGCTTGAACAGCTTGCGCAGGGGGTAGATGACGGAATCGCGATCGGAGGCGGCGATGGCAATCAGGACGACCGGTAGAACCGGTAACGCCAGCAGGAGTATTCCATATCCCAGATAACCGATTCCAAAACTGGCCAGCACACCCTGGAAGAAATAAAGGGCGGCACTTACCGCTATCAGCACGAACAACATTGGAAAAAGCTTGAACATCGATGGCCTGAAGCGCGGGAGGGGCGCAAAGCGGGGCTTTTCTTCCCGCGTCCTGAATTTCCCTTCCGCAGGATAGACCGGCCCGCGCATCAGCGAGTAAATACGCGAGTTCCCAAAGTCGCGAATGGCGTCGAACAAGGTACGCAAATACGCGCTTTGCGGCTGCGGCAGGATTGCCACTGTCTCCACCAGATCGATCACAAAGCCGGTACCATCAATAAATTGATGGTACCCATAACCGCTGAACTCCATTTCACCTTTACCGGCTCTGGAATTGTCTATGGCGAAACCACCGGTAAAAGTACCATAGAGCAACTCGTAAAGGGATTTTTCTCCGCGCGCCATTTCCTCGATGAAGTGCCGCAACGCCTCATGGAGAACCGGGTTTGATTCCAACTCCCGTAAGGCGTCCTGTTTTTTTCGCGTTACCGCGGCATCTGTCCCTGGCCGCGCCAGCGAGCGGTAAAGCACGCATTGCCCGGCATGAGTGACGGCATGATTGATCGAATCGAATAATTGCTCTGTTTCGATTGCGTCGAAAGTCTTGGGGTCCAGCACGCCTTTGTCTGTATCTCCCGGACGAGTGTCTCGAACGCGAACGGGCCGGTCGCTGCTTGAAAGGATGGACGGCTGACTCGAGTATGAATCGGGTGCCTCTGTCACGCTCATAGTTATTGGCCTTTCTGACTGTCAAGCTACCTATTCGATTGGAAGTAACACGGCATGGCGACATACGAGTGTCGAGGACCGCAATCGCGCCCGCTTGACTTGACTGCAATGCCCGGGTGCGAGCAAAGCTCAGGATAATTACCGGATAACTTCGAGTTGAAATTATCCTGCATTCCTATTTTGAGCTTATCTTGCAGACTCGGCAATGCAAAATGTTCTCAAACTGGCGAAGTACTCCGGAACAGGCAAACGCTGCCTGTGAGGTCCGAGCGGTCTGTACAGTGCGGACGCTGCCGTTCGCTTTAGGTTCGGCCTGAAACTCCTCGACTGGAACCAGGCCTGAAGCGCTGAAAAATCTAACACTCAACCGCATACGCGTCAATGTGCGGGGAAAGCCAATGTTTGAAACTTCATCCGGAGATCCGCCTGGGTCCGGCTACCGGAGAGCACTGAAGAAGTACCGGTATCGAGAACATGCTCCTTCGCAAGAGCAACTTTCGAATCCGAACGGAACGGATCAGAACGGGCTATTTCATCAATATGTCGTTTATCTCGCGCAAATCATCCTCATCCAATTCGCCCGCCTCGGCCTCCAATCTCAACCTAGACATGAGAAAGTTGTAACGCGTTTGGGCAAGGTCTCGTCGCGCTGAAGAAAACAATTGCTGCGCATTCAATACATCCACTTCGGTTCTGACCCCCACTTCCTGCCCGAGCTTGGTGGAATCCAACTGGCTTTGAGTCGACGCGAGCGCCTGCTTCAACGCCTTCACCTGAGCGATGCCGTTGGTAACATTAAGGTACTGCTGGCTTACCTGGAGCACACTATTACGCCTTGTATTGTTCATGTCCTGAAACACCCTTTCCTGCGTGGCCAGCGCTTCGCGTACGCGTGATTGCACTGCAAACCCCTGGAACAACGGGAAACTGACCTGAACACCTATTTCTTTAGACGTCAGATCAATTGGCCGGCCGGTGATTGCGCCCCCGACACCTTTCTGGTCACTATATACGGCAACGAGATCCACGGTTGGATAGTGTCCCGCCTTGGCTCGTTCCACGTCCTGTTTTGCGATTTCATATAATGCCTGCTGGACTTTAAGAGCGAGATTATTCTGCTCAGCCACGTTGATCCAGTGCTGCATGTCCGCATACTTCAGGGGGAGCAGATCCGAGGCTAGCTCATCTGGACGGACTAGATTATCGGGCACACGCCCGATAATCTGTTGTAGGGTGCGTTTTCTTATTTCCAGATCGTTTCTGGCGGCGATTTCCAGAGAAGTGGTTAAATCGAAGCGGGCCTGAGCCTCATAAGTATCGACAATAGTCGCTGTGCCGACCTGAAAATTGCGCTTGGCCTGCTCCAATTGCTGACTAATCGCTTTTTTCTGAGCTTCCGCCACCTCCACATTCACTTCAGCTGCAAGAATGTCAAAATACGCCTGCGCCGCGCGCAAAATCAAATCCTGGGCCGCAATGATGAACTGCGAGTCCGCCTGCGCAACCTGAAGCTTGGACTGTTCGTAAATCGCAAAATTTTCCTTTCGATAAATGGGCTGGGTTCCTGAGATGGTCAGACTTTGATTGTCAATCATGACTTCAGACGGTCTGACCGCTGCCCCTACCGCGACTCCGATTACACTCTCGATATCGATAAATTGTCTCCGGCGAACAAACCCGAGCGTGACGGTTGGAAGCAGTCCCGCTCGACCCTGCGGCAGTCTTTCCTGGGCTGCCTCGTGCGCGGCGCGCGCCGCGCTGTACTGTGCGTCCTGTTCCAGTGCCTCACGATAGATTTCCATCAGGTCGGCAGCATGAAGCGGGGTATGCAAAACGGCACCGGCAATCAATAGCGCATGAATATATTGCGGAATTTTCACTTTGATTTCCAGATTGTCTTAATCTTTGGACGAAAAAAACTATCGGCCAATCGAAACTAGCTTAAGCAATAGATGCCTGACGAGCCTGCGATTTGTAGGGTTGGTGCGGAAGATTAAAATGTGAACCGCGCCGGCTGCTTCGCGTTTTTTAGTGGAGAAATACAGGTTTCAAACAGCCCCACTGTGTTGTATCCACCCGCTTTTTCTTCCTGGGCCACACAAGTGACGAGTACCGCCTGCATGACTGGCGCATCGCCCACCACAGCAAACATCCGTCCGCCGGTTTTGAGGCTTCTTTGAAACGCCTCCGGTAAAACCGGGGTGGATCCCGTCAGCACGATTACGTCGTAGGGTCCATGCTGGGGCCACCCGCGCGCCGCATCTCCCGTTTCCAGCGTCACATTGGCGATACCATGAGCCTTGAGATTTTTTTCCGCCATGGCTTTCAGTTCCGGCACAATTTCCACGCTGTATACGTGTTCGCCTTTCCTGGCGAGTAGCGCCGTCAAATAACCGCTGCCGCTGCCCACCTCCAGAATCCTGTCGGTATTTTTTACCTGCACTTCCTGCAGAATGCGTGCTTCCAGCTTGGGAGCAAGCATCACTTCGCCATATCCCAGCGGGATTTCCATATCTACAAACGCAAGTGAACGGTAAGCGGGGGGGACAAATTCCTCACGCCGCACCTCGAATAATAATTCGAGAACTTCCTGATCCAGCACTTCCCATGTACGAATCTGCTGCTCTACCATGTTAAACCGGCTTTGTTCAAGATCCATGTCCTGCCCTATACCCTATATGAAATGTCATAACAAACTTGCAATTATTCCACATTTCCGTTAGCTTCACAGCAGCAGCTAGGGGTCCGTTCCGGAATCATCCGGTAACCGGTGAGATAGTCCCTCAATACCTGACACGGATAATGCCGCCGTAGGGAAGCTGGGAACTAGTCGTCCCGCTCCTTTATGGCACTTAAGGAGCGTATTATGAATGCAACAGTTTCGAACGCAGCGCAATTTCCGTTGCCATTTTCGAGCAAGACCGCCCATGTCGACGAAGGCGCGGTCCAGCCTTTGCCGCAATCCCGGAAAGTTTATGTGCAGGGTTCCCGGCCAGATATTCGCGTGCCCATGCGGGAAATCAGCCAATCCGATACCCCCGCCAGCATGGGTGCGGAAGTGAATCCCCCGATTTATGTTTATGACACGTCCGGACCTTATACCGATCCTGCGGCAAAAATAGACATCCGCTCCGGCCTGGCGCCCGTTACGCGAAAAGTGGATAGACGAGCGCGGGGACACGCAAGTTCTTTCGGCCCCTGCTTCTGCTTATGGCAAGCAGCGCCTGGCTGATCCGAGGCTCGCCGAAATGCGCTTCGATCTGAACCGGCAACCCCGCTGTGGCAGAGCGGGGGCGAACGTAACGCAAATGCATTATGCTCGTCGCGGCATCATCACGCCTGAAATGGAGTTCGTCGCCATACGTGAAAACCAGCGTTGCGAGCATCTGAGCAAGCAACACCGCGAGTTGCTCACGCGCCAGCATCCCGGACACGATTTCGGGGCATTTCTGCCTGGGCATATCACGCCGGAATTCGTACGCGACGAAGTGGCCAGAGGCCGCGCCATTATTCCCGCCAACGTCAATCATCCGGAATCCGAACCGATGATCATCGGGCGCAATTTCCTCGTGAAGATCAATGCGAATATTGGTAATTCCGCGCTGGGTTCGAGCATTCAGGAAGAAGTCGAGAAGATGACCTGGGCCATCCGCTGGGGCGGTGATACGGTAATGGATCTTTCAACTGGCAAAAACATTCATGAGACCCGTGAGTGGATAATTCGCAATAGTCCCGTTCCAATCGGCACGGTACCTATCTATCAGGCGCTCGAGAAGGTAAATGGCAAGGCGGAAGACCTTACCTGGGAAATTTTTCGTGACACGCTGATCGAACAGGCTGAGCAGGGCGTGGATTACTTCACGATCCATGCCGGCGTGCGGCTCGCCTATGTTCCAATGACCGCGAAGCGTTTGACCGGCATCGTCTCGCGCGGCGGGTCGATCATGGCAAAATGGTGTCTGGCGCATCACATGGAGAGTTTTTTGTACACCCGCTTCGAGGAAATCTGCGAAATCATGAAAGCCTACGATGTAAGCTTCTCTCTTGGCGACGGTCTGCGTCCCGGTTCCATACACGATGCCAATGATGAAGCCCAGTTCGCGGAACTGGAAACCCTCGGCGAACTGACGCAGATCGCGTGGAAGCATGACGTGCAGGTAATGATCGAGGGTCCCGGCCATGTTCCCATGCATCTCATCAAGGAGAACATGGATATGCAGTTGAAATACTGCGCCGAAGCGCCCTTCTATACGCTAGGCCCTCTCACGACCGATATCGCACCCGGCTACGACCATATTACCTCCGCTATCGGCGCGGCCATGATAGGCTGGTATGGCACGGCAATGCTGTGCTACGTCACGCCCAAGGAACACCTTGGCCTGCCCGACAAGGATGACGTAAAAGACGGCATCATCACGTACAAAATTGCCGCTCACGCAGCAGACCTTGCAAAGGGTCACCCCGGCGCGCAAATTCGCGATAATGCGCTTTCAAAAGCCCGTTTCGAGTTTCGCTGGGATGATCAGTTCAATCTTGGCCTGGATCCGGATAAAGCGAAACAATTCCATGATGAAACCTTGCCCCAGGAGGGCGCCAAACTCGCGCATTTCTGTTCCATGTGCGGCCCCCATTTCTGCTCCATGAAAATAACCCAGGATGTGCGTGACTTCGCTGCGAGCCAAGGCGTTAGCGAAGACGATGCATTGAAAAAGGGTATGGAAGAAAAAGCCACCGAGTTTGTGGCAAAAGGAGCGGAGATTTATAGCAAGATGTAACCTGACGACAGCCTCGATATGCGGAGCCCTTCTCGGGCTCCGCTCGACGTCTGCGATAATCCTCGACCGGTACTCGGCTGACAGCTGTCAAAGCAAAAGACGGTAAGCCGCACCCTAATTAGAACTATACTCGAGCCTGAAGCGCAGTTCGGTGCGATAATGTCCGAAAAATAATCAGTCCCGACCCTGTATCCTGCCACTGGACAACCCATTGCCTGGTAATACCTCGACTTTCCCGAGTTCACACGTGCTTATCCGGCGCCAAATGCTTTTTGCCGGATAGCACGCATGGACTGGTTTCTGCTCTTTAAGGCCCTGATCCTCGGCATTGTCGAGGGTCTGACCGAATTTCTTCCTATTTCCTCTACCGGTCACCTGATACTGGCAAGCGATTTGCTCGACTTCAATGACGAGAAAGGCAAGGTCTTCACGATCGTCATTCAACTGGGCGCCATTCTGGCGGTTTGCTGGGAATATCGCGTCAAGATCGGAAACGTCGTCCGGGATGTCGGTTCCCGCCAGGATGCGAACCGCTTTGTGTTGAACCTTTTCATTGCTTTTCTTCCCGCTGCAATTCTGGGTCTATTGTTCATCAAGACCATCAAGCAATATCTGTTTCACCCCGTGCCGGTGGCGATGGCGTTCATAATTGGCGGAATCCTGATCCTGTGGGCGGAACGCAGAAAACACGTCGTGGATGTCGAGCGGGTGGAGGACATGGACTGGAGACATGCGTTGAAGGTGGGCTTGATGCAGTGCCTGGCGCTGATACCCGGCACTTCACGCTCCGGCGCAACCATTATTGGCGGCCTTTTTTTTGGCTTATCCCGTAAGGCGGCGACAGAGTTTTCTTTTTTTCTGGCCATCCCGATCATGTTTGCCGCCACCTTTTACGACGTTTACAAAAATCTCGATATCCTTCATTTCGACGATATCGGAGTATTTGTCATCGGCTTCGTGGCCTCGTTCGTCAGCGCGTTATTGGCGGTGCGCGGATTATTGCGTTTTATCAGCCACCATGATTTCACGGTATTTGCATGGTACCGCATTGCGTTCGGGATTATCGTGCTTATTACAGCCTATTCCGGTCTGGTCGAATGGTCGGCAGCAACCTGAGTCCCGTACAAGTGCTCTTGATTCCCCTTCAGGTCATTTCTGAACCCAGGGCAAACCTGCCGCTTTCCATCCCCCTTTGGTCCCGCGGTGACCGGTCGCGTCTTTCTCGCCTTCAAAACCTTCGAGAATGTTATAGCAATTCGTATAGCCCAATTCGCTGGCGGTAGCCGCAGCCTGATGTGAACGTCCTCCACTGCGGCAGATGAACATCACCAGAGATTCCTTGTCCACCTGGCTGGAAAGATAGTTGACAAAATCCGGATTGGGTCGCATGCCGGGATAGGACTGCCATTCGATTTCGACCGCGCCCGGAATTCTTCCCACCCAGTCCCATTCAGCCCGGGAACGCACATCCACCAGCTTCGCCTCGGGCGCTTCCTGCAGCAGCGCAAGCGCTTCATTGGGAAGCAACGCGCCCTGGTATGGCAAATCCATTTCCTCGGCGCGTTGTTGCGCCCTCTCAAGTATCGCAGTGATGGTTTCCATATGGTTTCCAGTAACAATTGAAAACCTAATGGTAATCCATTTTCAAGCCGGTGTTCGAGTAAAAACCTTTGTGCGGAAGGGCGGAACAGCTAATGCTTTAGCCTGGCTTCCTTCAGATTCTTGGGCGGGTATTCTGTTGTTGAAGAAATGGAAACGCTCCTGCTGATATAATGTTACGCTTTGTATCACCCCTTTATAAGGTACTTTCGCATGACTGCAATTCCGGTTTGGAGAGAAAAATGGCGGTAGCCGATGTTCTGAAAATGATTCAGGACAACGAAGTCAGGTTCGTTGATCTACGATTTACCGATACCCGGGGCAAGGAGCAGCACGTAACGCTTCCCGCCCATGCCGTCGATACCGACAAGCTCGAAGACGGACACGCATTCGATGGTTCTTCCATTGCGGGCTGGAAAGGTATTCATGCGTCTGACATGCTACTGATACCCGACCCCGACACGGCCAAAATGGACCCATTCATGGACGAGGCGACGCTGTTCATGACGTGCGATGTGGTGGAGCCTTCCGATGGCAAGGGTTACGACCGGGATCCACGTTCACTGGCGAAACGCGGCGAGGCTTACCTGAAGTCGACCGGCATTGGCGACACTGCGTATTTCGGTCCCGAGCCCGAATTCTTCATTTTTGACTCCGTAACATGGCATGCGGACATGTCCGGCTGTTCGGTAAAAATTGAGTCCCAGGAAGCAGCCTGGAGCTCCGCGGAAAAATACGAGGGCGGAAATACCGGGCACCGTCCCGGCATTAAAGGCGGCTATTTCCCCGTTCCTCCGATCGATTCCCTGCATGACATCCGGTCCGCCATGTGTCTTGCGCTGGAGGAAATGGGTATTGAAGTTGAAGTGCATCACCATGAAGTGGCGACTGCCGGGCAGTGTGAGATAGGCACCAAATATAGCAGCCTGGTAAAGCGCGCCGACTGGACCCAGGCATTCAAATATGTGGTGCACAACATTGCCCATTCTTATGGAAAAACAGCGACTTTCATGCCGAAGCCCATAGTCGGCGACAATGGTTCCGGAATGCATGTGCACCAATCGATCTGGAAAGGGGGTCAGAATCTATTTTCGGGAAGCGGTTATGCGGGACTTTCTGAAATGGCGCTGTATTATATAGGCGGGATTATCAAGCACGCCAAGGCCTTGAATGCGATAACCAATCCGGGCACCAATTCCTACAAGCGCCTCGTTCCAGGTTTTGAAGCGCCGATCAATCTTGCCTACTCGGTCAGCAATCGGTCCGCTGCGAGTACGTATTCCCTACGCCAACAGCCCCAAGGGGCGGCGCATTGAAGTACGCTTTCCCGACCCGACCGCCAATCCCTATCTCGCGTTTACCGCATTGCTGATGGCTGGCCTGGACGGTATCCAGAACAAGATTCATCCGGGCGACCCCATGGACAAGAATCTTTATGATCTTCCTCCTGAAGAAGCAGGCAGGATTCCCAACCCCTGCGCTTCGCTGGATGAAGCGCTGGATAGCCTGGATAAGGACCGCAATTTCCTTACGCGTGGCGGCGTGTTTTCGAACGATATGATCGACGGCTACATCGAGCTGAAGATGGAGGAAGTTACACGTTTTCGCATGACTACCCACCCGATCGAGTTCGATATGTATTACAGCCTGTAAGGCAAAGGTATCGTTTTACCTTCATCCATACTGCTGAGGCAATTTGGAAAGAACATGACAGAACAAAATACTCGATGAATATTCTTATTGTGGTATTGCTCGCTGCAGTCCCCACGCTCATGCTTGCGGGCTGCGGTGAGAAAGATCCCGGGAATACCCCCAAGTCTGAGACGCCGGCCAAGCTGCCGGATGAATTTACGTCGGAAAAGGAAATTCCGTCCATATTGGAGAATGAATTGACGCCAGAGGAAAAGTCGGCGTTATTACAGGAAATCATGCCGGCCGGGCCGGGGAATGAAGCAACTCCGGAAGAAAAATTCCTGCAATTGAGAAAGGATGCAGAGGCGGGAGACGCCAAAGCACAAAATGGCCTCGGCGTCATGTTCTACACGGGCGAAGCCATATCCAAGGACTCTTCAGGCAAAATCCTGAGTAACGATCCCGTTACAGCTGCTGCCTGGTTTCATCGATCCGCAGCGCAGGGATATGCCGATGCGCAATTCAACCTCGGGCTGATGTATGCGAACGGTGAAGGTGTTCCCAAAGACCCGGCCAAAGCCGTGGAGTTATTTCAAAAAGCCGCCGAGCAGGGCAACGTCGATGCACAAAACAATCTCGGGGTAATGTATTACGCCGGCGAAGGCGTTCCCAGGGATGAGACCAAGGCCAAAGAATGGTTCAAGAAGGCCGCCGCACAGGGCAACGCTGATGCACAGGCCAACCTTGATGCAATGAAATAAAATACACGGGTTTCCGATTCGTTCCGACTGCAATTGAAGAGCGAAAACACGTTGACCCTAGCGTAGTGCCAAGAGCAATTTACCTGCGTCAACCCGGACCCACCCTTAAAAAAAATTGACCGGGTAGACAGCTCGTCACTATATCATCTGCGGATTCACGGGACGCGAAGACCTTGAACATGGGTTCCCCGTAGCAATAATCAGAAAACCCATCTGGGCAAGCAAATGAATCCCGCCCCCATTGAGATCATTGGCGCAATCCTGTTTGGCATCGCGCTAATACACACTTTCTCGACGAAATATTTCGAACAACTGGCGCATACCTACCCCGCCCATGCCGGTATCTGGCATTTTTTGGGCGAGGTCGAGGTCGTTTTCGGCTTTTGGGCGATGATTCTTGTCATCATGATGCTGGTCGCGGAAGGCAAGCAATCGGCCATAGCCTATCTCGATCAGCAAAGTTTTATCGAACCCATGTTCGTATTCGCAGTCATGGTAATCTCGGGCAGCCGCCCGATCCTGCAATTCGCCATGCTTTGCGTGAAAAAGCTCGCCCGGCTCATTCCCTGGCCTGAGGGTAAGGCGTTTTACTTCATCACATTATCATTTGTCCCTTTGCTGGGCTCATTTATCACCGAGCCCGCAGCGATGACCCTGGCCGGGTTAATTCTGCTTGAGCGGTATTACAGCAGGGGAATTTCCACCCGGCTTAAGTACGTCACTCTTGGAGTATTGTTCGTCAACATCTCAATCGGCGGAACAATGACCTCCTTTGCCGCACCCCCAGTTCTCATGGTGGCCGGGAAATGGGGATGGGATACTGTTTTCATGTTTACCACATTTGGCTGGAAGGCCGCGGTTGGAGTACTGGTGAACGCTCTTGGCGCCACTATCCTGTTTCAGCGTGAGTTGTCGGGCCTGAAGAAGGCAGAGCCCTCAACGCACAACGAGGTTCCGCTACTCGTGGTACTCGTGCACGTGGTGTTTCTGATAGGCGTGGTAGTGTTTGCGCATCACCCTGTCGTCTTCATGGGCCTGTTGCTGTTCTTCCTTGGATTTACCCTTGCATACGAACGCTACCAGGACCCCTTGATTCTGCGGGAAGGACTGTTGGTCGCCTTTTTTCTCGCCGGCCTGGTTGTTCTGGGTGGACAACAGAAGTGGTGGTTGCAGCCCCTGCTGGCGGATATGGACAGCACTGTACTTTTTTTCAGCGCTACCCTGCTGACCGCAATCACGGACAATGCAGCACTGACTTATCTTGGTTCCCTGCTCGAAGGAACCAGCGCCGAGTTCCGGTATTCGCTCGTTGCCGGCGCCGTCGCCGGCGGGGGTTTGACGGTCATCGCCAATGCGCCAAATCCGGCAGGTTTTTCCATACTCAAGGGTTCATTCGAGGATGAAGCCATCCATCCCTTGGGCCTACTGGCCGCCGCCATTCCACCCACGGTTGTCGCCATTCTTGCATTCCGGCTGCTTTAAAAATAATGCTGCGACATGGAAATCAAGCCGCATATTTTCAGTATGCCTCAATATCCGTACGGCACAGCGGGCACATCCTTCTTCAAGGCGCGCAAATCCTCGTTCTCGGCACGTAGCGTTTCCACCTGTTTGCGCAGACGGCTTATCGAAATTCGCTCACGCAGCATCGTTGGAACCGTTACCAGCGCGCCGATGAGCGCGCCAAGGCCGAAGCATGCGGCGATCACCATGGCGAGCGAAGCATCGATGCGCCAAAGAAAAAATATGACGCTAACCGCGACGGCATTCTGAACCGCGAACATGACAATCAGGAAAACGATGATGAGTGCGGCAATCAATTGTAATTGCATAACAACTCCTCCCTTGTCGTTTCCCAGTTGGCACGAGGCTAACCCTGGCCTGGAAAAAAGGTTAAATCAAGCGCCACGAAAACGAAAGCAATCTTGAATACCTGCGCGTGACAGAAACCGGGAGTTTGTGTAATCGCCCCGGTTTCAAAAAGTATCAGCCGCGAACTTTGCGAGCAAACCCGATCTCCATCCATTTCTTGACGCGGTTGGCGTCGCCGAGACGAGAATTCTTTCCCCACGAATCCAGCAGTACAATGATAATCTGCTTGCCCGTTATATTGGCCTGCATCACCAGGCAGCGTCCAGCCTCGCTGAGAAACCCTGTTTTTGATACGCCAATATCCCAGTTGCTGCTACGCACCAAATTGTTGGAATTGACGAATTGCATGCTTCGGTCATCATCGGTGAACATCACCTCATGCGCAGCGGTAGTGGAGAATTCGCGAATGACATCGTAATCATAGGCGGCGTTGACCATTTTTACCAGATCGCGCGCCGTGGAAACATTGGCGCTATTTAATCCGGTAGAATCAACGAAGTAGCTGTTGCCCATGCCAAGCTCGAACGCCTTGCGGTTCATGGCTGCAACGAATGCATTGGTGCCTCCCGGATATGAGCGCCCCAGCGCCGCTGCGGCACGATTTTCGGAAGACATCAACGCCAGCCGCAGCATTTCCTGACGGGTAAGACTTCCCCCCACCCGCAACCGGGAGCGGGTATTCTTGATCACATCAACGTCGGCGGCTTCTATGACGATTTCCTCATCCAGCGGCAATTGCGCATCAAGCACAACTATGGCGGTCATGAGCTTCGTAATGGAAGCGATCGGCATCACGTTGTCTGCGTTCTTGTGAAAAAGAATGTGCCCGCGCTGGGCATCCATGACCAGCGCGGAATGTGATTTGAGATTCAATCCCCCTTTCTGTGCGAAAGCTCCACCGGTAAATGCAAACATGACGCAAATCATAAGGATAATTTTTTTCATTTTTCATTATCTGTCGGGAAATTCGTCCGCCCCCCGCGGACTGGGAAATTGCGGTAGATAAAGTAACAAATATCATAAGGCAGGGAAAGAGCTTTGTAGCAATTACGAGAGAAAATATGCTTATTTTCGGGTGAGCAATGGATCCCAATGTATCCTTTGGCAACGGGCGTTCGTGCTAGGCAAAATAGGGCGGATTACCGCGTGGGCCCCGGGTGGCTGCGCCAATGAAGATGCAACGAAGATGACAGGGGGAGTTGGCTGAGTTGGCTGCCCGGTGAGCAGCGGAGGCGGGAGAGGTGAATACAGCTCAGGCATACGGCATGGGTTCATCAATCATTCATCTTCTGAATGCCCATCGGCAGCCGGTAGCCCTGAATAAGCGCCTGGGACGCCCTCTCCAGAGGTAATGGTCGGGAAAAATAGTAGCCCTGCATCTCGTCGCAACCGTTTTCTATCAGAAAATCCAATTGCGCCCTCGTTTCGACTCCCTCCGCTACTACTTTCAGTCCCAGGCTGTGCGCAAGCCTGATCATTGCCACCGCGATGGCCGCATCATCCGGATCGGTAGTCACGTCCCGGATGAACGCGCGGTCTATCTTCAGTGTGTCGAGCGGAAACCGCTTGAGGTAGGCCAGACTTGAATAGCCAGTGCCGAAGTCATCCATTGATATTTGCACACCGAACGCCTTCAGGTTCTGAAGCGCGTTGGCTGCCGCCTCGGCCTCTTTCATCAATACTGATTCAGTCAACTCAAACTCCAGGAAATGGGGATCAATCGCGGTCACTTCCAGGGTTTTGCCGATAACGGAGTCAAGGTCTTGCTGCTGAAACTGGCGTGCAGACAGATTGACCGAGACTGGATGCAGGACCAGGCCCTGGCTCTGCCATTTGTTGATCTGCTCACAGACTGTCCGTACCACCCATTCCCCGACCGATACGATCAAACCTGTATCCTCAAGAACCGAAATGAATTTGAGCGGCGGCACGAGCCCATGTGCCGGATGCTGCCAGCGAAGGAGCGCCTCGAACCCGGTGATTTCCCCACTCGTCAAACTCGCCTTTGGCTGGTAGTGAAGCACGAATTCACGCCGTGCCAGCGCGCCACGGAGTTGCGTTTCAATTTTCAGGCGAGCCACCGCGCGCTCGTTCATTTGCGGCAGGTAGAACTGATAAATCGCGCGGCCTTGCTCTTTAGCCTGAAACATCGCCGTATCGGCATTCCTGAGCAGGCTATCCGCATCCGTTCCATCTCCAGGGTAGATACTGATCCCGAGGCTTACGGAAGTATAGATTTCCTGGCCATCCAGCTCAAATAGCAGCGAAAGGGCGGCAATCACCTTCTCGGCCACTATCGTCGCATCCTCGGCCTGAGCAAGATTGGAAAGAATGAATGCGAACTCATCCCCGCCCAGCCTGGCCACCGTATCGCCTGAACGCACGCACTGTTGCAACCGTTGCGCAACCTGAACCAATAACTTGTCGCCAGTGCTGTGGCCCATCGTATCGTTGACGATCTTGAACCGGTCCAGATCCGCAAACACAACGCCGACTCGTCTCCGGCTGCGCTGCGCTTGCTCCATTGCTTGCCTTAGGCGATCAAGAAAAAGGCTGCGGTTGGGCAACTCAGTCAGGGGATCGAACTGGGCCAGATAAGTGAGGCGTTCTTCCGTGGTTTTGCGATCAATTGCAGTTGCAAGGATATTGGCGAGGCTCTGCAAGAAATTGATGCTACTAGAAGTGAAGCGCTGCGCATCGCGGGAATACGCACCCAATACGCCATACGCGCCACCAGCTCCGGAAATAAGCACATCGGCGCTACTGCGGATTCCGTGACTTCTCAGGATACTCGATGGCTTGAAGCGGGTCTCCGAACGAAAATCGTCGACGATTACAGGCTGATGGCTCGCGAGAACAAACCGGTTCTGGCTGTTCTCGAAGGTGAATGATGTCTGGCGGCCGATCCAGCCCTCCTGCCAACCCGACCCTGCCTTAAGTATAAAGGAACGCAAATCCGGCGCAAGCTGCAGGACCTTGCAGAAATCGACGTTGAGGCCACGGGACGCGACCCCTGCCACCTCGTCCCACAGCTCGTCAAGATCTCCGCTGGCAAGCGCCTGTTGTCCGAACGCGGCAATAAGGCTCTGCTGCATGGCGTGCTCCTGAATTGCCAGTTCGGTCTCTTTGCGCTTGGTAATATCGATCGCCGTACCAACTATTCGCAGTTCGTTCCCGTTCCGGCCCCACTTCACCGCTTTCGCGATATGAAGATGACGCACGCACTCGTGTCCGCGCAGAATACGGAAATCCAGCTGTCTGCGCCCATCCTCCGCGGTGATCTTCTCCAGTTGAGCTTCCTGCTCGGGCAAATCATCGGGATGAGTGTACGATTTCCAGACCTCATAAGTAATGGTGCTGCCACGCGGCGCGCCATAAATCTCATACATGCGATCATCCCAGATAATCTCATCGGTGGCGGTGTTCCACTCCCAGATGCCTATTGCGGCTGCTTCGGTAGCGAGAGAAAGGCGCGTCCTTTCCTCCAGCAAGGCCCGCTCTCTGCGGGTCGACTCGGCCCGCAGCCAGACGTTTTCAATGACAGTGGGCAAGCGCTGCAAGTAGCCGGCGCTTTTTACTACATAATCAGCGGCTCCCAGTTTGAGAGACTGCCGCGCAATTTCTTCATCGTCCTGTCCGGCAACAAGAATGATCGGTAGATCAAGCCCACGAACCTGGCAAAGTTCCTTCAGGATATCGGTGGCGGAAACGCCTGGCAGACGATAATCAAGGAGAAGGACATCAAAGGCGTCCTTTGCCTCTCGCATTGCAAATCCGGCGAAAACCTGCTCGGCCGACTGAAGCGATTCAATTTTAAGATGTGGAGCGATTGAACCCAGGGCCTGCTTCGTCAGATCGATATCATCCGCATTGGGCTCGACGTAGAGAATTCTGAGCGGAGCCGCGCGCCGGTAGGTTTCCGTGTGGAATTTATCCAGGGCTGCGCGCAGCACGAGCGCCAGCGTTTCCAGAAAACCTTCCCGCTTAATGACGTAATCGTCGGCGCCCGCGCGGAGTAGCGCCAATAACATATCCTCGCAACTCGATCCGGTAAGAATCACGACCGGAAGCGGCAAATGCTGACCGCGAACCCGAGCCAGTAAAGCCTCGCCACTGCCATCCGGAAGATTGAGGTCGGTCAGTACCAGGTCGTACCGAGGGATATCCAGACCAGCCCCCACGATTGCTGGCGTTTCCAGGCTGGTTCCATAAATCTCATGGTATCGATCCACTCTTGCCAGTGCTTCAGTCAATGTGCCGACCACATCCAGCTGAATATCCGGTGCGCGTTTCTCCATCTCGATCCGCACCAGATCGGCATCCAGCGCGTTATCTTCCAGGTAAAGAACTTTCATTAAACGCGCTTCGAAAAGCCGGGCATATTGAGAACTGTCCAATAAAGCTCAATTTGCCGGGCCACATCAATAAATTTCTCAAAATCCACTGACTTTAAGATATAAGAATTCGCCCCCAGCGTGTAGGCTTGGTGAACATCGTCATCATTGGCGGAAGAGGTTAGAACCACTACCGGGACAGTTCCGAGATCGGGGTGGGCCCGAATGGCTCGCAGGACGTCGAGCCCACTGACTTTCGGCAGCTTCAGATCGAGAAGTATCACCGAGGGTACAAGTTCTCCTGCTCGCCGTCCGGCAATGAAATCGAGCGCTTCCTGTCCGTCGCGCAATACTTCAAGCGGGTTGGCCAGGTTGTGCCGTATAAACGCACGCCGCGTGAGATCCACATCCATCGGATTGTCTTCAATAAGCAAGATCGGCAACGCAGTATTCATGGCAGGCGCCGCCGGCTAGGCGCCATTAATTGTCGAGGTATCTGATTCAACCGCATTCGCCAGAGGCAATTGCAGGTAGAAAACCGCGCCGGCGCCCCGTTGGCTCTCCGCCCATACCCGCCCTCCCATCCGTTCCATTGCCTTGTATACCATCGCAAGTCCGATACCCGTACCAGGGTAGTCTTCGGCACGATGAAGACGCTGGAATATTTCGAAAATTTTTTCGTAAAAACGCATGTCAAACCCGATTCCGTTGTCGCTTACAGAAAGCATGCAGAAGCCATCCGCGGACTGCGCACGAATTTCGATAGCCGGTTCAGCCGTACACCTGGAGAATTTGATGGCATTATCGACCAGGTTACGCAAAGCTATTGCGAGACCCTCGGGATCGGCATTGATATCGAAATCACCGACATCGACAGTAAGGCGTACATTCTTGAGGCTGTCCTGGAACTGGACCAGTAGCCTCGATATAAAACTGGAGAGTTTGATTACCGTTGTCGACAGCTTGCGCCGTTCCAGCTTTGAATAAGAGAGCAGGTCTTCAATTAAACCTGTCATATGCTTTGTTGCTGCGCGCACATTTATCAGAAAGCTTCGGCCTTCCTCATCGAGACATTCATGGTAGCCGTCCAGGAGAAGACGGCTATAACCCGCTATTCCGCGTAGTGGAGCCCTGAGATCGTGCGATACGGAATAGCAAAAATTTTCCAGCTCTTTGCTCTTGGCAAGTAGCTGGGCCGTGCGCTCCCCTACTTTATGCTCAAGATTTATCTTCGCGTCGCGTAATGCTTCCTCGGCATACTTGCGCGCGGTAATATCTTTTATGGTCAGAAATGCAAGGCCCTTGCCCTCGCCGTAATGCGAAACTGCTCCGGAATAACTGAGAACGCGTTCCCAATCTCGGTCCAGACGTCTAAGCCGCAACTCCAGATCGTGCAGATGCTCCCCACCCAGGATGCGCGTCATAGGCCACTGATCGACATGCAAGACTGTGCCGTCAACCGTTGATAGCTCGTATATTTTTGCGAAGGTATCGAGATCGCCCAGCACCGCTTCCGGATTATCGATGTCGTGCATCTCCAGCGCTGCGGGATTCCAATGCAGCAGCTTGCCGGAAAAATCGGAGATCACGAGACCGTCGTGCATGTTCTCCATCACCACCTGGAGCTGCTTCTCCGTTTCGCGCCGGGTCTTTTCAGCCAGCCTCTGATCATTTACATCGGTATTGGTGCCGAACCACTGGACGACACGGCCTTCCGCGTTCCTCAAGGGCTCTGCCCGCGTCAGGAATATCCGGTACTGCCCATCCGCCCCGCGCAGCCTGACTTCCATATCGAACGTTTGCCCAGTTTGGACAGCGTTTTTCCAGTTCTCTATTATCATGGGCAACATTTCCGAATCATGCACTTTATGCCAACCGCAGCCTTGCATTTCTTCCGGTGTAGTCCCTGTATAGTCGTACCAGCGCTGGTTGTGCCATAATCGCGATCCATCGCGCTCAGCTATCCACGCAAGCTGTGGAATGGTGTTGACGATGATCCGGAAACGCGCCTCGCTTTCCCGCAACGCTGCTTCAGTACAGCGACGCGCGGTAATGTCCAGAATAATCGCAAAAATTTCGAGGCGACCCGGTTGCCCGAATCGCTGCAGATGGACTTCCACCGGATAAAGTGTGCCATCGGAACGCAACTGCATGGTTTCGTAAACCAACCCCTCTTTTTCGCCATCCAAAAGCGGGGCGATCAAAGCCTGGAACGACGCCTCGTCGAATTCCGGCTGAATCTCCGATAGCGTCATCGACCGCAGGGCATCCATTTCATGACCCAGATTACGCTGCGCACCCTTACTCGCAAATTCAAAACGCAGGGTCTGAGCATTCAGGAGATAAATCTCGCTCAAACTCTGCTCGAGAAAGCCCGTAAGCCTGGCCTGCGCGTTCTCTACTGGTACAAGAGCGGCCATATCAAATGTGACCCGGGAAACGCCCACAAGACTTTCTGCACGATTTTTGATTGGGGATATCATTACAAAAACCTGAAGCTACCCGGAAACCTGATTTCTTCAGACAATACTCACAAAATAACAGAGCTATGAAAACCCAAAACGAGCTGCGGGGATAGCTGTAAGATTTTACAGCTTGGCAGATGAAAATTAATCTTGAAGAGCCGGAGCAAGACCTTGCGGCGGCGGAAGAATAATACTGCGCTCGACCCCCATCAATAAACTTTCTCACTTCACTACAATGCGCGAGAATCAGGTGCTTTTACTGCATGAGTGGGGTATAAGCAACAACCCATCGCATCAATTTCGCTTTCCTTTACCCATCTTATGAAAACCGTATAGAGGGCGTTAACTTATAATCCTGAATCCGGTAGTTGGACGGGGTGGAGTGAGCGGTTTTTGGGGTGCAGGGCAAGGCGCAACGACGCGGAATGGTGCGACCGCGCAGGGCGGAGCAGTGCCTTCCGAAGGAAGGTGCGACCCCGTAGCGGGATGCAGGCGCCACAATCAACTTTGGAGCTTGGTCGCGGCATCCCCTACGCTGCCCGATCCCTGCTTCGCAGGGCCCCGCGTGCAACGCTTCGTGGCGCCCCATTCCAAGGAGTTGCAACGCAGCCATGTGCCGCAAAAACTGTTCAATCCGCCCCGTAGCAAACTCACAAAAAAGTGAAGGCCAAGTGATACAAAAATCTTGGTGGGTGATAACGCTAAACCGAAAAATAAGCGGTCAACTGCCGGATTTAGGATAATCCATTCCAATCAACAAGGCACCTATATCACCCAGTTCGGAGATAAACATGCAAGAACTAAATGCAACCTGGACCGCTCTGAAAGTCGGCGGACTCTATTATGTTTCCGCTATCTTTGCTTGCGGTTATTGCGCTGGCCATCATGCTTGAGAAGGCTTTTGTCTATTGGCGTTATGCCCGGCTTTCGCATGATCTGCTAAACCTCGTGGAGACTTATGGCTTTGCGTGGCACGATCTGGAAAAGATACTTTCAGGGCTGGACGAGCGCCACTATTACAAGCGATTTTTCGAGGTGGTGATCAGCAACAGGCACCGGCCATCCTGGTGGACCGAATCTCGCGCAGCGGATGAAGCCCAACTGATAGAAACATCTCTTTCCCGTTGGCTATGGGTGCTGGAAACCACTGTCACTGCGGCGCCCTTGCTCGGGCTCGTGGGGACGGTCATCGGTATGATGCGTGCTTTCCAGATTATCGGAGGCGAGGGAATCGTCAACCCCACGGCCGTAACGGGAGGCGTGGCTGAAGCACTCATTGCAACTGTCGTGGGCCTGGTAATCGCGTTGATTGCACTCTTCGGCTTCAATTATTTTTCGCGTTTGCAATCGCAAACCATGGATGAGATGGAGCGCTTGGGCACGCGTCTCATCGACCATATCCGCCTGGACCAGGAGGGTGGCAACCATGAAGCGGCGTAAAACCAGGGATTACCGCAAAGGAAAAATCGAGATCATTCCGCTGATCGACGTGATGTTTTTCCTGCTTGCGACATTCATGCTGGCTTCATTGTCGATGCAGAATCTGGATTCCCTGCAGGTAAACCTGCCCCAGGGGCAAGCCGAGAAACTCAACACCAAAATGCCTGTCACGCTGACGGTGGCTAATGACAGCAAGATCTTCATCAACAAGACGCCCGTTACGCTGGAGACACTGGCGGACACGCTCAAGCCCTTACTCCAGGATTCAGAACAGAAACTGGTCGTATCCGCGGATAGCGAGGCGCCGCAGGGAATCGTCGTGCAGGCGATGTTGCGGGCCCGCGCCGCCGGCGCACAGCACTTTTTGATTGCAGTCAAACACGAGTAATTCCCCACGCATGCTCAAGTCCAGGTCGAAGGACCCTCGAATCTGGTGGCCCTTGCCACTGGCTGTCACCCTTTGGGTGATCCTCATCTGGGCATTTGGATTTCTTCTCACAGCTCCAAAGCCGGAGGCTGAAACTCAAGCGCCAATCCAGGCAACCTTTGTGGAATTACCCGAAGAAAAACCGGAGCAAAAGTCGACACCGGCGCCAAAGAAAAGTCCCAAGCTTGCACCGCCAGTCAAGCCTCAGCCTCAGCCCAAACCGAGGCCCCAACCCCGTCTGGCTCCTGAAAAACAAACAAAACAGGCAAAGCCTGCTCCCGAAAAAGGAACGGCAAAAAGCGAAGCCCGGGCAGATCAACCATCAGCTCAAAAATCAGCTCCGGATTCCCTCCGTCCGAAAGATCTGCTGGACTATATGAAAGAGACGCGCGAGCGCCGAAGTGCAGGAGGAATCTTTGAAGATGAGCCTGTGGAACCGGAAACTACAGAACGCGAGCCGTCGGAAGAAGAACTTGGAATGGCTAATGTCATGCGCAATCTTCGCGAACCCGGTGCGAGCGGAATATTTCAAATTATCAGAATGGGTCCTCGCAACGCACAGTTTTTGTTTCGCGCATGGAAAAAGGATAGCAGTATCCCTCGGCGGGAATTGATTCAGGTCGATGCTCCACCGGGTGTCGAGATAGAGCGCGCTGTCGTCCGGAAAATGATCGAACTGATCCGCGAGTACCACAAAGGTGATTTCAACTGGGAATCGTACCGGCTCGACCGAGTGGTCGTTCTATCCGCGCGCCTTGAGGACAGCAAAGGACTGGAAGATTTTTTGATACGCGAGTTTTTCGGCGATATTGCGGTACCGTCTCGACGATAGGCAGCGGCGCAGCCGCACTTTGACAGGCACGACTCTACATAGCGGATGCATGGCGCCAACGTACGGCTTCGCTTTCAAGTTTGCTTCACCGCCTCTCAAACCCGCCGGATACGCCTTCTCCAAACGCCATGCTGGCGAGAACCACGCCCCGCTAGACCCAAGCGGCTTATATATGCTTCCCGGCAGTTGACACCACCATACGACCCCCACTGAGAAAACGGGATTGTGACTTCAGGATGCGATCATTTGATTCGCCTCTGTCAGAAGTCTGATCTGGTCGTGGATTTTGACAGCATTCCATGTGCGAGCAATTAGCTACCAATAGAATGCTGAAAGGTTTCCTTGGCATTCCGCGCTGGAGATGCTGGTAGTTGTACTTTAGTCCAATAGCAAACCGTATTGAAATAGGTAGGATAACCACTACAGCTGAAGTGAAACGACGGGCGCCTGCCCGACCGGCCAGGAAACGAATTAATTAGAAATATTAGAAATATTGAAGAGTATACTGACGAAAACCCGGATCAGCTCGGGCTTGAGTTAGAAAAACAAAATAATGCAGCCGGGGATCTGGTAACTATATGCGTATATCGTATTACATCAAGGTATTGGCTCAGCTTTTACTTCAAGATTATTCCTTCTATCAGATCTATGGACGTCACTGCACAGGTGAGAAAGCATCATTAATCGAAGGGTTTCGGTTTAAGCAAATCGAGAAGGAGGAAATCGACAATTGCAAGGATGGGATGATTGCGGAGCAAGCGTGGTATCACGGCCAGGATACTCAGCTTATGCCTGCATTGAAGGTTCCCGTATTGTAGGTTTGTGTTTTTTTTGGTACGGGGAAGGTTATAGCAAAAGAAACTTCTGGCCACTCGCGGATCGAGAAGCGAAGCTGGTGCAGCTATTTGTCCTTCCTCAAATGCGTGGACGCGGCATTGCACGAAGTCTTATAGAATTCGCCACTGAGGACATGTTTTATAAAGACTTCAAGTATGTGTATGCGCGCATTTGGCGATCGAATGTGCCGTCCCTGCGAGCGTTCGAGCGGGCCAGTTGGGCACGGGTAGCCACTGTGATTGAGATTTACCTTCGCGGCAGACCCAAACCCTTCAGGTTAAACTTTCGAAGGGCGCTTTCCTGAGAACTCGTTGTACCTTACTATTCGCATAGCCTAAAGGAGTTCTGGTCTATCGTATCACCCGTTCATCCTCCCGCGCGTTGCCACCCTTCAGGTACTTGTCCAGAAACTCCAGTATTCGCCTGTTGGCCTCGATTTGATTCTTCTTTTTCGTGAAACCGTGGCCTTCATCGGGGAATACGACGTACTCGACCGGGACATCATGCTTCCTGACGGCCTCCACGATCTCATCGCTTTCGGCTTTGACGACTCGAGGATCGTTTGCGCCTTGAATGACCATTAAAGGCTTTCTTATTTCCTTGGCATGAAAGAGCGGCGACGTGGCGACGAGGATGTCTATGTCATTCACAGGGTCACCGATCTCGTCGTAAATAGCCTTTCGGACGGACTCCCAGTAGGGAGGTATGCTTTCCAGCGTTCTCAGCCAATTACTGACGCCAAAAATATCCACGCCCACCTTGAAAGCCTCCGGGCGGAACGCCAGGGCTGACAAGGTCATATAGCCGCCATAGCTCGCGCCCATGATGCCGATACGCTCGTGGTCGATGTAACCCAGGCTGGCAAGAAACGTCTTGGCCTCGATACAATCCCACAGCGGCTCACGCCCATGCTTGCGATTCGCGGCGGTAAAGAAGGTCTTGCCGTAGCCGGAACTCCCTCGGTTGTTGATTCCCAGCACGGCATAGCCATGATTCACCAGATATTGAATCTGAGCGGTATACCCGCGCATGGTCTGGCCACCGGGCCCGCCGTGAACATACACAATGGCGGGCACTTTGTTGGTGGCTGTCGCTTCATGCGGCTTGTAATAGATAGAAGGTATCACCATTCCATCGAAGGACCTGAAGCGCACTACTTGCGCTTCCACCAGGTCCGATGCGTCGATTTCCTTGCTCAGGCTCTGCGTGAGCTGCTTGAACTGCCCGGTCTTGAAATCGTGAACGAACAGGTTATCGGGGGAACGGTCGCCGTTCACATAAAAAGCCATGCGGGCACTGCTATGCGAAAATACCACGCCACGAATTTCCCCCTCCGGCAAAACAGGAAGCTCCGCAGGCTTCTCCCCTTTCTCTCCAGCGCTTTCACCCTCTACCATCTCAGCAACGCGGATCACTATGCTGCCGTCCTGGTTGATCCCCGTAACCCGGTACCGCCCATCCCTGGAAAAATAGGTATTGATCACATCCCAGTCGGCGCTTTCATGATCCCGGACAATGCCGCTGGTCAGGTCATAAGTACATAGGCGCTTGAACTCGCTCCCTTCATTGGTGAGGAAGAACAGTTTCCGGGAAGCAGGATCGAAAGTCTCGGCACGAAAGCTTATTGCGCCCTCGTGAGGGGTCAGGTGTCTTACCTCTTCCCTGGCTACATCGAACAGGTAAATATCACTATCGGAGGTGGTATTGGCCCTGTTCAGCGCGATCCAGCGCTCGTCGCGGCTGATAGGCCCCACGTCGAATCCCTGCTCATTCCTGTATAGCAACGTCCGCGCGTAAGTTTTGGCATCATAGCGATACAGATCGAAGAACCTGGGGTCGCGCTCGTTGCTGGAAACAAAAAAAGCGCTTCCATCCGGTCGCCAGCCCATGAACTGGGCCTTGAGACTGTCTCCAGGCGTCATGTCTGTTTCCACGCCATCCGGTGCACGCACAAAAAGATGATAATTTTCATCGCCGCCCCGGTCACGAGTAAACAGGACACGATCGTCATGAGGAAAAAAGCAGACCGAAAAAGTGCTATCGACAGTAGACTGCGTCAAGGGCTCTGGGATGCCCCCATCAACAGGCAGCGTATAGGCGTTGAAGATACCGGACGCATTGCTACTGAAGAGAATACGCTTCTCATCGGCGCTAAACGAAGCCCCCAATATGGAAGTCGTTGCCATGAATTGCTCTATCGTATAGCGTTTCATATGAAGAATGGTTTTGACTGATGGTTGATGAGGGCATTGCGCCAGGTTACTCAAGCATGGCTTGTCGCAAAACCGATTGAAGCGTTAAATCAAAGTATATCTTAGACGGGCATTGGGCAAGCAGCCGGTTTTCATTATCCAAATGAGGATGGACGCCGGCGGCTGCAATAGTTTGGGCTACTATAAAACCATTCGGGATTTTAATTGTTTGAAAGATTCCATGATTCCGATACCCTGCTGTTGAAGTGCCAGAGGAATCAGCATCAGGTAGCTTTCAGCAATCGTGAAGATGCGGGCAGAACGATGACAAAGAAAATTCCTGACACACACAGTTCAACGGAGGAACAGGATCTCCTGGAAGAGAGCCTGCACGAAGTATTTGGCCTTTCTCACCTGAGGCCGGGCCAGAGGGAAGTCATTCAAAGCGTGCTGGATGGACGGGACACGCTTGCAGTTATGCCGACCGGCAGTGGGAAATCGCTTTGTTACCAGTTGCCGGCCCTGAACTTGCCCGGTACCGCCATTGTCGTGTCGCCGCTGATTTCGCTGATGAAGGATCAGGCCGAGAAGCTTGAAGAGGTCGGGGTTGATGCGGCACAAGTCAACAGTACGCTGAATACCCAGGAAGAATCGGAAACATTGCAAAACATTCGCGGGGCCCACAGCGACGTCGTGTTTGTCACACCCGAGCGCATGTCCGACCCGGACTTTATCGCCAACCTGAAGCGCATCACCATCAATCTGTTTGTTGTGGACGAAGCGCATTGCATATCGCAATGGGGCCATGATTTCCGGCCGGCTTATCTCGCGCTGGATGACGCAATCAAGGCGCTGGGGAATCCGCCGGTGCTTGCGTTGACCGCAACTGCTACACCTGAGGTGATCGACGACATCGCGCGACAGCTCGGGCGCTTTCCCATGCACATCGTCAATACCGGCATTTATCGTCCGAATCTGAATTACAGCGTGATACATGTTACGAGCCCGGAAGAAAAACTGAAGAAGCTGCAAAATCTGATTCAGAAAAGCGAGGGAAGCGGCATCATTTATACCGCCACCGTAAAAGCAGTGGAGGAACTGGTGCTGGCGCTTCAGACGGTGGATATCAGCGTGACGCACTACCACGGACGTCTGCCAAAAAAAGTGCGTAGCGAAAATCAGGAACGCTTCATGGAAGGCCAAAGCAGGGTCATGGTGGCAACCAATGCGTTTGGCATGGGAATCGACAAGCCCGACATCCGGTTTGTGGTGCACTTCCAGATACCGGGGAATCTCGAGGCATACTATCAGGAATCCGGCCGTGCCGGCCGTGATGGAAAAACCGCCGATTGCACGCTGCTTTATGACATCCAGGATAAGCGCATACAGCAATTCTTTCTGGCGAAACATTATCCCGAGCAGGGGGAACTGCATGATGTGTATAAAGGAATACAAGGCCTGCTGACGGAACGCGGTGTGGCTGAATTTGACCAGCTTCATGAAAGAACCGGCCAATTTTCAGTTCGGAAACTCCAGGTCTTGCTGAGGTTGCTGGAGGACGGAGGCATCGTTACACGCGACAGGCATCTGGGCTACCGGTTGCGAAAAAAGAGCGTGAAACCTGAAGACCTGATTCAGCTTGCCGAGACTTCACGCAGCAAGGGCGATCATGACCGGCACGCACTGGAACGCATGGTATTTTATGCACAAAGCGGATTTTGCCGGTGGAAGGTTCTGCTCGAGTACTTCAACGAGACGGCGGAATGGGACCATTGCGGCCACTGCGACAACTGCATGAACCCTCCCGAAAAGGCGCTCGCCGCACTGCCTGTGAGAGATCGGCGCACAACCGAGCCCGAAAAACCAAGGACACAGCCCTTGTTCCGCGTTGGCGCGGAGGTTGATGTCCCGAAGGCGGGAAAGGGTCAGGTTGTCAGCAGCACAGCCGACATGGTGACGATACTTTTCCCCGATAGCCGAAAGCGCACCTTCCTGAAAAGCTATGTGAAACCGATCGGCGATGCGCCTGACGGCGGGGAATAAGTGGTCTTTCCGCTGTGAATCGTCCCGGCGAACCAACCAATATCGGTCTATAAAGAATAGAGTTTTCTGCTTCACTTTGCCGTTGGCTAACGCCTCGTGCCGGGCAGATTTCCCCCGGCCGATCCTAAACGCACTGAGGGGAACAGGCCAATATTCTTGTGGCTGAATCAAGGGCGTACACCAGTGCGCTGATGAGCGGAGAGAGCATTCATGCTGAATGATCCTGCTGTTCTCATACTTATGTATTTCATATTGCCGGTGTGGCTGTTGGCAGGTTGCGCCGATTGGCTTTGCCACCGCGCCTCCCATATCGAAACGACGACCGGCGCCAAAGAATCCTTACTCCACCTTCTCATGTTCGCGGAACTCGGCCTGCCGCTGCTTGCGGCGATCTTTCTGGAGATAAACGCAGGCATCATCGCCCTCATGATTGCTGCCTTTTTCCTCCACGAAGCCACGTCATTCTGGGACGTCAGCTATGCTGTCAGCGGACGAAACGTGTCACCGATCGAGCAGCATGTGCACAGCTTCCTGGATATGATCCCGCTGATGGCGATCCTGTTCGTTATCTCCCTTCACTGGGGCCAGTTTCAGGCGCTTTTCGGCTTTGGTCCGGAAATTGCCCGGTTCGATCTCACCTGGAAGGAAGAGCCGTTGCCAACTGGTTATATCCTTTCCGTCATGGCTGCCATCCTTTTGTTCGAACTCATCCCCTACATTGAAGAGTTTTTCCGCGGACTGCGGGCCAACCACGGCGCGCTTGTGCCGCCCAAGGCCCGTACGCCGAAAAACCGCTGAGCTGTGCCATT
Source organism: uncultured beta proteobacterium (assembly GCA_963831395.1). GTDB lineage: Bacteria > Pseudomonadota > Gammaproteobacteria > Burkholderiales > Nitrosomonadaceae > Nitrosospira. The sequence goes on from CAWHQD010000028.1 coordinate 88,869, forward strand.
TTATGTTCAGGAGGGTGGATATTCCCGATACAGGCCGCTTGAGGCTGCAGGCTGCCCTACCCTATTTGACTCCGATTACCATCGAGTCCGACCCGATCAATGGCTCTAGCCGCGTGCTGGAAAACCCCGCTTCTTTCATCCACCCCTTGCAGTCGGCCCCCGTATAATCGAAGCCTCCAGGCGTCTCTATCAGCATGTTCAGGCTCATCATCAAGCCGAATGCGTTCTTCGAACGGTCATCGTCAATAATGGATTCATACACGATGAGTGCGCCACCCGGAGGAATCGCATCGAATGCCTTGCCGATGAGCATCTTTTTCGTTGGCAGATCCCAGTCGTGCAGGATATGGCCCATCAGAACAACGTCTGCCTTGGGCAGATCGTCTTCAAAGAAGTCGCCGGGCATGAAAACGACCCGGTCGGCGACACCTGTGGTTTCCGCATACTGCTCAAAAATCGGCCCGACTTCAGGCCGGTCGAACCCAAGGCCGCGCATGTGAGGATTTGCCAGCGCGATCTGTACCGCCAAGTCTCCCTGCGCGGTGCCTATGTCGGCGAAGGTCTGATAGTCCTGCCACGGAAAGATGCGCGCAATGATCGAATTGGCCGCATGGCTGATGCCGGTCATGGCCGAAAGGAATTCTTTCAAGCCGGCGGGATCGGCATATAGCGTTTCGAAAAGATCCGCCTCATTATTCTTGCATTCATTTTGCGGTTCGCCAGTGCGAAGCGCCTCGGTGAGGTTGTTCCAGATCGGGTAGAGGCGGCGATTTGCCATCTCGAGAATACCTCCGACATAGGAGAGTTTATTGCGGTCGAGGAACAGATCTGTTTCAGGCGTGTTGCTGTAGCGGTCAATCTCGCGCTTCAAAAAGCCGAGCGCTACCAATGCATCGAGGAAATCCCGCGCGCCGCGAGGGTGCAACCCTACCCGCTCTCGGAGCGTATCCAGGCTCACCGGGCCTTGCGCCAGTTCCGTAAAAATGCCCATCTCGACCGCGCAGAGCAAAGTTTTTGCCGGCCAGAAAGCCATGCCGGTCTGCAAGATATTTTCGGGAGTAAGCTGCTTGTCCATCGATTGCTCCGCTTATAGGAAATGGTTTAATGAGAAACCGGGAAATCACAACTCGAGAATCGTTATCCTTGGACAATGATCGCTTGTCGCGATAGGCTGGCGCTTTTTCTTTACCACGGCAATCTTCTCGGATTCAAGGGCGCCCGCTTGTGCCAGCTTGATAGGGTCGCTGATAACAATGTGATCAAGTCCTTTAAAACCGGTACATCCCCGCTCTGTTGAGGTCAGGGGCACCTGGTGCATAGGCGGAGCGCCATCAGCAATTTCTTGCCAGAGGTAGTTGCTCTTCACCCTGCCCAGCTCATCCTTTGCATTGGGTCCCGCGGGATCTGTGCCATCGGCGCGAACTTCAGTTTCCGAAACCGCAGCCTTGGCCTCCTCGTCTATCCGGCGATTGAAATCTCCGAGTAATACGAACCGCGGACTTTCCTTGGCCACATGATCGACCCAATCCTCAAGGATGGGGATCTGGCGATTGAGAACGACGCACTCAGGCTGGGGATCGGTAAGCTTGCGCCCAGGAAAGCCGCCCGACGTTTTCAGGTTGGCACAGCCGGACTTGAGATGAATATTCAAAAAAGTCACCGGTGAGCCATTGATTAACCAGTTCCAGTGACAGGCCCGGCCTGACGCGACGCGCGAAGGCCTCATCCTTGTCATCCTTGGGCTGCTCCGTGATTGCAAGGTCCGGGTTAGGCGCGCAGCCATATTCACTAGAAGATATGGTTTTATCCCACGCGAACGCGACCGTTTGAAACGTGGTATGCGGCGCAGACACAAACGTTAAATTGCTCCGCGAATTTGCCGAGTACGTGCTTGATAACCTCCTGCGACTTTACTTCCTGAAAGGCAATGATCCTGATTTTTTTGTTCTGAATCAGATTCTCGACGGTGGCTCGCAATCCGTCCAATTTAACGTTGTAATTCTCCTCCGTTTCAACCCTGCCCGGATTCTTCCTCGTCCCATAGGCATTGCAAGGGGCGATCATCATCGCCGCATCGAAGCTGCCCGCCGCAGCGATGGTTGCCTCCAGACACTGCTTTGCCCGGGCTTCCTCTTCCGGCGTCGCATTCTGCGCTCCCCGCGGAATCTTGACCCGGCTGTCGCACCAGTTGACGTCGGTTGCACTGCAGACTTCGACATGACGCTTGAAGTCGTCAAGGGTTCCGGCCCACGCCATGTTGAAAACCGCGATACCTATTGGGGAAGTTTCCTTGCTCTGCGCGCTGGTCGGCAATAGCGATAACAGGATTGCCAGAAAGGGAATGATGCGGGGAAGAGACATGAAAGCTCTCCTGAAGAGGCGGCAATAAACCGTGGGATGGGAAGACGAATATTATGTATAGCAGTTCGGGTATAAATTTGCCTCGCCAATCGCATTGTTACCTGGAATCCATATCTTATTTTTCCATAAGCTCGTGGAAGTTTTACTTCAAGGGAGGCAGTTGCTCAGCCTCCTTGCACTTGATTTGCCATATAAGCTTCATATCTTTAGGGGGTGGCCCCATTTGATTCAGAAGTATGGGCGCCTGCTCGTTGACAAGTACATATCCTGATTTACAAATTTCATTAGCGCGCTTTGCTAGCGTCCGAGTTGCCCAATCCCGGCTTGTCGGACAAGGGCCCAATTTAGTTTTGATGAAATAATGCGTGGTTCCATCATTCAGTTTCTGTGAGGTCTGCTCATACTCGGGTGAACCGGCACAAGCAGCCAGCAATGGGATAGCCAATAATGCGATTACGGTGGTTTTCATAATTTTCCTAAGAATACCGGCAAACTCTCCGATATAGGAAGCTGATAAAGATTGATGCAACGAGTGCCGAATTCCAAATAACACCGCTATGTTACAGGCTGAGCTGCATAACCAGGTTCTAGGATAGGTTCAATCATCAGGCTCATGTAGTCCGCCATGACGTTTGGAAGAAAAAGTCTGGGGATCAGGAGCGGGAACGCTTGCCCGTGAGGCGTATCAGGCGCCGATTGGCCCTTCTCACCATTAGAACCAATAAAGGATTTATTCGACTGCCATAACTATTCCAGCAGATCGCGCCAGACGGCGTGTGGATTAGGTTTGTAATCGTTAATATCGTGCGATCTATCAGGATAATCGATCTTCATTCTCTCTATTGCCATGTCCACTGCTTCATCCAGCCATTGCGCCCTGACAGTGATCGGGCCAACCGGAGCTTCGGATTGATTAATTGGATGAAATGTAATCTTGTATTCGCGCATCATTGCCTCCTGATTAAGTGTTGACTAATCCATGATAGCGATAGAAATCAAAATAGCAATTTCCTGATGTTAGGGCAGCAATGCTGCATCTGTGAGCGTCTTCCACAAGGCGATTCTGCAAGAGTTCTACCGATGGCGTTTCGGCGTACCATTACACCGAGTCAATCGAGGAATTGCAGATTGACTGGATGCTGAACTGACAATCGCACCTGTCCAATCGGGTAATGCCAGATGAAGTTGCGACTACTACACTCAAAGTAAAAGTTAGCACGTTTGTCTACGGTACTCCCCCCATTTTTAGCTGTGCCCAGAAGTAGTGTTCAGGCGACCATCGCCAACTTCTGATAGGGCGTTACTCCGCCAATGGCGGTATTGGGCCTTTCAGCATTGTAGCGCCACAGCCATTGGGTAGCGGTTTCCTGTGCATGCGCTATGGATTCGAAGATCGTGAGATTCAGCCATTCGTGCCGGACCGTGCGATTGAACCGCTCCACATAGGCGTTTTGCGCAGGCTTGCCGGGCTGGATAAATCGCAACTCGATCCCATTATCATCTGCCCATTGCCGGAATTCCTCGCTGATGTGCTCAGGGCCGTTATCCATGCGTAGCGCTTTTGGTTTGCCGCGCCATTCGATAATGTGCTCCAGCGCCCGAATGATGCGGGCTGAAGGCAGCGATAGATCCACTTCGATACCCAAGCCCTCGCGGTTGAAGTCATCGATCACATTGAATGTGCGAAAGCTGCGTCCGTCAGATAAGGCATCGTGCATGAAATCCATCGACCAAACCTCATTGATCCGCTGTGGTACTGCCAAGGCCTGCGGCTTGTCCCGCTTGAGCCGTCGCTTGGGCTTGATCCGCAAGTTCAGCTCCAATTCCCGATAAATGCGATACACCCGTTTGTGGTTATAGTGCATGCCCTTGACGTTGCGCAGCCAGAGAAAACACAGTCCGAATCCCCAGGTGCGGTTCGCGTAGGCCAGCCGTAATAACCAATCCGAAATCCTGGCATTGTCATCGGAGAGCTTCGCGCGATATCGATAACAGGTCTCCGAAATCGAAAATAACCGGCACGCGCGCTTGATTGCAATCCCCCGCTCCTTCACAACTTGTCCGGCCATCTCACGCCGATGAGATGGCCTCATCACTTTTTTACCAGCGCCTCACGCAGGATTTCGCAATCCATCCTGGATTCAGCGTACATCGTTTTCAGCCGCCGGTTTTCCTCTTCCAACTCCCGCAGTCGCGTCATGTTCGATACTTCCATGCCGCCATACTTGGCACGCCATTTATAAAAACTGGCATCGCTCATCCCATGCTTGCGGCACAGTTCGGGTACCGCAATCCCGCTTTCCGCCTCTTTAAGAATCTTGAATATCTGGCTCTCCGTATAACGTGATTTCTTCATAGCAGCTCTCCTTAAGTAGAAAATTCTACTTCCGATCACAGCTATTTTCAGGGGGTATTACCGGGCCAAGTGGTCGAATTCACGGAATACGTCTCCACAGCGAGTCACCAATTATTCATACGATAATTTATCCGGACGGAATTCACGTATCAGAAAGAGATGCTTGTTGACCTGACTCGGTCAAGGTTCGCAGGCAAGCTAAATTCCAATCCACTTTGAATGGCTATATAATGCCAAAACACTATTCTTAATCGTATCAGTCTTGGCGATCCCGAACCTTCCAAAATCATAACAGCTCTACGTATCGAATGCGCTAGCATACGTCGGTCTGTGCAGCGGAAACAGTAACACAGGTTCTCTCGTTCATCTTTGCTGTATGACGAATATCGAGAAAACCGGTGCCATGAAGCGTTGTTAGCCCAAACTTAAGGAGAAAGGATGAAGTTAGCATTACCTTTTCGCTGGATTACTGTCGCTGCTCTCTTTTTGATTGCTGGATGTGCGAGCACTCCAAAACCGACTATAGTAAAAGTATCTCTTCATGCACAATCCAGCGTAAATCCTGATGGATATGGCAGAGCCTCGCCAGTGGTGGTTAAATTTTATGAACTCAAATCCGTTGCTGCCTTCAATGCTGCGGATTTCTTCTCCATCTTTGACAGTGAGCAAAAGACACTGGGTGCCGAGTTGCTCAGCATTGAAGTGTTCCAACTCCAACCCGGAGAGACACTGGCGTTTGATAGAGCCTTACAACCCGATACCCGCCATTTGGCTGCTGTGGCTGCCTTCAGGGATCTCGAACATTCACAATGGCGCACAACGCTGGCTATGCCATCAAAAGAGAAAATTTCAAGCATTGTCATTCAAGTTGACGCAAGCAGAATACTTATTGGTGCAGAGAAAGAATGTTCCTTTTTATGTGGTGTGACATCCAAGAAGCCAGCCCCACTTGGCAGCGTGCCTGAAGCCACAAAGCTTCAAAATGAAATAAAGTAAGAGTTGGTTGGGGCGTGCCCCCTTTAAATGAGGTACCGGAGCCAATAAGATGTCCTGGAACAACAAAGTGGTATGGTCCGAAGGCCTGTTCCTTCAGCCGCAGCATTTTCAGCAGCACGACCGTTATCTTGAAAGGTTGGTTGAAGGCCGCGCCGCTCCACTGCTGGGTTATAGCTGGGGGTTCTGCAGCATGGAACTCAACCGTACCGCTGTGGCGCTCGGCAAGGTGCAATTGACCACCGCACGGGGTATCTTTCCTGACGGTACACCATTTGACTTCCCCGGCGAGGACACCCCACCCGCGTCTCTCGATATCGATGGAGATATCCGGAACGAACTCATTGTGCTTGCACTGCCGATGCGGCGTCCAGGGATGGACGAGACGGACGCAGCCGATACTCAGGGGAACACTCTTGCGCGTTTCTCGGTAGAAGAGCGCGAGGTCGCCGATTCAAACGCAAGTTCCGCTAACAGTACATCCCTGCAGGTCGGGCAACTGCGGCTGCGGCTCATGCGCAAGCGCGACGTAACCGACGCATATACAACGCTGGACGTAGCGCAGGTCACGGAACGTAGGCCGGATAATCAACTTATCCTACAAAAGGAGTTCATTCCCCCGATGCTATGCGTGGGGAACGACCTTATCTTGAGCGGGTATGTAAGCGAATTACAGGGCCTGCTTCACCAGCGGGGCGAGACGCTCGCTGCACGCGTCGCCCAGCCCGGGCGGGGTGGAGTTGCGGAGGTTGCCGATTTTCTCATGTTACAGACCGTTAACCGCTACGAACCTGTCTTTGCCCACTTTCTCGTCCATTCCCTGCTGCATCCCGAACGCCTGTTCAGTATATGTCTGGGCCTTGCCGGAGATCTTGCGACATTTGGCGCCGCCAATCGCCGGCCGCCTCGATACCCCGAATATCAGCATGACAATCTAGCGCAGTGCTTTTTCCCGCTAATTGCTGATATACGCAGCGTATTAACCATGATATTGGACCAGAATGCGATTTCCATCGAGCTGCAAGACCGCACCCAAGGCTACTGGCTTGCGAAAATTCCCAATGTGGAATTGTTCAAGACGTCCAGCTTCGTCCTTGCAGTCGGCGCCCAGGTTGCCGCGGAAACCCTGAGGACCCGCTTCCCCGCGCAAGTCAAGATCGGATCTGTCGAACGCATCCGCGATCTGGTCAATCTCGCGCTCCCCGGGATTCCCCTCAACTCACTGCCCGTAGCACCACGGCAGATACCCTTTCATGCTGGATTCAGTTACTTCGAGCTCGAACGCGGAGGTGAAATGTGGAAGCAGCTTGAACGTTCGGCGGGATTGGCCATGCACATTGCGGGCGAATTTCCGGGGCTCACTCTGGAATTCTGGGCGATAAGAGGATGAGCCGGCTCCGGATGCGGTCATAACTTCGATAACGGATTTATATTATGAGCCAGGATGACCCCTTTTCATCTTTGGATTCTGACAAAACGGTAATAATGCCTTCACCCGGAGGCCGTGCTGCGCCACCGGGACAAACCTCAACTAATTGGCACACTACCGGTCCCGGTTCTCCGGGAGTAAAAGAAGTAGACGAATTGGCGGCAACGGCTGGGCTCAACCCTTTAATCGCCGCTGCCAATCCGTTGCTGAATATTGTGCCCCAGTTACGCACAACGCTGCAGCACCCCGACCCATCCGGCCTGCGTGATTTCATCGCGCAGAACATAAAGGTATTTGAAACACGCGCGAAGGCGGCTGGAGTGGCATCCGAAAAGGTTATCGCTGCCCGCTACGCGCTATGCACGCTTCTGGATGAGGCTGCGGCGTCCACTCCCTGGGGTAGCGGAATATGGGCGAAACACAGCCTGCTTATAATGTTCCACAACGAGGCATGGGGCGGCGAGAAATTTTTTCAATTGCTCGCGAAGCTGGCTGAAAATCCCAAAGCAAATCTTGACTTGCTTGAGTTCATGTATATCTGTCTCACCTTGGGTTTTGAAGGCCGGTATCGCGTCGTGGAAAACGGCAAGGCCCATCTTGATGCGTTGCGCGAACGGCTGGCACGATTGCTGGAGAAGGAGCGAGGCGAGTATGAACGTGATTTATCCGGGCGCTGGCAAGCTGCTCCCATCAAACGGGCAAAAATTCTCGCTCTCTTGCCGGTATGGGTTTTGGCCGCTTTATGCGGCCTGATCATGTTAGCTGCATACCTGAGCTTCAGCTTCATGCTGAATAAGGCATCAGACCCGGTATTCGCAAAAATTCAGTCTATTCGAGTTAGAAATCCCATTCCGGAGCCAACTCCGCTACCCGCGCCAGAACCCAGGCTGGCGGAATTTCTTGCCAGCGAAATCAGGGAAGGCCTGGTTTCTGTTAAAGACGAGGAAGGACGGAGTGTCGTCACCCTCAGGGGAGACGGTTTATTCGCGCCCGGCAGCGCGGCCATTTCGCAGCGATTCCTGCCCGTTCTTGAGCGCGTTGCGGTAGCGCTCAACTCCGTGCCGGGACAAGTGAAAGTGACCGGTCATACGGACGATCAGCCGATAAGATCGGTGCGGTTCCCGTCCAATTGGCATCTGTCGAAAGAACGGGCGCTTTCGGTGATGCGGATTCTCGCCGAGAAGGGAACGCTGCAAAGTCGCCTTAGTGCGGAGGGGCGGGCCGACGCCGAACCTATAGCTTTAAATGACACACCGGCAGATCGAGCGCGTAATCGCAGGGTGGAGATCACGCTTTATGTCCCTCGTGGCCGCGATTAGCAGATTCTTAAATAGCCCCGGCGGGCCGGGATCTCGTGGAAACTGTGGCTGGTGGCGCGGAATCATGCTTTCAGGAAAAAGGTAAAAGGGGATGAAGAGCGTTTTCAAATTCCTGTTTAATCACTGGACCATGGCTTTTCTTGGTCTGGCGGCGCTCAGTCTGCTGATCTGGTTCGTCGGGCCATTGATTGCGGTGGCTGAATATCATCCGCTGGAATCGGATACGGTGCGGCTGATTCTGATCGCGTCTGTCATAACGATATATATCGGCAAACTCATCTGGCGTGCAATCAAGGCGAAAAACCTCAATGCCAGACTGATGGAAGGGCTTCTGCGGCATCCATCTGCGCCCCCCCAACCCGGCGATAGTGCGGGCGCCGAAGAAGTGGCCCTGTTGCGGAAGCGTTTTGAAGAAGCAGTGGAGGTACTGAAACAGGCCAGTCTCGGAGGTCCCGCCAAAAATCCCCTTCTCGCCCTTCTCACTCGTCGTCAATATGTGTACGAGCTTCCCTGGTATATCTTCATCGGGCCGCCGGGATCGGGAAAAACTACCGCGCTCGTTAACTCCGGGCTTCAATTCCCGTTTGCTGAACGCTTCGGGCAGGAGGTAATACGAGGGATCGGCGGCACTCGTAATTGTGATTGGTGGTTCACCAATGAGGCTGTATTGCTCGATACAGCCGGCCGCTATACAACTCAGGAAAGCAACCGGGAATCGGACAGCGCGGCCTGGACGGGTTTCTTGCAGCTTTTAAAAAAATATCGTCCCCGCCGGCCCATCAATGGCGTCATTGTCACAGTCAGCGTAACGGATCTGTTGCAACAAACCCCGGCACAACGGGAGGCGCAAGCCGGTGCCATACGTAAGCGCATCCAGGAACTGCACGAAGAACTGAATATCCGCTTTCCCCTTTATGTGCTGGTCACCAAAGCTGATCTGCTTGCCGGATTCATGGAATTCTTCGGCGAATATGGCAAGGAAGAACGAGCCCAGGTATGGGGCGTGACATTCCCGCTCACCGAAAAACAGGGTCCGCCCCCGCTCGAGAGCTTTACGCCCGAGTTCTCGGCGCTTGAAAAACGGCTCAATGAAAGGCTTATCGGCCGGTTGGAGCAGGAAAGGGATATCGAAAAACGCTCGCTGCTGTATGCTTTCCCACAGCAATTCAGCCGCCTCAAGGAGCTGCTCGCTGATTTTCTGAACCAGGTATTCTCCCCTTCCCGCTTCGAACAGCAGCCATTATTGCGGGGCTTCTATTTTACCAGCGGAACCCAGGAAGGGAACCCGATAGACCGGGTCATGGGCGGTCTCGCCCGTGCGCTACACCTCGACCGCAAGTTGCTTCCGCCCAATAAGCCGAGCGGCAAAAGCTTTTTTCTGACCCGGCTCCTGAAGGACGTGATCTTCTCCGAGGCTGGGCTTGCCGGCACGAATTTGCGCTGGGAGCGCAAGCGTGCTGCGCTGCAATGGGGCATGTTCGGCATTGCCGGGCTGATCACGCTCGCTGCGCTGGCGGCATGGAGCGTCAGCTATTCGAACAATAAAAACTATGTTGCCGAGGTGAACGCAAAAATTCCCGTAATCCTGGAGAAGGTCGAGGAATTGCCGGTCCTGCAGAGCGTGGATATCGTCAGCCTGCTGCCGATCCTTAACTCGGTAAGAGACTTGACTGATGCCGCTCCCGGCGAAAACGAGGATGTGCCCCTCTCGATGGGTCTGGGCCTTTATCAGGGGGAGAAGCTGGCTGCGGCATCTGACAATGCCTATCGGAAATTATTGCAGGATGCATTCCTGCCTCAGCTTGTGCTGCGCATCGAACGCCTCCTGAGCACCGGCAGCCGGGCAAATCTGGAGCTTTTATATGAAGGACTCAAGGCCTATCTCATGCTTCATCAGCCTGAACACTTCGACCCCATTGCGCTGAAGGCTTTTATCACCACCGACTGGGAGCTCAGTCTTCCCCGTGAAGTTACCGTTGAGCAGCGCGACCAACTGGAATTCCACCTGGACAATCTTCTCGCCCCCGGCCGGCTATCGTCGCCTATTCCCATTAATGAACAATTGATCGCCAATGTACGCCATACCGTAGCCCAGACTCCAATCGCGCAACGAATTTATAACCGGATCAAGCGTTTGGGCGTAGGCTCCGAAATTCCGGAATTCACTATTGTAAAGGCAGCCGGCCCTTCGTCTCCGCTGGTTTTTACCCGTGTCAGCGGGCAACCCCTTACCCAGGGCGTACCGGGTTTATTCAGCTATGCTGGTTACCATAAGGCTTTTTCCGAAGCCGCGAAGGAAGTCACCAGACAATTGGCTGATGAAGAAGTATGGGTCCTGGGTCTCAAGGAAAAAGATCGTGACCGGTGGGTCAACCCCCAGGCGGAAGCACGTCTGCTCAACGAGGTGCGCCGATTATATCTTGAAGATTACGCGTCCATATGGTCATCATTCATCAACGATATCCGGCTGATCCGGGCCGGCAATCTGCAGAGGAGTATCGAAATGGCCCGGATTCTGTCCGGGACCGACTCGCCCTTGATTTCGCTAATGCGCGCCATCGTAAAAGAGGTAACACTTGTTGACGTCGAAGAGAGCGAAAAGACAGTAGTGGACAAGGCAGCAGACAAGGTAAAAACTGCGCGTGACCAACTGGGGAAGTTATTCGGGCAAACCGGCAAAAAAACACAGGCTGCGGCAACGGAATCACAACTGGAAAACATCGTCGATGACCGGTTCAAGGAACTTCGCCGCATGGTGCGCCCGGATGCTCCAGGCCAACCGGCGCCCATTGACGCGATACCCGAGAAAATCAACGAACTGTACACGCTTCTTACTGCGACCGATGCCGCGATAAAAGGCGGGAGCGCGCCTCCGCCCAGTGATGTGCCCACTAAAATCAAGGCGGAGGCCGGCCGTATGCCAGAACCCATACGGTCCATGCTTATTACTCTTTCGACAGGTGGCGTCAGCCAGGCACTGGGTGCGACCCGAGCTAACCTGGATCAATCCCTTCAGGCGTCGATCGGTGAATTCTGCAATAAGGCAATCGCCGGACGATATCCCTTTGTAAAGGAGAGCGCCCGGGACGTGACCCAGGAGGATTTTGCACGGCTGTTCGCCCCCGGCGGGCTTCTGGACGAGTTTTTTCAGAAAAATCTGGCTCAGTACGTCGATACTTCAACACGCCCCTGGAGCTTTCGCAAGGTCGGGGACGCCAATATGGGCAGTGCTTCTGGAGCGCTGCAAGAGTTTCACCGAGCCCAAATAATCCGCGACGTATTTTTCCGGGGCGGCGGCCGCACAGCGGGCATGAGTCTGACGTTCAAACCCGTCGAGATGGATGCGTCCATTACACAGTTCATCCTCGACGTCGACGGGCAACTCGTCAAGTACAGTCACGGCCCGCAAATACCGATGACCTTGCAATGGCCTGGTCCTCGCGGCAGTTCGCAGGTCCGCTTGCAAATCTCCCCCGCCAGCGCCAGCGGCGCGTCCGGCCAGGTATTCGAAGGCCCCTGGGCATTGTTCCGCATGCTGGACGGCATGCAGATCGTCCCGACTTCTCAACCGGAGAAATTCGTTGTCACATTTAATGTCGATGGACGAAAAGCGCGCTTCGAGGTCGTTACCAGCAGCGTGCAAAATCCGTTTCGTTTAAATGAACTCAAACAATTCAACTGCCCCGGACGCTTGTAAGAACCGCAATGACTCGCCCATTGCGGGATGGTATGGAAAAATTCCGTGCCTTGGAGACTTCATTTCGCGCCGCCTGCCCTCCGGCTTTATCCATGCGTGGGATTCATGGCTCCAACATGCCATGGCGGCAAGCCGGGCACAACTGGGCGGGCGCTGGCTCGACCTTTATCTCAACGGGCCGATATGGCGTTTTGTCCTCATGCCCGGAGTATGCGACACGTCGACAGGCATCTGGGCTGGCGTGCTCATGCCGAGCGTTGACAATGTGGGGCGTTATTTTCCGCTGACGATTGCATTACCGATCGATTCCCGTCCCGGGATGATGTTAACCGTTTTTTCCGCCCAGTCCTGGTACGCAGCTCTGGAGCGTATTGCCCTCGCTACGTTGAATATCAATGCGCTGCCGGACGATCTCGATCGGAATCTGGCCGACAACCCGTTTCCGGCACTTGAGCCCCCCCCGCAACGCCGGGACGCGCAAGAACTCGCGGCATGGTGGAGAGCCGGCGCCAATAGCCTTCCCAAGACACTCGTTCTACCAACGGAAAACTCACTTGCAGATCTTTTCGATTCGGCGGCAGAAGATATCCTCACTGCCAGCGCGGCAGGTAAAAGTTTCTGGTGGGTGGTGCCCTCAGAGGGAGGACCAGGATTATTGCACTGCTTCGCGGGTCTTCCACCTGAAAATCATTTTGCCGTCATGCTCGAGGCACATCTTCCCGTAAGGGTGGCGGATAGCGCTTCTTGAGGCGATACGACAACACAACATGAATGCCACTCCACCTCAGGGCGATGATGACAGCACCGTTATGCCGCAGCGGATACCGGAAGAACCGGTGACTGCCATATCAGGCGATAAACCGAGTGAATCAAAATAGCTTGCCTATCGGGAGCAAGTTGGGCGAGTTTGAAATCGTTGGTCTTATCGGTGCGGGAGGGTTTGGCATTGTTTATCTTGCTTACGACCATTCCTTGCACCGGCAGGTTGCGCTCAAGGAATACATGCCCGCTGCTCTCGCTGGAAGGGACGATGGCGCAACAGTCGTTGTGAGATCTGAGCGCAACGCGGAAACCTTTCAGGCGGGCCTGCGCAGCTTCGTCAACGAAGCTCAGCTTTTGGCACAGTTCGATCACCCTTCTCTAGTCAAGGTTTATCGCTTCTGGGAAAGCAATGGTACTGCCTATATGGTTATGCCGTTCTATCAAGGCGTAACGCTAAAGGAGACGCTCGCCCTCATGAGCAGCCCGCCCGATGAGGCATGGCTCAAGGGACTGTTGGCACAACTGCTTGAAGCACTGGGCGTCATTCACGCCGATCACTGCCTTCACCGGGATATCGCTCCGGATAACATACTGATTCTGCCTGACGGGCGTCCGCTTCTGCTCGATTTTGGAGCGGCACGGCGAGTTATTGGAAATATGACACAAGCGCTTACCGTGATCCTCAAGCCGGGCTATGCGCCGGTGGAGCAATATGCGGACGACCCCGCGATGAGGCAGGGCCCATGGACTGATATCTACGCGCTCGCAGCAGTAGCGTATTTTGCCATCACCGGGCATCCGCCAGCCCCCTCCGTGGGCCGCATGATGTCGGATTCATTGATTCCCCTGAGCAAAACGGCAGCAGGACGATACAGCGTCCAGTTCCTGAAGGCAATCGATCTCGCGCTCGAGATCAAGCCTGAAAACCGTCCCCAGAATGTTATGGAACTACGCGCCCTGCTCGGGTTAACCGCGGCAGCATCAGGATCAGCATCCGCCAACGCCGCCGCATGAGCAGGCAGGGGCGACCGTGCAGGCAGCCGCTGATAAATCAACCATACCCAAGCGGCGGGCGGGGCCTTATATCGCTGTCTTTGTGATGCTCCTTGCAGCGGTTGGAACAGGTATTTTTCTGCTACGCGACAAGCCAGCGGAAATGCAGCCTGCTGAAACGGACGCGGTAACCTCGAGCGTCGCGCCCGCTCCCGACATCATTGGAGCGCGACAGTTTGACCCAATGAAAGCGCTGGATGAAGTATTTGAGGGACGCGAACGCAACCACGCAGTAACGGTATCCACAGAAAAAGCACAGACGCGTATCGGCAAAGACCTCCTGCGCTTCAGAATCCGTTCCGCAAGGGCGGGCTATGTATACCTTTTGATGGTTGGCACAAACCGTTCTGATTTTTTTCTTCTTTTCCCGAATGCTGTGGACAAGAGCAACAACATCAAGGCTGGAGAACAGTTCGATTTGCCTCGCCCCGAATGGAAGATGGTAGCTGAAGGCCCGCCCGGAACCGATCATTTTGTTGTGATCGTCTCGGATCGACCACGCGATTTCAGCGCTGCCGGGTTGGCAGCGGTCGATCCTTTTGCTGAATTTCCGCTCGATCAGGCCGCGCGCTTGTATTCGGACTATACCGGGTCTACCCCGTTATTCGCAGGGAAAGCGATATGTCCAGCCTCAATGCGCAACTGTTCAGAATCCTACGGAGCCGCCATGTTCTCCATTGAAGAAATCCGGGGAACGTGAGGTAGCGGCCGGGGCGGCGGCTTATGCGGAAACTCCGGGAATGGTGCTCGCGCCTACTGTCGCATGGCAGGTGGCCCAGTCCCGTAATATTACTCAGGTTTGGTCAGGATTGTTACACGGCGGTTTTCAGGTGCAATGGGATTTTCCTTATCCAGCAGCTCATGGTCTCCTTTGCCGATTGCTGTTAACCGCTCTTCCGTAATATTGTGGTTACGCACCAGATAATCTCTGACTGTTTGCGCCCGTTCTTGAGATAGCCTCTGGTTGAAATCGGGTCCGCCGCGCGGATCCGCATGTCCCTCTATAATGAAGCTGTGCCTTGCCAGTTTGTCCATATTCAAGGCCCGGCCTACGACATCAAGAGAATGTCTGGCTTCAGGCGTAAGGTCAGCGGAGTTGGTATGAAACGTGATTAACATGGACGCACTTGCCGCTTTCTCAGCGCGCGTCCGGCTGATCACGGAGCACTTTAATGCTCCTGGTGCGGATGCCTCCTTCCGGCGACAGCGCATCAATCAAGGCCGACTCTGTGATTTCCGAACCTCTCAGCACCTTTGTCGTCTCCGCAGTAACCGGAAGCGCAAAGGCAGCTAGCGCCATCAAGGCAACTATTGACCTGGTTTTCATGTGACCTCCGTGATTAGTTTAGCAATTTGACATCCTGATGATTCCAGCAGCGGAAACACATCAAATCATGCCGGACCTTGCTGTGTCGTTTCGTCCGGGTCTCTGCACCATACCGCGATTGCCGAATAATTGTCCTGCCCTTTGTGCCCGCGTTCGAGAACCCGGTTCTCAAGCGCTTTCAACCAATCGGAAGCGGAAGGGGCGGCTTTGAGCATGCGCTCCATATCTTCTTCCTCTACATACTCCCAAAGCCCATCACTACAGAGCAGAAATACGTCGCCATCCATTAGCGGAAACGCAACCGGAATAATTTCGACCTCGAATTGCTCTTCATTACCAAGCGCGGCAAGCAATTTGCTGCGATTGGGCGAATCTCGCAGTTCCCTGGGCTGTAGATAGCCAGCGTCGACCATACTCTGTATGACGCTGTGGTCGCGCGTCTGCTCAATAATCCGTGCTTGGCGGAAACAATACAAGCGCGAATCGCCGACATGCCCCCACACCGCGACACCAAGTTTCGTATCAATGGAGAGAACCACTGCGGTAGCGCGCATGTGCTTGAGCCTGGCGTCACGGTGCTGCTCGCGAATGATAGCGAGATTCCCGGCCTGCAATGCCGCCTCGACTGCCCGGCTGCTACATTCAGGCACGGCACGAAACGAGTCGAGCGTATGCTGCACCGCGAGTTTCGAGGCGACATCTCCACCATAATGTCCACCGAGACCATCGGACAAGACGCAGAAACAAGCTTCCGGAGCCGACCAGAAGCCACATGCATCTTCATTGACCTCACGGCCTCCAGCTTTCGAAAGTACTATTATTTCAAGCTGCATGAAAGCAAGCCGCCTATGTTGAACTATTCCGCCATCAATCGTTGAATAAGTCCATGCCGCGCCGGGGATCGAGCCGGTGTCACTTCTTATCGTCCTGTTCAAGCTTGGCAATCTGCGCCTCGTACGCGCGAAGAAACTCCTTGCCAAACAGAACATGAAAATCTTCTTCCGCCTCGCGGGAGATGTCTTTGTAACGCTCGGCAAACAAGTCCCATAGCTTGGCTTTACGATTGATTGGCAACAACGCATCCATAACCGTTTTCTGCGTAAGCCGGCACTCCAGGTGTGCGGGATCGAAACGCTCGAGCACACCGGCTAGCGCCGCTCGCATTCCAGCCATAAACCCGAATTGATGAGAGCGCAAGTCGTCATGCGCGTCCCGCATTGCCTGTAGCGGCGCGAGGAAACCTCGTCCCTGCGGGGCTAGCAGATGAGTGAGCGCGACTTCAACCGTGGGAGAGAATTTCAACGGGTTATTTTCCTTCGGCGCAATCATGGTGAGTTCTGCACGCACCTCGCGCTTTGTCAATGTTCGCGCGAGCAGTAAATCAAGCGTGCCCTGTGTCGACTCCCGCAACAGATGGCCAAGCAGGGCCATAAACTGTGGCGTGAGCCCGGCTGGTATGATCACGTCAGGCACACCCGCGCCATCAAGAAACGCGCGCAGCAACTCGTCACGGTCAGGTACTGGATTCGGGGCGAGCGGCAGGTCACCTGCCGTCACAGGTGATGGTTTCGGGGCTGCGTTAGCGGAAGCCGGCGCAACGATTGCTTCAGGTACCGCTTGTGGCGGAGCAATGGGTTGCACACCATTCCGGCGGCGTCTGTCCGCCTTTCGGCGGTCATGCCTTGGCGATGGAATAATCACGCTCTTGATCTCTCCGCTATCCTGATTTGATTCCTTGTTTTCCCAGGACAGAACCATACCGTACGGTTTGGTTACAGAAGCTTCGCCGGTCTGTGCCTCACCCGGAAGCACTGCGCGCATGGCGGCGTCAGGTTTTGCTTCCGGCGGGCGAAAAGAGCCATGCAATTCGAGAACATCGTCGCGCTGGACCTGCCCTTCAGAAGACTTTTTTTCCGATGCGACACCCAGCGCGACGAATGGGTCCACGCTCCCCTTATCGGAGTGCTCACGCGGCGCTGCTAATGGAGAGTCAGGTGCAAACGGCTCAGAATTTTTTTCGGGGGTGAGGCCAAACAATTCGTCTATGCTCTGGTTTGGTATCGAGGGGCCAAACCCGAGATCGAGCATGTCTTGCGATTCGGCAGCAGGTTGCGGTACATGGCCGGACCGTTGGCCGTTGAGCGGGCGGGCGTTCCCCAAACGGGTCAAAATCCGGCGGGATAATGGACGCTGGGCCAGCATGAGCGGACTCCTTCATTTCCGGACGCGCCAGGTTTTGCTGCGGAGTCCCTGGAGGAGGAGTCAGCAGATCATCAAAGGGACCGCGCTCCGATTGCCCGCCGAATAGCGCCAGGGGATCGTCATTTGATGTAGCGGATGCGGAAGGACTGCGATTGCCCGGGACAGGAGCTGATATTTCCCCTGGCAACACGGTCATGGTGTAACCGTCGATACGAATTTCGTCACCTGCGGCGATAACCGCATCCCCGCCATTGCCCAAGGGCTGACCATTTACGTAAACAGGTATCGCAGTCCCGAGGTTACGGATATGGTAGCGGCCGTCACGAAAGGCAATGGAGGCATGCGTTCTGGAAATAGTCCGCGCAGGATCGCGTAATACCAGGGCATTTCCTTCCGCCCGGCCGATATTGCCCCCTGATTCGTTAAACTCCGCCAGGAGAGGTTGCGATGGCGGAGCCCCATTATAAGCAGTAACCCGGATGCGGATCATATAGCCATCTCTATCGATACACCGTTTCCCCACACAATTGGAAGTTCCGCAGCTTTTTCAGATGAACCGATGGCGCGTTGCCTTCCAACATCATAAGTTCAAAGCTTAAACCAAAGCAACAGCTGCCAAACGCAAGCAATAACCAGGGCGCCTGTCCTGTTTGCCCCGGCTTTCTGCATCGGCACTGCGACTCCCGCGAAAAAAATATAGCGGAAACCATCACTCAAGAATTGCTACCTTGAGTTCCTGACCAACCATTACAACCTGGATTTTCCCTTCCGATTCTCTTACTGGCTCGTCGTTAAGATAGAGCACTGTTTTAAATGGATATGTGCCCTGCGCCACGTCCTCGGTCGGCCTGAAGGTAAATCTGGTCAGATAGGCCCCTGATGCATTGGCATCGCTTAGCGCCTGCTTTCTCAGCTTTTTCGTATTCTTTCCAGATGCGTCGGAAATCATCAGCTCTTCATCCACGCGGTCTTTTCCGATTGAACTCGCACCTTTCACCAGCTCGACCTCCGAAACAATATCAAGCTTTTCCCCCCGGTTTACCAAGCCTGATGGCTCGGTTTTAGTCTCATATTTTGTTACCATTGTCTCGGCAGGCAGCTGTCCGTCATGCTCCTTCCTGTATTCGTCATTTACCTCCGCGGCGTCCTTCTTCTGGCTCACCCGGTAGCTGTCAAACGCGTAACCGGCCGCATAGCCAAATGCTGCGCCTATCGCCGCCCCGATCAACGGATTATATTTACCTCCGGTCGCCCCGCCCACAGCCGCGCCGATCGCTGCGCCTCCTAAAGTGCCAAGCATCTTGCCCATGTTTTCGCCCTCGGCGCCCGATCCTCCGGTAGTTGCGCAGCTCGATAACGCAACAACCATGGCAGTCCCGGCTGCTACCGCCCGCCATTGATAGCGTTTCTCACCTTTGTACATTCCATGCCTCCAATTTATCGCTATTTAAGTTCCGATGCTTCCCACGCTTTTTGCTGTGCGGTACGAGCTTCCTCGAGAAGTGCTGCGGCGCGCGCGCTGCCAGGCTCAAGTTGCAGTGCCGTTTCCGCCTTCGCCATGGCGCACTCAAAGTTCTTGTTGTTCAGGCAGGCGCGGCCTTCCATCAAATTAGTTGTGACTATTTTCTCGATCGCGCTCGGGAAAGACTCGTCCTTTTCGGCGGGCGGAGCCGCAGCCCGCGGGCTGCTCGAGCTTCCCGAGCGAGGCGCTACGCGTTTATCGCGTTTATCAACCTTTTCCTCAGGCTCCGCCGGAAGTTTCACCGGAGCTTCTTGCTGGATCTCATGTTGGGGCGGAGCGGATGCCTGTGGCGCAACGACCCCGGGTTGCGGGGAGACATCGGGTTTTGGCGGGCTGGTGGGAGTAGTGGAGTGGAGGTAGTGGGGGTAGTGTCCCGCTCATCAACGGTCTCGCCGGGCGAAGCGTGATCAGCGGGAGGAGCAGGCTTCGCAACTATTATCTCTTGAGTTGTTTCCGGCTCAGGCGGCTGCCCCGGCTCTTCCCGAGTGAAAAACCAGGCCGTTGCAATCAAGGCGAAGAGCACAACGGCTCCAGAACCATATAGCACTGCGGGAGAGCCAGTCCTGGGTCTGATAAATTCAGGCGAACCATTTGCAGGTGCAACGGGAGCCCTGGGCTCAATCGTTGCCTTCGTGCCTGAAGGAGAGGGCTCTACCCTTGGCGAAGGTGCCGGGGCCGCCAGATCCAGAAGGGCACGGAAGTCCGCAACGCTCTTCGGACGCTCTTCCGGCTTGACAGCCAATGCCTTATCGATCGCATGTAAAAACGCCGGAGTGTAGCGGCCCTGTCCGCTTTCAAGTCGAGAAAGCGGTTCCAATGAATCGGAAATGATCCGAGACACGGCTGGCACAGGGGTCTTCCCCGTAATCGCGTAATACACCACCGCGGCTAGCGCATAAATATCGGTCCAGGCGCCCTGTTTCATCGACTCCATTTCGGCATACTGTTCAATTGGCGCATAGCCCGGCTTCAGTATGACTGTGAGATTTTGCGTCATATTGCTGATGACCCGGCGCGCGGCCCCAAAATCCAGAAGGAGGGGCCGGCCGTCTTTGAGAATAAGAATGTTATCGGGGGCGATGTCCCGATGAAAGCAGCTTTCCGTGTGAATGATTTCGAGCGCATCGAGCAGATGTTGAAGAAGCTGCTTAAGCCGAAGCTCGCCGGGTGGATTCCCCTCTTGGCGGAGAGTATCCCTCAACGTTCTGCCCTCATAAAACGGCATTACCATATAGGCCGTTCCGTTAGCCTCCCAGAAACGATGAACCTTGACCAGGCACGGATGATCAAATTGGGCCAGTAATCGGGCTTCATTGATAAAGCTGCGCAAGCCGGCCTGAAAGGTCTCCAGATGCTGCCTCGACTTTGCGACAGTCATTCCGCTTTTTCGCGAAGCCAGCCCTGTGGGCATATATTCCTTGAGCGCCACCTTGCGCTGCAGGGAATGGTCGTAGGCGAGATAGACGATACCGAAGCCCCCTTCACCGATCAAGCCGATAATTTCGAATTCGCCCAGCACCGTTCCGATCGGCAGCGCGTTATCGCCGGGTGCCTGGGACGCCCGTTCGTCTGCTCCGGCCGGCGTGGACGGGGCCATAACTGTACGATCATCCTCAGGCAATTCTGTTAATTCCATAAATACCAGGAAGGCTGCCGCAGCACAGTTGAAATTGCCAAACCCTATCACCCATTACAAATATGGTCTCCATTGACAATGATAGTAAATCAGGACTTGGAGCGCTGACATTCATTATTTGTTCCGTACAGGTTGCAGGGCCTGATTCCGCAGCGTACGAAAGGATGGGGAAGGAGCGGGTATGTTTTGATCGGAAGCCAGGCCAACCCCCAAGCTCAAGCGCATACAGGGGATCGCCGTGCATCCGGCACAAGGTCGTCAGGTTTCTGGACGAAACTGAAAAGACGTTGATGATCCGAACCCAAAGCGCAGTGGATACATTTTATCGGGCTTATTCAAGCTGTCTAAACTCGAACAAGTACTCGCCCCCTGCCTCATGCCCGGCGGACTTCACGGCGCCGTACTGCGGTGTTTGCGGAAAGCTCTTCATCACCTCCCGTTTGACCTGCTCGAATATGGCTGTACCGGGCTGCCAGTTATCGACATTGCGAAGCGCCTGCATCAAGTCCCAGGCAAAAATCGAGTGTCCCTCCTTGCCTTCGTCTGCAACTGGCTCGTCTCCGCCTGAAGACATCACGATCACCGATCGCTTCGCCAAAACCTCGTCCGGTTTGACCCCCGTACCGCCCATCCCCAGCTTCTGCTCCGCGAAAGTTCCGGAGTAGCAACTATCGGCTATCATAACCATCTGCTTGGCGCTGATATCCGACATCATGCTTGAGACATCGGTATTCGAGATCCAGGTTGTCGGATCTGTAACCGACGCATCCGCTGGAATCCAATAGCCCCCGCCGGTCTTTTCATTGCGGTAACCATGGCCGGCGTAATAGATAATCACGCTGTCCTGTGGCTGCATCTCGGTTGACAGCTGGTTCAGTGTTCGGACTATGGCAGCTTTGGTCGCGTTCTTCACTACCTTGACCTCATACCCCAGTTTGTCGGCAAACAATTTTCCAACCGTCTCAGCGTCGAAAATTGCATTCTCCAGCGGGAGGAATACTCTTGTCGGCGTATTGGTCGGTACCGAAAAGCACAACGAATTTACGTTCAATCTGGGGCAATCTTGCTACCTTGGTCTTACGGTGTGTCCTTGATGGTTCCTCTTGCGTCACTTTCGACGCTTGCGCCAACCGTTGAGCGTCGGTCAGCCTGCACAAACCCGTATTGGCATCCGCCAAACTAGGGCATAGAGGAACATTCGCAAGGCTGGGGTCCAGTTCGAGCCTGTAGATTGCATCGGCGAACAGTTTCTCCTTGAACTCCCGTCGCTCTTCTATAAGCCGCCGCATCTCGTCCCAACTCATACGGGAAAGATCAAGCCGGCCGAATCGAGGCACCCGCATCGCCGCCATATCGATGACAAAACCTGTTGTAACCGCATCCAGCACCGGGAAACTTCCGTACATGGCGGTATTGATACTCTGGACGCTGGTATCCAGGGTATTCTGCTTGAACGGAGGATTATTAGCCGGGTTATTTATACCCTCCTGAAGGGTAAGCGCGGTCGCATTGCCTGGAGCCTGCTGGAAGACATAGTTGATGGCGGAAAGACCCCCCCGTTAATAGCGTAAGCGCCTGCGGGAGAAGCGGTCGTTGCCGGCGTAGTCCACACCAGGACACCATCCGTGTCGGCCTGCTGACTGTCGCCTTCTACAAAACCTGTGACTTCGCCCGTCAATCCGCTAATGGGCAGCCCAGCCAAACGTATTGCCGGGTGGGCGTCATAGGTTAAGGTGGCGGGAGTGAGGTCCGCCGTAGTAGGGGCAATGTCGGGTTCACGCAATACATAATTGCCACCGTCGGCCCCGCCCAGGGAGACCTCCAATATGCTGACTGTCTTGTTCATGCCGACATTCTTGTTGTCGAAAGTGCCGGTCGCACCTGAGATCGAGACTGTATCGCCGGTAATAAGGCCTGCAAGGGAGCCGGCGGAAATTCTCGCACTGGTATCACCGTCATAAACCTTATCTTGCGCGATAAAACCACTAGCAGTGAGCGGCTTTGGGGAAATGTCGGCGGAGAGAGGAGATGGCGGAGCCAGCCTATAATTGCCGCTGTCGGACCCGGCGAGCGCAAGCGTAACCGGCTTATCGATACCGACATTCTTGTTATCAAAATTCGCGGAAAGGCTGACTACGTCGTTCACACCACCCCCTGAAACGACGCCGGAAAGAGAGCCGCTCGACAACGGGGCAAAGGTAAGACGGTCGTAAATCTTATTTTGCACGGTAACGGCTCCAGCAGTAAGTTCTTTTACGCTCACCGTAAGTTCATTGGTAGCTGCCGGGTTATCTTCAAACTGGTAACCAAGCCCGCTGATAAGGCCTCCTGCGTAGGCCACATTATGAGCGCCTGCTATCGGATTGCCGGAAGAGGAAGTTGCGCCACCGACCGTCCAGTCCGCGCTACTATCGCCAAGAGCGGCAGTCGTATCCCCATCGATGAACCCATCGAAATTCGCGTTAAAGCCGGGAACTGCATTTCCATATGTGATAGTCTGGCTGCCGGGCGTTACCAGCAGCGTGGGCGCAAGACTGTAGAGAAACCAGTTGCCACTGCCGGCATAAGCGGGAACGACGCCTGGGGCAAAAGCCTCATTATAATGTTTACTATAACCCGAAAACCCTTCGGTAACTCGTGCCAGGGTCGGCGGCATAGATCAGCCATCGGCACCGCCACTGGTCAAATCTGCCGAATCGCCGCTGTTATTGATGAAGTTGCCGTACCGCTGCCGCAAGAGTGGCGGTGCCGGTGCCGACGCTCAGGCTGACGCCATCGGCAATAGTAAGCGTGTGCGCGCCTGGGTCTCGATATTCTGCGTTCGCTCCGGTATCCCCGGCTACAGCGGTGAGGTTGCCATTGTCGGTGGTAATATTTGCGCCGAAAGTGATACTGCGGCCAGCCTGCAGGGAGAGTGGGCCGCCGTTGCCATTCCGTGGTTGTCGGCAATGACTGCAGACTCACGCTCGTTGATGTCATTGTTGGCCTGCAGAGCAACAGCCGAGCCGGCATTCAGTAGCGTAGTAATGCTGGCAGGCGTAATATAGCTGTCTCGGGCACGGATTGGCGGCAAAGGTAGCGTTATCAGACTGATCTATGCCAGGACCAAATACTGACATCCCCGTAATAAAATATACTGCGCCGGGTTTATTTTGGTCGCTTACCGCCCCAACGATCAACTGATCACCTGATAAAGACACAGCATAGCCAAATCGGTCGCTCGTTCTGTAAGGCGACCTTGCCCCAGTTGAGTCAAATTTTTTCTCCAGGACCAGGTTAAGAAAATCCGCAGCTGCGTCTTATACAGATACACAGCACCTCGTTGATTACCGTCCGGTATTATCTGCCGGATGCACCAACAACGGCCAACACTGGCCGCCTGAGCCTGTCGAAATGAAACGGACCAGCCAAAAAAGCCTCCATCTGTTAACGTGCCTGCCCCGCTATCCGAAGACAAGCTTTTTCCTGTAGAGCAAGTGGGCCGCTCAGAACCCCGGTATATAAATATACTGCCCCCCGATCAGAACCACCGGTATCGTCCCCAGCCGCCCCAACGGCTAACAAGTCTCCTTTCAGCACGCCGACTGAACGGCCAAAAAATGCCTCGGGAGTCGAGGAGGAAGCACGATTATCGAAGGCAACCTTCTCAGGTTGATCAAGCACCGGCAAAGCTTTCATTTTCACATTTCTAAACAAATACACCGCGCCCTGACTTCGCCACTGGTGTCATCTCCATTAGCACCCAACCGCAAGTCTATTTCCCATCAAGCGCGACCGCAAATCCAACTGGTCATTCCTCGTTGGTGGCCAGGATTTGAGTGGTCGAAGCCAAGCTTGTACGGCGAGTCAGATCGTTAAAATCTGTGTCAATCCCGGAGAAGAGATACACTGCGCCGCCATGTCGATGTATCCCCGGGCGCTCCGACAGCAAGCTCGATCACCAGCGAGGGCGACTGAGGTGCCAAATCGGTCGCCAATGTACAATTCCTCATCCATGTCGGTGGTAGAGGCGAGTATCTCCTCCGAGTAAGTCCCGACAGGACGTCTCCGGCACCGGTGAAGAGATCACTGCGCCGCCGCCGGCATGTGCCTGGGCGCTCCCACTGCCAACACATCATCCTTTAACGCGACAGAAAATCCAAACCTATCTC
Source organism: uncultured beta proteobacterium (assembly GCA_963831395.1). Classification (GTDB taxonomy): domain Bacteria; phylum Pseudomonadota; class Gammaproteobacteria; order Burkholderiales; family Nitrosomonadaceae; genus Nitrosospira. The sequence goes on from CAWHQD010000028.1 coordinate 113,677, forward strand.
CAGGCACCGCACCGTAGCTATCACCAGTCACGTTTCGCTATCACCAGATTATCTGGCGGAGAGTCAGTGATGATAATATTTTTGGGATCGAATAACACCGCGCCGCCCGGCCCAACTTGTACTGCCCCTGCTGGATGTATCTGCTCTGGATGAAAGCTCGATCCGTCCCCCATCCAGAGCTTGCAGCGTTCCGTAGTTGTGGCTGCTTTGCGTGGACCAGACCGCAATTTCCCCGCCCTTCGCGTTCGGATTCGACATGCCGTCCCCGCCATTGGCCTTGACCTCGCTACCCGCTCCAATCAGCACCTGCCGGGAATGGGGTAGATCACCCCCGCCCTGCCAGCCACCTCCCAGATGAACTATGCCGCCTCGTATGCCGCCTGATGCATCGACATCGGCGTTCTGAAGGTGGACTTGATCGCCGGTGACGCTGATCTTTCCGCCACTCGCCCCTCCTATGGCGGAAAGCGTGGAGGAAAAGGCAACGAGACCACTGCCCTCAACCTGAATATTGCCCCCTTGCTCGCCATCGGCGCGCAGGCTTCCGCTCGCCATACCCTCCAGAATGCCTGTATTGAGCCGGATGCCGCCGCCTGTCCCCTGTTGCCTTGAAACATCGACAAGACCCGCAAGATAAGTGGAGTTCGCCGGCAGTCATTGTCACATTGCCGCCACTTGCTCGGGTCACGCTATTGTCCGCCAGGGTAAACCCTGGCTTGCCTTGAGGGCGATACGCCCGCTGCTGTCCGCCCCCACACTATCGGCACGGATGATGCCGCCCTGATTCACGATACTCCCGTGCACATCCACGCTGCCCCCGGGAGCCACCAAACTGCCGAGATTAACCGCCTCGTTCTCCGGTGCGCTTACGCGCACAACGACATTCGGCGCCCCTGAATCGATGAGCTCGACACTTTTACCCGCTGCGAGCACAGTATTGCCACCCGCGGTCTGGATCAGCCCTTCATTGCGCACCTGTCCGCCTATCAGCCACACGCGGCCACCGAAAGTAGTGTGGATGTGCCCCTGGTTGGTAACCTGACCAGGATTTGTCCCGCCGGAAAGGAAATTGTATTTTCCCGCCATGAAATCGATATTGGAAATATCCAGCGTGGAAGTGACGAGCCCAGCCACATCGATTCGCGCATTCTCGCCAAACAACACGCCATGCGGGTTGATCAGCCACACGCCACCATTACTGCTCAGGCTGCCCAGAATCTGGGAAGGGTCATCCCCTGTGACGCGGTTCAGCACCTGGCTAGTGGCGTCCAGCTGGTTGAAATGCACGCCTTGCTCGGCGCCAATGGAAAAGTCCTGCCAGTTAATGATTGCATTGGGACTGTTCGTCACGGTCATGTGGCCGCCAGCAGTATCAATTGTGGCAACACCGTGTACGACGGTTGGCTCAACCGGTAACGGAGCCGGCGGCTGAGCATGAACCAATACAGACGCCATGCTAAACGGCAGAACTGCCAGCGCAGCAATGCGTAAAAGGGAACACCGATCTTGATTGCTATTTTGAGAGCGACAACAGTCGCGGACGTAATTACCGATCTCAAGCAGCGATTTTGAAGCATGTTTCCGAGCCGTCATTCCTTCTTCAGCCTTGAACGCGCGGTTTAAGCTTTTTATATAAAGAGGGCTCATGATCGTCTCAGAAGGAAAAATTAACAGTCATGTGCCCGCGAGTGGTACCCGCGGTTTTCTGGTTTCCATCCTCAAGTGCATGGCCAAGATCGAGCCGGGCGGCGAACCTCTTGCCATAGCCCAGGCGAAGACCGCCCCCCACACCCGCAAGCGAGCAGGATGTGTCATTTATCATGCAGAGCGCATTGTTGTTATTGCCTACCCAGCCAAAATCAAAAAACACAAGCGGCCGAAGGTGAAAGCCTCTCAGGTTAATAAACGTGCCCGCGTCTGGACCAAGAGCTTCCAGATTAAAAAACGTGCCGAAATCGCCCACAACTTCCCTTTCAACATACCCGCGCACACTGATGACCCCACCCAATGCGCTGCCCGCGCCGCCTATGCCGAGCTGCTCCCCCGGGACGAGCGCATCGGGACTATATTGTGCGGCTACCCGCCCTGCAAGGCCGAAACCCGCGGGGAGCGAGAGGTTGCCGAAGCCAAAAAAACGCCAGACGGTGTAATGTTTGTCAGCCCCCTGGCGCGCCAAGCCGAATTCCTGTTCGCTGCTTCCACCTACATTGCCTGATACCGAGGTGTTAAATCCCCACGATAGTCTGGGCCCCTGAACCTGACCCGTATAGCCGAGGCTGAGTGGCATCAAGGTCACGTCGGCCGCGGCGGGACCACAGCCAGCGGAGCCAAAGTTGCCGATAGAGCAATTATTGTTATAGTGGCGCCAGTCCCACCCCAGAGTCACGCGGTGATCATATTCACCGATGCGGGTAAGGTACCGGTGTGCGCGGAAGCCGCCCACATCGCCACTGCCAGTAAACCCTAGCGGACCCGCGGGCGTGGTCGTCGAAACATTATTTACGTTCGAATGAGCAAAGAATGCGTCAATCGCGCTAGAGTAGTTGTATAAAGGCACCCGGTAGCCAACACTGTAAACGTGTACTTGATCCGGGTCGGTCGGAGAAGTCTGAAACTGAAAAGTGCCTATATGATCGCGGTTCCACAAATTGGCATGCTGAAAGCCGATATTCGCCCGAAATCGGCTCGTCGAAGCCGTGCCTGCGCTGTCGAGTCCGAGCAGAACGCGTATCGGCTTTTCCTCGATCACTTTGACTTTCGCGTCCACATCTCCGGGTTTGGTCCCAGCGGCAAGCGTGACTCGCAGCTCCTTGGCGGGATTCTCGTTGGTTAACTGTATATCCCGGTCAATGGCACGCACGAGCGGGGTTTCGCCTTCTCTCAGGTGGGGCAGGCTGCGCCGGATATTGGCCTCGTCATACCGCTCGTTATCGGTGATCTCTATCGGTAGCGACCTTGCCCTCCACGATGCGGATGACAATTTCTCCGTTATGCAACTCCTGCTCGGGTACGAAGGCAACCACCCCCCCATATCCCGCTTTACGGTACGCTTGCTGTATCGCCGCGGCGCCCTCCTCGAGGTCGCCCAGCGTCCTCCTATCACCCGGCAGATGCGTGACCAGCGCTGCCAGCTCTTCTTCGGGCAGGAGGGTATTGCCATGAATCTGGACGGTTTTGACTGGGAAATATTGAACTTGAGAGGATGACTGGATCGCCGGGGTTTGAGTTTGTGCTGCCGCGCACCCTACCCAGCTCAAAATCAAGAGCAACGAAAGGGCAATGCCCTTGACTGAACATCCGGACCCAACTGGATAACTCATTTTCTGCCTACCCCACCCTTAACGCTGGTAATGGTAAAACATTACCGAGACACATAGCCAATCAGAGAAATGACCTTTTTCCAAGGTCAATCATGCCAGCGCCGTTACTTACCAGCGGATGAAATAGCTTCTTTCACAGACTATGTAAGGTTGGTCGATAAAGTATAGATCACGGCATAAAAAAATCCAATTTTTTTTAATTTTTGGGGAACTTCCGATGAAACTGCCGCTTGGCCCCGCTTTCAGCGGGGCGATGTGCGTTTGCAACACAGGCGCGCGCGGTGTGAGCCTGACTGGGGGCTTCTTCGGCAATGATGGAAGATAGGGGATGTTCTATCGATAGACAAAAAAATCTATCGGCCAGTGCAATCACCTTGCACTGGATCAGGGCATTGAATCAGCTTATTATCCATCCATGAGAGCAGGTATTCCCAGATTAACAAAACCCGTTTAAATCCGCTGCTCTCCGGAACAGCTTGGACAGGTACATTCGGAACTTCAATGGAAGAAGATTACACCACGCAAAAACTCCTCACCCTACGAAAACTGACCAGGACGGCGGGTGACATTATCAATGGACAGATGAAGGAGTATATTGCAAGCCTCGCCCCCTTATTTCGGCCACGCGGCATATTCGGGGATCAAATACAGGGGAGCGGAAAAGAAATAGTCAAAGGCTCTGAACAAGCCTTCAAGGAGCTGAAAGCGCTTTATGAAAACGTCGCAACCGCAGCGCCTTTTTATCTGCCCAGGGAACTGAATTCCCCGCTCATGCAAATGACATCTTCACTCGAGCTGGCGCCATGGGAATATCAGCATATCGCGACATCGGATGGGGCGACCAGGACCATAATGGTTACTTGCCCCTTCAAGTCGATGGTTACTTACGCGGGCTACTCTCTGCGGCAGTTGAAGGAGCTGCTGGCGAGCCGCAACCGGAACGATGGAGAGCTGCAGCAATTCGTCTTGCATTATCTGGCCATGCATATTGTCATTTCCAAGCAGCCCGGCCTCGTCAGCATACTGAATGCGCTGCATTATCCGCTCGCATCCGGTCAACTACCCGGCTTGGGCGCACTGCCCATCACTTATATTACATCTTCCATTTCCACGAGCCTCCCACCGGATGCTCTGGTTATCGAAAGCACCGAATTATCCGGCAAAGATGCTTTTGAGGAACTCATCAATGTGGAAGACGTCGCGAATCTGGGCGACCCATTCAAGGATCGGCTGGTTGCTGCATTGGAAACCGGCCAGGCAAAGCCATCACGACAGTAAATTCGTTGAGATATAGAGGAAAGGAGAGGAAAGAGGCAAACCTTTATAACCACAGGCAGGTATAAAAAGGCAAAATGAATATGTCCATGAGCTTGAATCGGACCAATTATGCGACCCTTTAGTGTTTATCATGCTGTTCTATTGTGTGCAGGCCTGAGCGGTTGCGCTTTGGCGCCGGGATTAAAACCCGCGCCACCGCCGGTGGAACCGGAACCGGCACCGGTTCCAGTAGTTACCGTGCCGCAGGGGACTGCGAAAGAATTATTCCGGCAAGGCGTCGATGCACTTCAGCATGGCGAAGGGCAAAAAGCCAAGCCCTTGCTGGAGCAGGTACTCGTGCTGGAACCCAATCACAAATATGCACCAGGTTTGCTGTCGCAAATCGATGCGGATCCCGTGCAAATGCTGGGCAAGGAATACTTCTCCTATAAGGTGCAGCAGGGCGAGACGCTCTCGCTGATCGCAAGACGCTTTCTTGGCGATCCATTCAAATTTTACATACTCGCGCGATATAATGACATTATCATGTCCGATGATCTGGAGGCGGGCCGATCCATAAAGGTCCCCGGGAAAAAACCTCCGCCAGCCACGGTGCCCTCGCCTGTTGAGCAGCCTGCTGCGCCGGAAACCTCTAACCTGAGATTATCGGAAGCCAAAGCCCTATATGCCAAGGGCCGGTTTGCGGATGCCGCCCATATTCTGGAGCAACTCAGAATGGAGGGAGAGGCTAGTGCCGAGGTAGACGATTTGCTGGCTACAGTTTACGCGGGCCACGCAAAAAAAATGACCGACTCCGGTCAGTTTGCAGAGGCGAAAAAACTTTTGTCCAAGGCCTCGAGCACGTATCCCGGCTGACGAGCGTTTGAAAAGACAACTTGAACAAACAGAAGCGTCTCTAAATGCCGAGCAGGCCTATAAGGAAGGTAATCAGTGGGTAAATGACGGAGATCTTGCCAAAGCTTATACCGCTTATGCCAAGACATTGAAGCTGGAACCGGAGCATGCGCGAGCGAAGGCGGCTATGAAAAAAATAAAACCCCAGGTGGTGGAAAGTTACTATGCGGACTCTGTTCGAGCCCGAAGACGCCAGAACTTCAGCGAGGCGCTCGATAGCCTGGACAGACTACTGGAAATCGAGCCGAATCATGAGTTGGCGAAGGCAAACCGTGCTGAAATCCGGGCAATTCTGGATCGGGAGGAACAGTCGCGCAACCTGCGCCAATAAATGCGAAATCGAGCTATAAAAATGTAGTACGGTAGATACTTCACCTTTCACATCCAATTCGGAAACAGCTTAAGCATATTGTCCAATCGCGCTGCGGGCTCCCTTCTTCATCGCCTCGCGTTTCTTCCGTAAATCGCATTTCTTCTACAACAAGCGCTCCGGCTTGCCGCCGTTTTTGCTCTCGGTTGAAGGCGGGATCGCAAGTTGGCGCAGATGCTCGAGCGCTTCCTTATTCCTTGGATTCAATGCAAGCACCTTTAGAAAAGATAGCCTTGCCGCCTCGCGTGCTCCCCGGCGTAGGTTGGACATGCCGTCAAGCATGAGGGATTTCGACTTGTTATCGATCAGTTGCTTCGTGGCCAGTTACCTGATTTTCATAATAGCGGTTTGCTGGCTCGATTGTGGAAAGTATCGTCCATTGGATAAGCGCTTCCGCCAACTCTCCTCTCTCTTGTAAATCCACCGCCAGTTTTTCCCTATTGACAGTCGTGGAGATTGGTTCGGGCGAAAGCCGCGCGGACGGCTGAGCACAGCTACTCAACCCAACCGCGACAATGGGAACGAGCAGGGCAAAGCTACCGCGGGATAACAGACGTGGCAGGGAACAGATCATTTCAAGTTTTCCGGGGTAAATACCCGCAAACTTCTGATGAAGGCACCCATGTCCCGGTCTCCATAAATCATGGTTCTTCTGAGCTTGAATGGATAGGCAAAAGCAGGATTACCTCCCGCCTGCACCGTAACTCCCGCTTTGTAACCAGCGCTTTTGAGTTGCGACACAAGAAATTCGTTCGCGTCCCCGAATGGATAGGCGAAAGTATGCAAAGGCAAGCCCAGTATTTTTTTCATTTGCTGGCCGGGAATCCGGATTTCCTCAGCCACTCTGTGGCGATAGGCCTCGATGTTTTCGTCCGCCCAACGCTTGGTCATGGAGGCATGTGTTTTTGAATGAGGCTGGATATCGACGAGATCGGATCGAATCATCTCCTTGATCTCATTCCAGCCCAACGCATCGCGCGAACCTACGAAATCCGAATAAATGAACAGCGTGACGGGGAAATTGTATTTCTTGAGAATAGGGTAGGCAAACTTGTATGAAGAACGATAGCCGTCGTCTATCGTTATCGCCACCGCACGCTGCGGGAGAGCGGCTTCCCCCTTTAAAAAGGAATGAATGCTTGAAAGAGGAATCACCCGGTATCCGTTCTTTTGAAGATACGCCATTTGAGTTTCGAAATCCTCAGGCGTAATGACCATTCTGGATTTATTCGGGCCAAACCGGTGATAACACAGAATCGTCACGGTCTGGTAACCCGATGGATAAACACCCACGGGATTGGGATGGACGAGAGGGATGACGACCTGCTGACCCGGCATGATTTCACCGGTTTTATTGAAATCGGCGATTAGCCAGTCCTTGCTTTTATCTTTCAGATAGGTGTCGGCCAGCCCAGCCCATGTGTCGCCAGTTTCCGCGGTATGTACCACATATTCCTCTCCGCTGATAATGCGAAGTTTTTCGGTAATGGTGCCCGGCGGCACTGAGGCACATCCCGCCAAAACAATAAGCGAAAGAAATGCCAGATAAATGCGAGTTACATCAGGCAAAACGGATAATGCTTCTTTTTTTGCCATTATTTTTAACGGCGCTATAAGTTTTCAAGCAGGATGGCCAAGCATAGCGCAACCCATCAATAAAAGAACCGGCGGCAGCTTATGCCAGATGGTTGATAGAATTTTCAATCAGCGTCGAAGCAACTTCGCCTTTGCTTATTCCTTAGACAAACAGGTGCTTAACCGCTATTTCTTTTGCTCGTTGATGGCGCTCTCGCTGTTCTTTTGCAGCGTGTCCACCATCTCATCAAATGATTGGAAGAGTTCTCCAAATTCGTCCTTTCTTGCCTGTGCAATTCTATAGCCCAGGTTCCCTTTCTTGATTTCTCCAAATGATCTACCCAATGTTCGAATCGGGTTGGAAATTGCACTCGCGAGCGCATAGGCCACGACCGATGCGGCCGCAACCGTTACCAGCATGAGCAACAGCATGGTAAAGACGATCTGCCGGCTTAATTCTTCCAAGGGGTCCCACTGCATGCCCAGATGAATGCGGCCTATGGCTTTGCCACGAAATACGATCGGCGCATCAAAGTCCATTACGGAAGATGAATTCGGCGCATCGTAACGCTGGATGGAGACATCCCCGATGTTGGCGATCAGTTCGCCATTATTTATTTCCTGATGCGGTTGCCCGATTCTCCCGGAAACACTACTTCCCCTGATTATGCCGTTACTATCCACCAGATCCAGGTAACTGAAACGTTGGCCAACCATTGCATCCTGAATGAACACTTCAAGAAAAATCCAGTCTTCATTGAAAACTTTCTCGGCGCTCTCCGATGCCATGAAACGAACCATGGAACTGCCATATTCCGTGGCCTGCTGCACGATGCTGGCATACTGTCGCTTGTATAACCATGTGGCCCCAATGATCATGGTGATCGAAACGATCACCGTCATTATGAAGGTCCATTTGACGCGAATGGATAATCCTTTAGGCTTCGCGCGTTCCGCCTCGTTCTCGCGCAATTCCTCAAGAGCATCAACCAGCGCGTCAGCCAGATCCTTGCCGTTTTGAAATCGCTTGTCCGGGTCCTTCTTGAGCAACCGCTCAACGATCAATTTCACCGATCGTGGAATACCGGGAACAATCTGATCGACCGGTACCGGTTCGGTTGTGGTGATTTGCAGCAGCAGGGTAGCGATCGTGCTGCCATCGAAAGGTTTTTTTCCCGTCATTAGCTGGTAGAGCAAAACGCCAACGGAATAAAGATCGGACCGTTTATCGACATGGCGGCCGAGCGCCTGTTCAGGCGACATGTACTGAGGCGTTCCCAGCACTTCGCCCATCTGCGTTTGCCGTGTCAGTTCAGGATCTTCGACACGAGCAATGCCAAAGTCCGTAATTTTTATATTGTTGCCGCCTTTGAGACGGATGATATTGCTCGGCTTGATGTCGCGGTGGATGATACCTTTGCTATGGGCATAATCCAGCGCTTTCGCGAGTTGGATACCAATAGCCAGATCATCCCGAATCGAGCGATTTGACGCCGACTTCATGTATTGGTCGAGAGATTCCCCTTCCAGGAGTTCCATGACAATATATGGCCGGTCATTCACCTCGCCGATGTCATAGATGGTGACAATATTAGGATGGGATAGAAGACCGGCAGCTTTTGCCTCTGCAAGAAATCGCGAGCGATACTCCTTATCGCCGCAACGCTCTTCCAGCAAAACCTTGATGGCTAACGAACGATTGATATTGGGATCGTAAGCCTTGTAGACGACAGCCATGCCGCCTCTGCCCAGCTCTTCAAGAACGTTGAAGCGCCCGATTTTTTTCAGCATCAAAGCCCTCTCTCCAATGCTTGCAAGTCGCACATACAGCAAACGCCCGAACAAAATATACGCCACTAGTCATACTGTTACTGTTCGCCACCGCACATTCGCGAGCAATACAGATTGATCTCTTTCCTGTATCGTTCAGGGAGGACAATTGCCCATGTTCAGCGCATTATCGGGATCGCAGCGTAGAACCTCCTTGAGTTCATTAAGCCGGTTTATCGCGGCGCTGTTGTGGCGTCTTAAGCCGAGCATGAATCAACGTAGATGGGGCACGTCGCTCGCAAGGCGTTCGCTAAACATAGTCTTCATCCAATACATCCCATTCGAAGCCCGCGCGGACGGATTCCTCTTCAAGCGCAGACAATACAACCGTCTCAAAGGACGATGCCAGCGAAAGGAGACCCGCAACATCCCCATCGACACCAGGCCGCACTATTCCCAGTATCCCCGCCTCTGAGAGAATTTTTTCCGAATTCGACCAGTCATCCTTGTCCACGAGAGATATAAGGAACTCACTATCCAGTTCAGGAGGCCCAGCTTCAGGGGAGGAGAGTAAAACGACTTGCCCTTGCATCCACCAGGGGAAAGCCGGATCATAAAAAAGACGTAATACGATTTCTGGGCGGCGCGTAGACATTAGTGCTGCGTTACAAGGAATACGATCAATAAACTGCCTGATAAACCCGGCCAGTCCCGGCTTCCGCATTGTGCGAACAAATTCTTCTCCGAGCTGCGTCCAGCCATTGGTCACCCCATCACTTTCGGAGGTGCAAAGGAATGTGACGCGCGCAACGGAAGTAAACGCTCGAGCCATCACCATTGCGACGTCGATTGGCACCCCGTCATCCACCGGGTCGGGAATTTGTCTCCAGCCTATCAACGCCGCTCGCCCATCGGTTGGGCACAGGGGGGCAAGTTGCCAATTTGAACCATGCGGATTGTGACACACCAAGAGAGCAGTCCTGGTCATGGCGGCGCTGCTTCAGGCAGGGGAGTGAAGAGCGTCCCTTCGGCCCAGTCATATACTTCCGCCGCCATGATAGAACCGCCCAGGTAACCGCCTATGCCCCCGATGATGCATCCTCCGATGCCGCCGGCCGCAGTTCCTAATGGGGATGCTGCAGTACCTATCACCGCACCTCCTGCCCCAACAACCTTGCAGCCTAACCATGCTCCCGCCCATCCCGCTATCACCTCGGATGCACGTCGCAAAGGCTTGCTTGCCTGAACAATCGAAACAACATCGATCGCCACACCCGCTACGATGAGCGCGCGTCCGGCATACCTGAAATATTTCGCTGCATTGTAAGCGACCTGACCGGCGCGCCCTGCGGCAGAGTGGCCTGCCACTTCAAAATTAGGGAAGGTACCCGTCTGATTCCAATGGTAGTCGATTGTTTTGGTTATTTTATTGAATCCGTAGTCAAGTCGAAGATGACGCTTGCCGGCGCTGTCCTGAAAGAATAGGGTTGACGTCGACCCCCCACTCGGGACACGCCCTCTCGGACTCAACTCTATTGCAAGCCCATTCGTACCAGGAATGGGAATGCGAACAACGCTAGCCTGACCAATCACATAGGGAATTCCCCCGGAAGTGGGCATCTGGCTGTATCCACGTAACTCCCAATGCCTGACGCACTTGTTTTGCCGGTTGGACCAGGAACACCAGATTGCGCTCGACACATTGTGCCTTCGTCAATCCGGGATAATTCTCGTATTGTGTTAGATGGTCCAGGTACACGCTCACCCATATGATTGTAATCCGCTGTGATCCGTGATCCTTATTCTCTGCACTTGATAACCAGATGCAGGGAAGGGATTAGTTAAAAGGATTCAGAATAGATAGCTCACCATCGATTACTTGGCCATTCTGCATATCTTCAGAATAAAGCGTAGTACAGCCGGCGAGCAATGCCGAGGCAATAATCATTGCATCATAAACTGCATAACCGTAGCGTTCTGCTACTTTTAACCCGCGGTCATGCACTTCGATGCTAATAGGCTGCACTGGACATATCGCGCGCACATGAGAAAGTATCTCGTGAGTTTCAGGCCATGACATTCCAAGCTTTCGTGTTGCGACACTTGCAAACTCATTAAGTACCTGAACGCTAACAATGCCTTTGCTAGCGAGAATTTCCTCTGCCTTTCCGGCTTTCAACTCATCCCCAGATAATAGATAAAGGAAGACATTCGTATCGATAAAAGCTTTACCCTCGCTCATGGGCCTCAAGACGGTTAAATTTGAAATCAGCCGGTAGCCGCCCGCGGTATTTTCTTAGACGAGCGAGAAGCTCCCGAATCTCGGGAGTTTTCTTAATCTCCAGTGTATGTGTTCCCACCACATCAATTTCTATATCGTCACCCTCCTTCAGTCCCAGCACTTCCACCACAGAGGTGGGCAGGCGTACGGCCAGGCTATTACCCCATTTTGATACTTGCATGTCGAGCCTCTCTAATGATATACAAGAGTTGTTAGTATATCTTAAAGCTTAGCCAATAAGAACTACGTTGTAATGACTGAT
>CAWHQD010000029.1:0-171368 GCA_963831395.1 uncultured beta proteobacterium
GTGTCCGGCAATTTAGTTGAATAAATTCAGTTGGTTATTATTTTCCGATATGGCCATTTGTAGCTCTGTATTTTTAAGTAATTGATCGAGCGTCGTTTTCTCGAAAAGAGTCAGGCTCAGGATTTGTAGAATTGTGTAAAGCGAAGCCTCGGTGTTGAGCCGTTTTTTCACGATGGCGACCAAGACGTAAACGGTGATGGAAATCCATATTTGCGTCTTGACCGCGTTCTCGGTGGTGCCGTAGAACCGCTTGATACGAAGATGCTGTTTGATCCACTTGAAGAATAATTCGACCTGCCAGCGGCAACGATAAAGCTGAGCGATGGTTAGCGCAGGCAAGTCGAAGTTGTTGGTTAGGAATACCAGATCCTTGTCGTGCTCGGCATCGTGGAACTTGATGCGCCGCAGGTGCTGCGGGTAATCCTTGCGGGCCTTGGGAGCGGTCAATGCAATGGTCTGATCGCAGCGCAGTCCCGTGGATTTGTCCACCGAGCGAGAGTAGACACGGCGAAAGAGCAGATTGGATTTGGCTCGCGTTATAAAAAACGCCTGTGCCTGATGCAGGACGAACCAGCGAGCAAAATCGGTGAAACCCCGATCCATGATGTAAAAGCTGCCAGCTTCGGGTATCAGGATGTCGAGCACATTGACCTCGTGCATCTTGCCATCCGAGATGTAAACGAAGGATGGGATATTGCCGCGCAGGTCGAGTAGCGTATGCATCTTGACGGCAGCCTTGGTTGCGCGAAAGCGCGCCCACGGAAAGACGCTCAAGCACAGGTCGATAGTCGTGGTATCGAGTGCGTAGACCGTCTGCTCCAGTTCTCCCGCAAAGCTGTGGCTGGCGTAAAGCTTTCTGGCGGTCTGGATCAGGCTCATGGCGAAATCGGCGTAGATGCGACAGTCGCGTTGCTCGTTGGCATCGGCCAGTGTGCTCTTGGCGATGTTGCCTCGTATGCCCAAGTGATAGAGCTTGGCCTGGTGAGCGCGCAGACAGGTTTCGATGTCGCGCAGACTTTCGCGGTAAGTCAGTTGCGCGAAGGCCATGCAGAGAAACTGGTCGAGATGTGAAAATGTCTTGGTGGGATATTTGGAAGGGTAACGCTGCACACAGCGGCGGAACGTATGAAGGGGTAAATGCTCCATGAGTTGTGCAAACACCAATTGGCCTGAATACATGACAGGAATTCCCGGGGAGAAAATCCCAGTTTCCCAAAGAATTCACGTTCAAGTCGGTGACACCCCTAAACATACTGTTCCCCATTCACAATCAAATAGTTACATAACGTCTGAGTAAAATTGCCGGACACTACTGAAGTTCATTATGTAAAAATAATAAGAGGATTTTGTGCAATCGGAACGATGCCCAATTTCCCTCATTGCCGGCCGCCTTATTAAGTCAAATGGCTATGCTTTCGGCACGGCAGGCAAAAATCCAATAGCCCCAAACTCGTCAATAGTAAGGTCCCTGGTTCTGGAAGTTCCATTTCGGGATTCTGCTCAAGAGGTTCATCCATATATGAAAGTAAAAATGGGTACTGGTCTGAGCCATTCCGTACTCAACAATCTGGCGAGAATTATTTATGGCAACAGGATTAAGGTCAGTCCATCCGCCGGCGATGACGGATGGTAGAAGCGAAAGGTCCGTTGCAAGCCTAACGTTTCCAAAATGCTAGAGTAGAAGATGGGGCAAAATCCGCTAGCGATACAGGATATAAAGCCGGGATAGGCAACCGGCGGCGTGCTCTCTGTGGCGGACCGATAATCCGCTTTTTTCGAGACACGGTTGTATTGCATGCCGGCAGGCTCAGCGCAACGGCATCGAGCGCCTGGGATATATCCTCGATGATATCGTCGATATGCTCGATGCCTACGGATATTCTGACAAGACCTTCTGAAACCCCCGCGGCCTTGAGCTCATCCGCGTTCAACTGTCTGTGAGTGGTTGATGCGGGATGACATGCAAGTGACTTTGCATCCCCGATATTGACCAGCCGTAAAATCATCTTCAGCGCATCAATGAACTGTCCGCCGGCGGCTGCTCCGCCCTTGATGCCAAAGCTTAATAGACCCGAGGCTTTCCCCTTGCTTATTCTGTTGCACAGGTCGTGAAATTTGCTGCTGGGCAATGCCGCATAGTTGACCCATTCCACTTTCGGGTGTTCTTCCAGGTATTGCGCGACTTTCAGCGCGTTCTCGCAATGCCTCTCCATTCTCAAACCCAGCGTTTCCAGGCCCTGCATTATTAAAAACGCGCTATGCGGTGACAAGGCCGCCCCGGTATTGCGCAGCGGCACGACTCGGCAGCGGCCGATAAACGCCGCGGCTTCAAACGCCTCCGTGTACACAACGTTGTGATACGAGGGATCGGGTTCGTTCATCAAGGGGAAGCGTTCCTTGTGCTTTACCCAGTCGAATTTGCCTGAATCGACGATCATGCCGCCGACTGTCGTACCATGGCCGCCAATATATTTCGTCAGCGAATGCACAACAATATCCGCGCCCAGGTCAAAGGGCTGGCATAGATAGGGGGTGGAAACGGTACTGTCAACGATGAGCGGCACGCCATGCTCGTGGGCAATGCCGGCCAGTTTCCCGATATCGACGATATTTCCCGCGGGATTTCCGATGGACTCACAAAAAACCGCTTTGGTATTGTTATCTATATGCCTCTCGATACCTTCGTAATCATCGTAGGACACCATGCGCGCATCTATGCCCTGCCGGGGGAAGGAGTGGGCAAACAAATTGTAAGTGCCGCCATAGAGCTGGCTGGTACTCACGATATTGTCGCCAGCGCTGGTTATGCATTGAATGGCATAGGTGATTGCCGCCATGCCGGAGGCTACGGCCAGGGCGCCTACCCCGCCTTCCATCTCTGCCATGCGCTGCTCCAGCACAGCATTGGTGGGATTCATTATTCGCGTATAGATATTTCCCGCCACCTTCAAATCGAATAAATCAGCGCCATGCTGGGTATTATCGAACGTATAGGAGGTCGTCTGATAGATGGGGACTGCCGCAGCCCTGGTCGTCGGTTCGGATTTGTATCCGTGGTGCAATGCCAGCGATTCTAGTTTCATATGGTTCTCTCTTGTTTGATTGAACGGTGTCGCCGATTGCGAACCACCTCCGTGGCAGCGTTGCCGCCGTCCCGCAATTGATGCCGTGTTACATGCCTCGGCGTCTTTTCAAAAAAAGCTTATCACGATTGCTTCCATTATTCAGCAACGCGGGCATCAACGTTCCCCGCGTTGTCCCCATGAGGTGGCGCGGAAGGTTGAGTCACCACCTGCCTTTCCTGAGGATTGACCAACTGGATTCCCTGTTCCCGGAAGCGCTGCAGAATTCGACGGTTGAAGCCGCGTTGCACCGGCCAGCGGCCTCTATCAAGTGTCCGTATTTGTCCGAGGATGGTAATCATCGAGCCGTCTATCTGATCCACGCCCCAGATATCGAGATCAGCCAGTATCAAATCCTTGAATTGAGGATCGGCCCGCATCTCATCGCCCACGCTCCTCATAGCGGCAAAGACCTTATCGACATCCGAATCGGCCGTCACACTGACCCTGATGGAAGCGTTGCCGATCCCGCGATGGGTATTGGTGACAGTAGAGACGGAACTGAAAGGCACCACGTGCAGCGAGCCGTCGCCGGCGCGTAGCCGGACAGTGCGTATCGAAAGGTGTTCTACTGTTCCGGACACGTCGGCCACGGTGATGAAATCTCCTACCTGAATGGCGTTTTCCATTAACAGGAAAATGCCGGTAATGAAATCCTGCACCAGCTTTTGCGACCCAAAACCCAAAGCGACGCCGATAATGCTGGCGCCTGCAAGCAAGGGCGCGATGGTGATGCCCAGCTGATCCAGCGCGGCAAACAACACGACCATTGCCATAACAAAAAACAGCATGGTACGCAGCATGGGCACCAGAGTGCGCAGGCGTGCGGCACGCGCAACGTCGCCAGCTTCCGTCCACTGGTCGATTCGCCGGCAAATCGTGGTATTGAGGGCTTCCCATGCGGCGACCGCCAAAGCGCAGGTGACCGCAATCGTAGCGACTGCGGAGGCGAGCCGGCGACCTACCGACCCGCTTTCGAACCACGAGAGGGTATCCACCCCCCAGACCTGCAGCAGGACGATAAGCGCCACGATGGCAATCAATAGAGAGACGGCCCGATGCACCAGGAGGTGATAGGTACTTTTAGCCGTGGCCTCGGGGGCGATATGCCCTGACGACTCCGGCTGACCCGGCTGCTCCTCCTGCCCCAGCCTCGTTTTACGATCGTCAATGAACGCGCGGTCGATAGCGCCCAGGACAAAAATCGATACCAGGCTGGCGCCGACGATGACCGCAGCCGACAATGCGAAAAAATGGAGTACGGCCTGAAAGCCGTTTTCCGTCCCCACGGACCACAATAGCCAGGTAGCGACGATAAAGAACGTTGCGACGAACGTCCAGCTGTCGGCCAATATCCCGCGCAGGCCAGGCCAGGCGCCCGAACTGTCTCCAGCCGCCCCGCGTATTGCCGCCGCAGTGGCGGCGCGGCTGCGAAAGACCATGATCAGCAGCATGACGTGAACAATCAGCCCCACCAGTTTGGAAAGTGCGTCATGCGTGTTCTGCGTCCCACCGGTCTCAAGTGAGATATCGGCAATGGCGGTACCGAATACGGCAACGATGACGATGCGCCGCAGCCAGCCATTCAGATAATCCGCCGCGCCGTCGCTGATGTGCATCAGGCGCAGGCCCTGCCCGAGCGGAGAAGCCATCAGATGAACCACGCTCAGCACGATGCGGGTGGTCGCGTAAGCTCCAATGATAGGCAGCGTCGCGCTGTAAAATATCGCATCCCGGCCGCCGAATACATTCAAGAGTGCGAAGGCCACCCCGACAAAAGCGGCCAGTGGGATCAACTCAAGCATCCAGTGCGCCAGAGCAAAAGGAAATCGGCGCAGGAGGCTCCAGTGGCGATCCGCAGCCGGCGCCCCGTGTGTCGCCGTAGCGGGAGGATGGACAACCGGAATTGCATTGCGGGCGGCCCTCTCCGTTTCTTCCGCTTCCTTCGCTTTTGCTTTTTTCCGGTTAATTGCCATCTGGCTATCAGACGCGCGGTCCTCGACCAGCTTGCGAAACTGCAAAAGCGCGCGCCGCAACAGCCATTCCGCAAGTAGCGCCCCTGCGAGTATGACCGCAACCTCCCATAGCGCTTCGAGCACTACCGACCGTCGTTCGGGCACGCCCAGGTTATATCTCCACCACTGACCCACCGTTTTTATCTCAAGAAGCATGCGCGCGGTGAACCGCAACTGATTCACAACCATATCAAGGCGCTGTCCTATCAAATCGAATACCTGGGCAACCAGTCCGCCTTGAGTCAACTCGATAGGTACTGCTTCTTCTGCTGCCGCGGGCGCAGCGGGCTCGACGCGTTCGGCTCGTTCCACAGGTCTGGCAGATGTGGAGGGTACAGAGGACTCGGCCGGCGCACCGGCTGTGGCTTGTGCTATTGCGCTGAGCGTCTGTTCAAGTTCCGCGCGCTTCTTGTCATCCTGAAGAATGGAAAGCGTGCGCTGGGCTTGTGCCGGGGTAATCGCTGTTTTGCGCACGGGTTCATCCGCACAGGCCCTGTGAAACGTCGCGCTCCCCAATAAAAAAAACAGGGAGAGCAGTGCGGCAGCAAATTTATTCGGTTGGGAAAACATGGACAACGGATAACGTAATCAAGCGAGGAAAATACCTTGGCATGAGTGAAAAGCAACTGGAGCCCAACAGTTAAATATGGCTCTCGGGGAATTGTAGTGAGACCATCCTTACCGCTCGCCGCGCAAGACTTGCAGGTTGGGAGAAATTACTTCTTCATTGCAGCGTTTCGCGACAGCCTCCATTTGGCAACCGTCATCCCCCGGAGCGCTACATCGATGAATTGTTCGGAAAGCCCCGGAGGGATCGACGTTTTTGAACCGCGGCCCATCCAACGGGAAGGGCTGGCAATCCCTCGGACCAGACAGGAGAGGCCAGCTATTTCGCAGCAGGCCAGAGTAAGGTGATCTTCTTATGACTTCCTTCCCGAATGTCCAGATGGCGATGAAGTTTTGCTGATTCGTAGACTGCATCCAGCGAGTATTTTCCCGATGGGAGTTTTATCAGCACGTAAGGACCTTCAGCACTGGTATCCAGGACGGTGTTCCCCGACTTATCTTTAACGGTTATCCGGACATCACTGATATATTGGGCACGAGGGTCAGCTACCTGGGCCAGTTCAAGCATCAACGGCCATGCCTTTCCCTCCTTCAATATTGCCTCCGACTCATCTTTTCCGATTCCCCCTGTCACAAATTCTGTTTCACCTTGTGTTTGCACGGACGGAAGCGATGGGTTGTCCCGTGATGAATCGGCTTCAGCGAAGCTTGAGATTGAGAAGAGGCCGGATAAAAACAAAACAACGGCAGCCATCAATATTGAAATGAGTTGAGTATGCGTTTTCATGTGAGATCAAACCTTCGAATCAAGTTTACAAAGTACCGGCCAGCTTGCAAGCGATCGCCCGGCTTCTTACCGCTTACCGCTACCTCCTGGCTCATCTGTGCGGGCATTTCCTCAGTGGATCAAGCCGCACCATCGCCTTTTTCGACCGTTCCCGCTTTTTCACCCTTATCGCTTTTCTTACCCTTGCCTTCGGACGTATTATTTGGAGCGGTATCCGGTGCCGGGACGTCCGAAGCAACGATATCCGAGGGTATTCCCCGGCGATCCGTATCTTTCAGTCCGCGCTCGGTGTCTTCCGCTGCCTGCCCGATCACGTCGCGTGAACGCTCCTCCTGGCTAGCCAGGCCGGTACCGGAAGGTCCGGTTGTCTCGTCCCGCTCGTGCGGCAGCAAGGGCTGTCCCTCTGCCTGATCCTGCTCCGGGTGCTCTGATTTCGGTTTAGGCAACTCTACCCTCTCCGTCAGGATGCCCGTTTCCTGTTTCGGTGGTGTTTGCCGGGAAGGGGCGATTTCTTGTCTGATTTCTTGTCAGTAACCATTGCTTACTCGATTATCAGTTAGGGTTATCGGGCCTGGAAAACCCTTCAGGTTTTTCAGGGTTCAGCGCAACTGGAACGCCTTAAGGTTACCTTTAACTCACATCGATGGCTGTGCCCCACCGCACATAGGCGCCCGCCGTGGCCTTAAAACCATCATCCTTATGTTGGTTATCGCACTGCATTCGGCTCCATATTCATTCACACTTGATCCCGTCGCAGTACTTTAAAGAGAGGTGACATCATGAACGAATTATTTTCGAAATCGTGGCGTTCGCTCGCCCTGCGCGGGGCTGTTTCGCTGCTGTTCGGCATTCTCGCTGCATTCTGGCCTGGAATCACACTCATGTGGCTGCTTGTCATGTTTGGCGCCTATGCGCTGATTGGAGGGGGAGCCTCCGCCATTGCCGCTGTGCAGAACCGGAAAACCAATAGTGACTGGTGGCTGATGCTCCTGGCCGGATTGGTAGGAATCGCAGCGGGGATAATGGTTTTCATGCTTCCAAACCTGACGGCTGTGGTGCTGGTGCTACTCATAGGCGCCACCGCGCTAGGCAGTGGTATTGTAGATATTGTCATGGCGATCCGCTTGCGCAAGACCATCCGCGGTGAAGGCTTCCTGATCCTCAATGGCATTATCTCGATCGCATTCGGGGTATTCGTTTTCTTCTTCCCCGGTGCGGGAGCTTTGGCCCTGGTATGGTTGATCAGTATGTACGCTATCGTCTCAGGGCTTTTACTGCTGGCGCTAGCCTGGCGCGCACGTAGCTGGAAAAGCGGCGATGATGCATGGCCTCATGGACTTCCGCATGGCAGTCACTAACGGCGGTCAAACGATTGCTGAAAACGGAGAATGCGATGGTTGAATAAAATGTGCCCAGAATTCGATAAGCCGCTATGCATCCTCTGGAGAACAGTAAACAGCGTGGAACGTCTGTGGCTCTCTCCGACAGTGAACCTTCGCTTTAGCTTCGAACCTCTGCGTGGAGCGTGCCCTGCGTTGACCGCTTATCAGATTCATGTCACAATCTACGTGTATCACTGTTGACATTTTGTCGTTGACAGGCTTGTCCATCTTCGGCACACAGTCGTTGCTTTCCGGAATGTAATGACGAGAGGTTGCCTTGCCCTGCACCTCACCGCAACTGCCTCCACCTGCGGAACAGGTAAATGGAATACAAGGATTATTACAAGATCATGGGGGTTGCACGCGACGCCTCTCAGGACGATATCAAGCGTGCTTACAGAAAACTGGCACGCAAATATCACCCGGACGTAAGCAAGGAACCGCAGGCTGAAGCACGCTTCAAGGAACTGGGCGAAGCCTATGAAGTGCTCAAGGATCCCGAGAAACGGGTGGCTTACGACCAGCTTGGCACAAACTGGAAAGCAAACCAGGAATTCCGGCCGCCGCCAGACTGGAACGCAGGTTTCGAGTTTTCCGAGCGCGGTTTTGGGGGTGGCGACGCGTCCCAGTACAGCGACTTTTTCGAGTCCCTGTTCGGCCGCAGCTTTCGTTCGGGCTACGATGCATATGGCGGTGCGGCAGGCAATGCGCGCGGCAGTGGAACGGAGCGGCGCCTCATTTCATGTCCCTGGCGAGGATCATTACGCCAAGGTAATGATTGATCTGGAAGATTCCTATACCGGCGCTACCCGCACCATTACCCTGCAGGTGCCCGAGGTCGATGCACGGGGACATGTATCGACGCGCGAACACAGGCTTAATGTCGCCATTCCACGGGGGATCCGGCCCAAGCAGTACATTCGCCTCGCCGGGCAGGGCGCGCCGGGTCATGGGCAGGGCAAACGGGGCGACCTGTACCTGGAAATCGAATTTCGCCAGCATCCCCATTACCGCGTCGAAGACAGCGACGTATATCTTGATCTGCCGGTTGCGCCTTGGGAAGCTGCGTTAGGCGCCACCGTCAAAGTCCCTACGCCGGAAGGAATAGTTGAACTCAAAATACCCGCCGAATCCGCTACCGGCCGCAAGCTGCGATTGAAAGGCCGCGGTATTCCCGGCAAAACACCCGGGGATTTCTATGTCGTGCTGCGCATTGTTCCGCCGCCCGCCACTGACGAAGCGGCGAAAGCGTTCTACCGCGGCATGGCCGAGCAGTTTAAATCGTTCAATCCGAGGGCCAGACTTGGAGTGCAGACATGACGGAGAAAAAGCCGCCCGGGATGTCAGGCGAGAGGCCAGCCGAGACGCGAACCGAGCTGAGTGCAATCATTATCGACGAGCAGCATGCTCTCACGCTCGCCGAACTCAGCCACGCATGCGCGGTGCAGACCGGCTACATTATCGAACTGGTCGATGAAGGCCTGCTCACCCCGGAAACGGAGGAAGGGCATGAACCGCATCTCTGGCGCTTCACAAGCGATCAAATGCGACGCGCGAGAGTAGCGCTTCGGCTGCAAAGCGACCTCGGCATCAACCTGGCTGGCGTAGCGCTGGCCCTGCAGTTGCTGGATGAAATCGAAACTTTGCAGCAACGGCTGAATACTATCGACGCGATGATGAGCGGTGAATAACAGCCGCGCCGGTTGGATTACTCTACGCCAGTCCAACCTGCTTCCGTTTCCTCGTCTTGCGCAGGTACAGGTCGGATTAGCGTAGAGTAATCCGACATCATTTGCCGGGCATTTGCGGCTGATAAGCAACCATCCCGCGCCTTTATCTGTCCTATCGTTCCATATCGCCCCGGAAGTGCCGCCAAGAATCCGCGCCTATCCCGCGCCCATCTCCATACTCGACTTTCGGTTTTTATGTTCGACAACGAACGGAAGAGCAGGGGCAGCTCAGGCATCGTAGCAGGGACGCTTCCGGGCCTTGCGGCCGGGGGCGCGGATCTGGCATTGCATCCATTGGACAAATCAGGAACGAGGAATGGAAAAAGAACCATTGATCAAGCTACCCTGGCATGGTCATGAAACGATAGCGTCAATACCGTCACTGCTGGACAAGGGCCAGCGTATAGAAATCACGCTGCCCGCCAACTATAACCACGCTTTGTTCCGCGTGCTGCATCCTGACGAGCCTCCGGCTCAGCTGGAAGAAATTGACGCTTCAGGGGGACCGGAACTCCTGGCGGACATCGCAACTGTCACCGGCCTGGAGGAATTTGCCACGCTTACACAAGCCCTGGCCACCGCGCATGCTACGGTGCAGGTCGTCAGCCCTCCAAAAGTGCTCATCACGCTTCCTGCTGCGAATGTAAAAAGGCAATGACTCTTTCCACCATTCTGAAGCCGGGAGATAACTGCTGGCGAATCGACCACGCCGATCAAATCGCCTTTCTCGTTGATGGGGCCGATTTTTTTCGCGCTTTCCGTGAAGCGGTAAAACGCGCCCGGCGTTCAGTGCTGATCATGGCCTGGGATATCGATAGCCGGGTGAAGCTCATACGGGAAGATGAATCCGACGGACTGCCGGTCGGCTTGGGCGACTTCCTCAACGCCATGGTCGAGCGCAATGATCAACTCGAGATTCATGTGCTCGATTGGGACTTCGTCATGATCTTTGCCCCGGACAGGGAGTGGCTGCCGCTTTACAAGCAGAATTGGAACCGCCACCCGCGCCTGCACTTTTGTCTGGATGACCGTCATCCGACCGGAGCGTGCCATCATCAGAAAATTGTCGTGGTTGATGACCAGGTGGCGTTCGCGGGAGGATTGGATCTGACAACGGGACGCTGGGATACGCCCGAGCACCTGCCCTGTGACCCCCGGCGGCGCGACCTTGAAACAGAACCGGTTCCACAGCCCTATCACGATATCCAGATGATGGTCTCGGGCCCGGCAGCGGCCGCGCTGGGCCAGCTCGCGCGCGAGCGCTGGTTTCATGCAACAGGCAAGAAGCTGACCCGCTCCCGAAATTCAGGCACGGCCTCAGGATTGGCGCTACTGGCCGGACTACCTGACGCCCGATCTCGAAAATGCCGAGGTCGCTATCGCCCGCACTGTTCCCAGGTACGAGAGCCAGGCGGAGGTGCGCGAGATCGAACGGCTCCTGCTGGACGCCATCGCGGCGGCGCGTGATTCGATCTACATCGAAGCCCAGTATTTCACGGCGCGCAAGATAAGCGCTGCGCCTGGCAAAGCGGCTGGAAGAGGAACATGGGCCGGAAATCGTCCTGCTGCTTCCCGAGCATACAGTCGGCTGGCTGTCGCGTAATACCATGGATGTCCTGCGTGAGCGTTTATTCAAACAACTCCTGAGAGCGGACCTCTACAAGCGCTTGAGACTCTACGAGCCCTGTATACCGGGCCTGGATGACGAATGCGTTAATGTACACTCCAAGATCATCATAATCGATGATGAACTGTTGCGGATCGGCTCCGCCAACCTGAATAATCGTTCCATGGGTCTCGATACCGAATGCGATCTTGTTCTTGAGGCAAACGGCAAGGCTCATATACGCGGTGCGATACATGCTTTTCGCACCCGGTTGCTGGGTGAGCATCTAGGTATGGAAGCAGGCAGGATTGAAGAATGCATGGAACGGGAAGGTTCCCTGATCAAGACCATTGAATCTCTTCGCGGTTCGGGACGCACTGTGCGTCCGCTGGCATTTCACGTTACCGCCGATGTGGATGCGCTGGTGCCGGGTGAAGAGATCGTCGACCCGGGACATGCGATCGATCCGGACGAACTGATAAAAGAGTTTGTTCCTGAAGAGGAACGGGAACCGGTACGCAACCACACCTTTTTGATCGTCTCGATCCTGGCGGCTATTATGGGTTTGGCCGCCGCCTGGCATTGGTCTCCTCTTAGGGAGTGGGTTGACGTCGACACATTGCTCGGCTTCGCCGCCAAATTGGAGCAAACCCCCGGCGCCCCGTTATTGGCGCTCGGCGTTTTCATTGTCGGCGGTCTGGTCGCATTTCCCCTTACCGTGCTCATCATTGTTTGCGTACTGATATTCGGCCCGTGGCAGGGTTTTCTATATTCAATGCTAGGCGCATTGTTGAGCGCGATGTTGACCTTCGGGCTCGGCCATTTGCTGGGCCGGAATACAGTGCGGCGGTTCGCCGGCAAGAAACTCAGGGAACTGAACAAGCGTCTGGCTCGTCGCGGGTTAATGACGATTATCATCGTTCGCATCATCCCGCTCGCACCGTTTTCAGTCATCAACATGATCGCCGGGGCATCGCACATCCGCTTCCGCGATTTCGTCATTGGCAGCGCCATTGGCATGCTGCCGGGGATGGTGGGCATATCCCTGTTTACGGACCGGCTGGCGGCGACCCTCCAGAAACCCGATTTGCCGGCCTTCGCGATATTGGTGGCCGTAATCGCGGTCCTTATCGTCAGCGGCTGGAAGCTCTGGCAATGGGGAGAAAAGCAT
Organism: uncultured beta proteobacterium; assembly: GCA_963831395.1. Classification (GTDB taxonomy): domain Bacteria; phylum Pseudomonadota; class Gammaproteobacteria; order Burkholderiales; family Nitrosomonadaceae; genus Nitrosospira. The sequence goes on from CAWHQD010000029.1 coordinate 12,381, forward strand.
CGGAACACCCGGCTGAGAGCGCAATCCGATTGAGTCAGATGCGGGGCTTGATGTCAAGGTGTGCGACAGCAAAAACGTTGAGCGAAGCGCCCGTCACGGCCCATGTTTCACTGCGGAAAATTTTGAGCTCTTGATGTAAACCATGCAGCTAAAGGTGGCTACCTATAACATACATGCATGCATTGGCACGGACGGGCGCTTCGAGCCCGACCGCATCGCGCGCGTATTGCAGGAGATAGATGCGGATATAGTAGGCTTGCAAGAGGTGGAGCATCATGACGTCGATGGTTGCGACTTGCTGGATTATCTGGCGGCAAAAACCGGGTTGACCCCCATTGCCGGCCCTACCCTTCAGCGCGAAACCCGGCATTATGGCAACGCCATACTGACGAAGCTTCCCATCCTGAAGGTCAACCGCGTTGACCTGACCTTGCCGGGACGCGAAGCGCGCGGAGCGCTCGATGTCACCTTCGCCGGCAACGGGCGGCGCGTGCAGGTAGTGGCGACGCATCTTGGGCTCAGGCCATGGGAGCGGCGCCAGCAGGTTCGCCGGCTGCTCAACCTGTTCGAGATCGGTCTCACCGATATTTATGTGCTGATGGGTGACCTGAATGAATGGTTTCTCTGGGGACGCCCGCTGCGCTGGCTGCATGCGCACTTCAAACGGACCCCGCAACCCGCGACATTCCCGGGCCGCCGGCCCTTCATGGCCCTGGACCGCCTATGGGTGCATCCGCGCCGCCGGCTGGCAAAGTTGGAAGTGCATGCCACCGGCCTTGCCCGCGTTGCGTCCGATCACCTGCCCTTGAAAGCGGTTATCGAAATCTGACCCGGCGTCTTTGCCGGCCGCTGCAGCATGCGGACACCGGCCGATACTTCCGCCCCTAATACCAGGCCGAAAATTACCTCGGGCCAACACACTCTCCATCAAAGCGAATTACATTTGCAGGGTTTCCCTAGAATACAGCCGCCTCCGCAGTTCCTGTCAATGTGACGAGGGAGTAGAACGTTTGCTGACCTGGCTGCGGTCCGGCAATTGTTGTCCGATGCGTGACTTTGACTCCCGCCACCTCGATCTTTATCGGCGAATTGTGTTCCGTTACGGTGATTTCGGGTAGAACCAGCGTAAAGGTCACGACTTCGAAGTCTGGAGATTGTTTTAGTATCACGGTGTTCAACTGACCAAGCTGAGTTTGCTCAACCGTGATTTCCTCATTCACGAAACTCCGTTCCAACTCATCATCCCGGTAGCTGAGCTTAGAGCCACTAAGCGTCCCGGTTGCGTAATCTACGTGGATGGAATCTCCGCTGAGTTTGAACAGATTGACGGGGAACCGGTCTTTGGATAGTCCTTGCATGATAAATTCTCCTTACAAACAAATTCATTGGTCTCTCTCGTCGGGCGCATTATTTTTCCTGCGGATTCCTGTCGATCCATGCGCGGGCCTCTACATCGGCAGCCTCATGCGCCTTATTCTCGTCTTGCATGGGTTCGACGAAGCTTTCATAAACAACCATGCCTTTATCATCGAGAATCCGGTAACGGCCGTTCCATAAGCCCGTGGTATCGTCTCGTTCCGATCCAGTGACGATGCTGTATCCTTTGTAATCAGCGTTCATCTTATTATCTCCACAAATAAAACAGGAATATGCCGGGCAAGTAATGGTTGAGCGTTTGTCTGTTACCATTAGCGGCCAGCTTCAGGATTCGGCCGTTTAACCTCCTTATTCTTCGGCTGTTACTGTGTCGGTAAAATATTTCAGGTTGATAGAAGAGTATTTGAGCCGGCAACGAATCATCGGTGCGATAGCGCACGAACCAGGAGCGATTATCCCCGCTTCCCGAAATTTTTCGCTACGTGTACAACCGCACAGATCATCTGCGTGCGTGAGCACATCATCTACACACGAGTAAATTTGTTCGATATGTTTGACTCAACTCTCTCTCGAGTGTGAGAAACGGGCAGATTTGTCTCCATTAGTCGAGCAGTCTTTCATAAACTCAAGGCTTCAGCCGGAAAAGCCCGCAGAGCTGCGGATGTAAAAGGCTCTTCTGAACGGCGAAGATATTTACTGGAGGAAATTCAAATGATAGGAAAAATTGTAACGCTCGCTGCGGTCGCCGCAGGCGGAGTCATGTTATCCAAAAAGATGAAAAAAAATCGTGATTCCGGGACCTCGACGATCGAAGATTCGATCGAAGTTAATGTGCCTATCAGCACGGCATACAATCAATGGACTCAATTTGAAGATTTTCCCAAGTTCATGAAAGGAGTGTGTGAAGTACGGCAGCTTGATGACACCCACGTGCATTGGCGGGCGGAAATTGGCGGCAAGGAAGAACAATGGGACGCCGAGATCACGGAGCAGATTCCGGATACACGTATTGCCTGGCGCAGCACGAGCGGAGCTAAAAACGAGGGAGTCGTCAAGTTCTACAAAATCTCCGATTCGGTGACCCGCATAGTGTTGCAAATGGATTACGGCCCGAAAGGCTTGATTGAAGAAATTGGCGATGCATTGGGAATAGTAAAGATGCGTGCCAGTGGAGACCTGAAGCGTTTCAAGGATTTCATCGAAAGCCGCGGGAAGGAAACCGGCGAGTGGCGGGGCTCCGTCCCTCAGCACTAGGGCGTGTTATCCCGGCCTATTTGCTGATCATATCCGCAAGGGAAATTTCCGGCCGGATAGGCCGGTTATGGTAGCAGATGAGGCCCGGATATCAGCCATTCCTGCTTCGCCACGTCCAGCTGCCCCGGGTACGCTATAACCGTTGCCCAAGCCGTACTACGTATCCTGATTTAGTCGTTTGCGGCACTGGCACCCCTCGCGGCGAATCGGGCTTCAATCTCAGCGTCGAACAACCCCTCTCGGCACGCACTGATTTCCTGGCAGCCTCGACCTTCTGGCGCGGGAACTCATTGTATTCCCGCGCTTGGCGCTGCCGTTGGACATGTTTACACATCAGCTCGCGCACAACCCGAGATGGAGGCCAATCGGCTGCCATGGGGTGGGGGGCGTAGAGTCCTGCTGTAGAGTTATCGCCTCTCCCTTGTACCGATAACCTGCATAGCCGCCGGAGAAAGAACCGCCCTCAGGGAAACGTCGCCAGGATCCCGGCCACGACCACGCCGCGGTTCCGTCCGGGCGTGGCCGAAGGGTCGGCCGGGAAGGCGCGCCGCGCATCGCGGCTTTGCTCCACGTGAATGAACCGCGAAGGCTCCTCCGGGTCCTTCCCAAGGCAGATGCTTGCGTGCGGCTGGCCCGAGGCGAACCTCATCTGCATGTTGTCCGTGCCGCGGAGGGCGCAGTCGCCTGGCGCGTCATAAACGTCAACCGTGAGGACGGGGCCGCTAGGCGCTCCGGCCGCCGATTCCGCCGCGATGTTTTCCGCGAGCTCATAGAGCTTCGGCGGCGCTGCCTCGACACCGTTACTCAGGAACACATCCACGTCCCATGCATCTGTTCGTTCCCGTGGAACTGGAGGTGCCACGTGGATGTGTCGCTCGAGTAGATCTCCTCGAAGGCCATCTGGAACACCGACTCCGCCGTATGTGACACGTCGGCCTCCAGGAAGGGGCGGCGCGACTGAGCGCAGGGCGCTTCCGCCGTGTTCTGGTCCCGGTCGGTCCCCGCGATGAGGAGGGTGCGGGCCCCCAGGGCCAGGAATGCTTCGACCGCCTGGACCTCCGTCTCGGCATCGTCGAACAGGTGGGGCGCCGAGAGGCTCAGGCTCCGCTGTGGCTGCGCATCGAAGACATAAGTGCCCCAGCCTCGGCGCGTGGGATCAGCGGGATCAGTGATGGACACGCTGCCCGAGGGATGGTCCGCGGGGCCAGGGATCCGGCCCGGTACGCCCTCCATGAGGACGTAGTAGGTCCGGCCCGTGGGAGTGTCGAGGAACTGGACCACGTTGTAGGTGGAACTGATCATCCGGGCCTGGAGGTGCGCCAAGCCCCAGGCGCCGGCGAGGAGGCTCTGGAAGACGGTGCGCCACGCGGCCAGTTGGGACGCGGTGGGGAGCACGTATTGGTTGTGCTGGTCATTGCGATTCGCGTCCCTGCCGGCTCCGCGCACGTTGGGGATTGAGGGCAGGAGCTCCGTCGTGAGGAAGGCCGCGAAATCGCCGGTGGCCGCGGGAGGAACAGAGATTTTTTCAGAGCGGGTTGCCCCAATCACTTCAATGCCTTGGGTGCCTATAGTGCCGTTTAGAGGAAGGAAAGCAGTGTATGGCGCCGTGGGCGCGAGTACGATTCCTCCTCGCAGACATCCAATCACCTCGATCCCCCAATATTCTGGCTGCCGGATGTACACAAGTGGGACAAGATTGACCTCCATGTTCAAATACGGCTTGGTCCCTCTAACAATTAAAATATAGGTTCCGCTAACTATGCCGGGGTGAACCTCTGCTTCTTCAAAGTCAATCAACCGACATGAAGAAGGTTGTGGCATGGCTTCGAATTCACGTAGTTGCAGCTGGGATTCAGTCATTTTGATGTCTCCTTGCTTGCGCTCTGACCCATTTTTCTGCTGGCTAGACTCGAGCAAAAATACCGCCCTGGAAATTCCCAAACGTCGTAAACGTGTTAAAAATGCTTAGTTTTCTATCATAGCAATTGCCAGGGTAATCACAATCGATGCAAAATGGAAATCCATTGGGAGGGTAGGTGCAACAACGCCCCATTGAGTCGTAAGTACCACTAATAGTAGTACCGGAAATACGTCCAGTGCAGGCGCCACCCGGTGTATTCTGATCATTCGGTTTCTGCATGTACACTTTGTTGTCTTTCGCCCCATTGCCAATACGTGAAGTCGTTTCAGATCTGAAACGACTAATAGTTTTATAAGTGGAATTCTCTGCGGTGAATCCTGGAATATTCATTACTATTCCTCCTGGGTTAATTAAATGGGATCGTCAGTAAAAACACATCTACATCCACCAACTTCTCAGCGAACGAGAAATTGGAAGCCACCTTCCGAGCAAAGGCAGGCTTAACAGATTCGGGAAACGGACTTCGGGCCAGCCGATGGCATAGACATACGAGGTCATCCTCATATCATTGGAACTCATCCCCTCGCCTCCCCCACAGCTGCTGCAGGTTCCTGCTCCCGCCTGTGGGCCAGATTGCCGTGTTTAAACAAAAAATACTCCCTATCCCTGAGCCGCTCGGTGCGTTACATAACATTGCCCCAAACAGGGGTTGTAAGCCCAAACCGCTGAAAATCGCTCTGTTGCAAAAAACAGGAAGCGTGGTGCACTATTGCGTTTTACAGGGTAAACCACCAATGTCAGATTTCCCTCACCAGTTGAAAAAATCATTCGTCATTGACGAGCCAAAGGAACACAGCAGATTTTGGACTTGACTTGAGCACCCCGAACGCCCCGCAAAATCAGAAAGAGCCTTATCAGCAGTCCATCAATGAAGTGCTGGCCGCCCTCGGCACGGACGCGCGGCGTGGCCTGAGCGAGTCAGAGGCACGGGCGCGGCTCGGCAGATATGGCAAGAACGAACTGGCGGCGGAGAAGCCTATTCCTGGATGGAGAAAGTTTGCCGCCCAGTTTCAAAATGTGCTGGTCGTCCTCCTTCTCGTTGCAACGGCGATTTCGGCAGGATTGTGGCTTTATGAACGCGAGTCGGCATTGCCGTATGAAGCCATTGCCATCTTCGCAGTCGTCCTGCTTAACGCTGTCATGGGCTATATTCAGGAATCCCGCGCGGAGGAAGCGGTCGCAGCGTTGCGCCAGATGTCCGCGGCACAGGCGAACGTCATCCGGGATGATACGCGGCGGCGTAGCATCCCCGCAGCTGAGCTCGTACCCGGCGACATCATCCTTATTGAAGAAGGCGACACCATTCCCGCCGACTCACGGTTGATTCAGTCAACCGCGCTACAAACAGCGGAGGCTTCACTCACGGGCGAGAGCCTGCCAGCGTCAAAGGACACGGACACAATTGTGGAAGAAGCCGGACTGGGCGACCGCCACAACATGATCTTCAGCGGAACGGCGGCAACTTTCGGGCGAGGGTATGCGGTAGTGGTCGCGACGGGAATGCAGACTGAGATGGGCCGCATAGCGGGGATGCTGAAAGAAGCGCCGGCAGAGACGACATCGTTGCAAAAGGAACTCGCCCGCGTTGGCAAACTGCTGGGGACTATCGTTGTCATCATTGCCGTCGGAATGATCGCAACGATCATCCTCATCGAGGATGTGAGCGGTTTCGCGGCACTTTTCGACGTGCTTATCCTTGGGGTGGCGCTGGCTGTCGCGGCGATACCGGAAGGCTTGCCGGCGGTGGTAACAGCGGTCCTCGCCCTTGGCGTACAGCGCATGGCGCACAGACGCGCCATTGTGCGTCATCTCCCCGCGGTCGAAACTCTCGGCTCGGCAACTGTTATTGCTTCGGATAAAACAGGCACATTGACGAAGAATGAGATGACAGTGCGCACCATCGTCACGGCTAGCGGGTGCGTAATGATGGGGGGCGCGGGGTATGCGCCTGAAGGCGAAGTGCGACGCAAAGAAAGTGAAGAAACGACCGATGGCAGTGCCGGTGACCACGCCGATGAAAAAGGAGCGATTTCCGGGTCGTTGCGAGTTGAGTTGCAGTGGACACTTGCTGCGGCCGACCGCGCCAATAACGCAGTTTTGCAAGAGTATAACGGGCGCTGGACCGTACAGGGTGACCCGACGGAAGGTGCGCTCATTGTTGCGGCGCGCAAGGCGGGGCTGAGAAGTGAAGTGCTCGATGCGCGGTTCGAACGCATCGGAGAGCTGCCTTTTTCATCCGAGCGCAAGCTGATGACGACGATTCATACCGATGATCAAAGGCAGGAGCGCTTGCTCATCTTTACCAAGGGTGCGCCGGACCTGTTGCTCGGACGCTGTTCCTACGAGCTTGTAGGGGAAGAGGCCAAACCGTTGACGGCGGATCGCCGTGCAAGGATCCTGCAGATCAATGAAAAGCTTGCGGGCGAAGCGTTGCGCTCACTTGGCATAGCTTACCGTTCTTTGCCCATTGACGCGTTTAAAGCCGGTGAAGCTGATGAGCGTCTGGAGCAGGAACTCGTATTCGCCGGCCTGATCGGCATGATCGATCCGCCGCGTGAAGAAGCAAAGGAAGCTGTTGCCCGCACAAAGGGGGCGGGCATACGTCCGGTAATGATAACGGGCGATCATCCCATCACCGCGGCCGTTATTGCGGCCCAACTTGGAATAGCGGAAAATGCGCGAGCGATTACCGGTGGGGATCTCGAGAAACTGACGGATGAGGCTCTCGATCAAACGGTAAAGGAAGTATCGATTTACGCGCGCGTCAGCCCGGAGCACAAGCTGCGAATTGTCAAGGCCTTGCAGCGTGGAGGCGCAGTTGTAGCGATGACGGGCGACGGTGTGAACGATGCACCCGCCTTGAAGACTGCCGATATCGGCATAGCGATGGGTATCACGGGAACCGATGTTTCCAGGGAAGCCGCCGACATGGTGCTCGCCGATGACAACTTCGCCTCCATCGTGGCGGCTGTCGAAGAGGGTCGTTCCATCTTCTCGAACATCCGGAAATTTCTGCGTTATCTGCTCTCATCGAACATCGGCGAAGTGCTGACAATGTTCTTCGGCGTGCTGCTGGCAGATGCCATCGGATTGAAGGCCGAAGGACAGTCCCTCGTACTGCCCTTGCTGGCGACGCAGCTCCTGTGGATCAACCTCGTGACGGACGGTGCACCTGCTCTCGCGCTTGGCGTTGATCCGCCGAATGCGAACGTGATGCGCAAACCGCCCCGTCCACAAGGCAAAGGAGTGATCACATCCCGGATGTGGTCCGGTATTTTCTTCGTTGGCATCGTGATGGCAATGGGTACGCTGCTGGTGCTGGATAGCAGCTTGCCGGGTGGCTTCATAGAAGGCTCCGGCAGCATGCGCTACGCGCAAACGATGGCGTTCATGACTCTGGTGTTGTTTTCGCTCTTCAACGTTTTGAACGCGCGTTCCGACGAACAGAGCGCGTTCGTTGGACTGTTCTCCAACAAGTGGCTGTGGGGCTCGATTCTACTATCGCTCCTGTTGCAAATAGCGGTGATCTACGTACCTTTTCTGCAGCAAGCGTTTTCAACCGTGGGCTTGAGCCTGCAGGACTGGTTTTTTTGCACGCTCGTGGCTAGTTCAGTGCTATGGTTGCGTGAATTGAGCAAGGCAATCACCCGCGCCACAAGCCGCAGCTGATCATGGGCAACCCCTGGTCCGGCGGAGCCAGCAAGACCAGGGCAGGTCGAAGTCCGGCCTACTCCCGAATCTAATCAGGGAATTGCGGGAATTGGGGGCGTGGTCCTGACGCCTTCATCCGACGTCCCCCACTTTGTATTGGCTTTTACGTTGTTCTCTGCGCGGCTGGCATTGATGCAATCCGGAGTCGCATCGAGCGTGCGCGGATTGGTCATGCAGTCTGCCAGCTTTGCCGCTCGTTCGGCATCGTTTGACTCGTACCAATCAACCGGCCGGACTTCGTCCGGCGTGTTGCGGGTCTCACATCCCGTCAGTATCGATATCAATAGCACACTTGCCGCTACTGGAACAGTGATTAAGCTCTTTTTCATCTTCATGATCTGAACTCTTCAATTGAAAGGGCGCCTGTTAACAATCCAGTTTTTACTCTGATTTTGAGCATTACACGTCACGCAGCATCACTCTGTGCGCTAGCGAACCATGATCCTGAATCCGGCAGCTGACCACTCTTTTTCAGTTTAGCGTTTTGATACCCAAGGACTTTTTGCATCTCTTGGCCTGCCCCTGTTTGGTAAGTTCGCTACGGGTCGGATTGAACACACCAACCCGTCCAAAACCAGATTCAGGATGATCGAAACACTATAGGTAGAGGCCCAGCCTCGGCCCAGCTGTCCTTTATCAGACGAAACTCGCCGCCCCTACCCTTTTCTCTTTTCTCACAATCCAGCTACGCGATTTCGCTTACGATCGCGCTCTCCCTCTCCAATAAACCCCGGTTCTCCATTTCTCTTTGCAAGGTATCCATGGCCTGGTCATGGATCATATCCAGCGCGTCATAGCCCCGGTTGCGTAGTGAAGCCGCCTTGAGCATTCCGCATGACATGGATTTTCTGAGTTCGCGCAATCCCGTCTTTTGCCCGCAATAGGTTCGGATAATCAATTCGACGCCTCTCCGGCTGTGCATTCCCGTACCAAAATTTGCCGCGAGATGACGCACAAGCAAATCGAATCCGCTTGCTTCCCTGCCGTATTGAACCCTTATGTAGGCTATATGCAAGTCAGATAATACGCGCTCACACAACCCCAATATCAACGCTGCCTGGGCGTGCCGGTCGTAGGCGGTCAGTTCCCCGTCCGCACCGGTCTCCCCTGCCCCCTCCGGCCCGCGCATTGCATTGACGGAAGAGATTTTCACGATTGGCCTGCTGGTGGTTTCATAAGCCCATCTCAGGGCGTGCTGCGGATTCCTGAATTTCACTTGTCATATTCCTTCTGGTTGATATAACGCACAATGCTTCCCATGTTTTCGTCCTTTCCCGCAATATTTCGAGTATTGGGAGGCAAAACGGACTGTTTCTTCAAATTTGCAACCGTGGCACGATTGCGCTTGCCTGCGCGCTGCCACCTCTTCCGGGTTTCCGTACTCCCAGCGCTCCAGATGCAACGAGTTATCGCGCGCCTTACCGGTATTCGCTCTCATTTATTGCTCCAGCGTTGATATTCTTTTGTCATTCTGCTGATTCCTGTTCTCCATGTTTTGAATAGCCTTCCATCCCTTTTGATAAATTTGCTCCGCCTTGATCCGGAAGGTAATCGCCTCAAGCGGTCTTTCTTGCTTTTTCCACCTGCCTGATCTGGCTGTACAGCACTTCGCCCGCGGCCTCGTCCAGGTCTGCGCTCATGCGTTTCAATCCCAGCGCAGGCTGATCCGTTCCGCCGTGCAGCACCTGCATTGCCACCTGCTCGTTTCCGATCAGAACCGGTTTTTCATTCTTGAAGCCCTTCAGATTGTTGTGTGCCGCTGCAATGCCGACTAAAGTTGCCGGATACGGCGGACGTTCGCTGCGGGAACAAAACCCGCGATAACGGTTCTCGAATTCCTTTGCCACGAACGGCCATTCATCCTCGGCTTTGGCGCCGAGCGCAATCCAGCCACCCATGTCCTGGATTACGCGATGGATCAGCGCATCGTCGAACACCACATCGCAATAGGTTCCAACCCGGCGCACTGCCTGATCAACCTTGGCCCAGGCCCTTAACGCGGCATCCTGTGTCGAGCCCTGCAGCATGCGGATGATGTCGGCCGGCTTGGGTGCGAACTGCCCGGCATCCGGGTTTGCAAGATGGCGGTTAAAAGCGTCCACGATTGCAGCAAGGTCATGCCTCTTGAGCGCTGTCCACCACACATCCAGTGCAAATCTCGATACGCTTTTCCCATAGAACCCCATCACGCCGGAAATACCCTCGTGGAATTTCTGGAAATCATCAGTTTGCATGCCGGGTTTCCCTCAATTCCGGCGGCAGCCATCCTTCCGTCGCCGCCTTATTGGATGACTCGAGCAATTCCTGCTTGTTGGGCATCCGGCCCTGGTGCAAAACCAGCTTCGCAGCCTCTTCGCGTTGCCGCTTCACCGTGCCGATGACATAAGCGAAATTCGCTTTTCCCTTGGCAACCGCGTTGCTTGCAGCCTGCACAAACTCATCCTCCACTGCGCCGGCCTGCAGTAGTGCGAGCAATATCGGATGATGCGGATTACAGCCTTGCACGCCATGACGGGCCAGGGTTTTACAACATGCGCCTGCCAGGCCCGGAGATACCGAACCCCGGCTTTCGGTTTCAAGAACCTCAAGGCCGGTGACGAGGTGAGGCGCGGGAGAAACAGAATCAGGCACAAGGCCGCCCATGTACGCCTGCTCTTCCGGCAGGTCGGCAGCGTCGGTATAACCGCAGCCCATGTTTGTATGGAACTGGTGATGGGATTGGTGTTGGAGATGGTGCTGGTGCTGGTGAGTTTTACCAGCGGGTTTCCCGAGGGGTATTTCGGTGATTGCATTACCTGAACCCGTGGATAACCCATCGGGTATGCGATGAGATGCATTTGGGGCGCTATGCGGGACCTGCCGGGAACTCTCTTTGGGAGGACGGCCGCCTTTTCTGCCATTGATTCGCGCCGCCTCTATTTTTGGCCGCGCTTTTGCAATTTCGCGGTCGGCACGTTGATTGTGGCGCAACCCGTCAATTGCTGAAACGGGAAAAAACTGCTCGGCGACGTTCTTTACCGCCTGTTGCTCAAGCCGCGTCATTGCCCTGCAAACCCTGTAGAGGCTGGCGAGATCTTCGGGCAATGGCTTTTCAACACTGAAGTAAGTGTCGAGCAGCATGGTATAAGCGCCATGCTCGGCCAGAGAAAGGTGTGCGGTATCGCGCTGGTAGTCGCCGCAATATCGTTCATAATAGTTCACATAAACTCCATTTATTCGACGGTAATTGGACATCAGCTGGTCAATTGCCTTATTCGGCGAGAGAAACGAACTTTTTTTATTGACCAGGTCTCCAATAGAGACATTATTACAAGTAATACTTGTACTTGTCAAGTAATTCTTGTAAGCGCATTGCAAGCGTTGCTTGTATTATGAATGCATGAATATCGCGAAAATAATTCGTGAGGGCCGTGAAAAACTCAACTTGAACCAATCTCAATTGGCCGAGTTGGTCGGTGTATCGCCGCAAGCCGTCCAACAATGGGAAGCCGGCGCAACCCAGCCACGGGGAAAAAGGTTGAACAAGATCGCGCAAGTGCTCAAACTGCCGCCAGCACTGACGCATTTCGGGATCCCTTCGGAATCTGCAGCGACCATGCAGGAAGGAAAAGCCTCCGGCGAATCTTTGAAAGTTACTGCTGAAAAGCCGGCTTCAAACAACGACCCGCTCATCAATCAGGTTATCGAGGCAATGCGGCGCATGTCGAAAGAAGATGCCGCCCGGCTCGTGACGATAAGCAAGGCTCTAGTAGGTGAGGTGGCGGCCGAGGGGGCGCAGGTAGCGCCTGATGTAGACCTCAAACCGCTGCCTAAGCCTGATATGGCCCCTCACCCGCCTCCGGCATTTCCTCCGCGTCGGATGTCCGAGGCAGGAACGAAGGGTCGAGGAAAGACGGCAGTCAGATAGAAGGTTGCATGACAGGCATCAGATAGACCGGCGAAAAAACGACAGACGCCGCAGCTAGCAAAATTGTCCGGGATGGATGGACCAGGGATAAAAACAGGATGAGAGCGGATATGAAGGATTTGAAAGGTTTGGAAGGAAATGGGAGGGATACTGCCGATATGAGGTTGATATGAGGCTCTTCACGAACGGCTCCGTCAACAGCTTGCCCTACGATAGCCTGGAGATGCTGCTTGCTTTTCATATTTCGGAAAAAGCACGAGCAAAGCTGGAGCAATACATCGTGCGATTCCCGGAACATCAGCGTGAAGCTGAAAAGCGAAGCTATACCCTCGAACATGCGGTAAAGGAAGTTTTGGCTGAAGTAGCGGAAGTCGCGTTACTCATCAAGGAATTGGAGAGTTAGCATAGCCGGAATCATTGCCTACCCCGACAGTAATAACCTGAATAAATTATTTATATCCTGGGAGCTCACTATGAAATCTGCTATTTTCGTCCTGCTCAGCATATTGATCCTTTCCTCCTGTGCCACGAAGGGAAAGATGACCGGCCTGTATGAGGGCATGACAAAAGCAGAGGTCATAGAAGTTGCCGGCCATCCGGATGGCTACCAGCGTAGCGGCGAGTACGAAGTACTGTTCTACATCGACCGAAGCACCGGCACCAGCTCCTTTTTTGGCACTTCCTATCGGGATGTAGTCGACTATTCGGTAATTTTAAAGGATGACGTCGTTGTGGAGTATGGCCCCGGACGAGCGCATCAGCGCGACGCCACCGAATCGCCCTTCGTGAGAATTCCAGGCAGGTAACAACGCAGCAATCGCCCATTGGCAACGTTATGGATCCGGCCGGAAAATACTTTGACTCGTCATTCCGGGCTTGGACCCGGAATTCAGTCCAAGCCAACAATACCGTGCTTTGAATGTCGCTGGATACCGGCTTCCGCCGGTATGACGCTTGTACCGTTTGCTCGCTGAATCAATAATTTTCCTGATACATCCGCTTGAACTGTAGCGCCTCTAACAAGGAACAAGGCTTACAAGTTTTGTCTTGACAATTACAAGAATTACTTGTAATATACTCTCCATGCTGCAAAACAACTCCACAGTTCGATGAGTTGCTTGTAGCACCGCGAAACAGATGTGTAGCCCGATCCTGCATAGCCTCGATCCAGTAAGCCCCCGGTGGCGTGGAAAGACAAGCGGTTGGAGACGGAAAGGCACAAAGAAATGTCCAGGCCGTGCCTGGCGCGGAACTCGGCCCGATTTGAAAGGGTGCGTAAACTGAAGGGAAAAGTTGGGGCTAACATGGGAAAGGGGGCCGGGCGCTGGATGAGTTGGAAAGAATTGTGGACTGAACACCGTCCGGCCCCCCTCAACCTCTCCGATAGGGAAATACTGGACTGGCTGGGCGAATACTGCGACCAGGCGGTCTACACCCGCCCTACTCCACAATATCGCGGCGGCTTCACCTTATACTGCGATGAGATCAAGACGAGCGGCCAAACCCTGCGCGAAGCAGTTTGCCTGGCGGCGGCGAAACTGGATGAAATGAACGAATAAGCAGGCCACTTGAAGGCCAAGCCATATCCTCGATGGTGCACGGAAATGGCGACGCTTACCAGAGCCGCCTATTCTCTATTGCGGATTTGAGCCAGAACACCTGGCTTCGAGCGAAACTCCACGGCTTGCCGGCATGATATTTTCCACCTTCCCGGAGGAGAGCACCAATGGCGGAAAACTTCCGAACCTCTTCCTTCTCGCTCCTCGCTCGACCACTGTTATGAAAACGTAATCCGGCTTGTAAATATCCACCAACCGGGCGAACAACTCGGGGTGCGCCGCGTCGTAGTGAAGCTGCAGCGTTTCGCTGAACGTAGCGGCCATAAAAGGGGCAATGGCCGTCCCAAATGAGTCCCGCAGCCACAAGACTTTCTTCTGATTCAAGGCGTTTTTCGACTTGACAAGCAAAGGGCGCGGCGCAGTATGAATCTCGGGGTTTCCGCCGGACCGCTTGAGGCGGCCGGTTTCGAAATCATACTGCTCGGTTTCAAGCGGCAACTCGCTCATGATATCAATGGCTACCTCGTCATCCCGCAAAATTTCTTTCAGCCTCAGGAATTTTGCCAGGTCTCCCCCCTGACGTTCATTGACATTCGATATACGCACGTCCTGTTCTGTCAGCAGGCGCAAGCCCGTTTCCGTGCGGGCAATCTCCGTCTGGAAAGCCTGAAATGCCACCCACGCTCCCAGACTATTCCAGTGTGTGTCCGTTTTGTAGTATAGCGATTCCGAAAACCGGGATTTTGCCGCTCTCAAGGCAGTTCGGGTGTCAATATAAAGCCCCTGGCTGACATTCGCCAATAAGTTATCAGTTGCAGACTCGGTAGCAGGCTGTGCCCAGCCGGGAAGAAACTCGGGGTAGATGGTTGCCTTGTCGGGGCCCAGCATGACCCGAAACGTACTCACCCCCTTCTGACTTAACCATTCGCTCCATGAATTCGTTGCATGCCCGATTATCCTGGCCACTTCCGCGTCCTCGATAGTCGCGCCAATACGATTTCTGGAAATCGTATTGCCGTACTTCTCTCCAAGGTAGAGCCAGTCCTCCTTTCCTATCAACACCTGATCGGGATTGGTGGAAATTCCGTGAGGATAGAAAAACCGGTTCAGGAGGGCCGACGCAAAGTCAAGGTTGTAGAGCGCGGAGTCTCGCCACCATTCCAGTTCGGCGTTCTTTTTTTGTCCATCTCCCATATTCAGGTTGATTACCGGAACAACCGCCAGCGCAAGCAGGGCCACCCAGACAAACATAAACACTCTTTTTTTCATGCTGGCCGTCTAGAAATTGAAGTAAAGAAATACCGAGCTCGTGGATACCATCGTGAAATGCATCGCGATGCAGAACAACAGGAGCGCGCCCGATAGTTTTACGGCGCCGTGTCCGCCTGCCATTAATTGAAACGAATTCTTCTGGCTGATAATTCCCAGGGTGAGTGCGATCGCGCCAAAGCAGAGTATATTCGCGGCAAGGCCGGCAGGCAGCCATCTGAGGAGATGGTCGGAAAACCAGCCACCCCACACCAGGCTGTCGGTCGGAACGTCCAAAACCGGCAAGTCAAAAACGGACTGAATGTCTGCCATTCCCCGTATGACCCTGAGCGCATCATCAAGGGTATTGGCTCGAAAGAAAACCCAGCTGATGTTGATGAAATTAAATGTCAGCAGCCATGCCGCCGCTTTTGGCATGCTCAAGCCCAGCCCGCCCCATGCGCGATGCGCAACCAGCGCAATGCCATGAAGCGCACCCCATATGACAAACATCCAGCTTGCGCCGTGCCAGAGCCCGCCCAATATGAAGGTTGCCATTAGATTGAAGTACACCCGCGGTGTCGAGCAACGGCTGCCGCCCAGCGGAATGTAGAGATAATCGCGCAGATAGCGGCTGAGCGTGATGTGCCATCTGCGCCAGAAATCCTGTATATCCAGCGCCTGGTAGGGAGAATTGAAGTTTATGGGCAGCCATATATTGAACAGGAGCGCCGCACCGATCGCCATATCGCAGTAGCCGCTGAAATCGAAATAGAGCTGAAAGGTGTATGAAAGGCTCGTCGCCCAGGCGCTGAAAAAATCAAGATTTTTTCCGCCATCGAACCCGGCATCCGCCCAGATGGCAAAGGTATCCGCGATGACCACCTTCTTGAACAAACCAATGCTGAAAATAAACAGGCCAAGCGCAATATTCCGGTAGCGCACCGCCAGAGTCCAGCGTGATGCGAACTGCGACATCATCTCGCGATGATGCAAAATGGGGCCTGCTATCAAGTGAGGAAAGAAAGTCACAAACAGCGCGTAGTTGAGGAAATCGTATTCCCTGGCTTCTCCGCGATGGCTGTCGATCAGGTAGGCGATCTGCGTGAATGTAAAGAAACTGATACCCAGCGGCAGCAGGATCTGGGGCAGATTGAGGCCAACGTCGAAAGCGGCATTGATGTTGTCGATCAGGAAGTCGGCGTACTTGAAATATGCCAGCAAAGCAAGATTTGCGGCGATACCACAAGCAAGAACAAAACGGGGTGAAAACCAGGAATTGCTCGACGTCTGATTGCGGGAGAGACTTGTACCGACGGCGAAATTGAAAAATATGGAACCGAGAAGAAGCGGCAGATAGGCAATATTCCAGTAGGCATAAAAGAACAGGCTCACACCCACTAGCCAGGCCTTGCCCGCGAGGACATATCGAATTCGATTCAGGAAGAAGTAGCCGAAGAACGCTATCGGTAGAAATAGCAGGATGAACTTCGGAGAGCTAAAAATCATCTGACCATCTGTCCGTCAAGCTCCTTTGTAAAATTTAGCCGAGCGCGTGTCTTGATTGAAGCGATTTTTGCAGTTTTATAAACAGCCGGGCTCCGGCTGCGAAAAGCGAGAATTGCTGATTACAGGTTGTCCCCTGCTGGTACTGCAGGACGGTCTTTACCTTTCTTGAGCGTCTAGAAGGACGTTCAGGCTCATCCCGCCACGCGAATTGAATTGGTAGACAGGGTAACTTACAGCGGGTTCCTTTTTGCTGATACCGAGCAGCTGCCATTGTACGCAAGAAGAGATCGAAATGCTCAGGAAATTTCGTGAAAGTGTTGCACCAGGCTGGAAATGGCCATGGCGGCTGGCAAAAACCTTAGAAATACAAGACACGACATTCTTGTATTTCCCTTTTTCTGAACTATAAATAAACCATTTTACCGCTTCACAGGCGGAAGCTGGCGGTTTGCCAGCGATCTCTCCGCGCGCCCTGACACGCGATTCACCGGCGGTATTTTCCGTTATTTAAATAATGAGCGCTTTATTCTTGTTTTCCCATTTCACCAACCGCCCGTGAAATACCCCTGATCTGAAACGAGGAGATTTCGATATGACTACCAGTAAACCCCAAACCACCGACTTTACCAAAGATGTGCTGGGCCGCTACATCAGCAATGGAATGGATGAAGCGTTGAACAGCACCGATAAAAATGGGCAGCGGCCGGATGGCTCCCCGACTAGTGACGCCCGGCCCTTTGATGTAATTGTGATTGGTGGCGGTAGCTTCGGCCCGGCATTTGCGCAGAGTTTATTTTCGAACGATCATACCCATAGTCACCGCGTCCTGGTGCTGGACGCCGGCTCCCTGCTGCTCACTGAGCATGTGCAGAATTATCCCCCTATTGGTCTCGGCGTGCCGCCACCTACCGAAAACGATCCATTCCAGCTTCGCGCCGAGGTCTGGGGATTGCCCTGGCGCGCAGATCCTGCAAAAGTGCCGCAAGGCTTTCCCGGATTGGCTTATTGTCTGGGAGGACGCTCGCTCTATTTTGGCGGCTGGTCTCCACGATTACTGGATACCGCCACCGATACCGAGATGCCACGGGACCGGTGGCCCGAGAGCGTTGTGACGGACCTGAATGACAATTATTTTGCGGAGGCTGCGCAACAAATCGGTACTGACCAGACGAATGATTTTATAAGTGGCCCGATGCATGATGCGTTGCGAAAGCAATTGTTTGACGGCATCGAGGCTAACAAAGTCCCCGACGCGATCAAGCCAGCGGAACTGCCTTTGCACCTGGATCTACCCCCGGGCATAGCTGCTGCAATGAAAGAGCAATTCAAACTGGAAGCCCCTTTAGCCGTCAAAAGCCGTGAGGGCTCGGGATTATTTCCTTTCAACAAATTCAGTTCCATGCCACTGCTAATCAAGGCGTCGCGCGCGGCTTCCACCGAGTCTATGCATGCGGTAGGCTATCCGGACAACGTCAAGAAGCGATTAATGGTAGTGCCTCACTGCCGCGTGATCCGTCTGGTCACGGATGTCCAGAATGGGCTTGGCCGTGTGACCGGCGTGGAATGCGAAACCTGGGCGCCCATCTGTGGCGACGGCTCCAATGTTCAAAAGCAGCGTGTGACAATTCCCGTGCCGGATGCCGCCCACGTCGTTATAGCGCTGGGTACGATAGAAAGCGCCCGCCTTGCACTGCTCTCCTTCCAGGGGATCACGAATTACGACAGGATCGGCAAAAACCTGATGGCGCACCTGCGCTCCAACCTCACCATCGGCATTCCCCGTACCTCCTTGTCCAGTCTTGACCCAACCGTGAAAGCGCTGCAGGCGTCCGCACTGTTCGTGAAGGGCAGGCACACCTTTTCCGATGGGTCGGGCAAGGGCTATTTTCACTTGCAGATCACTGCTGCGGGCCTCGATAAACTTACCCCGGACTCCGAGGCCGAACTCTTCAAGAAAATTCCCGACCTGGACAGTATGCTACCCCTGCAGCAAGTGAACGATCATACGATAGTCATCACCATACGTGGCATCGGCGAAACCCAGGAACAGAATCCGGGCAGCAACATCACGTTGAAAAACGACGAAACCGACGAAGTCGGCATGCAGCGTGCCCTGGTGACCTACAATCTCAGTGACAACGACTTCGAACTGTGGGACGCCATGGATAAGGCTTCCGACAATGTGGCGAAGGCGTTTGCCGGCGGAAACAACTTCACGGTCTTCACTGCGCCCGATCGTCCTCAGACGGTTGCGCCAACGGCGGACTTGAGCCTCATTGTTCCCTATAAGCCGGTCTGGGAAGGGGGGCGCCGGGACGGCATGGGCACCACGCATCATGAGGCGGGACCGCTCTGCATGGGTGATGACCCGGATACTTCCGTCACCAATGCCGATGCACGGTTCCACTTTGTCGAAAACGCATATGTCGCAGGACCTGCCCTGTTCCCGACAGTCGGCTCGCCCAATCCCATGCTCACAGGAATGGCGCTGGCACGCCGTCTGGCGGATAAACTTACTGTTGCGCCATTTAGAGCGGACGCTGGATTCAACCTGCTTTTCGATGGCGCGGACGCGAGTAAATGGCGTATGTCGACCATCACGAATCAGGCCAATAATTTTCCCGGCGGACGTCTTGTGGTGAACGGCGCTCTGGAATCAGTCCCCGGCAATGATATCGGCATGTTCTGGCATACCGACCCGACCCCTCATGATTTCGTGCTTAAACTGGAATGGTTACGCTGGCGCGAGGATGACAATTCCGGAGTGTTCATTCGCTTTCCACACCCCGACAGCAAGAATTACAACAACACCGCCTACGTCGCAATTAATTTTGGTTTCGAGATCCAGATCGACCAGCTCGCCCGCCCCAATGGCTCACCCCTGAGCAAGACTGGCGCGCTCTATGGCTTTGCCGCGCCCGACAATCCGGATAACCTCCCGGTAAAACCAGTGGGGGAATGGAATGAATTCGAGATTCATGTCCAGGGGCAAAATTATATCGTGTTCCTCAATGGTGTAAAAATCACCGAGTACGATAACCCGGACCCGGCCCGGGGCCAGCCGAGCACGGGGAGCGATCCCAGTTTTATCGGCCTGCAAACCCATACTGGACGGGTAGCTTTCCGCAAAATCCAGATCAGAGCGCTTTAACGCCTCTATCGGCTATTTTTCAGAGGAAGTTACACCAGCCTGAGTTCCAGGACCCAGAAGACGCCAGGCTGGATTCTGCCCCTCTCCGCGAAATTCGGATTGACGACAGTCGACCTGGATAGAGCCCAACCGAATCAATAATAGCCCGGCAGCAGGATCGCTGCCGGGCCGGGCTCCGGCTGCGAAAGCGAAAGTTGCTCTGCCCCCGATGGTACTGCAGGACGGTCTTTACCTTTCTTGGGCGTGTGAAGGATGCTGCATGGTTTACGTCTCCACACGGCCATTAACAAGCGATTGATAAAGGTTCTGAATTTCCTGGAGGGTAATACCCGGACCTGTTAGCAGAGATTGCTGGCAACGTTGATAGACAGCCAGCGCTTCTGTTCGCCGGGCCCAGCTGAGCGTAGCGATCTTGAGATGATGGTAAAAGATTTCTGCCAGGGGCTCGACTTCGATCACACTGTGGTAACACTCTGCCGCGCCGTTCCAGTCATTCTCTTGTTCAAGCGAACTTCCGAGTTGCTCGGCCATAATCAAGTAACGGGCTTGCAGACGCTCGCCGAAAGTTAATGCCCAATACGATGTTTCTCCGCTATTTTCCCTTCCTGTCGCTATCGCCAGTTGTCAACAAATAACCGCTCGAATCTCTTGCGTTTTGAAACTAGCAAAAGATAAGGAGATAAGGAATATTGTTGATAAAACCTGACTTCACATTTTCGGGTATTTGAGCGAATGCATGAACCGGTGATATTGCTGCTCGGCGAATAATAAGCGGAATAAAGGAAAGCACGCCCCCCACAGGAGGCGGGCTTTTTAATGGACTACCGCATCTGATCAATGTGCATTTCAAGATGCGCGGAAGCAATAAAAACCCGACAGAGGATCGCTGCTGTCGCACCGGGCTTCCACTTTCATGGAGGAAAAAGTAATACCTCCAGGCTTATAGGGGTAGCTCACGAAACGGACATTTTTGTACGCTAGACGTTTGTCATATAGTAGCAAGTCACTCTGCGCTTAATCTCCCAGCGCTCAGAGTCCAGTTGGAGCACACCCCACCGACTTGAAGTACGAGATGCTTTAGGGTCAATTCCGCCATTTCCTGACGCATGCCGACCCATCTTTGCCAGGTTACAACCAGACAGCACGCAACTACGCGTAAGATTTTTTCCTTTTCGTGAGCTGACCGCTAGTACTCCGTTGAGCTGCTACCCATTCAGTAAAGTGGGTCAATCATGACCCGGAAATGGGGCCCCAGCTGGTCGATCTGCCCATCTCATTTACTGCCGCTGTTTTCCAGCCGAAAAGTTTCCTCCAGTTCGTTCTGTTGTGGGTACAGAATGACCCAGTCTTTATCCCCTATTAAATAATTTTCAATCTAATCAATAGACTAATTAACCTTGCGTTATGGCATAGCGCTTGCTTAATAAATGTCATGAGCTAAGACAGTCTACTGAAGCGGGCCGACTCGGACGTACTGTGCGCATTACCGTAGAGGCATAGAACTTCGACGATTGTGACAGCAGTACTGCGGCTTGGCCGATTTGTTCTCCAGAACCTCTCGTTCTGCAGATGTTAGCTTTAAAGTTGAAGGAGAACGCTTTGCTTCCCATGGAATTAGTCAAGCTCACCGCGCTAATGGAGCGCACGAGCGGTAACCTGAAGTCAAAATCGGGCTCATCGATGGGCCCGTTGTGACTCAAACATCCGGATTTGGCGGCCGGGCATCTCCAGCAAGTTGGCGGACCTAATGGAGCCGCCTGCACGCAGCCTGATAGCACCGCCTGCGTGCACGGGACCTTTATAGCCGGGATCCTGTCTGCAAAGCGCGGTAGTCCTGCACCTGCCATCTGCCCTGGCTGTACCCTCCTTATCCGTCGCATTTTTGGCCAAACGACCTTTGGCCGAGAGCATATGCCCAGCGCAACGCCTTTGGAGCTGGCAGCAGCAATTCGGGAGTGCATCAATGCGGGTGCGCGAGTAATCAACCTGAGCCTTGCCCTTGCACAACCTTCCACCAAAGGAGAGCAGGCACTGGAAGAGGTGCTCAACCAAGCGCTCAGACGCGGTGTGCTAATAGTCGCAGCGGCAGGCAACCAAGGCACTTTAGGCACTTCTTCCATTACCCGTAATCCTTAGGGTCATCGCGGTCGTTGCCTGTGATCTGCATGGCCGGCCGATTAATGAATCCAACCTGGGTGGCTCGATCGGTACCCGAGGTCTAAGCGCGCCCGGCGACAGGATCACCAGTTTAGGCACCAAAGGCCAACCGCTCACGCTCAGCGGCACGAGCGTTGCCGTGCCCTTTGTTACCGGCGCCATTGCACTGCTGTGGTCTGGATTTCCTGCCGCTACCGCAGCGCAGATCAAACTCGCTCTCATCCGGGCCTTTACACCGCGGCGCGCCTCGGTCGTCCCGCCTCTGCTGGATGCCGAGGCGGCTTATCAATTCCTGTTGGCAACGAATGCAAGGAGGCAAATAGCATGACAGAAGCCAGCGAAAAGGATCGTTCTCCAGGCAAAAACGAACAACACACTCACCGCGTGCGTTTGCCTGGTTTTATTACTAATGATGAGGTTGGGCTTGGCGATGTGGTTAAACGGACGACCTCCTATTTCGGCATACCTTCCTGCGGCAATTGTGAACGCCGCGCAGCCATGCTCAACCGCTGGCTGGCTTTCACCCCTCGGAGGTCAAGGTAAGAAGCGCTTGAGCCTGGATTTTCGATTGTTTTTACGTTGGTTATAACCACTACTTAAGGAGGAGCAGTATGAGTGAACAAACTGAAACCATGGAACAGCCGATGGAACAACCCATAGCCCAACAGGTTAGCACGAGTGAGGGGGGAACTATCAAATCCTATCCGGAAGTGCGTAAGGGCACATCAATCTCACCGCAGGCAGGCGGTGGAGGCTGTGGTTGCGGAGCGGCCGGGGGCATGGGCACAAATGGCGCCGGCATGGCCTCGTTTGTCTATGCGATCGGCCGGGTCGAAGCCCGTTTCCCGAACCTCGCTGCCGAGAAGGAATTTGCGCAGGCGACCGGGCGCGCGGACACTGCGGGTAAAACCGATCAGCAGACTTTCCACGCGGTGCTGTCCGAGCGCCAGAACCGCTATCTGGTGCGACAACTATGCTGGGTATTGACTGTGCAAGGTATGGAAACCTATCTCTTGCAGCCACGCGATCCGGCGGATATCGATACGCTGGTTGATGCCATTCGCCCTGCGCCTGCGCCCCAGGATATCGATGTGGTGATCGGTGTGCATGGTCCCATTGCCCCGCCACAGATGTGTAACGGCCTGATGGTGCCTATCGTGGTGTTCGATCAGATCTATTCCTTTGGCCGGGATGAATTGATCAAGGCAATCCCCAAGCCGGAAAAGATGACTGAAGAGCAATTCAGCCCGGCGGCAGAAGAGTTGTTCGACCGGATCATGAATATGACCGATAACGCTGGTGCCACCGACGAGCACCGGGCATTGAATTATCTTGCCATGCGTTATCCGGCCATCTATGCCAAGGCGGCAGAGGAATTTGCGGAGAACCATTCCCTCACAGGGGTGGAAGTGCGTCCTTCTGCCTTGAGCAGCGGGCGCAATATTGTCGAGGTCATTTTCTCCTTTACTAATCGCAATACCGATTTTACCGAGAAGTATTTTGTGCGTTGCGATATGACCGAGGAGTTTCCCTTTCTGGTCACCAAGATGTCGCCGTACTATGAACGTTAACCCAGTCAAATGAAAGGAGGTGTGAAAATGAATACTATCAACATGCCAGGGTTTACCGCTGAAGCTGCGCTCTTCAGGACGAGCAGACACTATCAGCTTGAACCTGCCATCGGTTTCTCCGGTGAGAGAGACACTTTGCTGTATCCATCATTTTCCTCATGCCAAAGCAGTAACGGCAATAGTTGTAATTGTCGTCCAGAGTATTGCTGTGTATCCGGCCCAACTAACTGTGAGTGCGGACCTTGCGCTCCGCAACAGCCTCTGTCTGAGCCTCAGCCTCAGTCCCAGCAGCCTCAGCGGTTTCCGCGTGAAATCGAGAGTACGATAACGCGGGCCCTGCGCTAACATGACCGCATCCCGCGTTGAATTACCTGGCTATGCGTTATCAGGCCATATATGCTGGGGCGACAGAAGAATTCGCGGAGAACCATTCCCTGACCGGGTTAAAAGTGCGTCCCTCTGCCCTGAGCAGCGGGCGCAATATCGTCGAGGTGATTTTCTCCTTTACCAATCGCAATACCGATTTTACCGAGAAGTATTTTGTGCGCGTGGACGTGACCGAGGAGATTCCCTTCCTGGTTACCAAGATGTCGCCTTATTATGAACATTAACCAACCAGTGAAAGGAGATATATCATGAACATGCCAGGATTTACTGCAGAGGCATCGCTTTACAGAATCAGCAGTCACTCGCCAGGCCCGCGCAATCACGTGCTCAATGCTTTTGGTGGCAAAGCCATGTCGCTGATTGTCCCGCCCAAGTCCAAGTCCCAGAAGGCGGACCAGGATTTTTTAAAGTTGCGGAATACGAACAGTGCTTTAAAGGTTGCGTTACGGATTTGGGCGTCAGGAGGTTCAGCGACCCGGCTTTCTGGTTCTGTAGTTTTGCATGCGGCATCGGAATTTTCTTTTAGAAGCTTATCACGGCAGGGCACTAAGTCGTTTCAGGAACCTGGCGTGGCAATTGGAGCAGGGTATTGGTGGACTAGTGATAAGGCGCTTACCGCCTAAACTTGGTCGATTGCTTCCCGAGCCCTTGTTCATCACTTGGGACCAGAAGAGTTTGCAAAGGGCTACGCTCTGACGACCGGAGTGTGTCCCCTCACCTTGATGTCGTACTTGAATGTTAACCTCCTAAAAGGAGATGTATCATGAATATTCCAGGATTAAATGCAGAAACTTCACTTTACAAAACGAGCAGGAGCTATCAACTCGGTCCTGCCATTGGTTTCGCCAATGACGGGATCAACTTAATATACCCCTCATTAGACGTCTGTAAAAATGGTAATTTGACCTGTGTTTGCAGTAGCGTTTGCGTTAAAACTACAAAAGGATGTGACTGCATAAGCTTAGAAGCAATTTTAAAGTTTTTAAGCCAAGTACCTTTTATGGTTCTTTGACTGCCGAGTTAGAAAAATCTTCCTCCACTAAATGAAATGAGGGGGTATTAAGAGTAAAAATGGGGTCGGACCGGTCGGACTCCATTATTCATTTGAATGCGATTGTAGTGAGACCTCTTGCACAGCATATGAGTACTGCACTGATCCCGCAGGTGGCGTATTTCAGCGGCCTGCCCCATATCTTGCTCAGGAGGCTAAGCGCGACGTCTGTGTCGCGCTTAGCCTCGTTACTGTGAAGGATGGCTAGTTTTAAGCAGGGGCTTATCGAGCAGAATCCTTTCGGCAATAGCAAAAGCCCATTGTTACAAGCCAATTCCCATAAGCTTACGACAAACGTTCGGCTAAATCATTTAGGAGATACATCATGACTATACCACACTTTACAGCAGAGGCATCACTGCACAAGGCAACCACGAACTATCACGCAAAAGCAATTTTCGATCATGGCTCCCAGAAGGCACGTGTACAGGCGCTGCCAAGGCTTAGAGCGCCTCGATGCCCCATGGTATGCGATATCCTTTTTGTTGAAGGGAGGACATTCACACAATGCAGATTTGAATGTCCGGGCAGCGGTGGCGGGGGTGGTGGTGATGGTGGTGATGGTTCAGATTGCAAGAGAGTTTGCATGAAGATGACCGACTCCGAGCGTGTTTGCGATCAGATGTGCGGATTATAGGCCGAGCATGGCGGCGAAGAGCTGTTCGAGCAGATCACATATAGCGGAAAACGGAGGGGCAACCGACGATCATCGGGCATTGAATTATCTGGTCATACGCTAGCCGGCCATCCATGAATGTTAATCAACCAAATGAAAGGAGGTGTGAGATGAATACCATGAATATGCCGGGGTTTACCGCGGATAAGTCGGTTTACAAGCCAAGGGGAAATTATCGGCTTTCAGCCGTAAAGGCGGACATTACCGCTTCGCAACCGGGGCATGTCCAGCTCATGCAGCAACAGATGCCTATTCCAGATGGAGGGTTTCCGCCCAGATGTAGCTGGTGCTTCACCGATCCAAACTCTCGGACGGGGTGTTCACAACTGTGCATTGACCGTTTTCCTTTCAAAATATTTTTGAGTGATTGTGTAGGGTGCAACGGGTTTGCCTGCGGCGGTACAGAGCCCACGGTGCTATCCCCCTGCCAAAGCGGCGGCATGAGCTTGCTGCGGATACGGGGATCACTAATCCACGAGCAGCCACTGAGGGGCTTATTCAATTCGCCGACATTGATCCGCGTGCCGGCATAAGCTCCGCCCTGATCGCTAAAACGCTCCACGATGCATTCAAAAAAGACTGTAGTGGCGGCGTAGAGCAAGGCGTCATAAGTGATATCGTCAATTTTCCCCTCGGCATGCGCGGCAGCGTTTAGCCAATGCCTTTACACCGTTCTACCACACTTCCAGAGGCGAAGAAAACGTCTTTGCCACGTTTGCGGACCAGGCCACGCTTGCCGTTGCAACCCTCGGCCAGGCAGCTCCTCCCATTAGTCATTATCGAGTAACACCCGTTGGATTCAAGAGTGGGATTGACTTTTTACATATTCGAGTAGCTTTCCGAGGTTGATTCCTCGGAGGATTGCTTATGAATTCCGGCAAGACGATGTTCGCGCAAATCATGGAGTTCGTGCCAAAATGGTCTGGCGGTCGCGTTGCGCGAACTGGGACGCATCGAGGGCACACTGTTCGCACTTGACTGGATGCAGAACGTCGAACTGCGCCGTCGCGTGCAGATCGGCGTGAACAAGGGCGAGGCCAAGAATTCGCTGGCCCGGGCCGTGTTCCTGAACCGGCTAGGGGAAATTCGTGACCGCAGTTTCGAGAATCAGCGCTATCGTGCGAGCGGCCTCAATCTCGTAGTGGCTGCCATCGTGTTGTGGAACACGGTCTACCTGGAGCGGGCGGTGCAGACCCTGCGGGATTCGAGGAAGGGCGTGAACGACAGCCTGCTACCACACTTGTCGCCGCTGGGCTGGGAGCACATCAACCTGACTGGTGACTACATCTGGCGGCAAAGCAAGCAGTTCGAACAGAGCAAATTCCGGCCACTACGGATGTTCGTCGAAGCTTAACGTACGATTTTTTCCGTTTCGTGAGCAGACCCCTTATATTACAAGTTTTATGTGCCTTGCCTATTGGACCGAAGTACTATCTGCAATGGATCAGGCAGGCACTGAAGTCCAATTACGAAAAAGCGATGTCAAGCGCGTTTATCAATGGCGGCCGGCACCAAGCTCCAACCATCGGCAATCACACCGCTATCGGTTGAGCCCATCACACCGGAGCGCCTCAGAGCCACAGCGCAGCAGCGGGAATCAACCTCAAAGAGGAGATGAAGGGTTCATGCTGGACAAGGCCTCCCAGGCAACACCTCCAGGCACTACTTCAGTCACGACTTCCTACATCGCCTCCGTGGGAATCATGCGTGGACTGGTGATCGTACTTATGGCGCTGGACCATGTGCGCGGATTCTTCACTGATGCCGATTTCAGCGCTACCGATCTTTCCCGCACCAATGTGGCCCTTTTTCTGACCCGCTGGGTTACGCACCTTTGCGCGCCAGCGTTTGTCTTCCTTGCGGGTACCAGCGCATTTTTATCTGCTCAAGGGATGGACCGCCATCAATTTGCCATCCGCTTACTCACGCGCGGATTCTGGCTTGTCATTCTCGAACTCACGGTTGTGCGCTTTTCCTGGTATTTCAACCTGGACTATAGCCAGATGAGTTTGCAGGTTATCTGGGCGCTGGGCTGGTCCATGGTCGTGCTTTCCGCGCTCATTTACCTGCCCTTATGGGCAATAGCCGCCTTGGGTATCGTCATGATCTCCGCCCATAATCTCCTGGACGGGATACGCCTCGATGATTTCCGGGCGGCGGATGGAACCCTCGGATGGCAGGGATGGGCGCTGAGTGTGCTTCACATTCCGCACTACCCTGTGATTTATCCACTTATACCCTGGATAGGGGTAATGGCGGCAGGCTACGCCTTCGGGCCGGTCATGCTGTCCGCATCAGAGATAAGAAGAAAGGCGACTCTTGCATACGGGATAATTCTCATCACAGCCTTCGTCATATTGCGGGCTTACAATGTCTATGGCGACCCTGTACCGTGGTCCGAGCAGGAAACCGATCTGTTCACGCTGCTTTCTTTTTTGAACACCACGAAATATCCCCCTTCCCTGTTGTACTTGCTGATGACCCTGGGGCCAATGTTCGTGCTGCTCTCGGCATTCGAACGCGCGCATGGCGCAATCGCGCGTTTTTTGATGATTTTTGGGCGTGTGCCCCTGTTTTTTTATCTTATTCATCTGTATGTCATTCATGCGCTGGTCGTTGTCGTCGCTTTTGCAATGAGCGGAGATATTCGGGCATCATCTTCCGAAACCTTTTCTTCCTGGTGGGGATTCGGTCTTCCGATGGTCTATTTGATATGGATAGCGGTCGTTATCCTGCTCTATCCCATCTGCCGGTGGTTTGCCGGGGTCAAGTCGCGCCACAAGGAGAGCTGGTGGACGCCTTACATTTAGCAGCCTGTCGGACTTGAAGAATCGAAGCGAAAAAGTGACTGGGTGAGGACAGATTTTGATGATTTTGAAGGCCAATAGTTACTCTATTGGCCGAAAAAGCGGCGAAATATGGACCAGCCAGACGCTTTTGCAGCCGATTTCCTTTAAGTCCGACAGGCTGCCAAGGCCGGGAATCTGCCTCAATCTGCGCGCAAACGTTGTGCCAGATTATCCGGATGGAAACAGGTCAAACCGTAATGACCGTCTTTCCGAAATGCCCGGCTTGCTGATGAGCATACGCATACGTGGCATGCTCGAAAGTAAACGTGCGGGAGATTACAGGGCGCAGATGAGAAGCATCAATGGCGCGATTCATTGCGCGGAACATGTCGGCAGAGCCGACGTTGATGCCATACATGGATATTGAGTGCAGCATCAGCGGTAGGGGATCGATCTTCCCGAAACCGGAAACCAGGCCAATCAACGTTACGATGCCTCCGAATCGCACCGCCTTCAAAGAGCGCTCCAGCGTCTGCGCGCCACCCACTTCTATCACGATGTCAGCGCCCCGGCCCCCGGTCAGACTCAGCACTTCCCGGTCCCAGTCCGGCGTGTTCTGGTAATTGATGAAATGATCCGCGCCCATTGCTTTGGCCCGCTCCAGTTTATCGTCGCTGCTCGAAGTCTGGATAACGATCGCACTGTGCAGCTTGGCGAACTGCAAGGCAAATAAACATACCCCGCCGGTACCCAGCAGGAGTACTGTCTGGCCAGCCTGGATACGCCCCGCCTCCACCAGCGCGTGCCACGCAGTCACGCCCGCATTCGGGAGCGTTGCAGCTTCCTCATAACTCAAATGCGGCGGAAACGGTATCGCGGCCCGTTCCGGAAGCGCAACATATTCCGCAAGCATCCCGTCGATCGGCCCTCCTAACGAGCGCATGAAAATCTCTTGCGTCAATGGCCCGGATATCCAGTCGGGAAAAAAACATCCCGCAACGCGATCCCCGACCCTGAGAGTTTTTACATTTTTACCCACCTCAACCACATCGCCCGCGCCATCCGAAAGCGGAATGACGTTCGGCTTCACCCCGGCCGGGTATTCCCCGTGTGCGACGATGTAGTCACGGAAATTCAGCGACGTGGCGCGCACGCGAATAAGCACTTCATCGGGGCCGGGCGCCGGCTTTTCGAGGTCGTTGCGCAAGATCAGCCCCGTCATGCCAGCGGTGTCTCTGAGTTGAAAAGCTTTCATTGGACAACCTCCTTTATATCCTTTTATATTTATATTTGGGGCGGGGCTTGCCTCCGCATTGAAACACCTTGATCTGTTTCAGGGATGAAAAGTCTGGCCCAGCTTTCCGCTGGTGACGGAATGACAACCGTGACGGGCCTTCTTTATCCTGAGGATTGCACGTGTAAGTGAAGACTTTCCTCTTGAGGCGTTAGGTAGTGATAGCACTACGCTTCCTCCCCGTATGTGCGCTATCCCACAAAAAAACCATAGGAGCTTTGCTACACTTCGATTTTTGTAATTCACGTAACAGGAGCCTTTATGGGCGATGATCTTTTTCAATTTCCAATTACCGGGTGGGAAATAAAGACAGAGCCGGTAGATGGCTTACTCTCTGTTCGCTTTCCGTTTTTATCTCATGAGCAGCAAAAACTGGCCGAAGCCGACCCAGGAAGACCATACGTAATGCAGGCGGAGCAGGCGCGTGAACTCCGGGATGCGTTATCGAGGGCAATCGAGCGGATCGAGAACAACGAGTTTACGCCGCCCTTGTTCCCAGACCCCTCGGACGAGTTGCTCATCTGTTGATCCCAGGGTCTTGCGTGCGGCGCATTGCAAATAAAGCGCCACGCAAACAAACACCTGAATTTTCGGCTTGCAGCGGCACTATCAATAACACGCTCGATCCCTGCCGTGACACCCGAAACCCCTCCAAACCGGCTCGACCGTCCCGTTGATGAGCGGTACGACCACGTTCTTGGCCCGGCCGATGCCGAAATCACACTGGTTGAATACGGCAGCTATGGCGATCCTTCCTCTCGTGCCGCCCATGAGCGAGTCGCAGAATTGCGTAATCGGTTCGGTAGCCGCCTGCGCTATGTTTTTCGCCACCGTCCACTGAAGGGTAGCTTTATTGCTCGCCGCGCAGCTGAGCTGGTGGAAGCCTATAGCGACCCTGCGCGCTTCTGGAACGTGCATGTCGCGCTGATGAGCCGGTCGGACAAACTGAGCAAGGACGATCTGCAGAAGATAGCCGCCGACCTGAGCCTTGATGCGGAAGACGGTGAGTCCGTGAACAACGACAATGCCGCGCAGGCTAAAGCCCGCGTAAATGCTGATATCGCCAGCGCGGCGGCCAGCGGCGTCATTGTCACGCCGACCTTTTTCATCAATGACCGCCGTTACGATGGCCCTTGGGATGTCAATTCACTTTCCGAGGCGATGCTGGGTTCGCTGGGCCATGTCGTTCATTCGGCGGCGCTGGATTTTGCCAAATGGGCTCCTTCGACCGGCATCATGCTGTTGCTGGCCACCGGGCTCGCCGTCATATTGAGCAATTCCGTAATCGGCCCGGATTTTAACGAATTTTGGAATTTGCGGCTGGGGCTCACTTTCGCCGCCGCCAGCTTCGATCTCTCGCTGCGGGATTGGATAAATGACGGACTGCTCGTGATTTTTTTCCTGGTCGTGGGTCTGGAAATCAAGCGCGAATTCACAGTAGGCCATCTCGCGAACCGCCAGTCGGCAATGCTGCCTATTGCCGCGGCCATTGGTGGAATGGCGGTGCCCGCAATACTCTATCTGATACTTGTGCCTGAAGGGCCCTCGGGTTCCTCCGGTGCATGGTCATTGGGCTGGGGCGTCCCAATGGCGACCGATACTGCATTTGCGGTTGCGTTGATTGCAATGATGGGCAGGCGCGTCCCGGTCGAGCTACGTGTTTTTCTTACCGCCGCGGCCATTGTCGACGATATTGGCGCAATCATTGTCGTCGCTGTCGTTTATTCCGCCAATCTTCAGATCGAGTATATTGCGAGCGCGGTCGTCATTATTGGATTGCTGGCGCTGCTTAACGAAGGAGGCGTATATCGCGCCTCCCCCTATGTACTCCTTGGTATCGGCCTCTGGACCTGCGTGCATGCAAGCGGAGTACATGCGACCCTGGCCGGCATCATTCTTGCCCTTTTTATCCCGACGCGTCCGCCGCCCAATCTTCGGGCGCTGATGCTGCAAGCCGACGCCATCCTGACCGCGGAAACCCAGCGCGGCAAGGAAGTCATGCGGTATGGCCCTTCCGAGCCCGCGCTGGAAGCCCTGGATGCCATCCATGACAGGCTGGAATCGCCCGCCGACCGCATGCTCCGCCATGTCGCGCCGAGATCGAGCTTTCTGGTATTGCCGGTGTTTGCCCTTGCCAATGCCGGCGTAGTAATGGATACCAGTGTTTTCAACGGCCATGCAGCGCTGATGGTCGGTACCGCGACAGCTCTGGTCATTGGCAAACCGCTTGGATTTATCGCCGCTACCGCTATCGCGGTATGGCTGAATATCGCGGCCAAGCCAAGAGCCTATTCCTGGCGTCAGTTGGCCGGGGCCGGGGCCCTGGCGGGGATCGGCTTCACCATGTCGCTTTTTATTGCAAGCCAGGCTTTTTCCGTGGAAAGCGACTATGCAGCGGCCAAAATCGCGATTTTCGCGGGCTCGACCCTATCAGCGATAATTGGCGTTGCGATATTGTGGAACGCGCGCTCTGATTCGAATTCACGTTAAACTCGTACGCAAGCTGAACCATCGTGCAACCGGCCGGTTTCCCATTCGAGGAGTTTTTGTGTATGCAAGCGTACAGACCCGCCTTGGCCGTCGGCGCAATCTAATACTTTTAATATAAACACGCGACTTTATGATGCGGCATGACCTGTCGTGAAATATCGTGAGTTCGCAAGTTTTTCTTTTCCCTGAAATGGAGCAATCATGACGACAAAAAAAGCATGGGCTGTCTGGAAGGGC
Organism: uncultured beta proteobacterium; assembly: GCA_963831395.1. Classification (GTDB taxonomy): domain Bacteria; phylum Pseudomonadota; class Gammaproteobacteria; order Burkholderiales; family Nitrosomonadaceae; genus Nitrosospira. Next base: position 44,670 of record CAWHQD010000029.1, read on the forward strand.
GGCATAAAGGATGGGGGCGGCGCCATTTCCACTGAAACCGGTGTGCTAAAGGAAGCGCCTTATGGTTTTAAATCGCGCTTCGAAAACGGCAAAGGCACGAATCCGGAAGAACTGATCGCTGCTGCTCACGCTGGCTGTTTTTCGATGGCGCTATCTTTGATGCTTGGGGAGTCCGGCATGACGCCGGAGAGAATCGAAACCCATGCCGAGGTTACTATTGAAAAGATCGGCGAGGGATTCGAAATCACGTCAAGCCATCTGATCGTCACGGCTAAAATACGGGTTGCGAACAAAGAGAAGTTCCTGGAGGTCGCGAACAAGGCAAAAGAGGGTTGTCCCGTATCGAAGCTCATGAAGGCGAAGATCACGATGGATGCGAAGCTCGAACCGTAAATTCGCCTATTGGATAACAACGTAGGTCTGGTTAGCGCAGCGTAACCTGACAATCAACAATTTTGATTATTTTTGCTCCGCCTCCCATACGGTACAAAATATGATGCCGTATGCGCGTTCACTATGGTTATTCCCGTGCTGATGTAAGCCACCTTGCTAAGGGTATTTTTCCGTTATTAGTCGGCTGCCTCGTGCTGCTGGCAACACAACCGGCGAGGATCAAGTGGCCCTTGGCGCTCATGGGGTGGCCTCTCAAGCAACAGCAAGACCCGCCTCTTTCGTTTATCCCCTGCCAACATCGGACCCGAACAGCTTTCTCCGGGCTCATCCGACCTTGATTAGTCGGAATACATCCTCCACCCAATCAAATACTCCAATTTTTTTAATTCCTAATCTCTTATAATCTTTTCTAATGCAGTAGAGGAAATATGCATCGGATGCCGTGCCTTCGGGTATGCTTGCCTTTATGCAATATGTATTTTAGAGACAGGGGCAGTTATTTATGACGCTATCAACAGACCAGAATATCAACCCTGAAAGACTTTCTCCAACTGCCAGAAGAATGCTGGAGCTTCGGGATGAGGTTCTCGCGGAATGGGCAGAAAGGGTTCGGCAATCCGTCAAGGAAGCGGAACGGCTGCCTCACCCGATCCTGATCAATACTTTCCCGTCCCTATACGACAACATCGCTGAAGCTATTACGCCGGGTTACCCAAGGGCAACAGGAGATGAAAGCAACACTATAGCCATGGAACATGGCGGGGAACGCGCACGGCTGACGAACTACAACGTTCATTCGGTTATATCAGAGTATCAAATACTAAGATGGACGATTCTTGCTGTTTTAAAGACGAATGATGTTCAGCTTACGGAGGAGGAAGTCTTTCTGATCAATGCTTCTATTGATGAATCGATACGCGGGGCTGTGAATGCTTTCGCTCTTGCGCAAGCCATGCTTCGCGAAAGATTCATCGCCGCTCTTTCGCACGACCTCAGAAATCCATTATCAAATGCACATACTGCTGCTCATCTGATAGAACGCTCTTCCGATTCATCAAAGATAAAGGAGTTGGCGGAGAAAATTACCGAGAACCTTATGCGCATGGACGGAATGATTCAGGATTTACTTGATTCTGTCAGATTTCAGGCTGGAGAACGGTTACAGCTTCGTTTAGAGGAATTTGACGTGCAAGACCTCGCGAAGGAAGTGTGCGGCCAATTCACGTTTACTTGTGGACCGCGTTTTCAACTCATCGACCGCTCTGCCAGAGTCTGGTGGGATCGGGAGGCAATCAAAAGGGCGATCGAAAACCTTATTGGCAATGCAGTGAAATATGGCGCTCCGGACACTCCTGTAAGGATCAAAATTGATCCGGTACAGGGGCGTGTGATGATAAGCGTGCATAACGAAGGAGAGCCGATACCGCCGGAACAGACCGAAGGCTTATTTCAGATATTTAGAAGAGCAGGGGCTGCAAAATCAGGGAACAAGGAAGGCTGGGGCATAGGTTTGCCGTATGTTCGTAGTGTAGCGGAAAGCCACGGCGGGAGCGTTGCAGTAGATAGCGGCGCTTACCGCGGAACAACTTTTATGATAGACATCCCGGCGGACGCAAGACCGTATCAGGATGCCCCAACTCTCGAGGAAAAACCGGATTGATTCGACGTAGCAGAGCCTCGGTAAAGCTGCACCTCGCCGACATTTGTATGCCTTCGACTGGCTGGTGGTCGGCCAGATTGTCGCACTGAGTTTGCCGTGTACATGACACAGCTTTTGCTGCCGCTCTGGAGTAATGGTGGGGAGGAGTTCCCGCATGCTCTTTTCGAACAGGTTCGTGACGAACTTGTGCGCGAGTTTCGAGGGCTAACTGCCTACACCCGTACGCCTGCAAGCGGTTTGTGGCAGAAGAAGGATGGGATCACAGTTCACGACGAAATCATCGTGTATGAAGTCATGGTAAAGGATCTGGACGAGGACTGGTGGAGCAGTTATCGAAAGAAGCTCGAACAGCGGTTTGGCCAGGATAAGTTGGTGATACGAGTGCAGGAAATTCGATTGCTGTAATTTTCCATCCGGTGTTATGAGGGAAGAGCTTCTCCTCGGCCTCATCAATTAAACTGTCCACGCTGAACTGTTCACTTGCGCCACATAAATCTGACTTGGGGTTATCTCGTCCCCATCTTTCGGATGAAATGCAGAGGCCCCTTTTCTGCCCAGAATCCAGGTAAGTTGCTGACATGGTTTTGCGGGATATGCAGTACGACGAAAACAGCGGCATCTAGGTCGGCGGGCAAGGCCTCGACCAACTTACACAGGCTTTCAACTCCACCTACCGATGCGCCTATAGTGATAATACGAAAGGGTAGCAAATAATCTCCTTCCTTTTAAAATATGCGCTTGCAGTAAAATAAGTTTATCCTGTGGATAAGTAAGCAGCAAGAATTCAACTGAAACTTTTGTCGTCGAGCTTCCCCTGCCGGGTACAATTGGGAAGACAAGCAAGGAAATTACATGAGAGTAGCTGTTTGCAGCGCGCAGTCCTATGACCGCCAATTCTTTACCGCTGCAAATCATAATGTCGGGCATGAGCTGGTGTTTTTCGATTCGTACCTGTGCCATGAGACGCGCCAGATGGTTGGGGACTTTCCCGCCGTTTGCGTGTTCGTCAATGATACGCTCGACGCCACAGTGCTGGAAACTCTGGCCCTGCAGGGCACGCGCCTGATCGCGCTGCGCTGTGCGGGATTCAACAATGTGGATGTTCAGGCTGCCAGCAGCCTCGGGCTATGCGTCGTGAGAGTTCCGGCTTATTCGCCCCAATCGGTAGCAGAACATAGCGTGGGATTGATACTCGCGCTGAACCGGCACCTTCACCACGCATATAACCGTGTGCGTAACGGCAATTTCGCTTTGCAGGGGTTGCTGGGGTTTGAGCTGCGCGGCAAAACCATCGGTATCGTCGGCACCGGCCGTATTGGCGTGGCAGTTACGCAAATACTGCGCGGATTCGGTTGTCGCCTGATCGCCCATGATCCACAGGAAAGCACTGAATGCATCAGCCTGGGTGTGGAGTATGTGCCACTCGAAAAACTCTATGCCGAGAGCGATATCATCACGTTGCATTGCCCATTGAACCCTCAAACACATCGTTTAATCGACAGGGCGGCGATCAGCCAGATGAAACGCGGCGTGATGCTGATCAACACCAGTCGCGGCGCAGTCATTGATACTCAAGCGGTGATTGAAGGACTGAAGTCGGCAAAAATCGGCTCCCTTGGACTTGACGTGTATGAACAGGAAGGGGATCTGTTCTTCCAGGATTTATCCGATCGGGTGATACAGGATGATGTGTTCGGACGCTTGCTGACTTTTCCAAACGTGCTGATTACCGGTCATCAGGGGTTCTTCACTGTCGAAGCGCTTTCGAGCATCGCACAAACCACCCTGGAAAATATCACCGTTTTCGAGCGAGACGGAATATGCCAGAATGAAGTAAAGGTTGATTTGCTCAGAGCAGATTAGCTCATCGTTGTTTTTAACACAGTTCATTCCGAAGCTTCAGCTCAGTAGGTGAGGCACAAGTCTACTTGCCTGACTCATGTCGCACTCCGCTACAGGGCTGCGCCGCCCCCCACTTTTGCACCGCATGTACCTATAGGGACATGGGCAGTGGCGTATAGGATTACTTGGATGAATATGGTGGATAGGGTAAAGTGAATCCTCCTGAAATACACGCTATGCAATTAGCAGCTAGATGAATTCTGTCAAATTTCATATGTCTGATCATCAGGATGCCCTTGAAACTCTTAATCGTCACGCTCCGCTTTTCGACAAGCTGAAAACCCTGCACGACGCCCTTGCTGAGCGCGTCGAGTTTATAGACCGTGTAGCGGTGGCCATCTATGATCCCGGCACGGATGAGCTCAAGACCTTTATCCACAGCAGCGGCGAGGCCGACCCGCTATCCCGGTACCAGGCCAGGCTAAGCGAAGCGCGCTCGCTCCAGGAGATCCGGGAAAGTGGCAAGCCCCGTGTCGTGAATGACCTGACGGTATTCGCCGAGGGGAAATGAGCATACCGGACGCATTGCAGCGCAGGGCTATGGCTCGAGCTACACTGTGCCGATGTACTTCAAAGGCGATTTCTTCGGATTCGTTTTCTTCAACTCCTGTCAAAAGAACGTCTTTGACGAAGAGGTGTTGAGCACCCTCGATATATTTTTGACGCACTTACCAGCCGGCGCCCGTATAAGGAAGCATGGAAAATTGACGACGCTTTCCAGGAATTGCGGAGGCTTGCGGGGAGCAAGCTAGACCCCGATCGCGTCGAGGCGCTTATTAAAAACCGGACTCAGCTGGAAGAAATCAGGGACCGCTTCCAGGAAAACTCCCGATCCTAATCAGGTAAGGTGCCCGACTTGCTGCGATGGTTTGTTACCCCGCCGCCGTCCAGTAACTTCTGTCACCTCTCTTGCCACTAAACGAGATGAAAGCCGGGCGATCTTTTTAGAAACCGATTCCAAGGTATCCCCCGGCAGTCATACCATCCACTTTGACTCCGTCCGTTCTGCCCCTCCCGGCAAGCCCATGCGTACCCCCAACCATTCCTGATGGATTCTCATACACCCGCCTCTCGGCGGGTTTTTTTCTTGCCCCGCCATTCTCTTACGTAGCGTTATTCTTTCGCTGCGCCATAAAGCCGAGCAAACCAAGCCCAGCCAGCAACATGGCATAGGTTTCGGGTTCGGGAATCGGAGGAGCACTATCACGTCTACTTCTCCTACTTGAACCTGAAGCGTATATTCGCGACCGTTCGAAATAAAGGACCCAGGGTCCCAACCGGTCTCCAGTGCCCCGGTGCAACACCGGGTTACACCAGCGATATAGTGACCAACCGGTGCTTCTACCGATAAAAATGAATCAAAACTATGTACCGAGCCGCCAGCTCCTGCTGATACTGAAAAATCGTCATTCACTCCAACAAGCGAATAGGTGCCTGCACCGACCTGTCGCCAGAGTGCGACCTGGCTATCGAATCCGTTCGGATTGCTTGGATGAGCCATGGTGTAATCTATATCAAGCCTGACGCCCCGATTTTCCGTGCTTACATCGAAGCTGAAATAATCGTTGGCATCGTTACCTTTGCCAGCTATCGTTACCCAAGGACCTTCAAGCGAAGTGTTGTTGCCGGAACTGTCGCCAATGTCCGGGCTGAACTCCGTGGTGAAATATGGATTGATGTCGATGGCGGTTGTGAAGGGGCTAATAGGTGGCGGCGGTGTTGGATCGTTATAGAAACCCGCGTGGGACGACATTGCGATTGCTGAAAGTGAAAGCGCTAATACTGTTCTTTGAATCATAGCGTACCTCCTCAGAGTGAGCTTCATTGGTTTCAATCTGTGTAGAGAACAAATAAACTGTCCGGGTCTGTAGCAAATGATCTGTCCGGTTTTATGCTATCCCCAAGGAGGGGAGCATGAAGCGGACAGAATGGCTACAGGAGACTCGCAAGATGAGATTTGAAGAAGCCTATGCAGGATGGTCAGATGGGCGGCTGACGCAGGAAGAGGCGGCCCGGCTGCTTGGGGTGTGTGACCGGACGTTCCGGCGGTATCTTGACCGCTTCCATGAGGAGGGGTTGGATGGATTGATAGACAAGCGCTTGAGCCAGGTATCGCAGCGCCGTGCGCCGGTGGATGAAGTGATGGAGGCGGTGGGATTGTACCGAAGCCGTTACCAGGGCTGGAACGTCAAACACTTCTACACCTGGTATTGCCGCGATCACGCTGGGCAGCGTAGCTACACCTGGCTTAAGAATGCACTGCAAGCGCATGGGGTGGTGGCACGCGCGCCCAAGCGCGGCGCCCATCGCAAGCGGCGTGAACGCACGCCGTTGGCCTGGCATGATGATACACCAGGATGGCAGCACCCACGAATGGGTAAGCGGGCAGAAATGGGATTTGATCGTTACCATGGATGACGCCACCAACGAGCACTACTCGATGTTCTTCGTGGAAGAAGAAGGCACGGCAAGCAGCTTCCTGGGGGTCAGGGACGTGATCGAAGCACGCGGACTGTTTGCCAGTTTCTACTCGGATCGAGGTAGCCACTATTGGCATACGCCCGAGGCGGGGGGCAAGGTGGACAAGCACAACCTGACCCAATTTGGACTGGCCATGCAGCGCTTGGGCATCGAGATGATTGCGGCTTATTCACCCCAGGCGCGGGGGCGCTCCGAGCGGATGTTTCGCACCCATCAGGCGCGGCTGCCCAGGGAATTGGCAGCAGCAGGCATTACCAGCATGGCGGCGGCCAACCGCTACTTGGCAAGCCGGTACCGCCCGGCATTCAACACCGAGTTCATGCAACCGGCCGCAGAGCCAGGCAGCGCCTTCGTGCCCTGGATCGGGGATGGACTGAACGACGTCCTATGCGAACAATTCGAGCGCACGGTGGGCAATGATAACTGTGTGCGCTTCGACAACCTGCTGCTGCAAATACCACCGGACCGCCACCGCTGTCATTATGTCAAGGCGAAGGTGCGGGTCCGCCGCTACCCGGATGGCCATCTGGCCATCTTTCATGGGCCACGAAAACTCGCCGCCTATGACGCGCTGGGCAAGGAATTAAAACAGACAAACAAGACTGAACAGACAAAAACGGCTGTTGCGTAAGTCCGCCGCCACAGCTGCGCACTGAATCAAAACAAATAATTCAGTGCGTCAGAAAGCGGACAATTCATTTGCTACCAAACCGGACAATTCTATTTGTTGCTAACACATTGATTTCAATCTGTACATAGATCAACAGGCTTATCCGCGCCGCTGGTGACTGGGATCCATGAAACTCTGGGCTCACCCCGGTGCTATTAATACCGACAAGGGCCTCACAGGAGAAATCTGGCTAATTGAAAAGGCAATTCGGTATCTACAGGACATAATTAATCAGATGCCATGCACAGTTTTCTGGTTTGTTTTTTTTTGCAACAGACCCCATTTATTTATAGTTTAAAATGGCCAGTATGCAACCTTCTCCTTCCTCCCGCTTGGGAAGCATGAAATACTTTTGAAAGCTCTTTTCGCCCCTTTATAGGTTGTCTCTGCCTTTTTACCCGTAATATCCTATTTATCGATAGCTTGATCCAATCAAGCATCCCGTGGTGTGTGAGCAACTTTGCATAATGACTCCCTTTTGCTACACTGAAACGAACAATGCAAGGCATTGTTCTTGTTTGCCTACTTTTGATCCGGCACTGGTTGTCAGATTCAAGTTACTGCCTTTGGAACAAAATAGTCCATCGTTACTGTTCAATGATTGGAAGCCAGGAGATGTCTTCGGCTGGATAGGTAGCTCGGCTCACTTACTTTTCCCTTAATTGATATAAGCTGGATTGTGAGAAATGGCAGTTGGGCAGTTATCTGGAGCAGATTAGCTCATCATGTTTTCAACACATTTCATTCCGAAGCATTCGGCTCCGCAGGTGAAGCATAAGCGTTACTTGCCTCAACTGATGCACTTCGCTACAGGGCCGGACACCCCGTCATTTAGCGTCCTATATACCTATATCGGGGCATGGGCAGACAACCTGTTAGGGATTAGAAATAATTACTTTTAATGCGCGCTCCTTCATTGCGTTACTGAATGCATCATAGGCGCTCATGATGTCGTCCAGCTTGAAATGGTGCGTTATCAACCCAGATAGTTCATTAGCCGATTTTTGTTTGAACTGGCAGCACAGGCGGATGGCCGGCATTCGCCCATAATCCTTCGAACCAGGCTCTTCGTCGTCGCGAGACCGCCAGCACGAGTTGGTTCTGTTTCGGATCACGATGCCAGAATGCACCTACCGCCAACACCTGTTGGTGCAAGGTGGCCAGCGTTGGCTGTATCTTGGCGCGCATCACCGCTTGCCGAAACGTACTCATCAGGTTGTAGGCGAGCATGGCAACTCCCAGTGCCGCTTCCGTTGCATAGAAGCTGTTCAGGTTGAAGCTATCCAAGCCGAAGTCATTTTTTAGTTCCTTGATGCGATTCTCGCAATCCGCACGCCCCCGATAGCTGCGCCACACCTCCACGGCCGGCAAGGCTAGGCGGGTCACCATCGCACCATAACGCCATCCCGAAATGTCCGGGTCATCGGCAAACAGCGAGAGCGTTTTACCCGGTGCCGTCTTGCGTTTGATCGATTGGCGTACCAGCACCATGCGCCTTGACTGGTTCCAGCCGTGTGCCTGATAGGTGATCTCCGCCAGTTCCAGCCCTGTCTCCAGGGCAAACCAGCGGGCATCGCGGATGATGGCCTGTTGCAAGCCTTGGGTGAGGCGGGCGCTGATGATGTAATCGATGCGCTTGCCTTCGAGCAGTTGCAGGACGGCTTGATCGTAAAAGCCGCTGTCCGCACGCAGGAGTCCGACGGTTTTGCTGCCCAGATGATGCAGGGTGGATTCGATGAATTGCAGCACGTTGTTGGCGGTGTGTGCATCGCCAGGGCGCAACCAGAAGTTGGCTACCATGCGTGCTTCGGCTACAAAGGCCAGCAGCGGATGATGCGACAATCGCCCGCGTTTGTTCGGGTTGTAGCCGCGCGCGGCCCCTTGTTGCTGTCCATGCCGGGTGATGACGGTGGAGTCCATGTCCAGGGTGATACTGGGCAGGGTGCTGACAGTGTCGAAGAACCAGCGATAGACACCGGCTTGGACCCGCTCATGGCGCAGCATGTCGAAGCGTCCGAACAGGCGCACGATGGCTTTGTGTCCGGCCACGCGCGTCCAGCCGTACAGCCGGGTCAGGGTGCTATCCAGGCGGGTGACTTCGAGGTGGGTAAAGCGGCACGCACCACACCAGATGGATACCAGCAGCTGCTCGATGAGTTGCACCGGCGGATAGCCCCGATTCGATCCAGGCTGGGGTAAATCCCACTGCAATGCCGCTCTTCGGAAGTTCATGCTGTCCAGCATCCGCTTCATCAACGCCAAGCCTCCCCATGCGCTGACCTCGCGGGAGGTAAATTTGATCTCGAATGCCGCCGAACTTCCGCGCGTTTGTGCCATGACATCACCCTATCTCATTGCTGCTAAACAAGTTTCTCTAATGGATTCCATTTGAAATCCGCTCTCTGTCAGCCTATACAATATGCCTCGTTTCGGCTAATGGATTATCTGGGATTAACTGTCTTGGCTGGATTTTGCCTGACATCACCGTTTTCATGAGCATGGGTGTTGTCACCGTATCGACAAGACGGGTTGTCAGCGTGATATTCTGAGACCACAGTTTATCCAGATCCAACTGGACCGGCTTTCCGTGCACGCCGATGTTGGCGATATGGCCTCCAGCTGTGACGATGGCCTGGCAGATATCGAAACTCATTGGTATTCCTACCGCCTCTATCGCAACATCCACACCCCTGTTGCTGGTTAGTGCCATAACTTTCTCGACTGCCTTGCCATCGCTGTTGTTGATAGTCTGGGTGGCGCCTAGCTTTTTGGAGACCTCCAGACGGTTGTCATCGATATCGACCATAATGATTTCCGCGGGCGAGTAGAATTGTGCCGTTAACAATGTCGCGAGTCCGATAGGGCCTCCCCCGATTATCGCTACCGTATCGCCGGGCTTGATCTGCCCGTTGACTACGCCGCACTCGAAGCCCGTCGGCAGAATATCACTCAGCATCACCAGCGCTTCTTCGTCGGCGCCAGGGGGAACGGGATAAAGGCTGTTGTCCGCAAACGGGATTCGGACATACTCAGCCTGGGTCCCGTCAATCAGGTTACCCAATATCCAGCCACCTCCACTTTCGCAGTGCGAATACATTCCTTTCTTGCAGTTGGCGCACTTGCCGCACGATGTGATGCAGGAAATCAGGACGTGGTCGCCCACTTGGAAGTTTGAAACATTTGTGCCTACCTCATCGATGATTCCGACACCCTCGTGACCCAGAATCCGGCCCGGGGTAACGGTAGGAACGTCACCTTTCAGGATATGCAAATCTGTTCCGCAAATGGTCGTCTTCGATATTCTGACAATGGCATCAGTGGCATTTTCAATGGAAGGTTTTGGCTTGTCTTCCAATTCGCGTTTACCTGGACCACGATATACGAGAGCTTTCATGAAAATCCTCCAAAAGAGTGGCGGGTCTTACAGACATATTACATCAACACGAAATGATCCAAAGAAACGTGTTCTTGCTAATTCTCTAGTCCAGTAACCCAAACCTGCGCATCAGGTATTTCTCGCCTTCGAGTATCACCATGGCGATGACGCCTACAGCAATTATCAGCATACCATCGGCTACGCTCACGGGTTTTGTTGCAAAAAGATGCTGCATGATCGGCAAATAGGTAAAAGCAAGTTGAGCTACGAAGACAACGCCGATTGCGATTAGCACGGGCGGAGTTCCCATAGCGCCGCGCCAGGTGAGCGAGGTCATATGGAGGTATCGAACATTGAAGAGATAAAAAATTTCGAGGACAACAATCGTGTTCACGACCATGGTGCGAGCCGTTTCCACGTCCAGCCCCCGATCTAATGCATAAAAGAAGATCAAGAGAGCACCGCCAAGGAAGAGCAGTGACACTAATACTACGCGCCACACGAGGAATGGCGACAGTAGTCCTGCATCTGCGGCACGTGGCGGGCGGCGCATGACGTTAGGCTCTGGGGGTTCAAACGCCAGCACGAGCCCAAGCGTGACGGTAGTAATCATGTTGACCCACAAGATCTGGACAGGGCTCATCGGCAAAGTAAAGTTGAACAGAATGGCCGCAATGATTGTCAACGCCTCACCTCCATTCGTGGGAAGCGTCCACGCCACGACCTTCCGAATATTGTCGTAGACTGTGCGCCCCTCGCGAACGGCGGAGACGATGGATGCGAAATTGTCATCCAGCAGAACCATTTGCGACGCTTCTTTTGCCGCCTCCGTTCCCCTTTGGCCCATCGCAATGCCGACATCAGCTTGCTTGAGAGAAGGCGCGTCATTCACGCCATCGCCTGTCATGGCCACCACCGCCCCACCCCTCTGAAGCGCCCGGACAATTTGAAGCTTATGTTCAGGACTTGTTCGCGCAAAGACGGCTGTTTCCCTCACAGTGGCCTCGAACATCTCATCACGAATATTATCGAGATCATGCCCCGTGAGCGCGCGCGGGTTATCGCCGAGACCAAGTTGGTGCGCGATCGCAGTTGCCGTTGCGGCATGATCCCCTGTAATCATCTTCACCGCGATCCCCGCAGCGCGGCATTCGGCGATCGCCGCGACCGCCTCCTCCCTTGGCGGGTCGATGAATCCTATGATGCCAAGAAAGATTAAGTTCTTCTCAATTTCTCCGAACGACAAACGACACGCCGATTCCGGCGCTGGCTTCATCGCAAAGCCGAGGATGCGCTCACCTTCCGCCGCAGCCTCAGCGATTCGGCCTGTCCAGTACCCCAGATCGAGAGGCACTTCGCCATCTTCGCCCGCTTGCATCGAACACATCTCGAGTAAACGCTCCGGCGCGCCCTTCACCAGAATAATCTTCTGTCCATAAGGAACCTGGTTGAGCGTCGCCATGAAGCGGTGCTGGGCATCGAATGGAATCTCATCCACGCGCGCCCATTCAGCGTCGAATATTTTCGGGATCGAAGCCAGCTTTCATGGCAAGCGTTAACAGCGCGCCTTCCATAGGATCGCCATGGACGATCCAGCCATGTAGCTGATTTGCGCAGATGCGCGTCATTGCAAAGAATCCCCGCACGAACCAAAGTCAGGGTATGGCCTCGACTAGAGGGCATTTCGCTGCCTTCATCTTCGAAGAGCTTTTCCCCCTCCGGCGAGTAGCCAGAACCGCTTACCAGGATTTCATCATTGGAAACCACGATCCGCCGGGCCGTCATTTCGTTGCGGGTAAGGGTTCCGGTTTTATCCGAGCAAATGACAGAAGTTGCCCCAAGTGTTTCCACAGCCGGCAGGCGGCGTATGATGGCATTGCGGGCTGCCATGCGGCGGACGCCAATGGCAAGCGTGATCGTGATAACAGCAGGCAGTCCCTCGGGTACCAGTCCAACGGAGAGGGCAACAATGGCAATCAGGGCGTCTGGCCAGGCAAAACCACGAGCAAAGACTGCGAACAGGAAGAGCAGGACTGCTCCCGAAATCGTTGCCCATGTGAAGCGCCGGGCAAATCGATTGATCTGCCGCAAGAGTGGTGTTGTCAGTTCCTGGACACTGCCTAAAAGGGTGCTGATACGGCCCATTTCGGTTTTGACACCGGTTGCGACCACCACACCGCTGCCCTGTCCAGCGGCGACCATCGTGCCGAAATAGGCCATCGAGGTCCGATCGCCGAGCGCCGCCTCAACAGGCACAGGGACCTCGCTTTTCTCCGCTGCAACCGACTCTCCGGTCAGGATCGCTTCCTCAATCAGCAAGCCACGAGCATGTATAAGGCGCAGATCGGCGGGGACGCGGTCCCCTGCCTCCACAAGCACTATGTCCCCCGGGACCAGATCTGCCACCGACACCTTGCTGCGGTGGCCATCCCGCAATACGGTGGCCTGCGGGGAGACCATGCTGCGGATGGCATCGAGCGCGCTTTCTGCTTTTCCTTCCTGGATAAAACCGACGATTGCGTTGACAAGGACAACCGCAAGGATGACTGACGCATCCACGAGATGCCCCAGGCTCCATGTGACGACTGCCGCGGCAAGCAGGAAATAGATTAGCGCGTTATTGAAGTGAGAGAGAAAACGAACTACGGGATGGCGTGCAGGGGTGGCCGGAAGCTCATTTGGGCCGTGGAGTCGAAGCCGTTGAGCAGCCTCCGTCGTGCTGAGGCCGGTCGGGCTGGACTCAGCGCCAGCGAGAACATCCTCGGCGAACAGAGCATGATATGCGTCTTCCTCAAGTTCGGCCTTCATTCCTCAGTGGCTCTCCCCCTCCTTCATCGGTTAAATGCATTTTTTTCCCGGACCCAGGTAAATATTCTTACAGCACTGCTCCGGCTCTGCCGGCGAATTAAGAGCGGAACAAGAAGCTCGCAGGAATATCATTTTTTCATCCCACATACAATGCACACATTGATTCAGGTCAAAATGTTTGTATAAGGCAAGACAAAAACAGAGAGAGGAAATTCATGAAAATTGGCTATGCGCAAGAGACAAGTATTAGAGTCATTGATTGAAGCAGACTGGGAACGCCGAAAAGATCGCCTTGCGGCCGTACTGTAGGTGCGGTAGCGAACATATTCCTCGCCTAAACATTGTCAAAATGCGGTCACCCCTGAAAACGGGGGTCTTTTTTTAACTGATATGTAGGAGAAAGCAGAAATGGCAATTGGCACAGTAAAATGGTTCAACGATGCAAAAGGCTTTGGCTTCATTACCCCTGATGACGGTAGCGAGGATTTATTCGCGCACTTCTCGGCAATCGGCATGTCCGGATTCAAGACGCTCAAAGAAGGTCAAAAAGTAACGTTTGAGGTCACGCAGGGTCCGAAGGGCAAGCAGGCATCAAACATTCAAGCTGCGTAAGATTTCATGCTGGGGCGGGTAAACCGTACCAGCGTGTAATAGCTGGCGTTTCTCGGTTAATGCGGTTCCTGACGGATGTAATCGGGCTGACGAGTCGTGCTTGGTTCAACTGAATAGCGTCCAGTCCTGGGCTAACGCGGGGGTTACAGACTACCCTCTCGTCCGGCCCTTTTCCTGCTCCGTTCCCTTTAGCGCTTCCACTCCGGCTATTACGTCGAACAATTCCTCTTCGTTTTACTCTTGCGAAGACGGCAGAATATTTTACGAAGGTCTCCCTTAGTTGATCCGATACTCCTCTTGGTGGGGTCTATTGCAGGGGATTAATCAGAGGCGGTGCAAACACGCAAAGTGCTCTATATTAATATTGAGTAACGTTTGGAACATTGAATTTACCAAAACCATGCGCGTTAGAAGCTTGTCGGGGATGGCAAAATGCCAAAGGACTCGCCAGAACCATCATCGCACACACCTGGCATTATCGTCGCATTATTGCTGCTAATCAGTGCGGTCGGGGTGAGGCAAATCCCTTTGGAAAGCTCGCGTCCGCACCACGTAGAGAAAGTAAAGAATCGAATAGTCGGCCTAGAGGATGTTGACGCACGATTATGGCAAGATCCCTTTACCGCTGTTAACCGTCATATTAAGGAAAAAAAGCCACAGGATGTTCTCTTTAGCATATCAGGATTGGAAGGAACGGTCAAAGTCATACGTGGAAACGAATTTGAAGCAACCGTAAAAGGTGCCATCAATCCGGAAAATCCTTACAATCGCCTGTTCGAGCTTCAGCTTAAAGTGGCTCAAGCGGAAGGCAAGTTGATCGTACTAGGCGCAATGGTATTTGGTGGATCATACCCGGCGGATGAAGAGCATCGTCGCCGCATGCGCTACGCAGTGGTTTCCGGGCTTGCCGCCTCTAATTACTTTCCAGATGATCCGGATCATATCGGTTATATCGCGTTTCCCTTTGAACATGTACCGCATCTGCCGGAATATGTTCCATACGAGTGGTTTACGTCAAAAAGTGAAACGCAAGCAGAGAGCGATAGACGTCTATTACTACTCTGGCTCGACGATCACGCATTCAAACCCGAAGGTCAGTTCCAGACAACAACAAAGCTCGCACATTTCGTCAAGCAGATCGCCATGAACCGGTGCAATGCAAATAACTCATCCGTTAATTTTCCTTTTAGTATTCTCGGTCTGGCTGGATCCAGCAACCTGATCAATATGATCCGTGAATTTGGAGAAGAGCAAGTGCAAGATATTCACTTATCATATTTGGACGGCGTCACCTTCTATTCGCCCACCGCCACAGCTTTGGATAAGCAATGGCTACAGACTAGTATAAGGAATAAAAATGGAGATACTCAACGCAATAATATTAATATCCAAGACGTCTTCAAAGAGAAAAAAATCGGGTTCCTGAGTACGATAGGGACAGACTCTGACCTTACCGACGGATTAATAGGAGAACTTGCTCTCCGAGGCGTGGATACAACTTGTAATGGAAAAAAGTGGGGAGATCATATCGCAGTAGTATCCGAACTGGATACTGATTATGCCCGTCTGCTGCGTAAAACTCGTGAACCAGCTCTATGCGGGAACAACCCAAGGACAAGAACGCACATCAGGAAGAATCATCAAAATCACCGAACGACTGCCGAATATGGAACTACAGTTACCAACGCGGCCTTGATGGCCAATACTTGGATGCGACTACTGCTCCCGAGGCAGATCAATTCGCGAAAGATAAAAACGATAAATTCGCGGATACCGAAAACATCGAGCGAGCGGAAGGAAACAGTCAGATGGATTACTTGCGACGGCTGACCGCAAGTATGTATAACCGGAATCAGGAACTACGCCGTAGTAAAAAAGGAGAGATCAAAGCAATCGGTATCCTTGGCTCCGACCTGTATGACAAATTGCTTGTGCTGCAAGCCCTACGAGGGCAGTTTCCCAACGCTATCTTCTTTACAACCGATCTTGACAGCAGGCTGCTCCACCCCCGTGAAACAAAATGGACACGTAATCTAATCGTCGCTTCACATTTCGGTTTCGAGCTGAGTGACATATGGCAAAAGGATATTCTGCCTTTTCGTGATAGCTATCAGACGGCCACATACCTGGCAACCGGACTTGCGACTGACACCATGGCAAAAGAGCTCAGGGATCAAAAACTGATTTCATATCTCGGTCAGCAACAGGAACTACTCAACATATTGATTCAACCGCGCATTTTTGAGATCGGCCGAACCGAGGCCTTTGAATTTAGCACCAAAAAAACCTCGAACTCGGAAGAGGCTAAATGCGACCTACTCCCGCATGGCTGCTCACTCTACCGGAATAAGCCGGAGTTGTTGCGCGGCAACGACATTTTGATAAATGTCCTCTACCTATTTCTCGCATCAGTTGGCTTTTGGTTGCTCTTCTCCAAGCTCCGGCAAGGCATTGCAAATACGGCGCACTACCTCGCACGCAGGTCCGCGCTTATGATTACTCTCACCTGTGCTATTGCCCTAATCACAATATTTATGACGTCACCGGCATGGCTTGAAAGGCATGATGGCGAGCCGTTTGCATGGTTCGAAGGCATTAGCTTATGGCCGACCGAATTGCTGAGGATGATTGCTATGGTCATGTCGATCTATTTTCTCTACAAAGCCTATACCAAGGTGCATAAGAGCAACCGCGAATTGACAGACATTTTTTTTGACGGAAAGCGCGCGCTGTTGGAATACGTGCCGCGATCGAATGACTTCAGGACTTGGAGCAAAGCATGTGCAACCGTCATGCGGATTTACCGGTGGGAAGCCAACAGCAATCTATCCGGGTTGCGGGACCAACACCTCGACGTGAACGAGTTCTGGAAGAAGCAGGTATATCATGATTCCGTCTTTGCCCGGTTATGGCGTATCGTCCCGCTCAGCATATTATCATTTTTCATCCATTATTTTATTGTCACGAGCTTTGGAATGCCTCATCTCCCTTTCCGTGGGGATCTTATCTTTTATCTGAATCAAACCATCATTTATTCAATGACGTTTCTTTATATCGTGCTTATATTTTACGTTACGGATACGATCAGGTTGTGCAAGTTATTCATTGAAAAACTGTGTGAAACTTCCGCTAGCTGGTCAAATACAACACGTTCCCAATTCGGGATAAATACCAACTCTACAAGAGCCGATATGGAGCATTACTTCGACGATTGGATAAGCATACAGCTGATTGCACGACGTACTCAAGCGGTAGGGTCGCTCATCTATTATCCGATTATTATTTGTACGCTTATGCTCATTGCGCGGAGTCCTGTTTTTGATAACTGGGATATGCCCATCGGACTGACACTCGTTTATGCCACAAGTGTAGTGATAGCCCTTATGTGTGCCATTGTTCTGCGACTAGCTGCGGAAAATGCCCGAAAAAAAGCTCTCGGCCATTTGAGTGTAAACCTCTTACGGCTTAAGGGCCAAGGGGACGACGTGCGTCCAATCACGGAGCAGCTTGAACTTGTGGGACGCAAGATCGAGACGATTCAAGAGGGTGCATTTGCACCGTTTACCCAGCAACCTGTGATTAAGGCAATTATAGCGTTGACTGGCGGCTATAGCGGATTTGCTCTACTTGAGTATCTGGCGCTTATGAATATGTAGAAAAATACGGACGACCCTTAACCCGCCTTGCTTGAATTGGTACACGATTATGCGAGGAACAACGGCAAACTTCTTATAATTCGCTTTTTTCGAGCACTGCGGCTCCTAAATAAAGAGATCGTTCTGCGTTAACGCGGGGGTTACAGACTACCCTCTCGTCCGGCCCTTTTGCTGCTCCGTTCCCTTCAGCGCTTCCACACCGGCTATGACATCGAACAATTCCTCGTCGATTTTGCTCTGGCGCAAGCGGTAGAACGTCTTGTGAAGATCTTCACTCAGCTGATCGATATTTCTTTCGGCACGCTCCATGGCGGCCAGGCGGCTTGCGTTCTCGCTCGCGAGGGATTCGGCACATGCACGGAAGAGCGAAACGAACAGATATTCGCGAACCAGCGCCCGTAAGGTATCTGGCCCGCTGCCGACAACCTCCGGCAAATTCTTCGTCGGCCACGGTAGTTTCGCCAGCCTGCTTCGCCAGGTTTCATCCAGCGGCAGGAGTTGCTGAGTGACGGGCTCGTATATTTCACCCGATTTGGAGCTGTTATAGAAGAGATGAAGCGTTTGAAGTTCGTTCTTCCCTCCGCTTTGCTCGTCCTGTCCGCGCCTTGCCCGGTTCTCCCTCTCCCCACTTTCCTCCCTCCCCTCCCTCCCCTCGAGGCCCGGCAGAATAATTTGCGCCAGAATTTGCCCCACCAGCGGAGTAATGGCCTTGATCGAAAACGGGACGGTTAAACGACCGGCAAGCGGCACACCCCGATCGGCCAGACGGTCATGCATCCGCTCGCCTACGGCCCAGACTTTCGTTTTACCCGGCATGGCCACCAGGGCATGAACAGCGTAATCAGCTAACACGTCATTGAACTGACCCACCAGCCCCTGATCTGAACCGAATACGATCGCCCCGGTTACGCCGGTGTCTTTTTTTACCTTCCATTCAACCGGTGCCGCCATTGTCACATCTGCCACATCTGCCGAGGGCGCGTTTGCGCTCAAGCAGACGCTTAAGCCAAGCTCTACGGCATGATAATACTCGTCGAGCGAGCGCACAGATTTTTCGTATTGACCGATACTCACCGCAGCCAAAGCCTTCATGGTGCTGACCACTGAACGCAGATCCCCGGCTCTCTCGATTTTCTGGCGCAGGTTAGCGAGTGTATCGCTCATGACTTCCGCTTGCCCGTCCTGATATGGCTTGGGGTTACCGAAGTTCCCGAATACGGATCACTTCAGCTGTTCATGCAGCAGTTTCAATATCTTGCTTGCGTTATCGGTTTTATCCGGTGTGCCATCCATGTTGAGCACAGTGACATCGGTACTCTCGCCCGCTGTACCCGCTTCACTTAACTGAATACGAAATTGTTCGCGTCTATCGTCCCCTTCCTCGCGCCAGAACAGAAGTTTTGAAATTACGCTGGGCCCTGCGCCACTGTCCACATCGGGGTTGATATAGCGCACGAAATAAATCCCCTGCGAGCGGTTACGATCTTCAACAGTAAAACCGATACGGTCGAGCGCCAGCCCAACGCGGCGCCACGAACGGTCAAACGCCTCGTTCAGGCTGAGCACGCCCCCCTTTTCGCCGTCGAGGCGCGCACGCTCCTGCCCGCTGCCTGAACTGGCCACCGCTGTTCTTGCCCGTTCTTCCGTTACGCCAAATCGCATCATCAGGCGCGAAAGCATCTCGGCTTCCAGGTCGGGATCAGCCGCGCGGGGCTGCCATACGGTTCGCACGTCCCCCTGCATCACCTCATCCATGCCGCGATGGCTGATGTAAATTTCGGTCGTGCCGTCTTCCCCACGTTCCAGACGGGTGCGGAATTTGTCGCGTTCGGCAGTGGAATACAGGGAATCGAGAATCTTTCCCAAGGTGTTCCGGATAATGTCCTCCGAAATCTTGGCGCGATTTTCCGCCCAGTCGGTTTCCATCACGCCAGCTTCCGGCATCTCCACTTTGATGAGAAACCCCAACTCATGCCAGAATTCCTTTACTACCGGCCATATTTCCTCCGGTTCACCCTTTACCACCAGCCAACGCTGAGTGCCGGAACGCTCCATGCGCACCCCGCCCTCTTCCAGCGAGGGTAGAATAAAAGCGCCGCCGGTGTTGGTGCCGGACAACTTATTGCGCTCTTTATCATAGGCTGAAAACGTTGCGCTTCCCGAAGGATTGATATCCGGAACAACATAGCGCTCGTCGGAACCGGGCGCCGTCAAATCGGGCGGCACTTCCAGCGGCGGGAGTTTGCCCGCCGATTTGTAATTCATCTTCTTGGCTTCCGGCAGCAGGTGACATCCTGCCACAGTCACTGCCAAACACAACGCAACCAATATCCGCCATTTCATGCGCAACACTTAACCCCTCTCGAATTCCGGCCAGCCATTTATACGGCTATCCCGGCCTCGCCCATTGCTTCTCTGACAATTTCATAATATCGATCTGACAGCGGCGTCAGAGGCAGACGCAGATCAGCTCCTATCAATCCCATTTGCGCCACAGCCCACTTTACCGGGATCGGATTGGCCTCGACGAACAAATCCACGTGCAGCCTCGACAGCTTGCTATTGGCGGTGCGGGCAGCCGCAAGGTTCCCCGCGAACGCCGCGGCGCACATTTCATGCATTAGCCTCGGTGCGACATTGGCGGTAACGGAAATCACGCCATGACCGCCCAGCAACAACATCGCAAGTGCACTTGCATCATCTCCACTATAAACCGCGAAACCCTGCGGAGCCCGGCATAACAGGTCGAACCCCCGGCCCATGTCGCCCGTCGCATCCTTGATACCCACAATATTGGGGATCTGTGCCAGGCGCAGCACCGTGTCGTTAGCGATATCGGCCACCGTCCTGCCCGGCACATTGTATAAAATTTGTGGAATATCAACCGCCTCTGCTATTGCCCTGAAGTGCTGATATAGACCTTCCTGCGTCGGCTTGTTGTAATAGGGAACCACTGACAGGCTTGCGTCCGCCCCGGCATTTTTCGCGTAAATCGATAGATCGATGGCTTCCCGCGTGGAGTTCGCGCCCGTACCCGCGATTACCGGCACACGCCCGGCGGCGCCCTCTACTGCGGTCCTGATCAGTAGATTATGTTCATCGAAATCCACAGTGGGAGATTCGCCGGTGGTGCCTACCACCACGATGCCATCGGTTCCTTCCGCCACATGGAAATCGATCAGGGCATGAAAACGCTCCAGGTCCAACTCGCCATTTTCATGCATGGGCGTGACGATGGCGACCAGGCTGCCTCTTGTTGCAACATTATCCATGACAGCAATCCGAGTAAAAAACCTCTATTTTACCCGAATCTCGCTTTCAACAAGAATATTCGCCACATCACACCGAGTGAACGCTAAATTACGCAAATAAATTCATCGACTTCACGTTCTAAGACCACCACCGCGTCCTCGGGTTCCAAAATCCTCCTCACCTGATCAAGATTTCGAAAACACTATCGACGCCATTTCTGCAATCCACTGTAATGGTGTCTTTTGCACCAAAACGGCCTTCAAGTATCTCCTTTGCCAAGGGATTCTCGATTTGCGCCTGGATTGCGCGTTTCAACGGCCGTGCACCAAAAACCGGGTCAAAACCGGCCTGGGCCAGTTCCGCCAGGGCGACTTCTGTCACTTCCAGCTTCATCTGGAGTTTTGCCAGCCTTGCCTCCAGATATTGCAACTGTATCCGCGCGATGGACTGTATATGCTTGTCAGACAGCGCGTGGAATACCACCACCTCATCAATGCGATTGATGAATTCGGGGCGGAAATAGGCTTTCACTTCACCCATCACCGCCAGCTTGATCACCTGGTAATCATCGCCCGCCATTTGCTGGATCATCTGCGAGCCGAGATTGGAAGTCATGACGATAACGGTATTCTTGAAATCGACCGTGCGGCCCTGCCCATCGGTCATGCGGCCGTCATCCAGAACCTGTAGCAGGACGTTAAACACATCTGGATGCGCCTTTTCAACCTCATCCAGTAGAATTACCGAATAAGGCTTGCGGCGCACCGCTTCGGTCAGGTAACCGCCTTCCTCGTAGCCGACATATCCCGGGGGCGCCCCAATCAGCCGCGCAACCGAATGTTTCTCCATGAATTCCGACATATCAATGCGGATCAGATGATCTTCGGAATCAAACAGAAAACCCGCCAGCGCCTTGCATAGTTCCGTTTTGCCCACGCCGGTCGGCCCCAGGAACAGAAAAGAACCATAAGGACGGTTGGGATCGGATAGCCCGGCACGGGAACGGCGAATAGCATCCGACACCAGGCGGACCGCCTCATCCTGTCCGACCACCCGCTCGTGCAGTTTCTGTTCCATTTGCAGGAGTTTTTCCCGTTCGCCCTGCATCATTTTGGATACGGGGATGCCTGTCGCGCGGGAAACCACCTCGGCGATTTCCTCCGCGCCCACCTGGGTGCGAAGCAATTTCGGCCCTTTCTCCCCACCGGTTTGCCCGGCCATTTCGCCCTGCCGGGCCTGGTCGCTGAGTTGCGCCTGCAATTGCGCTTCCAGTTGTGGAATGCGGCCGTACTGCAACTCCGACACTTTCTGCCAGTCTCCCTTGCGTGTCGCCGCCTCCATTTCCAGCTTGACCTTCTCCATCTCCTCCTTGATATGCTGAGAGCCCTGCACCTGCGATTTTTCCGCCTTCCAGATTTCTTCCAGATCGGCGTATTCACGCTCCAGTTTCGCGATCTCATCTTCCAGCAAGCTCAAGCGCCTCTGCGATGCCTCGTCCTTTTCCTTCCTCACCGCCTCGCGTTCGATCTTGAGTTGAATAACGCGCCGGTCGAGCCTGTCCATTACCTCCGGCTTCGAATCGATTTCCATGCGAATTCGCGCCGCGGCCTCATCGATCAAATCAATCGCTTTATCTGGCAGGAAACGGTCGGTGATATAACGGTGAGACAATTCAGCGGCGGCTACAATGGCCGGATCAGTGATATCGACGCCGTGATGCAGCTCATATTTTTCCTGCAATCCGCGCAGAATGGCGATGGTGGCCTCCACAGTCGGCTCGTCCACCAGCACTTTCTGGAAGCGGCGCTCCAGCGCGGCGTCCTTCTCGACATATTTGCGATATTCGTTCAGCGTGGTCGCACCCACGCAATGCAACTCGCCGCGGGCGAGTGCGGGTTTGAGCATATTCCCCGCGTCAATGGCGCCTTCCGCCTTGCCCGCGCCCACCATCGTGTGAAGTTCGTCGATAAAAACGATGACGGCGCCTTCGCTCTGCGCAATCTCTTTCAAAACGGACTTCAGGCGCTCCTCGAATTCGCCGCGATATTTGGCCCCGGCCAGCAGCGCGGCCATATCCAGCGAAAGGACTTTCTTGTCCTTGAGCGTTTCGGGTACTTCACCATTGATAATCCGCTGGGCCAGGCCTTCAACGATGGCGGTCTTGCCCACACCCGGCTCACCGATCAGAACCGGATTATTCTTGGTGCGCCGCTGCAATACCTGGATGGTGCGGCGGATTTCATCGTCGCGCCCGATTACCGGATCGAGCTTGCCCATGCGCGCCCGCTCGGTGAGATCAAGCGTATATTTTTTCAGTGCTTCCCGGCTGCCTTCGGCTTCCGCGCTGCCGATGTTTTCTCCGCCGCGCACCTCGCTGATAGCCTGTTCCAGCGCCGCGCGATTCGCGCCGTGCTGTCTGAGAAGGTTGCCGGTTTCACCTTTATCCTGGAGTGCCGCCATCAGAAACATTTCCGACGCAATGAACTGGTCGCCCCGTTTCTGCGCCTCCTTATCCGCGACGTTGAGCAAATTACCCAGCTCGCGTGAGGCATTGATTTCTCCCCCGGTTCCCTCCACCTTCGGAAAACGTTCTATCGCTTTCTTCAATGCATCCCGCAGGGGCGGAACGTTCGCCCCGGCGCGTTGCAACAGCGAAATCGTGCCGCCATCCTCCTGCTGCAAGAGCGCGAGCAGCAAATGCTGGGGTTCAACATAAGGGTTGTCCTGGCCCACGGCAATACTCTGCGCGTCGGCCAGCGCCTGCTGAAACTTCGTGGTTAACTTGTCGAAACGCATGGCAATTCCTCTATGGGTTCTGGATGGCTCTTATATGAGGGAGGCAACTGAATTTTCAAGATGGCTTCCCACACCTGACCCTTCCAGTGGAACGGAGAGACGTAAAAAAAGTAGGGCGTCAATAAGCGAAGCGCATTGCGCCTATGGTATCGTCCACCCCCGTGCCATTTCAAAGCGACCGTGTTTCCGGATAAGGATACAAGATGTTGAGCGCTACGCTTTTACCCGCGGTTTCCACGATACGGACATGCTCGCGCTTCAATTGGCGTGCGTGGCGCAAGCCGCAGGAGTAGGCAATCATGTCGATGTCCCTGTTCATATTTTTGGCGTAATTGGCGACCCGCTGGTACTTTTCCATCACTACCAGGCCGCGCTGCAAACGCCGGCTATGGGTGGTAATACCGGTTGGACAGGTATTGGTGTGGCAGCGCATGGCCTGGATGCAGCCGAGTGAAAACATGAAACCGCGCGCGTTATTAACGAAATCGGCCCCCACGCACAGTGCCCACGCCGCCCGCGCCGACGTCACCAGCTTGCCTGCCGCGACCACACGTATGCGGTCCTTCAAACCGGATTCCAGTAATGCATCCACCACTCGCGGCAGTGCTTCGGCAATCGGCAGGCTCATGTGATCGACCAGGGTCTGCGGCGCCGCGCCGCTGCCGCCTTCACCGCCGTCAATCGTGAGAAAATCCGGCGCGTATTCAAAACCCCGGCGGTTCACCGCGTCGCATAGGTCATTGATAAAAGACCAACCCCCAATGGCAGCCTTGACCCCCACCGGGCGCCCGGTAAGATCACGAATGTAGGCGATCTTGTCGAGCAACTCGTCCACATTACCGATGTCGTGGTGACGATTGGGACTGATCGAATCATGATAAGCAGGGATACCTCGGATAGCGGCAATCTCATCGGTCACCTTGGCTCCAAGCAGCAATCCGCCCTTACCCGGTTTCGCGCCCTGGGAAAGCTTTATTTCAAACGCCTTGACCACTTTGGCGAGTTCCTTCGCCCGTTCCGGTGAAAAATTACCGTCATGATCGCGAATTCCATACTTGGCGGTGCCAATTTGCATAACGAGGTCGCAACCGCCTTCCAGATGATAAGGCGAAAGCCCGCCCTCCCCCGTATTCAGCCAGCATCCAGCCTCCGCCGCGCCAAGTGACAATGCGCGCACCGCGGGCGCCGAGATCGCTCCATAACTCATGCCGCTGATGTTGACGATGGACCTGGCATGGAAAGGATGCTCGCAATACCCCTCGCCGATAACCTGCGACGGGGTCGGCAACCGGTCCCTCTCCAATACCGGGAAAGCGACATTGACGAAAATGATCGAGCCAGGCTCACGCACGTCGTTGGTCGAACCAAAACCAACGATGCCGCCCTCGTTCTTTGCATTCCTGTATACCCAGGATCGGGTAGCCCGATTAAAAGGCATTTCGTCCCTATCGCTGGAAAAGAAGTATTGCCGTAAATACTCTCCCTGTTTCTCCAGGAAAAATCGCAGACGCCCGATAACGGGATAGTTACGCAGGATGGAATGCTTCTTCTGGGTTATGTCCTGAATGAACCAGAACACGATGATCCCTGCCATGATCAAGCCGGCTATCGTGCCAAAGCCGTAGGAAAATACTTTCAGTGCATCAGACATTCCGCCTCCACTATCGCATTCAAGCTAAAATACTCCATTCATCCCGTAAACATAATAAAAGTGTTTTACGATAATTTCATCGAACTGGAAACCGAGATCAAGAACAACGTCAGCCGGGCGCTAGCCGAAGATAAGGGCGCGGGTGACCTCACGGCCAGCCTCATTCCGGCTGACGAGAGCGCGGCCGCCATCGTCACCAGCCGTGAAGATGCAGTGTTATGCGGGATTCATTGGTTCGACATCTGTTTTCGGCAGCTGTCACCGCAAACCGAAGTGAGTTGGCTGGCGCGAGATGGCGGAAAAATTACCGCCGGACAGCGGCTCTGCGAAATAAGCGGACCCGCACGTGCACTTCTGACAGGAGAACGTACCGCGCTGAACTTCCTGCAGTTGCTGTCGGCGGTCGCTACGCAAACAAGTCGCTATGTGCATGCTGTGGCGGGAACTGGCGCCGTAATCGCAGATACCCGCAAAACACTGCCCGGCCTGAGGCTGGCGCAAAAATATGCCGTGAGATGCGGGGGTGGGGTAAACCAGCGTCTGGGCTTATACGATGGCATACTCATCAAGGAGAATCACATCATGGCTGCCGGCGGGATTGGGCCTGCCCTGCGCACAGCCCAAAAAATTGCCTCGCCGGGGGTATCTGTTCAGATTGAAGTGGAAACGCTGGATGATCTGCGCCAGGCACTGGATGCCGGGGCGAAGCTGATTCTGCTGGATAACTTCGACCTTAGCGGATTACGCGAGGCGGTGGTATTGAACGCGCGGCTGACCAATAGAGGGGCGGTACTGGAAGCGTCAGGCGGCATCACCCTGGATAACGTCCGTGCCGTGGCCAAAACCGGCGTGGACCGCATTTCCATCGGCAGTATCACCAAGGACGTAAAGGCAGTGGACCTATCGATGCGGTTCATTCCTCTTACACACGAGAAGTAGGGCGCCAATAAGCGAAGCGCATTGCGCCGTATGCCTGTCGCTCAGAATAATTCTTCCTCCACAGAGCCATTAATTATTTCAGCTTAAATCGCTGCATCAAATACCTTCGCTTCCGATATAGGCTGCCCGGTGGAGGCCGCAAAGCATCCGCAACAGGCTCGTTTTGCCGCTGCCATTCGCTCCCCTGAACCTGCATCAATCCGCTGGGATTCGAGGGAGAAATTGACGTCCTTGAACAGCCCTCGATCACCGCGCACGAAGGCCAGATCACTTTCTTGGTAATCCCCCAGAAGATAATCTGCTGGACGAAGCGCTCAAAGGAACATTGAGATGTGCGGCAGTCCCCGTGTATTATAAAGACTGCACTAACGAGGTGAAGGTAATAACATTCACGATTTTCTATAAATTAGCGACAGTGGCGCGCTGTAAATTCTCTCTTGAGGTGGTTGCAACGGTGTTTTTTTCGCTTAGGCTGCGGGCTTGTCTTTGAAGAAAGAACAGAAATTGCACCGCTCTAACGCAGCGAGCTTTAGATGGAAAGCAAAAATTCCTCGCTCTCGGGAGTGAAAATACTGCTCTAAGCAAGCAGGCATCCCCAGGACCAACGGCTCGATGGATATAACTGAGAACGATAGCGACGAAGTACGCCGCTTGCGGCGAACAATGGGAGATTTAGTAGCTTTCTCGACCCTGCCGGGGGCGTGGATTGGCCTAGGACCGGACGGTATTGCCAAAAACCTCGCCAAGGTTCTCTTAAGTACTCTTGATCTCGACTTAGTCTACATTCGGCTTGCCCAGCCGGGAGGCTCTGGTTTTACAGAGACTGTACGTAGCAAGCATCGACCTGATGCCGACCACTGCATTTCCGAAGCAAAAGTGCCGCTCGCATCGTTCTTGATGAGCGTTGCTTTGGCGCCGGTTACTACGGTGCGTGATCCGTTTGGACCCGGCACTCTGCGAACGACCGTCACTCGGTTCGATTTGGTCGAAGAGCATGGCGTTTTAGTTGCTGGTTCCCAGCGCGTAAACTTTCCAACCGAGCAAGAACGGCTGCTGCTGCGGCTCGCTGCTAACCAGGCAATCATGGTGTCGCAGCACCAACGGGCCGAGCAGGCCCTCCAGCAAAGCGAAGAACGGTTCCGTGACTTTGCCAACGCTGCCCCCGCGATGCTCTGGGTGACCGAGCCAGACGGCTCGTGCTCTTTCCTCTCGCAAGGGTGGTACGAGTTCACTGGCCAGGGCGAGGATGAAGGCCTGGGTTTAGGGTGGCTCAGTGCCATACATCCGGACGATCGGGAGGCAGCAGGCAAACATTTCCTGTCCGCAAACGAGCGGAATGAAGCATTTTCCATCGAATATCGTCTGCGGCGGGCCGATAGCGTGTACCGGTGGATCATAGACCGCGGTCGCCCTCGCCTTTCCCCGAATGGCCAATTCCTCGGATATGCCGGAAACCTACTCGACATCACCGAACGCAAGCAATCTGAGGAGCAGATGGCCACTCTCCTTGCGACAGAGAAGCAGCGCGCCACGCTTCTGGCACAGGTGGCCAATGCAAGCAAGTCGATAAACGGAATGTTGTCGATGGAAAGTATTGCCCGGACTTTGACCGAAGAGGCTCGCTCTATGCTTGGAGCTCACCAGGCAGTCACCTCCCTGACTGTTTCGGAAACCTGGGCTCAGGGTATTACCGCGGTGTCACTATCAGACAAGTACGCCGATTACCGGGCCTATTCCGAGAAGCCGGACGGATCTGGCATTTACATCGAGGTGTGTCGCACCAATTGTCCAATGAGGATGACCCAAAAAGAGCTGGAAGCCCATCCAGCATGGAAAGGGTTTGGAAAACATGCCAAAGATCATCCGCCCATGAGGGGCTGGCTTGCTGTGCCGCTAATCGGTCACGGGGGGAAGAACCTCGGGTTAGTCCAGCTCACGGACAAGGCTCACGGCGAATTCACCGAAGAGGACGAAGCGATTCTCGTACAGCTTGCTGCGATCGCCTCTGCCGGGATCGAAAACGCCTATCTTTATGAGCAGGTGCGGGAGCAGGATCAACGCAAGGACGAATTTCTCGCCACGCTGGCTCATGAACTGAGAAATCCTCTTGCTCCCATTCGCACCGGACTTGCTGTACTCAAGCTGGCATCCTCAATCGATGCAACAGTGAAGACACGGGAGATCATGGAGCGACAGGTCGAACATATGGTCCGCCTCATCGACGATCTGCTTGACGTTTCCCGCATTACCAGAGGAAAGATTCAACTCAAGAAAGAGCCGGTAGATGTCCGCACAGTATTGGAGACAGCTCTTGAACTGAGCCGGCCTCTTATTGAGGAAGGCCGGCACGAGCTGTTGGTTTCGACTCCTAAAGAGGCGCTCCTGCTTGATGTCGATCCAGTCCGTATGGCACAGGTAGTAAGTAATCTTCTGAATAACGCAGCAAAGTATACTCCTGAAGGAGGGCGAGTCGAGTTATCCGCCGAGAGAGACGGCAGCGAAGTCGTCATCCGGGTGCGGGATAACGGGGTCGGGCTTACGCCGGAGGCACTCACAAAGGTATTTGAGTTATTTAACCAAGTCGGGAAAACGCTGGATCGCTCACAAGGAGGATTGGGCATCGGGTTGGCCATCGTCAAGCGACTTGTCGAAATGCATAACGGACATGTCACGGCCGAAAGTCAAGGCTCAGGGAAAGGTAGCGCGTTCGTTGTCCGTCTTCCCCTCGCGGCAATGCAAAAAATCGGGGGGCGGCGGGTCGCTGGAGAGCGCCGCTCCCGTAGTCTATCTATTCCCCGTCGCATTTTGGTAGTGGACGACAATGTGGATGGTGCTGAGACGCTCGCCATGTTGCTTATGTTGTCCGGGCATACGGTAGAGACGGCTCACACTGGGCCGGACGCCCTGAAGGCCGCCCAGGCCTTTCAACCTGCCGTAATGTTCCTCGACATTGACCTTCCCGGCATGAGTGGGTACGAAGTTGCGCGACAACTACGTTCCGATTCGACTATAAATGGCTTGATCCTTGTAGCTTTGACCGGATGGGGGTCCGAAGACGACCGCCGGCAGGCGAAAAATATTGGATTCGACCATCACCTTACCAAACCCGTCGAAATAGAAAAGTTGCATTCATTACTCGTAGAGATTGATGCAAACAACAAATAGCAAGTATCAACGATTGATACCATTTTTTCAGCTTAAAGTTGCTGCATCAGATACCTTGCAATCGCTTCCGATATAGGCTGCCCGGTGGACGATTCATAGTAGCTGAAGGCTGGAGAAGGATTGACTTCAAAGCAGTAAACCTCGTCGTCCGGCGTAACTTTCAGATCAACTCCGGCAAGCGGCAACTCCAGGCTTTTCGACAAAGCGATGCATTTCTCCGCAACCTCATCAGATAACTCGACTTCCCGCAACTCCGCGTTTTCGCCGGTTTGCCTGGAAGCGTAACGGTAATCGGTTGCGTCAGAACTGATGGCGGTGGGAAATACCTCCTCACCCATGACATGAACCCTTAAATTGGTGCCTGGGATGAATGCCTGGAACTGGGTGGGACACCAACATATTTGCTCGAGCCGGGCTAGATCCTGTGGCTCAAACTCCTGCACGATGGACCGAACCGCGCTGATCGATTTATAGATAATCCGTTTCTGTTCCGAATAAAACTCCATCACAAGGTTTGGATCATTGGTGATCAAGGTTTCCGGAATCAGGAATCCTGCCTTCCGGATAAGCTGGGCTTGATAAGGTTTAGATCCATTAGATGTCTGCGGGACGGCACGATTTACCACCGGAACAGGGGCGATTTCGTACCATCGCGCCAAGGTTTCGTGTACAGAACGGCAATGGTTGCGACTGGGAGAGCCCGACGGCTCGTTCCTGATTTCCGGCAAACCTTGATCATCCATCATGCGGGTAAAGACGCCTTCAAACTGACCCAGCGAATACCCCCTTCCGCTCAACCGGATATTCCCTTCCATTTGCCCATCTATCATTTCAAATTCAATGTCAACATCGGCAAATTGCCGTTGATTGAACATGACATAGGGTGCCTGAAGGCGGTCCAGTTGTTCCGTTACCAGCCGCATCGATGGTTCGGACGGAATGCCACATAATAAAATCATGAATATTCAACCTCTGAGGATACGCGCAAGTTTCTCAAGCAAAGGCCAACCGCCCAAGCGAAAGTCGGGCATTGGCGTAGCGGAGGCAAAAGTCCAGGTGCTGTTTTCATAATATAAATCGATGCCAAGCGTCTCCACACCCGCCAGCTTCGCGAGACGCACACAGCTTGCCGCAACATCGCTGGGCAGATCTGCTCCAAACACCGCATCCCCCACCACCACCGCAGTCCTGGCCGTTTGTCCCGATGGAATAGCGGCCTGCTGGCCAGCATCGGGAACATCTCGCGAACTCATTCGATATCTTGGCGTTTCAAGGCCCGCCTGTGCCGCCAGCCACAGCCACTCGGTAATATGCCGCCACCTTCCACATAACCCCTGGGGCACCGGCGCATTCAGAATCGGTTCCGGCAAGGTCTTCAGCCAGCTCACGTAAAAAGAGAACATCTCCTGAGCCGCATACCCGCGATCTTCAGGCACAGCCGCAGCCAACTGCATTGTGGCGGGTGCAAGAACCCGGTTTAGCGTACCCTGTATGCGCTGGCTTTCTATGATTCTGCCATCCGGAAGGGTAAATGAAGTGCTATCACGCTTTGCCTGGAGCCGATGGTCCCAGCGGCGACAATAGCCGAGCGATTCTACCGTGACGAGCTCCACAGGGGACAAACCAGCTCGGCTTAGTCCCTGAAACGCCCATATGGCGGCAGCGTCGGTTGATGAACATAATACAAGCCACACTGGATTCGATGCTCCGTCTTTGAACTGCGGCAATAACGCAAGAAAGGGGGGTAAATTTCTTTACCCCCGGTGAGATTGCTGGTCAGACCAGCACTGGATCAATTAACGGCCTTTGTTGCCTTTGTCATCCCTGCCACCTCTTTTCGCATCCGGCGCGGGCCTGCTTCCCGCCGCGGCTGAACCCTCACCCGCAGCACCTTCGCCTCCGCCCTCCGTTCCGGCTGGCTCCCCGGATTGAGTTCCCTGATTGGCGGGTTCTCCAATGTCATTGATTTTATCCTTTCCTGCCGCGTCCGCTTCCCTGGATAGCGCTCCCTGGCTGAGGTCCGGGCGCAGCCTCTGATCTATAAAGTGACGCAACTGAGCAACCGAAGCCTCGATGTTGGAGATGTTCTGCATGACGGAAGGATCGATTGCTTCTCCGCCGCCCGGGCCTTCAAAGATTTCCTTTCCTTCTTTCCACTCCTTGCCTTCTTTCCACTCCTTGCCTTCTTTCCACTCCTTCTCGAACTTCTCTTTTTCCAGCTTCTCGATCTTTACGTTCTCTTTGGACTCATGCTTGAGAAATTCTTTTATTTCAACTTTTTCTATTTTCGAATGCTCCTTGAATTCCGGTTTAGCCTGTTCCTTGAACTCGATCTTTTTTATATCCATAGGCTGAGCCGCCGCCGGAGCAGGTCGTGCCGCAAGTGCTTCAATCGGCGGCCCCTCTACCGCTGCTTTTTCAAATGCTTCCTTCTCTTTGGCAAGCTCCTTGCCTGCCTCTTTCTCGTCCTTGAGTGACTCTTTCTCGTTCTTCTCCTTCTCTTTTTCCTTCTCTTTTTCCTTCTCCTTCTCTTTTTCTTTCTCTTTTTCGCGCTTTTCTTTTTCATGTTTCTCGTGCTTCTGGAATTCCTTTTCAGGTTTTATGAACTCCTTCTCAGGCTTTATGAACTCCTTCTCGTGCTTTGCAGTCTCCTTCTCAGGCTTGATCGTTTCTTTTTCCTTTTCTTTCTCTTTTTCCTTTTCGCGCTTTTCCTTTTCGAATTTCTCGGGTTTTATCCCCTCCTTCTCAGGCTTTATGGTTTCCTTCTCCTTCTCGATTTCCTTCTCGCTTTTGATATTTACCTTATCCTCAAGAAACTCTTTCTCTTTAAAAGGTTTGGTAGCCATTTCATTCTCCTCGATCAAGTTGACGTCACTTTTCTCTTAGTAGGATCAGGACCCAGGCATCTCTTTCAGCTTCACGATGTCAAGGCGATAACCGATCCTATCCGGCGATACATCAATGTTAAGAAGCAATAGGCGTGCCAGCCCCTTAAACCATTAAAAAAGCCTTATATCAATCACATGCGAAATACGCAGTCACAATCTGCGAGCTAAAGCCGTGCACGAGAAACACGACCGGTACCAAGGTAGGAGCTGCATCAGTTAGCGCTTTGCGTGTTTATTCATAGACTTATGCTTGGTGGGTAACAAACGACCCGGATTGGGTTAAAATTGACCCGCCTGGAGAAATGTCGCTCCCACCACCTACGCGTTCACATTGAAGCGGATGCGCTGCTGGAGCTTCAAGTTAAAACAATATTATCCAGCAAGGGCAAGGTGACTGACCGCGCCCCTTCGCCAGCGTCAGTGCTCAGCGTGCCAAGAGGCCAGGTTGGGAGGTGCACGAGGGGTACAACAAATTCAGGAGGTTGACCGCCTTCATCCTCGCTAAGACCAAAAAGAAACAAGCGCGCGGGCAACCACGCATCATCGCCCAGAATGCTTAAACGAACCGAATCGGCATTGAGTTCAGCCCTGGTGAATGGAGTACTGACCGGCACGTAGTAAAAATTCGCTTGCGCTCGTTCCAGATCATCCTGCGATGTGTCCGGAAAAACGTGATTCACAACCAGGCGGCCATCAATAGTAGTGATCTGAAGCTCGATATCATCATCGGTACCTGCATCATCTTCGTCCGCGGTAATCATGACCATGAGCAATCGTCTAATTACCGTATCTGGGTTCCCCAATTGAACGCGTGTTGGTGCGAATGGAGAGCTTGCCCTCACCTGCATCCGTGCTGAGGCGAACATCTATCAACTGACCCGCGATACCTAGCTGGCCTTGCAATTCAGTATTGAGGGCAAGCGGGACAATCAGTCCATCTTTTTGCTCTCCCCAAATGAAAACACTTTTGGGACGCCACATATCCTCGCCCCGAATACCGATGCGGATAGAGGAAGCGTTCAGGTCCTGGGGGTCGACTGTAGCGCCAACAAAAGCCTGCGGTTCAAAGTCATCCTCGGTTATTTCATAAAGGTTGGCTTGTCCTTGCTCCTGATCGGCCTGAGCCGTATCGGGAAAAGTGCGGTGCAAGACGTCGAATCTACCTCCCGTTACATTGATAATTAATACAATAGGACTATCCGTTCCCGAGTCATCCGAATCATCGGTAAGCATTCCGAACCATACCGTTTTGAGATCTGACATGATTTATTCCTTATTTTGCGTTTTGGGCTTACCGGATATTCGATTCGTAAAAGCAACAGCTTTATTAGATGGGATGGTCGAACATACACGACCGCAAGCCCGTTGTGCTGGAACCGGAGGATGCTTGGTCTTGGAGAATGAAGCGATCAAGGCTGTATTAAAAAAGCTGTAGCGCCGTCTAACGTCGGGACATGGTTTCCCGCTTGGAAAGAGGTTATCTGTAAGACGATCCTGCCAGTTGGTGAACCTGTCACGGGCGGCGTATCACCGGGAAGAGAACAAGCTTGCAGCGCGTGATGCGCCGACTCGACCAGTTCGCCCTTTTTCATCTATAAATGAAATATAGCGACGAAATTTATTGTGTAAATAATACGGTGCTCATCACAAGGGCGAAGGATGCTTACTGGATACATCAAGTCCCTATCAGGTATGAAAGGATTTTTTGGCAAAAGATGTGGAGAACATAATCATTTCATTGCCCCATGGGTACAAGCGAGGTATCCAGAATGTCAGCGCGCATGGGGCGTCACAGTCGCGCTGGCGATCAGTTCATTTACCACTTCTTAAAAGTTGCGCCTGAAATCCCAGGTGCAACTGGCCCCATTTTAATGTTGCCAGATCAGCCGCAGTCTGTATAAGTCAGACTTCACGCCCGAATATCCCTCCAAGGATTTTTCTGTCGATATGGTTATTGAGATAGGCTGCCCCAAACCCCCCGAAGAGTTCCTTCTTCGTAACATCCAGTTCTGAGTCTTTAGCCGCCAGTATTTCACGGGTAGAAGGACGCTCGCACATTGCATCGTAAAACGTCTGTAATGCAGGATCGTCTCGAAACAGATGCATCTCGGGTATTTCGAACAGTTCGGAAAACATTTGGCTAAGCTCGAGCGTGTAGAACAACTGGAAATCCGGCAAAAAAGGCTCTTTGCCAAGCAGGAATGGCCCCATTTTCGAGCCGTTAACCAATCTGGGTAGCCACATTTTGCTTAACAGAAGAGAGCAAAGATTATAGATATGCCCTTCTTTTTCGATTTTGAGTTTCCATGCTTTTGGAAAATATGCGCTGACAACAAACCAGTTGAAGAATGGACCCGCAATGGAGAAAGTGATGAAGTCATTCTTGGCATCGACCTCTGCACAGAGCATCGGATCATCAACAGGATAAAACTTTCGTGCTTCTGGATAGATTCTCGCGAGATATCGACAGATCGCGTGACTTTCTGAAATATCAACACCATTGACATCCCTGAGAGTAGGAATTTTCCCAAGAGGATTTCGTTCTATATGCTCTGGCGTGAGCGTGCCCCCCTGAAACGGAGACACTCGTTCATAACGATAAGGTAGACCGGTTTCCGAGAGCATGTGGGCAACCTGACTCATATAAGGTGAGAGCCAGAATCCGTACAGCGTACGCTCGACATTTGATTGATTGGACATGGAGAATTCCTTTTGCATTGCAGTTTAATGTTAAGTAGGCGCCTTATTAGGGGCATGGTACTGATGTGCCCCGGTAATAATGCCAAGGGCATTCCAGTAAAGTTCAGTTAAAAATTAACTTTCATCTCTCTCACAGCCTTGATTTCCTTTTGCATCATCTAATCCCGCTATTCTTTATTCGCTTCATTCTCTTTACGTAGAGAATAGTCGTATTTCCACCATGAATTCCACCGGATCCTGTTCGAATCCTTGAATCAGATTCTCGTGCTTGTTACTTTCAGGAACATATTTTGCACCCCAACGTACCAGCTCCATGATTGGAGGCGCCAGATCCACGCATTTTTCAGTAGGCATATAAATAATCTTGCGCGCATTAGCCGGATCGCGGCGTCGCAAAAGGAGGTGGCATTCCTCCAGTTTTTTCAGGCGATCAGAAAGGATATTGGTAGCGATTTTTTCCGGGGAATTTTGAAAATCCCCGAAGTATCGCTTACGGAAGAAAATGAGATCACGAACGACAAGCAGCGTCCATTTGTCGCCCAATATGTCCAGAGCGCAACTGACTGGACAGGAGGAACGGCTGATCTGGTTTGATTTCGTCATAACTTCGCGCTGGCCTGCAGATTGACTTGCTTTTTGCAACCAAAGATTATACTTGCATTCTGCAATTAATGAAGGTCCATGAGTGTAATAAAGTAAAGAAGCACTCTTCCTACGTTCGGGTGTTCTCGATACCGCATTATCCCGGGCGCCTGGAAGCCCGCCAAACCTGTACCCGCTCGGATTTCATAAGTTTGTAACCAAGCAGGCTAAGCAGCAGCAGTGCAATCAACGGACCTATCGCAGCACGAAAAATATTCGCGTAGTTGATCATCTGTACGCGCAACGAATACTCATAATGTACCGGAGGGACCGCCTCGCCAGTAATAAATACCGTATATAACCCCTTATCCAGACTGGTCTCTCCCCTCATTACCCCATCCGGATGATAACTCGGACGCAGGTATGCCACCGTCTCATCATCAACTTCGCTGGTTCCCCGTACTACGCGTATCCCCACGGGGATGTCGCGCAACGCCTGATCCGCAAGGTCTATTACCAATAAAGTATTCCCTTCCCTGGGTATATCTGTGCAGTATTGGCCACTGGGTTCATGTTGAGGCTGGTAGGCGCTCAAATGCACCATGCTTTCATCATCAAGCCGGCGAGTGCATGTGTCTTCCTCCATCGACACCTTGCCATGCGCCCCAGCCGCGCCACAGTAAAGCGCTGCAAGGACAATAATAGTGGACCGTATCACTTGCTTGATCATTTGATTGCTCCTTGATGTATGGTTCAACTGATCTTCGTTATCCCCTGCATGCTGTTTTACTATGACTTATTGGAAATCGCCCCGTCCTCTGTAATGCGGGAGCGGGGCGATTTAGGCTTCAGGCCACTGCTCGGATTCCTCAGCTAGCCATTACGGTACGATCCGATTGTTGAGAATGGTTTTGCTCTGGCCATTCCAGACGACGTCGGTCAGGTTGGAGTAGCGGGTGACGATCTGTGCCACAACACCGCCGGCAAACAGGCCTGACCAGCCCAGTACCACAAAGCCCCAGTGCAGCGGTGCGCTGAAGAGCTCTTCCATGAACCAGAAAGCATGGCCCCATTCGTTCAAGCCTACGTTCGGCAGGATCATGAGCGGACCGGCAATGGCCATCACCAACGGGAACGAGGTGCCCCGGGAGTACAGCGGCAGACGCGTCATGGCATACAGATAGGTGGCCACGCCGCAGACGATGTACATCGGGAAGGAGCCATAGAACACCACCACGTGACTCGGGGTGAAGCTGGTGTCGCGGATGATGACCTGGTGCCAGGAGGCGTCCTGTTCGGTGAAGAAGCTGCCACCCCAGTAAACGCCAAACAGGTAGACGCCCAGCCACATCATAAAATAGAAGTAGCGCTTGATCTCAAACTTGGGATCAAGATTGTCCAGCTGCTCCTTCGTGTCCCGGGTCTTCCAGATCCAGCCCCAGGTGATCAGGGCAAACAGCGGCATCACGGTCATGTGGACACGCCACAGTCCCATCCAGACTTTCTCGAATTCAGGCTCCATCGAGTCCATGCCGTGCGAATAGGCATAGGTGCGTTGATACCAGATCCAGAAACACGCTACCGCCAGCATGGTGATGAGCCCGAATTTGTACCACTTCGAGTCATACCACAGCGACATGTCGTAGTCCCGACCTTCCGACTTCGCCGGGCTCGACGTTTTAAGTGCTGTTGCCATATTTCAATACTCCTTTAGATTAATTACCCGCTACTGCTTGAGCGGGTTTAACTTCATCCCCATAAATATCAAAGGTTTTATAGGGATAAGTCGTGTTACATCATTCACTCTTGCAGATACTTCGCCTGTCAGGCAAAGATTTGAAAGCCGTTCCAGAATAGTGCTATTCCAAGCAGACCCAGCAGGCCAAACTTGTACATCGTTGATTCGTGCAATGACGGCATGCTGGAAGCACGAACACCTGCTTGCGGATAGCTGCGCAACCTTCGCTGTTTTGTTGCCATTTCAGTACTCCTTTTGGTTAACTCACTACCATTTCTTCCTGTAGGGAACTTCTTGCTAACGCAATTACGAGGTATTATGCTTGCAATAAGCAAGTGGTCAGAGTATAGGCCTGGAGACGGACAGGCGTGTAGTCTGCAAAATCAGTTATCAGAGTTCTATTATTGAAACGATGGGTGGCCCTTATGCAAGACCTGAATGACCTCTATTACTACGTCCAAGCCGTGGATCACGGCGGCTTTGCTCCGGCAGGCCGGGCTCTGGGCATGCCGAAATCGAAGCTTAGCCGCCGCATCGCC
Organism: uncultured beta proteobacterium; assembly: GCA_963831395.1. Taxonomy (GTDB): domain Bacteria; phylum Pseudomonadota; class Gammaproteobacteria; order Burkholderiales; family Nitrosomonadaceae; genus Nitrosospira. The sequence continues at coordinate 82,478 of CAWHQD010000029.1, forward strand.
AAGCTGGAAGAGCGCTTGGGTGTGCGCCTGATCCAGCGCTCGACACGTCACTTTGCAGTTACCGACGCCGGCGAGACTTATTACATGCATTGCAAGGCGATGCTGGTGGAAGCTGAGGGGGCCCAGGAAGCAATAGACACCTTAAAAGCCGAACCCAGGGGGGTAATCCGGATGACATGCCCCATACCGCTGGTGAACGCTTATGTGGGAGTGATGCTGGCTGATTTCATGGTGCGCTATCCGCGCGTCACAGTACAGATGGAGGCGACTAACCGACGTATCGATCTGGTCAGTGAGTCGGTAGACGTCGCCCTTCGTGTGCGACCACCGCCCCTGCAGGATAGTAATCTGGTTATGCGTGTTTTGGCTGATCGAGGCCAATGTTTGGTAGCCAGTCCTGCCCTTGTCCAGCGGCTCGGCTTTCCTGCTGCACCATCTGCTTTAAGCAATTGGCCTAGCCTGGGCCTGGGGGTTCTGCAACAAATCCACACTTGGGTGCTGTATGGGCCAGATGGCGCACACGCAACACTTCATCACACGCCACGCTTCGCGACGACGGATATGATCGCGCTAAGAAATGCCGCTGTGGCCGGTGTCGGTGTAGTGCAACTGCCGGCGGTCATGGCACGAGACCAGCTGGCGGCAGGTTCATTGGTTAGGCTGGCGCCAGACTGGGCGCCGTGTCGGGAAATCATTCATGCGGTGTTTCCGTCCCGGCGCGGTCTTCTGCCATCTGTGCGGGCGTTAATTGATTTTCTCGCACAGCGTTTCGAGATGCTACATGAGGACTAAGCTACCTTAAAAGCGCTTCCAAGCGAGCCAGCCCTTAGCCGTAGGCCCGAACAGACTTTTTGGCAACCATTTTTCGCACATAAGGGGAGCCCTTTACTACCTTTTACATCGGTTGGGATGACAATTGGGCAAGCGTCGCGGGATCAGGTTCTCCATTGAAGTATTTTTGGAGGCAATTGTTGAAAATCTCGTTGTCAGCAGCGACCTGAGCAAACAAGGTCATCGAAGAGCGAAATTTCAGGTAGTCGGGATAGCCGAAAATATCTTCGATCGATCGGCCATCAATGGCAGCCACGAGCCGGCTGCACTCACGCAAGCGGGATCCGAGAACGGGGTGTTCCAGATATGCCGCGGCTTCCTCTGGTGAAGAGATTGCAAACAATTGCGCCATATTGCTCCGGCCTAAACCCCTGAACTGTGGGAAAATGAACCACATCCAATGGCTTCGTTTGCTGCCGCGGCATAGTTCCAGGCGCACGTTTTCGTAGATCGATCGCTGGGCATCTACGAAGCGTTGCAGATTGTAGGGATCGCTCATATCTATCTTAAATCATAGAATGATTCCAGCCTGGAGTACAACCATATCAATTGCCGCCCCTATCATAAGCAAGCGAAGTCATGAGAAAATGGCGAGCGAACAGGTTCAGCTCCGGTTGCACATGCTTCATCCGTAACCTGCTGCGTCCGCTACGGCAACCCGGTATATACGTTGTGGCACAGCAATCGCTGCCAGACGTTCCCGCTTTCCATTCATGGTTTATAATCGGGACATCTTCCGAAGTTATCCAATCACCCCGCCGAACTGGCACAAGCACTTTCTGTAGTCCAGTTGGGGGCCGTAAATTTCCGGTTACAGACCTGAAACATCCGTATTTCATCCTGAAGGAGACCGGATGCACTTGAAAATAACATCGGCAACTACCGAAACAGATACATTTTCACTGTTCCCCCACGGTACTCCATGATCTGGTCCGCTTACCTCCCCGCCTGGCCGCTTGAGGTCAGCCCGGCCCTCTGGCTTGCGCTTACGCTCGTTGTCGCGGTGCTGGTAGGGGAAGCGCTCGTCCGCCACCTGAAATTGCCGCGCATTGTCGGCTATATTGGTATCGGCGTATTGCTGGGCCCCGGGGGACTGGGCCTGATCCCGCAATTGCCTGCAACCGAATGGCGGCTGGTGGTTGACCTGGCGCTGGGCATTCTTTTATTCGAGCTGGGAAGCAAGGTAAATCTACGCTGGCTTAAAGCCAATCCCTGGATTGCCGGCACCAGCTTGCTGGAAGCCAGCGCAACCTTTATCGTTGTGTTCTGGCTTCTGATTTGGTTCGATGTTGCAGCCGTCACCGCAGCGGTTGTCGCCACAATTACGATCGCTACCTCGCCCGCCATTGTCGTGCGCACCGTAACCGAGTCGCGCGCTCAGGGTCAGGTTACTGACCGGCTTATGCTCATGACAGCGCTCAACTGCATCTATGCCGTTATCTTCCACAAACTGGCCGTCGCGGCCATGCATGGCGAAACCGGCGCCAGCTTCATCCATACCGTATTGCCGCCGCTCTACCTTCTTGGCGGTTCGGCGTTGCTGGCATGGTTGTTCGGTATTACCTTCGAGCGCATCCATCACCACCTGGGACATCACGAAGAAACATTCTCTTTCGTCCTGTTCGGCATGATCGCATTCGCAACTATCATGGCTGTAACACTCAAGCTTAGCCCCCTCCTCGTACTTCTGGCCGCCGGCCTCATTACACGTTATCGCAGGAAGCGTACACGCACCTTCCCACCCCATTTTGGTTCGGCCGGCGCGGTCCTGGTAGTGATGATGTTTATTGCCAATGGTCTTGCGGCTGACCTCGGCGGTTTGCGTTTTAGTTTGCTGTTGGTCTTGCTGCTCATTACGGTACGCACTATAGCCAAGCTGCTCGCTGTGCTGGCGCTGGCGCATCAAAGCGGTATCGGCTTTCGGCAGGCCATGGCCCTGGGGCTGGCGCTTGTACCGATGTCGAGCGTGGCCCTTCTGCTGACGATGGATACCGCCGCCGCCTTTCCCGCCTTTGGCTCGGGACTGGGGCTTGTGCTGATGAGCTGTATTGTTATTCTTGAACTCGCCGGGCCCATTGTGGTTCAAATGGCCCTGAAGACAGCCGGAGAAACGCCGGATAAAAAAACATGAGCCTGATGCCCTTCGCTTCCTCTCGGCCCCTGAGTATCGGGGTGGAGCTTGAATTGCAGTTACTCAGCTGTAATGACTATAACCTGTCTTCCTCCGCGCCGGATATATTGCGCCGGGTTGAAAAACGCGCCCATCCCGGCGAGATAAAACCCGAAATGACCCGTAGCATGATCGAAATCAACACTTCGGTGCAGCAGGAATATGGAGGGTTGATCAAAGAGCTGCATGCCTTGCGTGATGTTGTTTCCGATACAGGACGCTTTCTCAATGTCGCGATTGCGGGCGGCGGCACCCATCCGTTCCAGCACTGGAGCGAACAGAAGATTTTCGATGCGCCGCGCTTTCACCACCTGTCGGAGCTGTACGGCTACCTGGCCAAACAGTTCACGATATTCGGGCAGCATGTCCATATCGGTTGTGCCGGGCCGGATGAAGCGCTTCATCTGATGCATATGCTGTCGCGCTATATCCCCCACTTCATCGCCCTGTCGGCAAGCTCTCCATTTGTGCAGGGACATGACACCGGATTTGCTTCGGCGCGCCTGAATTCGGTATTTTCCTTCCCCTTGAGCGGGCGCGCGCCCTTTGTCTTGCGCTGGGATGAATTCGAAAGCTTCTTCGGCAAAATGACCGGCACAGGCGTAGTTGAATCAATGAAAGATTTCTACTGGGATATTCGTCCCAAACCAGAATTCGGTACGATCGAAGTCAGGGTATGCGATACACCGCTTACTGTTGAAATTGCCGCTGCCATTGCCTGCTACATTCAGGCAATGTCCCGTTATATTATGGTAGAGCAGCGCGTCGAGCCGGAAGAGGACGACTACCTGGTTTATACATTCAACCGATTCCAGGCGTGCCGTTTCGGGCTTGAAGGCGTGTTCATCGATCCACGGACCCATGAGCAGCGCAGTATCCGCGAAGATATAACCGCTATGCTGGCGCGCATCGCCGACCACGGCCGGGAATTGCACGCGATGGAGGCGATGGAGCGCATTCGCGATATTCTTGCCGCGGGTAACGGCACAAGCTGGTTGCGCAACACTTATGCACGGGAACACAATCTCGCCGATGTGATGCAGCTACAGGCCGAGTTGTGGATGGGAAAATGAGATTGTTTAGTGTAGTGCTTCAGAAATGTTCTATTGTTAATAAATGGACTGGATATAAAAAGGACCGGGATGTTAAAAAACGGCTGAATTCAACACAGCAATGGAACAACGCGGGATTGCGGCAATCTCAATTATTTTAAGGCAGCAATATTCCTGATGCATTACACTCAGACTCGAAATGACGCGCCCGTTACGTATCGGACTGTCGCCGCGTATCCTACATAACCCCCCAGCGGAGCTGGGTTTTCGCAATAAAACCCTCCAATATCTAGAGCAGACCGTCGCTCACTGGATTATGCGGCGTCGCGCACTGGTATTCATGCTGCCGGCAATCGAAACGGGCGGCGTCGAGCGTTCCAGCGTGCGCATCAGTGATTATGTCAAGGAAATAGATGGACTGGTGATGCAAGGGGGCGCGGATGTGAGCCCGATTTCGTACGGTGAAACGCCGCTGCGGCCAGAATGGTCGGGCGACCGCGTGCGAGATCTCTACGAAATGGAACTGTTCTGGGAATGCGTCGTACAGGCGAAACCTGTGCTGGGCATTTGCCGCGGGCTGCAACTGATCAATGTAGCATTGGGTGGAACGCTCTACCAGGACATTGTCTCCGAACATCCCAATGCCATTTTACATGTGGATGCGGTACTGTACGATCAGCACCGCCATACTATTCATATAGCAGAGAACTCGAGACTGGCGGAATTATATGCTGGCAATGACAGACCCATGGTCAACAGCATTCATCATCAGGCGATCAAGCGGCTGGGGCGTGACTCGGTCGTCGAGGCCGTTTCCGATGTCGATGGCGTTATCGAAGCAATACGCATGCGCGGAAACTCCTATGTGACTGCGTTTCAGTGGCACCCCGAATTTCACGGCGCCGCCAGCGACCTGCTGGACTCAGGGCCCATACTCGACGATTTTCTTGCCGCCGCCGAGAAGCAGCGCATGTGAACCAGCCGCCTGCAAACACATAAACCAGCAGTTGTACATTTGTGAACCATCGGCGGTATTGACTTTAACTGCCCCAAATCGTCATTCCCGCGAAAGCGGGAATCAAGCAGCTTCAAAAAAACCGCGGATTCCCGCTTTTCACGCTGCGAAAAAAACTGGGCTCACACTATTTCGCCGCCTCACACAGGTTAAAGATGCTGTGATTGATGATCAATCAAAAATCAGAGCGGCGTCTATTGGGCGGATTTTGAAGGGCAAACTATCTATCCTGGCTTTAGTGATAGATGTTCTTGCTCGCTCACATTCTGCCTTCGTTAAAGCTCGAGTAGCAAAAGTTAGCAGGGATACCATTTTTGGAATATTCCGAGGGTACTGCAGTCAGGATTTAAGATCCGCAATATATAAACAAAACATTATGATTACAATCAAAATACGTGACTTTTATTTATAGTAATACTGAGTACAATTCCGAGCATGGACCGCATTACGGTGAAGCGGCTTTCACTTCATTCATTTCATTGGAGTCTACCTATCATGGAAAAAGAAATAAGGAAGGTTGTAACGGCTATATCCATGCTGGGCCTACTAGCGGGCTGCTCGGAGACCGGTGCAATCGAAACAAAGAAGGACGACACGAGTGTGTCCGCACAAAATATCAGGCCTTTTGTCGACCACGACGGCCTCGCCAGACGGTATGAAAACCGGGCCAGGAAACTGCTGGAAATAGCAGCGGAACACGAGAAACGGCTTCAGTATCACGAGGACAAAAGCTACCTCTACGGGAGACACGGGCAGGATTCACAGGCTCATGCCATCGCCGTGGTGCAAAAATACAAGCGGGCGGCAGAGAAAGCCTCCGAATCTGCTTTTCACCACAGGATAGTGTCTCAACTTGCAAAACGCGATTATATTGCTTCGAACGCGTCACATTGATTTGGATTGCCCGGGAGCTCAGCGGTGAACCTGGCTGGAACTGGATGAAACAGTACGACTTGATTCTGTGGCACTGGCCGCAGATTAGCTGTTCGCATCTCATTGGAGATTTTTTTGAATGCCGCTACATATTGAAACACCACTAATTAAATCCCGTTCGATCAGCCATAAAGCGGGCCAATCCGTTTGGCTGAAAATGGAGTCTGCGCAACCATCCGGCTCTTTCAAAACCCGAGGAATCGGCTATGCATGCGAAGAATATCTAAAACGAGGAGCAAAACGTTTCATTGCGTCCTCGGGCGGTAATGCCGGACTGGCAGTTGCTTTTGCTGGACGGCGCCTTTCGGTACCTGTAATTATCGTGGTACCTGAGACAGCTTCAAAGCGGGCGGTGAACTTGATGTGTTTAGAGAATGCGGAAGTTATAGTCCATGGGAAGTCTTTGGACGAAGCACACCGATTTGCACTGTCACTCATGCAACCTGCCGATGCATATATACATCCTTTCGATGACCCGCTGATTTGGAGAGGTCATGCCAGTCTAATTGATGAAATATTCTCTGCTGGTCTAAAGCCTGACGCAATCGTTCTGTCAGTCGGCGGTGGCGGCCTCCTTTGCGGTGTTATAGAAGGATTGAAGCGGAATGGAGGGGCTGACGTGCCCGTCATCGCTGTTGAAACTGAAGGTGCCGACTCCTATGGGAAATCGCTTAAAAGCGGGATTCCTTGTCGAGCTTGCATGTATATCGAGTATTGCGACGACGTTAGGAGCGCGCATTGTTTGTGAACAAGCATTGGCATACTCCAAAAATCACCGTATCGAAAGCGTTGTGTTGCCGGACAAGTTGGCCGTTTCTGCTTCTTTGCAGTTTTTGCAAGATCATGGAATTGTCGTTGAGCCTGCTTGCGGCGTTGCGCTCGCTGCGGTGTACGAAAAAGTTGCAGCGTTATCAGGGTATAAAACGGTATTGGTTATCGTATGCGGCGGCGTTGGTTCTACCGCTGATGACTTGGTCGAGTTGGCACGTGTGGAATGTGACGTAGCAAAATGTTAAGTATTCAGTGTGCCTCATTCCCAAGGAGGACAAGAGAGAAAACGCTTGGTAAGAACAAAGAACACTCAACAACCACCGGCTAAAGCCGGTGGGTTGGGGTTGCGGACTGAAAGTCCGGATACGCGTCGGCTGAACGACGCGTCCTAATCGGGTTCCATTTTGAAATCATCGTTCGGCCTCGGTTCAAAGTGATGCTCCAAATACTGCTTGATCATCTCTTCCGTCATTTGCCCCACCGTGGCACAAAAATACCCTCTCGCCCAAAAATGTCTTCCCCAATACTTTTTCTTCAAGTGCGGAAACTCTTCAAACAACTTGCTCGACGTGCGCCCCTTGATTCGCCTCATGATCTCGCTTGGCGCCATCGCAGGCGGACAACTCGCCAAAATATGCACGTGATCCTTGCTCACCACGCCTTTCACTATCCTGATCTCAAAGGCTTCGCATGTCTCTCGTACCAGTTCTCGAACTCGCTCCGCCACCTCTCCAGTCAGCACCTTGTACCGGTACTTCGTTACCCATACAAAATGGTACTCAATTTGAAAAATAGTATGACTACCGTATCTATAATCCATGCCGCACCTCCACCTCGTGCAGCATATTGTCGCAGCTAAAGCTGACCGGCTAAAGCCGGTGGTTTAAACCTTGGGATGGAAAATTAAATCTCCTTTCACCGCCCCTGGTCATTGTGCCGCTCTCTATCGAGCCACAACGATCAGGGAGATATAGCCGCATCGCTTATCGCGTCGAGGGCCATCGTCATTTTGTCGGTCACCTCGCTGACATTTTCGACCCCATGCGCATCGGTGATCCGCGAAGGCGGCCAATAGCCGATCTGAACCTTGCCGCTTTCGTCCTCCCAGACCAGAACCCGCAGGGGCAGGTCGAGGCCTGCGGTTTGACGGCCCTGCATCAGGGGAGTTCCCAGCGTGGGATTGCCAAAGATGACCACTGTCGTTGTGGCGCAATTCAAGACCGCTCTTTTTGGCTGCGGCAGCGTGATCGACAGTCGCGACGACTGTCGCACCGCGCTTTTCAATCTCGGACTGAAGGCGCTGTACGGTTGTCGCGAAGTCGGCGATGCTCTCCTTGATGATCAAGTCGGTTTCTTGCGCAAGGGCATGGTAAATGCCTAACGTTGCGGCGATGAGTACGGCCGCGATAACAACCATTCGAACCATCTTCTTCTCCCACACTGGGTTATGACAGGTCGAATTCTGCGTCCTCCCCCGGTTTTGCGTGTACTCCATCTAGCTTATGTTGATGGAATTGGGTTTCGTGAAGGAACCAAATACATTTTTGCCTTTATATCATTCTACTCACAGCGAGTTCGAAAGCGATAGCTTGATTCACCCCGGTAACTGGGGGAAGAAACTTTTTGAAATTAGATCATCCCATACATGTTGGTCAAGGGAAATAGCTCTGACCGCCCGGGCCTGGCCGATCCCCGCACTCAACCGCCGCACAAGCGCCCCCACAGGGGTACCACCGGTCTGCTACTGAAGAACTGAAAATAAATTCCCGTCCGAGGCTGTCACTTTCCTGCCCCTGAATTACACCTTTTCGCATATACCAGGCTGTGAAAAAACTCGCCTCAGATATCCCGGTGAGCAAGAAGCGTGAAGGGATTTGGCAAAAACACCTGCTCATCCCAAGGATGGCCGCAAGGTGTTGAGTAGCATTTGCACACCCTGGATATTGATGACGCGCTTGAGGTTGTAGCTCAATACGCTCAACGCCAGCTCCGCCTTTGCTTTCTTCAATCCCCGCAGCAGAAAGCGGGGATTGCCCATCATCCATTTGATGGCACAGCCCCACAGGCCTTGGTAGTGTAATCATTCTTCTGCCCAGTCAATGAAACGCTGGATCGGGTCAAGATTGCGCCGGCCGGGCAACGCCAGCTGTCCGTTTTTGCATCATAGGCGAACTCGTCGCGACTGAAAGTCCCCTTGCCGCGCTTGTTGACGGTCCTTGGCCGCGGCACGATGGCCGTAATGCCGCTTTGCTCGCATTGGCTGCCTTGCTCCCCATTTGAATAACCCGAGTCTGCCACGACCGTCACGCTCTTGACCTGCAGTTCGTCTTTGCCCTGAAGTTGCCATCGGATGCAGTTGTCTGGAATCATTGCCTTCATTGGTCAGGTCGAATGCCACAATGAGCTTGTGCCTGGCATCGACTGCCATCTGGGCGTTATAGGCCACCTCGAAACCTTGATGACCCATACGCATCAATCTGGCTTCGGGCTCGGTTGCCACATGCTGCTTGATGCCTTGATCGGCCATTTCCTGCGCTCGCCGCTGCAACTGCTGGCGTTGCTCTTTCAATGCCGCCAATGCCGCTGCCACATCCGGGCCTGCTGCCTGGCTCTCGGGCTCATGCCGGTCGGCTTCATCCAGCGCCATCAGATATCCTTCAATCTTCTGGTCAAGCACTGCCATCTGTTCTGCCAGACGCTTAGGTGTCACGACCTGCTTGCGGCTGGCTACCGCTTCGATCCTGGTGCCATCAATAGCCATCAGTTCCCCACCAAACAACTGCTGCCCACGGCAGAAGCCAATGAATTCCCGGCATACGCCAACAATAGCTTGCGCATGATCCCGGCGAAAGTCGGCTATGGTCTTGTAGGTTGGCGAAACACGGTTTACCAGCCACATCACTTCGATGTTGCGCCTCGTTTCCCGCTCGATCATGCGGCTCGATCGCACCCGGTTCAGGTAACCGTACACGTACAGCTTCAGCAAATCCCCCGGCGCGTACGGCGGGCGTCCAGTGGCTTCAGCAATAACCTTTTTGAACCCCAATTGACCCAGATCAAGGCTGTCCACAAAAGCGTCGATCACGCGCACTGGATGATCATGCGCAATCAATTCATCCAGTGATTCGGGAAACAGCGTTGTCTGATGGCGCGAAGGTCCGGTGATGTGAGTCACGATATTCCTCTGGCTTATCGATGTCTCGTCAGTGTAATAACCGCAAAAGTTTTTTCACAGCCTGATATGCGAAAACAACCTAAATCTCAGTTGACCTCAGTAAAGAATGAACTACAAATAAAACGATCATTTCATGTCGAAATGATTAGAACGTTTATTTGGAGATATAAAATGAAATCCTCTTCTTTTAAGAAACTGAAAGCTTGGTTATCCTGCTCTGCTATTTTGACGCTGTTGCCCTTGGGGTCGGCGAGCGCGAACATTGCTGTCCAAGACCTCTTCATTATGGAGAACGTTCGTATTCCATCGGGTGGACAAAATGTAGACTTGACTAGCCAACTGATCAACGGGAGTATGGGTTCACTAGGTACCCCAATTACATTGGGTGGGGGTGTAACTTTTACCCCGACCAATGCCTTCAAGTCACTCGCCTTAGATGCTGACCGTATTATCCTGGATAACACGACGGTACAGCCAGGGTTACTGAGATTGGGGAATGATAGTCTGTTCAGTGTTCTTACTTCACCCGATCTTTCGAAGAAAGCAGAAACTATTGGCGTCAGCGATCATATTCAGTCTGACATAACTTCTATTTTGCCCAGCGATGTAAAGGTCGGAGATGTAGGGCGGATGGACTCCTCCTTCATTCAGTTTAGGATGCCAGCAGATCAGTCCGCTGAGATGGGTCTAACACCTTTGCAGATTGCCGAATCCAGAGCGAGTAATGGCCTGATATCAATTCCGAGTATTGATGGCGAACATTTAGCTGAGATCACAAACTTGCCATTTATTGTGGCTGAGGGAAGCGGTCAAATGCGGAGTAGCCAAAAAATAGGGAATGCGTTCGAGGACGCCTTAAAAGGCGCGGAGCAAGGCGCGAAGATTGGTAACGCGATTGCAGGCCTGCCGGCAGGTCGCAGGAGCCCTCCTTGGGGCCCTCGCCGGGGGGCTTGGTTCCTATGCTGGTGCAGAGGCGGGGAACAAAATAGGCGACATGACACCTGATATCATTCCCCCTAGCATAATTCCTAGTCCTATGCCCGCATTCCGGAGCCGGAGACCTATGCGCTGATGCTGGCAGGGTTGGCCGTTGTTTGTGCAATGGCTCGCCGCCGTCTCATGTTGGGGTAACCCTACCAACAGGTAACTGTACACAAACAGTTTTAACAAATCCCCCGGCGCGTATGGCGGACGTCCAGTGGGCTCGGCAATAACCTTCTGGACCCTAACCGACCTAAATCAAGACTGTCCGCCAACGCGTCAATCACTCGCACTGGATGATCTTGCGCAATCAATTCATCCAGTGATGCGGGAAACAGCGTTGTCTGATGGCACGAAGGTCCGGTGATGTGAGTCACGATATTCCTCGGGCTTATCGATGTCGCGCAGTGTAATAACCGCAAAAGTTTTTTCCGTGAGGCGAGTTTTTTCACAGCCCGTTTTACGGGAATAACGGCAAGAGAAGATGAAAGCGCAGCAAATGATCCGCTGGAGGGGCTTGTTCAGGGAATCCTCTGTTCAACCTGCTCGGCAATGAATGCCTTGACTGCATCGGCGTCGGCATTCATGACGACATACCGCTGTGGCAGGTTTTCAATATTCTCATACCCGGCGGGACGCGCGGGCTCATGCCCAACGGCTTCGATAATGCTATCGGAAAATTTAACCGGGAGTGCGGTTTCCAGGCAGATTAACGGTATGTCCGCTTCGCGGTATTCAAGGCCCACTTTCAGGCCATCAGCCGTATGCGGGTCCACTAAAACGCCATATTGCTCATGAATCCTGCGTATGGTGGCGATGCGCGCCGCGTGATTGCTGGTTCCTGAAACAAGACCGAATTCCTTCACCTTCTCCCACAAGGGCGTGCCGGCCAGATCAAAAGCGCCATTCCCGACGCCATCCACTGTCCCATCTCCACCCTTTTCCACCGCGCGCCACAATTCTTTCACCCTGTCCGCGTTCCGCCCCGTCAGATCAAAAATGAAACGTTCGAAATTGGAAGCTTTGGAAATATCCATGGAGGGACTGCTGGTGTGCAACGTTTCTTCAGTGGCCCGCGGCCGATAGCTCCCGGTCCTGAAAAACTCATCCAGTACATCGTTCTCATTGGTCGCGAGTATCAGCTTCCTGATCGGCAACCCCATCATGCGCGCTATATGGCCCGCGCAAATATTGCCAAAATTCCCCGACGGCACGGCGAAGGAGACCTGCTCGGAACTTGAGCGGGTAGCGGCAAAATAACCTTTGAAATAATAGACTATCTGCGCGGCGATGCGTGCCCAGTTTATCGAATTGACCGTGCCTATCCGAAATTTCTGCTTGAACGCATAATCATTGCTGACCGCCTTGACGATATCCTGGCAATCATCAAACACGCCGCGAACGGCAATATTGAAAATGTTCGGGTCCTGCAAGGAAAACATCTGCGCGGTCTGAAACCGGCTCATCTTCCCTTGCGGAGAAAGCATGAATACCCTGATGCTGCGCTTGCCCCTCATGGCATATTCCGCGCTTGGTCCCGTATCGCCGGAAGTTGCGCCGAGTATATTAAGATGATCCCCCGTTTTTTCGAGGACGTACTCGAACAAATTACCCAGCAATTGCATGGCGATATCCTTGAACGCCAGCGTCGGCCCATTCGACAATCCAAGAACGTGCAGCCCTGGCTCCAGGGTTTTAAGGGGGGTAATCTCGTCGCTTTGAAATGATTCAGCGGTATAAGTCCGCGCGATGATGTCGCGCAAATCGGCCGCGGGAATGTCATCCGCAAAATGCGAAATGATCTCGAACGCCAGATCGGGATAACTCAGCTCCCGCAATTTTTCCAATTCTGTGAAATCGATCTTCGGATAAGCTTCAGGCATCGCCAACCCGCCGTCAGGCGCAAGCCCGCCGAGGAGGATTTTGGAAAACTTTTTTGGCGGCATGCCGCCGCGAGTAGAGATATAGCGCATATGCTTACCAGGAATTCAGAGGATGCTTTTATATGAAATTTCTACCCTACTAATCCGCGCGTCTCATCACGGGCCAGGTTGTAACCAGCTGCAGCGGAACTTCCAGTCGAGCCATCAACCTCGGTTGGTTGGCAAACGAACTTGCCTGCACGTGAATTTTGAATTGCCACTGAGGTGTATTATTGATTCGGGAGTAAACGGTACAAGGGTCATACCGGCGAAAGCCGGTATCCAGTGATGTTCAAAGTACGCCATTGCTGGCTTGGGCTGGGTTCCGGGTCAAGCCCGGAATGACGAGAATTCATAGTATTTTCTGGCCGGATCAATAGATGTATTGGGAATGTTTATCGGGACTATTTGCTACTCAAGTGTTCCAGCCGGATGCGCGTCACTTTACCGGTCGTCAAAGGCAGTTTTTTGATTTTCGCGATAGCGGCATCAATATTTTTTTCCATCGCCAGATGGGTAAGCATGATGATGTCGACCTGATCCTCCCCTTCGCTAGGCTCTTTCTGCACCATGGCCTCGATAGAAATGCCCAAGTCGGCAAGTACGCGTGCGATATCAGCCAGTGCGCCCGGTTTGTCGATCACCCGCAACCGGAGATAATATGAAGTCTCCACCTCCTCCATTGTGAGGATAGGCGTATTCGATAGCAGGTCAGGCTGGAAAGCGAGATGCGGAACGCGGTGCCTGGGATCGGCGGTATGCATGCGAGTTACATCCACCAGATCAGCCACAACCGAACTTGCAGTGGGTTCAGCGCCTGCGCCTGCGCCATAGTACAAGGTCGCGCCTACCGCATCGCCTTTCACCACGATGGCGTTCATGACGCCTTCCACGTTGGCTATCAACCGCCGCGCCGGTATCAGCGTGGGATGCACGCGCAATTCGATTCCCCGGCTAGTGCGCCGGGTAATGCCCAGCAGCTTGATGCGGTAGCCAAGCTCCTCCGCATAGCGGATATCTTCGCGAGTCAGATTTGTGATGCCTTCAGTGTAAGCCCTGTCAAACTGCATGGGAATCCCGAACGCAATAGACGCCATGATGGTGAGTTTGTGTGCGGCATCGATTCCCTCGATATCGAAAGTGGGATCGGCTTCAGCATAACCCAGCTTTTGCGCCTGCTTCAGCACGGTATCGAATGTCAGCCCCTTGTCACGCATTTCCGACAGGATGAAGTTACTCGTACCGTTGATAATTCCGGCTATCCATTCAATCCGATTGGCGGCCAATCCTTCGCGCAGGGCTTTGATAATCGGTATGCCGCCTGCTACAGCCGCCTCGAATGCGACCATTACCCCTTTCCTTTGCGCCGCGGCAAAAATTTCGGTGCCGTGCGAGGCAAGCAATGCCTTATTGGCCGTAATGACGTGTTTGCCATTCTCGATGGCCTTAAGCGTCAACTCCTTGGCAATGGTAGAGCCGCCGATCAATTCGACCACGATATCGATATCGGGATTCGTTACCACCGAATTTGCATCGTCAGTGACGATGACATCGTCAGCAGCCAATTTACGCGCTTTCTCCACGTCGCGATCGGCGATCATGCGGATGACGATGCCGCGCCCCGCGCGGCGCGTGATTTCCTCCTGATTGCGTTTGAGTACCGCGAAAGTGCCGCCGCCGACGGTGCCGATGCCTAACAGCCCTACGTTGATAGGTTTCATATCTTCCGTAATAACAAAGTTTTCGGATATATCCGGCATTTCAGCTGAAGGCCCATCGTTTTTCTTCTCTTCCGTGTTCTTGTCCATTTTCAGGTCCGGCTCAGGTTCGATGCCGCTTGCGGTACCGCTCCAGAAATTCCGCAATGCGGCCGATCGCTTCCGTAAGGTCATCGCTGTTCGGCAAAAATACCGCGCGAAAGTGGTCCGGTTGCGGCCAGTTGAAGCCGCTGCCCTGCACCAGCAACACCTTCTCTTCGATCAGCAGATCCAGGACAAACTGCTGATCGTCCTCGATCGGATACAGTTGCGGATCCAGACGCGGAAATAGATACATCGCAGCCTTTGGCTTATAGCATGTCACGCCGGGAATATCCGTTAATAATTTCCAGGCGAGATCACGCTGTCGCATGAGACGCCCTGTCGGCATTACCAGGTCGTTGATGCTCTGGTAGCCGCCGAGTGCGGTCTGTATGCCGAATTGCGAGGGAACGTTCGCGCACAAACGCATGGAAGCCAGCATGGTGAGCCCCGCAATATAATCGCGGGCAAACTGTTTTGTTCCGGACACCACCGCCCAACCGGAGCGAAACCCCGCAGCCCGATAGTTCTTGGACAAGCCGTTCAGGGTGACAAACAGCACATCATCCGCCAGCGAGGCGATCGAAGTATGTGTTGCATCATCGTACAATACCTTGTCGTAGATTTCATCAGCATAAATGATGAGCTGGTGCTGGCGGGCGATCTCGATGATCTCCCGCAGCACATCATCCGGATAAAGCGCGCCGGTGGGGTTGTTGGGATTAATGACAACGATTGCGCGAGTGTTGGACGTAACCTTCGAACGGATATCTTCCAGGTCGGGAAGCCAGCCCGATTGCTCGTCGCATACATAATGCCGCGCCGTGCCGCCCGCCAACACAACCGCTGCGGTCCACAGCGGATAGTCGGGAGAGGGAATCAGCACCTCATCGCCGCTGTTCAGCAGCGCCTGCATGGCCATCACGATCAATTCGGAAACGCCGTTGCCGATATAAATATCTTCCAGCCGCACATCGGAAATATGCTTTTCCTGCGTGTAATGCATGATCGCCTTCCGCGCTGCGAACAGGCCTTTTGAATCGCAATAACCGGAAGCGGCAGAAAGGTTATGAATTACATCCTGCAGAATTTCCTCAGGCGCATCAAAACCGAACGAAGCCGGGTTGCCGATATTGAGCTTGATGATGTAATGGCCTTCCTCTTCCATTTGCCGGGCGTGGTCGAGCACCGGCCCGCGAATGTCGTAACATACATTCGCCAGCTTGCTGGATTTCAGGATGGGCTGCATATATGGGGAAACCGGATCCGCAAAAGCGTTGATGAAGCGTCAGTAAAAAATAA
Source organism: uncultured beta proteobacterium (assembly GCA_963831395.1). Lineage (GTDB taxonomy): Bacteria > Pseudomonadota > Gammaproteobacteria > Burkholderiales > Nitrosomonadaceae > Nitrosospira. The sequence continues at coordinate 98,429 of CAWHQD010000029.1, forward strand.
CCCCTGTCGCAGGGGTTTTTGTGATTCAAGAACTTCCTGCTTCAAACTCGAGCCCTGTAAAATCCTTGGTCCTTATGGTCAATTTTCTGCTTTTTTCAACCAAAAACTTTATTGCGAGGCAAAAAAGATGTAATGTTACCCGACCCTCCAATCTGCCGCAAATGGAGCCTTGATTGAAGCTGCACCTTTCCGCATTTTCCGAGCAAAATATATTTACCGGCTACGGAGCCGGGTACGTCCTGGTCAACCGCAAACGCCATGAGCAGAATCTGATCGTATTGCCCGATCGCATCATTGAAAATTGGGAAGCAACCACTTTCGAGGAACTCACGGCGGAGCATTTCGATTTTCTGCTCCCGCTGCAACCCGAAATGGTATTGTTCGGCACGGGAGCGACGCTGCGCTTTCCTCATCCCAAACTGACCAAGGCATTGATCGGATCAGGCATTGGCGTTGAGGTAATGGATACGAGCGCCGCCTGCCGGACCTACAATATTCTGACCGACGAAGGACGGCGTGTAGCGGCCGCGCTGCTCATTCAGGACTGAACAGGTCTCCTGTGGTGCGACCCCATGCCCCCGCCGCGACTGGCGAAAATGGCGTCCTGCAAATGTGCTCCTTGATAACCCGTCTCCCGCCTGGAGTACTTCAGGCCGCTTTCCCTAATAGTTTTCCTTAGCTTAAAACCAAGGTTTCCCCAATATACGCCTCGCACCGATAGAGTTAGGATGAAACTAACTTATTGGATGATCGGAGTGATCATGGAAACCAAATTCCTGAGTATGCTCAAGGCCGTATCGATAGCGAGCTTGCTGGGTGTCCTGAGCCCCATCGCGACGGCTGCTGACCCGCTCGACACCCCTGAGATTGCTGCAGCGGTCGAGACTGCCTCCACCCAAAGTGATCATGAGGCCGTTGCAAGGCATTATGAAGAAGCTGCGGCAGAATTGCAGGCAAAGGTGGCAGAAAAAGAAGAACTGCTGGAGCACTATGAGGATAAACCCTATCTTTATGGCAGACGCGCACAAGACCTGCAATCGCACACCCATGCATTAATCCGCAATTACAAGAAAACAGTCGAGGCAACCATGCAAGCCGCCGCCATGCACAGGCAGATCGCTGCAACGCTCAACGGAAATCATGCTGCCAATGGCGCTCAAACGCCTGATGCTGTGAGTGGATTATAAGGCTTCTACCTTCCCGCCTCCCCAGCTGAGGCTCACCAGCCTGTGGCTGCTTCCATCGACGTATTAGAACGGGATGGTGGCATCCAGAGAGAACAGGAACTGATCCTTCCTCCCGTCAAACGGCCGGAATGCCATATTAATGCCATCCGCTCTGTCATAACGGATATTCGGCCTGATATTCAGCCTTTCCACAAGTCTCCAGTTCATTTTCAGCCTCTTCGCCGGTTTCCAGTTCATGCCTAGCGTGACTGCGTAGTAATTGGCCGGTGCGCTGATAAAAGGAATGTTGCCAGCGTAACTGACACCTTTGTTATTGGTCGCGAATAGTATCCGGTGGGGGGAGACGACCCGCCAACCGTTTCGGTCGGTAAACCGTTCAGCACGAATGCCGATGGACAGATCACTGAAAAGGTCATAAGTCAGGTGCGTGTTGATGCTATACCATTCGGCATTCCGCATTCCTCCAGGCAGATTGATATTGGCGGCCCAGCCATGGGCGTGATGGAGGACCATATGTGTTCTCGGCGTGACTCGATGCTGCAGGACGACGCTATACATGATCCAGGGATCGTTTGTTGCTGTCTGCCCATAAGTCCCGCCCAGATTGGCCGAGGTCCTTTTATCGTCGCTAGTCCAGAGGATGGCCGCCACCCCACCCCAGTTGTCCAATTGTTTATCGAAGCCTCCATCCCAGCCGCCCTTGGCGCTACCCGTGGTCGCGCCGCCAATAACGGACCAATTGGCATTGACCGTATAGTTACCCAGCAGCCCCGTATGGGTAAACGGTTCGCCGTTTGTAACAGTGTAGGCTCGCGTATAGAAGAAATTGCCGGGAGCAGGAACTGTCTCATAACCGAGCGGCGTATAAAAATGCCCGGCCTTGATATTGAGGCCGTTACCGACCGGCACGTAGGCTTCCAGGTAAGCCTGCGGAAGCGCAATGCCATAAGTTTGGGTCGATTTACAGCATAAATTGAGATCCCAGTCGCCTCTATCCGAAGGCTCCCCGGTATTTTCGTCGAACGCAGAAATGCCGTAAGCCTGCGTATAAATCGCGTCTGTACCAAATAGAAAGTCAAAACGCCCCCCCACACCCCACTCCGCGCCTCCGGACGGTACGGGACGTTGAACGAATAAATTAAACTGATTCAGTTGAAACCGATTTGCCTGGTCCGCAAAAGTAACAGTACCATTGAAACCATCCGAGGGATTATTTGCATTATAAGTGAAGCCACCATTGATCCAGCCTCCCAGTTCAAGACCGCTTTCCTTGAGATAATTTGTCAAGTTATTGGCATACGCCTCACCTGGATTAAAACCGCCCAACAATAGTAGGCTTATCACGGCGGATATCGCCTGGCTTTTATTATTTGGGTGATTCATTACAAATTTCCTTTCAAAACCGAGTACAGAAATTTCACTCAAGGTATACAGTACTGAATAGCCGGCGCCGGACGATCAAATGGGATCGTGATGATGATCTCCCGATAAAACGGGCCAGTCAGGATCTAGCAAAGTTCGTTTTTCGAGAGGAGAACGGACGTAAAAAAGCGGTTACGGATGAGCGAATCATTCGGGTTTCTGAGGCAGGCGGATGGGGGCTTGCCGGTCAGGAATTGTGCCGGCAGCATCGTTTGGTTTTAGCGATGCGTCATTTTACACTTGGCGCGCCAAGTTCACCAGCAAGGCGCTGGATCAGTGCTTATCGCCATGGTCACCGAGTTACTTTTTTTGCTCCGGCTGTATCGTGGCGCTATCTCGGATACTTTTTTTGACTACTTGCTGGCGCATTGAAGTCGAAAGCACCTCCGGTTGCGGTGCGACTTTTCATATCGTATTTTCCTGAGAATCGCTTGTCCTGAACGCCTGAACAGCGATTTGCCTGTCAGCCCGATACCGCGGCATATTAAAGCCCTATAGTTTTTTTCCCCGTTCAGCGAGTTGCAGCGATCTATCTCCGCTACTTTCCCCTGTTCCTGAACTGCCAAGCTTTTAGCGGCGGGACCACAGGAACACTCTTTCCAACCCGCGCCGATGCTTGTTTAAACCCTGTTTATGTGTGGTGTTTGTCTTCACGAATTCTTCACAAAGCGTGTGTTAATTTGATACCTGAGTAAATTCCTCTGTTATTTTAAGTCGATGAATCTTTACATAAAAGTGGCCTTTCTTAAGCTACCGGAGGATGCAGATTGATGCGATCGAAGTACATCCAGCTTTTGATCGCAGTACGGGGACCGAACGCAAGCGATAACACATGATGAAATATTTCCAGACTGACGATCAAACTCGGCAGTATTGCAAGACCGGCAGGCTCCATTAATCCATCAGGAGTAGTCAAAATGAAGATGTTTGCTTATAGCTTAATCATAGTTTTGACTTCTTTTGTTGCGGTCCCTGGCGTGGTTCACGCGGAAGACCATGTCAAGAAGACCGGGGAGCATTTGGAAGAGGCAATCAAGAGCGGCAAGGAAGGCAGCGCACAAGGCGTAGTCAGCCATACCGAAGAAGCCCGAAAGAAATTAATAGAAGAGAATAAAGAACATCCTTATACCAATCTTCAGAAATCCATATACGGGGAGTACAAGAAGGCGGGGCACGACAAGGAAGTTTTCGAGGCGATGGAGATTGCCATTGATGAAGCCAGGGAAGGGTACGCCCAGCAAGCTGTTGAAGCTTTGGAGCGGGCTTCCATTCATTTGCGGGAAAAAGAGCAGGCAAAATGAAGGGGAAGCCGGCATCGAGGTGGCGATCAGGACAACTACAGCACGTTCACACTCAGCACGTTCACACCTGGCATACATTACTCAAATGAGCTATGATGAATGCTCGGATGGAGTAATGATATGACTACCAATATTGAGAAACCCGTGGCAGGGGTAAAGGTACTGAAACGTTCCCGCGCGGCGGTTACCGGCACGCATGTTATTGAAACCAGGAAACCTCTGAGCGTGACCAACTTCTCCGATGTGTACCGCCTGGGGCCTATGGAGCGGATCGAGATCATAAAAAGGGGCGTACCGGCCGGCGAAGTGGCGAAGATCGCCAAGACCATCGGAAGGCCCAAGGAACGCCTTTTCAAAGTGCTGGGCCTGCCTCGAGCAACGGTCGACCGCCGGGCACGGTCGAAGCAGCAGCTTTCGCCAGACCAGGGTGAACGGGTGTTGGGGTTTTCGAAGCTCGTTGGACAAGTCCAGGTGATGGTCGAGCAATCCGGAGAGTCGAGTGGCTTCGACGCAGCGAGGTGGGTTGCCGACTGGCTCGACAAGCCTGCGCCGGCGCTTGGGGGCCAGTGCCCTGCCGAGTACATGGATACTGCGGAGGGTCAGGAGCTTGTGTCCGGCCTGATCGCCAGGATTCAAAGCGGAGCTTACGCTTGACCGTTCTGGTCTGGCGTATTGGAACAGATACTCCCGATTATGGCGCGGACGACCTGAGTGGAGAAGGCGCCCGCCGCACAGGCGGACGGTGGAATCGCCCTGGGACGCCGATGATCTACACGAGCAGTTCTATTGCGCTGGCCTGCCTGGAGACGATTGTGCATCTGGTTGCAGGTGATTTACCTCTCAACCGGTACCTGGTTTCTGTCGAAATACCAGATGATGTCTGGAAAACCGCAATCGTCCTTGAGACTAAGGATCATGTGGGCTGGGATGCAATTCCGGCAGGCATAACAAGTTTACAAGCGGGAAACCAATGGATCACCTCCGGAATATCGGCGCTTTTGCTCGCGCCATCTGTAATTGTGCCGGAAGAAAACAATGTCCTCATCAATGCGGCTCATCCAGCCGCTGCCCGGATTCGCTCGAAAAAGCTGCGGCGCTGGACATATGATGCTCGTTTGCGGTAACAGCTTTGACTCGGGACGTTCCGCCCAACGCAGCACTGCCCCATATAGAGTAGAGGAATCTCTTTGTATTTCAGGCTCTAGCGGGCGCAGGATTTGAGTTTTTCCTCGACGACTTTACCATTCACTTCAGCTCGCCACCGATCAAGGATTCCTTTTGAACCCGCTCCCGCCAACTCTCTATCCAGCCGGGCAGATGTTCAGGCAGCATGGGCCGGGAAACAAAAGCGCCCTGAGCGAGATCGCATCCTGTGCGGCGCAGAAGATCCCAGTCGTCGCGGTCCTCGACCCCTTCGGCAACGACTTCCATGCCCAATTGTCTTGCCAGCGCCAGGCTGGCGTCGTACATTGCACGTAATGTTTCGACCTTCCAGGCGCGATGCACAAAGCCTTGATCGATCTTGAGCTCGTCAAAGGGAATATCGCGCAACTGGGCGAGCGAAGAGTGACCCGTGCCGAAATCATCAATGGAAAGGCGAAAACGCTTCAAGCGCAAGCGAGTCAAAATCTCAAGCGGAGCCCGCGTATCCTGCATCAACCGGCTTTCCGTTACCTCCAGCACCACGTTTTGGGGTGCAATGCCCACCTTGGCCGTGACATCGGCTACAAAATTGAGAAAATTCAGAGATGCCAGGTTATCCATCGACACGTTGACCGCCACCCGGAGCGCCAGCTGCGCGTCTTGCCAAACTTTTGCCTGAGCCATTGCGGCAGTGAACACGACTTGAGTCAGGGCGTCGATCAAACCAGCCGCTTCAGCCACATTGATGAATTGATCGGGAAAAACGATGCCATCCACCGGGTGCCGCCATCGCACCAATGTCTCCACGCCCGCCACTTCACCGGTGGCAACCTTCGCCTTGGGCTGGTAGTAATTGACCAGCTCGCCTTTTTCGATGGCGGCCCGCAAATCATCCGCAACGTATACTTTCTTCGTTGATCCCGTGGCCTCAGTGGGAGGCGGAGTCCATTTCTCAAGCAGTGCAGCTAACGCATCCGGCTTGACGGGCTTATGCAGGTACCCAAGTATGGGAATTTTGTGCGCGCGAACCAGTTTTTCGGTGGTTTGCAATATACGCTCATCCTCGCCGCTGACGAGTATGAGGCTTCCGGCATAATGGCGGTCGACCAAGTGCCGCACAAATTCGATCCCATCCATTTCAGGCATGTTGAGATCCAGCAGGATCACGTTGGGCGCCCCATCCACGGCGGCTGCACGCTCCAGGGCGGCACGTCCGCTATCGCAAAGCGTGACCGACGTAAACCCCAGATTCGAGAGAATGCGCTTCAGTAGCTTGAGCATGAAGGCCTCATCGTCAAGCACCAGAATTCTGACTTCGGATCGTTCGGTCATGTCACGTGTCTTTGCGGTTTATCGAGTTGATAGGGCCTTGCGAGCGCGAGTGCAATAGTAATGTCCTATACATAGCATAATTATGCCAATGATTCGATATATTTATCCACAGCGGCCAGTTCAGACTCGAAACGTGGCAATAGTGTATTTAATTCCCGCGTGTCGCCTGCCTTCCCTGCCTGTTCCATTTCCGCACACAGTTCTCCCAAGGCCAAAGCACCGACCGAGCGCGCCGACGACTTGAGCTTGTGGGCTGACGCTCCAGCGGCTTCCGCCTGTCCCGCCTCGCAGGCGGCGCGTAACTCCGCTGCTATTTTCCCCGAACTGGTACGGAAATCCTGCAAAAATTCGCTGATTATCGCCGGGTCATTACCGACGAGCCCTTCAAGGACGCTCACGTCCACCGGTTTTTCCCCAGCAGGAGCTGTCGCGGGGGCGATGCCGGTGGCGGATGCAGCCGGAGTGGCGAGCGCGAGCAATTCGGTACTGGCGGGAGGCGGCAGCCATTTATGCAATACTGCTCTCAGGTGCGCAAGCTGGACGGGCTTGCTCAGGTAGTCATCCATGCCGACTGCGCGGCAATGTTCGGCCTCGCCCTTAAGGGCGTTTGCAGTAAAAGCGATGATGGGATGCCTGACCTTGCCTTGCTCGGCAAGCCTGACCGCCGCGGTCAACTGGTAGCCGTCCATCTCCGGCATATGCACATCGGTGAGCAGCAGCGCATAGTCGCCGCTCTCCCAGCGTTTTAGCGCTTCCCGGCCATCACGAGCGATGTCACCGGCATAGCCCAGCAAAGTGAGCTGTTGACGGATGACTTTCTGGTTGATTTCACTGTCTTCCGCGACGAGGATGAGCCTACCCTCCTTTCGAGCCTCCTCGCGCGAGGGGGCAACCACCGGCTCGACCTGGGCTGGTTGGGCCGCTTCCACTTCTTCATGTGCCCGCCCGGCTGCAATGGCCACCGCTCGCAGAAACGCGTCGCGATGCATGACGTCGCCATCCAGCGTAACGGTGTCCACGGTTTCAGCGCGCTCATGACGACGCCGCCCACGCTTGATGACAACGAAGCGAGGCTCAATGTCGGGCTGGTGATGCCCATGCTCCAGAACGACGAAATGCGAGTCAAGGTCTGGCCGGGCATGGCAGGCGGCGCGTAGTTCTTCAACCGGTGGAACATCATGCCCCGCATCGACGATCAATAGCCATAAACCGGGCGGGAGCGCCTCTATCCGCTTCGGAGCGGCCTTGAAATCCGTCTCCCGCTCGACGGTAGCGCCGCTGTATCTCAAATATACCGCCAGATCGTCGCCCAAGCCCTTCTCGTCGCCCAGTACCAGACAGGAAATACCGGTCAAGTCGACAACCTTGCTTAGGGCGGGCGCCGTGGGCAGTTGCACGAACGACAGGCGGACGGTAAAAACAGAGCCTTGGGCCAGTGCGCTCTTCACCTTGATTTCTCCGCCCATCGATTCAACCAGATAATGTGAGATTGCCAGGCCCAGCCCGGTGCCACCAAATCGGCGGGTGGTGGAGGTATCGCCTTGAGTAAAAGGAGTGAACAGCCGCGCCTGGGTCTCCTCGCTCATGCCGATGCCATTGTCGATGATCTGAAACTCCACCGTCACCTGATCCGGGTTGCGGTCTGCCAGCACAGCGCGTACTGATACCCGGCCAGGTTCTTTCTGTCCACTGGAAAATTTAATGGCGTTATTGGTAAGGTTGACCAGCACCTGGCGCAGGCGCAACGCATCGCCCAGGACCTCTTCGGGAATCGCCGGATCGAGAAACAAAGTGAGTTCCACTCCCTTTCTCGCAGCCAGGCTTTCGAGCATGGCGCAAGCCTTTTCCACGACACTCACGATCGACATCGGCGCCTTCTCGAGTTCCAGCCGGCCTGCCTCAATCTTGGAGAAATCGAGAATATCCTCGATGATCTCCAGCAAGGCGAAAGCGGACTCGCGGATGAGATCGACCATCTCCATCTGATACCCGCTGAGGCTGGTTTGCTGCAAGACGTCCGCCATACCGATCACCCCGTTCATCGGGGTGCGTATCTCGTGGCTCATGGCCGCAAGAAAGACCGATTTTGCCTGATTGGCCTGCTCCGCCTCATGGCGGGCCTGTTCAAGATCCGTCAGGATACGTATCCTTTCGCTGATATCGATTGCAGAAGGAATTATTTTAACGACCTGGCCCTTGGCGTTCCGGACCGGGACGAGCATGCAATCGGCTGTCATGAGACCGCCATTGGCAATGCGTATCTCAACGTCACGGCGAACGATTTCTCCGGCTCTCGCCCGCTTGATATCTTCCCGGAGCTGTTGCTGCACCTCTGGCTTGTAGGAGAACCATCCGGTGTCCGACAAACACTTGCCTATCACATCCTCGCTGCGCAGCCCGCCCACCTCCAACGCGGTACGGTTGATTTCCACCAAAATACCATCAGGGGTCATTTCGCCAACAAGCGCAGCCAGGTTATCCACGATGGCTCTAAAGCGCTGTTCACTATTGCGCAAAGCCTGCTCGACCTGCTTGCGTTCATGAATATCGCGCAGGACACCGGTGAAATAGCGCTTCCCCCCTACGAAATATTCGCTGACAGCAACGTAGAGATCGACGGGTTCTCCATTCTTGTGCCGTCCCTCTACTTCACGGCCCATGCCGATGTTATGCACCCCCTCGACTTCGAGCCGGAGAATATGGTCGAATTCACACCGGCCTCGTCCGGTCCGATAATACCTGTCGATGTAATTCTGGTGAGCACCGTGATGGGGTTCGGGCATGAGCATCGAAACGTTCTGGCCGATCACCTCCTCCCGGGTGTAGCCGAAAAGTTTTTCTATCACGGGGTTCACCGACCGGATGATCCCTTTATCGTCGATGGTAATGATGCAATCGACCATGTGTTCGACGATGGAGCGCGTTTCCTCCTCCTTGCTGATCAGCGCCGCATTTGCCCGCTCGAGGTCAGCGGTTCGCGCAACAACCCTGTTCTCCAAGTCCTGGTTGAGCTGCCGCAGATCGTCTTCTGCGATGTCCCGTTCACGGTTGCTGACATTCAGGCGTTCCGTCATGGTGTTGAAGGTGCTTGCGAGCTCCCCTATCTCGTTCCATCCCTTTACCGGTACGCGCTGCTGCAAATTGCCTGCGGCAATGTGATGGGCTCCGTGGCTGAGCTTTTTCAGTGTGGTAACCACGCGCCGGCTGAATAAAAGCGCACCCAGCATAGCGGCAACAAGAGTGAGGCCGAGAATCAGCAAACCGAGATCGCGCACGCGTTTCACCGAAGCAAACACCTCGTCCGCATCCATTTTGACTTCGATGCCCCAATTCATGCGAGGCAGATAACGCCATGCCGCGACGACTTCCTTGTCGCGATAATCCATTTTCAAACCGCCTCCACGTTCGCCGTGCAGGCCGCTTTGGATCGCTATCGAAAACGGCGGGTTATTGAGAGGAATCTCGAACTCAAGCGCGGCACGGGGCTCATGTTTCAGTGGTGCGATTACCAGGGCCGTGCGCTCGTTCAAAAGCCGCGTAACCACTGTTTCCCCACTCGCTCCCAAACCCACGTTGTCGGTCACGACCTGAAACACGTGTTCACTATAGATCTGCAGCGCAACCACGCCTTCGAGCTTTCCCTCAACCACGACGGGAAAGGCCATGAAAGCAGCCATGGCCCCCTTCGATGGCGGATAATATTCAAAATCCGATACGCCGTTTTGCAAGGTATTCAACGCGTTCCGTGTAATACGGCCTAAACCACTGTTTTTATATGGACCGGTGATGAGGCTGGTGCCAAAATCCGCTTCTTTAGCCTGGCTATAGACAATTTCGCCCTGAGGGGAAATAAGAAACAGGTCGTAATAACCGGCGTCCTCAACAAATCGTTTGAAGTGTTCGCGGTAAAAAGCGTCCAGTTCACGGTAGTTAGCTGATCCCACGCCGCTTCGGGCATATGCACGCGCGAAATCGCGCATCGCCAGGCGTGTAGTACTGGCAGTCTGGATAACCCGGGCGTCGAGAAGGCGTTCCCGCAGATAGCTATCTATCTGTTCCGCTTTCATGTCGGCCATGGCGGAGACTTGGCGGATCGCCGTACGCTGCGTCTCGGTTTCAAAAGTGCGGAGAAGGCTATATCCAATAATCATGATAGGTAGCACGGAGACCGCCACGAACCACACCGCAAAGCGCTGCGTAAGCGAGGTAAACCTTATCATGGCTTCAATCCGGGGATGGGTTTCAGCAGTTCGTCCCACTCTTCCCGGGAGCGGTATGTCGGAAAGGGAGCCGGCTCGAGCGGCCGCTCGGAATCCCAGACTACATCGAACTGGCCATCCTTGCGGGCTTTGCCTATGCGCGCCACCTTCCACACATGGCCACTTACTGGATCGAGTGAAACCACACCTTCAGGAGCGGGCAGGCTCTGGCGCAGAATGGTCCGTTGCACCTTGCCCAGATCGCCCGAACCGGCTTCCAGTGCCGCCTGGATCCACATTCTCATATTGATGTAGGAAGCCTCCATCGGGCTATCGATGATGGCGCTCTCACCGAAGCGGTGGCGGAACCGGTTTACGAAAGATTGATTCTGACGTGTTGGTATTGTCTGAAAATAATTGCGCGCAGCGTAGTGGCCCGCCATCGGCACGGTATCCAGCGCTGTCAGGCCTATCTCGGTCACGCTGAACGATAACACCGGCATCTTGTCCGGCGTGATTCCATTTTTCTTGAGGGTTCGAAAAAACACGGCGTTATCCGTGCGGCTGATGGTATTCAATACGATATCCGGCTGCTGCCCGGCAATATCCGCCACCAGATCGTCCACAACAGCGGATCCCAGAGGAAGGTATTGTTCCCCCACGACTATCGCTCCGTGCGCAAGCAGCAAATCCTTGATGAGGATATTCACAACGCGGGAATAAACGTAATCCGATCCGACGAGATACACGCGTTTGCCGCGTGAGTATGTTGCGCCCGGCTTGCCGAGATTTTCCAGGGCCCAGTGTACGGCGGGCATGACCAACTGATTGGGTACGGTGCCACCGTAGACGATATTCGGCGACTGTTCCATGCCTTCGTACCGCAGTGCGTAAAAGAGCAGGTGTTTATGTTCTTCGACTATTCGTTTCACCTCCTTGCGGCAATCGGAGTTCCAGCAGCCGAACAACGCCTGCACTTGCTCTTCGGTGATCAGGCGCTCAGCCTCCCTGGCACAATAAACCGCGTCGGATCTGCAATCCGCCACTACCGCTTCGATCTTCCTGTCATTGATACCACCTGCTGCATTGGCCTCTTCGATGGCGAACTGGATAGCGTCGACCAAGGGTTTTTCGCTCTCCGCCATAGAGCCGGACAAGGAATGCAGCACACCGATCCTGATGTTCTCCTTGGGACCCGCATAGTTCTTCCATATCACAAAGGTGACGAGCACCAGAATGATCAGCAGAATAAGAACACGCAATATATGGCTACCCTTCAACGCCTGGTCTCCCTGATATGGAGGTACAAATGCCGCCGTGGCAAACCCCGATACTATGCTTATCATAGACACAATAGCCGCGTTACGAAACAATTCCAGAGCAAAATCCGTGCTGAGATACGGGAAAGCGCGGGCGGCCCTGCGCGAAGCGGTCTGTTGCACAATGGAGATGATGAATAAATCCATTAAGGACACGCTCTCGAAGGTGCGACAAACGTAAGTTCCATGCGTCCAACATAGCTGCTCAGAGATCTATCCGAAATTCAAAGACTCGCAATGCGCTTCGCTCATCAGGAATCACTGAGCACCCTCAGGTGAGCCGCCGCACTCCGTCCGAGCGCGGGCAAGGCGTATCCCCCTTCCAGAGACGAAACGATCCGGTTGGCGGCATGGACCTGAGCCACCTCCTTGATTCTTTCGGTGACCCATGCGTAATCATTTTCCACAAGATTCAAGGAAGCAAGATCATCGTCGGTGTGAGCGTCAAAGCCGGCCGAAATAAATAGCATCTGAGGTTTGAATCTTTCAAGCGAGGGCAGCCAGAATTCGCTCACCGCCCTGCGGAATATTTCTCCATCGCTGCCCGCCGCCAGCGGAATATTGACCATGCGTTCCGAACGTCCCGTGACGCCGCCATAGGGATAGAAGGGGTGCTGGAATATCGAAACCATCATGACTCTGGGATCATCCCGAAAAATATCCTCTGTGCCGTTGCCGTGATGCACATCGAAATCCACCACCGCAATACGCTCCAAAGCATGCGCGTCCATCGCGTGGGCAACTCCCACCGCAATATTGTTAAACAGGCAAAAACCCATCGCCCTGTCCCGTTCCGCATGATGGCCCGGCGGGCGAATACTGCAAAAAGCATTGTCCGCCTTCTCTCCCATCACCAGATCCGTCGCCAGTACTACCGCCCCGGCAGCACGATAAGCCGCTTTCAAGCTGTGCTGGTTCATCGCCGTGTCCGGATCGAGATATGCCAGGCCGGCGGAACGGGCCCTGGACGAACTGAGGTCGAGCGAAGCAATATAGCCGGGCGTGTGCACCCGTTCCAGCTGTTCACGTGTGGCCAATGGCGCAGCATGGCGTTCCAGCTTGTCCATGAGGCCGGAAGCAGTCAGCGCATCCTCTATTGCCTTGAGCCGCGCCGGGCTTTCAGGATGATAGGGACCCATATCGTGAAGCAGGCAATCGGGGTGCGAAATAAAAGCGGTATGCATACAGGAATCTCCAATAATCCTTCGTGCTTCATGGAACACTCTTTTGACAACTGACGGGCATAAGCGATCTCCTCACGAGCAGCGCCACATTGTAGGTCGGGATGACGAAGGAATCCCGACGCCTATCTCCAATGCCATTGTTACATCGGGTTCATGCCTCACCCCAACCACGTTTTGCCGCGGGGCGTTCCTGCTTGCTCTTTCCGCACCCGCCGCTTCTTCATTGCCTTGATTTCCTGCAAAATTGAAACGATCATCCAGTCCGTGATAATCTCGGGGAACCGATGAAAAATTCAAATAACGCCGCTGTTGCGCCCCTACAGGCAAAATCGGGGACTTATCCAGAGTTATTCAGAGGCTTCCTAAAATAATAAGGCATTCAATGTCTCTTTCCCGGCAACTCTGGCTGACTGTCATATTGGTAACGCTGACCAGTTTTACTGGCGGCTTTGCCATAAGTCTGCTCAGCACGCAAAGCTATCTTGAGCAGCAACTCCATCGAAAAAATATCGATAGCGCCAATTCCCTCGCGCATTCCATCTCTCAGTTGAGCAAGGACCCCGTTACGATCGGTCTGCAGATCGCGGCACTTTTCGACAGCGGCCAATATGAAACGATTTCGATCACCTCGCCGGATGGCAGAGTGATTACTGAACGGGTGCAGGACCGGGTAGACATCACTGTTCCCGAATGGTTTATTGATCTCTTCCCTATCCACGCAGAACCAGGCCAGGCTCAAATCTCTGACAGCTGGATGCATTTTGGCGTCATCAAGGTAGCAAGCCAAAGCCGGCTCGCCCATCGGGCCCTTTGGGATCAAGCGGAAACCCTGCTACTCTGGTTTCTGGCGGCAGGCCTCTTCTGTGGGCTCATCGGAATGCTGATGCTGCAACGCATCAAGAAGCCATTGTCCACGATGGTCGAACAGGCTGAAGCTATTACCGAACGGCGCTTTCTGACCATTTCCGAGCCTCGCATACCCGAACTGCGCAGCATTGCACGGGCCACGAATGACATGATAAGACGTTTGCATAACAGGGCCATTGAGGAAACCTCGCGGCTGGAAGCCTTGCATAAGCAGATAAATTACGATCCGGTCACCGGCCTGGCCAATCGCGAGTACTTCATGAACCGGTTTGTCGAAATTGTAGGCGGCGGAGATACCGCCAATGACGCAGGGGAGAAAGAAGCGGCACCCGGTATAAGTATAAGCGGGGAAGATGTCACCCCCGGCTTGAGTGCAGGGGTTGTTGCCGGGAGCGGAGGTGAGGTACCCGCTGCCCCGAGCACTGGGGGCGAAGGTGCGGCTACCGAAGGCGCCGCTACCGAAAGAGCCGAACCGAGCGAGGGAGGTGAAGCTGTCATTCCAAGCGAAGGTATTGAAGCGGCTCCTGAAGTTATCCTCCCAAGCGAGGGTGGTCAGCTTATCGCTCCGGCATGAGATTGGCAAAGCTGTCGCCCAGCAGGATCACCAGGAAGTTGTTCGAGAACATATAGCGGCGAGCAAACGGCAAAGCGGCATTCTTTTCCTCGTACGCCTCAATAATTTGCAAGAGATCAACCAGAAACTGGGCCATGCAGAGACAAACAACCTGCTCCGCCAGGTAGCCGCCCTCATGGGCAAGACAGCCGCCGAAGCTTCTTCGGATAGTGAACCTTCCGCTTCGCTTGCCGCCCGCCTGAATGGATCGGATTTCGTGCTTCTCATCCCCGACACCGATGATGTGAGCCGCGTTGCAAACCGGTTGACGAGCGAGCTCTCCGCCTTGTCACAACAAACAAGGGAGGCGGTGAAGGACCTGTATCACATCGGCGCTGTTCGCTACCAGCGCGGGGATAAGCTGGGCGAGCTCTTCGCCAAGGCTGACATCGCGCTGAGCACGGCCGAACAAACGGGTGTCAACGCCTGGCATGCCATTGCCGCGCAACCGGGTCATCCGCCCGCCCCGGCCGTCAATATCGGAGATTGGCGGCATATTTTCAGCGATGCATTTGCAGAAGAGCGCTTCAAGCTGGCTCTCTACCCGGTCGTGGGACGCAATGGCGCGCCATTGCATCAGGAAGCGTTTGTCCGCATGCAAGCCCAGCGCAATGGAGGCTGGCTGGAGGCAGGCGATTTCGTCAATATCGCGGTTCGTCTCAATCTCACCGGGCCCCTGGACATGGCTGTCATTCGCCATGCAATCGAATCATTGCAGTCGGGCACCGGTGATCTCGCAGTCAACCTCTCGATTGAAACCGTCGCGGATTGGGGATTCCGGAATAAACTGGCGGAATTGCTGGGCCAATATCCGGACCTGTGCCGGCGGCTTTGGATTGAAGTGCCGGAGTACGGCGCCTTTCGCAAATTTGAAGCGTTTCGTGACTTCTGTCAAACCTTCAGGGCGCTCGGTTGCCGTACCGGCATCGAGCATTTTGGCCACCAGTTTGGGGAGCTTCGGCAACTCTCGGGTCTCGGCCTGGGTTATCTCAAGGTAGACGCCGCCTTTGTGCACGGCATCCATCAGAATAAGAATAACCAGCGCTTTCTGAAAAACTTGTGCAGGCTGGCGCACGACATTGGCATCATCGTGATTGCACTTGGCGTACAAGCCGAAGCAGAGCGGAAGGCATTGATAAAACTCGGCTTCGATGGCGTAACCGGACCCGGTATACGATAGTTTCCCTGCTTTCCTCGCGATTTATTGCGATGCCAGCCTTCTTTATTGCAATGCTCGAATGTTAAGTCTATAACTCTCAATAGCCCTTACAAATTTAATAATACCAAGGAGAGGTCATGGCTACGTCGCACACGTGGAAGTTTTTCCGCGCGGGTGGTTTCGATCAGGTACAAATCGACAATGGCGCGGATTTGCTGGCTTTAAAAGAACTGGATCAAAAGTTATGGGTAGCATTGAGTTGCCCGACGCGCGGCATAGAGTTCGATACTAAAACCCTCGATTTGATCGACCATGATGACGATGCTCATGTGCATGCGACTGAGGTGTTGGCGGCTATCGCCTGGGCTGGCAATTTGCTGAGGAATCCCGATTTGCTGATCGAGGGTTCGGATCGCGTCGCGCTGGCCGATATAAACGATAGCAGCGAAGAAGGGCAACAGCTGCTTGCTTCAGCGCAATACATTCTGAAAACGCTGGGTAAAGCCGATGCTGCAGAGATCTCTCTCGCGGATATGGCCGACATCGAGAAGTTTGTCGCGGGCCTGGAATTCAACGGCGACGGCGTAATTCCTGCCGGCCAGATTGCGGATGCCGCGTTGCGCGCAACGGTTGAGGACATAATCAAATGTCGCGGCTCCGTGGCGGACGTGAGTGGAAAAGCGGGGATTAACCAGGAAACCAGCGATGCTTTTTTTGCGGAAGTTGCCGCCTATTCCGAGTGGCAGGCGAAGGGCGACGGTGATGCGCATATCAGGTTTCTCGAGGAAAAAACGCTGGAGGCTGCCGATGCCTTCCGTGCCGTCAAAGAGAAAGTCAGCGACTATTTCACGCGCTGCCAACTGGCTGCTTATGATGAGCGCGCCGCCATGCCATTGAGCCGCTCCGCCGACGATTACAAGAGCATTGCGGCACAAACGTTATCGGCACAAAACACCGATATAGCAAGTTTCCCGCTGGCGACAGTGGAGCCAGACAAGCCTCTGCCATTGATTTCAGGCGTGAACCCAGCCTGGCAAAAACAGATAGACGCATTAAGGACGCAAGCCATCGTGCCGCTATTCGGCGAAAAGCAGGTTCTGCTGGCCTCGGAGTGGGATGAGCTTTGCGCTAAATTTGCGGCGTTTGAAGCATGGCAAAGCACCAAGCCGGCTTCCAGTATCGAACAATTGGGCAAGGCACGTTTGAGCGAGATTTCCGGCAGTAACCATCAGGACGCAATCAATAATCTGATTATCCAGGATAAAGCGGTGGAAAACGAGGTAAAGGCGATCCGGTCAGTGGAACAACTTCTGCGCTACAGCCGCGATCTGTTTAAACTGATAAACAATTTTGTTTCATTCCGCAGCTTTTATACCGGGAGAGATAAAGCGATTTTTCAGTTGGGCACGCTGTACCTGGATGGGCGCAGTTGTGAGCTATGCGTAAGAGTTGAGGATATTGGCAAACACGCGGAGTTTGCCAATATGAGCGGCCTGTACCTCGCCTATTGCGATTGCGTACGCAAGGGCGGTGCGGAAAAAATGAGCATTGCCGCCGCCTTTACCGATGGCGATTCGGATTTTCTGATGGTAGGCAGAAATGGTATTTTTTATGATCGGAAAGGCCAGGATTGGGATGCCACCATCGTGCGAGTCGTGGACCATCCCATCAGTATCCGCCAGGCATTCTGGTCGCCATACAAGAAACTGATCAGGTTTATCAACGAGCAGTTGGAGAAACTGGCTGCGCGGAAAGCAGCCGCAGCGGATCAAAAGCTGATCGCTGCTGCGGTGGCGCCGCCCCCGCCCGCTGCGGCGGGTGCGCCTCCTCCGCCACCGCCAAAACCACCCTTCGATGTAGGAAAATTCGCCGGGATTTTTGCGGCGATAGGGCTGGCGCTCGGCGCTATCGGCGGAATTCTTGCTTCACTGGTCAGCGGGATATTGGGCTTACAATTCTGGCAGATACCTCTGGCGATAATCGGCCTGATATTATTGATTTCCGGCCCGGCCATGATTGTGGCCTGGTTCAAGTTGAAGAAACGCAACCTCGGCCCCGTGCTGGATGCCAATGGCTGGGCAATCAATGCGCGGGCGCGCATCAATATTCCATTTGGCAAGTCTTTGACCAAAATGGCTTGTCTGCCAGAAGGTGCGCGCCGCTCTGTGTCCGATCCGTATGCCGAGAAAAAACCGGTATGGCCATACTTTGTTTTGCTTGCGGGAGTCATCGTTGCTTTGCTCGTGGTCGTCTGGCAGATGAGTCTTTTTGGGACGCACCCAAGGGGGTAAGCGGGTAAGCGGGCGAGCGGGCCGGCCATTCAAGTCTGTTCGACGCCGCTTCTGTCTGTTTCCGACCTCGGGCAATGATTTTTCACCTTTACAGGAGAATAAGGGCTCATGAATATAGATGAACTCAAATCAGTCGCCGAAGCCATCGTTGCAAAACAGAAGGGTATTCTGGCGGCGGATGAAAGCAACCCGACGATCAAGAAACGCTTTGATCCGATCGGGGTTGAGTCGACTGAGGAAAACCGCCGTCGATACCGCGAAATACTTTTCACCACCGAGGGTATCGAACGCTATATCGGCGGCGTCATCCTTTTCGATGAAACATTGCGTCAGAGCTCGCGCGACGGCATGCCTTTCGCACACCTGCTGTCGGAGCGGGGCATCATACCCGGCATCAAGGTCGATAAAGGCGCAAAGGCGCTGGCACTGCATCCCGGTAACAAAGTCACCGAGGGTCTGGACGGTTTGCGCGACCGGCTTGCGGAATACAAGCAACTGGGGGCGAAATTCGCGAAGTGGCGGGCGGTGATCGAGATCGACGAGCAGAATGTGCCATCCGCATACGCCATCCGCGCAAATGCCCACGCGCTTGCGCGCTATGCCGCCCTGTGCCAGGAAGCAGATATCGTGCCTATCGTAGAGCCGGAAGTGCTCATGGATGGCGCCCATGACATCGAGCGGTGCAACGTCATTACCTCGCAAATGCTTGAGAGCGTATTCTCGGAGCTTAACGCGCATGGCGTGCTGTACGAGGGTATGTTGCTTAAACCGAATATGGTGATTCCAGGGATGAAGTGCCCGCATCGGACCAGCGCAGAGGAAGTGGCTCAAGCTTCCGTCCGTTGTCTGCGGCGTTATGTACCGGCAGCGGTTCCGGGTATCGTATTTCTTTCGGGTGGCCAGAGTGCGGAAGATGCAACGGATAATCTGAATGCCATGAACGCGATGGACGCTAATCCACCATGGCAACTCAGTTTCTCTTACGGGCGGGCGCTGCAAGCGCCGGTTCTCGCCGCCTGGAAAGGGCAGGAAAGTAACGTAGCCGAAGCGCAGCGCGCATTCTTCAAACGCTGTCAGCTAAACGGTTTGGCTCGCGAAGGAATATATAGCCGGGCAATGGAAAACAGATAACTTGCAAGAAGAACCGATGAAAAAATGGGCGTCTACGCGGTAGCGGCAGTAGGCGCTGGCGCGGCGCTGGGTGCATGGCTGCGCTGGTGGTTTGGCATAGCCTTGAATCCGGTCTTTCCCACCCTTCCGCTGGGCACCCTGACAGCCAATCTGGCTGGCGGTTATCTCGTCGGCATTGCCGTTGAATATTTTCATCACAACACCGTGCTTCCACCCGAAGCGCGGCTATTCATCATCACTGGATTTCTTGGCGGGTTGACCACCTTCTCCACCTTTTCGGCTGAAACGGTTACGCTGCTGTTGCGGGAGCAATATGGCTGGGCGTGCATTATTGTTTTTTCGCACCTGGCTGGGTCCTTGACAATGACAGTGCTGGGGATAATGACGATCAAATGGCTGGCGCAGCAATAATCCTGGCCCGTGGCCAAATTTGGCCTGAAAGGTGAAGTGGCGGAACGAAACAGGAAAGGAGGAGACCATGCAGGGCATCTTTCTCAAATTCTACGTAAGCGAATACCGCGAACACAAGGGCATTCTTTTATTCGAGTGGCTGCTGGAACGCGCAAAAAGATTCGGCTTTAACGGCGGCACGGCAATGCGCGCAATTGCTGGTTTCGGGCGTCATGGAGTGTTGCACGAAGAAACTTTCCTTGAGCTCTCGGCTGACCTTCCGGTGGAGGTAAGTTTCGTCCTGAGCGAGGAGGAAGCCGCGCTGTTTCTCGATATGCTGCAGGCAGAAGACGTGGACCTGTTTTACGTCAAATTCCCGGTCGAGTACGGATTTTTGCCAGCGTAATGACAACCGCCATCGTCTTGCCCAGGTACAGATGTAATACGTCGAGAAAGCAGATCAGAAAAATGGTCTGGTGCGGTGAAAGCTGGTAAAAAAAGACTTTTACTTTTTTTCAGCTTGCATCCATGCGAGAGTGGAACGAATTGGGGAATCGCCCTCAGGCGCGGCGGATGTCCGTTCCCCCCTCCACGTCATGCCAATTACCAGTGCCACGATAATGATTTTCACGCGCATGTTGCTATTGTTGAACAACATTATGACAATTAGAGTGGCGAACCGGAAAAAAGCCCGGCGCAGGATCGCTGCTGCCGGGCCGTGGCGTTTGCTGCAGTGGGGAAAGTTAGCTCTTACCGCCAGCTATCCCCAATTGCATCTTACCCTTTCGAGGTGGCTTGCCTATTGGACTAAGGTACTACTCCGGGGTGGCGGGTAGTGGAAGGGTTCGAGGAAGCCGCGGCGTGATGAATGCCCGAGTAGACCTGGCTATCCCCGGTATCAAAAAAAACCATGTCGGGTCGCGCCGACCACCTATGCGGCTTGCGGCACAACCCACCGTCTTGCGGTAACCAGCTGAGTCCCACAGCGAACTGCATGGCGTAAATCTCAGTTTCCGGCACGACTTACGCAACGTCGACAGTGTTGTATTCACCAAGGTTTGACCTATACGTGGGTCGCTGTGAATCTTCTTTTTGCACGGAAAGAAGGAGATTCACAATGAAAGAGTATCAGAGTTTGAGTCACACCGGGTGGGATTGTAAATATCATGTTGTATTTATTCCGAAGCGGCGTAAGAAAGCGGTATTCGGGGTATTGCGAAAGCATTTGGGCGAAATATTTCAGGATCTTGCGTAGCAAAGGGAATCGAAAGGTAGTCGAAGGTTATTTGATAGCATATTATGTTCACATGTGTTTGAGCATACCGCCAAAGCATTCGGTATCGAACGTGGTTGGTTATATCAAAGGGAAGAGTGCGATTTCGATAGCTCGCCATTTCGGAGGTGGCAGCGGAACTTCACTGGCGAGGTATTCTGGGCCAGAGGGTACTTTGTTTCGACGGTTGGTTTGGATGAAGAGATGGTTCGAGCCTACATTCGTAATCAGGAGCTGAAGATGAACGTTACGACCAAATGAAATTGGGACTATAGCGCCTTCAGGCGGCTATGGGTAAGCGTAGCTAAATTACCTTCGCTAATCCAATCTACTTCTTTTCCCCTTGCCCGGACGCGAGGGCGGTACGAGCCGAGGCGCCGCTATCCGTTTTACTCGACGCTTGCTCGTTGCTCCATACCATACCGATTACCAATGCCACGATAATGATTTTCACACGCACGTTGCTATTCCTGAATAACATTATGACTATAACGGCAGTGGATCGAGAAAAAAAAGCCCGGCGCAGGATCGCTGGGCCGGGCAGAGGCGTTTGTTGCAACCGGGTTAGCTATTTCTCTCGTTAGCTATACCCCAGCAGCATCTTACCCCTTCTGAGCTTGTTGCCTATTGGACTGAAGTACACCCTCAGGATGGACCGAAAGGTTTTCCTGACTACCGCCCCCATACAGTCGAAGTCATTACGAAGTCTATTTTCCAATGGTGACCCGCCTTAGCTTTTACAGGCTTTTATGCTATACATAATTGCAACTCTACCACTCGATACGGCCTGAAACCGGTCAAGCACCGCACGGCCCCGCCGGAACAAAAGGCCAACCATATGGCGGAACAGCAAGACGAGAAACCCAGACTGCCGCTAGCCGGGCTCGCTATCCTGGTGACGATGATAGGAGGCTTGCTTGTCTATCAGGACTTCGCGCTTAAAACCTCCCGCCCAGTCGACAAGGAAAAGGCAAACTATTTATCTCTGGACAAGGACCGAGTGCAGGCGCGCCTTTGGCAAGACCCATTCGAGGCAGTCGCGACACATCGGATCAATGAGCAAAAACGGCCCAGGGAGTCAGGTAAAACAGCCGGCCCGGCAACTATTGATGATTTAAGCATCAATGATTTCATTACCGGCATCAAGGAATCAGTAAGAACCTCCCGGGAAGTTCGAATCTTGCCGGTATTTGTGGACGGGAGCCCATATTCCAGCGGCGCCGAATCAAGGCTCAACGACCGTTATGCCCTGATATCAGCGTTGGGCGCGGCGGGCTATGTGCCCGAATCAGGGGACCACATCCACGTTTTCAGGTGGGATCGGGAGGAAGAGAGAAAGAAGGCAGCGCGAGGACAGACGGATGAATCGAGCATACTTGTTCCCGTGGAGTTGTTTCACCCGAAGGCAAAAATCCGGGATAAGCCACATGGCAAGCAGGTTCTTGTGTTATGGCTCAAAGACCAGGATTTCAGCGAAAAACCGCTCGGGTCCCTGAATGCGCTTCTGGAAGAGCTAAATAGAGCGTTCAGCAAAAATCCGCCTGAAATAAAACCGACGTATCGCGTACTGGGACCCCGATTTTCCACCGGGCTGAGCGCCATGGTGAAGGAACTGCAGACCGTCCAGACCGGGGCTTGTATTCCTCCATTCAGGCTACTGAACGATGCGAAATTCTATTCCCCCTGGGCAACAGCAGACGATGCCTTTTTACTGGATTATTCGCTCAGTCCGCCTGACCCGCACCAGCCTGGCAATGTCAAAGAAACAAGCAGGACCGTCAAGGAAATATTCGAGTGCGCAGGAATTGACTTGACCAGGACGATCAAGACGGACACCGTGCTGGCAGAGCAACTTTTTGAGGAATTGAAACGCCGTGCGGTGGATTTACAGGACTGTCCAGCCAATACCTGTAAACATAGAATCGCATTGATTTCAGAATGGGACACCCTTTATGGGCGCTCTTTGCCACGCATATTTGCCGCGGTGGTCCAGAATAACGGTCTCGGCAAAAGCCTTGAAATCAACGCCGAAGTCAATAAGCTACGAGAAGACGAATGGCCCCACTGGGTTTCCCGATACTCGTACCTTATGGGATTGGATGGAGAATTGCCAGCCAAGACAAATGATAAGGAATCAGGGCCAACTCAGGCAATAAACCTGCTGGAGCACCAAAATCAGCGTCCCGATCAAGTGGCGGCCGAGATGCCTGAAGGCCGTAGTCAACTGGATTACGTTCGCAGGCTTGCGTTGTCTCTGAAGCAAGAGCAAGAGCGGCGTGGCGAAGAATTCAAGGCGATCGGCGTACTAGGTGGCGATGTATATGATAAGCTATTGATATTGCAGGCGCTGCGTCCCTCATTTCCGCGAGCGATCTTCTTTACCACCGATCTGAATGCCAAGCTGACTCATCCGTCTCAATGGCAATGGACGCGCAATCTCATCGTTGCGTCGCACTTCGGACTGGAACTTCAACAGGATCTTCAAACCCCTATTCCCCCGTTCCGGGATAGTTACCAGACCTCGTTGTTTTACTCCTCGTTGTGGGCTCTCGATCACTTCAGATCGCCCGGCCGTGCGGATTATTTCCAATTGAGGATGGGTGATGATGCGAATAAAAAATTTTCCAGGAACGCCGCCGCGCGATTGTATGAAGTCGGGAGGCACGGCGCTTTTGACATTAGTCCCGAAGCGAACACCGGGTTCGGGGATTATTCAAGCATCCATCCGCCGCGGCCCGATCTGGATTCCGATCCCATGGCAGAGCCTGAAACGGACTGGGCTGGAGTTCATCACGGTCATCTCTCTCATCCTGGCCGCTATGCTGATCAGTAGCGCGACGGCAAATGTCTTTACCAAACTGGCCTGGAAACTGTTCGGGATGGCCGTTGTTATTGGAACAATCTGTTACAGCCTGGTGCTGTGGGTAAGATGGACGATACCGAATGTGGCGGAGAATGAGCCATTTGTGCTGACTGAGGGAATCAGTGCGTGGCCAACGGTGGTAATTCGCCTGTTCGCTCTTGCCATGACTCTTGTATTTCTTCGGTATTCCTGGCAAAAGTTGAAGGATAATGAGAAAGCTTTGGCGCGTGACTTCGGATTCGAAAACAAGGATAAGCTCGCGGATAGACTCGATCCCATCCCTCTAATATTTTCCGCCAAGTTCCTTGACTGCTGTGTAGGGCTGCATAAGTGGCGTCCGCAAGCTGGTGGCCAAATTGACGCTGCTCTTCTGTGGTGGGGAAGCGCAATGCACAGCGAAATCAAAATGGTTGCCGCGCGGATTGTGCCACAGGTTGTCATTGCTTTCGCTATCGCATGGCTGTTGCTGGAACTGTTCGGTTTTCCCTATATACCTTGCCGGGGCGAGGCCTGCGCAAAAATCAATTATGTGAGCACCGTGTTCAGTTCGATTGCGACGCTCGTCCTGATATTCTATGTGATCGATGCCACCAGAATTTGCCTGAAATGGGTTGACTGCATTGGCATGGGGAAAGTCTTGTGGTCCGATGACACCCGGCTAACAATAGCCAAAGAGCGAGGCGTGAGCGAGAAGAACCTGGATGAATGGCTGGGCATCGAATTGATTGCCGAACGCACGGCCCTCCTCGGTAAATTTATTTACTTTCCTTTCATTATCATGTTATTGCTGGGCGTTGCGCGCCACACCTACCTCGATAATTGGGATTTTTCGGCTGCGCTCGTCATTATCTTCACCCTCAGCGCGGCGCTTATTTTCTTCAATAGCATGTTATTACGACGGTCCGCCGAAACAGCCAAACAGCGGGCCATCGAGCGCCTCGAAATCAGGCTTATCGGACTGTCTGATCAAACACCGGATGAGCGAAAAGAGAAGCGGCAGATCGAGTGGGTAATTGCCGCGATCAAAAACAACCATAGGGGCGCCTTTCTTCCCTTTACTCAGCATCCGGTATTCGGCGCCGCCATAGCTTTGCCATCCGGAGCATATGGAATTGTGCTCTTGCTGGAGTATCTGGCGACGGGCTTCTGACGAGTGCAACGCGCTGCACGGAGAACCTGAATATTTCCTGTTTTTTCAGGGGTCGATCGATATGAATAATAGAAAACTCTGGTCTACACTTGCGTTTCTTCTGCTTGCACCACCCGTACTTGCACAGGAACCGCCCCCGCCAGCCAGTGTTAATGGGAATGCCAGTTTACAGCCGCCGCCACAGCCGTTGACCTAAACATCTCAATAACTTTTATGAGCCCTCTAAAGATGAGGTTGTAAGCGGCCAGTTCCCGTTTTTTTGACACATCACTGTTCCGTCTCCAAGCAATTCTCTGGTGCGGGTTGTTTGTTTCGACTCAAGGAAACGCCGGCACGAGTCAGGCAGATCCATTTTTGCTTCTGTATCAAACAGACTCCCCATAAGAAAAGAAATACGCCGTTGCTATTATTATGGTCTATTCTTTAAGGGGTGTCGTGGTACTACAAGACGCAACGTCAGCGCGGGCGTAACTAGATCTCCTTTAAAGTAAACTGGCTTCGGCCTACTGCTTGCGCAACGCGGGACGCGCCATGAGGCAATAGATGCAAACAGAAGCCTTGGAGTTGATGAGGACGCATGCTTGTTTTCAAGGGCTGGAGGAGGATGCCCTTGCCGAGATTGCCGAGCATATGGAAGTGGTGCGGTGCAAGCCAAACGAATACGTGCATCAGCCGAATACGCCAGTGACCCATATTTATTTCGTTGTGCAGGGCACCTTGAAAGCAACCCACCGCGATCTCCACGGAAACGAGAAAGTGCTCGGCCTATTTTCCCGGGATGATCAATTCGGCGCCATTGCAGGTGGCGCGCTTTCAGAGCCTCTTCCAGAAGGGGTCGTTGCTCGAACAAATTGCACGCTACTGAAACTAGAGCACGAGAAGGCGCTAACGCTCGCCCCAAAATACCCGAAGTTCCGATTCAATGTCCTCCAGGCCGTCGCGAAAACTCTTCGCCGGAATTTCATTGAGGAAAAATCGAAACCCCAACGATCGATCGTGGCCGTCTTCCATAGCTCGCCCGCGACACGGCCGTTGACTCAACGCATCGTACATCGGTTAGCCGAACTCGGGGAGCAGCCATATGTGCTGAGTGATCAAGACGAGGAGAAACACGAGGAAGGTGTCAACTACGCCGCACTCGGCAAGGAGAATTGCGAGCTGTCCATATCGGAAATCCGCAAACAGGTTGTCCGTCGGCAAAATTTAGGGCGGTTATTTATCGATGTTGATGCCGCACTTGACCACGAGCGAGCTTCTCAGCTCATTGAACTCAGTGATTCAGTGATGTGGTGTGTCCAGGCAGGCGATGAGAAGTCTGCAGCGGATCGCCTGAAGGCTGACTCCGCGCTTGTTCCCGGTTGCCGTGAAAAGATCAATATTGTCTGGCTCCTGGCTGATGGATGTCAGACATCGCCTTTTGCTCCAGAGTTGAAAGAGCTGGCATCCTACGATTTCAAGGTCTCTTTCTCCGAACCGAAGCCGCCGCAGGGTAAAACGCTAGCGTCCGGCGTGGAAAGACTCGTCCATTATCTGCGCGGCATCAAGATCGGACTCGCCCTGAGCGGAGGGGCCGCGCGGGGAATGGCCCACCTGGGAGTCCTGCAGGTCCTGGAGCAGAAAGGGATTGTAGTCGACATGATCGCAGGGACGAGTGCGGGAGCGCTGACGGGCGTTCCCTATGCTTCCGGCGTGTCAGCCGACCATTGGGCCCGGCAATTTGCCTCAGACCTGAAACTACCATTTCTGTTTCGCTGCTTTCCGAATGGCAGCCACTGGTATCTTGTGTACAAGTAT
This sequence comes from uncultured beta proteobacterium, assembly GCA_963831395.1. GTDB lineage: Bacteria > Pseudomonadota > Gammaproteobacteria > Burkholderiales > Nitrosomonadaceae > Nitrosospira. The sequence goes on from CAWHQD010000029.1 coordinate 125,047, forward strand.
CGTACCGGGCAATTTGATGCAATGCTGAGAAAGTACTTTTCGGATACGAGATTGGAGCAGCTACCGATACCCTGTTGTGCCGTAACGCTTGACCTCATCAGCGGCGACGCAATTGTTCGCGATGGCGGCGACGCAGTGCATGCAATCCTGGAGAGCATCAATTTACCCGGGCTGTCTATGCCGATCTTTCGCAATGGGCAGGCGCTGGTCGATGGGGGGCTGGTCAAAAACATTCCGGCCGACGTGCTCGTGAATTATGGCTGCAACTTTGTTATAGCGGTAAGTGTAACGGCGAAGATTGAACACGAGTTTCCGCCAAAACGGTCGCGTTCTCGCAAATCAACGATGAGTCATGCTTCGACGATACAGACTATCATGCGGAGTCTCCTGGTCCAGAATAAAAGCGTCAATTCGTTCGGTTTACAGCCAGCGGATGCGATTATTGAACCCGATGTGACCCGATACGCTTTGACAGAATTTGTGCGAGCCGAGGAAATGGCCGAAATTGGCGCGCGGGCGGCATTGGCCGAACTTCCGACGATCAAGGAACAACTGATGCAGCTGGATAATCGGCTATTTGCCGACATCGCCAAGCCATGACCGGGGGTCGAGCGCAACATCCAAACTCTCCTTGCCGAGGCCGGACCTCTGGGGCGTACTGTACAGTCTGAGCGAGCTCCGCGTTTGTAGACGAGCAGAGAGTTACTTTGTCATCTTGTCAGACGAATACATGCGCCGTATTCCTCCTCAAATTTTACGACAGCAGTAGACCATCTGCGGCCAAATCTAGAGGAGTGCCCGTCCACTAAATCGGACTCCGCCCGTCACCCTGAAAGAGCAACAAAAGGGGCTATGTTCAAAACACTTCTGCGCCTCCTGTGCAAAATACTGTTCCGGGTTGAGATACGCGGCAACGCCAATCTGCCTGCAACCGGTAAACTGCTGGTTATCGCCAATCACGAGTCCTTTCTGGACGGCCTGCTGATAGGTTTGTTTTTGCCCTTTCGGGCGACCTTCCTGGTACACACCACCGTACTCAACAATCCTGTTTTTCGTTTCCTGCTTTCCCATGTGCCGCACCTGGCGGTCGACCCCACAAGTCCGCTGGCCATGAAAAAAATCATCAAGTTGCTGGAAGCGAACCAGCCAGTGGTGATTTTCCCGGAAGGACGCATTACCAGGACCGGCAGCCTTATGAAGGTATACGATGGTTCTGGATTCGTTGCCGCCAAGACCGGCGCCACCATTCTTCCAGTGCGGTTGGACGGTGCGGCGCGCTCCTACTTTAGCCGCCTGTCCGGCGACTATCCGCGCAGCATTTTTCCCAAGATCACCCTCTCTTTCGTATCCACTACGTCCATCCCTATGCCGGACGCGCCGAGCGCTAAAATGCGCCGTCGCATGGCGGGTGAGGCGATGCGCCACGTAATGCAGGAAATGCTGTTTGCCTCGAAACCGGTACAAACAATGTTCAGTGCCTTCCTCGATGCCATCAAGGTTCATGGACGTGGCGCTCGCCTACTGGAAGACATGCAGCAGGTGGAAGAAAGATACGGCCAGTTGCTAAAGAAAAGCCTGGCCTTGGGGCAGTTAACCAGAAAAATCAGTTCCCCAGGAGAAAATGTGGGTGTGCTAATGCCCAACGTCACCGAAACCATCTGCCTGATTTTTGGCATGAGCGCCATGGAGCGCATACCTGCCATGCTTAACTACACGGCAGGTGCGGCTGGGATGCAGAATGCATGCATCGCCGCCGGGGTGCAAACCATCCTCACATCGCGCAAGTTCGTTGAGGCAGCAAAGTTAACGCCCACCCTGGCCAATCTACAAAATGTTCAGATCGTCTATCTGGAAGATCTGCGCGTGCAATTTGGCCTATGGGACACGCTTTGGCTCATGAGCTTTGCATGCTGGATGCCTGCATGGGCCGTGCGGCAAGGCAGACCGGATGACCCCGCCGTGGTGCTATTTACCTCTGGCTCAGAAGGTAACCCCAAAGGCGTAGTACATTCGCACCGCGGAATCCTGGCCAATATCGCGCAAATTCGCGCGGTAATCGATTTCTCGCCTTCTGACAAATTCATGGTCACACTGCCGCTGTTTCATGCCTTTGGGTTCACTTGTGGCGGCATCATGCCGCTAGTGACCGGCTCAAAAATGTTCCTTTATCCGTCGCCTTTACACTATCGCATCATCCCGGAAATTATTTACGACCGTGGGTGCACCGTACTCTTCGGTACCAGCACCTTTCTAGGTAACTATGCTCGTTTTGCACACCCTTACGACTTTTACAAACTGCGCTACGTCGTGGCTGGAGCGGAAAAACTGAGTGAAGACGTGCGGAAGACCTGGATGGAAAAATTCGGCATCCGTATCCTGGAAGGGTATGGCGCCACCGAATGTGCGCCGGTGCTGTCTGTAAACACGCCAATGGCCTATCGAACCGGTACCGTCGGGCCATTGCTCCCGGGCCTGGAATTCAGGTTGTCAAAGTTGCCGGGCATCAGCCAGGGAGGTATGCTCAGTGTACGTGGACCGAACGTGATGAAGGGCTATTACTTGTTTGATGACCCGGGTGTACTGAAGCCACCGGTAGATGGCTGGTATAGCACCGGCGATGTAGTCGAAATCGATGCTGATGGTTTTGTTCACATCCTGGGCCGCGTTAAACGCTTTGCCAAGATTGCCGGAGAAATGGTGTCGCTGGAAGTGGTGGAACAGATCGCCAATCTCGCGTCATCCGCCTGTCGACATGCCGCGACGACCCAAACCGACCCGAAGCGCGGCGAGAACATCCTGCTGTTTACCACCGACCCTGCCCTGTGCCGCGAGGCACTCGCAGCCGCTGCGCGAGAACTTGGCAGCCCTGAACTTGCCGTGGCCCGAAAGATTGTGCCAGTGGCAGAACTGCCGCTGCTGGGTACTGGCAAAACAGATTACGTCGACACTCAAGCAGATGGCGGAGACTGCAACGTAATAATAACCGTGAGCTGTTTCGCGGCTCATTCTCAAAAATGTTGCCATTGTGGTCGCGATAAAGCTCTTCAGTCTGGCAACGCCATAGTTGGCATGTGTTTAGTTCACAGTGTAACCCCGGCCTTCAAAGCACGTTCCATAGGCACGCTGAAATTGCTGTTGCTGTTGTCCCGCGGCCTGCTGCTGTTGTCCGGCGGATTGTGCATAATCGTCCTGTTTACGCCGTTGCCTTGCGCCGCCCGCCACGGTTCCCGCTGTGGCGCCAATCGCAGCGCCCTTGCCGGCGTCACCTGCAATCGCGCCAACCACCGCTCCGCCAGCTGCTCCGCGAGCGGCGCCTCTTGCCCGCTCGCCTTCATGTTTCGGCGGGGGTGGCGGCGCCGCGTACTGGGTTGCTTGCGCCGGATCATAGCCCGTCTGCTCCTTGGCCCACGCATAACACTCCGTTTCATCCTTCTGCTGTTGCGCTGCCGACTGGCCCTTTGCGGGATAAATAACCTGCTGCGCAACTGCCGGGGCGCTGCCGAGCGCTGCCAGCACCGCTACTGACATTATCGATTTCGGAATCATTTTCCTGCCTCCTCGTATCTCGTATATTTCGAAAAAATCCGATTACCATTACTACCTGATATCCCGATTCCGCCGTTCATCCGTCGCTCAATACGCCAACGGAATTGCAGAAGCGAGGTCGTAGCGGATGATGGATCTGATCTTGTTCTCGATCTGGAGGTAACGCGCCACCTTTACCCCGGGAAGAACCTTGCTGAGCTTGGGTAAATAAGACTTCTTCAATTTGGCTTCGTCCATTTCGATTTCAATCGCTTCATCAATAAGCTGCTGTGCCGATTTGTCCGATATCGCCCCCTTGTTGTAGACCGTGGCGTATTCATTGATCAGCTTGGCCATGCGATCGTTGATCTTGTGCAGATCGTCCTGATAGGTCCCGTAGATCGGCCAGAATGCCTTTGCCTCCGCCTCAGTCAGGTTCAGGTTGTTCGAAACAATAAGCTTCTTGTCCGCGTAAATCTTGTCGCGCAATATTTTCATCTCACTGGGACTTGGGGAGGTCTCTTCAGCGCTCAACGCAGGCTGCGCCAGTGTTGCAGCCAGGATCAAAAGAGCGGCGCGCAGCATGTCCCACGGATAATTTTTTATCATTTTTGCCTCCATCATAAGTGTTACGATTAAAAGGTTGAGTCTTACGCGAAACATTGGATTTTTCTTAAGGGCTACTGGAAGAGCAGTACCCGCCCTAAGCTCAAGCATCGCATTGCAATTTCAGTATAGCAGCAGATCAAATAAATGCTTCGTATCCAACTGCACAGCCGATAAGATGCGCCGGGCAGGCGGTGGCTGGTAGAGGCTTCACCGCCACTATGCAGGTAAGGGAGGCAGATCGAGCGGACTTGCGTCAGCATATCGCCGTCAGATCTCGCTGTCGGCAAAGGTTGCCACGGCCATTAACTCTCAAGAGAATGCCCCGACTGCGGCAAGGCGCCGATCAAGTTCAACGGTAAGATTGAATAGGCGTGCGCGCTACCAGGGGCGGCCATGATCACCCAAGCATCGGCCCCTGCCGGTTGAAGACCCCCTCGGGTTATTATTGGGGCAGTGTTTTGTCAGGGCTGGTGCCGAGGTCTGGCTGAGTTTCGAAGCTCGCGGCCATCGACGCCTCGAGGTCGAGCAACGGTCCCTGTGGAACCCTGATAAAGTCGCTCTGCGGGCGATCAAGCACAGCTATCAGCGCAATCACCAGAGAGAATGAGAGCGCCAGAAGCGATACCGCTCGCGACCTCCTGGCCGAGCCCGTGATGGCAATCTGATATCCAGTCGCGATCATGCCGAGAATGACCAGGGCGTAGAGAACCAGCCAAATAATGCCGGGAATCTGCGCATGCAACGCTATAGCTACACGCAAAGCATGAATACTGTTCAGCTCGTTCAGCGATTCAATATAAAGCGCGGCAACGTCCGAGTTCATGTCCTTGCGCGCATTCTTGACCGCCATGTCCCATAGCTGATGCTGGATTCGGCGAGACTCACCAAGGAGTTCTTCCATCTGATGGAGGTCCTGCGCCTGAACCGCGCCCAGGCGGTCGTCGAGGTATTTCCGTAATAGCCCTTTCGCCTCCGCGCGATCGGGCTCCGGAAGGAAATCAGACCGCAGCCAGGCGGTGGCAATTGCATTCGCCTCATCCCGCACCAGCGCCTTGCGATCGTGCAGCCGATCCGACGAAATCCCGAAGGTGAACGCCAGCATGAACCCCGCCAAGGCCAGGATGGCGCCAGCGATGGCGGATACCGAAGATTCCTTTTCGTCCTCCGACCTCTGTCGCACCCGACACCCGATTGCGAATCCGATCTCGATGGCAAGCACCACCACGATAACCGTTGCGACGAAAATCACCCAAATCATATTTATTCAATCCTCCTGCAGCCCGCTAACCACCTCGTCGTTACGACATTGCGGCAGCAATACAGCAGCGTCCGGCGCGACCACCAGCCCAGCTGGATCGCTTCAGGCACAAAAAGCTCGTCAATGTTTGGCGCCGCTGCTTGCGTCCTGCAATGTTCTCATTACCTCGTCGAGATTGAACGCCGCCGGCTTCTGGCGCGGTGGGTACTTCACGAAGTCCTCGATCTGCTGTGCCACCAGTCCCTGCATCTCGTAAATGATGAAGGCGTGGTCCAGGAACCAGTCCCAGTAGGTGTTCGCGTTATCGTCGGCCCGTTCGAATGGATCCCGCCGCAGGTGGAAGATCTTGGGTCCCCGCAGCTTTACGAATGGCTCGAACCAGCACATCATTCGCGTCGCGCGTTGCTCCATCAGCACAACTTTGTAGTCGCCCATGCGAATCGCTAAGAATGTCGCCGTCATCGCTGATGTAGAAGAAGGATTTCCTCGGGCTTTCCTTCGCCTCGCCGCTCAGGTAGGGCAGCATGTTATAGCCGTCGATGTGAACCTTGAAGGTCTTGCCGCCAGCCTCATGGCCATCGAGGAGCTTCTCCTTGACGTCCGGTTCCCCGGCTGCGGCGAGGAGCGTCGGCAGCCAGTCCTGGTGACTGACGATATCGTTGAGTACTGTGCCCGCCTTGAACTTGCCTGGCCAGCGCACGAACGTCGGCACCCGCCACCCCCCTTCCCAATTGGTGTTCTTCTCTGACCGGAACGGCGTGATGGCGGCGTCCGGCCATGTGTTGTAGTGAGGGCCGTTATCCGTTCCATATATGACAACGGTGTTATCGGCGATGCCCAATTCATCCAGCTTGGCGAGCATCCGGCCGACATCCTCGTCGTGGGCAACCATCCGGTCGTTATAATCTCCTTGCCCGCTCTTTCCCTTGTGCTTGTCCGCCAAATGGGTACGAAAGTGCATGGCAGAGGCGCTCCACCAGACGAAGAAAGGCTTCCCCGCCTTGTGGCACTTGTCGATGAAGCCGAGAGCAACGTCCGTTACCTCCTCGTCGATGGTTTCCATCCGCTTCTTGGTCAGAGCGCCCGTATCCTCGATCGTCTGCCCACCCTTGCCGTCCGCCTGGCAGTGCAGCACGCCTCGGGGACCGTAACGCTTCTTGAACTCCGGGTCCCGGGGGTAATCCGGAAGTTCAGGCTCTTCTTCGGCGTTCAGGTGGTAGAGATTGCCAAAGAACTCGTCAAAACCGTGCACGGTCGGCAGGAACTCGTCCTTGTCCCCGAGGTGATTCTTACCGAATTGGCCCGTTGCGTACCCCAGAGGCTTGAGCAGATCGGCGATGGTCGGGTCTTCCTTTTGCAAGCCGACATCGGCGCCGGGAACTCCAACCTTGGTCAGGCCTGTTCGAACGGGATTCTGTCCGGTAATGAAAGCGGCGCGGCCGGCAGTGCAGCTCTGTTGCGCATAATAATCGGTGAATGCGACGCCTTCGTTGGCCACCCGATCGATATTGGGGGTCCGATAGCCCATCTGGCCGCGGTTGTTGTAGCTGATGTTCCACCATCCGATATCATCGCCGAAGAGGACGAGGATATTTGGTTGTTTCGTGGCCATGAATAACTCCTTTTAGTCTGTTAGTTATTAGAACCAGAGCTAAGCATTGATAGATTGCCCAACCTTACACGGCGCCTTGCTTATCCGCCATTACGCGTGTTGCTGCATGCCGCTCACTCCACCCGAAGGCCGTTGACAAAATTTGTCCTGCCCAGGACCGCTATAACTTATCTGCCTTGGGCAGCGTAAAAAGAATAATGAATGTCGAGCCAATAATTTAAAAATAGCAGCTTTTCAAATCATTACTGAGTATTCCGTATTCCGGGAAGTGGCCCAGCATAATCAACAGAGAGAATGAACGCGTCGGAAGCGATACTTCCCGCGACTCCCTGGCCGAGGCCGTGATTGCGGTTTTATATCCGGTGGCGACCATCCCGGGAATCACCAAGGCATAGCGAACCAGCCACATAACGCCGGGAATCTGCTTTTAGTGTTTCTCCCTGAAACGCTTATCGGATGTCGGCCGGTGCATCTCGTGATTGGGGCGCGCGCCCGTTTTGAGTCCAGGCAGTAACACCAGACTTGGTCTATAAAACAGTTAGGGTAATTGATAAAGTGCTTGGACCAAGATTGGCGTGCATTCCGGTCAACCGCGACGATTAAGCCGCCTCTGTTATAACTCTGTTATAAAAATGGAAATTCGGTCAACGATCCGGAGGAAAGCTAATGAATATTTTCAGACGCCCACTGTTAACGAGCAGTGGAATTGCAGTTGCGATCCTTTCAGGTTCCATTGCCGCCCAAGGCTTGGACCAGTTGAAAGATATCACAGGCGGAAGTGGACTCGGCGGCGCGGCTTCGTCGTTGGAATCGTTGTCCTCCATCACATCGGGAAGCACAGGTAATGCTGCAGGGATAATCGATTACTGCGTGAAGAACAATTACCTGAGCGGCGGTAGCGCTTCTTCAGTCAAGGATCAGCTTATGGAAAAGACGACCGGTGCTGGAGATCAACCGGCCGAAAGCAACCCGGACTACATCAGTGGCGCTCGAGGTATTGTGACCAGTAGCAGCGGCCAGAGTGTGGATCTGAGCATGGCTGGGCTGAAGGGTAAGGCAGTGAAAAAGGCATGCGAAAAGATACTCGACCAGGCTAAGTCGATGCTTTAAGCAGCCTGCAGTTGCCGATCTGTGATGTCAGAGGGGACACCTGGGGGGCATCCGTCGGATAGGTGAGCCCTTTGGCTCATGGGCTTTGCATGCTGGATGCCCGCTTGGGCCGTGCTGCGAGTCAGACCACCTGACCCCGGCTCACTCTCCTCGGCGTTGCCGGTGTGGGTGCGACAGCCCTTCAACCCGGCAACGCCAAAGTTTAGGCGTATTCACTTTACTTTACTGTGTAACCCTTGCCTTCAAAGCACGCTCTATACGCGCGCTGATATTGCTGTTTTTGTTGGTCTGCAGCGTACTGCTGTTGGCTGGTGGCCTGCTCATAATTGTCCTGTTTACGCCGTTGCCTGGCCCCACCCGCCATGGTTCCCGCTACCGCGCCAATCGCAGCGCCCGCGCCGGCGCCCCCAGCAATTGCACCAATTATCGCTCCGCCAGCTGCTCCGCGAGCGGCGCCTCTTGCCCGCTCGCCTTCATGTTGCGGCGGCGGGGGCGGCACCGCGTACTGGGTTGCTTGCGCCGGATCATAGCCCGTCTGATTCTTGGCCCACGCGTAACAATAGGTTTCATCCTTCTGCTGTTGTGCTGCCGACTGGCCCTTTGCGGGATAAATAACCTGCTGCGCAACTGCCGGGGCGCTGCCGAGCGCTGCCAGCACCGCTACTGACATTATCGATCTCGGAATCATTTTCCCGCCTCCTCGTATCTCGTATATTTCGAAAAAATCCGATTACCATTACTACCTGATATCCCGATTCCGCCGTTCATCCGTCGCTCAATACGCCAACGGAATTGCAGAAGCGAGGTCGTAGCGGATGATGGCTCTGATCTTGTTCTCGATCTGGAGGTAACGCGCCACCTTTACCCCGGGAAGAACCTTGCTGAGCTTGGGTAAATATGACTTCTTCAATTTGGCTTCGTCCATTTCGATTTCAATCGCATCATCAATAAGCTGCTGTGCCGATTTGTCCGATATCGCCCCCTTGTTGTAGACCGTGGCGTATTCATTGATCAGCTTGGCCATGCGGTCGTTGATCTTGTGCAGATCGTCCTGATAGGTCCCGTAGATCGGCCAGAATGCCTTTGCCTCCGCCTCAGTCAGGTTCAGGTTGTTCGAAACAATAAGCTTCTTGTCCGCGTAAATCTTGTCGCGCAATATTTTCATCTCACTGGGACTTGGAGAGGTCTCTTCAGCGCTCAACGCAGGCTGCGCCAGTGTTGCAGCCAGGATCAAAAGAGCGGCGCGCAGCATGTCCCACGGATAATTTTTTATCATTTTTGCCTCCATCATAAGTGTTACGATTAAAAGGTTGAGTGTACGCAGACTGGCTTTTCTTAAGGATTACTGGAAGAGCAGTAGCCACCCTAAGCTCTAGCACGCCTGCAATTTCAGTATAGCAGCAGATCAAATAAATGCTTCGTATCCAACTGCACAGCCGATAAGATGTGCCGAGGGGCTGGTGGCTGGCTGGTGGCTAGTACGCGCTTTATCGCCGCTAAACGACATGCATCAGTTAAAACAAATCACCTCGAACGGACTTTCGTGCTGCATTGCGGTCAACAAGAGTTGCGACGTCCATTTTTAAGCTAACAGGAAAATAAGCCCGCTGCAAAAGACTCGGATCAAGTTTAACGGTCATCTTACGCTCTCAATTCCACGTCCCGGCAACCATGAGGCTATTCTTCAACGATAGCTCGCACTCGTCCCGAGCGGACCGCTTTCACCAGGGCCGCATGATCCTTTTCGGTCTGATCCGCATAATCCATGGAAAAATCTCCCAACGCCTGGTCGAATGTATCGTTTTTGCCCAGGTAACCGCTGATGGTCGTGGCGTCCCCGGATTTGGCATGGGCGCGAGCCAGAGTCCATCCGCAGACCTCGGCGTAGCGCTTGAATTGCACAGCGGATGCCCCCTCGACAGGGATCGACATCTTCATGTCTCGCAACTGCCGCACAAAATAATCATGGCCCTGTCGTCCTCGCGTCCAGCCCAAAAAAATGTCGCTGGACGACTGCATCAGGCGTTGTCCAATGACCACGCGCTGGCCTTGATTGTCATAGCGGCTCTTCCCGGCATGAGGTTCGAGGACCGACCGGCAGGCTTCCTTGAATTGAAGCATCAGGGGATGGTTTTCTTCGTCGAAAAACAACCCGATGAAGCAGCGCGTACCGACGCTGCCAATGCCTACCACCTTAAGTGCAAAATCTTCCAGGCGATAGCGATCCAGCAGCACGCGGCGCTCATCGGAAAGCGATTCCCGGTAGTCGGCCAGACCCTCGCGCACCCGTTCCTGGAAGTCTGGTTCGGCCACGTGGAAAAGGAGCGGGGGTTGATCGACCAGTTGATGGCGCCCGCCCGCCCTGCTTGCGATCTTGGGAAAGAGGTTTTCGACGACCCGTTGGCGCGCTTTGTCCGCGTATCGCTGGCGTATCTTTTTTGTTTTTTCATCGGGCGCCGTGGCAATGAGGTTTTCTACGTCCAGGCGCGTATACCAGACCTCCAGAGGACTCATCCGAGAATACTCGCGCAGGTGTTCCCGATAGGCTCGGGCACACTCCAGCACGACTTCGCGGTTTTCCGCATCGGACAACCGGTTATCCCGTCCGGCGATCACAAAACTGACGGCCAGCCGTTTAATGTCCCATTCCCAGGGGGCGGGAAGGGTTTCGTCGAAATCGTTGATGTCGAAGACCAGGTTGCGCTCCGGTGTAGCGAACAAACCGAAATTCAGCAAATGGCAGTCTCCGCAGGCTTGGACCCGAAGGCCTGTGTTTGGGGTGGTGGCCAGATCGTGGGCCATGAGTCCCGCAGAACCACGCAGAAAAGTGAAGGGGCTTGCGAGCATGCGCCCGTAGCGGATCGGCACCAGTTCAGGCAGTCGATCCTGATTGGACTCTTCCAGGATATCAATCGGATCACGGCGCTTCGTCGATGGTTTCCATTTGGCGTGGCTAGAGCGCAGCACGCTTTCACGCAACGTCTTGCCTGTGGCAATACGTTCTCCGCGAGAGTGAAAAACCGCGGCAGGTTCTGCTTGAACGACTTTAGCCTTGGACTTAGGAGGGCTTTTCTTGATGGCTGCCATGATTGGTCCCTTTTAGAATTGAGAGAGGAATTTTGTTTGGATACGCGCGCGCAGGATATCTTCTCAACCTTACCCCAACAAATACTAGAACGTACATGGCTTGCGAAACCTGTCCAAAATGGCCGGACACTCCCTGCGTCGACAAGCCGCGGTCTGCCACCGTCCGGTTTGAATATGGCGCCAGATCAGCAGGTCGTACTCCTATTGTAGATGGGATAGGGCCAGGTTGCTGCACGTCCCAGGTTGGATCCTCAAACTCGGCAGCGTCATCCATGACCTCGTTAACATCGAGCAAGGCACACAATCGCCCATACCGATCGTCCGCGGCACAGCATCCCCGCTTCGCTACAGCGTAGTATCATGTTTTTCGTTAGTGCATTTCTCGTTGCTAAGGCGGTAAGCACGCTAAACTAAAGTTCTGGAGTTTCCTTGACCAAGGGGAAATCCTTCAGAAATTAACAGCCGTTCCTGACAGCCAGAGGTACAGAGAGCACGGCATTCGAGGGGAACTAGGTGAGGAGATCCCGATATGGTGTCACCAGGACGTGCGCTTGGCTTTTGGGGGCGGTGTCACTGTACACGGCGGGCGCGCCGGTAGCGCTAGGGCAGAAATCATCGCCAGAGATACCAGCAAGTAGCCCGCCGCCCCTCGCTCCGCAGAACGGCATCCAAGACTCCGCAAAAGAAGCCGATGCCGTAACCCGAGAAACGCCGTCGCCTCGTTGGACCGCAGCCGGTTACCTCGGAGCAGCGGGAAGAGGCGGAGCGCCTAAAACAATTAGGCGCCAAGTATGGGACCGATCCCACAGCAATCGTGGGACGCGTGCAGTTGTCTTCCACCTACTTTGACCTCCCTCAGGGAAGGCAAGGCATTGATACATTAGCCCGTGTCGACTTGGCCTTCGGGGGAAAGTACGTGCTGCGCACAGATGTGCCGGTCTTTAAAATGAATGATCCGCTTCGACCCGGCGACACCTCCCTGCAAGGTTTCAGCGATCTCGCCGTCACAGCCGGGTGGCGCGCCTACAACACACCTGAATATGCGGTACTGGTGGGCGTGACATCGACATTCCCCACGGGAACCGAGCCAGGATTAAGCCTCGGCAAATATACCGTTGGCCCGACACTGGCTACAGCCCGGTTTCTTCCCAAACTTGATTCGCTCCTGATGGGGTTATTCACCCATCAAGTCTCTGTCGGGGGCGATCCCGCTCGAAATTCCGTCAATGTTTCAAAAGCAACTCTGCAAGTCAATTCCTTTTGGGCCCAGCGGTGGTGGAGCATCGTGCAAGCCGAATGGAGAGTCGATTGGGAACGGAACGCGAGAAGCAATATGACCCTTGAACTTGAACTGGGACGCAACGTGGCGGAAGGAGTGGGTATATTCGTGCGTCCCGGGGTGGGTATCTGGGGGCAGGACCTTCCCGGTGCTTACACGTGGAATATCAATGGTGGCGTCCGTTACATGTTCCGGAGTTTCTAGCGATAAGCCTGACTTCGGGGAAATTGGAATTGACGGCAGATTTTTCGCTCGGCGTCCAATGGTCAGAGACGCTGTTGTCTTTACTTGATTTTTCGTTCACAAGCTGACTCTCAAGAAGTTTTGTCCCACCGCTATGCAGTGCTTGTCGATGCCTTTTTGGCGTCGCCAAATGGACCTGAAGACCTATTGCACGGCCTCCACGCGTTGTTGAAATGATCATGTGGGCAGCGTCTTTTATCTATCCAAGTCCGGCTTCCGCACTCAAGTACAAGCATGCGTTGACTGAGTTTACGGCGACAGCCTCAATCTGCATCTACAATAAAACATACTAATGTATGTTTTTGGGACGGACATTCATCCCTTCTATCGCTCCTGGAGATAAACAAGTCCGGCATCGCCGGAAGAACAGAACTGGATAAAAGAGGCGTTCATGGCCAACAATGAAGAAGCGAAGCGGCTTGAGGCTGCGCACACGGAGAATGTTCCCTGGAGGAAGTGGGGGCCCTATCTGAGCGAACGGCAGTGGGGCACGGTCCGCGAGGACTTCAGCGAAAACGGGGATGCATGGAATTACTTCTCCCACGATCAGGCGCGTTCCCGGGCATACCGCTGGGGGGAGGATGGGCTAGCGGGCATTTCCGATGACAAGCAGCACCTCTGCCTCGCCCTCGCATTATGGAACGGCAAGGATCCCATTCTGAAGGAACGCCTTTTCGGGCTCACGAACAGCGAAGGCAACCACGGCGAGGACGTGAAGGAATATTACTTTTACCTCGACAGCACGCCGACCCATTCTTATATGAAGTACCTGTATAAGTATCCGCAGGTAGCCTATCCGTACGATGACCTGGTGTCGACAAACCGGCGGCGCACCCGTGATGAAATGGAGTACGAGCTTCTTGATACCGGCGTGTTCAACGATGACCGCTATTTCGACGTCTTTGTGGAATACGCCAAGGGCGGCCCGGAAGATATTCTGGTTCAGATCACCGCCATCAACAGGGGCCCGGATGCGGCCGGGTTGCACGTTTTGCCGACCCTATGGTTCCGAAACGACTGGGCGAAGTGGATTGCCAGGCCATCCAGAAGACCGGACATAAAGCAGGTCGCCTACCCTGAGGGTGTCACCGCGGTCGAAGCTGAGCATGAGATTCTGGGTTCGTACCATCTCTACTGCGAAGGGGATGTACAACTGCTCTTTACCGAGAACGAAACGAATTATGAGCGCGTCTTCGGAACACCCAACCAGACTCCGTTTGTGAAGGACGGGATCAACGACTATGTAGTAAACGGCCGCCAGACTGCGGTAAACCCCGACAAAAGCGGAACCAAGGTTGCGGCACATTATGAATTTAAGGTAAACCCTGGACAGTCAGCCATAGTGCGGCTGCGTCTGACCAGCAAGGCCAGCAAGACGTATGCCGGAGAGGACGCAAACGCCATCGGCGCATCCCTCTTCGGAAAAGATTTTGAGGAGACCTTCACTGCGCGACGGCGGGATGCGGATGAGTTCTACCGCTCAGTGACGCCACCGTCAGTTTCTGCCGATGCCGCCAACGTGATGCGCCAGGCCATCGCCGGCATGCTCTGGTCAAAGCAGTACTATTACCTGGATGCGAATCAGTGGCTGGAAGAGCACCACGCTCACCCCCTTCATCGAGGAAGCCGTGATTTCCGGAACCGGCAATGGTTCCACATGGTCAACGAGGACATTATCTCCATGCCCGACAAGTGGGAGTACCCATGGTACGCGGCTTGGGATCTTGCCTTCCACACACTGCCGATCTCGATTGTGGACCCCGACTTCGCAAAACAGCAGATGGAACTGATGCTTCGCGGACACTACCTCCACCCCAGCGGCCAGCTCCCCGCCTATGAGTGGAACTTCAGCGACGTGAACCCCCCCGTCCACGCCTGGGCGACCCTGTTCCTGCACCGTACCGAGCAGGCCCTGCGCGGCGAAACTGACGTCGATTTCCTCAAATCGGCGTTCAGCAAGCTCCTGCTGAATTTCACCTGGTGGGTGAACCGCAAGGACCGCTTCGGCAAGAACGTCTTTGAGGGCGGCTTCCTGGGCCTTGATAACATCGGCGTCTTCGACCGCAGCGCACCGCTTCCCACCGGAGGCTACCTCGAGCAGGCGGACGGTACGGCGTGGATGGCCCTCTTCACGCAGAACATGCTGGAACTCGCCCTTGAACTGACTTCCTACGATCAGACCTACGAGGACATGGCCTTAAAGTTTGTGGAGCATTTCCTGTACATCGGCGCGGCCATGAACCAGCCCGGATCGGACGGCATGTGGGATGAGGAAGACGGCTTCTACTACGACCTGCTGCGGCTCCCTGACGGCAGCGCCACCCGGCTTAAGGTGCGCTCGTTGGTGGGACTCCTGCCCCTCTGCGCCACCACCGTGATCGAAAAGTGGCAGCGCGAGCGCACCCCGCAGACAATAGCCTTGTTTACGGGAACGCTTGCGCCAGATGCCGGAACTCCTCGAATTTATCCATCCCACCGGCGTGGGCCATCTTGGCGTGGCTGACCGAGGGATCATGGCCCTCGTCAATCCGGAGCGGCTTCGCCGTATCCTGTCGAGAATGCTTGATGAGAACGAGTTCTTGAGCCCCTACGGCATTCGCTCGGTGTCCAAATTTCATGCACAGAACCCATACGTTTTGCAGGTGGGCGGCCAGGAGTATCGCGTGGACTATCTGCCTGCCGAGTCGAACACGGGCATGTTCGGCGGCAACTCGAACTGGAGGGGGCCGATCTGGATGCCGGTGAATGCCCTCATCATCCGGGCGCTGCTGCAGTTCTATCTCTACTACGGGGACAACTTCAAGATTGAATGCCCCACCGGTTCAGGCAACATGATGAATCTCTTCGAGGTTAGCAAGGAGATCGGGGACCGGTTGACCCGCATCTTTCTGCCCGATGAACAGGGCAGGCGTCCGGTGTACGGGGGAACAGAGAAGTTCCAGAACGACCCGAACTGGCGCGATCACATCCTGTTCTATGAGTATTTCCATGGCGACAACGGCGCCGGCCTCGGTGCAAGCCACCAGACGGGTTGGACCGGTGTCGTGGCAAAAATAATCCAGCTCTTTGGATTTCTCGATGCTCAAAGCGCACTCCAGCAGGGAAAAACCGCGGCGTTCATACATCGGGACGCAAAGAAGTGACGCATTGACGTGAAGTATGGCTATCGGAGTTACTGGAGGGATCAGCAGATCGAGCGCGATCAGGTCGACGCCCCACCCAGCTCGTCGATCTTCTCCAAATTCTCTTCAAGAGAGTCTGGTACGTTATTGAAGAACTTAATCTCGTTGACCGAGCCGGTCGGGCCACCTTCCGAGCTGGCGCCGTACGCCGCCTTCACCGGCGCGCACTCCAATGCTAACTCTCAATTTGGAATACCGCGACAAGCTAGAACTGCACGTATGCGTTGATGCCGACCAGGACTTGGCTATTGCTCTTGCCGTCATTATAGGGCCTGCCTTCCCCCGAAGACCAGTCATAGCGCACTTCGGGCCGAAAGGTGATATTCGGGTGCGGAGTGTAGTTCACGCCACCCGTCACAGAAAAGAAGTCGCCTGCAAATTGGCCGATGTTGGGATTTCCCCTGAACGGGCTGCCGCTTACTCGTGTACCGGCTTGATCGCGAAACCACTCAAACCGTAAGCCAGCTTTTGTAGTTTTGTGTAGAGCATAAAAGAGGTACTGATCCACGCCGTACCATGTGGCAGAACCTCCATTCGGGTTCCCGTTTGCCTGGGACGAAAAGTGCTGGTGGAAGGTGTACTCAAGCTTCTCCATAGGACGTAGCGTAATGAGTGCGCTATATCTTGTCCGGTTACCAAATACTCCTGGAATCGTCGTGGGCTCTTCTCCCGTAATAACAGACAGCGAACCCGTGAAGAACTTGTTAGGTGTCGCATACTTCACTCCGGAAATTAATGTTGGCTTGTCCCGCTGCCGGTCCAATGCGTCCCAGCCGTTCACGACTCCTGCTTGAAAAGTGAGTTGCGGGGTAATATTAGCGGTAGCAAGCCCTCCCCAGTGCGTAAATGGACCAGCAAATTGATACGAATAAGACTTCGAATAAAAGAAATTGGACGGAGCAGGTACACCCTCGTAACCGATTATGGTGTAGAAGTGCCCTGCCTTGATTGAAAATTTCTTGTTGCCGATTTCGGCATACATTTGCGGAAGCGCGAAACCATGTAGCTGCTCGTTCCATTTCGGGTTGGCTGACTGCGTGCGTTCAAGTCCATTGCTTTGTGCGAGAAAGAAATCGTTACCGAACAGGACGTCGAATCTGCCACCCAGATTGATGCCATCCTTATCGCCCAATTTTTTTTCTGCGATGAAGTAGAGCTGGTTCAGTACCGGCCTATCACGATCGACCTCGTTATAGGGGCCATTAAAGTGGGAACCAGGGGTTGAACCGTTGAACGTATAACCTCCGCTCACCCAGCCTCGTAGAGAAATCGGCAAGGTTTCGGGGAAGAGACGTTTGACTTCCGTTTCTTGTTGAGGCACGCGTTGAGGGCGGAGATGTTTGGCTCCCGTATCTGGGGGCGACGTGGGAGACGTGGGAGCCGATGCAGCGCCATCATCCGCCCACACATGATTTACCCCCAAGATCAGCCAGGATATTGCGCATGCGCACAATCCGAATTTACACGTTTTCATATATCGTCCTTATTTGAAAACAAAACTGGTCCAATCGCAGCGCCTCTTGCCGGCGTCACCTGCAATCGCGCCAATTATCGCTCCGGCAGCTGCTCCGCGCGCGGCGCCTCTTGCCCGCTCGCCTTCATGTTGCGGTGGGGGGGCGCCGTCGCTACTGGGTTGCTTGCGCCGGATCATAGCCCGTCTGCCCCTTGGCCCACGCGTAACAATAGGTTTCATCCTTCTGCTGTTGCGCTGCCGACTGGCCCTTTGCGGGATAAACAACCTGCTGCGCAACTGCCGGGGCGCTGCCGAGCGCTGCCAGCACCGCTACTGACATTATCGATCTCGGAATCATTTTCCCGCCTCCTCGTATCTCGTATATTTCGAAAAAAATCCGATTACCATTACTACCTGATATCCCGATTCCGCCGTTCATCCGTCGCTCAATACGCCAACGGAATTGCAGAAGCGAGGTCGTAGCGGATGATGGCTCTGATCTTGTTCTCGATCTGGAGGTAACGCGCCACCTTTACCCCGGGAAGAACCTTGCCGAGCTTGGGTAAATATGACTTCTTCAATTTGGCTTCGTCCATTTCGATTTCAATCGCGTCATCAATAAGCTGCTGTGCCGATTTGTCCGATACCGCCCCCTTGTTGTAGACCGTGGCGTATTCATTGATCAGCTTGGCCATGCGATCGTTGATCTTGTGCAGATCGTCCTGATAGGTCCCGTAGATCGGCCAGAATGCCTTTGCCTCCGCCTCAGTCAGGTTCAGGTTGTTCGAAACAATAAGCTTCTTGTCCGCGTAAATCTTGTCGCGCAATATTTTCATCTCACTGGGACTTGGAGAGGTCTCTTCAGCGCTCAACGCAGGCTGCGCCAGTGTTGCAGCCAGGATCAAAAGAGCGGCGCGCAGCATGTCCCACGGATAATTTTTTATCATTTTTGCCTCCATCATAAGTGTTACGATTAAAAGGTTGAGTTTTACGCGAAACATTGGATTTTTTCTTAAGAGCGACTGGAAGAGCAGGCACCCGCCGTCGATCAAGCATCCATTGAAATTCAGTATAGCAGAAGATCAAATAAATGCTTCGTATCCAACTTTTGAAGACAGGCCTCTACGGCGTGGTGCAGGTTGAAGAACACTTGCCGGCCCCAAGGTAGGAGTTGAGGTGACGTAACCTGACGCGACCTGCCAAGGAGGCTGTATACCAGCAGCGTCGCAAGAGCGATGCAAAGTCCCGTAACCATAGCGATCCGGCGATGACGGCATACGGCATTGCTGCGCGGCGGTTGCGCGGTGTGCGCAAGGTTCGACTACTGCCCGCCTGATTGCCAGCGGAAAAAAGATAAACAGCGAAACCGATGTGTGCGAGCCGGTCATTTCCTGGGAGTAAGACGATTGACCAGCCCGCGCAGGATCAGGTATGGCACGATTGCGAGAACGAATGCCGCGATGAGCGCTTCTCCCGGATATACGAAGCGCAACACCACGATCTGGTACACGACATCGAGAGTCAGCGCTAATACGAAAACCTTGCCCACGCTCTTCCATCCGTCGCGGATCATATCCGCCCGGTGCGCCGGATTAGTAATGAGGGCCCAGAAATAGGGCGGTTTGCCAGTCCTCGCATCATTCAATCCCGAAATGATCGCGAAGATCGAAGCCATGACCGGTTGCAGAACGAATCTGAGCTTCAACGGGCCGCTCACCCGATCGCCCATGTCTTCCACAATGCGCATCCAAATGTCGTCCATTTGCATAGCTCGAAGTTTTAGGCCAAAGAAGCCTATTGCAAGGCTTGTTTCTTAATCAGTAACCCTCCACCGCCTTTTCCCGTTACCGCGTGGTTTTGTCAACCTAGCGGCAACAGAACCTAAGCATAGATGATTCCACTGGTCATGAATGGGAGAATTTACGTTTTTTTCTGCCGCCAGTTCCATAAGAGCACTGTTCATGATGATGGCCCCCGACGCCCGTAAAATGCCAGAAAGCCTGTCAACGCAATAAAATAGACGGCCATGCCTTCATACCGGAGAGGCACGGAGACGGATTCGGCAAGGGGTGGGTAGGGGGAGGGGTGCACACGATTGCCTGCGAGGAACGTGGCGACGAACAGCAACGCCGCAACACCCGCTTCAATGAACCTGCTCGATTCCAGGGCTCACGTTCATAGCACCTTGACGACAATACCCAAGAACAAAAACAAACCCGAACCACACATGACCAGGGCGATAACAAACGAAGGGCGCCATACCGGGAAATGCTGAACCAGACGCAATTCCTTGAACGTTTGCCAATATGCAATCGTACCCATTACCATTGAAACGGTGCCGAGCCCGATCAGAAACAGGCCGATATTCCGCGGAGTCTGTTCGCCGGTCAACTTTGACCCGCTCTCCTGAAAACCTTGAAGAATTTTGTAAATCGTGAAGCCAAAACTGATCATGGAAAGCGCTGTCCGGATCCATGCCATCAACGAACGGTCAGCCGCCATCATGGTGCGGCTTACTGCGAGGTCCGTCCGGTCTTGCGCAAGCATGTTGGTGGATTTCGTATCCGGGGTGGTCATGTTGACCTCCTGTTCGATTTAACCTCGAGGCAAAATCCTTCCGGAAAGTTCTATTTTCTGCTTATCTCTCAAAGGGGGAAGCTTACGCATCCAGTGCGCAACCACCCCTGACCTGCCCTCGGAACTAGCTAGATAGCGGGGTAGCATTCTGGTTTTCGCTTTCTTCAAAAAATAATGATCTGTTCTTCGCCGAATAGCTTCTTCACGGTCCGCTCCTTTTTTAAGGTTGGACACTACGAGATCATGAAGCTAATAGCGGGGCCAAGCCACTTTAACTCATCTACTCAAGGAAGCGAACGCGCCCTGTCGCCAACTCGTATACGCCCCCTACCAGGCTTACACGTTTTTCACGGAGCGCCCGTGCCCCTTCCGGACTTGTTGACAGTTGCCGCATGGACCAGCGGACATTCGCCTCGACAGCGGCTCTCAGCAGGACGGCTGGTTCCAAACTCAAATCGAGTTCCCTGAGTCCGGGCTTGATCAACTGGATCACCGCCTCGATATGTTCCAGTTCCTTCGTCTTGTGTAGCATCTCCTCCACCGCAGCGCCGACCGCCCCGCAACCTTCATGACCCAGCACGACCACCAGCGGAGTATGCAGATGAGCTACGCCGTATTGCAAGGTCCCTATCACGTCTTCGGCGATGATGTTGCCGGCCACCCGGATCGTGAAAAGATCTCCAAATCCTGCGTCGAAGATCAGTTCAGGCGGGACGCGCGAATCGCTACAACCAAGAACGGTAGCAAAAGGTTTTTGGGTTTGGACTAGCAGATTGCGCCAGGAAGCCGTCTCGTGCGTATGGCGCGATTTCTCGTCCATGAAACGCTGGTTTCCGTTCTTCAATCGCCTTAATGCCTCTCCGGCGTCAGGCGGATTAGGCTCCCTATCGACTGATCTGGACAAGGGCTCTGCGGCCAGGACGTCCAGGGCCTTTCCCGCGCCGAAAGCCCCCATGGCGACCAGCCATTGCCTTCGCGTTAGCATTGGACTCGTCATGATCTTCACCCCCCTTTAGAGAATGCCTGGAAAGATTGGCTGCAAAACTCCGCGCCCGCCCCTGCTCTTGATCATTTTTCTTTATCTGCGCCCGGCCACACGTAATGGTTAGCCGGTAGAGATTGCTCGCCTGATCCTATTCTAGACCATCGAAGTACTTATATCTCCAGGACGTGGCGCGTAGCGGCTGACGTCCTGACGCTGACAGTAGCGTAAAAAAGAGGCCAGGAACACTTCTCTCATTAATAGCCATTTCATGCAAAATAAATCAGCACGTTCACTGGCAAGCTCCCTATGCCTGTCCTATGCTTATTTCATGAATATTCGCGTATTTCAATCAAGCCAATGGCGCATCTATTTAAGGGACATGAAAGGAAGGGTAGAAACGATGTTAAACAAAAATGGATGAGGGGACCGCCAGGGCGATGACTACGACAACGGCCAAAGACGATGTCTATGCATTTATTTTCGGTCAGAAGAAATTGATGGCAGGCGCAGGGCTGCAGGGCTCGAAAATCACTCGCACCTATCCAAACAAATGATCAAAGGTGTGGCAGTGCAGCTACCGAACGCAGCCTGTACGAACCTCAGCGCGGATGGGACTCTTGGTTGAAATACTTCCAATCCTGTTAAAACTCTCGATCGTGATCTTCATGGTCGGCAGCCTCCTGGACATGGGTCTCAGGCTCAATCTCCGGGAAGCCCTTGGGGCGCTGCGAAACGTGCGCTTCGTGGTACTGAGCATGCTGTGCGGTTTTGTCCTATGCCCGGCCCTGGCGTACCTGCTGACGAAGGTCATTCCGCTGGACCCGTCGTATGCAATTGGTATGATCTTGCTGGGGATGACACCGTGCGCCCCGTTTCTGCCGATGATGGTGGACAAGGCACACGGCGACATGGCTTACGCGGCGGCCTTCATGCTGCTGGCCTCATTGGTCACCGTCGTTTACATGCCCCTTGCGGTGCCGGTGATGATCGAGGGGTTGACGGCCGATGCCTGGACCATCGCCAAGCCGCTATTGTTCTTCTTGATCGTGCCCTTGGCGATCGGGTTGGCGATACAGCGCATCTCAGCGAATGTGGCCGCCAGACTCCAGCCAATCGTCAAGAAAACGACGGGTATCGACATGATTGTCATGCTTGTGTTGTGCGCAGCTATTTTCGGCAAGGATTTCATCAACGCTGCCGGAAGTTATGCGTTCGCGACACAGATTCTGTTTTTCCTGGTGGCGACCACGGCGACATATGCACTCAGCTTCGGCCTGCCCCAAGATCAAAAGAGCGTCCTGACTCTTGGAATATCCACGCGCAATCTCGGGGCAGCGCTCGTACCGCTGTTTGCCATTCCAGATGTTGATCAGCGCGCGATCATTATGGTCGCTATCGGAATTCCCATGCAAACAATCGCGTCGTTGCTGGCAGCCCAACTGGTTCGCCCGACGCGCCGAGATAGGTGAACCGGGCGTAACACGCACCGCATTGCAAAAGGGGGACTCCACGTGAGTAACGAATTTCCATTCATATATCCGCAAATAATAATTGGGCCAGCGCTGATGTTTCAATCGATTGTAAAGGAGGAGCAATGGATAGACTTGCAAGTACAATCCGGCCCGCCGTGTTCATCGCAGTCGCGTTCATGGCTGTCCCCACGTTGGCAGCCGACAAGAAACCCAACATCCTCGTGATCTGGGGAGACGACATCGGCTACTGGAACGTCAGCGCGTATAACCGCGGCATGATGGGCTTGCCGGGCACGTCCAAGAGGAAGGCCTGCGAGAAGGAAGACGTGAGCATGGCCGAGCTGCTCAAGGCCCAAGGCTTACAATATCACCGACACTCGGGCGGGGAAGGACTGAGCGGCATGGGAGGTTAAATATGTGGCGTTCGATTCCTTGGCTTTTGCTTGCTGTAGTCTTCACGGCCTGCACCAACGGTCCTCAGAGAGGCGCGACGACGCAGGTCTCCACGCCGGAGACAAGCCAAGCGAGCCGCGCGGGTGGTATTGATCCCCTACCTTCATGGAATGAAGGAGCTACAAAAACTGCGATACGCGATTTCGTTGCAAGAGTGACGACGGAGGGTTCAGCCGACTTTGTCCCCGTGCCAGAGCGTATCGCGACATTCGACAATGATGGGACGCTCTGGACGGAGAAGCCGCTGCCGTTTCAGGTCCTTTTCGCTATGGATCGCGCGAAGGCCATGGCAACGCAGCATCCCGAATGGGTGACGAAACAGCCTTTCGCCTCTGCATTGAAAGGCGATATGGCAGGGGTCATGGCGTCCGGTGGCAAAGGCGTGCTTGAAATCATAACCGTAACGCACGCCGGGATGACGACCGACGAGTTCGTTCTGGCCGTACAGGAATGGATCACGAGCGCGAAGCATCCCGAGACCGGACGGCTGTACACCGAGATGGTCTATCAGCCGATGGTCGAGCTGCTCATCTATCTGCGCAGCAATGGTTTCAAAACTTTCATCGTCTCTGGCGGCGGGGTCGAATTCATGCGTGAGTGGACGGAGCGGGTCTATGGAATCCCGCCGGAGCAGGTGATTGGCAGCGTAGGCAAATTGACGTTGGAATCACGCGATGGCAAACCTGTTCTGATCAAGCTGCCCGAGGTTGATTTCATCGACGACAAGGAAAGCAAGCCCATCCAAATCCAGAACCGGATCGGCCGTCGACCTATCGCCGCCTTCGGCAACTCTGACGGCGACCTCCAGATGCTGCAGTGGGTCATGGCTGGTAACGGCGCACGACTCGCCCTCTTCGTTCACCACGACGACCCGGAACGGGAGTTTGCGTACGACCGGACAGACAAGCTCCAGAAGTTCGACAAGGGTTGGGACGAGGCAGTAGCGAAGGGCTGGGTCGTCGTGAGCATGAAGAACGACTGGAAGACAGTGTTCCCATCGGCAAATGATGCCGCAGGCGCTATATTCCGCTGCACCCTGCAGCAGGCGGCCTCATCGCCGACTATCTGGAGCAGGCGGGGCATGGCAGCGATAATACAGCTGCCCTGTTTCGTCCTATCCGCAACAACAGGACTGGAAGCTTAAGTCAAGCCATTACGCCCGATGCTGTCTATAAGATCGTGAGAGCGTATTCAAGAATGCTGGGATTTGAGATTGGGGCGCATGCCTTGCGCGCGACCGCGGCAACCAATGCGCTAGATCATCAGGCTGATATCGCCAAGGTGCAGGAGTGGCTGGGGCATGCGAATATTTCCACCACCCGGATTTATGACCATCGCAAGACGCGGCCGGAGGATAGCCCAACCTTCAAGGTAAGCTATTAAATCCTAATCGAGCATCTGCTAAAACAATGCCAACGTACCGACTGAGAATGCCAGGGTGCAAGCCTCAATGGAACAGTTTGTGGCAGGAGTGCCTGAGTGCGCGCACGAGCCGGCTCGGCGTGAATATTGCCTGTATATGACATTGGTGTGTATATATAGAGAGAGGAGAAATCGGGAGGCGCAGCTTGCAGTTTCTCCCAGTCCTCGCGCCTGTGTTCCGGTAATGCTGGAGTTTGCTTCTTCTGATTGATCAAAGCCTGGGCAATGCGGCCTGCGACTGCTTGCTTCTTTGCCGCTATAGACTTGGCCTCTCGCAGCCCAACCTCCTCCTCGCCAACCAACCGGAGCTGCTGCTCAAGACCATCAATCTCGGTGACAGCCTGCTTGGACTCCTCCAAGACCTCAGGCGAGGCGTTCGGATCCTCGACCTCCCTTGGCTTGGACTCCTCGAGGGATGCGAGTTCCGTTCGCTTTGCCACAAGCCGTTCGTCCAGACTCTTCTTGAACTCTGGGAAGAGCCGGGTCTCAGCGCCAACGATCTTGGTATTGACCGCCGAGATTCGAGCGCGCAACGCATCCATGGCCTTATTGATCTCGGCCACCTTGAAATTCAGCAGTGCATCCATCGATGGCTGGCCAAGCTGGTCCTCAACGGGCACGTGAGAGTAGATGATCTTGCGCAACTCAGCATCGAAGGTTTCCGAACCGCCATCGCCTAATTCATTGCACAGCGTTTCAAGGTAACTCTGCGGCAGATACTTCACCTGGTTCATGATACACTGAACATATGACTGGCAAAGTGACAGATTTCCACGCGGACAAAGTACGGTTGTCGACTGTCACGCAAACGAACGTTCAGGTGACACGATGTTGATTGGCTACATGCGCGTTTCCAAGGCAGATGGATCCCAGGTTCTGGATCTGCAACGTGATGCGTTGCTGGCTGCTGGGATCAATACCGCGCACATTTATGAAGACATGGCATCGGGGAGCCTGGACGCACGGCCTGGCCTAACCGCCTGTCTGAAGGCGCTACGGGAGGGAGATACGCTCCTGGTGTGGAAACTCGACCGCCTCGGCCGTAACTTGCGTCACCTCATCAATACGGTGCATGACCTGACGGCTAGAGGCGTCAGCTTCCAGGTACTGACCGGACATGGAGCGTCGATCAACACGACGACGCCAGAAGGCAAACTGGTGTTCGGCATCTTTGCTGCCTTGGCCGAATTTGAGCGGGAGCTGGTTTCTGAACGCACCAGGGTAGGACTAGCGTCGGCCCGTGCACGCGGGCGCAATGGGGGTGGCCAGTACAAAATGACTTCCGCCAAATTACGCTTGGCCATGGCGGCCATGGGTCAACGGGAGACGGTTGTTAACGAACTCTGCAAGGAATTAGGCGTTACCCGCCAGACACTTTATCGGCACATAGGGCCAGATGGTTCATTGCGCGAGGACGGGCTGAAGGTGATGGCGCGATAAAATCTGGTTTGGGCTTAGAACCCTAAACTAAATTTTTTTTACGTCCATAATTAAAGTGTAAGGGTTGAATGATGGCGCGCGAGATCCGGGAATTTTCAATGGCATTTCTTACCATGTAATATTGAGGGCTTGTTTTTGCTTGCGTGCTCGTAACCTGCCGGATGCTTATATTCTTGTATGGGCGTGTTCAAGATGTGGTGGTTCCGAAGGATAGCAGCTGCGCCGGTAGTCTTTATCACATTACCCTAGGAGAGCTGAAATGCGATCAGAAGTATTGGATTTGATGAGGAGGCATGGTTGTTTCCAAGGGCTGGAAGACGATGCACTTGTGGAGATTGCCGAGCATATGGAACTGGTGCAGTGCAAGCCGAACGAATGTTTGCATCAGCCAAATACACCGCTGACAGACATCTATTTCGTTATTCAGGGGACCTTGAAAGGAACACGCCGCGATCTTCAAGGGAATGAGAGAGTGTTGTGGGTATTTTCGCGGGATGATCAAATCGGGGCTATTATGGCTGGCGAGGTTTCCATTCCCGAAGGTCTCTTTGCTGTAACGGATTGCACGCTACTGAAATTGGAGTACAAGAAGGCACTGAGCCTCACGCCCAAGTACCCAAAGTTCAGAATCAATATCCTGCAGGCTGCCGTTAGAAATTTTCGCAAAAATTTTATTGAGGAGAAATCGAGGCCACAACCATGGGTCGTGGCTATCTTCCACAGCTCGCCCGCAACACGCCTGTTGACTCAGCGCCTCACACGCCGATTAGCCGAACTTGGGGAACAGCCGCGGGTGCTGAGTGATCAAAACGAGGAGGAACGTGGGGACAATGCAGGTTACAGGGTACTCTCCAAAGGGAATTGTGAACTGTTCATATCGGAAATCCGCGAACAAATCGGCCGTCGGCAAGATATGGGACGCTTATTTATCGATGTTGACGCTGCCCTCGACCCCGAGCGTGCTTCTCAACTGATCGAACTTAGTGATTCAGTGATGTGGTGTCTCCATGCAGGAGATGAGAAGTCGGCTGTGGAGCGCCTAAAGGCTAATTGCGCGCATGCTTCCAGTTGCCGTGAAAAAATCAATCTAGTCTGGCTGCTTGCGGACGGATGCCGGATGTCGCCTTTTGCTCCCGAGCTGAACGAGTTGGTATCACGCGATTTCAAGGTCACCTTCTCGGAAACACAGTCGCCACTGGGTAAAACCAGCCTGGAAAGGGTCATTCATTACCTGCGCGGCATCAAGATTGGGCTGGCTTTGGGTGGGGGCGCCGCGCGCGGAATGGCCCATCTGGGAGTTCTGCATGTTCTGGAGCAGAATGGGATTGTCGTCGATATGATTGCCGGGACGAGCGCGGGGGCGATGACCGGCGTTCCTTATGCTTCCGGGTTGGCAGCGAAACGGTGGGCCGAGATAGTCGCCGTAGACCTGAAACCGCCCCTTCTCTTTCGCTATCTTCCAGACGGCCGCAACTGGTATCTGGTGTACCTGTATCGTACCCATAAAATTGATGTAATGCTGAGAAAGTATTTGTCGGATTGCAGGCTGGAACAGCTGCCCATACCCTGCTACGCCGTAACGCTTGACCTGGTCAGCGGTGAAGCAGTTGTTCGCGACCATGGCGATGCAGTAATTGCGATCCTGGAGAGCATCAATTTACCCGGGCTGTCGCTGCCGATCTTTCGCGGCGGCCAGGCGCTGGTTGATGGGGGGGTTGTCAAGAATATTCCAGCCGACGTACTTGTAGATCGTGGCTGCAACTATGTCATAGCGGTTAGTGTAACGGCCAAGATTGAGCAGGAGTTTCCTACAAAATCGGCGATGGGTCGAGTTTCGACGGTGCAGACCATTATGCGAAGCCTTCTGGCTCAGAGTATGGGAGTCAATTCTTTCGGCGTGCAGCCAGCGGACGCCATCATTGAACCGGATGTGACCCAATGCGATCTGACCCAATTCACGGAAGCTGTGGAAATAGCCAGGATTGGGGAACGGGCGGCGCTCGCCGAACTTCCGAAGATCAAGGAACAACTGCAGCAACTGGATTATCCACTGTTTGCCGATGTCGCCAAGTCCATTCCCATTGACGTCGCCACATTGCCGCCACTGTCGGGAATTCCTGCCCCCAGTGCCTCTGCACAAACGCTTTGAGCGCACGGGCTGCCTACAAGCTTCATAACAGGGTTTTTATTGGCGAAAGATAGATTATCGGCCCCCTCTTCGAAATTACGGCACATCGTTACGAGGCTCGAAAGCTGCAATGCCGATAGATTGCGATGACAAACTGCTTTCAGATTTATCCTCACCTCCAGTCCTATTTCCTCCGTTTGCTCAATCCCATCCGATTAGTTTCGTGCGCAGCACCGTCGCTGATAATCTTCTCAACTCAAACCATCGCCGCGTGTCAGACCGGATCCAGGCGTACGCTTTATTTACAGATCCACCGCTAGGGCGATGTAAGCTAAATATTGCGATGATCGTAAATGGCAATGCTGGGTTAAGGTATGGCATTTGAGCAGGAGGCGAAATATGGCAATACTTATCGGATGCGACTCGTCGCCACCTCAATATGAACCAGAGGCAGACCATAGAAATCTTTCATAGAAGATGTTGGCGGGTTGCTAGGCGTGTGGCCCAAGCTCGTCAAAAAAGATAAAGGGGGCTGGTTCGGTGCGCGTGCAGGCTACCTCCGTCCAGTCAAGCCAGTCATCAGTCCAGCCAAGCTCATTATTAAAGAAGTGATGCTTTCGTTTTTTGGCTCTGTTGCAAAAAATAAGAAGCGAGGTGCACCATTGTGTTTTTCAGGGTAGCCTCAATGTCGATTTCAAATGGCGTCATTTTCGTGGGGAGATGATTCTGGGTTGTCCGGTGGTATTGAAATACGGGATCAGCTATCGTGATCTGGCGGAAATGATGCTGGAACGTGGTCTTAATGTGGATCACACGACGCTCTACCGTTGGGTTCAGCATTACGCGCCCGAAATGGAAAAGCGCCGGTGGCATTGGAAACCTTCCATGGGCTACAGTTGGCGGTGGATGAAACCTACGTAAAAGTAAAAGGGGAGTGGACATATCTCTACCGGGCACTTGATAAAAAAGGCCATACGATTGATTTCTATCTCTCTTGTCACTGATCCGCCTTAGAAGGATTGGCTCGCGGAACGCAGCCGCTCCAGATTCTTGACCATCTGCTCCTTCATCTGCTCGCGGCCAATGCTATGCTTCAAGCTGCTGCCCATTCCGGCGACCTGATCAGTGGAAGTTCGATGCGCATAAAATATGACGGAGCCATCACGGTACGGCAGGCAACCGACTATCAACTGGCTGGAGTTGTAGGAGTGCCCGACAAAGAATTGTCTTGCGAGAATCACCGAACCAGCATCGGAGGTTTGCAGGACGCGATGGCCGAGAATAGCAGTGGGCCGGTCTTCCACTTTCCGGTTGAGCCAATAAAATTGCTCCTCGGCGCCGGACGGCAATGCGAGCGGGATAATTCAGCCAAGCCTGATACAGATCGGGATAGTAGCGTGCCAATAAATTGCTGCTAACGGTTGCAGTGCGTAATTCCTTTGCAGGACTAGCCTCTGGCCCATGTCGCGCGTAGGGTGCAATTCCTGACAAGCCGTCTTTGCGGTAAGCTTTGCCAGCGCTGCAATAAAATCTCCCGATAATGTTGCGTCACGCCCGCAACCAAGGCGGTGTTATCAGCCGCGGCGAGCTTTTTTTTAAGGAGTGCAAAGCTCTGGATTTCATCAGTGGATAAATTAAACCGGTCATTCGCCGCGGCATTCAATAAACCTTTGGCTTCATCGCTCTGCTTGAATTTAAAATCAAACCTTTTGAAGGCATCTGCGTCTGATTCTGGCTGCACATCGCCCTGCGCTATGGTATCCGGGTCGATCGACGCCAATGTGCCGCTCTTGAAGTAAGCCACGAGTTTCGCCGGCGGCGATGGCAGGTAAATGCCCAGACCCATCGCTAGTTCTTTTTTTGTTGCTTCACCGATTTCCAGTGCAACAATTTCGCCCCGGTCGAGCTTGGCCACCTGGTCCTGCTTGAGCCCCAGCGAGGCAATGATGTCCTTGACAGTGGGCGCCGGGGCCGCGAACGTCGTAGCGGATGACAACAGCAGCAAGACAAGAAAGAACCAGGGAGATTTGGCGCGCGTTCGATAGCTGTTCCGGGCAAGATGGGTCCGCTTGTTCATAATTGGTTCTCTATTGTTATTGTCGCCCAATCCGCCAAACGCCTGTTTGTTTCGATTCAGCTATCTAGCCGCCAAGAACGGATGTACACCGGTTTCATGACTTGCAG
This sequence comes from uncultured beta proteobacterium, assembly GCA_963831395.1. GTDB lineage: Bacteria > Pseudomonadota > Gammaproteobacteria > Burkholderiales > Nitrosomonadaceae > Nitrosospira. The sequence goes on from CAWHQD010000029.1 coordinate 155,066, forward strand.
CGGTTTCCTCTATAACCTGATCTACATCACGATGGAAACAGCCATGCGCTCTATCACCCACGACCGCCTCTGGGTTAACGCAAAGTGCTCATTTACGTCCGCCCCCGGAATGGCCAATTTACTCAATCGTAGGTGTGTATTCACACCTTTCCTTGACAAGCGGTGATGTATTGGGGGTTCCGATCCCGTGAGTAATCAGCGCAATCACGCGGTCATCCTGGTCGTAACCCATATGCGCTGGACCCGGACGGACACCGCTCATACCGAAGACCTGGATAACTGGAGACACATTGATACTGATGTTAGTGATGTCCGGGCATAACCTGGAGTCTATATATTTTTCCTGATACCCGGGAGGTATCCCATAACTTAACAGGTCATTGGGATCGCTGAAGGCGATTATGGACGTTTCGCTGACCATGCGCTGGCTGTAATAACGCCCTTCAGGTTTACAATAATCCGCATACTGTCCCGTTACTTCGGGTAACTCTCTTCCGAGTTGCAGCAACGGGAGTTGATTGGATAGCATGAAAATAGGTATGTGTTTGACCCGAAATGCCTCAATTACTTTTGCGGATACTTTCGCTGTGTCGGCGGTTGCTTTTTTTTCCTGAAGGTATTCGTCCCGACGTGGCAGTATTCCCGCGATACGCTGCAGGCCATCAATAGTGATGCGACTACCCAGGCTATGGGAAACAAAAATATAATCGTCGTGGATCATACGCTCGACGGCAGCATCGCTTAAGCCGGAACAAAACTGTCTGCCCCCTTCAGGAAGATCGTTCCAATCGTCTTTCAGCATCCAGCAGAATGATTGCGAAAATGCCGCCTGTATAGGTTCTCTTTTGTTTCCGCTATAAATAATTGGATCTGCAATAGCGTCATTGCTGAATTTCTTCATGATGCTGTTTAATGCGGCCCTACGATAATCGTATTCTCCCGAAGTATCGTAAGCAAGAAGCTCTTTTTCTGTCCGGGTAATTTCGGACCAGGTGAGCTCATAAAATAGCACTTCCTTGCCATTGTCCGGATTTACAAGGCGCGACACGCGCAAATTGCCAAGCCCCAGTGCCGGGAAACAAAACGCTCTCCAGCTTGATATTTTTTGACTTGGCCGAACGGGCGTTGAGGCCCAACTCCTTGGCCAATTTTCCCTGGAATTGAGTCGTATACCCCGGGATATGATCGGCTACGCCATGCACCATCAGGATTTTTGTTTTCCCACGTTCTTTAGCCAGTCTAGGTTCAATACCTTCAAAAGGTTTGCCCCACCCTTCGCATTTCCGGGTATCCGGCTCTTCGGATTTTTCGAGGAGTGCCAGCGTCACGCCCTTACTTATGCTGACGCAACCGGACAATGCAATGACAGCCATGAGAGAGCTTAACCAGATAATTTTCCTGGTTAAATAATAGGCAAGGTTCATCAAGTTCATCATATTTATTGTTCCGGTTGTTAATACAGTCACCGCAATCCTGTTTAGGCGGATTAATGACCGTGACCTTTTTCCTGGCTCACTCTCCTCGACGTTGCGGGTGTGCGTGCGATAAGCCCTAATTATCTACTTCGAAATCATTTTCTTGCCTCCTCGTCTATTTAAAAAATTCCGTTATCTGCCTTGATAGCCCGATTAGCTGATCTCAATACGCCAACGGAATTGCAGAAGCGAGTTCGTAGCGCACGATGGCTCGAATCTTGTTCTCGATTTGAAGGTAGCGTGCCACCTTTACTCCAGAAAGAACCTTGCTGAGCTTGGGCACGTAAGACTTCTTCAACTTGGCTTCGTCCAGCTCCACTTCGATCGCCTGATCGATGAGCTGCTTTGCCGTTTTGTCCAATATCGCGCCCTTGTTGTACGCCAGCGCATACTCGTTGATGATCTTGGCCATGCGCTCGTTGATCTTGTGCAGATCCTCCTGGTAGGCGTTGTAGACCGGCCAGAATTTCTTTCCCTCTTCCTCGGTCAGCTCCATGTTTTCCGCAACAAGAAGCTTCTTATCCGCGTAAATCTTGTCCCGCAATATTTCCATATCACTGGTAGTTGGGGATGTCTCCTCAGCGCTCAATGCTGGTAGTGCCAACATGGCGGCCAGGAGCAAAAGAGCGGCCCGCGTCGTGTCCCACAAATATTTGTTTATCATTTTTACCTCCATCATCGGTTACGGTTAGCAAGTCCACGTTACGCGGAGCTTTTTTTCTTAAGGACAACTAACAGAGCGAGCGTCATCCTTTATCTACAGGCCTTACAACCTCAGCATAGCAGCCCAATTGAAAATTGCTGAAGAAAACTGTTTAACTTTGCCAGGCGAATTGCGCCGAATTAAATGTAACCGAAAGGTATTTTGAGAAATAACGTTGCGCCATATTGAAGGTTACCGAGGACACCCTCCTCGAGTGTGGCGATGGATTCGACGTGGGGTAGCGGTGAAGTTTGATTATCATAAGTACTAACCCACGTGTGATCGACTCGTGCACCTGACACAAATGCTGGCGTTATCCAGACATAAGCCGTTGGCACGATCAAGGCACTCATATTTAGCTCGGAAAATTGAAGAGGATGAATTAGCAGTTGTTTGCAGGTAAGGCCTGCCCACATCCTCCTGATTATTTTTCATTATTTTTTTCGGCCCGGCGGACAGCAGACTCGAACCGGTCTTCGAAAATCTTCAAATTCCTTTTTGGCTCCTGATAATAAGCGGTGAGTTTGAGAAGTTGAAGAAAGCCGCTGTTTACGGCGCGGCCCCAGTAACGCATGGGTCGGTCGAAGTCAAATAGCAGGATGACACGCTCTTCGTCGGTGTCGTTCCAGATTTCATGTTCATAGGTATCGTCAAAGACGAAAAGCTCTCCGGGCCACCAGCTCTGAATAAGATCGCTAACTCGCATGCGACATTTAGCGGCTTCTTTCGGAATAATGAGGCCCAGGTGCGCGCGTAAAATGCCCTTGGTTACGCCGCGATGAGCTGGAATGTGATAACCCGGTGCGAGGATAGAAAACCAGGCCGTCTGTAAATTAGGCACGGTTTCAAGCAACGCAGTGGTTACCGGTGCGTACTTGCAGTTCCGCGCGACCTTTTGGCGGAACCCGAAGAGAATGAAGGTTCGCCAGCTGTTGCCTCTGGCGATACGCGACTGATCGGACGAGACTTGCTGGAAGAGCGGAATAGCTTCTCGATGTTTGAGAATCTCCATCACTTCGCTTTGAATGGTTGGCCAGTTATCAACAAACCTCTCTAAAAACGGATAGCTTCTATTATCGTGAATCGGCACATCGGGAACGAGCGACTGGCGCGCGAATAACCCATTCAAACCCCTAATAAGTTTTTTCCCGAACCGCTTAACGTGCGCGCGCCGCGCCTTTCTGAAGCTCTGATATATCGAAAGCTCATCCGACATCACTGGCCCCCCGCCAAAAAAAACGTTAAAAAGGAATCTTATAGTAGCAGAGGTACAGCAGAGATCTGTGTGAAAGACCAATAATTCGTCTCTTACACATTTATAACGTGTTAGCTTGAGCAGCGACTTATGCCTCCCGCCCGGACATGCGCCAGCGCAGATAGGGGATCACCGCCAGGTTGGAAAATAATAAGTAGGCCGCCACGACCGGCAGGGGCTTGGCGGCGGGATAGTTCAGCGAGGCGATGAGCAATACGAGGGCGGGAAAACGACTCGCACAGGCGACAGCCAGCGCGGTGCGATCGTTCGAATCGGGTCCTCCAAGGACATGGCCGATCGCCAACGCGGCAAACGTCATTACCACAATGAGTGCGAACCCCGATGGGTCTACCGCTCCAAAAATAGCGGAAAAATTGGTCGCTCCAATGAAAAGAATCAGACCCAGCAGAATGATGTTTGCCGTGCCGATAATTGGGTCGCTGATGCGCTCGGCAAGCGCCGGCCATAAACGGCGGACCACCATGCCGGCGAGCAGCGGTGCAAGAAATACCGTCGCGATCGTGTAGGCAACCGCGGTCGCCGGGACGCTGGCGGGTCTGTCGACGAACGCGGCGACGATGGCGAGCGAGACCGGCACGCTGACGATCGCAAGCAGCGAGGCGATAACGGCCAGACTGTAAACATAAGGCGGATTGACGCTGAGCTTGAGAAACTTCTTCGGCAGCGGGGGAGCGCCGGCAGATATAGCCATTAGCAACACTGCAATTTCGACCGCTTGATGCGCGGGGAAAGCGAGCACAAGCAGCATGGCGGTCAGCGGTGTCAGCACGTACATTGCAAACAGCGAACGCATAAGCAGCCTCGGCCGGTACAGCAAGGAGGCGGCGTCTGCCCAGGCTGCTTTAAGGCCCAGGGCAAATATGCTGGAGAGTATGCATAGTTTCAGCGCTAATTCGACGATTTGGACGAGAGGCAGTTCCATCAATGCGATCTCACTGGTTCGGCGAAAGCGATGCGCAGCTGAGCTTTGTAAGCCTCCACAGGACGGGCCGCGTTCGTTTCCTTGATTAGGGTAGCTTTTTGCGAGTAAATCGTACACTTGCTATTGGCGCCAGACAGGCGAGCAAGAGCGCCGGTACCAAAGAGGCTACGGCACGGAAAAAATAGGGGGCAACTCGTACCCATTGTTGCCTGCTTCCTCCACTGCTCCGATTGCAACTGCGTTAATTCGAAGTGCTGGCGACTCTTCAACGCGCGGCTTGAGGGGTGTCCGGGTCCGGTACCGCTATCTCAGGCGCCTCCCGGATGAGGCGCGAAAAATCAGCTGCGCCGTCCGCCGCTTTCGCCCGCGCATTTATATGCGCGCGTCGCTTAAGCTCGGGGAATGGCAAACTGGTATCAAGCCGCCCTGCTTCATAAGCGTACTCTGGCACATAGCCACTTGCGAGGATCTTCCAGCTGAAAGGCAAATGCCCGGGATTGACGAGGGTGTGGAGCCAGATGGCCGTTGTGCAGTTTGTGGTGAGGGTGTTATAGAATTTGGGACGGACCTGTAGTTCGTTAATCTCGTTTATATACTCCAGGAACACCCGCCGCACGTTCTCAAGCGGACCCTGCACCCGGTATACGTAAACGTCTTCAGGCGGGTCGTTGCGATAGTTGGTGCGCAGCCGTATGACGTCGCGTTCGTCGGCGACCACATAGTAGAGTTCATACTGCCGGAAGAAGCCCCTGAGAGTGGAATAACTCTCTCCCTTCTCTTTGCGCGTCTCAATGGAAATCGCCAGGTGGTCACCTCCGGCGAAGGCGAAACTGACGAAGATGTGTGCGATGGCTGGTCCCATCCAGTAGACGGCCACGAGATCGGCGCCCTCCAACTTTCGCAAGTCGAAGCGCTTGTCGTAGTAGGCGGGGGTGTAGTCCGTCTCGCTACGGTAGTCGAAATTGCGAATGTTGTGTACCGTGACGACATCGCCTTCGATCTCGGCATAGGGTAGTACCGCCACATCGGTCTGCCAGTCGCGCTCGTTGGACGGCTCGATGCCGCGCCACCACATCATCAGCAGTGCAAACAGCGCCAAATATGCGGCAATCGCGCGCGAGCGCCAGCGGCGAAAGGTCAAGTCCAATTATCGCCATAAGTGATGCGGCCCCAAATATTGCGGCCAGAATGAAGCGCGCCGTGTCGCTATGCGGGCCCGAGAAAATTAAGGCCAATATACCCCAGCCGCCGGTGGCTGCGATCAGCACGCCGAGCATTATCAAGCTGGCGATGATGAGGACTCGAGTCAGAGTAAGCTCACGTTGTGCAGGTCAGGTTGTGCAAATTGGTCGGTCTAGTCAGTACGAGCCCTACTGTTATCATACCGTCGCCTATCTGAGCGGTTGACAATCAGGATGTGGCGCAGTGCTTACCGTAAGGTGTCCGATCGGAGACGAACTGGTCTTTCGGTACGGCTCCCCTGATTTCTGCGGCGCGCTTCGCCACTGCTTCGGCATCCTTTGTGCGCCCGCTCCCGGAAAGAGCCATAGCATAATCTTCTAAAACGTTGGCATAAAATATGGGCACTCTCCTCGCGGTGATTACGGGATCTAACTCCGCCATGACGCGCTCGAGATAAGTCACAGCTTCAGCGAACTTTCCTTGATCCAAATTGAGGCGTGCCAATTCGGTCAGGGAAAGATAGAAAACGCCTCCGGTATGCTTGTCGAGATCGTTGGCGAGATTGAGTTGGCGTTCTGCTTCGTCGAAGGAGCACGTCACGCCAAGAGACCTGCCATATTCGTAGTGAAGAACAGCTTTAAAGCGGGGATCGGCCTGGGCGAGATTGCCCTCACTGAATGCAAGAGCATAAATGCGTCGCGCTTCATCCCAGTCTCCTCGTTCCTGAGCTGCCCCACCATCTCGCATATACTCGCTTATCGGTTTTTCATTGGCATAGGCATAACCCGCCAGGCTGAGCAAGACAACTACGCCTGCCATGAATCGCTTCATATATTCTCCATAGATAACACTTCCATAAAAATCAACCGGTCATTGTTGCGATATGGCACGGCTTGTCGTTGCGCTCCACCGACCAGAGCCCATACACTGCATGTCCGCCCTCGGGATCGCCGAGAGTGAAGCGTTCCGGCAAATGCGGAAATCCCGGTGGAAGTGACTGTGCCGGTCAATGACACCGCCGTGCCGGAAATGACAGGGGCTGCGACGGCAAGAAGAGAAACCGCAAGTGCGGCGCGCAACGGCAAGGGCTTTACGACGGGTCCAGCAGTCAATGGGTAGCGGAAGGCATGATGGTTTCTCCTTTACACTTTGAGTCTTCGATACTTTCGATGGCCGGTCTTGATCGGCTACGCTACGCCCCGTCCATCTATCTTTGCCTCGCGTTCCCAAATACACACTTGCCCATGTCGAAGGTCAACCTATTGCCCCGGTAACCCCATATCGCGGTAAAGTCGCGGGCATCACGGTTACCGCTGGCCTCAATCGTCAAGGAAACGATTATCGGCTCATTTCCGGGATGAGCCGTTGGGATTAATCTACCTACTACGGTAAGGCTACCGGAGGCTGTGTCCCTGAACACTGTCGCTTTGTCCCCATAGCAATTCGTCCACAGGCATGCCGAGATCTCGCCGGTTTTCGTGCTGTACCCGAACGACTCCGCGTGCTGAAAATCGGCGGTAATCTTTTCGCACTGATCGGCCGTGCACTCATACTTGATATCCGGCTTGCAATCGTATTCCTGGTCCTCTTGCGCGAAACTAGTTGCCGGGCTTAACAGCATCGTCAACATTAACCCAAAGGTGTGCGGCATGACAGAACAACACCCGCCACGCTGACTACCGTGATCCATCACGGTTCTGCAATGACGAATCCCCATTCCCTCAGTTGGGAGATAAAGGAAGGCAAGTCCCTGGCGGTTCCGGCTTGTACGTGCATGAGAACATTGAATAAGTCCCTGCGCGGCTGTTGCGTAAACTGGCTTTCGATATTGCTTATCTTCTCGGGCCCCAAGCCTTGGGGCGCCTTCCAATCCTCGGTATCAATATCCCATGTCACGATGGTTAGCGACAATTCCTCCGCTACCTCGACCAACTCGGGATCGAGGTTGCCACGAAACCCTCCCGAACCGTACGGCGGTCGGATTTTGGTCGGCGTTACGCCAGTCGTTTCGCGGATAATGTCCTGGGTTTGTTCCAGCTCCCACCGCACGTTCCGCTCTGTTTCCGTTGCCAGATTCGCATGGCTCCAGGAATGGTTCTGGATATCATGCCCCTGGGCAACGATCATACTTGCCGCGCCCGGATATCGCCTCACCTCGTCTCCAAGAACATAAAACTCTGCCTTGATCTCATTCTCCCGTAGCGTTCGGAGGATGCTCTCAAGCGCACTTAAGGGCGCCGGTCCATCGTCAAACGATAGGACTACTGATTTTCCGTCGCCAAGCATTTTCCATTCTCCCGATAAATTGAACGATTAGAACCTCTACTCGGCCGGCGTTTTTTTACCGATAGAGTCTCATCTTTTTGCTACTATATGAATAAAGAAGGCGCCTCTATTTAACTATTAGACCAACACCAACCGGTAGTCAAGTCTGGTTGCGCTCTCGCGGAAATGGTCGCCGCGCAGTGCGCGCACGCGAAATGTTTACGTTCACCCAGGATTTTTTTATAAGGAAGTCTGACATGAGCAAGTACCAAATCGCCGTAGTGGTCGGCAGCCTTCGCCGCGACTCGTTCAACCAAAAGTTGGCCAATGCGATCATGAAGTTGGCCCCGCCGGAATTTTCCTTCAAGCAATCGCAAATCGGCGACCTGCCGCTTTACAACCAGGATGACGATGACAACCCGGCCGAGCCTGTCAAGCGGCTGAAGGGCGAAATCGCGGAGGCGCAGGGTCTTCTGTTCGTTACACCCGAATACAATCGATCAATGCCTGGCGTACTCAAGAATGCACTCGATCACGCCTCTCGTCCTTATGGTCAAAATGCCTGGGCGGGTAAACCCGGCGGCGTTATCGGCGCTTCCATCGGCTCCATTGGCACGGCCATTGCGCAGCAACATCTGCGCAACTCCCTTGCCTACCTGGATGTGCCGACACTAGGCCAACCGGAAGCGTTCATACACGTAAAAGAGGGACTGTTCGATGAAGCCGGGGACATCGGCAATGAAGACAGCAGGAAATTTCTGCAGAACTGGATGGACCATTATGTCGACTGGGTAAAAAGGCACGCTGACTGACAAAGCGGCTACCCAGGGAAGAAAGTGAAGAACTTTTACTTTATGGCGACTGAGCAGCGGCTGTTATCATCGATTACTTGCCGGATACCTGCCCGGTATTCCGGAAGTGCCGGAAGGCTTACGGCTTCTTGTTTCGCTACTGGATTTATTTCCGGCCTGATAATCATCCTTAAAGACTGATCCTTTGTGAAATATGCCACTGCCCAGTTGTACATGGTCTTTATTCTGTTGCGATAGGTGATCAAGGAAAAAAGATGTATGAATAACCAGGCCGCCCACGCGATATATCCGTTAAAGTGCATTTTGGGTTTGGGAAGGTCCGCCACCGCTTTGCTTCTTCCGATAATGGCCATGGAACCTATGTCACGATAGGTAAACGGCTTTAGTGGCTTGTCATGAAATGAAGCCTTGAGGTTTTCAGCCAGGTTTTTACCCTGCTGAAGCGCTACCTGTGCAAGCTGGGGATGTCCTTCGGGAAAATTCCTGTCGGACGTCATTACACAGGCGTCACCAACAGCATAGATATTGTTTGTTCCCTTCACCTTGTTATATTCGTCCACCAGTAATCGATTGCCCCGCCCGTAGCTGTCCGGTGGAAAGCCATCGAGCGGTTTTCCGGTTACACCTGCTGTCCAGAGCAGGAACCGGGTTTGAATCGTTTCCCCATCGGCAAAGACCACGGTATCGTTTATATAATCCTTTACCTGCTTGTTCAAACGCACTTCCACGCCCATTTTCACCAACTCGTCATAGGCATATTTTTGTGATTCCTTGCTCATCGACGTTAATAATGCCGGCGAACCGTCCACCAGATAGATCACCGCGTTACGTCTGCTCAGTTCCGGGTAATCCTTCTCCAGAATATTGTCGCGCATTTCCGCAAGCATCCCTGCAATCTCGACTCCGGTGGGCCCGCCCCCGGCTATCACAACGGTTGCAAGTTTCTTCTTTTCGGCTTTGTCTGTAGCAATGGTTGCCTCTTCCAATTCCTGAAGCACGTAATTCCGCATCCGTATTGCGTCATCCACCGTTTTCATGGGAAGCGCTCCCTTGCGGATGTTTTCCATCCCGAAATAATTGCTTTCGGTACCGGTAGCAAGGATGAGGTAATCGTAAGACAGCTCGCCAATGGATAAGAGGACCTTGTTTTCTTCAGGAAGGACTTTCTGCAAATGACCCAAACGGAAGCTTATGTTCTTTTTGCCGTGGAATAGTTTGCGAAATGGATAACAGATATTCGATACATCCAGAAAACCGGTCGCCAGTTGGTATAGCAGCGGGGGAAAGAAATTGTAATTATTCAGGTCGACTAATGTGATATGAATATCCGCCTCATCGGCCAAATGCCGCACCAGATTCAGCCCTGCAAAGCCACCTCCGATTATGACAATTTCTTTTTTCATTTTTGTTGAAAAAAGATTGTCAGGGCTCGATATCGAGACATATCTTGCCGAAATGCCGATTGGTTTCCTGATAGCGGAAAGCCTCGACGATCTCCTCCAGCGGAAAATGGCGATCGATTATCGGCCGCAGTCCGGTAGCGTCGATCGCCCGGATCATTTCCATTTGATGGCGGCGGCTGCCAACGACCAGCCCCTGGAGGCGCAACTGCCGTGTCAACACAGAGAGCAACGGCAACGTTCCCGTCGTGCCGGAAAGGATGCCGATTACCGCGATATGTCCGCCGATGCGCGCGGCCACCATGGATTGTGCCAGCGTGGCCGGTCCTCCCACTTCGATGACGTGATCCACGCCCCGCCCCGCTGTCAATCCGCGCACCAGATCGCCCCAGTTTTCATGTTTGCGGTAGTTGATGAGATGATCCGCACCCAGCGTTTCGAGCCGGGCGAGTTTCTCGTCGCTGGAGGACGTGGCGATTACCGTCGCTCCCGCTATCTTGGCAAATTGCAAAGCGAATAGCGATACTCCGCCGGTTCCCTGAACCAGTACCGTTTCGCCTGGCTTCAATGCACCGTCCACCATCAGTGCCCGCCACGCTGTCACTCCCGCGCAGGTAAGCGTAGCCGCTTCCGCATGGCTGTAACCCTTCGGGGCGCGAGTAAACGCGCTCGCGGGCATTGTCACCTGCTGACGCGCGAAGCCATCGATGCCGTCGCCTGGAACGGTGCTCATGTCGTCAACCTCGGGCTCGCCTTCCAGCCAGCCCGGCAAGAAGGTGCTGACGACATGATCGCCTATCGCAAATTCATTGACTCCCTCACCTACGGCAATCACCTCCCCCGCTCCGTCCGACATGGGGATACGAGGAACCGTCGGCGCCCACATTCCACTGACTACCGCATAATCATGGTAATTAAGGGAACTCGCGCGAACCCTGACCGTAATCTCGCCCGCTTTCGGTGTTGATGAATCACATGTGCCCAGGGTTACGCGGTCAAAGCCACCGCCAGGCTGTACATAAATTGCCTTGATGGTCATGATTTCCTCTCTTTCGAAATGTACGTCGTGCGCCGTGGGCCGGGAAGAATATTTAGTGTATATAGTTGATAGGTGGGCGCGATAAATATTAACACCGTATCACAGGTATGGCCCGTCCCGCGCTGCAGCGATTCCCGCCTGTGCGATTACGAATCGAGCTATACATTTTTTCGATGAATAAGGAAATAAATTCATGGAATCGAAACCGATAACCAATACCGCCAATATAATTAAATCGAAAGATCTGTTTGCCCGCATCAAGAAGCTGGAACAGGAATTGAATTACCGGTGCTCCGACGAATATTCGGAGGAGCTGAAGGCGCTGAAAGTGTTTGCGGAAAACGTCGAGGCCGTCGCATCGGCTTCGACGTATGAACCCGGTTCAGAACTGGTCCGCGACAGTTATATGGAAGAATACAAGGCGATGGAAGAGCCATCCAGAGGAAATGCCCGGTTCAGCCCGGTCGATTTCAACGGCGTTAGTTACTGGTTGCGTCACTGAAGTCCGGGCTTAACACTTAGCGTCAAGTGACTCCCTGGAACCGATTCCTGTTGTCTTGGCATTGCTGGACTGCCAGAAACTCACTACTCGATGTGGTAAATGTAGCCGTGCCTCGTTACCCGCAGCTTAGAGCCCGAGCCCTCCCGAACTAGATTAAAGGCGTTGACCTCCAATAACGTATTTTATAAACTATAAAAAAGTCATGGGTTCTGTGTTTCCGATTTTTAGAGGCTGGATCCCGCAGAGTGCCGGCTGGGCGATATGCCATCCCGCGATCGACTCATTCTCCAATTTGGATGATCGCAGAGGCAGGACGCTTATGAAAACGACTTGCGCGGCTTCATGACTTTTATGCGTATCCCATCAATTGGAAGATTCCGGATCATCCCGGGCACATCTCTTCGCCTCGCTCAGAACACCGCCTCCAACTCAGTCCCAAAAAAATTGCACATAGCAGGAAGGCAAACCCGCCCGGTGTTTTGTCACGGATGCGAATTTTTCTACGGGTTGTTGAAGATATCCTTTACTGCTGACCCAGGCCCCTTATGATCCAGTCTGACGAAAACTCGGCTTCGGACGCTAACCAATCCAGCGGCTCCCTGTTCACAGAAGGTGGGCTTCCGGATGCCCGGGTGTTCGCCGATCGCGCTACCATGAATGTGCCTTCATTTCCCATTGTAGGTGTGGGAGCTTCGGCGGGAGGTGTGGACGCGCTTCAGAGATTGTTCAAGTCGCTTCCCTCTGACCGTGGCATTTCTTATGTCGTTGTGGTGCACCTCGCGCCGGCCCATCCTAGTCATCTGGCGGATATCCTGGCAAAGAGCGCTTCCATTCCGGTAGTGCAGGTTCTGGAAGATGTAGCGGTTGAAGTAAATACCGTTTATGTAATTTCGCCAGATCATTTCCTGACGTTGAGCGACGGATATCTGCATGTCCAGAAAATTGGCCAGCCTCGACCGCTGTCGAGGGCGGTTGACCGGCTCTTTGTGTCACTTGCGGAAGAATTACAGGAAAGGGCCATGTGTATCGTTCTTACAGGAGCGGACCATGATGGCACCACTGGCCTTAAGGCTATCAAGGCGGCGGGCGGAATGGTGATCGCCCAATTGCCGGAGACGGCCCAGCATCAGGGCATGCCGGAGAGCGCAATAAACACCGGCCTGGTCGACTACGTCCTGCCTATCGAAAACATGGGCGAAAAACTCATTCAGTACATCGACCAGTCAGCTTTGTGGCAACTTGAGCTTCCTGAGCCTGCGGAAGACACCGAGGCACTGCGGGAAGTGGTGAATCTTTTGGGTATGCGCGGAGGGGGCGATTTTCGGGGCTATAAAGAAGGAATGCTCATGCGCCGAACAAAGCGCCGCATGGCATTGCATGGCTTGCCCAGCCTGGACGCCTATATTGCATACCTGCAAAAAAACCCCGGCGAGGTGCGCGCGCTCGAGGCTGATTTTCTGATTAAAGTCACCGAATTTTTCCGCGAGCCCGGTGCATGGCACGCCCTCGAGCAACAGATTTTGCCTCGGATATTGGAAACCGTCGCCGCGGGAGAACCGGTGCGCATCTGGGTCGCTGGTTGCGCAACCGGGGAAGAGGCCTATAGCATGGGCATTACCCTGCTTGAACTGATGAACAAAGGGGGATTAAGCATCAAACTGAATATCATCGGCTCCGATCTCGACTCATCTTCCCTTGAGGTTGCCCGCGCCGGACGTTATCCCGAAAGCATTACCACCGTATTAAATCCGGAGTTGCTGGCTCGTTACTTCATCAGAAGCGGCGACAGACAGTTCGTGGTTCGCAAGGCATTGCGGGAATCGATCATCTTTTCTCAACACAATCTCCTGGCCGATCCGCCGTTTTCCCATATGAACCTGGTCAGTTGCCGTAATCTACTGATCTACATGAAGCCCGAAGTGCAAGACAAGATTCTGCGGATGTTTCATTTCGCGCTAAAGCCGGAAGGTTATCTGTTTCTGGGAAAATCCGAAACAATCGGCGAGCATCACGAGCTCTTTACACCGGTCGACAAACAGTATCGCCTTTATCGCAGCGTGCCTAGGGAGCGAAAAATTCCTGTCAAGCTCCCCTTGGTGGGGGATGCATCGACAACGCGCCTGAGAAATCAGGCAAGCGGGCACTCCGCGCGAGTGACATACGCGGAACTGGTGCGCGAACTTTTGCTGAGACAGCGCTCTGCCACGGCGGTGCTGATCGATCACGATTCGGAGGTCTTGTATTTCTACGGCCCCACGCACGATTTCATACGGCAGCCGGAAGGCGCCGCGACCCGGGACCTGCTATCCATGGTTTCGGACGAGATGCGCATTGCGTTACGAGCGGTGATCCATTCAGTTCGCAACGAGGGAAAAACGGGCGAGATCATCCTTCCCGCACCGCCAGGAGAAAATCGCCAGCTACGCCTGAGAGCCATCAAGGCGGGCAGCGACGAAAATGGCGGGCTGGTACTCGTGACGTTTGAATACGAAGCACTCGCCAATGAACCAAACCAGGCGCTTGCCGATACTGAATCGTGGGCAAAACGACAGCTGGAAGATGACCTGAGGACCACCCGGCAGGACCTGGAGACCACCATTCAGGCGCTCGAAGCGAGCAATGTAGAACTTCGTATCGCCAATGAAGAAGCGATGTCCATGAATGAAGAGCTTCAGTCTGCCAACGAGGAGCTGGAGACCTCAAAAGAGGAGTTGCAGTCTGTCAATGAAGAGCTGAATTCCGTTAATAGTGATATGGAGCGGACCGTCAATGAACTGCGCACGGCCAATGACGATCTGTCCAATCTACTGGCAGGAAGCGACCTGCCCACATTGTTCCTGGACCGGGAACTCCGCATCAAGCGGTTCACGCCTGCCTCGCGCAGGCTTTTTAGCCTTATTCCTTCCGATATAGGCCGTCCGATCGGCGATTTTGCCTCCAGGCTCGAGCCGCAAGATCTAATCAGAAACAGCACAACAGGTTCAACAGTCGGGCTCCGTGGCCGAAGACGAAGTCCATACGCCGGATGGGAATTTTTTCCTGCGCCGTGTTTTACCTTATCGCGTAGAGGAAGATCACGTTGAGGGCGTGGTCGTTACCTTTGTTCCTATCGACGCGCTTAAAAAAGCCGAGCAGGAGGTGAGGGAAAGCGAGAAGCGCTTTCGGATGCTTGCCGACACCGCGCCAGTGTTCATCTGGATCAGCGGCTTTGGGGGTTACCTGGAATTCGTCAATCGCCGCTTTGCTGACGACACGGGAAAGTCGGTCGAAGAGTTGCTCGGTAACCGATGGCATAGTCTCATTCATCCAGATGATCTCCCGGCTTATCTCGCGGCATGCTCAAACGCGGATAGCACCTGTAAAGGCTACGACCATGAGTTAAGGCTTCGCAAGGCGGATGGCACCTATCACTGGATGCGCTTTGTCGGAGAGCCGAGATTCGAGAACGATAAGTTTGTCGGCTTTATCGGGTCGAGCGTCGATATCCAGTACCACAAGGATGCTGAAGAGCAACTCCGTAACGCGGACCAGCGCAAGGATGAGTTTCTTGCCATACTGGGACACGAGCTTCGTAATCCGCTCTCTCCCATACGTAATGCCGCGGAGGTATTGAAATTCGTCAATTGCGACGATAAGCGCCTTTCTCGGGCGGTGGAGACCATCATCAGGCAGGTCGACCATATAACCCGGCTGGTTGACGATTTGTTGGACATCGCCCGGCTCACGCGAGGGGCGCTTACGCTGCGCAGAGAAACGGTGGATATGGCTGTCATCGTCCATCACGCTCTGGAATCAACGAAAGCGCTGTTCGATGCGCGGAAGCAACAACTCAACGTCGCAATCAAGGATGAGCCTCTTTTTGTCAGTGGAGATCCCGTTCGCCTCACCCAGATAATCGAGAACCTTCTTACCAATGCAGCCAAATTTACTGAAGAGGGAGGAAAAATTTCACTGGATGCTCATCGGGAGGGACACGAGCTTATGATTTCAGTCGTTGACGACGGAATCGGCATACCTCGACCAATGCTATCGAAGATATTCGAGCTTTTCATGCAGGAAGAACGCGCCGCGAGAAAATCCAGCAGCGGGCTCGGCATCGGACTTTCGCTCGCGTTCCAACTGGTTTCCCTCCATGGCGGTTCAATCACGGCGTTCAGCAAAGGGACCGGACAAGGCAGCGAATTCGTCGTCCGGCTTCCACTGATCGAAACTGCCCCTGTTGCCGCCCCGGCCAAGAGCGTCGCGAGCGAACCCGGCAATGAACGTGTTCTCATCGTGGATGACAATAAGGATAGCGCGGATACCATGGCGTTGCTGCTGGCCACCCATGGATACGAGGTGCGCACCGCTTACGATTTCGAATCCGCCCTGCGCGAGGCGATTTCGTTCCAACCTTATGCCGCCCTGCTTGATTTGAGCAAGCCTGAGCCCGATGGAATGGAGCTTGCGAAGCGATTTCAGCAAATGACCGAAACCCGGAACACCGTTTTGATTGCGTTTAGCGGTTATGGACAGCCTGATGATCTTGAACGTAGCAGGAAAGCCGGGTTCGCTCATCATTTGGTTAAACCAACCGATCCGGATGCAGTTCATAAATTAATTCAATCCGTTCAATCGCCCAAAGATTGAGTCAACATTAGCTTGTCTTATAGCGGCCATCTATCCGTTTCCGCTTCGCCATTCCCCAGCAATTCGTCCCATCCTCTGCGAAGGGAATCCAGGCATCA
>CAWHQD010000030.1:0-367703 GCA_963831395.1 uncultured beta proteobacterium
AAGGAAGAAAGAACTGGCGGCATTAGAGAGTGCTAAGCCAACTCGCGTTGAAAATCCTCTGGAGTCTGAAGCAGTCAAGCAGGAGACAGTAGAAGCTACCGTCAGGTTAGCAAAGTTGGAACAAGTGCTGAGCAAGATGCGTGATGAAGAAAAGTTAGCTCTCCACAAAAAAGCTGAAGCTATGAGGGGGACCGCGCATGTCGTCCGTATTTTCCAGGCGGTCAGGAATCATCAAAAAATTTACGATCAGTTCATTGCGGAGCTCCAAAGGATGCTTGCAGAGGTCAATCGTGATCTGAAGGTAAAGGATATTCTGTCACTAACAATTAATACGTCTGCCATTGAGGAGCTTCGGACCACATTCAAAGCCCTAACTGACGCTCAGGCAGCGCTGCTTTTTAGCCAGGAGAAGGAAGCCTATCGACTCGACGCGCGTCAGCAGAAGCCGAAATCAAGACGATTCAAGGTCAGCTCGGCGAGAAGCAGCGCCTCTATTTGGTCTACAAGGACCAGTTGACTCAGTGGGAGCTATCCAAGGCTGCATTACAGGGCCATGAGAAAAGGAGGCACCATCGCTTGGATAAATGCTCAGCTCGAGTCGCTAGATCTGCTGCCTGCCAAGCTGGAAGAACTGAAAAAAACGAGATTAAATATTGTTCTTAGCCTCCATGAACAGATCGGTAAGGTCGTCGCCGAGTACCGCGCACTTTATCACCCTGTGCAGGGGTTTGTTCAATCGGTCATTCAAATGGGCATGCCGCTGCCCCTCGACTTTGACGTTCGTATTGCGGAAGAAGGTTTTCAGGATCGCTTTTTTGAACGGATGAATAGACAAGCGCGAGGGAGTTTTGCCGGCATTGACGAAAGCGGCGCGCGAGTTCGCTCTATCCTGAAGGAGACCGACTTTGCTGACTCAGAGGCTCTTTTAAAATTCGTCACGCAAATTGACGACATGCTACATTTTGATCGGCGAGAAAGCGCTAGTAAAGCTGCAGTGTCCGTCGCGGATCAACTTCGTAAAGATCACAATGTTGAGGGACTGTACGACTTCTTGTTTGGCCTTCAATACCTAAGACCGCAGTATTCACTTACATATGATGGGCAGGAGATCAGTTCAGTTGTCACCCGGTCAACGAGGCCTTCTACTGCTCGTTTTCTATTTGTTAGTGGACAAGAATGATATTCCGCTTGTGATTGATCAGCCAGAGGAGAATTTGGATAATCAAACCATTTTCAGGGTGTTGGTGAAATGTATCAAGATAGCCAAACAGCGCCGGCAAGTGATTATGGTTACGCACAATCCTAACCTTGCAGTGGTATGTGATGCAGAGCAGATAATCTATGCGGACTGCGATAAAGCGAATAAATATTTTACATACGTCAGCGGTGCGATTGAGTCGCCTGATATTAGATCTCTGGTCATTACAATTTTAGAAGGTACTCAACCGGCGTTCGTAAATCGTCAGAAGAAGTATGGACTATGATTCTTTGTAGACTGCTCCTGGCACATTTCCGCCTTTCGAATACAGTTCAGCTCGGATAACATTTGACACATCGGAGGCCGAGTCTGGACCAATACACCCTTACATGCGTTTTGTTTCCGACGCTGCCTTGTCGAATGATTTATGCTTGAGTATCAGCTTCTGACCGATAAGCAGCCGTGCGGTACCCCCATTCCATGATTTTATCTGCGCAATGGTAACGCCATGGCGCTTTGCGATCCCGAATAGCGAATCACCTTTTTTCACGGCATAGACGAAATGCCCTGTTCGTGCATTTGCGGCGCCGCCGGTTTGTTGCTCATAATGGAGATATCCTCGCCCTCGGCGCTTCCGTTGCGCGGGACCAGCAAAGTCTGGCCTGGCATTATCATGCTGTTCTTGCCAATATCGTTGATTTCCCTCAACCGGCGTATGCTGATTCCATACCGTGCCGAGATCTTTTCGGCGGTCTCCCCGTTTTTCGCCCGATAAGCTTGCCAGGACACCAGGGGCTTGTCGTGATTTTTCAGGTTCTCCGTAAAAATTTCCACTTTATCAGCAGGAAACAGCAGGGCGCGGGATCCGTCGGTATGGATGACGGGCCGCTTGTGGGCGGGATTGAGTGCCTTGAATTCATCTACCGAAATCCCCGCGAGCTTTGCCGCGAGTTTTACATCGATATGGCGAGTTGCCGCGACTTTCTCGAAATAAGGCTGGTTTGGCACGGACTCGAGTTCGATGCCGAACATCGCAGGATTGGAGATGATGTTCTTTAACGCAATCAGCCTGGGAACATAATTTTGGGTTTCGGGCGGCAAACTGATATTCCGGAAATCCTCCGGCAATCCGTTGCTCCGGTTCTTCACCATTGAACGCCCGACCGCACCTTCGCCCCAGTTATAAGAAGCCAGTACCAGCTCCCAGTCGCCAAACATGCGGTGCAGGTTCTGTAAATAATCCAGCGCAGCGCTCGTGGCGGCGATAATGTCCTTGCGCTCGTCATACCACCAATTCTGCTTCAAACCATAATTTTTTCCTGTGGACGGGATGAACTGCCAAAGGCCGCTGGCATGGCGACTGGAATAGGCCTTGGGATTGAAGGCGCTTTCGATAATGGGTAGCAGGGCCATCTCGGCAGGCATGCCCCGGCGCTCGACCTCTTCAACAATATGGAAGAGGTAACGCTTGCCGCGTTCGACGATGCGCTTCATGTATTCCGGATGACTGGCGTAGAAATCCTCGTTGTTACGCACCTCCTCGTTATCCAGCTCATCCATGGAAAAGCCGTTGCGTATGCGTTCCCATAGATCGATGGGAGGAGCGGATATAGCGGATATATTGGCGGCGGGATCGCTTGTTTCAGCAAGGGGACTTACAGCATCGTCCGTGGTGGGGACGACGGCATTGCCATCCATTACAGAAAGGGTGCCGGATGCATTGCGGGCATCTTCCGGGAGCTCATCTTCCAGGTGCTCAGTAATTACCGGGTTAGCGGGTTCGGCAGCTTCGCTTGCGTGTGCCAGAAAATTTGCAGTTGTCAGCGTCAGGCTGGCAAGCAGGATTACTGTGAATCGCTGTATTTTCATTTTTATGATTCAGCAGGTATTCGAAAGATAGGTAAAGTGTCGTCGAGGTTTTATTGGAAAAGTTGAAAATTGGAACCGGGAACACAAATGATTCCCGGCGCCTGCTGGGCTCGGCCTAAGTGCATGAGACGTCGAACTGTCATTCACGGGCCGGAGGCTGGCTCCCGAATTTCGCCAGATCCACCGGCGGCAATGGTTGCCATCCGGATTTTCGATGCTCCACAACGACATTTGTGAAAATGCCGCCGCGTACATAAAATTTGGCGGTGAGGCGGAGGTAGCGTGGCTCAAGGACAGCGACCAGGTCATCTACGATACGGTTGGTCACCGCTTCATGGAACGTCGCCTCGTTCCGGTAAGACCAGATATAAAGCTTGAGGCTCTTGAGTTCGATGCATTTCTCATCTGCAATGTAATCGAGAATCAGCGTAGCGAAATCGGGTTGCCCGGTTTTCGGACAAAGGCAGGTAAACTCGGGAATTTCCATGTGAATCTGGTAATCCCGCGCTGGCGCCGGGTTGCTGAAGATTTCCAGGTCTTTTGTCGGGCTGCTGGGCATTCTCTTATCTCTGTCAAATCGGTTAGAATGATCTTTCCTGGACACGTTCTCCAGAGCGGCCGATCGGAGGGCTCTTCCAGGCCGTTTATCCGGGCTGCACAATTATAACTGGTTGCGAACCACAAATTGCGCCTCTCCCACATCAAACTTGCCGGCTTCAAATCCTTTGTTGATCCCACCGAGATTCCCCTTCCGGGCGATCTGGTAGGGGTTGTGGGCCCCAATGGCTGCGGCAAATCCAACGTCATTGACGCGGTGCGCTGGGTTCTCGGCGAATCGCGGGCATCCGCATTACGCGGCGAGTCCATGCAGGATGTGATTTTCAACGGTTCCGCGAACCGTAAACCGGTTGGGCGGGCCAGCGTGGAGCTGATGTTTGACAACAATCTGGGAAAGGCTGCCGGCCAATGGTCGAGTTACGCGGAGATTTGCATCAAGCGGGTATTGCGGCGCGATGGGGAATCGACCTACCACATCAATAATATTCATGTACGCCGACGGGATGTCGCGGATATTTTTCTTGGTACGGGCATAGGCGGCCGCGGCTACGCCATAATCGAGCAGGGGATGATCTCCCGCATTATCGAGGCAAAGCCGGAGGAGTTGCGCGTATTTCTGGAGGAAGCCGCCGGTATTTCCAGATACCGGGAACGCCGCCGCGAGACCGAATCGCGTCTGGCCGATACTCGCGAAAATCTGCTGCGAGTGAACGATATTTGCCAGGAACTGGAAAAACAGTTGATACGGCTGGAACGACAGGCCGAGATCGCCTCACGATTCAGGGATATGGAAGACCAGCGGCTCAGGGCGCAAAGTTTGCTGTGCTGTGCCCGCAAACAGGAAGCGGCCACGCAGCGAGCACTTGCGGAAAAAGAGCTTCAATCGCTGCAAACGGCTCTGGACGCGGAAATCGCGAGTCTGCGCGGCGCTGAAAAACACCTTGAGGAAAAGCGCGCGCTGCACTACGAGGTTGGCGATAGTCTGCATCAGGCGCAGGGCGAGCTTTATGCCGCGAACGCGGAGGTTGCGCATATCGAACAGCAGATACGCCACATGCGCGAGAACCGCCAACGTATTGCACAACAGATCGGTGCAGTGAGGAGCCAGCTTGAGCGTAAGGAAAAACAGGCGGAAGACGCGGCCGACAACTTGAATCGTTTGAGCGCCGAGATTGAGCTTGCCTGCCTCGCTCGCGAAGCGGGCAAGAAAAAAGTTGCTGTGGAGAATGAAAAGCTGCCGCTGGCGGAATCAGCTTTTCGTTTGTGCCAGGAAAAACTGGCTGAAACACAGCGCAATTTGCTGCTGGTTGAGCAGGCTGCGCAACTGGAAGAAAGTCATCGCGGCCATGCCGAAAAGAACTTCCGGCAACTCGAATTGCGCCGCACACGGCTGACTGCTGAGCATGACGCCATGCCACCGCCCAAAATTGAAGAGTTATCGCATTTGAATCGGGAGACGGAAGAAACGGCGGCCGGCCTGAAACATAAACAGGAAATGCTTGCGCAAACTGAAGATCTGCTGCTGAGTGCTGAAGAAGTGAAAGAAGAGCGTACACGTAAAGTACAGGTTCTGGAGCAACAGATTATCCAGGCGGAAGCGCGTCTTAATGCACTGGAGCGCTTGCAGAACCGGCTCGAAGGCAGCGAAGGATTGAGTTCCTGGCTTGTAAAGCATCAGCTGGATACCTCGCCACGTTTGTGGCAAAACATCCAGATCGAGAAAGGATGGGAAGATGCGCTCGAAGCTGTGCTGCGCGAGCGTCTGAACAGCGCGCAGCTTGAGCAATTGGAAGTGGCGCACGAATGGGCGGATGAGCCGCCTCCCGGAAAATGGGCGCTGTTCGAGCCGGACCGGATCGGTGCGAAAGAAGCTCCGAAATTACACGCGGGAGAAGGAGCGGGAGGCGAACAAGCCCAGGATGTGCCACCAGAGAGGAAAGGCTGCATTCCGTTGCAATCGTACCTGACCTGCGGCAATGCAGGCATGCAATCGGTGCTGGACGAGTGGTTGGGCGGAGTTTTTACGGTTGAGAACTTGCCCCTGGGGCTCTCCCAACGAACGAAACTTTCCTCCGGCGAGATACTGGTGACTCGTGAAGGCCATATCATTACGCAACACAGCCTTACCTATTACGCTCCCGATTCCCAATTACATGGCGTGCTTGCGCGACAACGCGAGATAGCCCAGATTAAAATTGAAGCGGATTTATTGAGAGGAAGCCTCTTGGTCGAGAGATCCGCGTTGGAGACAGCGGAGGAAGTCTGTCACGAGCTTGAATCGACTGCCTCCGGCTTGCGTCACGACAGCGGTCGGCTCCAGCAGCGGCATCATGAAGCTCAGATGCAGGCGTTGAAGCTTGCTCAGTCAGCTGAACGCACTGGTCAGCGCCGCAAGCAGATTGATAGCGAGTTGGCGGAAATCATGCAGCAGGCAGGGGTGGAGGCTTCCCGAAAGCAGGATGCGGAAACAAGGCTGGCGGAATGCCGGATTCAGATCGGACTGCTGCAAGAACAGGTGCAAAAACAAAAACTGGCGCGGGATACGGCCGAACAGGTCCTCAACGCACAGCGTCAACTGGCGCAAAAAGCCGCAAGGGAAATGCAGGAGGCGGTATTTCATGAAAAAAACTGCGAGAATAAAATCGCCGAGTTGGAGAATTCCATTCGGATCATCGACGAGAATATGGTTGAGTTCAATGCTCATCTGGAAAGATTGCAAGCCGAGCAAAGCGGATTTGAAGAAACGCAACTGAACAGCCTGCTTCAGGAACGGTTGACACTGCGGGAACAGCGCGAGCAGAGATTGGCCGTGCTGCGCAATACTCTGGAAGACGTGGCCCGCGGGTTACGCGAGATAGAGCAGGACCGCATGACGTCGGAACAAAAATTGCAACCATTGCGAGAAGCCATTAGCCAGGCGCGGCTCAAGGAACAAGAGGCGAGAATTACGGAGAATCGGTTCGGCGAACAATTAAAGGAATCGGGCGACGCCGAGGATGAGTTGATGCGTGCACTTGGGAAAACACGGCCGTCCGCGCTGCAAGCCGAGATCAATCGCCTCAGTGAGGAAATAGCCGGGTTGGGAGCGGTCAATTCCGCTGCGCTCGACGAATTGCAATCCTGCCAAACGCGCAAGACCTATCTGGATTCGCAGTCGCAGGATCTGGAAGAAGCATCGGAGACGCTAAAAAATGCAATCCGGCGAATAGACCGGGAAACTCGCGAGCGCCTGTTGGACACTGTCGGTAAAGTCAACAGTCACCTGGAGGAGATGTTTCCCACCATGTTCGGGGGCGGGCAAGCGAAGCTGATATTGAAGGGCGAAGAAATACTGGATTCAGGCATACAGATTTTCGCACAGCCACCGGGCAAGAAAAACAGTTCCATCCATCTGCTGTCAGGTGGCGAAAAGGCATTAACGGCGCTGGCGCTGGTGTTCTCGCTGTTTCAGCTCAATCCGGCGCCGTTTTGCCTGCTGGATGAGGTGGATGCTCCCCTGGACGATACCAATACAGAACGCTTCTGCAACCTGGTGCGAAAAATGTCGCGTCAGACTCAATTCATATTCATCAGCCATAATAAAATCACTATGGAAATGGCGCAGCAATTGATCGGTGTCACCATGCAGGAAAAGGGTGTTTCGCGGGTGGTCGCGGTAGAGATCGAAGAAGCTGTCCGGCTGAGCGATGCCGCTATGATAAGCTGATCGTATGGCGAATTTAAGTGAATTGCAAATCAGCCTCATCGCGATTGGCATTGTGGTGGTGTTGGGCGTCGTTTTTTTTAACTGGATGCAGCAACGTCATTACCGGCGGGGTGCAGAAGAGGCGTTCGGCAGCAAGCATGAGGATGTGCTGCTGAGAACCGGGGTATCCGATGGAGATGAAAGGATAGAACCGCAACTCGGCAAGGAGCCGTTGCATGAATCTTTTGGCGAACCGGATGCGGAATCAGCCGGTATAACGGAATTTGCCCAGCCAGCGCCCGAATCCGCCCAGGTAACGCCGGAACCTGCGCCAGTAAAACCAGAACCTGCGCCGGTAAAGCCGGAACCCGCCCCGGTAAAACCGGAAGCTGCCCAGGTGAAGCCGGAACCCGGCATTAGGCCGGGGGTGCCCGTCACCCCCTTCGGGCCAGGGTCCGCGCCGCTCAGCCGCCGTATCGCCGATAGCGGCGGCGCTGCGGATACGGTGGATTATGTGGTTGGCATCAATGGCGGAACATCGATTACGGATTTGAGCCTGTCGGAGTTGCTGCAGCGAAAATTTGATTTCGGCAAGCCGGTACGGTGGCTGGGTCAGCGAGACGCAGAAGCATCCTGGGAAGAAATCACGGCAGAAAGCAACAGTAAGGGGAGCTACATCAATTTGCGGGGCTATCTGCAACTCGCTGACCGCAACGGTCCCGTAAGTGAAGTAAGCTTGTCCGAGTTTCGCGACATGGCGGAAAACTTCGCCGCGCAGGTGAAAGCGACTGCAAACTGCCCTGATATACCGCAAGCTTATGCACAGGCGGTATTACTCGACGAATTCTGCACGCAAGTGGATGTCATGGTGGGCATTAACATCATCAGCAAGGATAACAGCGTATTTACCGGCGCAAAAATCCATGTCCTGGCAGAAACATCCGGTTTCAAACCGGCAGCCGACGGCTTGTTTCATTATCGGGATGAAAATAACGCCACTTTGTTTTCCTTCGGCAACTACGAGGCTTCTCCTTTTCTTCCCGACAGCATGCGGACGCTCATCACTCACGGCATTACCTTTCTACTTGACGTGCCCAGGGTGGCGAACGGAGAAATTGTTTTCGGACAAATGATGCATCTTGCCGAGGATTTCACGGATGCGCTCGGGGGCGTCATGGTCGATGATAACCGTGCGCCCCTGAGTGACAGCGGCATTCGCAAGATCAGGCAACAACTGAGCGCCATCCAGTCCGTGATGCTGGCGCGCGGTATCCCGGCAGGCGGAGAAACTGCGCTGAGGCTTTTTGCGTGAATGAACATTTGGACCGCGTCTCTCGTCGGCTGCAGGAGCTGCGCGACACGATCGAATTGCATAACACGCGTTATTATGAACTGGATGCGCCGACTATTCCCGATGCCGAGTTCGATAAGCTATTCCAGGAATTGGAGGAGCTCGAGCACCGCTATCCCGACCTCGTTACGCCTGATTCACCCACCCAGCGCATCGGCGCTCCGCCGCTTAAAGCGTTTTCTCAAATTGTTCATCGTACACCCATGCTCTCCCTCGGCAACGCATTTTCAGAGGGTGAGGTGGAAGCATTCGACCGACGCGTGCGCCAGTCCCTGGGTCTAAGTAGCGTGGAATATGCGGTCGAGCCCAAGTTTGACGGGCTTGCCATAAGCCTCTGCTATGAAGACGGTATATTCGCGACGGGTGCAACTCGGGGCGATGGTTATGTGGGTGAGGATGTCACCCTGAATTTGCGAACCATTCGCTCCATTCCCCTGACATTGAAAAGCGGTAGCGGGCACTGGACACGCTCCTTCCTTTCTCGAAGTGCGAGGCGAAGTGCTGATGTTGAAGGCGGATTTCGAACAACTTAACCGGCAACAACACGAAAAAAATGAAAGAACGTTCATTAACCCGCGCAATGCCGCCGCAGGCTCGCTGCGCCAGCTTGACCCCCGCATTACGGCAAACCGCAGGCTAAGATTTTTTGCGCACGGCATCGGCGTCTGTGAAGGGGGAAACATGCCTCGCGATAAACACAGCCGAGTGCTTGACTATCTCTCGTCATTGCGATTTTCCGGTTATACGCGAACGCAAGACTGTAATCGGCGTGGCGGCATTGCTGGAGTATCACCATGAAATACGGGCATTGCGCGAACATCTAGCCTATGACATCGATGGCACCGTTTATAAGGTCAACGATCTGGCGCAGCAGGAAAAACTCGGGTTTGTTTCGCGTGCCCCCCGATTCGCCCTTGCGCATAAATTTCCGGCACAGGAAGCGATAACCGAATTGCTGGGAATCGATGTACAAGTGGGCAGAACTGGCGCCATGACTCCGGTC
The DNA here is from genome assembly GCA_963831395.1 of uncultured beta proteobacterium. Lineage (GTDB taxonomy): Bacteria > Pseudomonadota > Gammaproteobacteria > Burkholderiales > Nitrosomonadaceae > Nitrosospira. Next base: position 9,665 of record CAWHQD010000030.1, read on the forward strand.
GCGCGGCTGAAGCCCGTGTTCGTGGGGGGCGCTACGGTTACCAATGCGACCCTGCACAACGAGGATGAAATCAGGCGCAAGGATGTCATGATCGGCGACCAGGTAACAGTGCGGCGGGCGGGCGATGTGATTCCCGAAGTGGTGGCGGTACAGAAGGAGAACCGCCCCCTGCATGTCAGGCCTTTCATCATGCCCGATCACTGCCCGGTATGCGGTTCGAAAGCCGTGCGCCTTCCAGGCGAAGCGCTGACGCGCTGCACCGGCGGACTGTTTTGTCCGGCGCAACGAAAACAGGCGATTTTGCATTTTGCCTCGCGCCGCGCCATGAACATCCATGGTCTGGGAGACAAACTGGTAGAGCACCTGGTAGATAACGCGATTATCAGGACGCCGGCTGATCTTTACAAACTAGGCATAGCTGCGCTCGCTGCCCTGGAGCGCATGGCGGAAAAATCCGCAGGCAATATCGTGAACGCCATCGAAAAAAGCAAACACACTACGCTAGCCCGGTTCATTTATTCACTGGGCATCCGCAACGTGGGCGAAACCACCGCCAGGGATCTCGCCCGATATTTTGGCAGCCTCGACCGGTTGATGGAAGCTGATATGGAAAGCCTGCGGCAAGTACCGGACATCGGCCCCGTCGTTGCCGAGAGCATTGCCGATTTTTTTGCCGAAAGGCACAATCTGGAAGTTATCGAGCAATTGCGCAACAGCGGAATACAATGGAAAGAGGATGCGGGAACGCAGATAACCGGCGGTTCCGATACCCGCTCGGGAGAGAATAAAGTTGCAGGCAAGATTTTTGTGCTGACCGGAGCCTTGCCGCACCTTGCCAGGGAAGACGCCAAGGAAAGAATTGAAGCGCGCGGGGGTAAAGTAACAGGAAGCGTTTCCAAAAAAACCGATTATGTTGTGGCCGGTGCGGACCCCGGCAGTAAATATGATAAGGCGGTCGAATTGGGGATAAACATTCTCGACGAGGAAGGACTGTTACAATTGTTGCAAGATTCACAGCCTGAATCAGGCCATAGCTCCTGAAGCGGGCTACATTTCCCTTAATAAACACCTATATGCCAAAAATACGCAAAGCCGTTTTTCCCGTGGCAGGTATGGGCACCCGTTTTTTGCCCGCTACCAAGGCAAGTCCCAAGGAAATGATGCCGGTTGTGGATAAGCCGCTAATCCAGTACGCCGTCGAAGAGGCCATCGCGGCCGGAATAACGGAACTGATTTTCATTACGGGCCGCCATAAACGCGCGATTGAGGATCATTTCGATAAAGCCTATGAAATGGAGGCGGAGCTGGAAGCGCGCGGCAAAAACGAAACGCTGGAAATGCTGCGAAGTATTTTGCCAAAAAACATCTCTTGCATCTATATACGTCAATCCGAAGCGCTCGGATTAGGGCATGCGATATTATGTGCCCGTCCCGCCGTAGGTAATGAGCCGTTCGCGGTGCTGCTGGCGGACGACTTGCTGGCGGGTGACGAGCCGATCATGGGACAGTTGTGCCGGGTATATGAGCAAAATGGTTGTTCGATATTAGCCGTACAAAATGTAGAGGCGGAAGATACGATAAATTACGGCATCGTGAAATGCGGGCCGGGAATGAGCGGGCTGCATCCCATTACCGGTATCGTGGAAAAACCTGAACCGGAGAATGCGCCTTCAACACTAGGCGTGGTGGGCCGCTACATTTTGACTCCAAAAATTTTCGAACATCTGGAAAAGGTCAAGCCTGGCGCAGGAGGTGAGATCCAGCTTACGGATGGCATCGCCTCGCTATTGCTGGAAGAGCGCGCCCTGGCGTACGAGTTTTCCGGGACCCGTTACGATTGTGGAAGCAAGATAGGTTACCTCAAGGCTACTATTGCGCTGGCGCTCGAACATCCCGAAGTGGGTCGGGAGTTCGCCGAATATCTGCACGCCATAGGCTGCCATATCCGTCCCCCTTCCAGCCCATGAGCCCATTGTTTCCTTCGCTGTTTTAGCCGAGACTTGCACTGATGCTGTCCTCCGAAGAAGCAAAGAAAATTTTCGGCACAGCAGAGCAGATATTTTCTGCCGATGTAGTGTCGCAAACTGTCAAACGCATGGCGATTGATATCACTACGTTGCTGTCAAATCAGTATCCCCTGGTGTTGAGCATCATGGGCGGGGCAGTCGTATTTACCGGCCAATTGCTGCCCTTGCTGGAATTCCCGCTCAATTTCGATTATCTTCACGTCAGCCGCTACGATAACAAGACCCATGGCGGTAAGATTAATTGGACGGTATTGCCACGTGAAAATGTGCAGAACAGGGTGGTACTGGTGCTGGACGATATCCTGGATGAAGGAATCACGCTTGCGGCGATCCGGGAACGGGTCATGAATCAGGGCGCGGCCGCATTCTATAGCGCCGTTTTTGCCGACAAGGATATTGGCAGGACCAAGCCGATCCGCGCCGATTTTGTCGGTCTCGTAGTACCGGATCGTTATGTGTTTGGCTTCGGCATGGATGTGCGCGGCGTATGGCGAAATTTGCCTGCAATTTATGCCATAAAAGAATAAATGGAGATCGTAGAATATGTCTTGTCACCTATTTTGGAAGGCCGTGGTATGGAATGTGCAAAACGCCGCCGTCAGCGGCGGCATTGCTTGTGGATCGAGTGTCGACAAAATTTGTGATTTCTTTGAGGCGGCCAGGCTCCGGCATTTTTCAATCTCGGTTTGATTCCTGAAAGACATGCTTGCAATCATCGGTGGTACCGGTATGACCCAACTTGCCTGTCTTGAGATATCGCACCGGAAGATTATGACCACTCCCTATGGCGAGCCCTCAGGTCCGCTGACTTTCGGCAAAATCAATGACAACACTGTCGTTTTCCTGGCCCGCCACGGCTATGGCCACACCATTCCACCTCATCAGGTAAATTACCGTGCCAATCTGTGGGCCTTGCACTCACTGAATTTGTCCCGCGTGATATCGGTTGCTTCGGTGGGCGGCATTCGGGCTGATTTAACGCCCGGTACGGTTGCAATCCCTGACCAGATTATCGACTACACCCACGGCCGCAAGTATACTTATTATGATGTCATAGACAAGGCGATTACGCATATAGATTTTACCGAACCTTATTGCCAGTTGACGCGTAAGCGACTTCTGGAAGCAGCGGAGCGCGCGAATGAACGGGTGATCGATGGGGGTGTTTATGGCGCGACGCAGGGACCGCGTCTGGAAACCGCTGCTGAAGTCAACCGGTCTGGAGCGGGACGGAGTTGATATGATAGGCATGACCGGCATGCCGGAAGCAGCCCTGGCTAAAGAATTGGGCCTCTGCTATGGGACCATTGCCGTTGTGGCAAACTATGCTGCGGGCCGCGAGACGAGCGCGCATGCGATCAGCCTGGAAGACGCTCATGCCGTTCTGGAAAAAACAATGGTGGGAGTCAGGAACATTCTCGAACGCGTGGTGGAGTTCGATGTCGATTAAACCGGTATTGAAAATGGGTGATCCGCGATTGCTGGAAGTGGCGCGGAGCGTGGAGAAGTTCAACACCCCGGAGCTGGAGGCTCTGATTCGGGATATGCATGAAACCATGGAAGCGTTGGACGGCGCCGGATTGGCCGCACCCCAGATCGGGGTCGGCCTGCAGGTCGTCATTTTTGGGGTGAAGCGCAACCGGCGCTATCCCGATGCGGAGGAAGTTCCTTACACGGTCCTGATAAATCCCGTATTGACGCCCCTTACAAAAAATATGGAAGCAGGGTTGGGAAGGCTGCCTGAGCGTTCCCGGTATGCGCGCCATGGTTCCCCGCTTTGCCAGCGTGCGTTATCAGGGTTCAGATCAATATGGCAGACCCATCGATCGTAGTGTCGATGGGTTCCATGCCCGAGTTGTGCAACACGAGTGCGATCATTTGCAAGGCATCCTCTACCCCATGCGTATTACCGATTTCCGGACATTCGGTTTTACCGACGTATTGTTTCCAGATCATGCGCCGATGGCAGAGTAAGCCGAAAGTTGCGCTGTCGTTTCAATCTAAAAGCTGGCGAATTGACAGGGTGAGCGCGGTTTTTTTGTGTGAGGCAAGACCCGGCGATGAACAACTGGCGACCGGCAGAAGCATAGCTCCATGCTTCCCGGGCGCTGCTGCCCGACCTACACTCGCGAAGAGGCCACTGCGATGCTTTAGAACTTGATTCCTTTATGTTTCGTCCGATCTCAAGCCGGAGCAGGTCAGTTGTTGCGCCAGTAATTGCGCCAGATGACGTGCGCTCCGTTTTCCGCTCTCGACGATGATATGCGCCGTCTCCCGGTAAAGCGGATCACGTTGGGTATAAAGCTCAGCCAGTTTAGTGCGGGGATCCTGAGTTTGCAGCAACGGGCGGTTCTTGTCCTGCCGGGTGCGCCGCCACAGATCATCGACCGTCGCTCTCAAATAAATTACGGTACCGCTCTGCTTTAACATCTCACGGTTTTGTGCGCTCAGCACTGCTCCGCCTCCTGTGGCAAGAACAATATTTCTCGTTTTCACAAGCTCCGACAACATTTCTGTCTCACGCTTGCGAAAACCAGCTTCACCCTCAATTTCAAAAATAAGGGGAATGCTCACGCCTGTTCTTTTTTGAATTTCCCGATCCGAATCATAAAATGTCTTTTTCAGGAAGCTGGCCAGAAGTCGGCCGATGGTGGTTTTTCCGGCACCCATCATGCCCACCAGGAAGATATTCCCCCTTGCCTCGTCCATGACAGGTTCATTCATGGCATTGTCTAATGCCACTTTTGCATTTATTGCATTCATTCGGGCAATTGTAGCCGAAATGCAATCATCCACGTAAGTACGGTGGATTGGCGGCCGGGACAGGAAGGCTCATTCTTCAGGAATGCCGATAGCGGAGGACGTCAAAACTTTTCAGGATACTGCCAATCTCATCGCATCATAAGCCGGCTAGGCGAGACGGGATTGCGGCTTTCCCCCGAGCTTTCGCTTTGATAGCCGCACTGGAGGGATAGTGGCTCAACCATCAAGTTGGAGTGTATTACTTCACTCCAACTTGATGGGAGGCGCTTTGGAAAACTCCTCATGGTTCAGCCTGCCATCGCGATCAATGTCCAGGCTCCTGAAAGTCTGGCTTGGCATTTTCTGAGCCTCGGCTTCTTCCGTACTTATGTAATCGTCCTTGTTGGCGTCATACAATTCCCAAGGCGGCGATACCAGTTCAGGCGCATCCGGCTTTTGCTCTTTACCTGCTTCCGCATGAGCCGGTCCGGCGATGCTGAAAATCGAGATTATCAGTAGCCAGTGCATTTTCATGTTTTGTAATGCCGAGAAATATCTCACAGCACCTCCCTGGTAGTAGGCACCTGCCCGTTGTCGGCAAAACCGGCCCAAGCAGAACAAGCTTGGGGTCACGAGAAGCAGGTTTAAAACAACAGGTAGATTATTATCAAAACAAACGCCGGCACGCCGAGAAGCCAGGCAATGAAATATTTACCCACGATGTTTCCTCCTTAAAAGCCTGATGCGGAATTCCGCCGCTACCTGATCAGGCTGCTTCGGTTTGCATTGCTATATGGCAAACATTACGAACGGCGCTTACGCGACCCGAACGAACGTATCACCGAGGGCAAAACCTGGCGCATCATCAGTGCTCTCGCGCCGCTCCCGAGGATTCCCGCCGTGACGGCAAGGCCGCCTTTTACTGCTCTGTTCAACCGTCCGCGTGGCATCATCGACAAAGCGACAAGCAACCCCAGTGAAGTGGAATAAGGATGCCGAGTTAAAAATTTGAACGTATGACTGCGCGGGAATGCCTGAGTATGATCAGAATCACCGGCCGGATGTTCATCTTCAGGGATGAACACCAATCGGTAGTACCTGCGGCTGGCCCTCATTCGCTCCAATAGCGCTTTTCTTTCGTCTTCGAGGGGAGTACTCATACCACGTCCTTCATTAGCTTTATATCCTGCTGCAGTTCCTCGCGCACGGTATCGAAAGCTGAAACAGAATCTGCCCGGCCGGGGGCCGCGATATATGCCACAAAGGTTGCGAGGGCATAAAAACCGGCCACACCCCATGCGGAGACCACCCGATAGGGAGTGTCCCAGCAGGTAACGATGATAGCCAGCCCCAGGAAAATCAGGCTCAAGACAGCAAGAAGCGCTACCATTACAAAACTGACTATCCGCTTCTTCAAATTCTGACCCTGAATCTCCGCTGATATCTTCAACAGCTCCACGTATTCCCCAACACGCTCCAAAGCAATTGTTCCAATTTGTCGGGCTTTTCTGATGGTCTCAAACATGGCGATTTATCTCGACTTATGTGTTGGGGGCCGGAAGCCGTTTAGCGGCGGGTCAGTAACAGGCCAATGATAAAGCCGGCCGATGCGGCGTAACCAACCGACTGCAGTGGGTGTTCCTTTATGCACTCCCTGGAACACTCAACCCCGTAGTCGAACTGTTCACGGGCATCATGAGCAAGGTCCGCTGCCGCTTCCTTTGTGGACGCGATCTTTGCCATCAGTTTTTCCTTGGCTTCTTCCAGATCAATATCGGACAAACTGGGAATGCGGGAAATCAGGTCGTCCAGATCGGCGCGGAGATTGGATATTTCATCACTAGCGACCTCGCCCACGTGTTTCCCCGCCGATTTGGCTGCGTCCCCAACCCGTTGAGCTGCAGCGCCCGCGCGTTGCGCCGTGTTTTCCGCTGCATCTTTTGCGTCGTCGGTTTTATTCGTCGAAGTATCTTGTTCCATGTTGGCTCCTTATTTATTTATGGAAAAAATGCATAATCCGATGTGCGGCTTCTCGGTATGAAGCTGTATTATGGTGTAATTATTGATGGGGATATGTACGTTGACACACATAATCGGCACTCATTGATATTGTCTTTTCCCCGCCAGTCGGGTGGAACGGATATAGCGGCATTTTTGACGTTTTTTACATCTTGCTTGGATGTAGTGACGCGCACGAAATAATTCCGCCGCTTCAATTAAGCGAATCAACGTAAAAATGATATAATTTCGCGCTAATCCGGCTTGTTTCAGCTAACCTCTTTCGTTCGTATCATTTAGATTACGTTTAGATCAGCCCTGATAAGCCGGCTTAAATTCGCACATCCGTCATTCAAAAGGGTGCACTGCAATTTTGCAGGAGCGGCTATGGCGGATGGAGGCTCAACCCTTAAAGGAGAATTTTCATGTCAGTAACCATGCGGCAAATGCTGGAGGCGGGCGTCCATTTTGGGCATCAAACCCGTTTCTGGAATCCCAAGATGGCGCAGTATATTTTCGGTCATCGCAACAAGATACACATCATCAACCTCGAAAAAACTCTGGTGATGTATCAGGACGCAATGAACTATGTGCGTCAGTTATCGGCCAACAAGGGCAATATCTTATTCGTTGGAACAAAGCGTCAGGCGCGTGACATCGTGCGCGAGGAAGCGCTCCGCTGCGGCGCCCCATTCGTTGATCAACGCTGGCTCGGCGGAATGCTCACCAACTTCAAGACGATAAAGTTGTCCGTCAAACGCCTCCATGATATGGAAACGATGGCGGAGGACGGCACGCTCGACAAGCTTTCCAAGAAGGAAGCGCTGGATATCCAGCGCGAACTGGAAAAACTCAATCGCAGCCTGGGCGGTATCAAGGATATGAAAGGCCTTCCCGACGCCATGTTCGTGATTGATGTCGGTTACCAGAAAGGCGCAATTACCGAGGCGAAGAAACTTGGCATTCCGATAGTAGGCGTGGTGGATACCAACCACAGCCCTGAAGGGTTGGACTATGTCATCCCCGGCAATGACGATTCCAGTCAGGCGATACGCTTATACGCGCGCGGCGTCGCCGATGCGATCCTGGAGGGGCGTAACCAGGCTGTCCAGGAGATCGTCAAGAACGAGTTTGCGGAGATGGATGAGGCAGTAGCCGCGGAATAAGGTCAGGTTGGCTATGGGGAACCATGGCGCCGTGCTTCCGCAGAGTACGCCGGCCGCGTGATATGATCACGCGGCTTTTTTAACAAAATATATCTGGAGTGAATATGGCGGATATCACCGCACAAAGGGTTAAGGAATTGCGCGACATGACCGGACTGGGCATGATGGAATGCAAGAAAGCGTTGACCGAAACCGGCGGGGACATCAAGGCAGCAGAGGACCTGCTGCGTATCAAGAGTGGCGCCAAGGCGAGCAAGGCGGCGGGTCGCGTCGCGTCGGAAGGGATGGTGGCGGCGTATATTGCGCGCGATGGAAAGAGTGGCGCGTTGGTGGAAGTCAACTGCGAAACCGATTTTGTCGCAAGGAACGAAGATTTCATCAAGTTTAGCCGGGATCTCGCACAGCTAGTGGCGGCACAGGGCGTGACGGATATCGAAGCATTAGCGAGCGCCGGATTGCCGGGTGGAGAAAGCGTGGAGGAGTTCCGGAAGGCGCTGGTCATGAAGCTGGGTGAGAATATCAGCGTGCGCCGTTTCGCCCGCCATGCAACGGAGGGACGTCTGGCGTCATATCTGCATGGCGCCAAAATCGGCGTAATGGTCGATTACACAGGCGGCGACGATATGCTGGGCAAGGATTTGGCCATGCATATTGCGGCCAGCAAACCGCTTTGCGTGTCAAGCGAGCAGGTGTCGCCCGAGTTGCTGGCGCGTGAACGGCAGATCTATACGGCCCAGGCGGCGGAAAGCGGCAAGCCGGCCGATATCGTTGCCAGAATGGTTGATGGGCGGATTGCCAAATACCTTGCCGAAGTGACGCTCCTCGGTCAACCATTCGTCAAAAATCCGGACGAGACCGTGGAAAAACTGCTTGCGTCAAAGTCTGCAAGGGTCAATGCCTTTACCTTGTTCGTTGTTGGAGAGGGGATCGAAAAGAAAACTGGTGATTTTGCTGCCGAAGTAATGGCTCAGGTGAACCAGGCGAAAGAAGACAAAACATCGCAGGCAAATTAGAATTATTCATGACGATCGCCGCTTATAAGCGTATTCTGCTGAAGCTCTCCGGCGAGGCCCTTATGGGCGATGACAGCTATGGCATAAATCGCGCGGTAATGGAGCGGATCGTTGGGGAAATCGCCGAGGTGAGCCGGTTGGGGGTTCAAGTGGCGGTGGTGATAGGCGGCGGCAACATTTTTCGTGGCATGACATCCGCTGAAGATGGGATGGACCGCGCCACCGCGGATTATATGGGAATGCTGGCTACGGTCATGAATGCCCTGGCGTTGCAGGACGCCATGCGCCGCGGCGGATTGGTGAGCCGGGTACAGTCGGCGCTGCGTGTTGATCAGGTAGTGGAACCTTACATTCGCGGTAAAGCGATACGTTATCTGGAGGAGGGTAAGGTAGTGATCTTCGCGGCTGGCACCGGCAATCCTTTTTTCACTACCGATACGGCCGCCGCATTGCGTGGCAGGGAAATGAACGTGGATATCGTACTCAAGGCCACCAAGGTGGATGGGGTATATTCAACCGATCCCAAGAAAAATCCCGACGCCATACGCTACCAGAAGCTGTCATTCGACGCGGCCATTGCCCAGAATCTCAAGGTTATGGACGCGACCGCCCTGACACTTTGCCGCGACCAGAAGCTACTGCTCAACGTGTTCAGTATCTTCAAGCCCGGCGCATTGAGACGGGTAGTGCTGGGTGAGGATGAAGGTACGCTGGTACAAATTTGAGTCGTTCGCCATTCTGAAACCATTGAGCTGCTACATATTTGAGCGGAAGATATCAAACACATGGCCTTGCTGCCCATGCGAGCCTCGATAGGCCGCGCATCCATTTCGTTTTCTCTGTAATTGAAAATATCATGATCGCCGACATAAAAAAATCCGCCGAACAAAAAATGCAGAAAAGCCTGGAGGCACTGAAGCTGGATCTGGGTAAAGTACGAACCGGCCGCGCTCACACGGGTTTGCTGGATCACATTACAGTCGACTATTACGGGGCGCCTACACTCATAAGTCAGGTGGCCAGCGTCAACCTGGCGGATGCGCGTACCATTACCGTTGCGCCGTGGGAAAAAAAAATGCTGAGCGCCATCGAGAAAGCTATCCGGAGTTCCGATCTGGGCCTGAACCCTGTCACCGTAGGCGAGTTGATTCGCATACCGATGCCGGCCCTTACCGAGGAGCGCCGCCGTGACCTTACCAAAATCGTGAAGCATGAGGGTGAAAACGCGCGGGTGGCAATGCGAAATATCCGCCGTGATGCAAATACCCAGCTGAAGGATTTGCTCAAGGAAAAAAAGATCGCCGAGGATGAGGAACGCCGTGGACAGGATGAGATCCAGAAACTTACCGATCGCCATATCGCGGAAATCGACAAGCTCCTGCAGATCAAGGAAGCCGAGCTAATGGCGATCTGAAGCGGCAAAACATACGGCCACGCCATGACATTGCGGCGCAAGCAGTTGATCTAAACATTACCGGATTTTTGGAAATCACCTTAACTCAATCGTTTTCCATGTCTCCCACCTCCAGTTCAACCCGGGAAATACCTGAAACCGGCATGATCCCGCGACATATCGCCATCATCATGGATGGCAATGGGCGCTGGGCGAAAAACCGCTTCATGCCGCGGATGGCCGGGCATAAACGCGGGGTGGAGACAGTACGTACCGCAATCAAGGCTTGCATCGAGCGCGGCGTGGAATACCTCACCTTGTTTGCTTTCAGCAGTGAGAATTGGCGCAGGCCAACGGATGAAGTCGCATTTCTGATGCAGCTTTTCATCAATGTGCTGGAGCAGGAGGTTACCAAGCTGCATGAGAACGGAATTTGCTTCAAGGTAATCGGGGATTTATCGAAATTCGATTCAAAAATAGTCGAGTTTATTCGTAATGGCGAGGCGCTGACAGCGGCAAATACCCGCTTCACGCTTACCATAGCAGCCAATTACGGCGGACGGTGGGATATCATGCAGGCTGTTCGCAAAATGCTGGAGCAACATCCGCAATTAGCGAACTGTTTTGAAGAGAGCGACCTGATGCCGCATTTTGCCTTGAACTACGCCCCCGAACCTGATCTGTTTATCCGTACCGGCGGCGAAAAGCGCATCAGCAACTTTTTATTGTGGCAACTGGCATACACCGAACTGTATTTCACCGATACGCTCTGGCCGGATTTTGATGCTCGTGCACTGGATCTTGCCATTCAGTCCTATCAACAACGCGAGCGCCGGTTTGGGCGCACCAGCGAGCAGCTTCAGGCGAGGTCATCTGCTCATGGAGGAAGAGAGGCTGCCGTAAAAAAAACGGCGTAGCCTCTACGCCTCTTTAATCTGGCTTGCTTCTCTCCTACATTACCAGTCATGCTCAGGGCCCGGATTTTTACCGCCGTCATCATGCTATTCGTGTTTTTGGCGGCATTGTTTTACCTGTCGTCCATTTTCTGGATGGTGTTGCTGCTTGCCTTGACCGCTACAGGCATATGGGAATGGAGCAGGTTGGCAAAATTTTCTCTGACTGGCTCCATCGCTTATCTTTTATTCACGGTGATTTTGGCCGGAGAACTGTTGTTCGTGCTGAGCGATGTGGTTCTGGCTGATCCGCATACCATATCTTTTCTCTGGTTTTACGCTGCCTCGGCAGCATTCTGGGCGCTATTTGTTCCATTTTTTTTGACGTCCAAACGCCCGATCAAAAATTCCGCCGCACTGGCGTTGGCAGGCTGGTTGCTGCTATTGCCTACCTGCTTGGCTTTATATCAGTTACGCGCCATCGATCCATTCCTTCTGCTGGGGTTTATGTCCACCATCTGGATATCCGATACGGCAGCCTATTTTAGCGGCCGCGCATGGGGAAAACATAAGCTGGCGCCGGGTATCAGCCCGGGAAAAACCTGGGAAGGCGTGGCGGGGGCGCTGGCGGCGGTTTTTATTTACGCACTGGTCTGGAATTACAGCACCGCAGATGAATCTCGCATCAAATTGCTGATACCACTATTGCTGCTTCTTGCCGCGATGGGGATTATCGGGGATTTGTTCGAGTCGCTGATGAAACGACATGCGGGAGTCAAGGATAGCGGGAATATTTTGCCCGGCCACGGTGGTATACTTGACCGCATTGATGCGCTGACTTCCACCCTGCCCATCGCCATTTTGTCACTCCTACTGCTACAGACTTGATTATGATAGCTGTTCGTCATCTCACCATACTTGGCTCTACCGGCAGTATCGGTGTAAGTACGCTGGATGTGGTTGCTCGTCATCCTGACCGGTTTCGCGTCGTCGCGCTGACGGCCAATAAGGGCGTCAAAACAATTCTGGAGCAATGCCGCCGTTTCGAGCCGCGTTACGCAGTGTTACTGGACGACGCCAGCGCTGAATGGCTGCGGGTGGAAGTTCGTGCAGCAGGGCTTGCAACCGAAGTGCTATCAGGTGTCGAGTCGCTGGAAAAAGTGGCGTCGCTCGCGGATGTCGATACGGTAATGGCGGCTATCGTCGGCGCTGCCGGCATACGCCCTACCTTTGCGGCCGCTCGCGCGGGCAAGCAGGTGCTGCTCGCCAATAAGGAAACGATGGTCATGGCCGGGCGTATTTTCATGGATGTCGTCAAGGAAAATCACGCCACTCTGCTCCCGATCGACAGCGAACATAATGCGATCTTTCAATCACTACCGCACCATTTCAACGGCGATCTGGGCGCGGTGGGAGTGCGGCGCATCCTGTTGACCGCGTCAGGCGGGCCATTCCGCCAATTACCGCTGAGTTCTCTGGAACACGTGACACCGGGACAGGCGTGCGCGCATCCCAACTGGGTCATGGGGCAAAAAATCTCCGTCGATTCCGCTACCATGATGAACAAGGGTTTGGAAGTCATTGAAGCGCACTGGCTGTTTGAAGCCCCACCGGAGCAAATCCAGGTGGTGATTCATCCACAAAGCATAATTCATTCAATGGTCGAGTATGTGGATGGCTCGGTGCTCGCGCAACTTGGTAATCCCGACATGCGTACGCCCATCGCGCATGCCTTGGGTTTCCCGGAGCGCATCGAAACCGGTGTGGCGCCTCTGGATATGTTCAAAGTGGCAAGGCTGGATTTCGAGGCGCCTGACTTCAGGCGCTTTCCGTGCCTGGGGCTTGCCTATCAGGCGCTGGCGACGGGGGGCAGCGCTCCCGCAATACTCAATGCCGCCAACGAAGTCGCGGTAGAGTCTTTCCTCAAGTGCCAAATGCCTTTTACCGCAATCCCGGCCATGATTGAAGAAGTCATGCAGACGGTCGGCCGCAAGGATATTGCGACACTTGATGATGTGCTGGCTGCAGATAGTCTGGCGCGTGAAGCCGCTCATGAGTGGCTGACGTGCCTGGCATAGAGCGCCGGAATTATTAGCCTCCGGAATAGGCCAGGCAATGCGGGGTTATCCATTTTTTTGGACGAAAATTCCTCGCTACGCGTATCGAGCAGAACATTGGCCCGACCCAAATTTGAAAACCTCATAGCTGGGGTTCCCATCCCAATATGTTCCTGGGGCGCCGCGATAGTATGCAACTTCGCCATGTTTCGCCTCCGGCACAATACCCTTAACAAAAACAGGGGTGAAAGGTGAGCCAGCAGCGTGTATCCGGCATATCCGTCTACTCCAGTCAGTCGGGCCGATCCGCAAAAAGGAAATCCATTTCATCCTGTACAGGTATAAGTGCGCTTTCCCGTGCCGTTTCTGACGCCGACAAGGTCATTCATTCCCGATATGGCGACTTCCATCTCGTTTCGCGAAGGACTGAAAATTACTTCTTCCAGCTATTGCCTCCACTTGAAGCGCTTCCTTTTGTAGTTCCTCCCTTTACCTTTCCCCTGCGCTGCAGCGGTGGGCGTCCGTTCGTATGACATTTATTAACTACCATTATTGCTTTCGTTGTCGCCTTGGGGTTGCTGATCGTATTTCATGAATTCGGCCATTTTCTGGTGGCGCGCTGGTGTGGAGTAAAGGTACTGCGCTTTCTCGATCGGCTTCGGCCAGCCTTTGTTGCGGAAGCGCTGGGGAAAAGACCAAACGGAATGGGTGATCGCTGCCTTTCCTCTCGGCGGTTACGTCAAGATGCTCGACGAGCGCGAGGGTAGTGTAGCGCCCGAGGAGCTATCGCGTTCATTCAACCGCAAACCCGTTTCAGGCCGGTTCGCCATTGTCGCTGCAGGTCCGATTGCCAATTTTCTGCTGGCAATCGTGCTTTACTGGCTGCTATTCATACTGGGCGTTACTGCGATGAAACCGGTCATGGGCCCCGCGGTTCCTGCAACAGCGGCTGCATTCGCGGGTTTTGAGAGGGGCGATACCATTACAAGAATTGATACCGAACCGGTAGCTACCTGGCAGGATGCCCGCTGGCTGCTTTTGTCGCACGCGGTGGAAAGATCACCTGCCGTGGCTGTGGAAACCATAGACGCGAGCGGACTGATCACTTTGCGGAAAATGGATTTAAGTGGCGTCAGCGCAGATGATCTTGACGGAGATTTTCTGAAGAAGATCGGCTTGACTACTTATCAGCCGGCAGTGAAACCCATCATTTCGAGCGTGGCGCCCGACAGCGCGGGCAGTCGCGCCGGCTTGCTGGCAGATGATGAAATTCTGACAGTAAACGGTAGCAAAATTGCACTTTGGGAAGACCTTGTAGACAAGATAAGAACCAGTCCGGGAACGCGGCTCATGCTGGAAGTCCGCCGTAACGGCAAGGTCATGGGCGTGGAAGTCATTCCCGATACCGTCACCGAAGGTGGAAAAAAAATCGGCAAAATCGGAATTGGACCGCAAATCGATCATGATGAGCTGGAAAAACTTTTGGTGGAAGTCAGTTATCCGGCCGGCACAGCCATGGTCAAGGCAATAAGCAAGACCTGGGAAACATCAGTATTCACATTGAAAATGCTAGGAAAAATGGTAGTGGGAGAAGTGTCGTGGAAGAATGTGAGCGGACCTATTACAATCGCCGATTACGCGGGAAAGTCGGCTCAAATGGGTCTTTCACCTTACCTTGGCTTCCTCGCGCTTATCAGCATCAGTTTGGGCGTCCTCAACCTGTTACCTATTCCCGTACTGGATGGAGGGCATTTAATGTATTATGTAATCGAGATCGTCAGGGGCAGGCCGTTATCTGCCGAAGCCATCGAAACGGGTCAGCGGGTGGGTATGGTGCTCTTGTTTGCCCTGATGGCTTTCGCCATATATAACGATATCAGCCGGTTCATCCCCAGTTAAAGTATGAAAGTCAAGCATCTCGTCGCGCTTGTTTCTGTCTTTTGCGCTTCGGTTTCATGGGCGCGCGAGCCATTCGTAGTCAAGGACATACGGGTTGAAGGCATACAGCGGACCGAGGCGGGGACCGTATTCAGCTATTTGCCTGTGAAGGTCGGCGATACGCTTGACGATGAAAAGGCCGCAGCCGCCATCAAGGTGCTTTATGCCACCGGTTTTTTCAAGGACGTGCGGCTGGAGTCGGAAGACGGTGTGCTGATCGTAGTGGTGGAGGAACGTCCCGCTATTGCGCAAATTAACATTATCGGCGCCAAGGAATTCGAGAAAGATAAGTTGAAAGAAGGCCTGAAACAGGCGGGTTTGGCGGAATCGCGCATCTTCGATCGCTCCACGCTGGAAAAAGCCGAACAGGAGTTGAAGCAGCAGTACATTAGCCGTGGCAAATACGCGGTAAAAATTACCACTACCACCACGCCACTCGACCGTAACCGCGTGGGAATCACTTTTCACGTGGATGAAGGCAAGACTGCCAAGATTCGCAAGATCAACATCGTCGGGAATAAGGCTTTCAAGGAAAAGGAACTGCTGAGCGCTTTTTCACTGAGAACGCCTGGCTTGCTTACCTGGTTCACAAAAGAGGATCAGTATTCAAAGCAGAAGCTTTCCGGCGATCTTGAATCACTGCGCTCGTATTACCTTAATCGCGGTTACCTCGAATTCAGCATTGAATCGACCCAGGTATCCATTACCCCTGACATGCAGGATATTTATATCACCGTAAATATCGCCGAGGGGCCGGAATACAAGGTTTCCGAAATAAAACTTGCCGGCGAAATGCTGGTGCCGGAAGATGAATTGCGCTCTCTCATAAAGCTTGCGCCTGGCGACGTATTTTCCCGCGAGCGGCTGACCGAATCGGTCAAGCTCATTACCGACCGCCTGGGCGATGACGGTTACGCGTTTGCCAATGTCAATGCCTCGCCGCAACTGGACAAGGAGAAGCAGCAGGTAGCGTTTACCTTTTTTGTAGACCCCGGACGGCGGGTCTATGTAAGACGTATCAACATAACGGGCAACAGCCGAACCCGGGACGAAGTAATACGCAGGGAAATGCGTCAATTCGAAGGGAGCTGGTATTCGACCAGCAAAATCAATCGCTCCAAGGTGCGGGTGGACAGATTGAATTATTTCAATGCTGTCAACCTTGAAACGCCTGCGGTCCCGGGGACCACCGATCAGGTTGACATAAACGTCGAGGTCAAGGAAAAGCCGACGGGCGCCGTGATGTTCGGAGCGGGGTATTCCAACATGGAAGGGCTGATACTGAGCGGTTCCATTGCTCAGGACAACATATTCGGTACCGGCAAGCTCGTCAACCTCATGATAAACACCGGTCGCGTCAACAAGACTTATTCGCTATCTTATACCGATCCTTATTTTACCCGCGACGGTATAACCGCGGGTTTCGATATTTATAAGCGCGTCCTCAACACAAGCACGCTGTCGTCAGTCATGAACTTCAATACCGATACCGCAGGCGCTGGATTGCGGGCGGGCATCCCGCTCAACGAGAATGACAGCATCATGACCGGCCTCGGGATAGAAAATACGGTAATCGATCTTGGCCCCAACAGCCCGCAGCGCAACATCGATTTTGTGGAAGAGTTCGGCCGGAGCACCATAAACATACCGGCAACGATCAGTTGGCGGCGTGATGGTCGCGATAGCGCCATCTGGACGACATCAGGCACCACTCAACGGGCATTTGCCGAGGCAGGCCTGCCGGGTGGAGATCTCACTTATTACAAAGTGAATTACGATCTCAAATGGTATTATCCCCTCACTGACATATTTACCCTTCTGCTACATGGAGACGTGGGTTACGGCGACGGTTACGCCGGGAAAGATCTGCCCTTCTTCAAGAATTTCTTTGCGGGTGGCAATACTTCGGTTCGCGGCTACAATATTAGTTCCCTGGGTCCACGTGACGCGAACAATAGAGCGCTGGGGGGTAACACGCGAGTAGTAGGAAACGCGGAGATAATGTTTCCGATGCCGGGTATGAGAAACGATCGAACAGTGCGTCTTAGTGCGTTTGTAGATGGCGGCACAGTCTACGGTTGCTGCGGAGTTAGACCGGAGCAGGAAGGCTTGCGTTATTCCGCAGGTATTGCGGTCATGTGGATTTCACCGATGGGACCTCTCAAGGTCAGCGTCGCGCAGCCGATTAATAATCAACCGGGTGATAGCTTGCAGCGATTCCAGTTTCAATTTGGGCAACAGTTCTAAAAAATAATATTAAATGAAGAATTTGGAGATGAAATTGAAGCACAAGGTTCTATGGCGGGCTTTGATGGGAGTGGCCTGCGTGATTTTCGCTTCCGCCTGGGGAACTGCTAAGGCCGTGGCGGATGATATTAAAGTCGGGGTCGTTGATACGGAAAGAATTCTGGCTGAATCCGCGCCCGCGGTGAGAGCGCTGAAAAAGATAGAAAAGGAATTCTTGCCGCGTGACCAGGAAATAAAGAGGATGGCCTTGGAGGCAAAGGAGCTTCAGGATCTTCTGGAAAAAGAAGGGAAGAGCATGCCGGAAGCGGATCGACGCAGCAAGGAGCGCGACCTTGCCGCGCTCAATCGGGAGTTTCAGCGTGCTCAACGTCAGATGCGCGAAGACCTGAGCCTGCGCCAGAATGACGAAGTTGCCACGCTTCAGTTGACTGCCAGCAAGGCTATTCAAATAATCGCGGAAACAGAGAAGTATGATCTCGTTTTGCCCTTGCGCGATCTCGTTTACCGTAGTCCGCGCATCGACATTACCGAAAAGGTAATCAAGGCGCTGGCCGACAAGTAGCAGCCAGGAACCCCCTGCCGCTCATGTGGAAGCGGCAACCCTATCTATCATCGTTATCGAGAATTCGGGAAAGATTGCGCCATGGATATCCATGAAATTCTGAAATACCTTCCTCATCGCTACCCTTTTTTGCTGGTTGACCGGGTGCTGAGTTGTGAGCCGGGAAAGACCATCTCCGCACTCAAGAACGTAACCATCAACGAACCCTTCTTTTCCGGCCACTTCCCGCATCATCCGGTCATGCCGGGAGTGCTGATAATCGAAGCGCTGGCGCAAGCGGCGGCACTTCTTACGCTCAAGACCGCGAATCTTCAAACCGACGAAAATTCCGTTTACTACTTCGTCGGTATAGATCGCGCTCGCTTCAAAAAGCCTGTTCTGCCAGGTGACCAGCTGATACTCAGGGCAACAATCCTTCGGGAGCGCATCGGAATCTGGAAATATTCCGCCAAGGCAGAAGTGGACGGGCGTGTAGTTACCGAGGCCGAGCTGATGTGTACCATCCGGTCTAAAGAGTAGGTGGAAGATTTCGGCTATGGATACCGAAAAATGGAGCCGTAGAAGTGCCAGCGAATGAATCTCACTGGGTTTGCGGTGTGGACGAATCGGGCAGGGGACCGCTTGCGGGGCCTGTGTTTGCGGCGTGCGTGATACTCGATCCAGCCTATCAGATCGAGGGTCTGGCAGACTCGAAAACGCTAAGCGAGCAAAAGCGCGACACTCTGACTCTTGCCATTAAAGCGCATTCCATAGCCTGGGCTGTTGGTTTCGCAACAGTCAAGGAAATCGACCGGCTGAATATTCTACAGGCGAGTTTGCTCGCCATGAAGCGCGCTGTGAAGAGCTTGTCGTTCATTCCAGGCAGGGTGCTGGTGGACGGAAATCATGGTCCCCGCCTGAGTTGCCCTGTGACCACCATCGTCAGGGGAGACAGCCTGGTGCCGGAAATCTCGGCTGCTTCCATCCTGGCAAAGACTGCGCGTGATGCGCAGATGGTGGCGTTGCACCGGCGGTTTCCGCATTATGGCTTCGACCGGCATAAAGGGTATTCCACCGAGCAGCACATTGCGGCATTACGAATTCATGGGGTTTCGGCGGTGCATCGCCGGAGTTTTGCGCCAGTGAGAGAATTGATGGCAGGCTGTAAAATTTCCGAAACAGCTGAATAAGCCTGGCACGACGTGATACGCCCATGCACTCATTCCGGAGTTTTTCAAGAAGGAACTTTATTCCATTTCGTTACTACTAATGCAATAATCCTAAATCCGGTAGTTGGACGGGGTGGAGTGAGCGGTTTTTGGGGTGCAGGGCAAGGCGCAACGACGCGGAATGGCCATTCCATTCCAAGGAGTTGCAACGCAGCCATGTGCCGCAAAAACTGTTCAATCCGCCACGTAGCGAACTCACTAAAAAGGTGGAGGCCACGTGATGCAAAAAGTCTTTATAGACCATGACGCGAAGCTGAAAAATAAGCGGTCAACTGCCGGATTTAGGATAATTATTCATCCTTCCTCATTGCTGATTGGATTTAATGACAGGCCGGCGGGTTAGCGGTTTTCCTGAACCAGAGGTCCCTGCTACTCCATCTTTGCGGAAACTTAACTTACAGTCTGAATTATTATTATGCGAATTGAAAAAGATACAGTAGTTTCACTCAACTATGAGCTGTCTGATCTGACCGGAAAGGTGATGGAAAAACCCAGCGAACCGGTCAGTTATCTGCACGGTGGTTACGATGGGATCTTCCCGATGGTGGAAGAAAAATTGCATCGCCAGGAGGTGGGCTATAGTTGCTCGGTCCTGATGGAGCCAGAAAATACTTTTGGCGAATACGACAGCCAATTGGTGCGGGTAGAGCCTCGCGCTCTTTTTCCCGACAATGTGACGGTCGGGATGCAGTTTGAAGGAGGCGAAGAAGGTTCCGATGACGCCATGATCTATACGGTAACCGATATTGCCGATGACAAGGTGGTCGTGGACGGCAACCATCCGTTGGCTGGCGTGACCTTGCGTTTCGATTGCACGGTTACCGAGGTCCGCCCGGCCACTGCCGAGGAACTGTCGCACGGTCATGTCCATGGGGCTCATGGACATGAGCACTGACAGAAGACCGCTTTAGGCTGCGGACGGTCTGTGCAAACAATCCAGGGATATTGCAATTTCCCTCCCGGCCAGGGCTATTCTTTCTCTGCTGCCTTTTTCAGCGCGTAGAGTTCCTCCAGCGCCTGCCTGGGGCTCAACTCGTCTGGCAGGATAGCGCGCAGGGACGCAAGGACGGGATGTTCCTTCGGCGGAGAGTCCTCCACAGTAGAGAGAGAGTCCGAGAACAGATCCCGTTGCGATTGGGCTCCTGCCGTTTCCTGTTCGAGTTTCACCAGATATTTTCTCGCAGTTTTGATAACGGGCTCCGGAACACCCGCCAGCGCAGCCACTTGCAAGCCGTAGCTTTGACTCGCCGGCCCGTCATTGACGGCATGCAGGAATACGATATGGTGCCTGTGTTCCACTGCCCGCAGATGCACATTGGCGGCCTGCGCGAATTCCTCAGCAAGCCTCGTCAGTTCGAAATAATGAGTCGCGAATAAGGTATAGCTGCGGTTCTTTTCCAGGAGATACCGGGAAATCGCGAACGCCAGCGCCAGCCCGTCAAAGGTGGAAGTTCCCCGTCCTACTTCATCCATCAATACCAGGCTTTGCGGCGTGGCATTGTGCAGGATATTGGCGGCCTCGGTCATTTCCATCATGAAAGTCGACCGCCCGCCAGCCAGGTCATCGGAAGCGCCTATACGGGTAAAAATCTGATCCAGCGGTCCGAAACGGGCGCTTTTCGCAGGTACGAAGCTGCCGCAATGAGCGAGCAACGCAATCAGCGCGGCTTGCCGCATATAGGTGGATTTCCCCCCCATATTGGGGCCGGTAATGACGAGCATCTGACGCTTGGCAGCGCTGCTGCCGCCGAGCCGTAAATCATTGGCGATGAAGTTCTCCACCTGTTTTTCCACAACTGGATGGCGGCCAGCCTCGATGTCGATAATGGCCTCATCGGTAAAGACCGGCATAACGTAATCCAGTGCAAGTGCGCGTTCGGCAAAGGTTGCCAATACATCCAGTTCGGCAACACTCTGAGCGAGTTCTTGCAAGTGGCCAATGTAGGGCAAAAGCATGTCCAGCAGTTCATCGTATAGACACTTCTCCCTGGCAAGCGCGCGATCCTGCGCGGAGAGCGCTTTCTCTTCGAACGCTTTGAGTTCAGGCGTGATGTAGCGCTCGGCATTCTTCAGTGTCTGCCGCCTGCGATAATCATCGGGTATCTTCTCGCTGTGCGCATGTGTCACTTCAATATAAAAACCGTGCAGCCGGTTATATTCCACTTTGAGATTCGCGATACCGGTGCGCGCTTTTTCCCTTGTTTCCAGTTGCAGCAGAAATTCGCCGCAATTGCTCTGTATGGCGCGCAGTTCATCCAGATCGGCGTCATAGCCGTCAGCTATCACGCCCCCCGTCCGCAGCGCCGCCTCCGGTTCTTCTCGGAGCGATTTTTCCAGAAGCGCGACAAGGGCCGCATCAGGTGTCATGGATTGCGCCAGCGCGGCAATACGCCTGCTTGCGTACCCGTCAGGCGCCACACAGCAGCGGCAGCAGCGGCAGTGACGGCAGTAATAGCTTGAATAGCTTGGGGCAACCGTTTCAGGCTATCGCGCAGTCCCGATAAATCCCGCGGACGCGCCGATTTCAGCGCGATACGAGTAGTAATGCGCTCGATGTCCGCCACACGCTTGAGACAGTCGCGCACTGAAAGATAAGGTCCTGATCCGGCTTCTCCAATCAGGTACGACACGCCTTGAAGCCGGTCCTGAACCAGCGCGGTGTTTCTCAGCGGATGATGCAACCAGTGCCGCAGCAGACGGCTGCCCATGTTGGTCGAACAAGAATCGAGCAGGGACAGCAGTGTCGGCGATGCATCACCAAGTATGGTTTCGGAAATCTCCAGGTTGCGCCGGGTGGCGGCATCCATGCGCAGATAGCTCCCCTCCCGCTCCACTCGCAGCACCTTGACATGGGCGATACCGGTACCTTGCGTCAGGCGGGCATAATCCAGCAGTGCGCTCGCTGCACCGAGCGAAGAGTACAGGCCATCGCAACCGAAACCGGAGAGATCATGGGTTCCAAATTGCCGGGAAAGATTGGAAACAGCGGCTTCGGCATCGAATTGCCAAGCCGGTAGGCGCTTGAGACATAATTTTCTTTGCGCAACCAGGTTGTTGAGCGCAGCTGAATCCAGCGAATCCGGCAAAAGAATTTCCGCGGGCTTCAAGCGTTCGAGTTCGGCTGCCAGATTGAGGAGTGAAGTCTCCATCACGTTGAACTGCCCAGCCGCCAGGTTAAGCCACGCCAATCCCAGCGTTGATTCGTGCACGAACACGGCAAGCAAAACACTTTCTCGTTTTTCTTCCAGCAGCGCTGCATCGGTCAGCGTCCCCGGCGTGATAATGCGTGTGACCTCGCGCTCTACCGGGCCCTTTGCAGTGGCGGGGTCCCCGGTCTGCTCACAGATCACCACCGATTCACCCAGCCGCACGAGTTTCGAGAGATACTGTTCGGCGGAATGATAAGGCACGCCCGCCATCTTGATCGGCTCGCCCGCTGACGTGCCGCGCCGGGTCAGCGTGATATCAAGCAGCCTTGCCGCTTTTTCCGCATCTTCGAAGAACAGCTCGTAGAAGTCCCCCATGCGGTAGAACATCAGCATGCCGGGATGCTGTGCCTTGATGCGCAGGTATTGCTGCATCATGGGGGTGTGGCGGGCTGGATTTTCCATTTTTATCTATGGTTCGCCGACAAAAAAACACTCTATAAGCTAAAAACATCAGTCACGGAAGCTCCACATTTATTCATGTAAATGTTTTTTCGCACGCCGAAAATTCCACCTTTTACGCAGCGACTTCTGTGAAAAGCTCTACGCCTAGCACTGCTATCGTAGGGAAACCGGAATTAAGGAATGTGACAGAAAAAGTATTTTGACAGCGATCCCTTGCTGAAGAATCAGTAGGGACCCAAGAACCGGGAGCCATTGAAATGAATCATATGAGACGGTGCATCTGCAATCCACACCTCCGTTTCCCACGAAATTACATTCAAGTATTTGTACATCATCCTCCGATTGGGAAAAGCGGACACATAAACCAGCCCAGCTGTACATTTGGCAAACAAATCAGCGAGTTCATCATGGCGTTTGCTGTCAACCGGTCCATGGCTAGTCACTGACTCGATTAGCAGAAGCCAATTCCGGACTGTGCAGTAGATCACTACGTCGGGCATTTTGCCAGGACCATTCACGATGACTCCCAAGGTCGCAAGCAACTCCTGGTCGAAAAACCTCCATTTGTCGCCGGTGTCCCCAACATAGACTAGCCGACCGTCGGGAACATACCTCGACCCAAATTCCTCGATGATGTTCTTGATCAATTGACTGTGAGTACCGGGAGATAGCTTAATTTCCTGTTCCTCTGAAATCTTGACCGGGATCATCTGCATTTCCCTCGCTTTTGCATACCGTTCTATAAGAGCCTCCCGGTTTTCGAACCATTCTGTCAAGAATTTGGGATATGCATCGGTGCCATAAGCCCTGAGCACTGACAGGAGGCTTGGTTCAATCTGATACACTGCATGAGGGGAATTTACCGCACGGTCGGGCTTGTCGGGGTTGTAGAGGGCTATACCGGCAGCGACCATCTGGTGCATAGACTGGCGACGGAAAGTCTCTCGCGTATTAGGGGCGTATACTCGACGATAGTGGTTTCGGGACCAATCCATAATCGGGGTGATGCCGATCATCGGTGCCTGGGCTTCATGCCAACTTTTACTGGCAGTCAGGTTCAAAAGGGCGAGTAAGCAAAGGGCAGTGCGTTCATTTTGTTGCTGGCGGGGTAGTCCAAGATCAGTAATGACTCGCAAAGCTTCAACCAGTCTGGTGCTCTTGGTAGCCATATTGTTTTTCTGCTCCCTTAATCATGGCGTCAGTTTCGGATTGACCTAGATTTTTTGTCATTGCCATCCGGCCAAACTCTCGAAGTTGCTGGCGGGAGGGATACCGCATATTTCGAAGGTCTGTGGCGTTAACTTGAGTATGACCTGAGAATACCCGGAAATGATTGTCTACAACCGTCGAATTCAGAAAGACTGTCAGGCCGTAAGCTATTTCCCGGTCCAGCCCACGCTTGCCGGAATGGAAGACATTCAAATGGTTTTCAAACCCGATCAATTCGCACGGCAATTTTTCTCCGTCAAACACAAAGGCGACCACTCGCTTTTTTTCCTCTTTGGATGAGAAGCGCTTGGTCACCACATAGCAACCAGACTGCATCAACCAGCGGCGGGTTTCATTATTGACCAGGATTGCGGAGGGTTTCTTGTGCATTCTCGGGTAGTTCACTGCCCCGTCTGCAAAATGGTGTGCATAGAGCAATGGCACAGCGCCGTCGCAGAGTGCAGGCCGGCAGTGTTCACGAAGACGGAAATCGATTACAGGCCCCGTGCAGATTTCGATCCCGATCTCGCTCATCAGGTGGACAAACAAAGGAGAGTGTGTTTCCTCATTGCCCATAACTGACGGGATATGTATATAGCGTTCCCTGTCGCTTGGCTTTACAATCCGATCGAAAGGCAAAGCGGCTTCGTGATAGTCAGCCAAGGTCCCATCATGGCTTTCAGAAACAACTACGTCACTCTGCATCTTGCCTCGGACAAGCTTAATGATGACGTTCTCTTGCAGAACATCATCATCCCGGAACGCTCTTTTGCGAGATTCAAAAATGTGGATATGGTCGATAGCGCACTTGGACAGCATCAGTTCCCGGAAAGACCGGTAGTAGGCACCATTACAAAAAGAGCGGGGAATAATAGCTACGATTTCGCCGCCGTTCTCCATAAGTAGAATCGCTAAAGCCAGAAAAGCCGTGTAGAGATTGACGGTTTCGATGCCAAGTTCCTTTAACAATGCACGGTGTCGACTGTTGCTATTTATCTTCTTGTAGGGCGGATTCAGTATCGCATGGCTAAACCGCGTACCCAGTCCGAACTGAATATTATTCGTTGCATCCTCAATAAAGTCCGTGCCATGAAGCGCGGCTTTTGCGTCCGACAAGGAATCGGCAAGATAGTCTCGCAGCATCGGATCAACTTCCCATGCTTCGATCCGGCTTTTAGGGAAGCGATCTAGGAATGCTACAGAGAGG
Organism: uncultured beta proteobacterium; assembly: GCA_963831395.1. Classification (GTDB taxonomy): domain Bacteria; phylum Pseudomonadota; class Gammaproteobacteria; order Burkholderiales; family Nitrosomonadaceae; genus Nitrosospira. The sequence continues at coordinate 34,936 of CAWHQD010000030.1, forward strand.
GATCCTACTCCAGCGCCTGCATCAAGAACTGTGGCAGGAGCTTGCTGAGAAAACAGGGATGCCATAAAACGCGCGATTGCCCAAGGCGTCATGTACTGCCCGAGGGATGAGCGAATTATCGGATCGAGCCGGGCAGATACAGCGATCCGAACTTTATCGATGGAGTGGTTTTGGTGCATTCGTCAATTATCGCACCACTTAGGGAATTTTTTCATAGCCCTTAGAAAAAGTAGCCGCTCGCAGCGAGAAGGCTCACCGGTGATTCGCGCGCTTTCGACTAAAAAAATTTATAGAGAAGGGTGTAGAAATAAGCCGCATGATATTTACCCGTTCTCGCGATCCGGTTTAATCACTTTTAAGTAAAAAAAAACTATAAACTTAGACCTACATAAATTTTATGTGGGGCTGTCTTTATTCCAGAAATTGCTTCTGAAATGATTGTCCATGAGCTGACGAGGCCACCGTCGAGTCCCCATTTTGTTTTGCGCAAGTGTTATCGATGCTATGAGTTGTGACTGGCTATCATCGAAATTACTTTTCATGACACCCTACGATTCCGATGGAGTAATTTTAGTCTGTTGCCTCCAAAAATCCGGTATATCCGCCCGGTACCGCCGCATCACCAGGTTCGCCACCAGCCCGGTCCATCCCGTTTGATGGGCGGCGCCCAGCCCCTGACCGGTCTCGCCATGAAAAAATTCATGGAATAGCAGCAGGTCGCGCCAGTGAGGGTCGGTCTGATGCGGGCTGTTTTCAGGGAAGGCCGGGATCAGGCCCGATTCATCTTCGCGGAAAATATCCGCAAGCCGGTCGGCCAGCATGTTGGCGGCATATCTGAGATTAATTTCGTAGCCATTCAGGCAGGGCGCCGGAAAAGTAAAAGCGTCGCCCAGGTAACGGTGCATTTTTTCGATTGCCTGAACCAGTAGATAATTGGTCGGCATCCATACCGGTCCACGCCAGTTGGAGTTGCCGCCGAAAAGTCCGGACTCGGATTCGCCTGGCACATAGCGAATGACGGCCTCGCCGATGCCAGGGATATGACCCAGATGTCGTTCTGTCGTGTGGCGCTTTGAAACGCTCCGCACGCCATACGGGGAGAAGAATTCCTCTTCATTAAAAATGCGCGGCAGCATTTTCACGAACATGGACGGGGTTACCAGCGATAACAAGTGCTCGCCGCGCTCATTCGTATCTACCGGGCATGCGCAAATGGCGCTTCCGTCGAACATGCCGCCCTTGTGTTCCCAGAGCAAGGCGTTAAAGCGCTTCCGGTTTGCGAGCAGGCGCGCATCCACGACCTCGCACGCAAATAGCGGAATGATGCCCACCCAGGAAAAAACGTCGATACGATGCACACTGCCATCCGGTTCAACCACAAGATCCTTGAAGAAGCCATCCACGTTGTCCCAGAGGGATACCCCCGCGCCGGTATGCCCGGCAATAGTATTCGCAATGGCCAGGAACTGGCTGTAGGACTGGATAGCGATGTTTTCATAGGCGGGATCTTCAACAGCGATTTCCAGTGCAATCACTGTCAGTTGCAGGGAAAACATTGCCATCCAGCCGGTCGCATCGGCCTGCTTCAGCGTATACCCTGGGTCAAGCGGCTCGGAGCGATCGTACACGGATATATTGTCCATCCCAAGAAAGCCACCTTCGAATACGTTCATGCCGGTGGCATCCTTGAGGTTGATCCACCAGGTGTGATTCAGCAACAGCTTGTGCAGCACACGTTTGAGAAAACCGATGTCGCCCTGGCCGCGTTGCACGCGCTCGGCGCGGAACACCTTGAGGGCGCCCATGGCGTGTACCGGGGGATTCACGTCGCTGAACGCCCATTCATAAGCAGGGATCTGGCCGTTGGGGTGCAGATAGTTTTCATTCAGCAGCAGCTCGATTTGCTCCTTGGCGAAATCCACGTCGATGAGCGCTAGCGGTGCGCAATGGAAAGCGAGGTCCCAGGCCGCAAACCAGGGATATTCCCAGGCATCCGGCATGGAGATGACATGGCTCGCCTTGAGATGGCGCCAGTTGTGGTTGCGTCCGTGCTTCCTCGAAGGGGGCGGCGCTGCCTCGTCGCCTTTCAGCCAGTCGGAAACATCATAGTGAAAGAACTGCTTGTTCCATATCATGCCTGCCAATGCCTGACGCAGGATGCGTTTATCCTGAACGGCGGCTTCCGGGAGCAAGGTCCTGAAAAAAGCATCAGCTTCTGCGCGACGCTGAGCAAAAACCTGATCTTGACAGTCAAATGGCTGAGGCAGGGCTGCGGCCGACAGCACCAGATCAATCGTTCGGGTCTTGCCTGGCTCAATAGTGAGTTTGTGAACCGCTCCGAATTTGGTTCCCTGCTGCGCCGGATTTACTGCCGCATGTTCACTGTCCACCAGGTAGCGATGAAATGCATCTTTGACATAAGGCCCGGCATTGGGCGCGCCCCATAAGCGGGAGTTGTTGGTCTCATTTTCGGTATAGAGGAGGGCGGCCTGCTGCCGCCCGTAGAGATTGTAATTTCCCAGCGCCGGATGCTCGGCCATGACCGCCCAGGCAGCGCCTTCAGGTGCGGCCATGGGCGTGCAAGACCGGTTTCACTTCACCTTTTTCCAACCACGACCAATAGTTTCGAAACCAGAGCTGCGGCAGCAACCAGAGGGTGGCTTCGTCTCGTCCGCGATTGCTGGCGAGTATGCGGATGTGCAATTCGTCGGGCGATGCCTTCGCGTAGAATACTTCCACGTCCCAATAGCGCCCTTCGGCGAAAGCGCCGCTATCGATGAGCCCAAAAGGTGGATCCTTGCGGGAACGGCGCGCGTTTTCCTCTACCAATCGAGTATAAGGGAATGGAGACTGGGGATATTTGTAGAGGTAGTGGAGCCAGGAATGCGAAGGCGTCGCGTCAAGGTAGAAATAGCATTCTTTTACATCTTCGCCGCGGTTGCCCTGGTTTCCGGTAAGGCCGAAAGCCCGCTCTTTGAGAATGGCATCCTTGCCGTTCCAGAGCGCCAGCCCAAAACAGAGGTGCTGTGCCTCGTCCGAAATCCCGCCTAGGCCATCCTCATTCCAGCGATAGGCACGGGAGCGGGATTGATCGTGATCAAAGTATTCCCAGGCGGTGCCGCCCGGACTATAGTCTTCGCGAACGGTGCCCCAGGCACGCTCGGACAGATAGGGTCCCCACAAGCGCCAGTGCTCTCCGCCTTGCCGCTGGTTTTCCAGTCGCTGCCGTTCGGCGTCCGGTTGAGTGGACATTGACGTTACTCCTCTTGTTTTGCCGTGCTTTCTTTCGCCATCGCTCGGGCGCGCTCCAGTTTGACCCACGCTTCCAGTACACAGGCGACGCTCCACGCCTGTGATGGGGCCCCGCGCGGCGCATGAGGCGGTTCGCCGTCGAAAATTTCCGATATTGTTCCCAGCCCCGCATCCAGCAGGTGATCACGGATAGGGGCGAGACGGGATTGCGCCAGCTCGGCATCACCGGTGACCCGGTATTCCGCCATTGCATAATGGGGCAATAGCCAACTCCATACCGGTCCCTGATGATACGCGGAATCTCGCTCCCATACACCGCCTTCATAGCGGCCCCGGTAAGCAGGATGTTCCGGAGCCAGTGAGCGTAAGCCGTAGGAAGTGAGCAGATGCCGCTTTACCTCGGCAACCACCTGTGCCTGCGCCTGCGGTGCGAGCGGAGAATAGCGCAGGGTCACAGCGAGGATTTGATTCGGGACGTATGCTCTCGTCGTTGCCTGCCGGCCCATCCAGCACATCATAGAGACCGCCAGCCGCTTTCAGGAAACGGGTAAATCCGGCATGGGCCTGTTTGGCAAGCGTTTCAAATATTTCAGAGTCTTTTTCCAGCAAACGGCTGAATTTCGCCATGCATTCGAGCGCGTTGAACCATAGCGCATTGATCTCGACCGGCTTGCCTTGTCGGGGAGTAATCACCCAGCCGCCCAGCTTGGCGTCCATCCAGGTCAGTTGCAGGCCGGGCTCCCCCGCACATAGCAGACCGTCGCGGGGATCAACGCAAATGCCATGACGGGTACCGCGCACATGCCAGTCCACCATTTCATGCAGCAAGGGATAAATTTCCCGAAGTGCCGTCGTATCATGGCTGGCCGCGATATAGGCCCGCCAGGCTTCGAAATACCACAGGGCGCCATCGACGGTATTGTATTGCGGCTCCCCGCCATCATCCGGGAACATATTGGGCAGCATGCCGCGATCTACAAAACCGGCAAAGGCGGTGAGGATATTACGGGCCGAAGCGTAACGACCCGTGGTCAGCGTCAGCCCCGGCAGCGCAATCATCGTATCGCGCGACCAGTCGCCAAACCAGGGATAGCCCGCAATAATCGATTCCCCGCGCTCCGCGTGCCGATTTGGTTCTTCCGTTCCTCCCTTTCTTTCCTTTGCCAGTACTGGCCGAACTATTGGAAAGCTATCGGCGGCTATCACCAATTGGTGAATCCAGCATGGGGCATCACGAAGCTGCGGCGTCGACTTTGCGGCCGCCGTCAGCCGTGCGGCGTCATGGGCGCGGCGGCGATCCAGCACTTCAGCGCAACGTGGTCGAGAACCGTCCTCCGGGCCAGTCTCCGTCGTAGCGATCACGCCGTTCCATTCGGTTCCCAACGGCAAACGCATATGTGCCGCGCAGAGATGCGTGTCGCGATCCGGCAGTCCTCGCTCGCGTTCCCTGGGCAAGTCAAAATCATCAATCCATTGGCATTTACGGAAGAGCTGTCCGTCATGAGTATGGAAATGCAGTGCGCGGCCACCGCGGTGCGCAATGCTTATATGATTTTCGTCGCCTTCGATCGCTGGGTTGAATTCCCATGGGCGGGTTTCTCCATGATGGCTGCGGCAATTCACCAGCAGATCGACGCCGAGGTGAACGGGGCGTTCCACGGCTTGCGCCAGACGCCAGGCGATACAGACCGTCTCTTGCTCTGGTTCCAGGCAGATGCATTGCTCCAGAATCAGGTCGCCGATGGCAAACCGCCAGACCGGCATGCTGCCATCCAGCCGGAACGATTCAGTGTGTATGAGCCCCTGGGGCTCGATTGCGCCGCTGCCCCAGCAATTGGTGAATAGCGGCCAGCTGCGCCCTTGATCGTGCAGGGTGGCGTCCGCCTTGGCGAAGACGAGAAGGCGCCCCAGCGGGGGGTGCGCTGGGGTAATGAGAAGACCGTGATAACGGCGTGTCAGACATTGAGCAATCGTACCGCCAGCATATCCTCCGAGGCCGTTTGCCATCCACCACTCGCGTCGGCTGGCTTGCTCCAGATCACAGCAGATTGCACGGCCGAAGCGGACGAAATCCGGCGGCTCCATTTGCTATCCCAAATGCGCGGCTGGCCGGGCCTTTTTCATCAATGCCATTAACCCGTCTTTAATTCCGGCGTCAAATGCGGCGCGATGACCTGCAACAGCTGGCCGAAGATTTTCGGGTTGCCTGCAACAACATTACCGCTCTGCAGATACGTGGCGTTGCCTTCCATGTCGCCTACCAGGCCGCCCGCTTCAGTTATGAGCAGGCAGCCCGCAGCCATATCCCAGGGTGACAGCCCGAACTCCCAGAACCCATCGTAACGTCCAGCCGCCACAAAGGCCAGGTCCAGTGCGGCGGAGCCAGGGCGGCGGATGCCGGCGGTTCTGGGCATGATGTCCTTGAACATGGCGAGATAGGCTTCGGCATGCGTGAATTCACGAAACGGAAAGCCGGTCCCGATCAGGCAATCGGCGAGCTTGGTGCGCTTGCTTACCCGTAGACGATGATCATTCAGATAAGCGCCCCGGCCGCGGCTGGCGGTGAATAATTCATTGGCGGAGGGGTCGTATACCACAGCCTGGGACAGGATGCCTTTATGCATCAGCCCGATGGATACCGAGTAATGCGGAAAGCCATGCAGAAAATTGGTCGTGCCGTCGAGCGGGTCGATAATCCATTGGTACTCGGACTTGGCCGGATCACCTTGAGCGCCGCTTTCTTCTGCTAGAATGGAATGGCTGGGATAGGCATCCAGCAGCGTCTCGATGATGGCTTCTTCCGCCGCGCCATCCACTTCACTGACAAAATCACTGTGCGCCTTGCGCGAAACGTGCAGCAAGTCGAGGTTCTGCGCAGCACGATTGATGATACCGCCAGCGCGGCGCGCGGCTTTTACCGCAATGGTAAGCATGGGTTGCATTGTTTGGGATTCGGAAGTGAGAGGACCGTGAATTTTAATATGAATCCCGCCCATCCGCTTGATAATGTCCGCGTGGTGTTAAGCCATACCAGCCACCCCGGTAATATAGGCGCCGCGGCGCGGGCCATGAAAACGATGGGGCTGGATTCGCTCTACCTGGTGAATCCCAAATCCTTTCCCGACAAGGAAGCGGAGAGGCGTGCTGCCGGGGCGTGGGACGTCCTGACCAGGGCCAAGGTCTGCGCAGACCTTGGCGAGGCATTGAGCGGCACGATTCTGGCAGCCGCAATCACCGCCCGTCCACGCGATCTTTCGCATCAGGTTTTCGATGCGAGACGGGGAGCAATGGAATTGCTCGGCTATGCGCGGCAAAATCCAGTTGCGCTGGTTTTCGGCACGGAAATGTCCGGGCTCACCACACTGGAAGTGAGCAAGTGCCAGATAGTCGTGCATATTCCTGCAAATCCGGAATATTCCTCTCTAAATCTTGCCAGCGCTGTGCAATTGCTGGCCTATGAATTACGCATGGCGACGGAACCCGGATCTTTTTCATCAACGGTTGGCATGACCAGCGTGGCGGCGGGTTTCGAGGAAATCGAATTACTCTTCCATCATCTGGAGCGGGTGGCGATCAGTAGTGGTTTCCTCGATCCGCAGGAGCCGAAACGGCTGATGCAGCGGATTCGGCGGCTGTTTGCCCGTGCCCGTCTGGAAAAGGAAGAAGTCAATATATTACGCGGGATTCTCGGCGCCTGTGAAAAACGGATGAATACGCACGGCGTCATTTCTTCAGACGGCCCGGCCATGCCTGACAAGTAGCGAATAAAGCCGGGAACATTGACAATAGTCAATCCAGGCCCGAATTACTCCAAATACCTGAACAAAATAGTTGACCGCGGTAAGGGGGCTTCATATACTTGACCAACGTTGTCGGGTATTAAGGAGCCTCTGGATAAGTCCACCGGTTTTGGCGGAAAGGGCGCTATGCTGGTTTCAGGGGATGGAATTGCCTGGAGGACCTATTCAAAGATTCCTTGTGCCGACAATTTCAGCAGGCATTAATCCGGATATGAATTTTATTGGAGCAAAAAATGCGATTAACGACTAAGGGACGTTTCGCGGTTACCGCGATGATTGATCTTGCATTGCACGGTGCAGAGGGGCCCGTTACGTTGGCGGGAATTAGTGAACGGCAGAAAATATCGCTATCTTATCTTGAACAGTTGTTCGGAAAACTGCGTAGGAATAAATTGGTGGGCAGCGTACGCGGTCCGGGCGGCGGTTATCATTTAACAAAACCAATGAATGAAGTATCGGTAGTGGATATTATTCTTGCCGTGGATGAGCCGATTGATGCAACACAATGCGGGGGCAAGGAGAATTGCTACAATGATCAGCGGTGCATGACCCATAACTTGTGGGCCAATCTTAATGTCAAGATACGAGATTACCTGGCCCTGGTTACGCTGGAGCAACTGGTATCGAACCCAAAGGTAAAGGATATTTCCGTATTGCAGGATATGAGGGCGTGCAAGCCGTCGCGGGAAAGCATTTTGGCTTGAGTGCAGAGCGCAGCCAGCCAACGGAATGAGTGTCATCCAAACCCAACGCGCCCGGCACTGGCGCCAACCGGGAGGAAATTGTGAGTTACGCATATTTCGACCACAACGCCACCACTGCAGTTGACGATGCGGTGTTGGACGCGATGCTGCCGTATTTTCAAAAAGATTATGGCAATCCTTCCAGCCGCCACGGGCCGGGCTTGGCGGCCCGCCGTGCAGTGAACCAGGCGCGCGAGCAGGTGGCGGCTTCGGTCGGAGTACAACCGGGCGCAGGTGATTTTTACCAGTGGCGGATCGGAAGCCAATAATCTGTTTATCCAGGGCGCGGCAGGCTATCTGAAGCCAACGCAAATAGTCGTAAGCTCGGTTGAGCACCCCTGCGTGATGCGATCTGCTCAGGCATTGGCGAGGAGTTCGCACGGGAGCTGGACTTTTCGGCAATTGGCGGTCGATAAACTGGGGTGCGTCGACCTCGCCGACGTAGACGATGCGATGTTGGAAAAACAGTCGGGCCTGCTATCGGTAATGCTCGCCAACAACGAAACAGGTGTTATTCAGGATGTGGCCGTGATTGCGGAGAAAGCGCGGGCGTGCGGCGCCTGGGTGCACACGGATGCGGTGCAGGCGTTTGGCAAAATTCCTGTGGACTTTTCTTCCCTCAATGTACACGCCCTGACATTGTCCGGCCACAAGATCTACGGACCCAAGGGTGCAGCCGCGCTTATTATGGATAAGCGTCTATTGCTCAAGCCGCTTATTTACGGGGGCGGGCATGAGAATGGATTACGCTCGGGCACCGAAAATGTTCCGGCCATCGTCGGACTGGGCATAGCCTGCGAGTTAGCCAAAATACGAATGACGGAAAGAACGGCCCGTATCTCCGCTATGCGTTTGCAATTGGAGGAAGGTTTGATCGGGATGGGTGCAGTCATTTTCGGACTGGGCGCGTCACGTTTACCCAATACCTGCTATTTTGCGTTGCCGGACATCGAAGGCGACACGCTCGTGGTCCGCCTCGACAAGGCGGGCTTCGCGGTAGCAAGCGGCGCCGCTTGTTCCAGCGTGAATCCGGGCCGAAGCCACGTATTGGAGGCGATGGGGGTGGATCCGGCGTTGACGCGCTGTGCGGTGCGGGTAAGCCTGGGTAACGAAAATTCGCCGTTACAGGTTGAGAATTTTCTTCGCGCCTTAAGCCGCATTGCGGAGGAATTGACGCGAATGAATGTGGTCCTGATTTGAGCCTTACATCAATTCTGGATGAGGCCTTGCCGGGTCTTGTGATCAAGCACGCCTGTATCGCAATTTTTATCAGTGAAGGATGTGCTGCCAGCACTGGAAAAAGGGTCAAATCATGAAATACCATCGTTGCAGAATAATTAAATAATCTTATCCGTTACCTTGACAATTATGGTTATACTTCCGATTTCATCCGGAGGGAATCGATGCGTCACTGATTCTCATAAATGTTAATCAATCGTGTCATTTCATCTACCTAATCGTGAGACATAATTATCCTACCGCCCTCCTGCTGCTGATATGCGTAGCACTGTTTTCCGGTTGCGCTACCACACGTTCGCATGAGAAGAGTACCGAATCGTTCGATCCCATCGATCCTTACGAAAAAGTTAATCGAAAGTTTTATGTTTTTACCGATGTGGTTGATCGGAAAATCATGGAGCCCATCGCTGACTTCTATATTGACTATGTACCGTATCCCATGCAGCGCTCCATGGGACATTTTTTTGATAATCTGAATTACCCCAACGTCATTTTGAATGACTTCCTGCAAGGTAAGGTCCGCCAAGGGTTTCGGGACAGTCTTCGTTTTGTCGTCAATTCGACTATTGGCGCGGCTGGACTCTTCGATATGGCTTCGCCCATGGGCTTGGCACAACACGATGAAGACTTTGGACAGACGTTGGGAGTATGGGGGGTTGATGCAAAAACTTATATATTCGTCCCTTTGATCGGGCCCAGCAGCAATCGTGACGTACCAGGCATTGCCGTCAACGCAGTCACCAACGTCCTCTTTTGGGCCGGTATTTTTGTAATCGGCGCACCCGTCACAATGCCCCTCAGCTTTCTTGCTGTTGTTGATAAACGAGCAAGGCTATCCGGCCCCATGCGGATTCGCGACCAAGCCGCGCTGGAGCCATACCTGTTTGTGCGTGATGCCTTCCTGCAGCAACGCAAGCACGTGATTTATGACGGAGACCCGCCACCGGAAATTTATGACCAACCCATAGAGGATGAACCCATCGAGAACGGATCCCCGGATAAGTCCACGAATTAATTGTAGTCGTTCCGTCAAGTTTCCATCAGCTGCCTGAAGCGGGCTGCCTTTTGTATCGCAGATACCTCCGCTTTCCAGACTAAGGTTTTCGCGCCGATTATTCATGCGGACGGGAATATAAAATAATATGAGCCAGTTCGACTCACGGGTTGTGCTCACCGTTCCTCCGGCAGGTCTCGTCCGCCTTACACATCTTATCTATTTATTGCATGGTTTCAGCATCCTGATGGGAATGCTGGGGCCGGCGCTTATCATTACAACATTTCTCACCGGTTGGCCTTCGATCATCGCTGTGATCATTAACTACGTGAAACGGAACGATGTGCGCGGCACGTATCTCGACTCCCATTTCAGCTGGCAAATACGGACATTCTGGTACACGTTGTTTTGGCTGGTGATTGCAGCGATGCTCTTCGCGACCGTCATCGGTATCATAATGGCGTATATCCTTGCGGTAGGTACGGGTATCTGGGTAATCTATCGAATCATGCGCGGCTGGATGACGCTCAATGACCGGAAGCCTATGTCTATCTGAGTCCCCATTCGCTCGGATTACGATTTTATGGTTCCGTGATATACCTCTTCCTGATAGCCAGGCTGCTTTTAGTTAGTTCCAGCCGCAGTTTCAGCTGAGATCATCGTTGATGGCTTGTACGCACACCATCTACCCCGCCCTCTCCATTGACTTGATCCGTTGCAGGCGTTTCGCCTTATGTGGGCCGGCGCACAGAGCTACGCCGCCTTGTGGATTAGCATTCATCATCTTGGATTGTTATAGCAGGAACGCTTGCAAGGAAAACTTGAGTCCGACGAGGACATCGTGTCCGGCGTCTGAACAATGAGCCGTGCGGCAGGTACCGAGTTCGCCTTGCGCTCAGTACTATCCATGCTATGAGTACATCTTTTTTCAAGCTACAAACCGATTGAGAGTCGACATGCCTCCACCTCATAGTCCTAAGCAGAACAGGATATTGGCAGCATTGCCTCTCGCGGATTACACGCGGTTATTACCTCTTCTTGAATTTGTAGCGATGCCCGCCGGCCATGTGATTTACGAGCCGGGCCGGCCCATGAGGCATTTGTATTTCCCGACAACCTGTATTGTGGCGCGCTTGTACGAGACAGAAAGCGGGGCTTGCACACAGACGGGGATCATAGGCAATGAGGGGTTGGCCTCCATTTCTGCTCTTTTCGGCGAGGAGAACAGTCTCGCCCGCGTAATAGTACAGAGCACAGGCGATGCCTATCGTATTAAAGCGGATTTATTGAAAAAAGAATTTGAGTCGGGAGGAGAGTTACAACATCTTCTCTTGCGTTTTGCGCACGCACTAATGGTTCAGACGGAGCAGATTGCGGTTTCCAACCGATACCATACTGTGGATCAGCAGCTGAGTTACCTTCTCCTGATGAGTCTGGATCGTTTGCCGGGTAACGAACTTCACATCACGCATGAACAGGTGGGAATCATGCTGGGAGTGCGGCGCGAAAGCGTAACGGTAGCGGCACATAAGCTGCAAATGGCCGGGGCGATTCGATGCAGGCGGGGCCACCTGGCGGTAGTGGATCGCCAACAGTTGGAAGCCAGCGCAGGCGAAAACTATAAAGTGGTAAAAAAAGAGTATGAGCGTCTGCTGGAGATTTATCGTTCGGTCGCTGCAAGTTCTTGCGAGCCTCCCGCAAGACAATTCAAGAGGTTTTTTCAGCCAGCGAGGTAAGCCCGTGAGCGCCACGAGCACGAGAAGCGGCTAATCGGCGATCGCCTGATTATGCGCAAAGTGGAACGAAGAAGTCTCGTTCCAGGAAATAAGCGTCTGAGCGGAAGATTAAATTCTAGTGTGCGCTTTCGAACAGACCGGTTTTCCAGTTCATGAAAAAATTCGAACTGATTGTTTCTTTTTGCCCCAAATGGCTGAGATGGGCTGGTTGGATTGGTGGGGATATCCGAAGAAAAAGCGGAGATATGGGGTGAAGACATGCCCTTATTCGCGGTTAAAAAATGGAGACCTGACATGAAAAAAGTAAACTTCCTGATACTGGGGATGGGCTTGGTCGGCTTAAGCACGGGAATGAATAGCGCGCTGAGCCAAAATGACAAGGATATGCGTCCGGCAAGAGGCCAATCGGGCGACGCTGTCCTCAACGCTCAGACGTCTCGAGAGACTCCTGTGACTCGACCGGAGCAGCAAAAGAACGAACATGATCGTTCCAATGTTTTTGCCGCCCCAACCGCCATGCCTTCTTCCCCTGCCTTCGAGAATCAGCCCGACAAGGGAAAGATACTGGGATTTGATTTTTATCGTGATCCGCTAAATGCTAAAAAGCCGATGCAAACTTTCGAGGAGACCATGAAAGCGGACGTGGCCGATCGCCCCAGGGTCACCAAAACTCAGCGCGAGTTGCTCATGCGACGCTACGATTTGACCCCGCGGCTGGATCGCGAAGCGAAGATGTCTCGCGGCAAACCCTTGGCGGTGGGGCCTACTGCCCGCTTGCCGGCAGGGACAAGCTGGCAAAAGCTAGCCAGTATGTCCCCATCCGAAATACGCAGCAAAAACATATTTCCGTATCCAGCCTTGCCTCATCCGAAACAGTCGACCGGGGGCCAGGTCTTTCCTCAAATTCAAATCGATATGTTTCCTCGGCTGGAACGATTTGACGTGGAATTCGATTTGCCGGACGCATTTCTACCGGAATTTCCTCCAGCAATTTTCCTTCAGAACCGGCCTGAACTAGGGGACGTTTCTCGCGGAGAAGTAGTATCGATCAATAACTTTTATCGCCTCTTCAAAGATATTCTGACGCCGGTACAACTTAACGGCCTTCAGATGCTTACTCACTCCCCTTCCTCAGGAAGAGTTTAACCCAACCGATGACCGCAAAAGTACACAGCCCAGCTTGGGCGTGACTTGCTTCGACTGCCATGTGAACGGACATACTACCGCGCAATTTCATCTCAGCCCGGATATCAGGCCTCAGGAAAGGCGTTTTCGACTGGACACGGTAAGCCTGCGCGGGCTGTTCAATCAGCAAATTCACGGTTCCAAGCGCAGCTTGCGCTCGGTGGAGGATTTCACCGAGTTCGAGTTTCGTACTGCTTATTTTAATGGTGATCCGATTCATGCCATGAAAAAGGGGTTCCCGGTTCTTGATCGGATTCACGTAAGCCATATGGCGCAGCTTCAGAACATGCTGGATTTTCCGCCCGCACCCAAGCTGGATACGCAGGGCAGGCTCGACACGGCTAAGGCAAGCGCGAAGGAGCTTCGTGGTGAGAAGGTGTTTTTCGGGAAGGGTCAATGTGCGAGCTGTCATCATGCCGCCCGCTTTCCTCGACCATCAGATGCACGACCTGAAGCTCGAACGTTTTGTTAACGAGCCTGGGGATGGGCCAATGAAGACGTTCACATTGCGTGGCATCAAGGACAGCCCTCCCTATCTGCATGATGGCCGCTTGCTGACTCTGGAAGACACGGTTGAATTCTTCAATCTGGTGTTGCAACTCAAGCTCACGGACGAGGAGAAGTCGGATCTGGTAGCTTATATGCGGCAACTATAGTTAACGCTCGTCAGTTTGATCTTGCGAGAAGCGGGGTAGAGTTTGAAATTGTTCGAATGGACCATTCCTGGGTTCTCACGGTTTGGTACCAATTATTAATGTAAGACGGATTATCAGGGGGAGAGTAATCATGAGCATTTCCGCCGCAACTGTAACTGTAAATCGAAAAGAGGTACGTTCGCTGAACGGCGCGTCATCTGTACGTAAGTCCGCAAGAGCAGTGCGCAAGGCGGTATTCCCGGTTGCCGGACTAGGCACCCGCTTTCTGCCTGCGACCAAGGCGGTAGCCAAAGAAATGCTGCCTATTGTGGACCGGCCGTTGATCCAGTACGCCGTGGATGAAGCGGCGGCAGCAGGTATTGAAGAGATCATTTTTATAACTCATCGCAGCAAGCGGGCAATCGAAGATCACGTGCACAGGGCAGTGGAACTGGAAAGCGAACTGGCGACGCAAGGGAAGCATGCCTCACTGAAGATGTTGCGGCAACTGACGCCGAGCGGCATTCATTTCAGCTTTGTCCGTCAGGAGGAGCCGAGAGGATTAGGCCATGCCATTTATTGCGCACGTCATCTGATCGGCAACGAACCCTTCGCTGTGCTGCTTCCGGATGATCTGATTGACGGTGAGCCCCCCGTGCTGGCACAAATGATTTCCCAGTATGAACAGACGCCCAGCAGCCTCCTCGCTGTCCGGCAGGTATCCAGGGAAGAGACACGCCGTTATGGGATTGTGGACGCATTGAACGAGGATCCGGAAAGCCGTGTCACGAAAATTCGGGGTGTGGTGGAAAAGCCATCTCCCGAAGCAGCGCCATCGACCATGGCGATAGTGGGCCGCTATATTCTTTCACCCACGATTTTCGAATGCATTGAAAATCTCGATCCCGGAACAGGAGGAGAAATTCAACTCACAGACGGGATCGCTCGACTCCTTAAACTCGAACCCGTGATGGCGTACCGTTACGAGGGCAAGCATTATGATTGCGGCAGCAAGGTGGGTTTCCTGGAGGCGACGGTAGCGTACGGTTTGCAACACCCGGAGGTCGGCAAGGAATTCCGCGAGATATTATTGGGAGTGGGACGCCGGCTTGCAGAAGAATCGCGTTATGCGCCGGATTTGGAGGACGATAAGGCCGATGCCCAGCCGGTAATATTGAAAAGCGCCTTAGCTGGATAAAACTCCGGCTCGTTCTCGAGCTTGCAAGGCACGTGTATCGAGAGAGGTAGCGTCTCTCTCGGAGACGCGAAGCGGGAGCGTCCGCTCCCGCTTGCCCTCAAACAAAGTCTTAGTCCGACGAAAACTCCGGCAAGAAGCTTAGAGGACCCGGCATGGACCTGGCGTCCTAATCGCCTTCCTAATCGTTTAGGCCATCAATTTTCGTGGCCATCATTTCACCGAAGCGAACAGCTCGATTGGGTGCCCAAAGCGGGTTAAACAACACCCTGTTTTTCGGAAACAACATGATTACGGTGGAGCCTAGTTGGAAACGGCCCATTTCATCGCCTCTTTTGAGCACCACATCCTGTGCATCATACCGCCACTCGCGAGTTTCGCTAGCGGCGGTGGAACGCGGATTGACGACACCATGCCATACAGTGGATACACTGCCCACGATGGTGGCGCCGACGAGAGCCAGCACAAACATCCCGGCCTCTGATTCAAAAACGCAAACCACTCGCTCATTGCGGGCAAACAGGCCGGGAACGCCGCGGACGGTCCTGGGGTTTACTGAAAACAAGGCGCCGGGAACATGAATCATGCGGGTCAACCGGCCATCACACGGCATGTGAACCCGATGGTAGTCCTTCGGGCTTAAGTACAGTGTTGCAAAATTCCCGCCCTGAAATTTTTCGGCCAGCTCGGTATCACCCCCCACCAGTGCGACGGCGGAGTAATTGTGTCTTTTAGCCTGAAATATCTGGTCGCCCGAGATGACGCCGAGTTGGCTAATGACGCCATCGGCAGGGCAATTATAATCTGCTTGAGCTATAGGCCGCGTTTCCAGACGCAAGGAACGGGTAAAAAAATCATTAAAAGTCCGGTAGCTATGAATATCGGGGTTCGTGGCTTCGTCCATGTTCACACCGTAATGCTCGACGAATTTCCGGATTATGAAGGTGGTAAGACGACCCGCTTCCGCATTTGCGATATGTCCCGCCAATACGGTCATAGCCTGCTTTGGCAGCAGATACTGAGGAA
This sequence comes from uncultured beta proteobacterium, assembly GCA_963831395.1. GTDB lineage: Bacteria > Pseudomonadota > Gammaproteobacteria > Burkholderiales > Nitrosomonadaceae > Nitrosospira. Next base: position 50,741 of record CAWHQD010000030.1, read on the forward strand.
ACACGGAAAAAGAAGCGGTTTGCACTCTGTAGCACCCGAAGTAGAAAGTAGAAATTATAGTATGTCAGATTGATTAAGTCTCGATAAAGCGATGAATATCTTTAGCACTTCTTGCGGAATCATCTCCCGTCGATCTTCATATTTATCTTAAAGGAAATAAAATCTTCGGTAATGCTAAAAGCAACAGCAAAAGCATTAAGATAATCTGTGTTGCCAAAGTTTATCTCTTAGAATAAAGATCACTTTATCCCCTTGCTTTCGTAACGGCTTCCGTTCAACCTTGTGCCCCTGCCGCGTCCGGTTCAAGCCGGATGTTGTCCAACAGTTGCAGCCTGGTCTGTTCTTCCTGCTGCTGAAGCCTCCACATATAAGAATAGGCCCCGTTTGCGGCAAGGAGTTCCCTGTGAGTGCCTCGTTCGACAATGCGGCCTTTGTCCATAACCAGAATCTGATCGGCATCGACTATAGTGGACAGGCGATGGGCAATGGTCAGAGTGGTGCGATTTGCTGCGACACGCTTCAGTTCCGCCTGAATCGGCTTTCTCCGATTCTGAATCCAGCGCCGAGGTAGCTTCATCAAAGATAAGGATCGCAGGTTTTTTCAGAATCGCGCGCGCAATAGCAACCCGCTGCTTTTCGCCGCCAGAAAGTTTTAACCCGCGTTCTCCGACTGTGGTTTCATACTTATCCGGCAGGCTATCGATGAAATCATGGATGTGAGCCGATCTGGCGGCTTCGAGCACCTCATCGCGGGTTGCCTCAGGACGTCCGTAGGCGATATTGTAATAAATGCTGTCGTTGAACAAGACCGAGTCCTGGGGAACGATACCGATAGCTGCGCGCAGACTTTTCTGTGTCACTTCGCTGATATTCTGGCCGTTTATCAAAATACGGCCGGAGCTGACATCGTAGAAACGAAACAGCAGACGCGCCAGGGTTGATTTGCCGGATCCGCTATGTCCTACCACTGCTACAGTTACGGCCGGCCGGAATGTCAAAACTTACATCGAACAGAATCTGGCGATTGGGTTCGTAGCTGAAATTTACTTCTTCAAAGCGAACCGCCGCATTGCCGGGAATGAGGTCGGTTGCGCCTGGTTTATCTTTTATCTCCTCATGCTCCGCCAGTAAGCTGAACATTTTTTCCATGTCAGCCAGCGAGTGCTTGATTTCGCGATAAACGAACCCAGAAAATGCAAAGGCATATAAAGTTGCAGCATGAAAGCATTGACCAGCACCAGGTCGCCCAGCGACATGCGTGCCTTTGATCACGCCATCAGCCGCCAGCCACAGCAATAACGTTACGCCTATCGCGATAATGGCGCTTTGCCCGGAGTTGAGCGCGGCAAGCGAGGTCTGGTTGCGCACCGCCGCAGTTTCCCATTTTTGCATGTGCTCATCGTAGCGCCGCGCTTCCCATGATTCATTGCCGAAATATTTGACCGTTTCATAGTTCAGCAAACTGTCAATCGCCTGGGTATTGGCTTTCGAGTCCATGTCGTTCATGGTTCGGCGGAAAATCATGCGCCACTCCGTAACGATCAGTGTGAGCGCGATATAGGCGGCCAGCGTGACAAAGATGATCACCGAGAACCAGATGTCGTAACGGGAAATCAGAATAGCTGCTACCAGACCGATTTCCAGCAAAGTCGGCAGGATGTTGAACAGCATGAAGTTAAGCAGGAAGGAAATACCGCGGGTGCCACGCTCGATATCGCGCGATACCCCGCCAGTCTGGCGTTGCAGGTGAAAGCGCAGCGATAAGCGCGTGCAAGTGACCAAACACCTTGATCGCCACTCGCCGGATTGCACGCTGCGTCACCTTGGCGAATACGGCGTCGCGCAATTCGCCGAACAGCGTGCTGCACAGGCGCAATATGCCGTAACCAGCAAGCAGCAGAACCGGCAGAACCATCATGGCGCGCGGACGGTCGAGCGCGTCGATGATTTCTTTCAGAATCAGCGGTACCGTAACGTTGGCAAGTTTGGCCATGACCAGCAGTACCAGTGCCAGCACTACCCTGCCTTTGAATTCCCACAGGTAGGGCAGCAGGGAGCGAATGGTTCGCCAGTCGTTACGATTTGCCGATGGTTTTTCCAAACGGGTGGGCCGCATCAATAAGTTCCTTCAGTCGCTGGTAGTGAAAGCAGTATAACTGTGCCGCTGCCTCAACTGCGCCGTTGCAGATCACTTGGCTACAGACGAATTTTATTCGCTCCGCAAAAAAAAGGGCGTCCGGTTCAGGACGCCCATCAGATGAAGATTTTACAAAATCCAGATTAACAGAACATAGCCTGTGCCGGATTATCAGGATGAATCAGGAAGGAATTTTTTCGAAAGCTCTTATTCCCGTGGTTTTGAGTAAGTGACCACATCAGTTCGTTGGTATCGCGTTCGCACCTTCGTCGCCATCCAGATCCACTGCGCCTTCCTTGAAAACGCGACTCGCGCGGATATCCTCGGCCTCGATGGTCATCAGGTCGGTTCGCGAGAGATTCTTTTTTGCTCCCTCGAACAAGCGGTTGGCCTGCCGCAGCCGCGCCCGGTCAAGAGCATTGCGAACCGAACGGGCATTGGCGAAATGCTCCATTTTCATTCTTAGCCGAATATATTCGCCAAAAGCCTTTTCACCCTCGGGACTAAAGCGGTAATTCTGCGCAGCCAGCATGAGTTTGGCTATGGCTACCAATTCATCGGCGCTATAGTCCGGGAAAGTCGATGTGATGGGCGATACGCGAACGCATGCCGGGATTACTGCGGAAGAATTTTTCCATACGGTCTTTGTAGCCCGCAAGAATGACAACCAGATCTTCCCGATTGTTTTCCATTGTCTGCAACAAGATTTCTATCGATTCCGCGCCGTAATCGCGTTCGTTCTCGGGTTTGTAGAGGTAATAGGCCTCATCAATGAAAAGCACACCGCCCATCGCCTTCTTCAGCACCTCCTTGGTCTTGGGTGCGGTATGGCCGATATATTGACCCACCAGATCGTCGCGCGTAACGGAAACAAGATGTCCTTCGCGCACGTAACCCAGGCGGTGCAGAATCTCCGACATGCGTAGCGCTACCGTGGTCTTTCCCGTGCCCGGGTTGCCGGTGAAACTCATATGCAGACTCGGCGCTCCGGCGGTCAAATCCAGTTTCTTGCGCACACGGTCGACCAGCAATAGGGCCGCAGTCTCACGAATGCGGGTTTTTACAGGTTTCAAGCCGATCAATTCGAGATCAAGCTTATCCAGTACTTCCTTGATATTGGAAGCGCGAAATTCCGCGTCCAGATCAATTGAACTGTTATCGGAGGGGGCGAGTTCGTTCAGATTTTTTTTCACGTTTGATCCACACAATTAAGCACATCGTATTAAACGCGACACTGACTTTATTTTGACTTGGCAAGGCACGGAGACATAGCTGTGCCGCAAGTTCAGGATGGGGCCGCAGGTAGGTTGTAGCAGGTATCATCACCGTTTACCTGCGCCCCTCATCGTTCCCCTCCCCTTGGAAGGGAAGGGGAACGCCTGATTAATACCGTTCGGCTTCGGGTTTTTCGGTTGCGTAGGAATGAATGGTGTAACGAATGCTACGGCCTTCCACTTCCTGGCGCACCAGGCCAAAGCCCGGTTCTGTCTTCGGACGATTGACGATATACGACATCGTCGGACTTTCCACGCCGCGCGTAGAGTTAAACGCGGTTACCCGAATGTAGTGATTGGGGTACGTTTTGCGGCAGTCATTGATCTCCGCCAGGATACCAGCGGGGTCCTTCAAGTCAAACATCGGGTTTCCGAACATTTCCCAATATGTATTGCGCGGGTGCGGGTCGTCAGTGTATTCGATACCTATCGCCCAGCCGTTCTTCAGCGCATATTTGATTTGCGCCGAGATTTGCTTGTCTGTCAGCGGGGGCAGAAAAGAGAACTGACCCTGCGTGACTTGATTTCCTATGTTGGTCATCATAATTACTTTCTCCTATTTGTTTAGACGCTGGCCGTGGTGGATGGCACGAAGTCGGCAGTGTCGGTGGACTCATAATTGAAGGTGATATCCTTCCATGTTTCCAGCGCTTGTTTGAGCGGCGTGCACCACTTGGCAGCGTCTTCCAGAATCTTGGGACCTTCCTTCACATAGTCGCGGCCTTCATTGCGCGCCAATACCATTGCTTCCAGCGCAACACGATTGGCAACCGCACCGGCTTGTATGCCCATCGGATGACCGATGGTTCCGCCGCCAAACTGCAGTATCACGTCTTCGCCGAGATAATCCAGCAACTGGTGCATCTGGCCGGCGTGAATGCCACCGGACGCAACCGGCATAACCTTGTTGAGCGAAGCCCAGTCCTGATCGAAGAACAGGCCATGTTCCAGGCTTTGCGAAGTATGCGATTCACGCAGGGTATCGTAAAAGCCCTTGATCATGAGCGGATCGCCCTCGAGCTTGCCAACGACCGTGCCCGCGTGAATGTGATCCACGCCAGCCATCCGCATCCATTTGCAGATCACGCGGAAATTCATGCCGTGGTTTTTCTGGCGCGAGTAGGTTGAGTTGCCGGCGCGGTGCAGGTGCAGAATCATGTCGTTCTTGCGCGCCCATTTTGCCATCGACTGAATCGCAGTGTAGCCGATCACCAGGTCGATCATGATGATCACGGAGCCGAGCGACTTGGCGAATTCCGCGCGCTCGTACATGTCTTCCATCGTGCCCGCGGTGACGTTCAGGTAATGGCCTTTGACTTCACCGGTGGCGGCGGAAGCTTTGTTGACTGCTTCCATACAGTAAAGAAAACGGTCGCGCCAGTGCATGAAAGGTTGTGAATTGATGTTCTCGTCGTCTTTCATGAAGTCGAGGCCACCCTTGAGTCCTTCGTACACCACACGTCCATAATTGCGGCCGGAAAGCCCCAGTTTCGGCTTGGTTGTGGCGCCGAGCAATGGCCTGCCGAATTTGTCGAGGCGTTCGCGTTCCACTACAATGCCGGTAGCGGGACCCTGGAAAGTCTTCAGGTACGCGACGGGGATGCGCATGTCTTCCAGACGTAGCGCTTTCACGGCTTTGAAACCAAATACGTTGCCGATGATCGAGGCGGTCAGGTTGGCAATGGAGCCTTCCTCGAACAAGTCGAGGTCATAGGCTATGTAGGCGAAATATTGAGCTTCATTCTTGGTGCCGGGGCCGGTGTTGGGCACCAGTTCCGAACGGTAGGCCTTGGCGCGGTAGAGTTCGCAGGCGGTCAGCCGATCCGTCCATACGACGGTCCAGGTTGCGGTGGAAGACTCCCCGGCGACAGCGGCGGCGGCTTCTTCATGATCCACCCCCGGTTGGGGTGTAATACGGAACAAGGCGATGACGTCCGTATCTTTGGGTACATAGTCGGAATCCCAGTAACCCATTTTCTTGTACGGAATTACGCCGGATTTGTAGCGTTCCTTGCCGGTAATTTCTTGACTCATGTCATTCTCCTCGAAAGGGTAGATAAAGGTACTACGAATTCTATTGTAATGGTAATTATTATAAATAACAGTCATGTGTTTTGATTGTTATTATAATATAATGCTTATACATGGTATAACAAATCCAGGCAATAATTATGCTGCATGTCACGCTAAGACAGCTGAAAGTTTTTGAATCAGTTGCCCGCCTCCTGAGCTTCTCCCGGGCTGCGGAAGATCTCCACCTTACCCAGCCTGCCGTCTCCATGCAAATCAAGCAACTGGAAGACAGCATCGATTTGCCCCTCTTCGAACAAATAGGCAAGAAAATTTATCTAACCGATGCCGGACGCGAACTTTATCATTACAGCCGGGCAATCTCCGAACAATTGGCGGATATGGAACTGGCGCTTGACGAGTTGAAAGGTCTGGAGCGGGGCAAGCTGAATATTTCGGTGGTAAGTACCGCCAACTATTTCGCCCCGCATTTGTTGGCCAAGTTCTGCCAGCGCTATAGTGGAATTACCGTAAGCCTTAATGTTTCCAACCGCGAAACCGTGCTGAAGCATCTGGCCGACAACGTGACAGACCTTGCCATCATGGGTCAGCCACCGGATGGCCTGGATATCGCCACTGAGTCATTCATGGAAAACCCGCTGGTGGTCATTGCTCCGCCAGGCCACCCTTTATGCACGGCCCGCAGAATTCCTGTAAAAAGGCTGGAGCAGGAAACCTTTCTGGTGCGGGAACCCGGTTCGGGGACGCGCAGTGCAATGGAGCGTTTTTTTGCCGAACATCGAATCTCCATTAGCAAGGGCATGGAAACCGATACGAATGAAGCCATCAAACAAGCGGTTCAGGCGGGGATGGGACTGGCCATCATGTCACTGCATACAGCCGAGCTGGAACTGGAGACCAAACGGCTCAAGATTCTGGATGTGCAGGACTTTCCCATCATGCGCCATTGGCATGTTGTGCATCGGAAAAACAAACGTCTTTCAAGCGTGGCACAAGCGTTCAGGGGATTCTTGCTGAAAGAAGCTCACGAACTCATGGCGCAAGGCAAGAGCGGATAATTGAAATTTGAGCAAGTGCCGCAAATCCAGGCTTGCGACATGATGACGGAGTGCACGTAAAAAGATGCGGGGCAGAGATACGATTTATCTCTTCGTAGGCCTTGCCATATCCCGTGCCAAGGCTCTTCCGTCACTGTCAAGGATGAGGTGTCGTGCGCGAGTCCTCGGCATGCTTTGCTCGTCGCTTTAATTTTCCAATCACCACGAAAAAAAGCGGTACAAAAAAGATTGCCAGAAATGTGGCAGCCAGCATTCCCCCGAACACCCCCGTCCCAATGGAATTCCGGCTCGCGGCGCCGGCGCCGGTAGCCACCACAAGGGGGAATACCCCGAGAATGAAGGCCAGGGACGTCATCACGATGGGGCGAAAGCGGAGGCGCGCCGCCTCGAGCGCGGCATCGGTTAACGGTACACCCGCAGCGTATCGTTGATTGGCGAACTCGACGATCAGGATTGCGTTTTTGGCGGCCAGTCCGATCAGCGTCACCAGTCCGATCTGAAAATAAATATCATTGGTCAGCCCGCGCGTCCATATGGCAAGCAACGCGCCCAGAATTCCGAAGGGTATGGAAAGGATGACGGCAAAAGGTATGGACCAGCTTTCGTATAGGGCGGCCAGTACCAGAAAGACCATGAGCAGGGCAAAGGCAAACACCAGGACCGATTGCCCTCCGGCCTTGCGTTCCTGAAATGATATTCCGCTCCAATCGATTTCGTAGCCTTGGGGAGTCAGAACCTCATCGGCTATTTGCTCCAGCGCCTCAAGCGCCTGGCCTGAGCTATATCCCGGAGCGGCGCCGCCCAGCACGAGTGCAGTATTGAAACCGTTGAAATGGGTGACGGGGTCGGGTCCGCTGGTAAATTCCGTGGTGACGACCGAATCCAGCGGAATCATGGTATGTTCTGCGCCGCTCCGGGCCCGCACATATATCTTGCTGATATCGCTGGGGTTGGATCGGTATTCCGGCAAGGCCTCGGTTTGCACGCGATAGATGCGTCCGAATTTTACAAAATCGTTCACGTACAGATTCCCGAAATAAGCCTGCATGGTGTCAAAGACTTCAGAAATTGGCACACCGAGCGCTTTGGCGCGTTCGCGGTCAACCGTCGCATATAGGCGCGGGGCGCTCACGCGAAAATTGGTACCGGCAGCCGCGATCGCGGGGTGCTCCATAGCCTTGGTTACGAATTCCTGAGCGGCCTCGGCGAATTCGGCGAAGTCGCCGCCGCTGGGATCTTGCAATTGAAGGGAAAAACCACCCGTGGAGCCGAGACCCCGGATAGAAGGGGCATTGAATGCCAGGATAAGGGCCTCGGGAATTTTGGCGAATTCCTCAAAAGCGGCCGCAATAAGACCAGGGACCTGCTGGTCGGCATCCTTGCGTGTGTCCCAATGGTGCAGCGGCACGAACATCGTCGCTTGATTCGCTCCCCGGGTTCCGAAGACAAAATTTTGCCCGGCCAGAGCGTCTGTCGAATGGACCGCCGGAACCGATTAGGAAATAGTTCTCTATTTTACTCAGCACATCGATCGTTCTTGACTTGGAAGCGCCGTCCGGCAGCTGGACAACGGCAATAAAATAGCCCTGATCTTCTTCTGGAAGGAAGCTGCCCGGAATGGTTTTGAACAGACCAAGGATGACGAATATCAGCATTCCGAAGATGACCAGAGTAATCGCCGATCGCTTCAGAATGATTCCGACAGCTCCGGCATAACGGGCCTGAATCCAGTCAAACGACCTGTTGAACATTTTCCAGAACCCCTTGGGCTCGCCGTGTCCTGGCTTGAGGACCAGCGCACAGAGAGCAGGGCTGAGGGTAAGCGCCACGAATCCTGAAATAGCGACAGACAGGGCTATGGTAATCGCAAATTGCTTGTACAGTTCTCCGGTGATTCCTCCTAAAAAGGCGACCGGCACAAACACGGCAGCAAGCACAAGGACGATTGCTATCACTGGCCCGGTGACCTCGTCCATGGCCTTTTTAGCCGCGTCCCTCGGGGAAAGGCCTCCCTTGGTCATGTGCCGCTCAACATTCTCGACCACGACGATTGCATCGTCCACCACGATGCCAATGGCGAGGACCATGCCGAACAGGGTCAGAGTATTGATTGAAAACCCCAGCGCTTCCATGCCTGCAAGTGTTCCAATGAGCGAAATAGGGACGGCGACGGCGGGAATGAGCGTCGCACGCCAGCTTTGCAAAAAAACAAACACGACCAGGATGACAAGAAGCGTTGCTTCAACAAGCGTTTTCATGACCTCCTTGATAGAGACATCGATGAATGTGGTCGTGTCATAGGGGATGTCGTAGGAAACGCCGGGTGGAAAACTTTTGGCAAGTCTGTCCATTTCCTGGCGGACCCTTTGGACGGTATCGAGCGCGTTGGCTCCAGGTGAAAGAAAGGTCAATAGAAACGTATTTGGCTTTCCATTCCATCGTCCTTCGAGATCGTAGGACTGGGCGCCCAATTCCACGCGTGCGACATCCCGCATGCGTACCATGGACCCATCCGGATAAGCTCGAACGATCATGTCCTCGAATTCCTTGACCTCGCTCATCCTGCCGCGCGTGATAACCGGAATAGTGAGTTCCGTACCATGAGGCGTGGGTTCGCGGCCTACCCTGCCCGCTGGAAAATCCCGGTTCTGCTCGCGAACCACGGCTGCAATTTCGGTCGGCGTAATGTCGAGCTGTGCCATACGGACAGGATCGAGGATCAACCGCATGGAGTAGTTCTGAGCGCCAAAGATAATGGCGTCTCCGACACCGGGAAGACGCTTGACGCTATCAAGAATTCGAAGCAGGGCGTAGTTCGAGAGATAAACGGTATCATGCCGGGGATCGGTAGAGCTCAGCGCAATGACCGACAGCATATCCGGCGACATTTTTTTGACAGTTATACCCTGGCGAATGACTTCGTCAGGCAATTGAGGTTCGGCAAGACGTTGCCGGTTCTGTGCCTGGACCTGCGCGATATCCACATCGGTTCCGATTTCAAACGTGAGCCTCATCGTCATGTGCCCATCGTTTGTGCTCGTGGAGTCGTAGTACAGAAGGTTATCGATACCGGGAAGCTGGACCTCTATCGGACGTGCGACTGCTTCCGCGACAACTTCTGCGCTGGCGCCGGGATAGTCCGCTTCAATCTGCACCATCGGTGGCGTGATTTGCGGAAATTGCGCAATCGGCAGGTTCTTTAAAGAGACCAGGCCGACCACCACAATAACGATCGACAGGACTGATGCGAAAATTGGGCGATCGATAAAAAAATGGGAATTCATGGCGACTTCCGCGTCATTTTTTCCGCCGCAGGACTATCCGGGGAAGTAGTCTCCTCATTCTGAAATGGAACAGCATTTACTTGAACACCTGGCTGAATCCGGTGAAAGCCTTCCACGACTATCCGCTCTCCCGGATGAAGGCCATCTTCGATCAACCACTCCTTCTCATGCCACGTGCTGGCCCGAATCAGACGAAGCTCCGCTTTGTCCTCCTTGTCGATCACATAGACAAATGATCCCTTGGGTCCCTGTTGAACAGCCCGTTGAGGAATGAGGATGGCGTCAGTCCGAATGTAGCCCTTGAGACGAACCTTGACGAACTGTCCAGGGTAAAAATAGGATTTCCCGGGAGAAAAACCCCCTTCCGGATTGGGAAATGTAAACCGTGCCTGTAACATGCCCGTCTCGGACCGCAAGGTGACATCGGCAAAATCCAGTATTCCTTCCTCTGGATATACAGTCCCATCCGAGAAGGTCATCACCCCATGCAGTTGAAAAATATCCGGCCTCTGCACTCTATGCTCCGCGAGTTCCCGACGTCGCCGGAGGAGGTAGCTTTCGGGAACATTCACGTTTACATACATCGGATCCAGTTGATCGATGGTGGTCAAAAGGGTAGTCTGGGCCGAGACCAGGCGTCCCTCGTAAAAATGGCTGCGGCCGATCCGGCCATTCACGGGAGCGGTGATCAGCGTGTTGTCCAGATCAAATTTTGCCTTGACCAGTTCGCTTTGGGCAGCTTCGAGCGTGGCTTTGGCTCCCAGCATTTCCGCCACGGCGTCATCCACATTTTTTTGGCTTACGGCCTGTTCCTCAAGAAGCGGTTTTACGCGCGCCAGTTCCTGTTCCGCCTGGACAAGCCGGGCCTGAGCCTGGGCAACTCTGGCCTTGCCACTGAGATAGACGGCTTTGAATGGCACCGGATCAATGAGGTACAACCGGTCATTTTCTTTGACATTCCGGCCCTCGGTAAAAAAGACTTCTTTAATGATCCCGGTTACCTGTGAGCGAATTTCCACAGGGCGAAACGCCTCCGTTTGTCCTATAAACTCCGGCTCATCCGGGACCGTTTGGGCGGTTACCGTAACGACTTCCACTTGAGGGACGGGCGGAGGCGGAGGGGGCGCTTTCTCGGAGCAAGCGGCAAGCAGAATCACGGATAGCGCGGTACAAACGCTAACAATGGTTGTTCCGTTTCTAATGGCTAAAGTTATTAACCATCGGACTGTCAGGTTCATATCCTCGACTCTTGGGTTTATTCTGGAAAAAAGATGGAATATCCGGAACGACGATCAGTAAATTGCTGACATCAACCTCGTTCAGGATCAATCAGGCTACCGTCAGCGCACACCATTGATGCAAGGGATTCATGGATTCATAGGCGACGAACTTTCCTTTCGCCGTTATAGCGGGTCAATTGATCTATTTTCTCTGGAGGTCCGGGTTTCTCAAACTCGCTCAGACTTGTAATGCGGCTCCGTCATACCGGCGCCCATCCTCCTCCCAGTGCCTTATAGAGCTGTACGACAGAAACAAGATGCAGACGGCGTGTGTCCGCAAGTGCAAATTCGGCCTCGAACAGACGGCGTTTGGCAAGCAGCACGTCCACATAACTCGTAATGCCGCCCTTATAGCGAAGGTCGGCGACACGCAAAGCTGAACGCAGCGCCACCACTTGTTCCTCCTGCGACTCGCGCTGCTCATTGGTAGTGCGAACCGCTACCAGGGCATCTTCCACCTCCTTGAACGCTGTAAGGATGGTTTGCTCGTACTGGGCCGATACTTGCCGGGTCTGGGCCTCGACAGCGCGCTGCTCCATCCCGAGGGCTTGCGCGTTGAGCAAGGGAACCGCCAGTCCCAGTCCGCCTACGCCGAATTCGCTTCCGGAGAGCAGAAGGTTGGCCAGAGCCGGGCTCGCTACTCCCAGGAACCCTGTAATGTTGATCTTGGGGAACCGAGCGGCTTTGGCCGCACCGATCCGAGCGGTTGCCGCTGCAAGTGTTTGTTCCGCCTGCACGATGTCGGGGCGGCGTTGCAGCAGCTCGGAAGGAAGACCGGCCGGCACCTCTGGGGGCATCAACTGATCAGTCAGTGAACGTCCCCGAACGATTGAGACCGGGTTTCTCCCCACCAATACGCTCAGTTCGTTTTCCTTTTGAACCATCTGCCGCTGCAGCTCCGCCACTCGCGTTGCCGCGTTGGCTCGTTCCGCGTCGAACTGATCCAGATCAAGTCTTGAAATCACCCCGCCGCGTAGTTGCGCCTGCGCAAGGGATACGGATTCTTCCCATGAGTGAAGGGCGTTTTTCGTGATCTGCAGTTGCATATCAAATTGCAAAAGATCGAAATAGGCCTGTGCTACCGAACTTACCAATGTCAGTATCAGAGCGCGGCGATTTTCCTCACGCGCCAACAGATCGGCAAGCGCCGCTTCGTTCGAGCGGCGTATCCGTCCCCAGATATCTAATTCCCAATTCAGGGTCGCTTGCCCGAAATAACTGTAAGGCGTAGGAAAACCGCGGATACGGAAGCCGCCTAGGGGCCAAACGCCGGTGCGTTGGCAGTGGCGTCCACTTTGGGAAGGAAATCCATGCGCGAAATGGCGAGACGGGCTTCAAGTTCCTCAACACTTGCCACCGCCTGCTTAAGGTCTTTATTCTGCAGCAACGCCTGCCTGATGAGCTGTTGAAGCTGGTCGTCGTGCAGAAGCTCCCACCATGGAAGGTTGGCGATGGATTGTCCTTCCGTTTCAGCCATACGGAACTTGTCCGATGTTTCAATATGGGGCCGCACGTAGTCAGGTCCCATGGCACAGGACGCCAGCAGCAGGCTTGAGAGCAGAAGTATGGTTCTGGCCCATACAGTATGAAAAATCATGCCGGCTCCTGCTGTGCAGTTTCTACCGGTTTACTCACCAGCTGCTTTCGAGTAAGCCAGGTAAAAAATAGTGGAATAAATATGGTCGCAACAAAAGTGGCAAGCAACATTCCGCCAAAGACGCCGGTACCCATGGAACGGCGAGCAGCGGCTCCTGCCCCGGTTGCGATCACGAGGGGCACGATTCCCAGTACAAAAGCCATCGAGGTCATGACAATAGGGCGGAAACGCAGACGAGCCGCTTCAATTGCAGCTTCCGCTACCGGCATCCCTTCTCGCAGTTTCTGGCTCGCGAACTCCACGATTAGAATTGCATTTTTTGCCGCCAGGCCAATCAGTGTGATCAGGCCGACCTGAAAATAGATATCGTTTGGCATGCCGCGTATAAAAACGGCAAGTAGCGCGCCAACCAACGCGAAAGGGACTGCCATGATCACTGCGAGCGGCAACCCCCAAGTTTCGAACTGTGCCGCCAGAATGAGAAATACCATGATGATGGCGAAGCTGAAGGCAAGGATTGCCGCCGAACCTGTACGTTTTTCCTGAAACGCCTGTGCGGTCCATGCAATCTGATAACCGTCAGGCAAGGTATTCGCTGCAATCTCTTCCACGAGTTTGATTGCGTCACCGGAGCTTACTCCTGGCGCACCGCCTCCCATTATCTTCGCGGAAAGGAGGCCGTTGTAACGCTCCAGTTGCTCTGCGCCCACGACGGTGCTGATTTTGCTCAGCGCGGACATAGGTACCATCCCGCCTGATTGCGAACGCACGTACACGCGGCCCAGATCCTCAGGGTCCATGCGATATTCCGGTTCTGCTTGCAGTTGCACCCGGTAAGTGCGTCCTGCCTTATTAAAGTCATTAACATAGAGTGACCCCATGGTGCTCTGCAAGGTGGCGTATATATCGCCAACCCGCACTCCCTGCGAAATAGCCTTGGCTTCATCCACTTCCAGGAAAAATTGCGGCACTGTGGGCCGGAAAAAAGTTGCGATGCCCGCAAGGCGCGGTTCCTTATTCAATTCATCAATAAGATTGTTTACTACACCTGCTAATTGCACCGGGTCTGAACCTGTACGGCTTTGTACGTAAACTTCAAAACCTCCTGCTGTGCCCAAACCGCGAATGGCGGGTGGATTAAACGCTATCGCGATTCCGTCGGATTGTTGCATCCCGATTTCAGACAGCTTATTGACAATGTCTTCCGCTGTCGCAGTACGCTCAGACCAGTCTTTGAATGGCACAAACATCGTTGCTGCGCTGGTTTTATTTCCTCCGCCAATAAGGTCGAAACCATTGACCACAAACTGATGGGAAACCGCTGGATCTTCCGCAATGGCGACCCGCACAGCTTCGGCGGTTCTGGTCGTTCGAGCAAGCGTCGCCCCATCCGGCAAAATGGTTGCGGCCACCACATAGCCCTGGTCTTCGGGTGGCACAAAGCTGTCCGGAACGATTTTAAGCAGATAGATTGCGACACCGATAATCCCTGCGAATACGAATGTGCCGATGATCTGGTGCCGTAAAGTGGTATTGACCGTCAGAATATAAATATTGGTCAAGCGCTTGAACCCGCGGTTAAATGCGCGAAAAAATGCGGACTCGCCATGCGTATGTTTCAGCAGAATGGCACATAGGGCAGGGGTGAGCGTTAACGCTACCACGCCGGAGATTGTAACAGCGACAGCAACTGTTACGGCAAATTGACGATATAGCTCTCCAGCTATCCCCCCCATGAACGCGACCGGTACAAAAACGGCACAAAGCACCAGCACGATAGCAATTACTGCCCTCGCAACCTGTTCCATGGATCGTATGGCCGCCTTCATCGGCGACAGTTGTTCTTCTTCCATCAGACGTTCAATGTTTTCCAGTACCACGATTGCATCATCCACTACGATTCCAATAGACAACACCATGGCGAAAAGAGTGAGCGTATTAATGGAAAAGCCGAACATCCACAAGCCGGCAAAGGTACCAATCAGGGAGATAGGAACTGCAATGATGGGAATCAGCGTGGCGCGCCAGCTCTGCAAGAAAAGATATACGACCAGTATGACGAGGATCATTGCCTCACCAAGCGTTTTGACGACTTCCCACATCGAGGCCTTAACGAATAAACTGGTATCGTAAGGAACAACATAATCCATTCCTTCCGGAAAGTACCTCTTCAGTTCCTCCATCTTGTCCACCAGGGCATTTTTCGTATCAAGCGCGTTCGCCCCCGGCTGCAAAAAAATTGGAATCCCTGCACCGGGTTGACCATTCAATGCGGTGCGTACGTCATAGCTTAATGCTCCGAGTTCTATTCTGGCCACATCCTTAAGATAGAGGACGCCTTCAGGCCCGCCAGCGCGCAATATGATGTTGCCGAACTGTTCGGGTTCAAGCAGCCGGCCTTTGGCATTAACCGTATAAATCAGCTGCTGATCCGGGGGCGCTGGCTCCTGGCCTATTTTTCCGGCCGCATATTGTGCGTTTTGTGCGCGAATAGCGGCGGCAATATCTGTTGTCGTCACCCCCAGTTGCGCCATGCGGTCGGGGCGCAACCAGATACGCATGGAATAATCTTGTCCACCGAAAACTATCGCGTCCCCGACGCCTTTGGTACGTTTCAACTCATCCAGGACGTTGAGCGTCGCATAGTTGCTCAGATAAAGCGGGTCATACTTTCCTTTCTCCTTGGAGATGAGCATGAAGACCATCAGGATGTCGTTGGACCGTTTTTCTATTTTCAGGCCCGTCTGGCGAACTTCTTCCGGCAGGCGCGGCAAAGCGATATTTACGCGATTGCTTGTATTGAACGTTGCCTCGTCGATATCCGTTCCGACCTCGAAGGTCGCAGTAATAGTCAGCGTGCCGCTCGAGTCGGCGCTGGATCCGAAATAAAGTAGATTGTCGACGCCGCTTAACTGCTCTTCAATCGGTGCCGCAACCGTTTTTGCCAAGGTCTCTGCACTTGCGCCGGGAAACGTTGCGGTTATCAGCACGGTTGGAGGGGCGATCTGCGGATACTGCGCGATCGGCAGTTGCATTGCGGCAGCCAATCCCGCCAGCACAATGATGATGGATATGACAGACGCGAAAATCGGCCGTGTAATAAAGAACTTCGTCATGATCGTTCCGCCTGCGTCTGCTTGTCGGTGGGCCTGGCGGAAAGGGCAGGTGCTTCTCCAGGCGCATGCGGTGATACAATCGCACCTGGCCGCAGCTTGATAATGTTATCGACAATGACCCTGTCGCCGGCTTTGAGCCCTTCGAGAATGACCCAGTCTTTGCCGATCCAGTTGCCTGCCACGACCGGCCGTACTACCACCTCATTCTTGTCGCTGACCACATATACGGTCTTGCCCAGATCGGAGGTCTGTACCGCGACCTGGGGGACGAGAAAAACGCCGTCACGCTCGCCTGTAACGACGCGCGCCCGTACGAACTGTCCCGGCAGCAGGCGCCGGTCGCTGTTATCAAATGTTGCGCGTAATTGCTGTGTACCCAGCATCGGATCTATCTCGCTCGCGGCAAAATTCAGTTCGCCTTTTTTTTCGTACTCCGTACCATCCGGCAGAATCAGCGTCACTTGCTGCACCCTGCTTTCAGTGAGGGGGCCGCCAATTCTGGCCAGTTCACTGTCTGAAAGGCTAAAGCGCACCCAGATGGGCGATAGCTGGACGAGCGTCGTCAGCAAGCTGCTATTGGCCTCGACCAGCGCCCCTTCGGAAAATCGGCGGCGCCCGGATATACCAGTCACCGGCGCCACTACCTTGGTATAGGAGAGGTTCAGCTCCGCGTCGCGTACGCGAACTTCGGCCTGCTGCAGGGCGGCGCTCGTGATTGCGTGGTCGGAGACGGCATTATCGTACTCGCGCTGGCTGACCGCCTGCGTCTCCAGCAGATCGCGCAAGCGGTTTTCTTCGCGCGCGGTCTGTATCATCCGGGCTTTCTGTTCGGCCAGTTGCGCTTTTGCTTGCGCCAGGGCATTTTGATAGGGCACGGGATCAATCAGGAACATCGGTTGGCCAGCTTTCACCTCGCTTCCCTCTTCATACAGGCGATTGAGCAGGATACCGCCAACACGGGGGCGTATTTCGACCTCTTTGGCGCCTTCGGTCTGGGCAACGGCTTCGGCACTGATCGGCACGGTAGTGGGTTGCACTTCGATCACGCTGACGGGAAGCGCCATTGCAACTTGAGGCTGATCGGCAGTCTGACCGTTTTTGCCGCAGGCGGCCAATGCAATACTTGCAGCAAAGCTTATAATCAGCGCGGGCAGTGTTTTCGAATAGAAACGCGCCAACAGGCCGCCACAGTTATTTTTATAGTGCCCGGCAGCAGACATCTTTAACTCCATGCTGGATAAGTGAAAAGTGAAAAACTTGCATACATTCGTGTATGTATGTAAATTATATATCAAAGGTCATCAATGTAAATAGTGAATTCAAACAACGAAACTGCACGGGAATGGTTCGAAAAACAAAGGAAAATGCGGAATTAACCCGCCAACGTCTTATTGAAGCCGCGCGCGAGGTGTTTCTGATGCGAGGGGTGGGCCGCACAACGATGGAACACATTGCCGTCCAGGCCGGCGTTACGCGTGGTGCGATTTATTGGCACTTCAGCAATAAGATCGATCTGTTTCAGGCCATGCGTGAACAGGTATTCCTGCCGCTTATCGATCGCATGGATGATACGCTGCTGATCGAAGGTTCGGAAGATGCGCTGACCTGTATAGAAAATTTTTTGTGCGGTACCATTCAGGTGTTGATCGACAGTATCGAAACGCGCCAGGTTTACGAGATCATGATGATCAAGTGCGAATACGTGGATGAATTCGCAACTATCCTGCAGCAGGTGCTATCAAACTGTTCCCGTATCGCGGAAAAACTGCAACTGGTCTATGAACGCGCCAAATTGCAAGAGCAACTGCATGGGTCTCACGACGCAACACAATTGGCAATGGATACACATCTGTTCTTTATCGGCCTGTTGCACATGTGGGTGAAAGATACGCACGGCGATCAATTTCGCTGGCAGGCCATTGAATTGGTAAAAGCCCACATGAGTCTCCGCCGCCGCGCGTGATCGTAACAGGCCCTTCCGCGTAATTTAAGGCTTTCCGCCACACCTTCCGTTCAGATTATCCTAAATCCGCCCCGTAGCGAACTCAGCAGAAAGGAAGGCCAAGTGATGCAAAAAGTCTTTATCGATCATAACCGACGCTAAACTGAAAAATAAGCGGTCAACCACCGGATTTAGGATTATTGGCTTCCAGGCTACTGGAAGACCTGCGACTGTCTAAAAATCGTGTTGGGGCGTTCGTTTTTTCCGCGCTCTTGGAACGTTCTTGCCTTGATGCCCCTGGTGAACGGATACCGGATGGATGAGCGAGGAGCAAGACGCATCCCGTACCCTTTTTCCGTGACATGAACTGTCATAGTTGACTAAATCAATCAGGTATCATATAGTTGACTAAATCAGTCATGTATTGACTGAACGAATTTATGATCGATATCTCTATTTCATCGAATGGAAAGCTAAGAGGAGTTTATCATGAGGCTGACGACGAAAGGACGGTTTGCGGTAACGGCGCTGTTGGATCTTGCCATGCAGCACAGCACCAGCCCGGTGACGCTCGCAGAAATTAGCCAGCGGCAGCAAATTTCGCTATCTTATCTTGAACAATTGTTCGCCAAGTTGCGGCAACGCGGGCTCGTAGATAGCGTTCGAGGTCCGGGAGGAGGCTACTGTCTTGCTAAAGACATGGCGCATGTGTCTATTGCCGAGATTATCCTGGCTGTTGATGAGCCGATCGATTCAACCCAGTGCAACGGAAAGGAAAATTGCCACAACGACAAGAAATGCATGACTCATGAGTTGTGGGTGAAACTTAACGACCTTATTTTCGACCATCTTGGCGCGGTAACGTTGAAGCAACTGGTTGATGAACAGAAGGTAAGAAGTGATGAGCAGAAGGCAAGAGAGAACGGCGTTGTGCAGATGCTTGACATGCGAAAGGTCATGCCTGAAAAAGCTGTCCCCGAACGTGAACGCGCCTTATATTCTGCTTGATCCCAGCCGCGCCAGTGCTCCACGCTTCTGTTTCGGTCATTATAATCGTGAACGATAATTGGAGAATAGCAATGGCAATAACATTAACCGAAAACGCAGCAAAACAGATCCGGAAGCAGCTTGCGAAGCGCGGCAAGGGACTGGCGCTGCGCATCGGCGTTAAAAAGGTAGGTTGCTCGGGGTTTGCGTACACATTCGATTACGCTGACGAAGTTCGCGCAGGCGATCAGATGTTCGAGTCTTATAACGCCAATGTAGTGGTTAATGCCGGCAGTCTGTCGTATGTGAATGGTTCACGCATCGATTTTGTCAGGGAAGGGCTCAATGAGTCCTTCAAATTCGAGAATCCAAACGTCGACAACACCTGCGGCTGCGGTGAAAGTTTCAGCTTGAAAGAACCAGCCGGAGTTTAGCTGTGCAAGACTCGAAGGTAGCAAAAAACACAGGAACACAGGCGAGTCAGGATTAGCGATTCGCAGGGACGATCTTCGACGTTAACGATATTGGAGCAGCTTATGAGTGCAGTATTACAAAATCTGGTTAATCAGCCTTATAAACACGGTTTTGTTACCGAAATCGAGTCGGATATTGCGCCAAAAGGGCTTAACGAAGATATTATCCGGCTCATTTCCACGAAAAAGGATGAGCCCGCCTGGTTGCTCGAGTTTCGGCTCAAAGCCTACGAGCAATGGCTCAAGATGGAGGAACCGAAGTGGCCGAACGTCAAGTATCCGAAGATTGATTTTCAGGCTATAAGCTATTACGCAGCGCCGAAACCGAAAAAGAAGCTGAACAGCATGGATGAGGTCGATCCCGAGTTGCTGCGCACCTTCGAGAAACTCGGTGTGCCCATGCACGAGCGGGCGGCGCTTGCCGGCGTGGCGGTTGACGTGATTTTCGACAGCGTGTCGGTGGCTACGACGTATAAGCAGAAGCTTGCCGAGGTGGGTATTATTTTCTGCTCGATTTCGGAAGCTGTTCATAAGTATCCGCGATCTGGTGAAGCAGTATCTCGGCACGGTGGTGCCGATCGGCGACAATTATTACGCCGCTCTCAACTCCGCGGTTTTCACGGATGGTACGTTCTGCTTCATTCCAAAGGGCGTCAAATGTCCGATGGACTTGTCCACCTACTTTCGCATCAACACGGAAGAATCCGGACAGTTCGAGCGTACTCTGATCATTGGGGAGGAAGGGTCGTCAGTCTCGTATCTCGAAGGTTGCACCGCACCCAAGTTCGACACCAACCAATTGCACGCCGCCGTGGTGGAACTCGTCGCCCTGGACAATGCGGACATCAAGTACTCGACAGTGCAGAACTGGTATGCGGGGGATGAGAATGGGCTTGGCGGAATCTACAATTTCGTTACCAAGCGCGGCTTGGCCAAAGGCGTGAATTCGCGCATTTCATGGACCCAGGTTGAGACGGGCTCGGCAATTACGTGGAAATATCCTTCATGCATCTTGCAGGGCGAGAACTCGGTTGGGGAATTTTATTCGGTAGCGGTCACCAATCATTACCAGCAGGCGGATACCGGCACCAAAATGATTCACATCGGAAAAAATACGCGCAGCACCATCGTCAGCAAAGGCATATCGGCCGGCCATTCCAATAACAGCTACCGCGGACTGGTGCGGATTGCGCCTACCGCGGCCGGGGCTCGCAATTATTCGCAATGTGATTCCATGTTGATCGGAGATCAATGCGGTGCTCACACCTTTCCTTACATACAGGTTCGCAACCAGCAGGCGAAGGTCGAGCATGAAGCATCAACATCAAAGATTGGTGAAGATCAATTATTTTATTTTGCCCAGCGCGGCATAGGCAACGAGGAAGCGGTATCGATGATAATTAATGGGTTCTGCAAGGACGTATTTCAGCAATTGCCCATGGAGTTCGCGGTCGAAGCGACAAAACTGCTTGAATTCAAGCTTGAAGGGAGTGTCGGATGATTCATCAGGACAGCAGAACGCTGCTCGAAATACGCGGCTTGCGGGCAACCGTTAGCGGCATCGAAATACTCAAGGGCATCGACCTGACGGTTAGAAGCGGTGAAGTACACGCGATCATGGGAACGAACGGTTCGGGTAAAAGCACGCTCGCAAAAGTGCTCGCTGGCCATAATGCTTACACGGTAACGGCTGGTTCAGTCGTGTTCGAAGGCAACGATCTGCTTGATCTCGAGCCCGAAGAGCGCGCGCGTGCCGGCGTATTTCTCGCTTTTCAGTATCCCATAGAAATACCTGGCGTCTCGAATAGTCATTTCCTGCGCCTTGCATACAATACCGTACAGGCACAGCGCGGCAAGGACGAACTTGATCCACTCGAGTTTGAGGATTTCGTGCGTGAGAAGATGAAACTGCTGGACATGAATCCGGATTTTCTGGATCGCGGCGTGAACGAAGGTTTTTCCGGCGGCGAGAAGAAGCGGAATGAAATATTGCAGATGGCGCTGCTTGAGCCGCGGCTGGCCATTCTCGACGAGACCGATTCCGGTCTTGACATCGACGCGCTCAGAATTGTTACAGCTGGCGTAAACAAGCTCGCGACCAGGGACAATGCGATCATATTGGTGACGCACTATCAGCGCATGCTTAATTATATTGTGCCCGATTATGTACACGTGATGCAGGGGGGGCGAATCATCAAGACCGGGGGCAAAGAGCTTGCGCTCGATCTCGAGACGCGAGGTTACGATTGGGTTGGCGCCGAGCGACGTTCCGCGATCGGGGCTTGAGCATGAGCATGGTTACCAGCAACAGCTATCTCGATAGCCTGCTTCAGGGACAGCCACAACTGCCGCCCAGTCCTCTGGCATGGTTTAATCAGTTGCGCGCAAGCGCGGTTGACCGTGCCGGCACGTTGAAGCTGCCAACCACGCGCGATGAGGATTGGCGCTTTACCGATATTACCCCGCTCGCCAAGCTGTCGTTTCAGCCTGCACGCGTCATATCGACACTGCAGGCCGCGGACCTGGAACGTTTTTATCTGGACGAGGCGGCCATCAGGCTCGTATTCGTCGACGGAACGTACATGCCGCAGTTTTCCACCCAGTCGGGCAATGCGAAGGAACTTGGCTTGACAGTCACGGATCTTTCGGCTGCTGTATCCAGGCATGCAGCAGCAATAGAGCCGCATCTCGGCCGTCACGCCGGGTTTCAGGATAATCTGTTCGCCGCGCTCAATACCGCATTCCTGCAAGATGGGGCGGTAATCGTCGCGCCGCGAAATGCCGCGGTCGAGGCGCCCGTCCATGTGTTGTTCGTTTCTACTCAACCGGGAGCGGCAAGCCATCCCCGTTGCCTTCTGATTGCCGAATCAGGCAGTGCGGTAACAATTGTGGAGGATTACGTTACTCTAGGGCAAGAAGGGGAAGAAGCCTATGTCACCAATGCGGTAACCGAGATCGTGCTGAAAGATAACGCTCAGGTTAATCATGTCCGGATTCAGCGCGATAGTGCGCAGGCTTTTCATATTGGAAACTGTGCGGTATCGCTCGCCCGCGCAAGCCGCTATCGATCAGTGAGTGTCGCGCTTGGCGCACGGATTTCACGCTATGATCTGACTGCGCTGCTCGCAGCCGAGGGCGCCGAATGTACCGTTGATGGACTGGCATTGATAAGCGGACGGCAACTTGCCGATACCCATACCTGCATAGATCATGCGCAACCCAACGGTACAAGCCGCCAGGCACATAAATGCATTGTGGATGGCGCCGGGCACGCAGTGTTCAATGGCAAGATCATCGTTCGTGCGGGAGCGCAGCACACCGATTCCGCACAGTCCAACCGCAGCCTGTTGCTGAACGCGAAGGCGCGCGTCGACACCAAGCCTCAGCTGGAAATATTTGCGGATGACGTAAAGTGCGCGCACGGCGCAACCGTTGGTCAGCTCGATAACGAGGAACTGTTTTATCTCGAGAGCCGCGGGCTATCCGAGCTGGCCGCGCGCAATCTGCTGACTTATGCATTCGGTGCTGAAATTATCGACCGTATTCCCGTTGCATCGCTCAAGCACCGGCTTGAGCAGACTGTGCTCGAACAGACTAAAAGAAACTGACAATGAAGATCATAGATTCCACTTTGAAACCGCAATTCACTTCGACATTCGATGTTGAGCGTATTCGCGCCGAGTTTCCGATCCTCAAGCTCCAGATCGACGGCAAGCCATTGGTTTACCTTGACAACGCCGCATCGAGTCAGATGCCACAGCCCGTAATCGACCGCCTCGTTCGTTACCAGACGAGCCAGCATGCCAATATAAATCGCGGCGTGCATTATTTATCCGAAACGGCCACGGCCGAATACGAGGAATCACGCCGCAAACTGCAGCGTTTTATCAATGCGCGCGAAGATAGGGAAGTCATCTTCACCAGCGGCACCACGGATTCGATCAATCTCGTAATGCACGGTTACGGCCGCAAATTCATTGGCGCCGGCGACGAAATCATTCTGACCACGCTCGAGCATCACTCCAACATTGTACCGTGGCAAATGCTCGCGGAAGAAAAGGGTGCGACAATACGCGTCGTGCCCATCAATGATGCCGGCGAGCTTCTTATTGATGAGTATGAAAGTCTTTTTACCGACCGTACAAAATTCGTCGGTATGCTGCATGTGTCGAACGCGCTGGGCACTATTAATCCGGTCAAACAAATGATCGCGTTCGCCCATGCGCGCGGAGTGCCGGTGCTGGTTGATGGCGCCCAGGCCGCGCCGCACATGAATGTGGACGTGCAGGATCTCGGCTGCGATTTCTATGCTTTTTCAGGCCACAAGATGTGCGGCCCGACAGGTATAGGCATCCTTTACGGCAAGGCAGAGTTGCTCGAACGCATGCAGCCGTTCAAAGGCGGCGGGGATATGATTTTGTCGGTGACATTTGAAAGAACGACATACAATTCCATTCCGCACAAATTCGAGGCCGGTACGCCGCCAATTGCGCCTGCGGTCGGGCTCGGCGCCGCGGTCGATTATTTGTCCGGGATCGGCATGGATGCAATCGCCGCGTATGAGCTTGAGCTCCTCAACTATGCAACGGAGCAAATGCGCGATTTGCCGGACGTGCGCATCATCGGCACCGCTGCTGCGAAAACCGCAGTGCTGTCCTTTGAGGTCAAAGGTGTGCACCCGCACGATATCGGCACGCTCCTGAACCACGAAGGGGTCGCAGTTCGCACCGGTCATCATTGCGTGCAGCCCGTGATGCTGCGTCTTAAGGTGCCTGCGACCACGCGCGCCTCATTTGCATTCTATAATACGATGTCCGAGGTTGACGCGTTTATTGCGGGCATTAGAACCGTGCAAAAGATTTTTACCTGATGAATAGCAAATCGCTTTATCAAGAAGTCATTCTTGATCACAACAAGAAACCCCGCAACTACGGCTCCCTTGATAAGGCAAGCCATCACGCAGTGGGTCATAATCCCCTGTGCGGCGATCACCTCGACATCGCGCTCAATCTCGAAGGCGAACTCATCGACAGAATCGCGTTTCATGGCGAGTCGTGCGCGATCTGCAAGGCGTCTGCCTCAATGATGACCACCGTTGTGAAAGGCAAGACCCGTGAGGACGCGGAAACCTTGATCAAGGAATTCCGCGACATGGCTACCGGCGCGCTCGATCTTGATGCCGAGCATCATCTGGGGCGCCTCACAGTGTTCGCCGGGGTACGCGATCTGCCCACGCGAGTGAAGTGCGCCATTCTGCCGTGGCATACATTGCACGCGGCGCTCAATTCCGTTACCACTACCTCGACCGAAGCCGAGGATGATCCGATGCATGCCGCCATTGGCGATGCGTGAAAGGAGCAGGAAATGCCAAAAATAGCTGAAATAGAGGGTACGCCTAATCGCAACGCCTTGAAATTCGTCCTGAAGGAGCCGTTGACCTGGGGGGTGACACGCTCGTATGACAATGCAGAGCAGGCGCAGGATGATCCGCTTGCCTCGGCGCTGTTCGATATTGATCATGTGACCAATGTATTTTATGTCGATCGCTGGATTACGGTCACGCAGGATGGCGGCGCCGACTGGCAGGACCTGGCACGCGAAGTGGCCGACCCGATCCGCGCCGCGCCCGCGGCAGATGCACACTCAGCCGCCACCGTTGCGACCGCAACTGCTGAAATTGCGGGGCTGAGCCCCGAGGATCGGCAACGCCTCGAAATCATCAACTCCTTGCTTGACGAGGAAGTGCGTCCCTATCTCCAGAACGACGGGGGTGATCTCCATGTACTCGGCCTGGAAGGTAACAGGCTCAGCGTTCACTACCAGGGGGCCTGCGGGACCTGCCCAAGCTCAATCTCGGGCACTCTTAGGGGTATCCAGAATATGTTGAGGTCGATCGAACCCGATCTTGAGGTTATCGCTGTATAAGCGCTGATTATTTCTCGTCCTGCATATGCAAGGCCATAAAATCCCGACAGGATTTATGGGCTTGATGGCTTTTGCGGGCCCCATGCTCCGTAGGGTATTATTCATTCCCCATTGATCGGCCATCGTATACTCGAGTGTCCGCATTGCGATGACGATTTTCGAACCCATAATGAAACCATCGGCGACCGCTGCGCAATAATTCCATGCTCTGGATAAAATCGCTGCACATCATTTTCGTGGTGACCTGGTTCGCCGGATTATTCTATTTGCCGCGTCTGTTTGTCTATCATGCGATGTGTGAAGACCAGCCGGGTATCGAGCGTTTCAAGATAATGGAGCGAAAGCTCTACTATGGCATCATGGCGCCCAGCGCGGTGCTGACCGTCGTCTTCGGCCTGTGGCTCTGGCTGGGGTATGGTATTTCTGGCGGCTGGTTGCATGCCAAGCTGACACTGGTGGTGATGCTGATCGCTTATCACCTGTATTGTGGCAAACTGCTGGCTGACTTCAAGCATGATCGCAACCGGCGCGGCCATGTTTATTACCGCTGGTTTAATGAAATTCCAGTGTTGATCCTGATTGGGGTGGTGATACTCGTGGTAGTGAAACCCTGGTAGTGAAATCACGGTATTTGGAACTGTAAAAGCCGCTTTCCTTTTCATCCAGCTCCGGCCAAATAAATTGCAATCCAATTCTGAAAAAATGACGTCTTCCGGACACGTGGAAACGCGAACAATTACGGTCAATTTTACCTCTGTACCTGATGAGCGAAGTTACCCGATACATATTGGCAGTGGCGCTTTGTCGCAGCCTGATCTTATTTTGAACCATTTGCCGAAGAAGCGCGTAGCGATCGTATCCAATACGATTGTGGCGCCCTTGTACCTGGAAAAGCTTTCCGCCATGCTGGAGGGCCAGGGTGTGGCGCCGGTCCCCATCATTCTTCCGGATGGTGAAAAGTACAAGAATTGGGAAACGCTGAATCTCATTTTCGATGCGCTTCTGGCTCACCGCTGTGAACGCAGTACCCCCATCATCGCGCTTGGCGGCGGAGTGGTTGGCGACCTGACAGGATTCGCCGCTGCGACATATCTGCGAGGCGTGCCCTTTATTCAAATTCCGACCACGCTACTGGCACAGGTTGACTCTTCGGTCGGGGGCAAAACGGGCATAAACCATCCTCTCGGCAAAAACATGATCGGTGCTTTTTATCAGCCACGGGTGGTTCTGGCAGACACGGCTACGCTGAATACCTTGCCGGAGAGAGAGTTGCGCGCCGGTGTTGCCGAGATAATCAAGTATGGCCTTATCCGGGATTCCGCTTTTCTGGAATGGCTGGAAGTGAATATGGCGAAACTTCTTGCCAGGGATGTCACGGTACTGATCGAAGCAGTACGGCGGAGTTGCCTGCATAAGGCGGAAATTGTTGAAGCGGACGAGCGTGAAAGTGGAGTTCGGGCACTGCTGAATCTTGGGCATACATTTGGCCATGCTATCGAAAATGCGATGGGCTACGGCAAGTGGCTTCACGGCGAGGCGGTGGCGGCGGGTACCATGCTGGCGGCGGAATTGTCCCAGCGTATGCATATGATCAGCGAGGGTGACGTTGAGCGGATCCGGAAACTTTATCTGCAGGCCGGACTTCCCACAGTTGCCCCGAGCCTTGGTAGTGAAAAATATTTGCACTTGATGGGGCTGGACAAGAAAGTGGAGGGTGGAAAGCTGCGTTTCGTTTTGCTTAAACGTATTGGCGAAGCGGTGGTTCGCTCGGATGTGCCTGCAGAAGTACTCTCTCGAACACTGGTGGAATGCACCCGCCATGCATGAGCTGGCGCCTTACGCGGTATCGCAGGCGAATTCCCGCGGGCGCCGGCTCGCCGAAGAATCGTCTCAGGGGCGCACCCCTTTCCAGCGCGACCGGGATCGCATCATTCATTCGACGGCCTTCCGGCGACTTGAGTACAAGACGCAGGTTTTCGTAAATCATGAGGGAGACCTGTTCCGCACGCGCTTGACGCACAGCCTGGAAGTTGCGCAAATTGGCCGCTCCATCGCCCGCAACCTTCAGCTTAATGAAGATTTGGTGGAAGCCATTGCGCTCGCGCATGATCTGGGTCATACGCCATTCGGCCATGCTGGGCAGGAAGCGCTCAACGGATGCATGAAAGACCATGGGGGTTTTGAGCACAATCTTCAATCCCTTAGGGTAGTGGATGTGCTGGAAGAACATTACGGGGCATTTGATGGCTTGAATTTGTGCTTTGAAACGCGCGAAGGCATCCTCAAGCATTGCGCCAGGAAAAATGCGCAAAAACTCGGGGATGTGGGTGAACGTTTTCTAAAGGATCAGCGACCTTCGCTGGAAGCCCAACTGGCTAATCTGGCAGACGAAATTGCTTATAACAATCACGATGTCGACGATGGCCTGCGCTCCGGACTCATTACTCAGGAGCAACTTGAGGAAGTAGATATATTTGCGCGCCACCTGGCCATGGCCAAAAAACATTACCCTCAAATCTCCGGGCGGCGTTTGGTTCATGAAACAGTTCGGCGCATGATCAACACATTGGTAGGGGATTTGACCAGGCAAAGCGCAATGAACATTTCCGAGGCCGATCCCGATAGCTTGCCGGCTGTACGGGAGGCGCCGGTACTGATAGGTTTCAGCAACAAAATAGGGCAGGAACAGCAGGACCTGAAAAAGTTTCTTCGGGACAATCTCTATCGCCACTATAAAGTGGCCCGCATGAGCGCAAAGGCGCGCCATACTGTTGAAATGCTCTTCAATGCGTTTAACCTGGATATACGATTGCTTCCACCCGTATTTCAGTTGAAATACCTTCAGGATAAGCATCAGGCGATTGCAGATTACATCGCGGGCATGACGGATCGTTACGCGATACGGGAATACCGGCGGCTGTTTGCCATTGAAGAGAATTGAGGCGCGAGCCATCTGCCCCATTCCCGTGATTGTGCTGGATAGGTCCTGAATAAAAAATACTTTTCGAGGTCTATGCCAAATGCCACAACATCAGGCTCAGGTAACACCGGAAACATGGCCGTTACCAAGTCGCCGCGAGTTGCAGCAGGGATCGTGTACCGGGAAGCTAATCGCTGGTAAAATAAGGCGATTTGGGAGTCGGCAGTGTCGGCGATATCGGACGATCCCGTCAGGTAAGCTGGCAAGGCTCGACGGGAATGGTTTGATACACCGCGCTGGTTCTGCGAAATTGTGGGGGTTAATAGAATCGAATGACGAAATTGAAAAACGACACCCTGTTGCGGGCTCTGCTGCGGCAACCTACCGATTACACGCCGGTGTGGCTGATGCGGCAGGCCGGCCGTTACCTGCCGGAATACAATCAGACGCGTGCTCGCGCAGGCAGCTTTCTTGACCTGTGCAAGAATCCGGATTTCGCAACTGAAGTTACGATGCAGCCTCTCGCGCGCTTTCCGCTGGACGCTGCAATACTGTTTTCAGATATTCTGACGATTCCTGATGCGATGGGGTTGGGCCTTTATTTCGCTGACGGCGAGGGACCCAAGTTCGAGCGACCTTTGCGAGAGGAATGGGAAATTCGTGCGCTTACAGTACCTGATCCCTGGGTGCATTTACGGTATGTGATGGATGCGGTTTCACAAATTCGCAGGACTCTCGACAACAGTGTTCCCCTGATCGGCTTTTCCGGTAGTCCCTTTACGCTTGCATGCTATATGGTGGAGGGTTGCGGCGGGACCGATTTCCGTCAAATCAAGACCATGTTGTACCAGCGGCCCGACTTGCTGCATCACATTCTCAATATCAACGCCCAGGCGGTAACCGCCTACCTTAATGCTCAAATTGAATCCGGAGCCCAGGTCGTGATGATTTTTGATACTTGGGGCGGAGCGTTGTCGCATGCTGCTTATCAGGAATTTTCCTTGCGTTACATCGGTCAAATACTGGCAGGACTAAAGCGTGAGCAAGGCGGAGAACGTATTCCCAGCATTGTCTTTACAAAAGGTGGTGGGCTATGGCTGGAGAGTATCGCTAACAGCGGCTGTGATGCAGTCGGGCTGGATTGGACCGTTAATATTGGGGAGGCTCGTCAGCAGGTCGGCGACAAGGTCGCCCTGCAAGGAAATCTCGACCCTGCCGTATTGTTTTCCACACCGGAGGTGATAGCTGCGGAAGTCGAGAAAATCCTTTCCAGTTACGGCAAGGGCAGCGGCCATGTTTTCAATCTTGGTCACGGGATTTCACAGTTTACTCCTCCGGAGAATGCGCGGACGCTCGTGGACGCAGTTCACGCCGTGAGCCGCAAACACCGCCAGGCGGACGGCGGCAGATAGAGGAGTTGGGTAACCAGGTATAGAAAGAGTCGTTGTTCCAATGATGGGTTCTTTCTTAATAGTCGCGTAATATTGCGCAAATTTTTTGGAAGGGCGTATCCTCTCGTGCATATACTAATTATCGAAGATGATCCGGCGATAGCCAGTAATCTCTACGATTTTCTGGAAGCCCGGGGTCACAGCGTAGATGCTGCGGCCGATGGCATAACTGGTCTTTATCTGGCCGTTACTCAGCGATTCGACGGCATCCTGCTTGATATCGGACTACCCGGCGCGGACGGCCTTACACTGTGCCGAAAGCTTCGTCAGGAAGCGAATCTTGATACACCGGTGCTGATGCTGACAGCGCGCGATACGCTGGAGGACAAGTTGAAGGGTTTCGACTGCGGGGCTGACGATTATCTCGTCAAGCCATTCGCACTGAAAGAAGTTGAAGCGCGTCTGGTGGCCATGCACAAACGCAGAAAAGGCAAGGTTACCAGCCGTACGCTCGAGACTGACGATCTTTCATTCGACCCAAAAACATTGTCTATCCGCTTCGCGGGCGCCAGCGTCAAATTGCCACCCAAGTGTATCGGATTGCTTGCGGTGATAATGGATGAGCCCGGGCGAGTCTTCAGCCGCAAGGAGCTCGAAACGGAGGTGTGGGGCGATGTGCAGGAAACCAGTGATACCCTGCGAAGTCATATGCACGAACTGCGGCGTGCGCTAACCCGGGCTGGTGGCTATGATCCCATTGAAACGGTTCATGGTCTTGGCTATCGCTTAGCCACTCGTGCCCGAACTTAAGCGCGGTCTACGCCTTCGTGTCGCGCTGGCATTCGCCATATTCTGCATAGTTGTCGTAGGCACCCTCGGGGTCAGTCTATATATTGCCTCCGACGATATCGAAGAAGCGCACATTGAGCAGATCATCGAAACCGAGATGGACTATCTGCTCCAGCGCTACCGCGAGAGCGCCGATTTCGTTCCGCAAGAGGGGTCCAACCTCGAAAAATACATCATCCATGATCCCGCCGAGGAATCGCGACTCCCTTCGCACCTGCAAGGGCTCAATTACAGGCGCCACAAGGTGTTTCGCGGGCCTGAGGAGGTTCGCGTCGCGGTACACCACGTTGACGACGTCAAGTTTCTCGTCGCTTACGAAGTCGGGCTTCACGACCAGCGACAGCAGGAGCTGAGGCTACTCATCGTTTTATCCCTTATATCGGTGGTAGGCGTGGCGCTCCTCGTAGGGTATCTGCTGGCCGGCGTACTCGTCAAACAAGTGACTGACCTCGCCGAGCAGGTAAGGCATCTTGCGCCTGGAGATGTGCAGGGACCAACCCTTACCCAGCCGGGCCAGGATGAGGAAGTGGCGCAGCTTGCCCGCGCGCTTGACGACTATCAGAACCGCATTACACGCATGCTGAGACGCGAGCAGGAGTTTACTGCCAATATAAGCCATGAGCTGCGCACTCCTATTACCACCGTACTGACAAGTTGTGAATTGCTTTTCACCGAGTCGGATTTGTCCGAAAGAGCGCGGGCGCGGATAAGGATGATCGAGGCCGCAGCTACCCGCATGGGCGAGCAATTGCAAGCTTTGTTATTCCTTGCCCGGGAACAGGCTTTGGGTATCAAAGAGCCTGTTGCTCTCGCAGAATGCGTCTACGACGCGGCAGAACCGGTATGCGGGGAAATCTATCGGAAGCATCTCACTTTCGAGGTTGCAGTAGAACCAAACGCTGTCCTTACCCTGAACCGGCAGGCGCTCCATACCGCTCTGGTAAATCTCCTTCGCAATGCCGTGCAATATACAAACAGCGGCTTCATCCGGGTGAATTTCAGCGGTAACCGCCTGTCTATTTCCGATTCCGGCATTGGCATCGAACCTAGCTATCTGCCTCTTCTTTATGAGCGCTTCTTCCGCGGGTCAACCCAAGGTGAGGGTCTTGGGATAGGACTTGCGATAGTCAAGCGCATCTGCGACCATTATGGCTGGCGCATTGAAGTCGAAAGCACTCCGGGATTGCGGTGCTACTTTTCATATCGTATTTCCCTGAGAATCGCTTGTCCTGAACGCCTGAACAGCGATTTGCCTGTCAGCCCGATACCGGGGTGCATTAAAGCCCTATAGTTTTTTCCCCGCTCAGCGAGTTGCAGCGATCTATCTCCGCTACTTTCCCTGTTCTTAAACTGCCAAGCTTTTAGCGGCGGGACCACAGGAACACTCTTTCCAACCGGCGCCGATGCTTGTTTAAACCCTGTTTATGTGTGGTGTTTGTCTTCACGAATTCTTCACAAAGCGTGTGTTAATTTGATACCTGAGTAAATTCCTCTGTTATTTTAAGTCGATGAATCGAGTTTGTTTTAATTAAAGGGAATCCTATTAACAGGTCAGAATGCGTCACGAAGAAGAGGAGTAAAAATCATGCCAGCAGCAATAGACAAAGGTGGAAATGTACAGAAAGAGGGAAAGAGGATCGGGTTGGTGAAGGATTCTCCAAAACAGTTTGTGACCTCCAGTGCCGCCGCAGCTGCAGCGAGCGCACCGGCTAGTCTAGACAAGCGAGCGGACATCAGTGCGGTTCACGTAGAACCGGCCGAAACCCAGGCAGAGGCTCCAACTTCTTCTTTCAATGAAGCGGAAGCGATCCATGACCTGAAGCACTATTTGCCCTCGCAGGCTCCGCTGAAAGACTTTATTCATCATAATACATTACACGCATTCCAGAACTATACCTTCCATGAGGGAACGCGTCGCGCAAAAAAAATATTCGGATATTTTCCCTCCCTTCAACTCCGTGAATACAGAGACCTGTACGAAGCCGGGCGTATTCGCAAGGATATTCTTGAGCGGGTTATCTCCGAGAAGAAGGGTGCCAGTATCTTGAGGAGTGGATGCAGCGGTGCTTGAGGAGGAATATGACGATTCCGTTTCCCCCCGAATAGGTAAACTGAGGGCGAACTGGAAGCGCCATTATCCTATTGATCTGGACCTGATGGTTCACCCGCTTTTGTTCAGAATCCTGTGCAGCTTTCTCGATCAGGGGATCTCAATATGGGGCTTTCCAATCGGACACAAGGGTTTTCTCGCCGCCATAAAGGAAATGGAGGAAAAGAGCTTTACCAGCTTCTTCAAGACGAAGAGAGCTAAAAAGCTTTTGGTGTCCGGAAACTGCAAGATGGAGGATTTGCTCAAGCTCCTGGTGGGGGATGAGACGCTCTACACGCAGTATCTGTTTGACCAGCAGTTTGCCCATCCGGGTTGGTCGGGCATGGTGTCTGCCGTCGAGGATCAGCCTGCCTCTCTTCTGAACCCGAAGAATATCACGGTTCACGACCTGGTTATCTTCGAGCTTTTGCTCGAGATCGACGCGCTCGACTCTTATTTCGGCGAAAGCTGGCAACCCATTGCCCGCATTCTGGAAGAGCGGCCTGAACCGTTGTTCGACGATGTGCCCGAGGCTGAGGTCGATACGGTTCTTACCCTTTGGCAGGATGCTTTTGAGTGGACGTACTACGACCAGGTGTTGGCTGGAATAGCGTTGCAGGACAAGACCTGGGAAAGAAAGATCGAAAACAGAAGTTTCCAGACGTTCTTCTGCATCGATGACCGGTTGACATCGTTCCGCCGGTACCTCGAGCAACTCGATCCCGATTGCGAAACGTTCACCACCGCCGGATTTTTTAACGTCGAGCTGTACTACCAGCCGGAGAACGGCAAGTTCTACACGAAATGCTGTCCCGCGCCGGTCTTCCCCAAATTCCTGGTCAAGGAAATCGGCAACAAGCAGAAGATAAAGAAGGAAGTGCATTTTTCCAAGCTCACGCATTCGCTTTTCCAGGGCTGGTTTATCTCCCAAACAATCGGGTTTGTGTCGGCCCTGAGACTGGCCTTGAACATATTCAAGCCGGGCGCGATGCCCGCCATGGCCTCCTCTTATTCACACGTGGACAAGCACGCGAGGCTCACCATCGAAAACAAGGACCCGAACGACAAGGAAAACGGTTTGCAGATCGGGTTTACGATTGACGAAATGGTGCAGCGCGTCCAGGGCGTCTTGACCAGTACGGGGTTAAACGGGGTAGATAAAACCTTCGCTCCCATCGTTTACATGATTGGCCACGGCGCATCCAGCGTAAACAACCCTCACTATACCGCCTATGACTGTGGCGCATGCGGTGGCCGGCCCGGATCGGTGAATGCCAGGACGTTCTGTTACATGGCAAACCATCCCAAGGTAAGGGAAGCGCTCAAAGAGCGGGGCGTCGTTATCCCGCCCGAAACCCAGTTCCTCCCGGGCCTGCACGACACCACGCGTGACGAAGTCGCCTTCTTCGATGAAGATGTTCTTTCCGAGGAAAACGCCGCCAGACACAGGAGAAATGCGCTTGTCATCGACGACGCGCTCGATCTCCACGCAAAGGAGCGGTCCAGAAGGTTGGTATCCATCGATACCAAAATGAGCCCGAAGGAGATTCATGAGGAAATCCGCAGGAGAGCGGTTTCGCTGTTCGAACCCAGGCCTGAGCTCAATCATGCGACCAACGCGGTAAGTATTATCGGCAGACGGAGCATTACGGAAAACCTCTTCCTGGACAGGCGTGCGTCGACCAGCAGCTATGACTACCGGACCGAT
Source organism: uncultured beta proteobacterium (assembly GCA_963831395.1). Lineage (GTDB taxonomy): Bacteria > Pseudomonadota > Gammaproteobacteria > Burkholderiales > Nitrosomonadaceae > Nitrosospira. The sequence continues at coordinate 84,802 of CAWHQD010000030.1, forward strand.
CCTGAAGGTAAGTTCCTCACCATGTCCATGGGCCCCATTGCGTTGGTTATGGGCGGTATTGACCTCGAGTATTTTTTCTCCCGGACCGACAACCATAAGATGGGCGCGGGAACAAAACTGCCGCACAACGTCATGGGCCTGATCGGGGTGGCCAACGGGGCTGACGGCGACTTGAGGACTGGTTTGCCCAGCCAAATGATCGAGATCCACGACCCGGTCCGTCTCCTGGTCATCATCGAACATTATCCCGATGTGGCATTGAAGGTGATCAAGTCGCAGAAGGCAAACTATTCGTTTTATGAAAACTACTGGGTGCATTGTGTGGCGCTGCATCCGGACACAGGTGAGCTTTGGCTGTACAAGGACGGTGATTTCTCGAAGATTTACAAGCCCCTGTTGAACGATCTGGAAACCGTATCGGATCTGAACGCGTTGATGGAACGGGCTAAGAAAGCGGAATCGATCGAAACCCTGGATGCGGTTCAAGAGAATTTACCTGTCTACTTTATCGAGAAGAAGGAGAAGGCAAAAAAATGACGACACTGCTAACCTCACTGCTTGGGCTATTCATATTCATCCCGTTGATCGGGTTTGCGCTCACCATGCTCGTGCCGAAAAAGAATGAGGATGCCATTTCATGGATAGCCTACTTCACTGTCGGTTCGCACATGGTTTTGGCCTGGGTATTCCTGGTCCTCTGGCTGATCGACGGCCACCCGACGTTCCAGACAATTGAGCTTATCCTGTATGACACGGAAAGTTACAAGTTTTTCATTTCATTCTATTTCGACAAAATCACCGCGGTTTATCTGTTCGTCGGTTCCTTCCTCTGCTTTCTGGTTACCGTCTACTCCAGGTGGTACCTTCATCGCGAAAGGGGCTATAAGCGGTTTTTCAACACCATCCTGTTCTTTTACATCGGCTACAACACCATTATTTTCTCCGGTAATTTCGAGACGCTCTTCATCGGTTGGGAAGTTCTGGGAATTACGTCCTTCCTCCTGATCGGGTTCTACAGGGAGCGGTACCTGCCGGTAAAAAATGCGCTCAAGGTATTCACGGTGTTCCGCGTCGCAGATATGGGTCTGATCCTGGTCATCTGGATGAGCCATCATCTATGGCATGAGAACATCACGTTCTCGAAGCTGATGCAACCGGAGCTGGTTGCTCAGACTCTTGAGAGCGACACGACGCTGGGGATGCTGATCGGGTTGATGCTTCTACTGGCCGCCGCGGTGAAATCGGGTCAACTCCCGTTCTCTTCCTGGGTGCCCAGGGCAATGGAAGGACCAACTCCATCAAGTGCGATCTTCTATGGCTCGCTTTCGGTTCACTTAGGGGTCTTTCTGCTCTTGAGAACGTTCCCATTCTGGGAAAACCAGCCCGTTGTGGTAGCGCTTGTGATTCTTCTTGGCGTGGCGACCGCCGTAGTCGCGACCCTTATTTCACGCGTACAGTCCTCGATCAAGACGCAGATTGCCTACTCTTCGGTGGCGCAGATCGGCATCATTTTCGTGGAAGTGGCGTTAGGGTTTTATGATCTTGCCTTGATCCATTCAGCAGGAAATGCATTCTTGCGGACGTATCAGCTTCTGGTTTCGCCATCGGCTGTAACCTTCCTGCTCCGCGACCAGTTCTACAACTTTGTTCCAAGGGAATACATCGACAAGCACTCCACATCCAAGCAAATCGAGTACGGGGCCTATATGCTGAGCGTGAAGGAGTTCAACCTCGATTCGTTCATGTATGTCATCTTCTGGGACCCTGTGAAATGGATCGGCAGGAAGCTGAACCTGGTGTTATCCGGAACTGTCGGTTTCGTTATCGCTACCGCATTTTTCCTCGCCGGCCTCGCCTGCCTGTTCTACGAGCAATCTCTACCGGCCGGAGTCCAACAATTCCTGCCGACACTATTTGCCTTCATCGCCCTGATCGTCGTGCTGAAGTCTTTCTCAGAAAGAATGAGTCCCCAGTTGAGCTGGTACTACGTCATCATGAATCATCTCTGGATCGCGCTTGCCATCTCGTTTTACGACGAAGTGACGACTCGGGAGATCGTCATTTATATAAGTGGCATCCTCCTTTCAGGCCTTGTGGGATACGCGTGTCTGGCACAACTGAAGTCACTCGAGCGGGGGGTGGATCTGAAGGACCCTCAGGGTCAGGGTCATGTGTATGAATACCCTGGTCAGGCTTTCATTTTCCTGCTTGCGTGTTTAGGGTTGATGGGTTTCCCCATTACCCCATCATTTCTGGGGATAGATTTGATTTTCACTCATATTCACACAGATCAGATCGTGTTTGCGATCATTCTTGCTCTGAGCTTCATCATAGTGGGGCTCTCGCTGGTAAGAATCTACTCCCGAGTTTACCTCGGGCCTCACGTCAAAACTTATCATACCGTTCCGTTTAAAAATTCATGATGTGGACAATGGCTAAGTTAAGCGGATTAAGGTAGAGCAGTCCCGGAGGTGCCGCGTATGTCTGTCAATCACGCAGAGAACGCGGCCCTGCAAATTTCGCGTGGTCACGGGCTGATGAAAGAGGAGAACGGGGCGTCCCTGTTCCGGATATAACAGGTAGGCTGGTTATCTTTGTGGCAGATTTCCTGACTCCTGCTCCACCCGGTACAGCGTAGCAGTGAGTGACGTGTCAAGCGAGCATGACACTCAAGTTTAAATAGCCAGTGCGATTGGAAGAAGGGCGTGCAAATCGCAGGGTCGAATGGTGGAAGTGTTTGTTTTAATGTTTGGACTCCATGCAAGGGAGAGAAATATGAATCCTACCGTAGAAAACCTGACATATGTCCAAAGAGCGATGGGGATTGTACGGGCGGCCGCACTACTGCGGAGGCGTTTCATTGCCGGGACATTTATTTTTGGAAGCTTAACAACACCGGGTTGGGCGTATTTCAACCCTTCGGGATAAATCCCGTCGGGCAGAATGCGCGGAACGTATCAAACACGAAAAGCAAGTGCAAAACATTATTAAACCCGTGTTTTTAATTGGGACATTAAAATCCAAACGAATGGGAGCGACCTCTGATGAGTTCTACGACTAGTTCTACTGCTAAATTGACAATTCCGAAAGACGGCCTGCCCGGTATGATAGAGAACCTCCGGTACGATTTTATGGCCGGGTTCTTTGTTTTCCTGCTGGCGCTGCCGCTCAGTCTTGGTATCGCCAAAGCCGGTGATTTTCCGCCGGCGATGGGTGTGCTTACCGCGATGATCGGAGGCTTGGTGGTTGCGATCTTTGCCGGTTCACACCTAACCATCAAAGGTCCTGCAGCGGGTTTGATTACTATTGTCGCGGGATGCGTGGCTGAAGTTGGTGGTGGGCCGGAAGGGTGGAAAATGGCCTTGGGAGTCATGGTAGTAGCGGGTGCGCTTCAGGTTGTCATCGGTTTCATGAAGGCTGGTTCGCTGAGCGATTTCTTCCCATTATCCGCTGTACATGGAATGCTGGCTGCCATCGGGCTTATCATCATATCCAAACAGGCTCATATCCTGCTGGGAATAGACCCGGCGACATTGGCGGGAATGGGCCCTGTGAAGCTGTATGCGCAGATCCCCAATTCAATCATGAATCCGAATGGCCCCGTGGCAATGATCGGATTACTCAGTCTGGTTATCCTATTTGGATTGCCCATGATAAAAAGTCCCTTAGTGAAGAAAATTCCAGCTCCAATGCTTGTATTGCTGATAGCTATACCCGCTGCCATGGTTCTGGATTTCAAGGGAACGCAACCGGCTCATATCCTCGTCCACATCGGTGATTTTTGGAAGGAAATAGCTTTTAATGCCGATTTCTCGCAAATTGGAACAGGTGCATTCTGGAAATACGTAATCATGTTTCTTCTGGTGGGAAGTCTCGAGTCTTGCCTTACAGTTAAGGCCATCGATAGCTTGGATCCATGGCGGCGGCAGTCCAATTTCAACAAGGATTTGATCGCCGTTGGCGCAGGCAATACGCTCGCAGCGGTAGTGGGTGGATCCCCCATGATATCTGAAGTGGCACGTAGCTCGGCGAACGTCGGTTTCGGTGCACGTACCCGCTGGTCCAATTTCTTTCACGGTTTTTGCCTCTTCATCTCGATGCTATTGCTGATTCCCGTGATTGAGATGATCCCCAATGCGGCGCTTGCGGCTATGCTGATCTTTGTGGGATATCGTCTTGCGTCGCCTGGCTTGTTTTTCAAGACTTACAAAATCGGCAGCGAGCAACTGACTATCTTCCTGGTCACCATTCTGACGACGGTTGCCACTGATCTGCTTGTCGGCATTGCTGCGGGTATCGCTGTCAAGTTTGTCTTTCATATCGTAAATGGAGCGTCATTAGGTAACCTGTTCAAGGCTCGTTATCAGTTGAAGGAAACCGATACGCAGTACTACATGAACGTTCAGGACGCAGCCATATTTTCCAATCTGATTGGGTTTAAAAAGGCGCTTACACGATTCAAACCGGGTAAAGAGGTGGTTCTTGATTTTAGCCGAGCCACGTTGGTTGACCATACTTTCATGGAATTCCTTGAGCATTTCGAGGAGCAGTATACCGAGGCAGGCGGCGCTGTAACTGTCAAAGGCTTCGAGCGATTCGAACCGTTCTCAAATCACCCGCTCGCTGGCAGGAAAGTCAAGAAACAGAAACTTGGCGAAACGAACGCATTCGCTTGGGGGTGGTTAGCCCAAGCGCATCAAGCCGAAAGTAACGGGCCAAGGCTCCCTGTCTGCTGAATGTGGGCGGGGAGCCTTGGCTTTTTGCTGACCGCATGTCAGGGGTAAGGTGACACGCCGGATCGATCAAGTGTATTGTTATAGGGAGATAAGCTCATAGTTCAGAGCGTCGTGAGTTTTTAGATAGGTCAGGGGAGGGAGGAGAGCGGGGCGAGGTTGGCCAAAAATGCAATTAACCAAATTGGTAAACGGGACTTGTAAGCAGTCCAGGAAAGGTCTTAGGGCCGAGCGTTGGGTTTGAGGATAGAGGTTGCGCCGGCAGGGGGCCTCCACGACATGATAAGCTTGCGGTAGAAATCAAGGCGGCGCGCGTCGATTTTTCCTTCCCCCACCGCAAGAAGCAGGGCGCAACCGGGTTCGCCTATATGGCAGCAATTGTTGAATTTGCATTGGCCGATGTAGCGATGGAATTCCTTGAATCCCCACACAAGTTCTTCGCTACTTATATGCTGCAAGCCGAATTGCTGCACACCCGGGGAATCGATAATGCGGCTGGTTTCGTCGAGCTGGTAAAGCCGTGCATGGGTCGTCGTGTGGCGCCCGGTATCGAGTGTAACGGATATTTCAGCGGTGGCGCGTTCGGCTGCCGGGATGAGAGCGTTGATCAGGGTTGACTTCCCCATTCCAGATTGCCCCACTAACGCGCTGAGGTGGCCCTGTAAATAGGGCAGGAGCGGTTTAACATTGGTTTTGGCGCTGAGCTGCAGCACCGAATAGCCGAGCGTCTTGTAGAGCGAAAGTGTTGTGGATGCGGCGCGTGTGGGCTCAGCCAGGTCAGCTTTGTTGAGTACGATCAGTGCCTTGATGTGTTGATTTTCGGCAGCAACGAGACAGCGATTTATCAATTCCTCGCTGAAACTGGGTACCGCGGCCACCACGATGATTACTTGTGTAACGTTGGCAGCGATTAATTTGTCGCGAGAGCTGTCGCTGCGATGCAGTAGCGTGCGGCGTGGCAGGATGGTTTCAATTACGCCCTGGCCTGGGCTTGTCAGCTGAATCTCTACCTGGTCGCCACACGCCGCGCCACCTTTTCTCCCACGCAATACACAAGGAAGAGCGATATCGGTCGCCGTTTTAACGAGAAAATGCCTGCCATACGCGGCGACTATTTCTCCTCGAATGGGAGATGAAATTGGGGAGCGGCAGGCTGAACTCAAATCTGGAACAAGGTGTCGATTTTGGCGGCACAAATAAAATCATTCTCGGAAAGGCCACTGATTGCGTGCGTAGTGTATTCAACACTACATTTGTTGTAGCCGACCATCATGTCCGGGTGATGATCCTCGCGATGCGAGATCCACGCGACGGTATTTACGAAAGCAATGGTCTGGTAGTAATTCTTGAAATGGTAGTCTTTACGAATCACCTTCTCGAAAAACTCCCATCCTTCGAGTTGCTGCATCAGCACGGTTATTTCCGCGGGCGAAAGCGGTGGCATATTGCCTTCGCATGGTTTGCACTGCTTTGTTGCGAGATCATTGGCGATGATATTCATTAATACTCCTGCTCGTCAGTGTTAAATCGTTAACCAAATCTTACCAAAACGCGCGGCAGTACAGATAGGCTTTTGGCCTTATGGATGAATGCTGCATCAGGCATACCATAATGCTGGCCGATCCAATTGGAAGAGTGCCGCAGCACCCGATGAACGTCAATTATGCGCCAGGTTTTCCAGTCGCGCTATTCTCATCGCTGCTGGAGGATGGGAATCGTAGAACGCCGAATGGAGCGGATCTGGAGTGAGCGTCGCAGCATTATCCTGATAGAGTTTCGTTAGCGCGCGCGTCAGGTCAGAGGCGGAAGCATTATGCGCAGCATACTCATCGGCCTCGAATTCGTGCTTGCGGGAATACAGGCTCGCCAACGGCTGAAACAGAAATGTGAAAGTGGGCATGACCATGAAAAACAGCAGCAGCGCAATCGCCGTGGAAGGCACCGATGAAACAGAAACGCCAAGTCCCTCGTAAAACCAGCGCTGCTCCATCAGGTAGCCCAGACCCCATAAAAAAATGAGGCTCATCGCAAAGCTCCAGGCAATGCGTTTAATTACATGACGGCGTTTGAAATGGCCGAGTTCATGCGCCAACACCGCTTCAACTTCGGCTGGGTCGAGGCGAGAAAGCAGAGTGTCGAAAAAAACGATCCGCTTGGTCTTGCCGAAACCGGTAAAATAAGCATTGCCGTGGTTGCTGCGGCGCGATCCGTCCATTACGAAAAGACCGCTGGATTTGAAACCGCATTTTCGCATCAATTGCTCGATGCGCTCTTTAAGCGGAGCATCTTCAAGCGGGGTGAACTTATTGAAAATCGGCGCTATCCAGGTTGGAAAAATGGCGAGAACCACCAGGTTGAAGCCCATCCATGCAAGCCAGGCATAAAGCCACCAGCTGGGCCCGGCTTCTTCCATCAGCCATAAAACGCAAAATAGCAGTGGCGCCCCAAGTAGCACGCCCAATAGGGTCCGCTTGAGCAGGTCCAGGAAAAACATGCGCAACGTCATTTTGTTGAAACCAAACTGCTGCTCAATGACAAATGTTCGATAATAACTGATGGGAATCTCTACCACGCTCATTATCAATACCGTGCTAACGATAAGCGCCATGCCGTTCAGGAGCGGATCGCCCAGCCAGTTCGACCAGAAAGCAGCCAGGGCGTTTAAGCCGCCCCCCAGGGTAAACACCAGCAAAAGCACGGCTTCCAGCGATATGCCGACATACCTCAGCCGCGTCTTGGCACACGTATAGTCGGCCGCCCTCCGGTGCGCCTCCAGGTCGATCCGGGATGAAAAAGTCTCTGGCACGCGGTCCCGGTGGGTGAGAACATGGCGGATCTGCCTCGTTGCCAGCCACAACTGCGTCAAAACCGTGAGCGTCAGCGCTGAAAGAAAGATAACTGTGAAAGTTTGCATGGTTGCGGCGAGAGTGATGAAAGATGACGGGTCAAAAGCGTTATGACACAATCGCACGTTGAAAATTCTGGAAAGCGGTTCAATTATGTCACAAGAGAGCACTAACCTTATCTGGATAGATATGGAAATGAGCGGGCTGAGTCCAGAAACGGATCACATTCTGGAGGTCGCGCTAGTCATAACCGATTCCCAACTGAACATACTGGCGGAAGCACCGGTATTGGTGTTATTCCAACCAGAAGTCGTGCTGGATGGGATGGACAACTGGAACAAGTCTACTCATTCCAGATCGGGCCTGATTGATAAAGTGAGGTCATCCCGGCTGGCAGAAGCCGAGGTGGAGTCGCTCATGATCGAGTTTCTGCAGGAGCATATAGCACCGGGAGTCTCTCCCATGTGTGGCAATTCCATTTGTCAGGACCGCCGGTTTCTGGCGCGCCGCATGCCACAGCTGGAGGCGTATTTCCATTATCGTAATCTCGACGTGAGCAGCCTGAAAGAATTGGTGAAACGTTGGCGGCCCGAAATCCTCGCCGGCTTGACAAAGCAATGCAAGCACGAGGCGCTGGCGGATATTCATGATTCCATCGTTGAGATGAGGTATTATCGCGAGCACTTTATTAAGGCATAGTGCTGGAAAAACAAAAATCAACCTGACTGTATGCTCTCCCGGTTGAGATATCCGTCCAAACCCGTTTCAAGGAAACTCGAGTATGCCCCCAGGCACCGCATTTACGATCGCCGTCACTCCGAAAATCCCACCTCGTCTCGCACGCCTTGAAGAACTGGCCAATGACCTCTGGTACAGCTGGGATCGCTCTACCCGCTCGCTATTCTCATGCCTGAACCCTGCTCTGTGGGGCGCGGTTGGGCACAATCCGAAGGCTTTTCTCAAGCGCGTCGATGAGTCGATACTGCTCAAGGCGGCAGAGGATCGCGTCTTCCTTGCTCACTACAACAGCGTATTGTCGGCTTATGATTTCTATCATTCCGAGCCCGTAGGGGATGGCGCCCACACCGGCTTGAGCTCCAACGATCAGGTTGCTTACTTTTGTTTCGAGTTCGGCTTTCACGTGAGCTTTCCAATTTATTCAGGCGGCCTCGGCATTCTTGCCGGCGATCATTGCAAGGCAGCGAGCGACCTGCGCTTGCCGTTGGTTGGCGTTGGGTTGCTCTATCGTCAAGGGTATTTTTCCCAGACAATAGATAATAAGGGTAACCAGCAAGTCATATATACGGATTCGGACTTTGAGGATTTGCCGGTCACGCCGGTCCTGCGCGATAACGGTTCGGAAGTGCGAATTGAGGTGGAGTTGCCGCAACGCAAGGTAATCGCCAAGGTTTGGCGCGCAAAAATAGGGCATGTCACGCTTTATCTGCTTGATACCGATCTTCCCGAAAATTCGGCGGCAGATCGCGATATCACCCACCAGCTCTACGGGGGCGACAGGACGATGCGAATCGAGCAGGAAATTCTCCTGGGTGTTGGCGGCACACGCGCACTGCGGGAAATGGGAATAAAGCCCACGATATGGCATATAAACGAGGGTCATGCCGCATTCATGGTGCTGGAACGCATGCGGGACCTCGTGCGGCAGGGATTGCCATTCCCCAGCGCGCTGGAGGCGGTGGCGGCAAACACGATATTCACCACGCATACCGCTGTGCCGGCCGGGCACGATCACTTCAGCGATGATATGATGGCAGGATATTTCGAGGGATTTTATAACGATCTGGGAATTTCCAGGGATGACTTTCTCGCGCTGGGCCGTGCCTCGGACAGCAATGATTTCAACATGACGGCGCTTGCCATTCGTGGTTCACGCTTTCAAAACGGAGTAAGCAAGATACACGGCAATGTGTCGGCACGCATTTGCAGGCACTTATGGCCGCAGATCGAGCCGGAAGAAAACCCGATTGCCTATATTACAAACGGTGTGCATGTCCCCACCTTTCTGGCGCCGGAATGGGCGGATTTATTCGACCGCTATCTTGGTCACGAATGGCGGAACAATATTTGCGATGCCCAGTATTGGTCCCGTATCGAGGCAATTCCCGATCATTTATTCTGGAGCGTGCGGCAAACGCTGAAGTCCCAGATGTTTTATGGCGTACGCGCTCGCCTTGCCCTGCAAAATTCCCGTAATCACGGTTCTGAAGCACATCTCGACCGTCTGCTCAGATTCACCGATCCTGTTAATCCGAACATTCTGACAATCGGCTTTGCCCGGCGCTTTGCCACCTACAAACGCGCGACGCTGTTATTCGAGGACCTCGACTGGCTGCGCAGAATCATGCTTCATCAGGATCGGCCCGTGATGATGATTTTTGCGGGCAAGGCGCACCCGGCCGATGTACCCGGACAGGACCTGATCCGGCGCGTCAGCGAGATTGCGCAGTTGCCGGAATTCCAGGGGCAAATTCTACTGGTCGAGGACTATGATTTACGCCTCGCCCGGCGGCTGGTGGCGGGGGTGGACGTCTGGCTCAACAGCCCGGTGTATCCATTGGAGGCAAGCGGTACTTCAGGCATGAAAGCAGCGATAAACGGCGGCCTCAACCTGAGCGTGCTCGATGGCTGGTGGGGAGAAGGCTATAACGGAAAGAATGGCTGGGCAATCAAGCCGGGGCCGGAGAATATGGCTCCCCATCTTCGGGATAAGGAAGACAGTACCGATTTTTACGAAACACTGCAGGATCATGTGGTCCCACTCTATTATAAACGCGACAAGCTGGGCTATTCGCCGGAGTGGATCAAAATGGCCAAGAACTCGATGATATCGTTACTGCCGCGCTACAGCGCCGCACGGATGGTAGGCGAGTACACCCAAAACTTTTATGTGCCGGCCAGCAGGCAGGGATCACTTTACGCCACCGCTGACTATAGCGGCGCACAAAAGGTTGCTGCCTGGAAAGCTTTTGTGAGGAAGGCATGGTGGGGTGTCGCCATCAGGCGGTTGGATGCGCCTGGCAAACGTATCAGCTTCGGCGATACGGTGCATTTTGACGTTGCAATAAGGCTGAACGGTCTTAAGCCCGAGGATGTGATCGTGGAGTTGCTGATCGGCCCTCAACTCCCGGAGGCTACCATAAGCGAGTTCAAGCACTATAAATTTGAATGTACCGGCACTGAAGAATCCGGTGAGCAGAGGTTTACATTGAATCTTGCGTTGAGTTTGTGCGGCAAGCTGGACTACCGTATTCGCGTTTACCCATATCACCCTTTGCTGACGCATCCTCTTGAAATGGGGATGATGTTGTGGCTATAACCAGCTTCGTCATATCACGTTACGGATTCTTGCGCTTCACGACAACTACACAGGATTCTTCCTTAATTCAGGATAGCAGGGACAAGTAGATTTTTCGGTAGGCTTCCGCGCTGGCGCGCCAGCTGAAATCCTTGGCCATGCCATTTCTCATTAATTGGCGCCAGACCGTTTTATCATGGTAGGTATCGACGGTGCGCTCGTATAGCGCCGAGAAGACTATCGGAAGTCATGTCATTGAATAAAAAACCGCTGGCGCTTCTGTCGGTCAACGTTGCCGGTGCACAGTCGACCACCGTGTCACATAATCCACCTGTGGCATGAACCAGCGGAGGCGTACCGTAGCGCTGGCTATACATCTGGTTCAGGCCGCAAGGCTCGAAGCGGGAAGGCATCAGGAAACTATCCGCGCCAGCCTCGATCAAGTGAGCCAGTTTTTCATCAAAACCGATACGTACCGCAATGGTTCCCGGACGATTTTTCGCGACCCTCGCGAGTTCCTGCTCCAGTATTGCGTCACCGCTGCCGAGAATCGCCAATTGCGCGGGTATTTCAGTTATCTGCGGCGCTATTTTCAGCAACAGATCATAACCTTTCTGATGGGTAAACCGGCCCACGGCGCCAAATAACGGAGTATCGGCCTCGATTCTCAGCCCCAGCAACTGCTGTAAGGCTATCTTGTTATCGGCTTTGGCTGCGAGATTGGTAATTGCGTAATTTCGCGCAATATGGGGATCGGTCGAAGGGTTCCATTCAGACGCAATGCCGTTGACGATTCCGCTGATATGTTCATGCCGTGCAGCGAGCAGGCCCTCCATGCCGAAGCCCAGCGGCGCCGTCTGAATTTCACGGGCGTAAGTGGGACTCACGGTAGAGATGTGGTCGGCGTAATAGAGCCCGCCTTTCAGAAATGACATGCTGCCATAATACTCCAGCCCATTCATATCGAAACTTTCGGTGGGCAAGCCCAGTTGAGTGACGGTATCGGGAGGAAATGTCCCCTGAAAAGCGAGATTGTGTATCGTCATCAGCGACGCCGCTTTTTCACCTGAATGGAAATGCAGGTACGCAGGCACAAGGCCGCTCTGCCAATCATTGCAATGAACGACTTGCGGACGCCAGAAAAGCGGACTTGCGTCGCTCGCCAGAAGTGCGCCGATTTTTGAGAGAAGACCAAAACGCAATGCATTGTCAGTCCAGCTGCGGCCGGAGGTATCCGTATATGGGCCTCCTTCCCTGCAGAAGAGCGCAGGACAATCGATGATGAATAGTGGAAGGCGCGCAGGCCCATTCGCCCCCCCGGACCCATCCGATGGAAGCTTGGCCGATAGCAGTACCGATGGCGGAAATGGGGCCTGATCCGGGAATTCCGCTATTTTTTGTTTGTTTTTCAGTCCTGCCAGCACCTGAGGATAACCCGGGATAAGCACGCGCGCGTCGACCTTCAATTCGCGCAATGCCGCGGGTAACGCTGCGCTCACATCACCCAGTCCGCCGGTTTTGTTCAGGGGATATATCTCAGGTGTGACAAACAGAACGTTAAGACCGGAGTGCGCCATGAGGTAACGTAACAGCCAGAATGAGGTGGTGGATTGGAGGGCTGATTTTCAGCCCGGCCATGGCAATTTGAAAGGCGGCTTTGTCACGGATAATGGCGCGCTCATCCTTTAATACTAATATCGCCGTCACGCGGATTTGCGAGCCTAAATAACGGCAACCGGGATGTCCGGGTTTTCAGGTGAAAGAATAATCCCGGCAAGTGGCGGGAGGCTGATAACGATGGAATGCGAACGCCCCATCCATGGTTCGCCGGTAGTATGTATCAGCCCCATATTACCGAGATTACTGCCTCCGTAGTGTGAAGAATCGCTGTTGAATATCTCCCGATAGCTGCTACCGGCGGGAACGCCGATACGGTAACTTGTGCGAGGCACAGGTGTAAAATTAAGAACGACCAGCAGGAACGAGCCATTGCGTGCATAGCGCAAATAGCTGATGACAGAGTTGTCGGCATCGTGGCAATCCACCCACGCGAAGCCGTCAGGTAAAAAATCGAGCTCGTATAATGCCGGGATACTGCTGTACAAGCGATTCAGGTCGCGCAACGTCATCCGCACGCCGCGGTGTTGTTCATCTTGCAGTTGCTCCCAGTACAGCTCCCGCCTGGCGTCCCATTCACGCCCTTGGGCAAACTCGTTTCCCATGAAATTGAGTTTCTTGCCGGGATACGTCATCTGATAGGTAAACAAGAGGCGCACATTGGCAAATTGCTGCCATGCATCCCCCGGCATTTTGCCTAGCAGGGAGCCCTTGCCATGCACTACCTCGTCATGTGAAAACGGCAACACGAAATTTTCTGTGTAGGCATACAGTTGGCCGAAGGTAAGCTGGTCCTGGTGGAATCGCCTGTGAACCGGATTGTTTCGCATGTAGGATAGCGTATCGTTCATCCAGCCCATGTTCCATTTCATGGAGAACCCGAGACCGCCAAGATGAGCCGGGCGGGATACGGCCGGCCACGAGGTGGATTCTTCAGCCAGCGTCAGTGCACCGGGGAACTCCTCGTGCACCATGATGTTCAGTTCGCGCAGGAAATCGATGGCTTCCAGGTTTTCCCTGCCGCCGTATTTGTTCGGCAGCCATTCGTCCTGCTTGCGGGAATAATCCAGATACAGCATGGATGCAACCGCATCCACTCGCAGCCCGTCAAAATGAAATTCCGATAACCAGAAATGGGCGCTGGATAGCAGAAATGATTTCACTTCCTTACGCCCGAAATTGAAAATATGCGTGCCCCAGTCCTGATGCAGCCCCATGCGCGGGTCTTCATGCTCATACAGGGCACTACCGTCAAATCGGGATAACGCGAATGTGTCTTGCGGAAAATGCGCCGGCACCCAGTCGAGAATTACGCCAATCTCTTCCCGATGACAGGCATCAACGAAAAATTTCAAATCGTGAGGCGAGCCATACCGGCTGGTAGCGGCAAAATAACCCGTTGTCTGATAACCCCAGGATTCGTCAAGCGGGTGCTCCGAAACCGGCATCAGCTCGATATGTGTATAGCCCATTTCCCGTACATAAGGAATCAGACGCCGGGCAAGTTCGCGGTAAGAGTAAAAACGTCCGTCGGGATGCCGCATCCATGACCCGGCGTGTACTTCATAAATGTTCAACGGCGCCTGCAACCAATCCCGTATTGCACGGTTTGCCATCCACCGGGCATCTTCCCAGTTTATTTCCTCGATGCCTGGCGTACGCGCTGCGTTATTGGGGCGCAATTCGTAACAGTTGGCATAAGGATCTGTCTTGAGAAGAATTGCGCCGCTATCGCGGTTACGTATTTCATATTTGTAGAGTGAATCGGGCTGAAGGCCAGGGATAAACAATTCCCAAACCCCGCTAAAACCGTGAACCGCCATCGCATGCGACCGCCCATCCCACCGGTTGAAGGTGCCCACGACGCTGACGCGCTCGGCATTGGGCGCCCACACGGAGAAGAGTACGCCAGCCACACCCTGGATTTCCGCAACGTGAGAGCCCAGCGTGCGATAAGCCTGGCGTAGCCGCCCTTCATTAAAGAGGTAAAGGTCATAATCGGAAATTTGCGGCGGGAACGCATAGGCGTCATAAGTGTCGTACACTTGTGCTTCAGGCCCTGCAATGCCATCTTCGACGCGCAATAGATAGGGCATGGGCGGCAAGGCGGCGCTGCGCCATTCGAAAACTCCGAGGGAGTGCGTGCGCGCCATTGGCTCAAAACGATCTCCCATACTGATCCATACATTGTTGGCGTACGGGTAAAATACTCGTACCAAGCTATAATCATGCTCCACCCGTGCGCCGAGATAGCTGAAAGGATCGTGCAATCGCCCCGCCAGCAGCGCTTCCAGCAGCAGGCTGAGTTTGACAGGTGTATCCTGTGTTATAAGATTGGAATTCATGAGGAATTATAACTTGCGTAAGGGATAACTTGCGTAATGACGCGGAAGACAGAACAGTGGATGGGTCAAATTTCGCTGCGAAAAAACACAACAACTGCAATAATGTAGCCGCAAAGTTAACAGAAGGTCATCCATGGCGACGATTATTAACAAATGAAACAAGAGGCTGACTTGCGTTTTCACAGTCAAATTACGCGTAACTCAATAGCGATGATACTGGCTGGCGGGCGCGGCAGTCGCTTGCGGCAATTAACAGACTGGCGCGCCAAGCCCGCGGTGCCGTTTGGTGGAAAATTCCGCATCATCGATTTTCCGCTGTCCAATTGCGTTAATTCCGGCATACGCCGGATTGGCGTTGCAACCCAATACAAGTCGCAGAGCCTGATCAGTCATATTCAGCACGGATGGGGATTTCTCGACGGCCGGTTCCATGAGTTCGTCGAACTACTTCCGGCTCAGCAGCGCATTGAGGAAACCTGGTACCAGGGTACCGCCGATGCGGTGTACCAGAATATCGATATACTTCGCCGTCATAATCCTGACTACGTGCTGATTCTGGGCGGCGATCACGTATACAAAATGGATTATAGCAAGCTGCTGGCCTATCACGTGGAGAAATCCGCTGATATGACAGTGGCGTGCATCGGCATTCCGGTGGAGGAGGCGAGCTCGTTTGGGGTCATGAGCGTCGACGATGACTTGCGAGTCACAAGCTTTGATGAAAAGCCCAGCGTCGCTTCGCCTATGCCGGGTCATCCCGGGCTTGCGCTCGGGAGCATGGGCATCTATGTATTCAACGCGTCGTTTCTTTTTGAACAATTGATTCTCGACCATGATGAGCATTCCTCGTCCCATGATTTCGGTCACGATCTGATTCCATATCTCGTGCCTCGCCACAAGGTATATGCTCATCGGTTTATCGACAGTTGCGTCAATATGGCATCGGGCGTGCCATACTGGAGAGATGTAGGCACGATTGATGCTTACTGGGAGGCAAATCTTGACCTTACTCATGTAACGCCTGACCTCAACCTATATGATGATGAGTGGCCGATCTGGACTCACCAGGAACAGTTGCCTCCTGCGAAGTTTGTATTCGATGACGATGACCGGCGGGGCCAGGCGTTGGATTCAATGGTTTCTGGAGGCTGCATTATCAGCGGTTCAACGGTTCGCCGTTCGCTATTGTTTTCCAATGTTCAAGTACGCAGCTACAGCAGTATTGAAGATTCGGTGGTGCTGCCCAATGTGGATATCGGCCGCAACGTACGTTTGAGGCGCGTGGTAGTGGACAAGCACTGCGTGATTCCTCCGGGCCTGATGGTTGGGTTCGATCCGGAGGAAGATCGCAAGCGGTTTTATGTCACGGAGTGCGGCATCACCCTCATCACTCCGGAGATGCTGGGGCAAAAAATACATCATGTCCGGTGAGGGCAGTAAAATAGCGGGGCATAAATGGGCAATATTGCGCGCGTAGGACTTATTCAGAGGTTTCTTTTCATCGGGTTCAGATAGAAATGCAGCCATTAAATTTTGTCTTGCTGTGGCATATGCACCAGCCGGATTATCGCAACTACGAAACCGGCGAATTCATGCTGCCGTGGGTATACCTGCACGCCATCAAGGATTACAGCGATATGGCGTCCCACCTTGAAGCGCACCCGGCGATGAAGGCTGTGGTTAATTTTGTGCCGGTGTTACTGGATCAGATCGAGGATTATGCGGCACAGTTCGCGATCGGACAGTTGCGCGATCCACTCTTGCGTTTGCTGGCCACCCCGGATCTGGAACAGGTCTCGACCGAAGACCGTCTGAGAGCATTTGATAGTTGTTTCCGCAGCAATCATGTAACGATGATGCAACCCTATCCCGCGTACAAGCGCCTGTTTGAAATGCACGAGACCTTGCGGGAACGCGGCGAACCGGAGCTCGCTTATCTTTCGGGTCAGTATCTGGCGGATCTGCTCGTCTGGTATCACCTCGCGTGGACCGGGGAGAGCGTGCGTAGAGACAATGAGGTCGTGGTGAAATTGATGACGCAAGCAAAGGGTTTCAGCTATGAGAACCGGATGCAATTATTCAACGTTATGGGGGATGTGATACAAGGATTGATTCCACGCTATCGCAAGCTGGCTGAATCCGGCCAGATAGAACTCTCCACCACGCCGCATTATCATCCGCTGGCGCCGCTACTGATTGATTTTTCGTCAGCGCTTGATAGTGAGCCCAGCTCGAATTTACCCGCGGAAGTCGCATATCCGGGAGGAAAAAGCCGCGTTGCTCATCAGTTGGCGTCAGCAACGGAGAGTCATGCGCGGCGCTTCGGCACCGAACCAGACGGCGTCTGGCCCGCGGAAGGCGCGGTATCCACACCCCTTCTGGAGATCATGTCCGATCAGAATTGCCGCTGGAGCGCCAGCGGCGAGGCAGTGCTGGCCAACAGTCTGCGCAAGTCGTATCCAGCCCAGATCCTGCCCGAGCGTGTGCAGTACCTCTATCAGCCGTACCGGGTGGAGGGCAAAGCCGGTAGCGTGACGTGCTTCTTTCGTGATGAGAAACTATCGGACATGATCGGTTTCGAGTACGCGAAATGGTTTGGACGGGATGCCGCCGAGCACATGGTGCATTCGCTGGAAGATATCGCCCGTAACTCCCCACCCGGAGAGAATCCGGTGGTGAGCGTGATCCTCGACGGGGAAAACGCCTGGGAATACTATCCATACAACGGCTACTATTTTCTCAATGATCTCTATGAGATTCTAGAGAACCACGACTCGATCCGGGTTACCACTTATCGCGACTATCTGGCACTCATAAAACAGACCGATGTCGTCACTTTGCCAGTACTGGCGGCGGGCAGTTGGGTATATGGAACATTTTCCACCTGGATCGGCGACCGCGACAAAAACCGCGCGTGGGATCTGCTCTGCGCGGCCAAGCATAGTTACGATCTCGTGATACAAAGCGGACGTCTGACCAGTGAGGAAATGGCCAAGGCCGAACGGCAATTGGCTTCCTGTGAAAGCTCCGACTGGTTCTGGTGGTTGGGCGATTATAACCCGCCGTACGTGGTATCGAGTTTCGACCAATTGTTTCGCGATAATCTGGCTAATCTTTACGGACTGCTCAAATTGCCGGTGCCCGTATCCGTAGATGAACCTATCAGCCATGGCGGGGCTGCTCAGGAATCGGGTGGCGCCATGCGGCGTGCTTCTTGAGAGACGTTACAAGCGTCGCCTGGCAGCGGACTGAAGGCCTCCTCGTGCCCTGCCTCCTCGCGCCCTTATTGCTCAGCAAGCCGAAGGATTTCAGCAAATCTTGCTGAAACGGCCGTCCCGGACGAAAGGGATACGCCAGGATGCGTTTTGCCTTGTCATGGGCGTCACTATGGAAATGAGCATTCGGGGCAATTCATGGCTGAAGTTTTTTTCTTGAGGATAAGCCGGTGCCCCGTCCCATCTCGCTGCTTTTCGGTGTTCATGCTCACCAACCGGTAGGTAATTTTCCGGAGGTACTGGCCGATGCGCACCTGCGCTGTTACAAGCCTTTCCTCCATGTGCTTTACCGCTATCCGGAATTCTTTTTTGCGATGCATATTTCCGGCTGGCTGCTGGATTATCTGATCGAGCGCTATCCCGAAGACATGGCGCTGTTGCGGGAAATGGTGGCGCGCGGGCAGGTCGAGCTGTTCGGCGCGGGCGACACGGAGCCAGTATTGGCGGCGATTCCCAATCGTGATCGCATTGGGCAGATCCAGACGTTTTCCGACAAGCTGGAGACGAAGCTGGGGCGGCGCCCGCAAGGTGCGTGGCTGACAGAACGAGTGTGGGAAGCAACCGTGATACCCGCGTTAGCGGATTGTGGTATTCGGTACGTGATCGTGGACGATTACCATTTTCTTTGTGCCGGCAAAACGTCGATGGAATTGGACGGCTATTTCACTACCGAAGAGGACGGGCGCCAACTCGATCTGTTCCCCATTTCCGAAGCTTTGCGTTACAGGCTGCCATTTTCTCCAGCCGGCGAAGTGGTAGCTTACCTGGAGTCTCTGGCGCTAAACAGAACGGCTGGCGTCGAGGGCGCCGCCATTTATTTCGATGACATAGAAAAATTCGGTATTTGGCCGGAAACATACCATTGGGTATATGAAAAAGGCTGGCTCGACAGCTTTATTCAAAATGTGCTGGCCTCGCCCATTGTTCACGCCCGACACTACAGGGATTATCATGGCGCGGGCAAAACCCGTGGGGTAGTGTATTTGCCGACCACATCCTATATCGAGATGAACGAGTGGACTCTCCCTGCGCAGCCCGCCAATGTTTACGCCAATCTGGTGCGGCAGGCGAAGGAGGCCGGATGGTATGAGGACAACAAGGCGTTCCTGCGCGGCGGGATCTGGAAAAACTTTTTTTCCCGTTATCCCGAATCCAACTGGATGCACAAACGTATGTTGGGCCTTTCGGCGCGGCTCGCATCGTTGCCGGAGCGGCAGCGTAGTGTTGCGATGAGGGATAAGCTCTATGAGTCGCAGGCCAACGATGCGTATTGGCATGGCCTGTTCGGCGGCCTGTATCTACCGCATTTGCGCCGGGCGGTGTTTAGGGCAATGGTCGAGCTGGAAGCAATGCTTGATTCCTGCGCCCCACGTCCGGCCTGCTTTGTGGAAGATACCGATCTCGATGGCGCGGAGGAAATGTATCTACAGAACGGCCTGATCCAGGCGGTGTTGAAGCTGGATAACGAGAGCAGCATCTGCGAACTCGATTCCTACGCGTTGAAGCATAATTTTGGCGATACCTTGCGGCGCCGGAGTGAACACTATTATCACAAGATTTACCAGAACGGGCACGGTTTGCATGGCTATAACGGTACCGGAATCGCCTCGGCGCATGATCGCGTCGGCTTCAAGCATAAAATAGATGCCGTGGATATGGAGGCTGATGACCATGCGCGGGGGTTATTCGTGGATCGCTTGAACGGGGGTTTGGTAAGTTATGAGCATGAACCATTCGTGGACAGCGCGTATTGCCGGGCGGAAGCGTTTTCGCCGCACGTAAGAAAAAGTATCAAGCTGACAGACAACCGCTTGTGCGTGGCGTATCGTTTCGATGACGAAGCGGAGGGCGTGTTCAATACCGAGATCAATCTCGCCATGCCGAGCTGCGACGGCTGGGGTGGACGCTATATTTATCGCGGGGAAGTACCATGCGGGTTCGGTCAGTTACTTGAATTATCTGAAATGAGTGATATAACCCTGGATGACGACGAACTGGCCGGAACTATTGAGCTGAGCGTTTCATGCCCTGTTGCATTGAGCAGCCAGCCCTATTATTCAGTATCGCAGTCGGAAGAGGGTTTCGAAAAAATCATGCAGGCCGTGGCGCTGAAGCTGGAGTGGCCGGTAATGGCTGGAGAAGTGGTTATTTCAATGACATTCAGTACAAGACACAGTGCCCTGCCTGCATAGCCGCCGATGCATGGCGGGTGGAACAGGCCTGCATACACCGGCCGCTTATTGAATTTACTGCTGATAGCGTTACACTATATCGCTGCATACCTATGGCTCGCGGTTGTTTCGTTCATACCTGGTTTTCATCTCAAGCCCATGCTGGCAGCCTGGTCTGGGTTGTAGAGTTATAGCGGCTTTCGTAAAATTTCTGGTAAAATTGCGAATTCTCAAAGAGCCCAGCAAGGATCGGTCATGACCTATGTAGTAACTGAAAGTTGTATAAAATGCAAATACACAGATTGCGTGGATGTATGCCCCGTGGATTGCTTTCGCGAGGGGCCCAATTTTCTGGTGATAGATCCGGACGAATGCATAGATTGCACCCTGTGCGTGGCTGAGTGCCCAGTAGAGGCAATTTTCTCCGAGGACGACGTACCGACGGATCAGCAGCATTTCACCGCACTCAACGCCGAATTATCCAAAGCCTGGAAGCCCATCATTGAGAAAAAGGATGCGCCTGCCGATGCCGACGACTGGGCAAAGGTAACAGGCAAGCTGGACAAACTCGAACGTTGATCCGGCAGCGGTAGATTTCCGCCGCATGTCCTCCATTCTGAATTTCCCCCAAGTTCTTCTCCCCGAGATTTTTGCGGATCATGACGCCGACTCAAGAGTTGGCGTCACGGTTATTACTCCCAACCGGCGGCTTGCGACAGTACTTAAACGCGAGTTCAACAAGAGCCCGGGCCGTCGAAAGAATCTCTGCCTGGGAATCCGCGGATATTCTGCCGATCTCCGCATTCATCGAACGTATCTACGAGGACGCGCTTTACTCAAGGGAGGCGTCTCCATCTGCCCATTCTGCTTACACCTGCGCAGGAGCAGGTGTTATGGGAGGACGCTGTTTCCCGGTCGGACAGCGGGCACAGCTTTGCTTTCCGTCGTGGAGACCGCCCGGCTTGCCCGAGAGGCATGGGAGATCGCTCATGCATGGCGCCTTATCCCAAGACTCAGGAGTTATCCGCTCAACGAAGATGGCAAGGCGTTCCAGGAATGGTCCGAGCATTATGAGCAAATGACCAGCCGAGCCCGCCAGATCGACATCGCGCGCACTCTGCGATCTGGTATCGGAGTTATGCAAAAGCAATGAAGTCGGCAAACCGAAGCAGCTGGTTTGCTATGGCTTTGATATTGTTACACCGCAGCAGGCAAGGTTGCTGGTCAGGCTTGAGGAGGCAGGTTGTGAGGTGACGGTTGCATCCTTGTCACCTCAATCGCCATCTCAACCGATGCCTAGACTTGGGCCGCGGAATCTTAATGTACAGCGCGTGGCTTATGACGACCACAACGAGGAAATTCGCTGTGCGGCAGTATGGGCGCGAGAACGGCTCGAAGCAAATGGGTCCGCTCGCATTGGCGTCGTTGTTCCACAGTTCTCAGAGCATCGAAGTACCATCATGCGCATCTTCAACTCCGTGATGGAGCCGGATGTACAGCGATCGCTTCCCGGCGCGGCCAAGCACATTCCGCCGTTTAACGCTTCGCTCGGCATGGCTCTAATCTCGTATCCTCTGGTAAATGCGGCGTTTCTGATACTCGAACTCGGTGATGGACAGATCGAGTTCGAACGCGTCAGTCTTTTGCTCCGCTCCCCTTTCCTGGGCGGTGGCGAAACCGAGATGGTTCACCGCGCGCAACTCGATGCCCAATTACGCAAACGGGCGGAGCCCATGATCACCCTTGAACGGCTGCTCACCCTGATCGAGCGCGAGCGCGCTAGTATAAGCTGCCCGGTTCTGGTGAAAAGCTTATCCGCCTATGCCGAATTTCGCAAAGCAAAGCTTCCTGGTTCGCAATCGCCCTCGACGCTGGCACGGGTGATTTCCGAAGTCCTGCGTATCGTTGGGTTTCCTGGTGAACGCGAGCTGGATTCGTCCGAGTATCAGACACTGAAAAAGTGGCAGGAGGTTCTAGCCGGTTTCGCTGTCCTTGATAGTGTCATGCCGCGCGCCACCTATAGTACGGCGCTATCGCGCTTGCGCCATATGGCGGCTGACGTGCTGTTCCAGCCCGAGACGCCGGATGTTCCTATTCAGATACTCGGCGTTTTCGAGGCTGCCGGCATGACGTTCGATCACCTCTGGGTTATGGGCTTATCTGATGAGGCCTGGCCGTCACAGCCACGTCCCAATCCGTTTTTGCCGGTTGAACTACAGCGCGCCGCTGGATTGCCGCAGGGGTCGGTGGATGCATCTCTGGAACTTGCGTACCGGCTTACGGATGCATGGCTCACGGCAGCGGATGAAGTAATTCTAAGTCATCCACGGCACGGCGACGATCACGATGTGCGGGAGCTCGCACCCAGCCCGCTGATAGCAAATATAGCGATTGGGGAGCTTGGGTTGCCTGACTACGCAGGTCACCGCGATCTGATTCATGGTGCGCGCCGGCTTGAGCGCGTGAAAGATGATGACGTGCCCGCAATGCAGACGGGCAGCGGCGCCAAAGGGGTTGCGGGCGGGACGGCGGTGATAAAAGATCAGGCCATTTGTCCATTCCGCGCGTTGGCAATCCACCGCCTGGGCGCCGAGGGTACGAAAACCCCTCGCAGCGGGCTGGACGCAATGGAGCGAGGTACCTTGGTCCACCATATGCTCGCGCAGGTGTGGAGCCAGCTCAAGACCAGAAGCGCGCTTGACGCGATCGACGCAGAAGACCTTGAAGCAATGCTCGTGCATGCTGCGAAAGAGGCGGTCGCGCGCGTCCAACGCACCCGTCCGGCCGCGCTTTCGGCACGTTTTGCATTAACCGAGCAGCGGCGTCTTGTGAGATTGGCGCGGGAATGGCTCAACGAGGATAAAAAGCGTGGCGGCTTTACGGTCGTTGCAATCGAAGACAAGCGTACCATAGAGATCGGCGGATTCATGTTGACGACTCGCCTTGATCGGGTAGACGAACTCGATGACGGACGCAGGATTGTCATTGATTACAAAACACGGGCGCCATTCGTGGGTAGCATGCTGGGTGAACGTCCCGAAGAGCCACAACTGCCTTTGTATCTCATTACTGCCGAGCTGGAGCGCGGTCGCCGTGGCGTTTGCACAGGTCAAAACCGGGGAGATGCGATTCACCGCGCTTGCGCGCGACAGCGACCTGCTGCCCGGCGCCAAGGCCTTTTCCGAATCGCGCCAAGGGGACCAGTACGGCTCATGGGAAGAACTGGTTGCTGCCTGGCGCATGAACCTGGCGAATATCGCTGCCGATTTCTTCAGCGGTCATGCCAAAGTCGATCCCAAGAAATATCCCCATACTTGCCGCAACTGCGATGTGCGGCCGCTTTGCCGTATTCATGAACGTGTAGGAGGCGACGTTATCGAGCAGGAGGAGGCAGAATGAGGAACGCTTCGCCTATGCCAATGCATAAGACCGATTCCGCGCCCGCCCTCGTGCCGGACCCAATGCCGAACTTCGTGCCGGACGCCGGCGAGCGCCACCGCGCCATTGATCCCGCCCATTCTTTTGTCGTTCAGGCGCCTGCCGGGTCCGGTAAAACCGGGCTTCTGATTCAGCGCTATCTCAAGCTGCTCACTTGTGTTGAGGAGCCGGAAGAGATTGTTGCAATTACCTTCACCCGGAAAGCCGCTGCGGAAATGCGCGAACGCTTGATGGCGGCGCTTGCGCAGGCCGGAAACACAATTCATCCGTCTACAACTCCTGAAACGGGGCACGAAAGGCTTACCCGGGAACTGGCTGACGCTGTCCTGCGGCGCGACGCCGAGGTTGGCTGGCATATTCTCGATAACCCGGCGCGGCTGCGTATTCAGACCTTCGATTCGTTATGCGCATCATTGGTACGCCAGATGCCTGTGCTCTCGGAGTTCGGGTCACAACCGCAAAGCATCGAGGATGCCTTCGATTTATATCTCGAAGCGGCGCGTGCAACCATCGATCTGATCGAGGGCGAAGATGCCGCGGCGCAGGATGTCCAGCGCCTGCTGGAGCATCTTGACAACGACGTGGGCCGCATCGAAACACTGCTCGCCGAAATGCTGGCGCGGCGCGACCACTGGCTGCGCCACATTTACGGAAAGGACCGTGACGAGCTGGAAGCAGCGTTGAAGAACGCCCGGCGCGAGGCGCTGAAACGCTTGTGCGGGCTATATCCTGCGGCCATGCAAGAGGAGTTGGTAGAGCTTGTGCGATATGCGGCGAACAATTTGGTTGATAGCGGCAGGGGCTCGGCCATTGCCGAGTACGAGCATCTCGGCAGGCTGGGCGCAATGCCGGGTCATGAAGAGCAGGATGCCGCCTGCTGGCATGCCGTCGCCGAACTATCGCTCACAAAAGACGGGTCCTGGCGCAAGCAGCATACCGTAAGAGACGGATTTCCGGCAAGCCTCAACGCTGGGGCCGGAGCCGGGGCAGGAGCCGGGAAAGAAATCGCGAAGTCCTGGAAAGACAGGGCGGGCGCGCTTGTTTCGCTGCTGGCTTCAGATGGGGAAGATTTGTTGCGCCAGGCGCTGCATGATGTTCGCCAGTTGCCGCCACCCGCTTATACCGAAAAGCAGTGGGAAGTGCTCGGCTCGATCACCCGGCTTCTGCCTCGCGCTGTCGGGCAGCTCAAGCTCGTGTTTCAGTT
The DNA here is from genome assembly GCA_963831395.1 of uncultured beta proteobacterium. Classification (GTDB taxonomy): domain Bacteria; phylum Pseudomonadota; class Gammaproteobacteria; order Burkholderiales; family Nitrosomonadaceae; genus Nitrosospira. Next base: position 109,747 of record CAWHQD010000030.1, read on the forward strand.
GCGCGGCGAGGTGGACTTCACCGAGGTGGCGCAAGGCGCGTTACGCGCGCTCGGTGAGCCCGAGGCGCCTACCGATCTTGCGCTCGCGCTCGATTACCGCATCCGCCATTTGCTGATAGATGAGTTCCAGGATACCTCTATCAGTCAATATGAGCTTATTTCAAAACTTACCGCGGGATGGGAGGCGGGAGATGGCCGCACCGTGCTGGCCGTTGGCGACCCCATGCAATCCATCTATCGTTTTCGCGAGGCAGAAGTCGGCCTGTTCCTTCGGGCCCGCGCCGGGGGGATCGGCAACCTCACGCTGCATCCTATTTCCCTCTCCGCCAATTTTCGATCCCAGCGCGGCATCGTGGATTGGGTCAACGAGACGTTTGCCCGGGTAATGCCGGAAAGGGAGAATATCAGCGCCGGCGCAGTCCCTTATACGCCATCGGTGGCAATACAAAACTTGCTTGGCGGCACAGCGGTCACCGTACATCCGTTTTTCAATGACGACCATGGGGCCGAGGCGGTGCAAGTGGTGGAGATTGCCGCGCAGGCGCGACGCGAAAACCCCTCCTCGACGACCGCAATTCTGGTGCGCAATCGTAGCCATCTCAATGAAATCATACCCCTGCTTGAAGGAAGCCGGATTGCGCTTTCGCGCGATCGAAATAGAAGGGCTGGGCCATCGGCCTGTCGTGCAGGACTTGTTGGCCCTGACGCGCGCGGTGATGCATCCGGCGGACCGCATGGCATGGCTCGCGTTGCTGCGCGCGCCATGGTGCGGCATGACGCTCATGGATATTCACGCGATCGCTTCGACACATTCGGAACCTGCTCCTGGCGATATGGATGATACAAGCGCCGATGTGGCGGGAGGCGGGACAGAAAGCAGCAAGGCGACAAATAACCGGGCAATAGCCGGGTAAGCAATCGGACAGTATGGGAATTGATTAACGATGACTACTTGCATGGCGCGGGTTTCCGCTGATGGCCATGCCCGGTTGCTGCGTCTGCGTGATGTGCTGAAGGAGTGCCTGGCTAATCGCTGCCGCCAATCTCTGCGCGCAACGGTTGAGGCCGCATGGCTTGCGCTTGGCGGGCCCGCTTGCATCGATGATCCGACAGCCTTTGAGGATGCCGCAGCCTACCTTGACTATCTTGAAGCGAACGAGAATGCGGGAAGCGTTCTCGATCTTGCCGCACTGGAGGAAGGGCTCGCCAGGCTTTTCGCATTACCCGACGTGAAGGCGGACGGCACGCTGCAAATCATGACTATCCACAAGGCCAAGGGGCTGGAGTTCGATTGCGTAATCGTACCCGGTCTTGGCCGTGCCTCCCGCAGCAATGACAAGAAGCTGTTTATGTGGATGGAGCGGTTGCGGGACGACTTGCATACGGGAGCGAGAAACGGGGGGAAGGATTTGCTGCTTGCGCCGATTCAGGAAACAGGGGCGGAGGCCGATCGGATTTATTCCTGGTTGGAGAAACTTGATAATGAAAAAGAAGCGCTGGAGGATGGGCGGCTGCTCTACGTTGCTGCGACTCGTGCCAGACAGCGCCTGCACCTGCTTGGGTGCGCGAGTGTTGTCCCTGGACGGGCGGGTGAATGGGAATTGAAGCCACCTGCGCGGAAAACATTGCTGAGCAAAATCTGGCCAGTGGTGGAACGTCTTTATATGGAAGCTGCGGCCCGAGCAATGCCTTCGGATATGCTGGTTTCCGCAAATGGAGAAGAGCCAGGGAGGAGAAGGGAATATACAATTGATCAGTCCCTGCTCCGCCTCGTGTCCGGCTGGACCCTGCCGGCTGCGCCAGCACCCGTACAGTGGAAAGCCCAGCAGCATATCGTGCCAGCCCGGGGAGACATCGAATACTCATGGGCCGGCGAAACTGCGCGCCTTGTCGGAAACGTCGTACACCGCTGGTTGCAGCGTATCGCCGAGGATGGGGTGGAGAACTGGGACATGGCGCAGGGTTCAGGTTTTGCGTGATACTTTCAGGCGTCAACTGGTCGCGGGCGGTATGGTCAACAATGAAAATGATATCGATGCGGCTACCCAACGAGTGATGACGGCTCTGGCTCATGCGGTGAGCGATCCGCGCGGGCAATGGTTGCTCGGACGGCAACAGGAAGCTCGCAGCGAGCTGCGCATGACCGCGGATTTTGACGGCGAGTATATGGAATTTGTTATCGACCGTACTTTTCGTGATCGGGGATGGTCAGCGCTGGGTCGTGGATTACAAGACCAGCAGTCACGAGGGTGGGGACGTGGAAGGTTTTCTCACCCGCGAGCAGGAGCGATACCGTACTCAGCTCGATCGTTACGCCGCACTTATGCGCATGCTCGATGACGAGCCAGTGAGACGAGGACTGTATTTTCCGCTGCTGAAGGGTTGGCGGGAATGGGGCGATGAAGGATAAAACTTAGGGACAATTCCCGTGTAGTCGGACACAATGTCGCGCTGCTGGAAAAAAGAGTGGCTGCTCCGGGATTGCAGCGGAAGCGATGAGCCTGACGGGGACAGGCGTTCAAAAATTAAAGAACACCTGCATGGATAATGAAAAGGATAAGCATTATCCTGTTTGCTAATTTTGGAGATTTTATGCGATCGCTACTCTATGCATTTGGATTTCTGACGCTTGCCGGGTGTGCAGGCGGGCACCACCGGTGCAACTGCTGCTGCGCCACAACTGCGGCCGGAATACGAATCTTTTATCGGCGAGATGGTGGAGCGGCATGGCTTCAGCCAGGCTGAACTGGAGGGTATTCTCGGCAGGGCGCAGTTTCAGCCGAAGATCATCGATGCAATTTCGCGGCCGGCTACATCCAAGCCGTGGTATGAATTCCGCCCGCTCCTCGTTACCCCGCAGCGTGTCACTGATGGCGTTATTTTCTGGAATAGTCACGCCTCGACACTGGAGCGGGCGCGCAGGGAGTTCGGTGTTCCGGAGGAAATCATTACCGCCGTGATCGGAGTGGAAACAAACTATGGCGTACAAACCGGCGGGCACCGCGTGCTGGATGCGTTGACTACGCTGGCGTTCGACTATCCGAAGCGCGCCGCCTTCTTTCGCGAAGAGCTGGAGCATTATCTGCTGCTGGGGCGGGAACAACGGGCCGATATACTGGGTATCAAAGGTTCGTATGCCGGGAGCGATCGGCATTCCGCAATTCATGCCCAGCAGCTACCGCCGGTATGCCGTGGATTTTGATAATGATGGCAAAGTCGATTTAGCCGGCAGCGCGGCGGATGCAATAGGCAGTGTCGCAAATTATCTGAAGGGCTACGGTTGGGAGGCAGAACAGACAATAGCCGTTCCTGCCCTGGTCAACGGAGGAAACTACGCCGAGGCTATATATACAGGGGAAAGGCCGCGATACACGGTGGAAAAAATGAGACAGTTAGGTGTCGTGCCACGAGCGGACATAGCCCGAGACCGCCCGGCCACGTTGATCGAGCTGGAGAATAAGATTGGAAACGAACATTGGCTCGGTTTCAATAATTTCTATGTCATTACCCGCTATAACCGCAGCGTGAATTATGCGATGTCGGTATTGCAACTGGCGGAAGAGATTCGTGCGGCGCGGAATTCTAATTGAGGCTGGTTCCCAAATATGTCAGTAGTATGGGTGCGTCACCTTCTAAACAATAGATATGAAGGTTACGCCTCCCCACCTGATAACAAAGGGCCCGTATCTCGTCCAGCTTTATCGAGATTGCATCAGGTTTGGGTCTATGCGCTCGAAAAACCTGTTGTTGTGTTCAGTGTGATGTCCTATGGTTACGTCAGCATTGCCGGTTTAATTTACAACGCTTCATACTTCGACCGCTTCGGTATATCCATCCTCGAATTCTACAATCGTTTTTCCGGCGGGTTGCGCATTCCTGCCATTCTTTTAATGACACTCCTGTTCATATCGGTTGTGGTTTTTATGGGGATCTTGGGTTCAGCCAGCGCTCGAGCCAATAGAAGGTCTCGTCAGGAATTCTCAGCAATCCTGGCTAAGGGAGCCGCCGAAGGACCAAGCGTGCTCGCGTGGGCACTGCGTCCTTTCCTTCTATTCTATGAGTTCTGGGAGTATATAAGTGCGAAAGCACGACGGTTTGATCTTTTTTTCATCCTTCTTTACGCGATTGCAGGTCTGGTCGTTTCGGGCTCTCTAATTAACTTCATCGGCCATCACCAACGCTAATTCTCTCTGGACCGATCTCGTTATTGTACTTACCTAGCTGAGGGGCTTTTGTCTGATACACCGTTAGCACTCATCGGCACGTCACAAGGATTTTATTTTCTGCAAGGGATTGGAACATGAGAAGTCGAAGTGATTCCGCGAAAGGAGGTTTTACGTATGACCAAAATGAGAGCTTCGTCCACGTCGTACTGATATAACGTGGCTTCGCCACCTTAGTTGTGACCGGAGGGGATAAGTTAAGGGGCACAACCACCTCATACAGTTCGCGACAAGATAAACACATTGCTCCAAAGACGGATCCACTCCATTGCTAAAGGTAGTGCAAAAAAACAATGAGAGGAAATTCATGAAAGTTGGTTATGCGCGGGCCTGATGTCCAGAACCTGGACTTGCAGATGGGCGTTTTGAACAAGGCCGGGTGTGAACGGATATTCACTGATGAGGGCCTCAGTCGGCCGCTATTGAGCGCGTGGGATCGCGTTATATCGACTTTAGGCGAGTCGCCCATTGGACTTGAGTACAGGGAAGATTGATGGGGAAAGCGGGAGGAATCGATAGGGGAAAGCGGCTTTCCGTAACTCTGTTTTAAATTCGTATTTGCCCAACGCCAGGAGTAATACACTTTCCTGCAACCGGCTCAGGCCGCGTTCCTGGAAGCGCGGCTCCTGCGCGAGCACATCCTGTTGCGTCAGCAGGCGTATCTCGGCGTGTTTCTGGTAGAGCGTCTCGACTTCGCCAGCTGATACTGAAAACGGAGGGCCCTCCATTTCCTGCTGGGGATAGCTCAACGTTATCAGCAGAATTTGTGTTGCGGGCGGCAGGATGCTCATTAGACAGCGTGCGTACCGTTCGCGTATCGAAGGGGGCAACGCGATCAATGATGCGCGGTCGTACACGGCTCTGGTTTTCGCCAGTTCGTCTTTGCTCAAGTCGAAAAAATCACCGCACAGGATTCGGATTCCGTCAGCCTCGTAGCTATCGAATTTCTCGCCGGCGACATGATGCGGGATGTAGCCGTTTTCCTCGAAGAATGCTTGCACGGCGATAACGCTCGATTCCACACCTGTCACCGAATGCCCCTGCTTGTTTAGCCATATCATGTCGCGGCTTTTGCCGCACAGCGGCACGAACACCTCGCTGCCTTCGGCAAGATGTAATTCCTGCCAATATTGGCGCAAATAGGGATTGATCTCGTCTTGGTGAAAACCGGTTTCTTCCCGCTTCCAACGTTCCAGCCAATAGTCTTTTTCCATTTTCAAATCTCGGTCAGAATGGAGAAGTTTTTTTTCACAAAGCGCCAGCTATACGTGTACATTATTGTACAAGTAAAGTACTAAAATTCTTCCCCGTCTTGTGCGGTGAAACCGCCGCATTTGTGGCGCGTAGGAATCACAAAAAGGACCATCAGAATAGGCATAGTAATTTTTTCTGAGGCTGGAAGCAGCGTGAAAGATGTCATTGATCAAGCGGTAGCGGATGCCGATGTTGCTGTCATTTCCGCGCCCCAATGCACCCGATGCTGTAGTAATGTCTTTGGACTATTACAGTAATTTGATAGAAACGGCACATCATTTAAGTTCACCTGCCAATGCTTCTCATTTGGCGCGCTGAACACTTAATTACGGACTGATCAAGGACTTGATTGAATCGGAAAAGAGAAAAAATCAATGAGAAATGATGAAACGTCCTCAATGACCAGCCAGGATAAAAGATACGCGGATGCGGACCGTCTCTATGGATGAGCATGCCGACGCAGGTCAGGCGCTGCGCGAGCGCCTGAAAGAAATCACCTGTCTCTACGAGATTCGCCGTGGCATGGGGCTGGAATTATCGTTGGATAATGTCTGCCAGCAGATTTTTGAGCACCTGATACCCGCCATGCAGTTCCCGGAAATTGCTTCCGCCATGATCGAACTCGATGGCAGGTGCTTCACTTCCGATAATCACGGCCAGGGCCGCACGCACGAACTGCAATCGAAGATTAACGCCAACAACGAACTCTGCGGCCAGTTGCGTGTTTTCTATCCCGAAGACAAGCCATTCCTGGTGCCGGAAGAGCAGCGGCTCATCGACGCGGTCGCAAGTGATCTGGAGAGGTGGTTTGAGCGCAAGCAGATCGATGAGGCGCTTCGCGAGCGTCTGAAGGAAATTACCTGTCTCTACGAGATTCGCCGTGGCATGGGGCTGGAATTATCGATGGATAATGTCTGCCAGCAGATTTTCGAGCACCTGATACCCGCCATGCAGTTCCCGGAAATTGCTTCCGCCATGATCGAACTCGATGGCAGGTGCTTCACTTCTGATAATCACGGCCAGGGCCGCACGCACGAACTGCAATCGAAGATTAACGCCAACAACGAACTCTGCGGCCAGTTGCGTGTTTTCTATCCCGAAGACAAGCCATTCCTGGTGCCGGAAGAGCAGCGGCTCATCGACGCGGTCGCAAGTGATCTGGAGAGGTGGCTTGAGCGCAAACGTCTGGAACAGACACTGGTTTCCATAGCGGAAGAACATCAGCGTTCGATCGGCCAGGAATTGCACGACAATCTCGGGCAGCAGATCGCGGCGATCGGTTATCAAGCCACGGCGCTGGAAAGAAAAATATCGGCATCGGGGAGCGGGGATGTGGCAACGGTCGCCGCTTCCATCGCGGCCCAGGCGCAGGTCGCGGTGATGCAATGCAAGCAGCTTGCGCAGGGGTTGCTTCCATTTGAACTGGAGAGCAATGGTCTGACGGACGCGTTGAGGGCATTTGCTTCGAGAATCGCAGCCACCTATAAGATTACTTGTGATTTTGTATGCAAGAATAATGTCATTATCAAGGATAAGAATTTTGCGCTTAATCTTTACCGGATTGCGCAGGAGGCTACCAATAATGCAATACGTCACGGGCGCGCTCAACATGTGACAATTTCGCTGGCATCCGAGGAAGAAACACTTCGCCTATCGATATGCGATGACGGCGGTGGCTTTGCCGATTTCAACAAAAAATATGGGGTCACGCCGGGAATGGGTATTAAAATCATGCAATATCGCGCCAGGCAGCTTGGCGCGACGTTGGAATTCCTGTCGCCTCCCGAAGGGGGGGTGGAAGTGCGGCTGGAAATGCGAATGGTGTAGGAGTTTCCTGGTATGTCAGCCTTGAAAGCACAAGTAATGCTGGTGGACGATCACGCCATGCTGCGGCATGGCATGGCAATGCTCATCAATCTTGAGCAGGATATGGAAGTATTTGCCGAGGCGGGCGACGGCGACGAAGCGCTGGTCGCCCTCAAGGCGGGACATCATGCCGATATCGTTTTAATGGATGTGTCTCTCAAGACCCTCTCCGGTTTTGAGGTCATAAAAAGCATACACATTGTGATGCCTGCATTACCCGTACTCGTCGTCTCCATGCATGACGAAGGCGTGTATGCGGAACGCGCTTTGCGTGCAGGCGCGCGTGGCTACGTCATGAAGCAGGAGCCGGGGGACGTGCTGATAACCGCTATTCGCGAGGTATTAAGGGGGAATATTTATCTGAGCAAGCCAATGCGCGACAGGCTGCTGAATCGGGTGGCGACCGGTCATTCCGAACCTGAACCGTTGATCAACAGTCTGACACCCAGCGAGTTTGAAGTACTGCATTTGATCGGATCCGGACATAGCAGTCAGGAAATTGCCAGGTTGCTTAGCCGCAGTATTAAAACTATCGAAACGCATCGCTTCAACATTCGTACCAAATTGAACTTGAAAGACGGCGCTGATTTGATACGTTATGCCACTCACTGGATTTCCGAAGCGCAATAGCCGGCATTGCCCTGCGTTCAGGTCAGGTTGGCGGAATGTTTTTGCCGGCCTTCAAATGCCGTTCTCTCTGAGCATTGTCAGCCACTTCTGACATATAAAAGTTGCGTAAGGGTTTCCCTTAGAAAAAAATCAGGGTTTCCCTAATGTACTAGTGCGGTGGACCGGATTAGGATGAAGCTACTTTCATTCTATTTGAGTTCACATCGTGAAAACAAAATCGGGAACATTCGTTGCGGTCTTGTCTGCACTTGGCCTATTGGCTTCCTGCGCACAAATGAGTCCTCTCGAAGCGCAGAATGACCAGATTCACAAAGCGGAAAAGAATGCGAGAACTTATGTCGATCATGATAATTTGGCTAAGCAATATCAAAATACCGCCAAGGAAATGCTGGTAAAGGCGGAGGAGCAAAAGAAATTGCTTCAGCATTATGAAGAAAAAAGTTATCTTTATGGTAGACAGGCACAAGATAAGCAATCGCACGCTTTGGCTTTAGTCCATAAATATGAGCAAACCGCGGAGGAGGATATAAAGCAGGCTGCTTTTCACCGGAAAATGGCATCAGAACTCGCCAAGCGCGATTACGCCACCCCCACGGAAAAACAGAGTGAGCCTAGCCGCGAGAGCAATGCCAAGGTCGGATTTGATTCCAAAGATAAGATTTGAAGTAAAGTAGGACCCCAAACGAACATCAGCCAGGCCTCGCGGGTAAGGTTATCCGCGAGGCGGCTAGAGTTCGACACGCTCTATCCCCATTCCCGCATTCCTCACAACATATACAAGATACTTCCCGCCAGCTGCGAATTTCTGGTGTTCATGGAAAGTCAGCAATACATGCTGTTAGCCCGCAATCGGTGACAAATACGGATCATTTCCCGCTACTTTCCTGGCGGCGCCGATCCTGATTGACTCCTGGCTCATTAGAGTTTTACGGGCATCTTGATACCTGCCGGCTACGGTGCAGATTGGCTGAATGCCACAACATGATCTGTTTCGAGCCTGATGCCTATCTTTTCACCTATTGCGTGATTGTGATGGCTGGGCACCAGTGATAGCGCAGTGCCGCCCCCGGGCAAACGCAGGGTATACATGATATCGGCGCCACGGAAAGCCTTGTGCACCACGGCTGCACGAAGAGGGCTGTCATCGTCGTGCACGATGTCATCCGGGCGGATCAGCACATCCACGGGATTTCCCTCCCGGCATAGTTGGCAGTCGGGGATACATTGATGGGGGATGTCTCCCGCCAGCGTTCCGAGCTCGATTTCGACATGTTGCGAGTCGAGTATCTTGCCAGGGAGAAAAACGCCCTGTCCTATGAAATTCGCTACGAAGCGATTGGCGGGCCTGTGATAAAGGTTGTAGGCCATATCCCATTGCTGGATTTCCCCTTGATGCATGACACCGATTTCGTCGGCAATGGCAAAAGCCTCGTCCTGATCATGGGTCACCAGAATAGCCGTGGCATTCTGGCTCTTCAGAATATCGCGCACTTCCAGGCTCAAGCGTCCACGCAAGGTTACATCGAGATTTGAGAAAGGTTCATCCAGCAACAGCAAATCGGGCCTTGGCGCTAATGCTCGCGCCAAGGCCACGCGTTGTTGCTGGCCTCCCGACAGTTGATGCGGGTATTTGTCCGGCACCTCGGCAAGACCAACCGTCTTGAGCACTTCGGCAATACGCGCCGCGCGCTCCGCTTTCTGCATGCGGTGCAGGCCAAAGCCAATATTCGCCTGAACCGTGAGATGAGGAAACAATGCGTAATCCTGAAACACCATGCCGATGTGCCGGCGTTCCGGCGGCAAACAAAAACTTGCATTACTTATCACGGCGCCGTTGACTGAAATCTCTCCGGCTGAAATCGGCTCGAACCCCGCAATACAGCGTAGCACCGTGGTTTTACCGCATCCGCTCGGCCCCAGCAGGCAGCCTATAGCGCCTTTTTCCAATTTTAGCGATAAATTATTTACTACCGTCTGTTTGCCGTAGGCATGGCGGATATTCCGGAGCTCAAGTAGTGCGTTCATTGGGGAGCAGGCCAAGAATTATCTTTCGGTTTGCCGCACAAAGAATATCAGGGGGAGCAAACCCGCCAGCACCAGCGCTACCGCGGGTAGCGCGGCCTGCTCCCATTCTCCTTCCGAAGTCATTTCGAAAATCCGCACGGCCAGAGTATCCCAACCGAAAGGCCGGGTCATCAAGGTAATGGGCATTTCCTTCATTACGTCCACGAAGACGAGCGTGGCGGCAGTGAATATTCCGCCCTTCAGAATTGGCAGGTGTACGCGGCGCAGCGTTGCCCACCCACTCGAACCCAGCCCCACTGCGGCCTCATCAATGCTGCTGGTGATACGCTGCATGGCGCTGTCGATGGGGCTGTGGCTGACCGCGAGAAAACGCGTCATATAGGCCAGCAGCATGGTGGCGAGGGTACCCTGGATAAGTAGTCCCGTCTCTATATGAAATAACTGCATCGCAATTTCGCCCAGCCAGTTATCGAGCCAGGCTATCGGAATGAATACGCCAACCGCCAGAACAGCGCCGGGCAGGGCGTAGCCGATAGTGGAAATGCGTACGGCGGCGCGGGTGGCAGGATCGGAATGGCGGCGTGCCGCGTAGATCATGAGCAACGCGACCGTACAGGTAAGCGCAGTGGCAAAAACGGATAGCAGCACCGAATGCCAGAGAAATTCCAGGTAGCGCTGATCGAAATCGCGAGCAAAAACATGTGTCGCCCAAATGCTCAATTGCATGACGGGCAAAAGAAATGCAAAAAAAAGCGTGCCTGAGGCAAAACCGGAGATCATCCATGCCCGCCAGCCGCTGATCGGGATGCGATCAGCTCTGGCGCTCTGCCTGGTTTCGGCATAGCGCATGCGAGAACGAAAGTGTTGTTCCAGGATGATTATTGCAAAGACGATCACGATCAGCAACGAGGCGAGCTGAGAGGCGGCTGGCAAGGAAAACATGGCGAACCAGGCTTTATAGATGGCAGTGGTGAAGGTGTCATAATTGAAGACGGCTACCGTGCCGAAGTCGGCCAATGTCTCCATCAACGCCAGCATCGTGCCACCGGCAATCCATGGGCGCGCCATGGGTAGCGCCAGCTTGAAAAAACCTTGCGTGCGATTAAAGCCCAACGATTGCGCGGCCTCCAGCGAACGCTTGCCCTGCGTGATAAAGGCATTGCGCGCCAGCAGATATACATAGGGATAAAATGCCAATACCATGACAATGATGACGCCCGGTCTGCTTCGCACATCCGGAAACCAGGAAAGGTCCGACTCCAGCCACGCGCGTAATGCCGTTTGTACGGGACCGATATAATCGAATAATCCCAGTGCCACGAATGCGGTGACATAGGCAGGAATGGCAAGCGGCAGGAAAAGCGCCCAGGAGAAGAATTTTCGCCCCGGAAATTCACACACCGCAGTGAACCAGGCCAGGCTTACTCCCAGCAGCGTGGCGCCAACCGCCACCCCTAGAGCCAGCCAGAATGTATTGATCAGCAAGTCGGCCAGCGTGGTTTCAACCAGATGTTGCCAGACATCTCCCGTTGGAGTGAAAAGCGACGAGATGACCGTGCCGACAGGTATCAGCACTAACGCGGCCACCAGAAAGGGGATCAGGCGCCAGCCTGATGAGGCTCGATAAGTGAAAGCCGAGAAGCTGAAAAAACCGTTTCTCGTGCTCGCATTGTTTGCCGTTGAGTCAAGCGTTCCATCTTTCACACCGTTAACCTAAATCCGCCAGCTGGACGGGGTGGAGTGTGCAGTTTTTAGGGTGCAGGGCAAGGCGCAACGACGCGGAATGGCCGACCACAGCAGGGCGGAGCAGCGCTTTCGCAAGGAAGGTGCACCCCGGCGGGTAAAACACCTTTAATGCGGATGCGACGTTCCCTGTGCTAGCCGATCTCCGCCTCGCGGAGCTGCTCATTTCCCGCTTTGTACCCGTTTCAAGGAGTTGAACGTGCCATGCGTCGCAAAAGCTGTCAATCTGGCCGGTAGCGAGTTCACCAAGAAGCTGAAAGTCATGTAAAAAATAAATCGTCTATAAATCCTGATAATGCCAAGCTGAAAAATAAGCGGTCAATTGCCGGATTTAGTTACATCCTATCGATAGCCTGCCCGGTCCATCAGTTTTACCGCTTCCGCCTGCAACTCTCCGGCTTTGTTCACGTTTATGGTGTTCTGTTTAAAGGCGCCCCAGGCGGCGACAGCAGGGTCGGGTTTTACCTTGGGATTGGCCGGATATTCCATGTTTACATCGGCAAAAAGGTTTTGTGCTTTCTCTGAGGACAGAAATTCCAGCAACTTGATCGCAGCTTCAGGATGGGGAGCATATCGGGTAACGCCCGCACCCGAGATGTTGACATGTACGCCGCTGCCTTCCTGATTAGCCCAGAAAATCCCGAGTGGCAATGCAGGGTTCTTTTCCATCAAGCGGCCATAATAATAGGAATTGGCGATCGTAACGTCGCATCGGCCCGCAGCGACGAATTCCATCGCCTTGGTTTCGTCGGATAAAGGATCGATGGCCAGATTGGCGACCCAGCCTTTCACGATTTGTTCAGTCTTGGCCTCGCCATGTTCAGCAATCATCATGGCCACCAGTGACTGGTTGTATACTTTCTTGGAAGTGCGCAGGCACAGCCGTCCTTTCCACTTGGGATCAGCCAGAGCTTCGTAAGTGGAAAGATCCGAGGGTTTCACTTTGTCAGTGTTGTATATAATAGTGCGAGCCCGTACCGATAAACCAAACCACTGTTTCTGAGGGTCTCGTAAATACGCGGGAATGTTTGTTTCCAGGGTTTTGGATTCGACGGGCCTCAACAGCCCTTCCCGAGCTGCTTCCCACAAGTTGCCCGCATCCGAGGTGATCAGCATGTCAGCAGGCGTATTTTTTCCTTCCGCCTTGAGACGCGCGAGTAACGGGCCTTCTTTATCAGTAACGAATTTCACGGTGATGCCGGTATCTTTGGTGAAAGCGTCGAACATCGGCTTGATGAGTTGCTCGATCCGCGCGGAATAGACAACGACTTGGTCGGCGTGAGCTACGCTGGCGCCAAACAGCGTGACACAGCAAAACATTGCGGTAAGATAGTGGTTGAAGCGGATGTTCGACATTATTGTTACTCCATAGCAGCGGGATCAATCATAACCATATTATAAATGATAATAATTATCAGCAAAGCGTCGCCCTAAATATACCATGGATAAACCACAACCGATTTCCTCTTATGACCGCCTTCAAGAGCTTCTGGCGATTCCCGAGCGGCAGCGTACCGAAGACCAGTGGGACGAGATCAACGAACTCGAGATTACCCTTACTCCCGTCAATCGGACGACGAATTCAGAGCGAAATGTTCGGCGTAAAGCGCCCGCTGCGCCTGTGGAACAGCTTAAGCCCCGTGATGGCGCGCATGGAAAGCGGCCGTTGAAAAAGCTTCGCAAGAGACCTAAACCGGGCGCACCATAGCGGAGCCTATCAGCTTCTTCAGCCTCTATAATCGATAATCAACCAGAGAACCTTGATCGGGAGAGAAATATGCAGCTTACTACTACGCAAAGCATCGATGGAAAGCGCATCTCGAAATACTGCGGTGTCATTGCAGGCGAGGCAATACTTGGCGCGAACTTGTTCAAAGACCTCTTCGCGGGAATCCGCGATCTGGTGGGAGGACGCTCCGCAACCTATGAGAAGGAGCTGCAGCGCGCCCGTGACATCGCGCTCGAAGAGCTTCGGCAGCGCGCACAGGATCTGGGCGCAAATGCGGTGGTCGGTATCGACATCGATTACGAGATAATGGGAAAGGACAACGGCATGCTGATGGTTTCGGCTAGCGGAACTGCGGTAATCGTCGAATAAGACTGCTCAGTCAATCATTGAGATTGAGCAGGTTGCTGGCTTGACCCGCTGCCCGGCCGTGAGCCGTCTTATGCTCCGAATCAAAGTCGGCCTATGGGCGGCGGATAAAACGAAAATGCCGGAGGTGCAGGGGAGGGCGCCTACCAGGGAACTGCCTGACCATCATAAGCGATGAATTTACCGGAGTCCGCCAAAGTGAGGCCGCTGATGACATCCCGCATGCCGGACACACTGCGGGCGGCGGAAATCAACGCATTTGCCCCGCCCATATCGGTCTTTACCCATCCCGGATGTAACGCCACCGTAATGATTCCCGCCGGTTTCAGGTCGATGGCAAGCGTTTTGATAACCATATTCACCGCCGCCTTGCTGGACCGGTACATATAGCTGCCGCCCCCGCTGTTGTCCGCAATACTGCCCATCTTGCTGCTGATAGTCACGATTGTCTTTTGACTGCCTTGCATAATTTGCGGCTGAAACGTCTGGACCATCTTGAGGGTTGCCATGGTATTGATGCGAAATGCATGCGCCCAGTCCTCGTAATCCTTGTCATCAAAAGTCCCTCCTGCATGAGAACCGGTATAGATACCGGCATTATTGAGAAGTAGATCGATGGGCTCGCTGGCTAGTACCTGCGCCAGTTGCCCGATCTGGGCATGATCGCCGACATCGAGCCTGTGTATGATGATCCGGTCAGGATGCCTGCTTGCCAGCATGTTCAGCTCATCGGATTTTTGCGGATCGCGCGCGCAAGCGAAAACACGCCAGCCGTCAGCGGCATATTGCCTGCAAAATTCCAGCCCAATCCCGCGGCTGGCGCCTGTTATCAATACGGTTTTCATATTTCCCTCCTCATGCGCATATCCGCGGGCCAATTCCGCGAGATTACGGGGAATACCCCCGCCTGATGCTATAAAGTAATGTCAGGGGAACAAATGTTTCCTGGCCATTATGTAGGGCAAGTCAAACGAATGGCAACCCTGTCAACAATAAAAAAGGAGCGAAAGATATGACTCAGCGGATTGCGTTGGTAACCGGAGCGTCCAGTGGGATCGGAAGGGCCACGGCTGAACTTCTCGCCAGAAATGGGTATTACGTATTTGCCGTGGCACGGCGCATGTACAGGCTGGAACAGATACGGTCCGATCACATTGAGCCCATCCAATTGGATGTTACGGATGAAGAAGGTATTCATAAAGCGATCAGGCACATTATATCGACCAAGGGACGGATTGATTTGCTGGTGAATAATGCCGCGTTCTGCCAATTGGGCGCCGTCGAATGCGTATCGATGGAAATTGCCCACAGGCAGTTCGAGGTTAACGTTTTCGGCTACGCGCGATTCATGCAAGCAGTACTCCCGCATATGCGGGAGCAGAAATCAGGCTGTATTGTCAATATCGTTTCAATATTGAGCCGGATATCCGTTCCAGGTTTCGGCTGGTATTCAGCTTCGAAGTATGCTATTGAAGCGCTGACCGACGCCGTGCGCGGAGAGGTGATGGACTTCGGGATCGACGTTGTGCTCATTGCGCCTGGTTTGATAAAGACGGAGTTCGTTCCCAATCAGTTAAGAACGCTAAAGACCGTTGTACATCCGCCTGCCTACGAAAAACTTCTTGCCGGCGTGCGTAATCTTCTCGCTGACGAACCCAGCGCGCCCGGTCCGGAAATCATCGCGAAGGCTGTAGCTTGATGCTGTAAAGGCTTCTACTCGCCCGGTACGGCATGCTCTTCCTCTTGATTCCAAAATGGCCATTGCGGCCAGATGGCTGATGGGTGACCGCCTCTTTGCCTGGGCAGTCCGGCTCCAGATGAAATTTTCCGGGCAATGACGCCGCACTCGTCAATCCGCGGGAGGTGCTTCCTTCGATGAAGAAAAGAGATCCCATGCAGCGATAAACAATGCTGCGATTACCGGACCAATTACGAAACCATTGAGGCCGAAAAGAACCAGGCCGCCAAGCGTTGATATGAGGATCACGTAATCGGGTATTTTGGTATCCCGCCCGACGAGTACGGGCCGTAAAAGATTATCGACGAGTCCGATCACAAACACGCCAAAGCCAATGAGCACGATGCCCTGCCAGGTAGCCCCGGTAACCAGGAAATATATCGCTACCGGTACCCAGATCAGCCCGGCTCCGACCGCGGGTATGAGGGAAAGGAAGGCCATCACGAAGCCCCACAGCAATGCCCCCTGAATACCGAGAAGCGAAAATATCACGCCGCCCAATGCGCCCTGAATTGCAGCAACAACAACATTGCCCTTTACGGTAGCGCGAATAACAGTCGTGAATTTGCTGAACAAATGCCGCTTGTGCTCGGTGCTGAGCGGGATGGACTGCTTTATCTTCGATGAGAGCGCTGCGCCGTCGCGCAGCAGAAAAAAAAGCAGGTACAGCATGATGCCGAAACTGATGACGAACTCAAAAGTGTTCTGGCCAATGCTGAGGGCGTGCATCGCAATTAATTGGCTACCCTCCAGGACGCCGGTTGACAGCATTTCCTGCAATTCGGTAATGTTCGTGAGTCCGGAACGGTCCAGCAGATTGACCAGCCATGGGGGCAGGCTACTCATGACCTGTTGAAAATAAGCGCCGAAATTCAATTCTCCAGACCGGATCCTCTGATAGACAACGAGCCCCTGCCTGCAGCATTGAAACCGTCATTAGTATGACCGGAAGTATTACCGCGATCAGGCATATCAACAGCGTGCTGAGTGCGGCAAGGTTGGGGCGCTGCTTCATCAATGCCAGCAGTTTGCGATAAAACGGCGTAAAAATGATGGCAAGAACCGAGCCCCAGAATACCGCCCCGTAGAATGGCAGGAGGATCCATGCGAATGCCAGCGAGACGGCAATCAACATGAGCAGAAAGGTTTTGCGTTGAAGCTCCGGGGTATTCATGTCATCCTGAGGCTGAGGGGAAAACGAAAACTTTCATCGGTTTGTAACCAATCCTACCTTAACTCAGCTCCAAGTTGGATAGCGGCAACGAGAAAAAGGTGGAACTGTGGTGTGTGCAGTTAAATTAAATTGTCAGCGTCGAAAGATGATGATAATCGGAGAGAGGGATAGGGAAAACGGTAGAACGGCTGATCTTGAACCGCGTTGGGCAGTATGCGGGCGGCTTGAGGATAGAGATTTCGAGACTCGGGGACCAAGACATTTGCGGAGTGCGACCTGCCCGCAGATACACCGGTCGAGGCTCAGTCAGGCGGCAGCACCGCAGCCAATCCAGCCTGTGCAATTTGCGCATCCTCATTGGATCTTACACCGCTTACTCCCACAGCGCCGATAAACTGGCCATTTACTACAATGGGTAAACCTCCTTCGATCGGGAGCGTTCCGGGCAGGCCGAGATAACGCACGCGTCCGTCAGCAACGTGTTCTTCCCACACTTTGGTGGGACGGCGAAATGCAATCGCAGCGCGGGCTTTCTGAATGGCGACTTCAATGCTGCCAAACTGCGTATTGTCGAGCCGAAGCAGGTGAACAAGGTGGCCGCCGTCATCAACGATAGCAATTACTACCGGCCAATTGTTGCGTCTGGCTTCCGCCTCCGATGCTGCGGAGATGATTTTCGCGTCATCGAGAGTGAGGCTAATTTTATTATTCATGAGAAATGTAGGAGATTTAATTTCCGCAAAAAATAAAGCACGCTGGAAGCGTGCCTTATTTGGATTGAAGCAACAAAACTTACAGCAGCGGCACAACCAGCAAGGCAACGATATTCATGATCTTGATGAGCGGATTGATCGCAGGACCAGCGGTATCCTTGTAGGGATCCCCGACGGTATCGCCTGTGACGGCTGCCTTATGCGCTTCCGAGCCTTTTCCGCCAAAGTTGCCGTCTTCGATGTACTTCTTCGCATTATCCCAGGCTCCGCCACCTGCGGTCATGGAAATTGCCACAAAAATACCAGTGATGATCGCGCCAATCAGGACGCCGCCCAAGGCCACCGGGCCAAGCAGAAGGCCGACCAGCAGGGGCACCGCTACGGGCAGCAATGACGGAACAACCATTTCCTTGATGGCCGCTCGTGTCACCATGTCCACCGCCCTGGAATAGTCCGGCTTGGCGGTGCCTTCCATGATTCCGGGAATTTCCCTGAACTGGCGGCGCACTTCCACTACCACTGAGCCCGCAGCGCGGCCGACCGCTTCCATCGCCATGGCGCCGAACAGGTAGGGCACCATTCCGCCGAGAAACAAGCCGATAATCACCATGTGGTCGGACAAATCAAAGTTTACCGATTTGCCACCCGTGGAGAGCGCGTGGGTGTAATCCGCGAACAGCACCAGCGCGGCCAGGCCGGCGGAGCCGATAGCGTAGCCTTTTGTCACTGCCTTGGTAGTGTTTCCCACCGCATCCAGAGGATCGGTGATATCGCGTATCTCTGACGGTAAGCCCGCCATCTCCGCAATACCGCCGGCGTTATCCGTAATTGGTCCGTAGGCATCGAGCGCCACAATAATTCCCGCCATCGACAGCATCGAGGTGGCAGCGATGGCAATGCCATACAGGCCGCCCAGCGCATAGGCGCTCCAGATGGAGAGACAAACGACCAAAACCGGGGCTGCGGTAGATTTCATGGAGACGCCCAAACCGGCGATCACGTTAGTGCCGTGGCCGGTGCTGGACGCTTGCGCGATATGGCGTACCGGCGCATATTCGGTAGAGGTGTAATATTCGGTAATCCACACCATGGCGGCGGTCAGCGCCAGGCCAACCAATCCCGCGAGGTACAGATTCATCGATGAAACCAGCCTGCCCTCGATCATTACGCCCTCGCCCAGCATCGTCGTCGTGATGGGGTAATAGACGATGGCAGCGAGCACGCCGGCGACCGCCAGGCCGCGATAGAGCGCATTCATGATCTTTCCGCCTTCTCGTGCCTTGACGAAGTAGCAACCGATGATGGAGGCGATAATGGAAAACCCGCCCAGCACCAGCGGATAAAGAACTGCATTCGGACCTGCGTCTGTAATCAGCAACCCGCCCAGCAGCATCGTGGCAATGATGGTTACGGCATAAGTCTCGAACAGATCGGCAGCCATCCCTGCACAGTCGCCTACATTGTCCCCGACGTTATCCGCAATTACCGCCGGATTGCGTGGATCGTCCTCGGGAATGCCGGCCTCGACCTTGCCCACCAGGTCGGCGCCCACGTCTGCGCCCTTGGTGAAAATGCCGCCCCCGAGGCGGGCAAAAATGGAAATCAGCGAGCTACCGAAAGCAAGGCCGACCAGAGCATGGGTTGCATCCGATTCTGTCGCGCCCAGGCCAGCGGTAAGAAAAGCATAGTAACCGGCCACTCCCAGCAGCCCCAAGCCCACCACCAGCATGCCGGTTATCGCGCCGCCTCTGAACGCCACATTCAGTGCGGCATTGAGGCCTTCTCTGGCAGCTTCCGCGGTGCGTACGTTGGCTCGCACCGATACATTCATGCCGATATAGCCGGTCAATCCCGACAAGATTGCACCGATGGCGAAGCCCGACAGCGGTTTGCCAGCCCAGGGCCAAAAAGATAGCCATCAGCAGAATCACACCAACTATGCCTATGGTCGTGTATTGCCGATTCAGGTAAGCGGAAGCGCCTTCTTGAATGGCAGTGGCAATTTCACGCATGCGTTCGTTGCCGGTTGGCAAAGCCACAATCCATTTTATTGAAACCACTCCATACAGGAGTGCCGCCATCGCACAACCAATTGCGATGATTAGACCAGTACTCATTTAAATCTCCAGTTAAAGTCGGCCACCGGAAAACACATACAAAATTCGGATTTCATCATTCCGCATCAAGTAGTGGGTATCCGTGGGTGAATCCGAACGCAGGTAACAATTAGTGTTTGCATACAGTTACGCCGGGCTGAGGCGTCAAATCTTGAAATCACCCAGTTTTTTCGCGACTGCCACGTTCTTCAGGCGCACATAGTCCGGCAAGCCATCCTTATAGGGTGGATAGTCTTCACCCCCGATGAGCGGTGCAAGATATTCACGGCATTTGTCGGTAATGCCAAAGCCATCCTCGGTAATGAAGTCCTCCGGCATCATTTTTTCAACATTCGCGACGTCGGAAAGCTTCGCCATGCCCACTTTCCACTCATAAGGCGTGCTGGAAATGCGCTCAATGGTCGGCATTACGGAGTTATGCCCCTGAACGGCGAATTCCACCGCGGCCTGGCCCATCGCATAAGCCTGCTCAACGTCGGTTTTGGAGGCAATATGACGCGCTGCGCGTTGCAGATAGTCCGCTACTCCCCAATGGTATTTAAGCCCGAGGCCCTCCCTGACGATATTTGCGACCACGGGGGCCACTCCACCCAGTTGGGCATGACCAAAAGCATCACGTATTCCCTGGTCGGAGAGAAATTTTCCGTCATCTCCTTTCACGCCTTCGGACACCACCACGGAGCAGTAGCCAAATTTTTTGACATAACTGTCCACCTTGGCAAGAAACTTCTCTTTGTCGAAGTTGATTTCCGGGAAGAGAATGACGATGGGAATTTCGCGATCGGGGCTGGAGGCCAGGCCGCCTGCCGCCGCGATCCATCCGGCGTGGCGTCCCATTACTTCAAGTACGAACACCTTGGTCGACGTTGCCGACATGCTGGCTACATCGAAGCTTGCTTCCAGCGTCGATACGGCGATGTATTTCGCTACCGAACCGAAGCCAGGGCAGCAGTCTGTGATGGGAAGATCGTTATCGACAGTTTTTGGCACATGGATGGCCTGGATGGGATAGCCAAGCGTGCCGGAAAGCTGGGATACCTTGAGGCATGTATCCGCGGAATCGCCGCCGCCGTTATAAAAGAAAAATCCGATGTCGTGGGCTTTGAATACTTCGATCAGGCGCTCGTATTCCCGCCTGTTCTGTTCAAGGCTTTTCAGCTTGTAGCGGCAAGAGCCGAATGCGCCGGATGGAGTGTGGCGCAGCGCGCTGATTGCTGTAACGGAATCCTGCCCCGTATCGATCAGATCTTCGGTAAGCGCACCGATGATCCCGTTGCGGCCAGCGTAAACCTGGCCTATCTTTCCCTCGTGCTTGCGTGCCGTTTCGATAACGCCAGCGGCAGAGGCATTGATGACGGCGGTGACGCCGCCGGACTGAGCATAAAAAGCGTTTTTTGCTGCCATGTTTCTCCCCTGATTATCTAAATCCTGTTTGTCTTCTATGGCATATACGCTCGCGCGCTTCACCCGTGGCGCCACATTCCGGCAGCAGCGCCATAATCAATCCACGCGGCAACATTGAAACTCCTGCCGCTGCGTGTTGCTCTGTTCGCGAATTAAAACAAAACGGCGGTGATACCACGAAGCCTGAGCCCGCCGGGAGTTTGGACTGAAGTTATTGCAGTGACGCGAAAATGGCGTCGCGGATATTTTCCATTGAACCGGTTCCCGCTATTTTCACAAACGTGGGGGCGCCCTTTCCGCCATTAGCTGACCATCGGGCATAGTATTCTACCAATGGTTTAGTCTGGGCATGATAGATTTCGAGCCGCTTTCTTACAGTTTCCTCCTTATCATCGTCCCGCTGGATCAGCGGTTCGCAGGTTATATCGTCCTTGCCATCCATTCTCGGCGGATTGAATGTCATATGATAAATACGACCCGAAGCCGGGTGCATGCGCCGGCCCGACAAACGCCGGATAATCTCTTCGTCGGACACGTCGATTTCAATGACGAACTTGATTGGAACACCTGCGGCCTTCATTGCATCCGCCTGGGGAATGGTACGAGGAAAACCGTCAAAGAGAAAACCTTGCCGGCAATCTGGCTGCGCAATGCGTGCCTTGACCAGATTGATGATGATGTCATCAGAAACAAGCCCGCCTTCATCCATGATCTTCTTGGCCATGATACCCAGGTCGGTACCGGCCTTGACCGCAGCGCGCAGCATATCTCCGGTGGAAATCTGCGGAATGCCGAAACGCTCCTTGATGAAGTTGGCCTGTGTCCCTTTTCCCGCGCCAGGGCCACCTAATAGAACAATTATGATTATTCCCCCTTTCTAGATAAAACTCCCGCTGATCCGGCCAAGAGTTAGAGGATTCGAATAGTTCGGCATTATAGCGCAGCCAGACATGATGCTCGAACTTTTTACTCCATCTCGCTGCTCTGGGAAACCATGGATCAAAAGGTGACCTTGGGGCATTACCTCAACGCGGATATCGTTTCGAGCCATCCCCATTCAACCCACCCGCAGGCCTATGTGTAACCTGCGTGGTTGAAGGCGTCGGAATATGGAGGGCAACGGTGAAGAATGGTCTCGTAACTTCATGCATTCCTTGGGTTTGGCGCATTAAATACGAAGAAAAGTAAAACGCCTGGTTGTAGCAGGGCAGGGAATGCCTCTGCTTCCATTGGAAGGTTAAAAAATAACGCTGCCCTCGTCGCCTCCGGCGGGACTCGACGAGTGCAGACCGTGGACTGCCTCCAACCATTCATGACCGGTTGGATGAAGGAAATATGTCAGATTAAATCTAAATTACTACATTTTTAATCGTAATCACCTTGGGAAGAACTCGATCCCATCCCGGCAGAACCCCGTTGAGTCGATCCGCTTTGCCTCGTCCCTTGAGACACCCAGTAGTCGCTCGCGGCGTCCTTGCCATATACATGAGCGCCGGCGCCTTGTGCCCTCCAGTAGTCGGATGCCGGGTCTTTTCCGTAAGTGTAGTTGTCCTGCGCTTGCGTAGAGTTGCCTTGCTTTTTGGATTGCGTGGTCTTTGATTGATCTGCGGATTTCTGTTCCTTTTTAGACGAGCTGGATGACGAGCTATCGGCGTCGGCGGAAGGATTCTCCTGAGCTTGAACTAACGTTGGGGCTCCAAACACCATAGCCGTGATCAAAATTGATCGTAGCGAATTTCTAAAAACAAAGTCGTATCTCATAATTTACCTCATCCTGTTTAGCGAAATTGGGAAATTAAAACTACATCTGTTTTTTTACTAATTCCGTACGGTACCGTACACCAGTCGCTCTATGTTAGCGCCGATGTAATACTGACCCACCTGGAGCCGGAGTCAAACTGACCCATTTGGGCGAACATGGTGGCTTTTGCTTCCGGTTATGTTGACTCTGGAGGAAGCAGTGGAAATAAAGGTATTAATGCGGCGAGGTGCTGGAATTCGAGAGATGGGGCGCGAGCTCTGTTGCTCGTGCTACAGCGGCAACAGCGATGATGACAGAGCTGATTACTCCTGTTTCGGCCGGTCAGGAACAATGTGCACAGGCATACCTTGACCGTACTCCCCGCCAGAAAAGCGATCAGACAGGAAGTAATTTGCAGTCAGGAGAGAGAGGGATGACAAAGGCAGTATCGGGGGCAATTTTCCATCGAGCAGGCAACGGTATATCGGATTCTTGCAGGAGCCCTGTGCTCAAATCTTTTTACTTGGCAGCCTCCGGGCGTCTCATGGAAAACGTCGTGTACTAAACTAATTAGGACCTGTTCAGGGGCTTTTCGAGTTATCCAGTTTCAGCAACTGCTCTTTCAGTTTACCCAGCAGGGCGCTAAAATTGGCAAGCCTTTCTTTTTCCTGCTCCACCACCTTGGCGGGGGCGCGTCTGACGAAGTTTTCATTTGCAAGTTTGCTTTCCGCCTTGGTGATTTCTCCTTCGACCTGGGCAATTTCCTTGGTCAGTCGGGCACGTTCCGCATCCACATTCACTTCGATTTTCAGCATTAATCTGAATTCGCCGACGATTGCTACCGGCGCTTCGGCATGGGGCAAGCCGTCCCGCAGGATTTCCACGCTCGACAGTTTAGCCAGTGCCATCAGGTAGGGCGAAAAGTGAGTAAGCGCTTGCTCATTGCCCACGGCCAGCAGCGGCACCCTTAATGCCGGGGATAGATTCATTTCGCCGCGCAGGGTCCGGCAGGCATCGATTACTTCCTTTAGCGCGACGATACGGCGAGTCGCGTCTTCACTGATTTTTCCCAGGTCGGCTTTGTGGATACGGCTGCAACATGATGCTCGCGCCCTGCCTGCCCGCAAGCGGCGCGACGCTCTGCCACAATTCTTCGGTAATGAAGGGGATAATGGGATGGGCAAGCCGTAATGTCGTCTCAAGTACTCTTGCCAGGGTGCGGCGGGTGGCCCGCTGTACTGCCTCATTGCCGTTATTCAACTGTACCTTGGCAAACTCCAGGTACCAGTCACAATACTCATCCCAGACGAATTCATAGATTTCGCGCGCCGCAATATCGAAGCGGTAATCGTGATATGCCTGCGCGACCGCGATTTCCGCCAGTTGCAAGCGGCTGATAATCCATTTGTCCGCATCGGAATATTCCAGTGGCGTCGATTCTATTAAACCCGTGTCTTTTCCCTCGCAGTTCATCAGTACATATCGCGTGGCATTCCACAGCTTGTTACAGAAATTGCGATAGCCTTCGCAACGCTGCATATCAAATTTGATGTCGCGGCCATGGGAGGCGAGACTGGCGAAAGTAAAACGCAGTGCATCCGCGCCGAACGCGGGAATTCCGTCCGGGAAGTGCTTTCGCGTGATTTTTTCGATAGACTCGGCCTGCCGGGGGTTCATCAGGCCGGTGGTACGCTTGGAAATCAGATCCGGCAAAGTAATGCCATCGATGAGATCAAGGGGGTCGAGCACATTACCCTTGGATTTACTCATCTTGTGACCCTCTGCATCCCGTATCAGGCCAGTTATGTAGACTTCCCTGAACGGTATCTTCCCGGTGAAATACAGCGACATCATCACCATCCGCGCTACCCAGAAGAAAATGATGTCGAATCCGGTGATCAGAACTGAAGTCGGCAAAAAAGTGCGAAGTTCCGGAGTTTCTTCAGGCCAGCCAAGCGTGGAGAATGGCCATAACGCGGATGAAAACCAGGTATCGAGAACGTCCTCGTCCTGCACAAGCCTGCGCTCGCCAGCCAGCCGTTGCGCTTCCTCCAGGCTATGGGCGACAAAAATGTTGTTGTCCTCGTCATACCACGCCGGAATCCGGTGTCCCCACCACAATTGGCGCGAAATGCACCAGTCCTGGATATTTTCGAGCCATTGGTTGTAAACATGGCTCCAGTTTTCCGGAATGAATTTCACATCGCCGCTCGCCACGGCTTCCAGTCCACGTTTCGCCAGCCCGTCCATCGCGACATACCATTGGTCGGTCAGCATGGGCTCGATCACTGCGTGGGTACGGTCCCCGCGCGGAACCATCAGCTTGTGCGGCTTGGTCTCAACCAGCAGACCCTGATTTTGCAGATCGGAGATAATTTTCTTGCGCGCGTCGAAACGATCCAGCCCCTGATACTCGGCAGGGGCCAGGTCGTTTATCTTGCCATCCAGCGTGAGTATGTTGAGCGGGACGAGTTTGTGCCGCTGCCCTACCTGATAATCATTGAAATCATGCGCAGGTGTGATTTTCACGCAACCGGTACCGAATGCCGGATCGACGTAAGCATCGGCAATTACCGGGATGCTTCGTTCGCATAGGGGTAGACGCACATGGCGCCCGATCAGGTGCTGGTAGCGGGGGTCATCCGGATGCACGGCGACCGCCATATCGCCCAGCATGGTTTCGGGCCGCGTGGTGGCGACAACCAACCCTTCTGACTCTATTCCATCCAGGTCCGCCGCTGCAGTCTTCTCAAGCGGGTAGAGAATATGCCAGAGAAAGCCTTCTTCCTCCACCGATATCACTTCCAGATCGGATACCGCGGTTTGCAGTACCGGGTCCCAGTTCACCAGGCGTTTACCGCGATAGATGAGGCCATCGCGATAGAGCCGCACGAAAACTTCAGTAACGGCTTGCGATAATCCCGCATCCATGGTGAAACGTTCGCGGGACCAGTCGCAGGAAGCGCCCAGTCGCCTCATCTGGCGGCTGATGGTGGAGCCGGATTCCGCCTTCCATTGCCACACGCGCTCAAGGAATTCTTCCCGCCCCAGGTCTGCGGCGGTCGATATTTTGCTGATCCAATTGCCGCTCTACCACGATCTGAGTGGCAATCCCGGCGTGATCCGTACCCGGTTGCCATAGTGTGTTGTCGCCGCGCATGCGATGATAACGCGTAAGTGCATCCATCAAGGTATGCTGAAAAGCATGCCCCATATGCAGCGTGCCCGTCACGTTGGGCGGTGGCAGCATAATGCAGTAAGCAGGGATGTTATCCTGCGCGTTGTGCTTGCCGGCGCATGGGCTTGAAATAGCCGGCGGATTCCCATTGCGAATACCAGCGGCCTTCAATGTTGCGGGGGTTAAAGCTTTTCTCGAGTTCCATGAATAGTGGTCATATGGCGGGGTCAGCCATTATAACGGAAGCGCATGAGAGAGAAGGCAGGACATCACCGCACGGCGGTAGATACTAAATATTAGCGTGGTGAGGTGTTCTTTTTTTGAGATCGCAATTCGGTCCAGCTGGTAGCATAAAGGCTATCAGAGACCAAACAAGCGTGATTCCAGCGCTTGGACCAATGTTTTGCGCGCTCCGGCTTCCAGATCGACCCCGGCGTCCCTGAGCGCCGAATCCAGAACCTGCTCCAGTAGAAGCGTAATGTCAGACTGTGGCGACAGCATCGCGGGTGTTACATGCACTATTTCAGTGAGCGTTGGTATGTCATCAGGTGCGCTGATGGACGTTCAAGTGGCGCGCGATCTAATGCAGCTTCCGAGAAGGAGTCTGGAAGAGAATCCGATCCGTTGTCTGCTTCGGCCTGCGCTGAGGCAGGCGATCTGCCCTGGTGCTTGCGCAGCAATGCATCCAGCTTGCGCAGGATTTCGTCATACTCGGGTTCTTGTGGCGCTTCATTGCTGCTGTTTGTCATGAAAGGCCCCAATTCATGGAATAAATGAGATGGAGGTAGGTAAAATTCCAGACTCATGAAGAGCGCTGGATATCGTATTTTTGAGCCTGTGCCGACTATACCATTCCCAGCTTATGATGACGGATTTCGTATCCGCGGTCCTGGTAGAAGCGGTAGCGCTTGCGTGCTGCCTGCGTATCTTCTGGTGTAGTCCCCGTGATTTCGATCAAGCGGCGGAAACGGCTGAAGAAAGATGGGCTTTCAGCGTCCAGGTTGAGCAATACGTCATCATGGGTAAGTTTAGTGGCATCATGGGCGAGGATGACCGGCGTTACATCAGCCAGCTTATCGTCGGCACGGCAATGGGGAATAAAATCAGTTGATGAAAAAGTCCACAACAGTTTGTCGAGTCGCTCGACAGTTGAAACGTCAGACGTATAAATCATTACCTTGAGGCCTTTCCGCATCGCCTTGGCGACGAGGCGGCAAGCAGTGTGAAGCTTGTCGCCGCCAGAGTAGAAGTCGATTTCTGTCATGCCGGTTATTTCCGTCAGGCGCTTTTCTGCGCCGCCCGTCCGATCAGAAATTGCGTCAGCAGCGGTACCGGTCGGCCGGTTGCGCCTTTTTCCTTGCCCGATTTCCAGGCGGTACCGGCTACATCCAGGTGGGCCCATCGATATTTGCCGGTGAAACGCGACAGAAAGCAGGCTGCGGTAATGGTGCCGCCAGCCCGTCCGCCAATATTGCCCATATCCGCAAAGTTACTTTTCAGTTGCTCCTGATATTCGTCCCATAAGGGCAGACGCCAGGCGTGGTCACCCGTCCGCTCGGAGGCACGGAGCAGCTCCTCCGTCAGTTCTTCGTCATTACTGAGCAGACCTGATGCAACATGGCCAAGCGCAATGACACAGGCGCCGGTAAGGGTGGCAATATCTATTACTGCCTCCGGCTCATAGCGCTCGGCATAGGTCAGCGCATCGCACAGGATCAGCCTTCCTTCAGCATCGGTATTGAGAATTTCTACGGTCTGCCCCGACATGCTGGTAACGACATCCCCGGGCTTGGTGGCGTTGCCCCCCGGCATATTCTCCGTAGTGGGGATGATACCGATCACGTTCACTGAAAGCCCCATTTTTGCAATTGCCGTAATAGTGCCGAGCACACTGGCTGCGCCGCACATGTCGTACTTCATTTCATCCATTTCCGCCGCGGGCTTCAGCGAAATGCCGCCGGTGTCAAAAGTAACGCCTTTGCCCACCAGCACGATGGGCTTTTCCTTTTTTCCTCGTCCCCAGTATTCCAGTGCGATCAGCTTGGCGGGTTGATGGCTGCCGCGGGCGACCGCCAGCAATGCGCCCATGCCGAGCTTCTCCATGTCCTTCTGCTCCAGGACGGTAGCCGTGAGCTTGTAAGTTTTGGCGATACCTGCCGCCTGCTCCGCCAGATAGGTTGGGGTACAGATGTTGGGCGCAAGGTTACCCAGATCCTTGGCCACATTCATCCCTTCGGCAATGGCAAGCCCTTGTTGCAGGGCTTCTTCACCAGCGGCAAGTTCCGCGCGGCTGCCCGAACCCATCACGCCCAGCGTGACTTTGCCTAGAGGTGGTTTGGTGTCCTCGACTTTGCTTTTGAGCCGGTCGAAGCGATAGGTGCTTTCTATCGCGACAATTGCAGTTTGTGAAACTTTCCAGGCAATGTCGCGGCTTTTTACCGCCACTTCATTCAAGAACAGCGTCACATCAGCGGCGCCAGTTTCATGTAGCGTCTTGAAAGTAGCGCGCACCGCGTCACGGTACGCTTTATCGCCAAGTTCCGGCTCCTTGCCGAGTCCCACCAGCAATACCCGTTCGCACACGGTATTGGGCACATTGTGCAGCATAAGCGTAGAGCCGGCCTTGCCCCGCATATCCCCCTTGCGCAATATGCCGCTTATATACCCATCGGCGATCTTGTCGATGGCTTCCGCCGCTGTGGTCAGCTTGTGCTCCTCAAATACGCCCACCACCACGCAGGCACCGCGCTGCTTCTCCGGGTTTACGCTTTTTATGCTAAATTTCACCACTTGCTCCTTATTCAATATCTTGCCGGCAAACTTGTTCAAGCCGAATAATGGATCGATTATCGCCGGACTGTTTGCATAAAGTCAAAGTGGATAAGAATAATTCCGCTCACCCTATTACTTTTCCTCTGTTTATTTTTGGCATGGCTGGTGTGCTTGATTCTAATTCTTCCGCCGCTCACCAGAGTGAGACAAAGGAATTTGCTGGCATACACCTTGCAATCGTATTCCAGCCCCTGATCGGCCGCTGACTTTATTCTTGGCGCACCTGATCGCACACTCCCCAAGGATCTCATTTCTGCCATCGTCGTGGCATTCTCATTGGCTTTATTTCCATTCTTTGGCGAACTAAGGCTTCGCGGACAAATGCTCCGAAGTTATGCCCATTGTGCGCTGCCGTACGGACTAAGCCTCTTTCATTGTGTATTAGAAAAGCGTATTAGAGAAAACGATCATCCAATTCCAGCACCGGGACAACCGTCATATACTATTGAAGGGAGGTAGGCATGGGTGCCAAAAATGACAAAACCGACAAACCCCAAATCCTGATAGTGGGCAATCCAGCACACCAGATTTTTCTCCAACGCCATCATGAGGCCAAATCGGGTGGATACGAAAGATATCCTGAGAGCTACAAGGACAAGTTAGACGAAAATAAAACCGAGGAAGCGGAGTCCTCTATAAACACACTCACTCGCACCATTTTGGAAGCTTTGGATGACTATCCAGAAGAACCGTACGAAAAGGCTAAACCTGAGGACTACACCAGAAAGTACAAAAAACATATTGCCGAGTTAAAGAAACGCACAGGGATCAGGGTTGTCTTAAGGATTCAGCAGAAACTGGGCAACGTTAAGACAAGGAGCGAGTTGACAAGCATTCTGGAATTTTTTCCACCCAAGTCACCCCCAAACGACAGGGACGTCAAAGTACTCAGAGTCAAGGAGAGGTATTACAACACTCACAAGGAAGAAAAACCGAGATCTTTTATTAGCAAAGATCGTTTTACCGATTCCGCCCTTAGCTCTAATATTCTCGTTTTTTATGATAGATGCTCGACGCTAAGGAACGCTATCAGGACTGATAAAGGTAAAGGTGTCGAGGTTAAGCCGACACTTAAAGAACTGGGAAATGCAGCCAGGGACGGAGTGATAATAGCAATCCGGGATGAACTCGAAGACACCAAGGGCTCGCCCAAGTGGTTGGAGGAATTAAAGGATCAGCTGCAAGAGAAGGGTGATGGGTTAAAAAAACGTACGTTGGTGATGGTCACAGCGGATGCGTTGAGGAAGCAAGGTCTCAAGATCACGGAATTGGGTTCGCTTGAGCAAGCCGTTCAAGACGTGGTGAGATATTCTACGCAGTCTCCAATCAACACGCTGCTCGAGATCGGCGATCATCTGGTCGTGGTCTTTCGTGAAACCGGCGCGCTCTACCTGAATCGGGAAAATGATTCTGGTTCCATTCATTTCTGCCCTAACTTCGACCGAAACGCGCAGGTAGACACTGAAACATTCGGCATCATGCCGGGAAAATTCACGATCATGCTTGCGGCGATTGTCAGGGCACTTTATGCTAAATGTAAGAAGACAGACGGCGACAATGAGAAGACCGACGGCGACAATGAGAAGAGAGACGGCGACAATGAAAAAATAGACGACGATAAATGGGATATTGCGGGCGCTCTCCAATTGGGGGTGGCGGCCTTTAATATCTATTTCCGCGAGGGATATGAAAAAGACTCTGAATACGAGATTAAGAATCCCTTCGATGCACTGGAAAAGTCGCTTAGCATAAAACGGCGAGAAGGAATCAAGAAGGAAACGCTAGACTTAAAAAGGCCAAGCCTGCTTCTGACGTCGCTTGAAATCAATAACTGGGTAGAAAGCGAGAAAAAAGAGTGGAAGTGGAGGCGCGTTGACAGTTACCTGTCTTCTGAAGCCGCGAAGGGCCAAAAAGAGCCGAGAGGACGTAGAGAATGAGACGCTTTTCGGTATAGTCAAGAATGGATTGGAGAAGACTTTTTGCTCCATGACCGAAAAGGACGCGAATGACAAAAAGAATATAAAAGATTCTTATAAATCAGAATGGATGCCGCCACCCGTTATCAACTGCCCCTATGCCGAGTTTGGCATGATCAAAACGTTCGATGCTGAAGAGATCGAGTCGTTTTTGAGCCTGGGTAGACTGATCCGCAAGTACATCAAGGATAAACAGTTGGACAAACCCTTGTCTATCGCTGTTTTTGGCGCTCCGGGAGCGGGAAAGGGATTTTCAGTGAATCAGATTCTCGAGAGCGTCTGCCCGGGGAAAAAAACCAGATCCCTCACCTTCAATCTGGCCCAAATCAATTCGGTCGAGCAGTTAACCGATGCCTTTCACCAGGTACAGGATCTGGCGCTTTCCGCGGAGGATGAAGTGCCCTTGGTTATTTTTGACGAATTCGATGCATTCTTTGAGACGCAGCTTGGCTGGCTGAAATTTTTCCTGGCGCCGATGCAGGATGGATTGTTTCGCGGCAGGGGAGGGACCTATCGGGTGGGACGCGCGATTTTTCTGTTTGCGGGCGGAACATGCGACAATTTCAAAGAATTTAAGGACCAGACCTTCATATTCGGTAAGCAACAGAAACAGATAAGCGATAATACTGGCAACACATCTACCGACGAGAATGACGTTTCTACGCCTATGCCTGCCGTGCCTCCTCCGATCACTGGCAACACATCTACCGACGAGAATGACGTTTCTACCGACGAGAATGACGTTTCGCGCAGAAGAGCGAAGCTCGGCGATTTTATCAGCCGCCTCAGGGGATACCTGAATGTCCAGGATATCAATCCTAAACTTAAAGAAGGAAAAAAAGAATACGAGGAACTGGATTTCCCTCTCAAGTTGAGACGTGCCGTGATTCTCAGGTCTCTGCTTGAGCGGTTCGCGAAGCCTATTTTTCATCCCGAGCGAACTGGCTCTGTCGAAGTCGCCAGCATTGACGATCAAGTTATCAGCAAGCTCTTGAATGCAAAAAAATACAAACATGGCGTGCGCTCAATGGAAGCTGTTGTGCAGATGTCGAGAT
Source organism: uncultured beta proteobacterium (assembly GCA_963831395.1). GTDB lineage: Bacteria > Pseudomonadota > Gammaproteobacteria > Burkholderiales > Nitrosomonadaceae > Nitrosospira. The sequence continues at coordinate 141,511 of CAWHQD010000030.1, forward strand.
GGATTGAGGGTGAGTTCGTGCCGGCATCACTTCCCGCTGACGATCAATTCGAGCTCCATATTGAGCTCGGGGACACGCAAGAAAAACCTGTCGAAGCTTGATTAAGCCGGTGATGAAGATTGTTTTATGATTGAGCGGTTGTCAGCTCAATCCTATTGCTAGCACATTATAGTGAACGCGCTAACATGATCTCAATCTTCGTCAATGGCCTCACTCGTGGAAACTCGTTTCTTACTTATGAATAAACGAAGATGATTTTAAAAGCAAAGCGTGAACATGACTATCAGGCGAAGCTCGCCACCCCGTTTGCCGTTCTCGGCCTCCGCATCGAGGAAGACTGGCTGACGGATATCGAGTATCTGCCCCTCGATACACCGCTGCTCGATCCGAAAACTCCTCTGGCTCGAGAAGTTTGCAATCAGTTGCAGGCGTACCTCACTGATCCAGATTTCGTTTTTGATTTGTCATTGCATATCGGCGGCACTATCCATCAGCGACGGGTATGGCGTGCGATTCAGGATATCCCCAGCGGAGGGACCCGCAGTTATGGCGATATCGCTACGCAATTGCATTCTGCGCCGCGCGCCGTTGGGCAGGCATGCGGCGCCAACCGGCTTCCGATTATCATACCCTGTCATCGCGTTATCGCTAAGAGCGGTGGACTTGGCGGATTTATGAATGCAAGTGATGGGATGCCGCTCAACATCAAGCGCTGGCTGTTGCAACATGAGGGCGTCTGAGCTCAACTGGGCGGTTCTCGATGAGTTTTCCGACGCTTTATGGCTGGAAGACGGTCTGTCCCGTAACACTCTGGAGAGCTACCGTAGCGATCTGCAGCAGTTTGGCGAGTGGCTCGCCAGAAAGCGGGATGAAAAAAATAGTTTTCTGGACGCCAGCCATTCCGATCTGCTCGCGTTTCTTGCCCATAAGGTTTCCGCCAGAGTCAAGGCCACTACCACCAGCCGTGAACTGTCGAGCTTGAAGCGGTTTTATCGGTTTTTGTTGCGGCAGGGAAAAATTCAGGTTGACCCCAGCCTGAATATCGAGACGCCGAAGCTTCCCCGTAACCTCCCCGCAAGCCTGACTGAAACGGATGTGGAAGCGCTGCTTAACGCGCCCGATGTAAAACTTCCATTGGGGGTGCGCGATCGCACAATGCTCGAAGTGCTATACGCCAGCGGGCTGCGCGTATCGGAGCTTATCAGTCTGCAAAGCGCGCAGATCAGCCTGAGCATGGGCGTCGTACGGGTGATGGGCAAGGGTGGAAAAGAACGTCTGGCGCCCCTGGGTGAGGACGCGCTGGAGTGGGTGAGCCGATACGTTACAGAAATCCGATCAGGCTTGCTGGATGGAAAATCGAGCAATGCGCTGTTCATTACAGCCCGGGGTTCGTCCATGACACGCCAGGCTTTCTGGTACCTGATAAAACGTTATGCGCGCCAGGCCGGTATCATCAAGCCATTGTCGCCACATACTTTGCGCCATGCTTTCGCAACGCACTTGCTCAACCACGGCGCCGATCTTCGTGTTGTGCAACTGCTGCTGGGCCATGCGGATATTTCCACCACGCAAATTTATACGCATGTTGCCCGCGAGAGATTGAAGCGGCTTCATTCCATTCATCATCCAAGAGGATGATAATCACTGTTCAGTATGAGGGGATCAGCTGGGCGAGAACGGATTTTTGGGCGGTAGAATTGCGGCAATGCTACTTCTCGCCGCGTGATTCGACGCTTGGGCGCGGCAACTCCGATTTTCGCATTGTATCCTTATCTCATCTGTTAGAGTTATCATAAGTGCCTCAAGAACATGCTGCTGCTGTCTATATCCGTAATACTATCCTTGGCAAATCTGGAGAGATCATGCGTAATCAATTGCCTGTTATTTTTACCACGATAGCGTTGATATCGGGCGGTTGCGCCAGTTCCTGAAACACAGAGTACCAGGACTAGAGATACGGCGATAGGTGCAGGAATTGGCGCAAGCGCGGGCGCAATAATTGGCGCGATTGCGGGTAAAGGCAAAGGCGCGGCAATCGGCGCGGCGGCCGGTGCTGGCGGGGCTATTGCCGGGAATGTATGGTCCAGAAGAATGGAAGAGCAGAAGCGAGAGATGGAACAAGCTACCGCCGGCACGGGCGTCGAAGTTGTAAAAACGTCAGACAACCGCCTGAAGCTTGATATCCCCAGCGATATTTCATTTGATACTGGCCGCGCAGAGATCAAACCCAATTTCAGGCCGGTATTGGACAGTTTCGCAGCGAGCCTGAGCAATAATCCCGGGACCCAGGTCACTATTATCGGACATACCGACAGTACGGGTAGCGATGCAGTCAATAATCCCTTATCGCTCAATCGTGCGGCGAGCACACGTGAGTATCTGGTAAACCCGGGTGTTTCTTCGAATCGAATAAGTGCTGACGGGCGTGGTTCCCGTGAGCCTCTTGTTTCCAACGATACTCCCGCAAATCGGGCAAAAAATCGTCGCGTCGAGATTTTTGTGGCTGAGCCGCAGGCCACGTCGGAATAAGATCAATATCACGCTGATGGCGGCCTGAAGCAAGGCTGAGCATCAGCTGGATTGAGGCTGGGTCTGTGCTGCGACGTGATGTTACAAGCTGGTATGAGAATCTCTTACTGGTATGCGCCAGATAAATGCAACCAGGATGGTACCCAGCACAGCGAGGGCCAGCTGATGCCAAACAGATGGCATCATCAGTATTGAACTGCCGAATGACAATGCCAGCAGCAGGTATACCCAGCGTTTTACCCTGCGTGGAATGCTGCGGTGCTCGACCCACTCGCGAATTATGGGACCGGCAATGCGATTGGCGAGGAGTTTGTCATGGAAGTGTTTCGAGCTGCGCGCGAAGCAAGCCGCAGCCAGGAGCAGGAAAGGGGTCGTGGGCAGCACCGGCAGTACGATACCCGCCACGGCCAGTACCAGGGCGGCAAACCCTGCCGCCAGGTACAGGGACCGCACGACAGGCGAATCGTGCAGGCGCAATAAAGGTTCCTGCGAAGGCTTTTGCGGCTCCTGACGTATCTCTTCGTTGACGCGCTCTTGCATGAATATAGACTCGATGGAGCGTTATAAGGGGCGTTTAGAACCTGATAATCCTTTTAGCGGCTTTTAGCAGGCGGCGATACGGGTTGACCTGGGTATAATATGAAATATGCAGGCGAGCCGGATTTTCATTAATTTTCGAGGTAATCATGTCTAGAGTAAACGCACTGATCAATTTGAGCGTATTAATATTGTTGGGCATGGTTTTATTGCCCCAATCAGCATTTTCCGAAACCAGGCAAGGAGCGTCCAGCGTGACCGAACTCATCAAGAACGATACCAAAGTAGGAACCGGGGAAGAGGCAACCGTAGGCAAGGCCGTTGAAGTGCATTATACCGGCTGGCTTTATGATGCGAGCGCTCCGGATAAGAAGGGTGCGAAATTCGACAGCTCCCGCGATCGCGGAACGCCTTTTTCGTTTCTGCTCGGCGCAGGCCGGGTAATCAAAGGTTGGGACCGAGGTGTTGCCGGGATGAAAGTCGGGGGGCAACGCACTTTGATTATTCCTCCGGATATGGGCTACGGGGCGCAGGGTGCGGGGAATGTAATTCCGCCGAATGCGACGTTGATTTTTGATGTTGAGCTATTAGGCTTGCGTCAAGGGTCCACGCATTGACTGCCGGATAATATTCCTGTCAATTCGAGAACCTCAAGTCATAAGGTGAATATAAGGTAAATAGGCGGGCTGTCTCGCTACCCTGGGGATTCGCGTCCGGCTAGTGAAAAACCCTGAAATGCACGTTGACTTATTGACTTGAAGCATTCACAATTAGCAGTTTCGTTCGGAGGGGTTCCCGAGCGGTCAAAGGGATCAGACTGTAAATCTGACGGCTCTGCCTTCGAAGGTTCGAATCCTTCCCCCTCCACCAAATCAGGGTGACCGTATATTTGCAGGGCTCCGCGGGGCCGGAACCCGCGAGGTGCTTGCTCCCATGGGCTTGATGATGAGTCTGGCTTTCAGGTAGCGGGGGTGCGTGGTGGTGCGCGATGCCTTTTCTCTGATCAGTGGGCTGATCGCTTCGGTCCAGCGTGATCGCGAGATGCGGGTGTAGCTCAATGGTAGAGCAGAAGCCTTCCAAGCTTACGACGAGGGTTCGATTCCCTTCACCCGCTCCAGATACAGGGCGGAAAAAAGTTAAAGTGTTGGCAACGCGCTGTTGCAAGATTTTTTGGTTCGGGCAGGTTTTAGGCAGAAACACGCTTGCCCATGTAGCTCAGTGGCAGAGCACTCCCTTGGTAAGGGAGAGGTCGCCAGTTCAATCCTGGCCATGGGCTCCATAGGCGTTAATATAGAAAAAGTGCTTTAAAAAGGGATCATCATGGCAAAGAGTAAATTTGAGCGGACGAAGCCTCACGTGAACGTTGGGACGATAGGTCATGTGGATCATGGCAAGACCACACTGACGGCGGCGATCACGATGGTATTGGCGAAGAAGTTTGGAGGAGAGGCGAAGAGTTACGCGCAGATTGACTCGGCGCCGGAAGAGAAAGCGCGGGGCATCACCATCAACACCTCCCATGTTGAATATGAGACGACGAAGCGGCACTACGCGCACGTTGACTGTCCGGGGCATGCCGACTACGTCAAGAACATGATAACGGGAGCGGCGCAAATGGACGGGGCGATACTGGTGGTATCGTCTGCTGACGGGCCGATGCCGCAGACGCGCGAACACATCCTTCTTGCGCGGCAGGTAGGCGTGCCCTACATCATCGTCTACATGAACAAGGCGGACATGGTGGATGATGCCGAACTGCTGGAACTGGTGGAAATGGAAGTGCGCGAGTTGCTCTCCAAATACAATTTTCCGGGGGATGACACCCCGATCGTCATCGGTTCGGCGCTGAAGGCGCTGGAAGGCGACCAGAGCGACATAGGCGAGCCGTCCATCTACAAACTGGCGGATGCACTGGACAGCTACATACCGGAGCCGGTTCGCGCCGTAGACGGCAGCTTTCTGATGCCGGTGGAAGACGTCTTCTCCATATCCGGGCGGGGCACGGTTGTAACGGGCCGGGTGGAACGGGGCATCGTCAAAGTGGGCGAAGAGATCGAGATAGTAGGATTGAAGCCCACCATCAAGACTGTCTGTACCGGCGTGGAGATGTTCAGGAAACTGCTGGACCAGGGACAGGCTGGCGACAACGTAGGCGTATTGCTGCGCGGCACCAAACGCGAAGAAGTCGAACGCGGGCAGGTCTTGTCCAAGCCGGGCAGCATCACCCCGCATACCAAGTTTGCTGCCGAGATATACGTTTTGAGCAAGGAAGAAGGCGGGCGCCATACTCCTTTTTTCCAGGGCTACCGTCCCCAGTTCTACTTCCGCACCACTGACGTGACGGGGGCGATTGAACTGCCGGCGGGTACCGAGATGGTGATGCCGGGCGACAATGTGTCGGTGACGGTAAACCTCATTGCGCCGATTGCGATGGAAGAAGGTCTGCGTTTTGCCATTCGCGAGGGCGGCAGAACCGTTGGCGCAGGCGTGGTGGCAAAGGTTATCGAGTAATCGCGTCAGATATCCATTCCAGGCATTGAAGCGTTGCGTCCATATATAGAAATACAGGCCAGTAGCTCAATTGGCAGAGCGTCGGTCTCCAAAACCGAAGGTTGGGGGTTCGATGCCCTCCTGGCCTGCCAACCCAAGAAATATCACTCAAATCATAGATTGCTGCATGTTTTTCAAGAAAGCAACGTTTCGTAATACCACCGATATTGAATTACGGCTGGGGTTGCATGGCTTCCGGTCGTTTCATTTACCGATAAGCAGAGTGAGATAGAGTAGTGGATAAGATCAAGTTGGGATTCGCGCTTCTGCTGTTGACCGCCGGTATCGCCGGTTTCTATTACCTGCGCGATAGCGCCATGGTAATTCGCGTTATTTCAGTACTCGCAGGTATTGTTCTGGCGGCGGTAGTGGTTTGGTTTACCACTCAAGGCAAACAGTTTTACGCGTTCAGCAAGGAGTCATCGGAAGAAACCCGCAAAGTCGTATGGCCGAACCGTAAGGAGACGATGCAGACTACGGGCATCGTCTTTGCCTTTGTTCTCGTGATGGCCTTGTTTTTGTGGATGGTTGATGCGGGCTTGTTGATGGCGGTGAAATATCTGATGGGCCAGGAGGGGTAATGGATAAGAAATGGTATGTGGTTCATGCCTACTCCGGATTTGAGAAGAGTGTGCAACGCGCATTGAAGGAGAGAATCAATCGCGCCGGAATGCAGGACAAGTTTGGACAGATACTGGTTCCGGTAGAAGAAGTTGTTGAGATGAAAGCGGGTCAGAAAAATCTCAGTGAAAGGAAATTCTTTCCTGGCTATGTGCTGGTCGAGATGGAAATGACTGACGAGACATGGCATCTGGTCAAAAATACCGCCAAGGTCACGGGCTTTATTGGCGGGTCGGCCATGAAACCGACGCCAATTAGCGAGAAGGAAGTACAGAATATCCTCCATCAGATTCAGGAAGGGGTGGAGAAACCCAAGCCCAAGGTTCTTTTTGAAACGGGTGAGGCAGTGCGCGTCAAGGAAGGCCCTTTCACGGATTTCCACGGCAATGTGGAAGATGTCAATTATGACAAGAGCAAGATCAGGGTATCGGTTTCCATTTTTGGCCGCCCTACTCCGGTGGAACTGGATTTCAGCCAGGTCGAAAAAGCTTGAATGGAGATGGGGCGGCAACCATCAGCATTGGATGGCGCCGTGTTTGTTGTTAACCTGGGGAGAGCGCTATAGCGTTCACTTGTACCCGAGAGGAGAATTATTGTGGCAAAGAAAATAACCGGCTATATCAAGTTGCAAGTGCCGGCAGGCAAGGCCAATCCTAGCCCGCCGATAGGCCCCGCGCTTGGTCAGCGTGGACTGAATATCATGGAGTTTTGCAAGGCATTTAATGCCGCGACGCAGAAAATGGAAGTTGGACTACCGGTGCCGGTCGTTATTACCGCTTACGCCGACAAGAGTTTCACCTTCACCATGAAAACCACCCCGGCGACCGTGCTGATAAAGAAAGCAGCGGGGGTAGGCAAGGGTAGTCCCAAGCCGCACACCGATAAAATAGGCAGATTAACACGGAAGCAAGCGGAAGAAATCGCGCAGATAAAAATGCCCGATTTGACAGCGGCCGACATGGACGCCGCGGTTCGCACGATAGCCGGCAGTGCCCATAGCATGGGCGTGGAAGTGGAGGGCGTATAACATGGCGCACGTATCTAAACGTTTCAAGGCGATTGCCGGAAAAGTGGATCGCAACAAATCCTATTCGCTGCCGGATGCGCTCGGGATCATCAAGGAAACGGCCACTGCAAAATTCGATGAGTCGATTGATGTGGCTGTGAATTTGGGTATTGACGCAAAAAAATCCGACCAGGCAGTGCGCGGTTCAGTGGTTTTGCCCGCAGGCATCGGTAAAACGGTGCGCGTGGCGGTATTTGCCCAGGGTGATAAGGCCAAGGAGGCGCTGGCTGCGGGTGCGGATATTGTAGGGTTTGAAGATCTGGCGGAACAGATCAAAGCAGGAAATATCGATTTTGATGTAGCCATTGCCAGTCCGGACGCCATGCGCGTGGTGGGGCAATTGGGACAAATACTCGGCCCGCGCGGCCTCATGCCTAATCCCAAGGTGGGCACGGTGACGCCGGATGTTGCGGGTGCAGTAAGGAATGCCAAAGCAGGGCAAGTGCAATATCGTGCCGACAAAGGCGGTATTGTTCAATGCACTATTGGTCGTGCATCTTTCACGCCAGACGCATTGATACAAAATTTGACAGCGCTGCTGGACGCGCTCAACAAATCCAAACCCGCTACCTCCAAAGGAATTTATTTGAGAAAGATATCAGTCTCCAGCACGATGGGAATAGGGGTCAGGGTGGATCAGACCAGCATGCGGTAGGCATTTACCGATCTGCAGGATACGGCGTGAAGCATTTGTAAGACTTTGGGCCATCGGATACGCGCCTCGCGCTGATGCGGTGGGTTATCAAAGACCGCTGGGGTTGTTGGGTAATGACAAACCAAAGGCGATAAGCGGTAAACCGCTTTATTGTCTGAGTCGGAGTAAGTCACTACTGGATAACTTAATTTGCAAAATAGAAACGGAAAAGAGTATGGCGACTATGTTTTACCAGCCTCGCTTTCTCTTTTCCGCCATCTCCAAGCACCCAGCGCAGATGGCGTGCCCAAGAACAGGAAAAGATTTAACTCCTGATTTAAGGTCGCCGGTTCGCGGTACTGAGTCGGTGTGAGGTTTTGAGCGGGGGGTTTTTCAGCTTGCTCATACCTAAGATACCATAACTCGGCATCGCATTTTAACTGATGGAGAACGTGCCTTGAGTCTAAATTTAGAAGAGAAAAAAGCGGTAGTCGCTGACGTCAGTGCTCAAGTGGCGAACGCCCAAGCCATCATCATTGCGGAGTACCGCGGGCTTGGAGTCGGACATATGACTCAATTGCGTGCTAAAGCGCGTCAATCGGGAATATATTTCCGGGTGCTAAAAAACTCGCTTGCACGCCGGGCTGTGACGGATACCCCGTTTTCAGGTCTTTCCGAGCATATGGTCGGACCCCTGGCTTATGGTATCGGAAGTGACCCGGTTGCGGCGGCAAAAGTTCTGCACGAGTTTTCAAGGACCAATGACAAATTGGTAATCAAGGCTGGAGCGATGGCTAATTTGGTGATGTCCAGCAATGACATCGCGAATTTGGCTTCCCTTCCCAGTCGCGACGAGTTGCTTGCGAAGCTGTTAGGTACCATGCAGGCGCCCGTTGCCAACTTTGTAAGGACACTCAACGAAGTGCCTACCCGTTTTGTCCGTGGCCTTGCAGCCGTCCGGGATCAGAAAGAAGCCGCTTAATCCGGTTTCGCTTTGCCGCGAGACCGTAAACCATCATGAGATTAATTATCAGGAGAAAATCATGGCGATAGCCAAAGCAGAAATTTTAGAATCGATTGCAAATATGACTGTGCTGGAGCTTTCCCAGTTGATTAAGGAAATGGAAGAGAAATTCGGTGTTTCAGCTGCTGCCGCAACCGTCGTGGCTGCTGCGCCCGCTGCCGGCGGCGCTGCTGCCGCGGCTGAGGAGCAAACCGAATTTACCGTCATGCTGACCGCCATCGGTGAAAGCAAGGTTAACGTGATCAAGGTCGTTCGCGCTGTTACCGGGCTGGGCCTGAAAGAAGCGAAAGATCTGGTGGACGCTGCGCCCAAGCCGGTCAAGGAAGGTATCCCGAAAGCCGATGCAGAAGCGATCCAGAAACAACTGGCTGAAGCCGGTGCAACCGCCGAGATTAAATAACAGTAAAGCAACAAGACCAGCTGACGGCGTGAAAGACGCCGTCAGGTTCTGGTTTTTTAACGTCTGAATTCCCGCATTTTTTGTGCGGTAGCAAAATCAGCACGGTAGCTAAAATCAGGTACTCTGCTCCAATTTTCTATCCATCTGTCTTCTGACCTCCCGGAGAGATTCCATGAGCTATTCGTTTACCGAGAAAAAACGTATACGTAAGAGTTTCGCAAAGCGTGCTAGCGTCTTGCCGATTCCCTTTCTTCTCGCTACTCAAATCGAATCTTACGCAGCGTTTCTACAAGCTCAAGTCGAGCCTGATCGTCGGGCCACCGAGGGATTGCAGGCAGCGTTTATGTCGATATTTCCGATCGAGAGCCATTCCAAGAACGCTCGCCTCGACTTCGTCAATTATGTTCTTGGCATGCCACCGTTTGATGTCAAGGAATGCCAGCAACGCGGCCTGACTTATGCATCTCCATTGCGCGCTAAAGTGCGGCTGACGATCATGGATAAGGAGGCATCCAAGCCGACAGTGAGGGAGGTGAAGGAGCAGGAAGTTTACATGGGAGAAATTCCTCTCATGACCAACACGGGTTCGTTCGTTATTAACGGGACGGAGCGCGTGATTGTGTCGCAACTGCATCGCTCGCCAGGGGTGTTTTTCGAGCATGACCGCGGTAAAACGCACTCATCCGGTAAACTGCTTTTTTCCGCTCGCATTATTCCGTACCGCGGTTCCTGGCTCGACTTCGAGTTCGATCCGAAGGATTATCTCTACTTCCGCGTCGACCGGCGCCGTAAAATGCCGATCACCGTATTGCTGAAAGCAATAGGCTATACGCCGGAGCAAATTCTGGAAAACTTCTTTTCTTTCGACACTTTCCATCTGTCCCAGAAAGGAATCCTTTTTGAACTGATACCGGAACGCTTGCGTGGCGATACTGCGCGCTTCGATATCGTCTCGAAGAGCGGCAAGATCATTGTCCAGAAGGATAAACGGATAACGGTCAAACATGTTCGTGAAATGCAGCAGGCAGGCATAGACAAGCTTGCGGTTTCGGAAGAGTTTCTGTTGGGACGAGTGTTGGGCCATAACGTAGTAGATAAGGAAACAGGCGAAGTCCTGGCGCTTGCCAACGACGAGATCACGGAAGTTCTGCTCGCCAAACTGCACGAGTCGAACATAGAAGAGATTCACACCATCTATACGAACGATCTCGATCAGGGCGCCTACATATCGCAAACATTGAGAATAGACGAGACTACCGACCAGATGGCGGCGCAAGTTGCAATCTATCGCATGATGCGTCCGGGTGAACCGCCTACCGAGGAAGCTGTCAAGGCATTGTTCAACGGCTTGTTCTACGCGCCCGAGCGGTATGATCTTTCGGTGGTTGGGCGGATGAAATTCAATCGCCGTGTGGGCAGGACGGAACTGGATGGTTCGACTACCTTGTCGAATGAGGACATCATTGCGGTGATCAAGATTCTGGTCGAGTTGCGCAATGGCCGCGGCGAGATCGATGATATCGATCACCTTGGTAATCGCCGGGTGCGCTCTGTCGGTGAACTGGCGGAAAACCAGTTTCGTTCCGGCCTGGTGCGGGTCGAAAGGGCGGTAAAGGAACGACTCAGTCAGGCTGAGTCGGATAACCTGATGCCTCATGATTTGATTAATGCAAAGCCGGTATCGGCTGCAGTGCGGGAATTCTTTGGTTCCAGCCAACTGTCGCAATTCATGGACCAGACCAATCCGCTTTCCGAAATTACGCATAAGCGCCGCGTGTCTGCGCTGGGGCCGGGCGGCCTGACCCGTGAACGGGCAGGGTTTGAGGTACGTGATGTGCATCCCACTCATTATGGCCGGGTATGTCCGATTGAAACACCGGAAGGTCCGAATATCGGTCTGATCAACTCGTTGGCGCTGTATGCTCGCACCAATGAATATGGTTTCATGGAAACGCCATACAGCAAAGTTAAAAACGGCAGCGTAACCAATGAAATCGACTATTTATCGGCAATTGAGGAAGGCCAGTATGTGATTGCCCAGGCAAATGCGGAACTGGATCGTAACGGCGGATTTACCAACGACATTGTTTCCTGCCGTCACAGGAACGAATTTACCCTGTCGACACCCGACCGGATCGAGTACATGGACGTGGCGCCTGCGCAGATCGTGTCCGTGGCCGCTTCATTGATTCCGTTTCTGGAACATGACGATGCCAATCGCGCGCTGATGGGCTCCAACATGCAGCGGCAGGCGGTGCCGTGCCTGCGCGCCGAGAAGCCTCTTGTCGGTACGGGCATCGAACGGGTGGTGGCGGTGGATTCCGGAACCGCCGTAAAGGCAGTACGGGGTGGCGTCGTGGATTACGTGGATTCGAGCCGTATCGTGGTGCGTGTGCATGACATCGAAACGCGCGCAGGCGAAGTGGGCGTAGATATCTACAACCTGACCAAATACACCCGTTCCAACCAGAATACGAATATTAACCAGCGGCCGCTGGTAAAAGTGGGAGATATCATTGCGCGCGGCGACGTGGTAGCTGATGGCGCCTCGACCGACAAGGGCGAACTGGCGCTGGGGCAAAACATGCTGGTGGCGTTCATGCCCTGGAATGGCTACAACTTCGAGGATTCAATTCTCATCTCCGAGCGCATTGTTGCCGACGACCGCTTCACGTCTATTCATATCGAAGAGCTTTCGGTAGTGAGCCGCGATACCAAGTTGGGAACGGAAGAAATCACCGGGGATATTTCCAACCTTTCGGAAGTGCAACTCGGACGTCTGGATGCATCAGGGATTGTTCATATTGGCGCGGAAGTGGAAGCCGGTGATGTGCTGGTAGGGAAAGTCACGCCCAAGGGTGAAACGCAGTTGACGCCAGAGGAAAAGCTGTTGCGTGCCATTTTTGGCGAAAAGGCTTCCGATGTAAAGGATACATCGCTGCGTGTGCCATCCGGCATTTCGGGAACTGTCATCGACGTGCAGGTTTTTACCCGCGAAGGGATAGAGCGTGACAAACGCGCCCAGCAGATCATCGAGGACGAACTGAAGCGGTACAAGAAAGATCTGGCTGACCAGATGCGGATTGTGGAAGCCGATGCTTTTGTGCGTATCGAGCGTTTGCTCAAGGGCAAGATTGCAACGGGCGGACCCAAAAAACTCGTCAAGGGCGCGCCGATTACCAAGGAATATCTGGATAGCATCGATCCGCATCATTGGTTTGACATCCGGATGTCTGACGAAGAAGCAAGTCTCCAGCTCGAACAGATCGAGGAGGGTCTCGCGCAGAAGCGCAGGGCGTTCGATGCCGCTTTTGAGGAGAAGAAGAAGAAACTTACCCAAGGTGATGAGTTGCCGCCGGGGGTACAGAAAATGGTCAAGGTTTATGTCGCAGTGAAGCGGCGTCTGCAACCCGGGGACAAAATGGCCGGCCGCCATGGCAACAAGGGTGTGATTTCCAAGATCGTACCGGTAGAAGATATGCCTTATATGGCCGATGGCACACCGGTCGATGTAGTGCTGAATCCCCTTGGCGTGCCGTCGCGGATGAATGTGGGGCAAATTCTTGAAACCCATCTTGGATGGGCCGCGAAAGGACTGGGAAGGAAGATAGGCGATATGCTGAGCGCCGGCAGTCGCACGGCCGAAATCCGGGATCTGCTTGACAAGATTTATAATACCAGCGGAAAACCCGAGGATATCGCTTCGCTGACGGATGGAGAGATCCTGGATCTGGCGGAAAATCTGAAGGATGGCGTGCCTTTTGCAACACCGGTATTCGACGGCGCCACCGAAAAGGAAATCAAGGATATGCTGGAACTTGCCGGTCTTCCCCGATCCGGTCAAGTGACGCTTTATGATGGCAGAACGGGTGAGTCATTCGACCGCCCTGTTACGGTAGGTTATATGCATGTGCTGAAACTGCATCACTTGGTGGACGACAAGATGCATGCGCGCTCCACGGGACCTTACAGCCTGGTGACTCAGCAGCCGCTTGGCGGCAAAGCCCAGTTCGGCGGGCAGCGCTTCGGCGAAATGGAGGTATGGGCACTCGAAGCATATGGGGCGGCCTATACCCTTCAGGAAATGCTGACAGTCAAGTCTGATGACGTGAATGGGCGCACGAAGGTTTACGAGAGTATCGTCAAGGGCGACCACAAGATTGACGCCGGTATGCCGGAATCATTTAACGTACTGGTCAAGGAAATCCGTTCGTTGGCGATGGATATCGATCTGGACCGGCATTAGTAATTTATGTAAAGGTGCAGAGAATTAATAACATTTATTTCCTTGCTGTTTCACCGGATAATTTTTTGTATCGACGCCTGATCAACAGGAGTGACAAATGAAAGCACTGCTTGATTTATTCAAACAGGTTACGCAGAAAGAAGAGTTCGATTCGATCAAGATCGGTCTTGCTTCTCCCGAGAAAATACGTTCCTGGTCCTATGGTGAGGTGAAGAAGCCGGAAACCATCAATTACCGTACCTTCAAACCGGAACGGGACGGGTTGTTCTGCGCCAAGATTTTTGGCCCGGTAAAAGATTACGAGTGCTTATGCGGAAAGTATAAACGTTTGAAACATCGCGGGGTGATCTGCGAGAAATGCGGCGTAGAAGTTACGCTGTCAAAGGTTCGCCGCGAGCGGATGGGGCATATCGAACTGGCTTCGCCGGTGGCTCACATCTGGTTTTTGAAATCGCTGCCATCACGCTTGGGCATGGTGCTGGATATGACCTTGCGCGATATCGAGCGCGTGCTCTATTTCGAGGCTTATGTAGTCACCGACCCCGGCATGACGCCTCTCCAGCGGTGCCAGTTGCTGACCGACGATGATTATCGCGCCAAGACGGAAGAATACGGGGACGATTTTCGCGCCAGCATGGGTGCGGAAGGCATACGGGATTTGTTGGGCAATCTGAACATTCGCGTTGAAATCGATAATCTCCGGCGCGAGATGGGTACCACCGGCTCCGAAACCAAGATGAAGAAGATATCCAAGCGCCTGAAAGTGCTGGAGGCCTTCAGTAAATCCGGCATCAAGCCGGAGTGGATGGTTTTGGCCGTGCTGCCCGTGCTGCCGCCCGAGTTGCGCCCGCTGGTGCCGCTGGACGGCGGACGTTTCGCCACTTCCGACCTGAACGATTTATACCGCCGCGTCATAAATCGTAATAATCGCCTGAAACGCCTGCTTGAGCTGAAAGCGCCAGAAATCATTGTGCGCAACGAGAAGCGCATGCTGCAGGAAGCGGTGGACTCCTTACTGGATAACGGCCGCCGGGGCAAAGCAATGACCGGCGCCAACAAGCGGCCGCTAAAATCACTTGCCGACATGATCAAGGGCAAGGGTGGACGATTCCGCCAGAATCTGCTGGGCAAACGGGTGGATTACTCGGGGCGGTCGGTCATCGTGGTCGGTCCACAGCTTAAACTGCACCAGTGCGGCTTGCCGAAAAAAATGGCGCTGGAATTGTTCAAGCCGTTCATCTTCAACAAGCTCGAAATCATGGGTATCGCCAGTACCATCAAGGCGGCAAAGCGCGAGGTGGAAAACGAAAGCCCCGTCGTGTGGGATATTCTCGAAGATGTTATTCGCGAACACCCGGTAATGCTTAATCGGGCTCCGACGCTGCATCGGCTGGGCATTCAGGCATTTGAACCGGTGCTGATAGAAGGGAAGGCAATTCAATTGCATCCGCTGGTATGCGCTGCGTTCAATGCCGACTTCGACGGTGACCAGATGGCAGTGCACGTGCCGTTGTCGCTCGAAGCGCAAATGGAATGCCGCACGCTCATGATGTCGACCAATAATATTTTGTCGCCGGCGAATGGCGAACCGATCATCGTTCCGTCGCAGGATATCGTGTTGGGCCTTTACTACACTACCCGGGAAAAAATCAATGCTCGGGGCGAGGGCATGATTTTTTCCAACATGAGCGAAGTATCCCGCGCTTACGAGAGCCGTATCATTGAGTTGAACGCCAGGATCATCGTTCGCATCAAGGAATATGACGTGGATGCGGACGGCGAGCGTCGCGAGAAGGTCACACGTTACGAAACTACGGTGGGACGGGCGCTCCTGTCTGAAATCCTCCCCGCCGGGCTGCCTTTTCCGCTAATTAACAAAGTGCTCAAGAAAAAGGAGATTTCCAAGCTCATCAATGCCAGTTTCCGGCGCTGCGGACTTCGGGAGACCGTAATTTTTGCGGACAAACTGATGTATGCCGGCTTCAGCTACGCGACTCGTGCCGGCATTTCCATCTGCCTGGACGATATGCTCACGCCGGTGCAGAAAGATGACATTATCAGTTCTTCCGAGAGGGAAGTGCAGGAGATCGAAGTGCAGTACACTTCCGGCCTGGTGACTCAAGGCGAACGCTACAATAAAGTAGTCGACATATGGGGCCGCGCCGGGGACCAGGTTGCCAAGGCCATGATGGATCAGCTGGGAGTCGAGCCGATACTCGACCCGGCAACAGGGGAAGTCGAAAAAGACAAGAAAGGCAAGCCGCTGACGCAGGAATCCTTCAATTCGATCTACATGATGGCGGACTCGGGGGCCCGTGGTTCTGCCGCCCAGATTCGGCAGCTGGCCGGTATGCGCGGCTTGATGGCCAAGCCCGACGGTTCAATTATCGAAACGCCCATCACGGCAAATTTCCGTGAAGGATTGAACGTGCTGCAGTATTTTATTTCCACGCACGGAGCACGTAAAGGTCTGGCCGACACCGCACTGAAGACAGCCAATTCCGGCTATCTTACTCGTCGCCTGGTTGACGTGACGCAGGATCTCGTGGTGACGCAGGATGACTGCGGCACAAGTAACGGGGCGGTACTGAAGGCACTGGTGGAAGGCGGCGAAGTGATTGAGGCGCTGCGGGAACGCATCCTCGGGCGAGTATGCGCAAACGATATCATCGATCCCGAACATCAGGAGGTGATTTATGCGGCGGGTGCGCTGCTGGACGAAAGCGCGGTCGACGCCATTGAAGCGCTGGGTATTGATGAAGTCAAGGTGCGTACGCCGCTTACCTGTGAGACCCGCTATGGTTTGTGCGCCAAATGTTACGGGCGTGACCTGGGGCGCGGCACACCGGTAAATGTGGGCGAGGCAGTGGGGGTGATTGCTGCTCAGTCAATAGGTGAACCTGGTACTCAGCTTACCATGCGTACCTTCCACATCGGCGGCGCCGCATCCAGAACAGCCGTGGCCAGCCAGGTCGAGAGCAAGTCCAATGGTACTGTGCGTTATTCTCCGACCATGCGTTATGTCACCAATGCACGGAACGAGCTGATCGCAATTTCGCGCAGTGGCGAAGTCGTGGTACATGATGATAATGGCCGTGAACGCGAACGCCATAAAGCGCCTTACGGCGCAACGTTGCTGATTCGCGACGGCGAAGTGGTGAAGGCGGGACAGGTACTGGCGGCATGGGATCCGCACACTCGTCCGATCATTACCGAATATGCGGGCAAGGTTCGCTTCGACAATGTGGAAGAAGGCGTGACTGTGGCCAAGCAGATAGATGAAGTTACCGGCTTGTCCACGCTGGTGGTGATTGACCCGAAGCGACGCGGCGTCGTGCAAACAAAGGGTTTGCGCCCGATGGTGAAACTTCTGGATGAAGAGGGCAAGGAAGTGCGGCTCGCGGGCGGTAATTTATCTGTCAGCATCACCTTCCAGATCGGCTCCGTCATTACCGTGCGGGATGGGCAGCAGGTCAGCGTAGGCGAAGTACTGGCCCGTATTCCCCAGGAAAGTTCGAAAACGCGCGACATTACGGGTGGCTTGCCCCGTGTCGCAGAGTTGTTTGAGGCCCGCTCTCCCAAGGATGCCGGCGTGCTGGCAGAGGTGACCGGCATCGTCTCGTTCGGCAAGGATACTAAAGGTAAACAACGTCTGGTCATTACTGATCTGGACGGCGTTTCACATGAGTATCTGATTCCCAAGGACAAGCACGTCACGGCCCATGATGGCCAGGTCGTGAATAAGGGAGAAAGCATTGTCGATGGGCCCGCCGATCCGCATGATATTCTCCGTTTGTTAGGGGTGGAAGCGCTTGCACGCTACATCACCGACGAAGTCCAGGATGTGTACCGGCTGCAAGGGGTCAAGATCAACGACAAGCACATCGAGGTGATCGTTCGCCAGATGTTGCGCCGTGTACAAATCGTGGATGCCGGCGATACGCGCTTTATTCCCGGCGAGCAGGTTGAGCGCGCCGATATGCTGGCGGAAAACGAACAGGTGGCGCTCGAGAACAAGCAGCCGGCATCCTATGAATTCATGCTGCTGGGTATCACGAAGGCGTCGCTTTCGACGGATTCGTTCATTTCCGCGGCTTCCTTCCAGGAAACCACCCGTGTGCTGACCGAAGCGGCCATCATGGGCAAAAAGGATGACTTGCGAGGTTTGAAAGAAAACGTTATCGTCGGACGGCTCATTCCCGCGGGTACAGGCCTGACTTTTCATAATACGCGCAAGAAACAGAGGCTGTTGTTGAACGCGGGGGAGAATCATGGTCTGGGCGAGGAAGATGCGGGAGAAATGAGAAGCAGTGGATACACTGTGTAAGGATCAATGGAAATCAGAGCAGCCACTGTCATGCAAGGCAATGCCAATCTTTTGGCGCCTGATGGAAGAACTATAAATTATGCCAATTGATATCAACGCCATAATTGCCGAGACTCGTGGGAAAAACTTCGAGCTTTACGAAAACCATGTGAATCCGGTCTTCGTCAAGGTGCTGCGCACGCTTGGCTTCAACCGTACATGGGTGAAGGGCGAAGGTCCTTACCTTTGGGATGAGGCTGGCACCCGCTATCTTGATTTTCTTACCAACTGGGGTGTCTTCAACTTCGGCCGTCGTCATCCTGCGATTCGACAGGCATTGCAGCAGGTGCTGGATTCCGATTTTCCTGGATGGGTTGGCTTCGACGCCCCGCCGCTCGCAGCCGCCTTGGCTCATGAACTGGTGAAGCGGATGTCGCCTGGCCTCGACACCGTATACTTCAGCAATTCGGGAACCGAAGCAATCGAAGCTGCTATCAAATTTGCCCGCGGATACACGGGGCGCCCTTGTACCGCTCATCTTGCCAAAGCTTTCCACGGTCTCACCATGGGGGCGTTATCCCTGAATGGAGAAGCAAGTTTCCGCAGGGGTTTCGAGCCTATGCTCCCCGGTAGTTCGGAAGTAAAGCTTGGCGATCTGGCAGGCCTGGAGGCGCGTCTTGCCCAAGGCGATGTCGCCGCCTTTGTCTTTGAGCCAATCCAGGGCAAGGGGGTCAATATTGCCAGCAACGAGTATCTCCTTGGTGCGCAGGATCTGTGCCGGAAATACGGCACGTTGATGGTCTGCGATGAGATTCAATCTGGCATGGGGCGAACCGGACGCTTCCTGGCAAGCCAGTGGATCGCCGATCTGCAGCCTGACGTCATCTGTCTCTCGAAAGCTCTTTCCGGAGGCTATATTCCTGTAGGCGCGACCATTACGCGCCGTGCAATTTATGACAGCGTTTACGACAGCATGCACCGCGCAATTGTTCATGCCTCCACTTTCGGTATGGGGAATATGGCGATGGCCGCGGGATTGGCTTCCCTCAGTGTTCTGGACGATGAAAAGCTTATGGAACGGGCCATCGAGCTCGGAGCGCGCTTTCGTAACGGTATCGAGGCTATGGTGCCCCGCTTCGAGTTTCTGAAGGGCGTGCGCCAGCGTGGGCTGATGATTGCCATCGAGTTTGGCCAGCCGGAATCGATGTCTCTCAGAGCGGCGTGGGCTATGGTCAACAAGATGGATGAAAACCTTTTTGCTCAGGCGATCGTTCTCCCGCTTCTGGATGACCATCACATTCTTACCCAGGTAGCGGGCCACGCCATGCCTATCGTTAAAATTCTTCCGCCGTTGAATATCAGCGAATCCGACGTGGATTGGTTCCTGGAAGCGCTTGAAGATGTGATGATAAAACTGCACAAGTTTCCCGGACCAGCTTGGGAGGTATTGAAGAAGCTGGGCAACCACGCACTTACCGCTAAGCGCCGGGAGGTTCGTGCAGCGTCGAGTTGACGTGCCAGGCGCGAGGGAGCGGTTACACGGGAGTAGTTTCACTGTGCTCGAAACTAACGAAAATTATGAATCCGAGTCAGGTTTTTCAGCCCGATCAGATTGTTAACGGGGCTCCGTTGCAGTATCTACAACAGCGCCCTCGGTAGCGTCTGCTCATGAAGATGGAACGAACCGGGTTGATCGGTTGAGGCTTGATCGACGGCTTCAACAGGAATGCATTATCCCGCCGGAGATCATTTCCGCGTATTTTTTTCAAGGTTACGCAGCTTGGGCGGGCGAAAGAAAGGCGTTTCCGCGTTCGCGGCTCCTGCTGGGGAATGCTTTTCCGCGCAGGAGTCAAAAAGACTTTAGCTTGACACGACAAGATAAACCCCATAGAATTCGCAGTTTTTTAGCCGCCTCTGGTCCGACTACCTGGCGCGATAGAAATCTAAAAATTCATAATTGGCAGCGGGGCGACTGTATCGCCACCTCCGGTTTTTTAGGAAATAAAAATGCCGACAATCAGTCAGTTAGTACGTAAGCCTCGCGCGGCGCGACGTGTAAAGAGCAAGGTTCCGGCGTTGGGAAACAGCCCCCAGAAGCGGGGAGTCTGCACCCGAGTCTATACCACCACGCCAAAAAAACCGAACTCGGCTTTGCGTAAAGTGGCGCGGGTTCGCCTGACGAATGGTTTTGAAGTGTCCAGTTATATCGGGGGCGAGGGGCATAATCTGCAGGAACACTCGGTCGTCCTGATTCGTGGCGGTCGCGTGAAAGATTTGCCAGGCGTTCGCTACCATACCGTACGCGGTAGTCTGGATACAGCGGGTGTAAAAGATCGCAAACAGAGCCGTTCAAAATACGGTGCCAAAAAGCCGAAATCGGCTTAAGAACGGTTTGATATCGTCATACCGAATAAATCAAACCGAAATTTTTTTCACTTAAGCTGAATAAATAAGCTGAATAATTACGCCAGGGTCAGAAAATGCCAAGACGGAGAGAAGTTCCAAAACGTGAAATTTTGCCGGACCCCAAGTACCATAATACCGAGGTGGCAAAATTCGTCAATGTATTGATGACGCGCGGTAAGAAATCGGTGGCGGAGCGGATTATTTACGGCGCGATGGATCAAATTCAGAAGAAAACGGGCAAGGACCCGGTGGAAGTATTCACACAGGCGCTATCTAATGTGCGTCCCATGGTGGAAGTAAAGAGCCGTCGTGTCGGCGGGGCCAACTACCAGGTTCCAGTAGAGGTGCGATCGATTCGCCGTAATGCGCTGGCAATGCGTTGGTTGCGCGAGGCCGCGCGAAAGCGGGCTGAAAAATCCATGGGTGCGCGTCTGGCCGGCGAATTGGCGGAAGCAGCCGAAGGTCGTGGCGGCGCGGTCAAGAAGCGCGAAGAAGTTCATCGTATGGCGGAAGCCAATAAGGCATTTGCCCATTACCGGTTCTAATTGCTATAAGGACGAGGCGGTAATTCGGTTCATGGCTGAACCGTTCCCGAAAGAATTGTTTCTTTATTCGTCCAGGCTTT
The DNA here is from genome assembly GCA_963831395.1 of uncultured beta proteobacterium. Classification (GTDB taxonomy): domain Bacteria; phylum Pseudomonadota; class Gammaproteobacteria; order Burkholderiales; family Nitrosomonadaceae; genus Nitrosospira. The sequence goes on from CAWHQD010000030.1 coordinate 162,455, forward strand.
TAGCTCCCGATTGTTAAAATTTTAAGGTCTGAGGACTGTGTCAAGAAAAACACCCATAGAACGTTACCGGAATATCGGCGTAATGGCGCATATCGATGCCGGTAAAACTACGACCACTGAACGCATCCTGTTTTATACCGGTGTATCGCATAAACTTGGCGAGGTGCATGACGGTGCCGCTACGATGGATTGGATGGAGCAAGAGCAGGAGCGTGGCATCACCATCACTTCTGCTGCTACCACGTGCTTTTGGAAAGGGATGGAACACAATTATCCCGACCATCGCATCAATATTATTGATACTCCCGGTCACGTTGACTTCACTATTGAGGTAGAGCGATCCCTTCGTGTTCTGGACGGCGCCTGCACGGTATTTTGCGCGGTTGGCGGAGTGCAGCCCCAAACCGAGACAGTATGGCGGCAGGCCAACAAATATAAGGTTCCGCGCCTGGCTTTCGTAAATAAAATGGATCGTGCCGGCGCCAATTTCATGCGCGTTTACGAGCAGATCCAATCTCGCCTGAAAGCGCACCCCGTACCCGTACAGTTGCCGATCGGCGCTGAGGACAAGTTTGAGGGCGTCGTCGATCTGATCAAAATGAAGGCCATCTACTGGGACGAAGCCAGCCAGGGAACGAAGTTTGATGAACGTGAAATTCCCGCTAATTTGCAGGAAAACGCCAAGGTATGGCGCGAAAAAATGGTGGAAACCGCTGCCGAAGCAAATGAAGAGCTGATGAACAAGTACCTTGAGGAAGGGGAATTGTCCGCGGCCGACATAAAGCGCGGGTTGCGTATTCGTACCATTGCCAACGAGATCGTGCCCATGCTCTGCGGTTCTGCATTCAAGAATAAAGGAGTGCAGGCAATGCTGGACGCCGTGCTGGACTACTTGCCTTCGCCGGTGGACATTGAGGCGATCAATGGCGAGAAGGAAAATGGCGAACACGCGGAGCGTCATGCAAAAGACGAGGAGCCGTTCGCTGGTCTTGCGTTCAAGATTGCGACTGACCCCTACGTTGGCCAACTGATTTTTTTCCGCGTTTATTCCGGTGTGGTGACCTCGGGCGATACCGTCTATAACCCGATTAAAGGGCGGAAAGAGCGAATTGGAAGATTGTTGCAGATGCATGCCAATCAACGCGAGGAAATCAAGGAAGTTCGCGCTGGAGACATAGCGGCGGCGGTAGGATTGAAGGAAGCGGTTACGGGCGATACGTTATGCGATCCAGGTAACGTCATTACCCTGGAGCGCATGGTGTTTCCCGAGCCGGTGATTCATGTTGCCGTAGAGCCCAAGACCAAGGTCGATCAGGAAAAGATGGGTATCGCTTTGAATCGTCTGGCGCAGGAAGATCCGTCTTTCCGCGTTCGTACCGACGAGGAGTCCGGGCAAACCATCATTTCCGGAATGGGTGAGCTGCATCTCGAAATTATTGTAGATCGCATGAAGCGGGAATTTGGCGTGGAAGCCAACGTCGGTGCTCCGCAAGTGGCTTATCGCGAAGCCATCAAGAAACCGGTCGAGATTGAAGGCAAGTTCATCAAGCAGTCCGGCGGTCGTGGTCAGTATGGCCATGTCTGGCTCAAGATGGAGCCACATGAGGCGGGTAAAGGGTTCGAGTTCGTTGATGCGATCAAGGGCGGAACTGTGCCGCGCGAATATATCCCGGCCGTTGAAAAAGGTCTCCAGGAAACCCTTCCGAATGGTGTGCTGGCAGGCTTCCCCGTAGTGGACGTCAAAGTTACGTTGTTCGACGGTTCTTACCACGACGTCGACTCGAACGAGAACGCCTTCAAGATGGCTGCCTCCATCGCATTCAAGGATGGTATGCGCAAGGCCAGCCCGGTGCTATTGGAACCAATGATGGCAGTGGAAGTGGAAACCCCGGCGGATTTCATGGGTAACGTGGTTGGCGATCTATCGTCCCGGCGGGGCATGATTCAAGGTATGGATGATTTGCCCGGCCTCAAGGTGATACGTGCAGAAGTTCCGTTGGCGGAAATGTTTGGCTATTCCACTTCGTTAAGGTCTGCGACCCAGGGACGCGCGACTTATACGATGGAATTCAAGCATTATTCCGAAGCACCGAAAAATGTAGCCGAAGCAATCATTAATAAGAAATAACCGTCATCAAGTAAAGGATCATCATGGCAAAGAGTAAATTTGAGCGGACGAAGCCTCACGTGAACGTTGGGACGATAGGTCATGTGGATCATGGCAAGACCACACTGACGGCGGCGATCACGATGGTATTGGCGAAGAAGTTTGGAGGAGAGGCGAAGAGTTACGCGCAGATTGACTCGGCGCCGGAAGAGAAAGCGCGGGGCATCACCATCAACACCTCCCATGTTGAATATGAGACGACGAAGCGGCACTACGCGCACGTTGACTGTCCGGGGCATGCCGACTACGTCAAGAACATGATAACGGGAGCGGCGCAAATGGACGGGGCGATACTGGTGGTATCGTCTGCTGACGGGCCGATGCCGCAGACGCGCGAACACATCCTTCTTGCGCGGCAGGTAGGCGTGCCCTACATCATCGTCTACATGAACAAGGCGGACATGGTGGATGATGCCGAACTGCTGGAACTGGTGGAAATGGAAGTGCGCGAGTTGCTCTCCAAATACAATTTTCCGGGGGATGACACCCCGATCGTCATCGGTTCGGCGCTGAAGGCGCTGGAAGGCGACCAGAGCGACATAGGCGAGCCGTCCATCTACAAACTGGCGGATGCGCTGGACAGCTACATACCGGAGCCGGTTCGCGCCATAGACGGCAGCTTTCTGATGCCGGTGGAAGACGTCTTCTCCATATCCGGGCGGGGCACGGTTGTAACGGGCCGGGTGGAACGGGGCATCGTCAAAGTGGGCGAAGAGATCGAGATAGTAGGATTGAAGCCCACCATCAAGACTGTCTGTACCGGCGTGGAGATGTTCAGGAAACTGCTGGACCAGGGGCAGGCTGGCGACAACGTAGGCGTATTGCTGCGCGGCACCAAACGCGAAGAAGTCGAACGCGGGCAGGTCTTGTCCAAGCCGGGCAGCATCACCCCGCATACCAAGTTTGCTGCCGAGATATACGTTCTGAGCAAGGAAGAAGGCGGGCGCCATACTCCTTTTTTCCAGGGCTACCGTCCCCAGTTCTACTTCCGCACCACTGACGTGACGGGGGCGATTGAACTGCCGGCGGGTACCGAGATGGTGATGCCGGGCGACAATGTGTCGGTGACGGTAAACCTCATTGCGCCGATTGCGATGGAAGAAGGTCTGCGTTTTGCCATTCGCGAGGGCGGCAGAACCGTTGGCGCAGGCGTGGTGGCAAAGGTTATCGAGTAACAACAGGATCAAGGACAGGATTTAAGATTCGTACCAGGCAGCACTGAATCGTCAATTCGGAATCTGAATCCTCAACCTGAGGTTTGATTATGCAAAGCCAGAAAATTCGTATTCGCCTGAAGGCGTTTGATTACCGGTTGATAGACAAATCGGCGATGGAGATCGTTGAGACCGCCAAACGTACCGGCGCTGTGGTCAAAGGCCCGGTGCCTCTGCCGACGCGCATCGAGCGCTTCGACGTACTGCGGTCTCCCCATGTCAACAAGACTTCGCGCGACCAGTTCGAGATTCGCACTCATCTGCGGCTCATGGACATCATGGATCCAACCGATAAGACGGTCGATGCCCTGATGAAGCTGGACCTCCCGGCCGGCGTGGATGTGGAAATAAAGTTGTGAGTTTTTAAACTGATCTTCAGTTAATCGTCTCTGACGAATAACTTGGACTCCTGATTCAAATCGAATTTACATCGCCGGTCAATTGTAATCGGCACCTTTTTAAAAAGGTAATTAAAATGAGTTTAGGACTCGTCGGCCGCAAGGTTGGCATGACTCGTATTTTCACCGACGATGGCGACAGCCAGCCGGTCACGGTGCTGGACGTGTCTAACAATCGCGTCACACAGATTAAAACTCCCGCCACAGACGGCTATTCCGCAGTCCAGGTCACTTTCGGAAAGCGTCGCGCCATTCGCGTCAACAAGCCTTCAGCAGGGCACTTCGCTAAAGCTGCAGTGGAAGCGGGTCATGTACTCAAGGAATTTCGCGTGACGGAGGAGGTAATCAACAGCCTCAAGCCAGGTGCGGTAATCGGATCTGAAATATTTCAGGCAGGGCAAAAAGTTGATGTAACCGGTATTTCCATCGGAAAAGGTTACGCCGGTGTGATCAAACGCCATGGCTTTTCCTCAAACCGTGCCAGTCATGGTAATTCGCGATCGCACAATGTTCCAGGCTCCATCGGGATGGCGCAGGATCCTGGCCGCGTATTCCCTGGAAAACGCATGACAGGGCATCTTGGAAGCGTGCAGCGTACCACCCAGAATCTCGAAGTGCTGCGGGTAGATGGCGAGCGTGGCCTGTTACTCATCAAGGGCGCGATTCCCGGGTCAAGAGGTGGAGACGTGGTGGTGCATCCAAGCGTGAAGATCAGCAGGATAGGTGCAAAGCCCGCTGTCAAGACGGCTGCGAAAAGCGGCACAAAGTCCGGTAAGAGGTAGAGCGCATAATGGAACTTAAACTCATCGATGATAACGGCCAGTCAGCAACCAGTGTTGCTGCGTCCGATGCTTTGTTTGGCCGGGAGTATAATGAAGCGCTGGTACATCAGGTCGTGACCGCTTATCTTGCCAATGCCCGTAGCGCTAATCGTGCTCAAAAGGGACGTTCTGATGTCGCGAAGTCCACCCGCAAGCCTTGGCGGCAGAAGGGTACGGGCCGTGCGCGGGCCGGTATGGCCTCCAGTCCCTTGTGGCGTGGCGGCGGCAAAATCTTTCCCAACAGCCCCTTGGAGAATTTCAGCCACAAGGTCAATCGGAAAATGTATCGAGCTGGTCTTGGCGCCATCCTGTCACAACTTGTGCGTGAAAACCGCGTGTCGGTGGTAGAAAATTTCGTTATGGATACGCCCAAGACCAAGGTGCTGGCGGATAAATTGAAGAATATGGGATTGGACGAGGTCATGATTATTACTGACCAAATGGATGAGAACCTCTATTTGTCATCGCGGAACTTGCCGGGTGTGAAAGTAGTGGAAGCGGGCCATGCTGATCCGGTCAGTCTTATGCGTTTTTCGAGCGTGCTGATAACACGTGGCGCGTTGACCAAAATGGAGGAGATACTTGCATGAGTACGCCAACATTCAACCCGGAACGCCTGATGCAGGTGATATTGTCGCCTCAGGTGTCAGAGAAGGCTACTTTCATAGCTGAAAAATATAATCATGTCATCTTTCGTGTGGCACAAAACGCGACCAAGCCGGAGATCAAGGCGGCTGTCGAGTTGATGTGGAAGGCGCAGAACATCGAGGTGGAAGGTGTGCAGGTGGCAAACGTCAAAGGAAAGGAAAAACGCTTTGGCCGTTTCATGGGGCGTCGCAGCAATTGGAAGAAAGCGTATGTCAGCATCAAAGCCGGCCAGGAAATTAATTTTTCTGAAATTGCTCAAGGAGAAGTCAAGTAATGGCACTGGTTAAAGTCAAACCAACTTCTCCCGGCCGTCGCGCGGTAGTCAAAGTTGTCAATTCGGATTTGCACAAGGGCGAACCTTATGCCCGGCTGGTGGAAAAGCAAAACCACACCGCCGGCCGTAACAACAACGGCCACATTACCACTCGTCACATGGGGGGCGGCCACAAGCAGCATTATCGTATTGTGGATTTTCGCCGCAACAAGGATGGAGTCGCTGCCAGGATCGAGCGTCTGGAATACGATCCAAATCGCAGCGCCAATCTGGCACTTCTTTGCTATAGCGATGGCGAGCGCCGCTATATTATTGCGCCGAAGGGTGTAGCAGCCGGTATGCAATTGATGAATGGCGCGGATGCGCCCATCAAGAACGGCAACGCACTGCCGCTACGCAATATTCCGGTAGGCAGCACCATCCACTGCGTGGAAATGATGCCTGGTAAAGGTGCGCAACTGGCTCGGTCGGCAGGGACTTCGGTGCAGCTCCTCGCCCGCGAGGGTGATTACGCTCAGTTGCGCCTGCGTTCCGGGGAAATCCGAAAAGTACACGTGAATTGCCGCGCCACAATAGGTGAGGTCGGAAACGAGGAGCATAATCTCCGGTCAATCGGCAAGGCGGGTGCACAGCGATGGCGCGGTATCCGGCCAACCGTGCGCGGCGTGGTAATGAATCCCGTAGATCACCCTCATGGCGGTGGTGAAGGTAAAACCGCTGCCGGGCGTCACCCGGTCAGCCCATGGGGAACACCCGCCAAGGGGTTCCGTACGCGCGCCAACAAGCGTACCGATGGTATGATCGTACGGCGCCGTTATTCAAATAAAGGATAATGCATCATGGCACGTTCCGTAAAAAAAGGCCCATTTGTTGACTTGCACCTGATAGCCAAGGTGGAGGCTGCACGTGCAACCAATGACAAGCGTCCGATCAAAACCTGGTCGCGGCGCTCAACGGTTTTACCAGATTTTATCGGTTTGACTATCGCAGTGCATAACGGTAAGCAACACGTTCCGGTATATGTTACCGAGAACATGGTCGGGCACAAGCTTGGGGAATTCTCGCATACCCGTACTTTCAAGGGACATTCAGGCGACCGGAAAGCTACGACCGCATCCAGGAAATAGGAATATTTAATTATGGAAACAACTGCTGTATTGCGCGGCGTGAGACTATCCGAGCAGAAGGGACGGCTCGTGGCGGATCAGATCCGTGGGCTGCCGGTTGACCGGGCGCTCAATCTGCTTGCCTTCAGCCCGAAAAAAGGCGCGGTCATCATTCGGAAGCTGCTTGAATCGGCCATTGCCAATGCTGAACACAATGATGGGGCAGACATAGACGAATTAAAGGTGTCGACGATATATGTCGATCGTGGGCCGTCAATGATGCGTACCAGTGCGCGCGCCAAAGGCCGTGGCAATCGCATCGTCAAGCCAACTTGTCATATTCTTCTTACTGTTGGCGACAAAGCCGGCAACAAAAAATAAGGACGTACCGGACATTATGGGACAAAAAATAAATCCGACAGGTTTTAGGCTCTCTGTACTGAAAAACTGGTCGTCGAAGTGGTACGCCAATGGGAAAAACTTTCCCGGAATGTTGAACGAAGACATAAAGGTCCGGGAGTACCTGAAAAAGAAATTGGCGCACGCATCTGTGGGTCGAGTGGTTATCGAGCGTCCCTCCAAGAACGCGCGCATCACCATTTACAGTTCCCGCCCTGGTGTGGTGATCGGCAAGAAAGGCGAGGACATAGAGGTTCTGCGCGGCGCGTTGCAGAAGCTCATGGGCGTCCCGGTACATGTAAACATCGAGGAAATCCGCAAACCTGAAATTGATGCGCAACTGATAGCGGACAATATTGCCCAGCAGCTGGAAAAACGCATCATGTTTCGCCGCGCCATGAAGCGCGCGATGCAGAATGCCATGCGGCTCGGTGCTCAGGGCATCAAAATCATGAGCGCAGGCCGCCTGAACGGTATTGAAATCGCGCGTACAGAATGGTATCGGGAAGGCCGTGTGCCACTTCACACTTTGCGTGCTGATCTCGATTATGGTACTTCCGAAGCGAAGACCACCTATGGCGTAATTGGAATTAAAGTATGGGTGTTCAAGGGTGAAGTGATAGGTCGTAGTGAGCAAGCAGGGGCGCCAGCATCAGCAACGCAAGTACCGGCCCCTGCAGGAGAGCCCGAAGGCCGGCGTCCAGCCAGGAAAGCGCCGGGAAGAACCGATACCCGAACTGAAGCGAAAGCCAGAAGGCCGGATGGCGCGGTCGAGGACACCTCCCTCAAGCCCGCAACGAGAAAGACTGTAAAGCCAGGAGCCAAAGATGCAGCAACCAGCTAGAACCAAGTACCGCAAACAGCAAAAAGGGCGCAACACCGGTGTTGCCACTCGTGGCGCCAAAGTCAGTTTTGGCGAGTATGGGCTCAAGGCAGTTGGTCGCGGTCGGTTAACAGCCCGGCAGATCGAGGCTGCGCGGCGTGCAATGACGCGACATATAAAACGCGGTGGGCGCATCTGGATTCGTATTTTTCCGGATAAGCCGATTTCTCATAAGCCGGCCGAGGTACGGATGGGCAATGGCAAGGGAAATCCGGAGTATTTCGTTGCGGAAATTCAGCCGGGCAAGATGCTGTACGAAATGGACGGAGTTGATGAAGTACTGGCGCGGCAGGCGTTTCGTCTGGCTGCAGCTAAACTGCCGATCCTGACTACATTTGTTGTAAGACAAGTAGGCGGTTAATCATGAAATCGAAAGTCAAGGACTTGAGGACCAGGAATCCTGTGGAACTGCAGCAGGAGCTATTGGAACTTTTGAGAGCGCAGTTTGGGCTGCGGATGCAGCATACAACCCAGCAGCTAAGCAATACTACTCAATTACGTAATGTGCGCCGCGATATTGCCCGCGTGAAAACCATTCTTAGCCAGAAGGCAAAGCAGTCATGAGCGAATCCAATTTAAGTACCCTTAGTGGAAAAGTAGTGAGTGACAAAATGGATAAAACCATTACCGTTCTGGTCGAGCGCAAGGTCAAGCACCCGCTGTACGGCAAGATTATGGTTCGGTCAAAAAAGTACCATGTTCATGACGAAAATAATGAATTTCATCCCGGCGATATGGTGGTAATCGAAGAATGCCGGCCTCTGTCTAAAACGAAAGCCTGGCGCGTCGTCAAGTTAATGGAGAAGGAAAGTCAGATTAGCTGATGAGTTGCAAGGCAGACTTTGAGCAATCACGGTTCCGCCTTGCATTTCTGATAAGGTTGCCTTATAATTCGGCCTCTTCATTTTTCAGATATTTAATTTTTGCAGCCTTTAGCTATCCTGGCGGCATCACAACCCGGACGGGTTCCAATACTATCCACGCCTCGGCTGGAAAAGTTGGAGAGAGTGAGTAAATAATGATCCAAATGCAATCGATTCTGCAAGTCGCAGATAATACGGGCGCGCGTTCAATCATGTGCATCAAAGTATTGGGCGGCTCTAAACGGCGTTATGCCGGTATTGGCGATGTTATAAAGGTCAGCATCAAGGATGTTGCGCCCCGGGGACGGGTTAAAAAAGGCGAAGTATACAATGCCGTAGTGGTCCGTACTGCAAAAGGAGTGCGCCGAGCCGATGGCTCGCTGATCAAGTTCGACGGCAATGCTGCGGTACTGCTGAACGCCAAGCTGGAGCCGATAGGGACACGTATTTTTGGCCCGGTTACGCGTGAATTACGTAATGCGCGCTTCATGAAAATCGTTTCGCTTGCGCCAGAAGTTCTGTAAGCAGGGGATAAGGAGCGAAATATGCGAAAAATAAAGAAAGGTGATGATGTGATCATCATCACCGGCAAGGACAAGGGTAAACGTGGTACCGTGTTGCGCGTGGTTAGCACCGATCTGGTGTTGATCGAGGGCGCTAATAAAGTCAAGAAACACCAGCGGCCAAATCCGAATAAGGGAGCGCCGGGTGGAATCGTCGAGATGGAAAATCCAATCCAGGTTTCAAATGTGGCGATTTACAATCCTGTAACACAGAAGGCCGACCGGATAGGTTTCAAAACTCTTGAAGGTAAAGGCAAGGTCCGTTATTTCAAGTCGAGCGGTGAACTGCTTGATGCCTGAAAAGGTAAAGGGAAGATAAAGATATATGGCTCGTTTACAAGAATATTACCGCAGCGACATAGTAAAAAAGCTGATGGAGCAATTTGGTTACAAGTCCGTAATGGAAGTGCCGCGCATCCAGAAAATTACTCTCAATATGGGCGTGGGTGAGGCGGTCGCTGATAAGAAAATTATGGACAACGCCGTAAGTGACATGCAAAAGATTGCGGGTCAGAAGCCTGTGGTGACCAAGGCAAGGAAATCCATCGCCACTTTCAAGGTTCGCGATGGCTATCCGGTGGGCTGTATGGTGACATTGCGCCGTATCCGCATGTACGAGTTTCTTGACCGGCTGGTAAGCGTGGCCATACCGCGCGTTCGCGATTTTCGCGGCATTTCCGGCAGGTCCTTTGACGGGCGCGGCAACTATAATATGGGCATAAAGGAGCAGATCATTTTTCCGGAAATCGAGTACGACAAGATCGACGCGCTACGGGGAATGAATATCACTATTACCACCACCGCGAAAACAGACGCGGAAGCCAAGGCATTGTTGGCGGCGTTTAAATTTCCATTTAAAAATTGAGAGTAGCATGGCTAAAGTAGCTGTAATCAACCGAGACCTGAAGCGCCGCGAAACGGTGAAGAAGTTTGCCCCGCGGCGCGCTGAACTATTGGCCATCATTAATGACGCCAATGTGAGTGATGAAGACCGTCATTCTGCCCGGATCAAGCTGCAGATGTTGCCGCGCAACTCCAGTCCGGTCCGGCTGCGGAATCGTTGCTCATTGACTGGTCGTCCTCGTGGCGTTTACAGCAAGTTCGGTCTGGGACGCGGCAAACTTCGCGATATCGCCATGAGCGGAGAAATTCCGGGCATGATTAAAGCAAGTTGGTAAGCGATGAAGTGGACTTTGCGGGTGCGTTTGAACAAGATATCAAACGAGACTAAGTCAGTTCAAGAGAGCAGGCCCGATATGATCTATGTAAATTTTTCAGAGGTTTGCGTATATGGCTATTACGGAAATCGGATTTCTAGAGGTATCCCTAGATGAGCATGAGTGACCCCATTGCTGATATGCTGACGCGAATTCGTAATGCGCAGCGTGCTGAAAAAGCATCCGTTGTAATGCCTGCCTCCAAGCTTAAAGCAGCCATCGCACAAGTATTAAAGGATGAAGGTTATGTTGAGGATTTTGCAGTTCAGGAGGCTGACCGCAAACCGGTGCTGAACATCAGTCTGAAATATTACGCCGGACGTCCGGTAATTGAGAAAATCGAACGTGTAAGCCGTCCTGGATTGCGAATTTACAAAGCCAGTGACAAGCTTCCTAATGTAATGAATGGTCTTGGCGTGGCGATAGTATCGACATCAAAGGGTGTAATGACCGAACGTAAAGCTCGCGCCAGTGGCGTAGGCGGTGAAGTGTTGTGCATAGTGGCCTAAAGGTATAGAAAATGTCTCGAGTGGGTAAAAATCCTGTGCCAGTTCCGGCAAATGTCGAAGTGGTCCTGTCAGCTTCAGAGGTGTCGGTAAAAGGACCGCTGGGCACGTTGCGGCATAGTCTTGTTTCGGACATTGCTGTTGAGCGTGACGGCGATACTTTACTGGTGAAAGCTTCCAACGACTCCAAGCAGGCAAACGCAATGTCCGGGACGACCCGCGCGCTGCTCGCTAATATGGTCAAAGGGGTGACCAGCGGTTTTGAGAAGAAATTGACCTTGGTGGGCGTGGGCTATCGTGCCCAGGCGGCGAGTGATGTTCTAAACCTGACCTTGGGATTCTCCCATCCCGTCACCCATAAAATGCCCGAGGGCGTTAAAGTGGAAACACCGAGTCAGACGGAAGTCATTATCAAGGGAATGGATAAGCAGCAAGTTGGTCAGGTGGCAGCGGACGTACGCGCATATCGCAAGCCGGAGCCCTATAAGGGGAAGGGCGTGCGTTACGCCGACGAGGTAATCGTCATGAAAGAAACCAAGAAAAAATAATCGGGGTAGATATGGCAAATCCAACAGAATCTCGTTTGCGCCGTGCTCGTCGAACCCGCGCGAAGATCGTCGAATTAAAGGTGGTGCGTTTGGCGGTGCACCGCAGCAATTCTCATATTTATGCACAGCTGATAGATGGCTCTGGCGCCAGGGTTTTGACCAGCGCATCTACCCTGGAACCGGAGTTGCGGAAGGAGTTGCCAAATGGAGGCACCATAGATGCGGCGGCGGCTGTGGGCAAAAGGGTTGCGGAGAAGGCACGAGGCCTGGGTATAGAGATAGTTGCATTTGACCGTTCAGGCTTTAAATATCATGGGCGCGTGAAGGCGTTGGCCGAAGCTGCTCGTGAGCATGGCCTCAAATTCTAAGTGAGGAAAGATAATGGCTAAGATGCAGGGACGGATGCAGGGGAAAGTACCCCAAGGCGATGATCGAGGTGACGGGCTCAAGGAAAAAATGGTAGCGATCAATCGCGTTACCAAAGTAGTCAAAGGGGGGCGCATCCTTGGTTTCGCTGCGTTGACAGTGGTTGGGAACGGAGACGGTGGCGTCGGCATGGGGAAGGGCAAGTCCCGCGAAGTGCCGGTGGCGGTACAAAAAGCAATGGATGAAGCGCGCCGCAAGATGATCAAGGTAAATCTCAAGAACGGCACGCTACACCACCCGGTTATCGGCAGACATGGCGCTGCCACAGTATATATGCAGCCCGCATCAGAGGGGACTGGTATTATTGCCGGCGGCCCGATGCGCGCAATATTCGAGGTAATGGGCGTGCACAACATCCTTGCCAAATGCATCGGATCCACCAATCCATATAACGTCGTGCGCGCGACCTTGCACGGTTTGCAAACGATGAATACGCCAGCGGAGATCGCGGCGAAGCGTGGCAAGAGCGTGGAGGAAATCATGGGGTTGGCTAAATGACCATGAATGAAAAAAAAATCAAGGTTACCTTGATCAAGAGCCTGATCGGCACTAAACGATCACATAGAGCGACAGCGCGCGGCTTGGGGCTTCGCGGGATTAATAGCAGCGTGGAGTTGGAAGATACTCCGGCGGTGCGAGGTATGATCAATAATATTTATTACCTCGTTAAAAGTGAGGCGTAGATGCGGCTGAATTCGATTAAACCTGCGGCTGGCGCCAAGCACTCGAAGCGGCGCGTGGGCCGAGGCATAGGCTCCGGTATCGGGAAGACTGCAGGGCGCGGTCACAAGGGGCAAAAATCCCGTTCGGGCGGTTTTCACAAAGTGGGCTTCGAGGGCGGTCAGATGCCCTTGCAACGTCGTTTACCCAAGCGTGGCTTTGTTTCCTTGACCAGAAAAGACGTTGCGGAAGTGCGGCTGTCGGCTCTGGCGGGACTACCGGGGGACCCTATCGATATCCTGATATTGAAGCAGGCAGGCATCATTCCCGGGTCCGCCATGTCCGCGAAGGTAATACTTTCCGGAAAGATCGAGCAGGCGGTAAAATTGCAGGGCATCATGGTAACAAAAGGCGCGAAAGCTGCAATCGAAGCTGTTGGCGGTAGTGTTGAATAAGCTTAAGAGGACATATATTGGCCGCTAGCGAATCCCTGCGGGGACTCTCCGGGAAACTCGGCGACTTGAAACGCCGGTTGTGGTTTCTGCTGCTCGCGTTGGTTGTCTATCGCATTGGCGCGCATGTTCCGGTGCCCGGCATTGACCCCGTCGTGCTGAAAGACTTATTCGAGTCGCAGCAAGGGGGCATCCTTGGCATGTTCAACATGTTTTCCGGGGGCGCGCTTTCCCGCTTTTCCATTTTTGCCCTGGGGATCATGCCGTATATTTCGGCGTCGATCATCATGCAACTGGGAACCGTGGCGTTCCCCACTTTGGAAGCGCTGAAAAAGGAAGGCGAATCGGGGCGCAGGAAGATTACGCAGTACACCCGGTATGGCACGTTGGGATTGGCGCTGGTGCAAGGCTATGGTATTTCGATCGCGTTGCAGGCGCAGGCGGGCCTGGTGATTGAACCCGGGCCGATGTTCCTGTTGACGACCGTAATAACGCTGGTTACCGGCACGATATTCCTCATGTGGCTGGGCGAGCAGATCACGGAACGTGGTATAGGCAATGGTATATCGCTGATCATTTTTGCCGGCATTGCGGCTGGCCTCCCTAGTGCGATTGGGGGAACGCTCGAACTGGTGCGAACAGGCGCGATGCATTTTCTGGTGGCGTTGGGAATTTTCGTGGCGGCAACGGCGGTAACGGCCTTTGTGGTCTTCGTCGAGCGCGGCCAGCGCAAGATACTGGTGAATTATGCGAAGCGCCAGGTTGGGTCGGAAGGTTTATGGCGGGCAAAGTTCTCATTTGCCGCTGAAGTTGAATATGTCTGGCGTGATTCCGCCGATCTTTGCTTCCAGCATTATATTGTTTCCAGCCACGCTTGCCGGATGGTTTGCCACGGGTGAATCAATGAGCTGGCTCAAGGATATCAGTGGCGCACTATCTCCGGGTCAGCCGATCTACGTCATCATGTATGCGGCAATGATCATATTTTTCTGCTTTTTCTATACGGCACTGGTATTCAACCCCAGGGAAACTGCCGAAAATCTGAAAAAAAGCGGAGCTTTCATCCCCGGTATTCGTCCAGGCGAGCAGACCGCCCGGTATATCGAACGTATCATGTTAAGGCTTACGTTGGCGGGGGCAATTTATGTAACGCTGGTGTGCTTGCTACCAGAGTTTCTGATTTTGAAATGGAATGTGCCTTTTTACTTTGGGGGAACTTCCCTGCTTATTATTGTCGTAGTGACGATGGACTTCATGGCGCAGGTACAGGCATATATCATGTCTCATCAATACGAGAGCTTATTGAAGAAGACCAACTTCAAGGGCGGTGGCGGGTTGCCGGCGAGATAGTTGCATCTAGGGACAGGATGACCAAGGAAGAGACGATACAGATGCAAGGCGAGATACTGGAAACGTTGCCAAACGCCACGTTCCGGGTCAAGCTGGAAAACGGGCATATAGTTCTGGGGCATATTTCGGGTAAGATGCGCATGCATTATATCCGGATACTACCGGGTGACAAGGTAACCGTGGACTTGACGCCTTACGATTTAAGCAGAGCGCGGATTACATTCCGCGCCAAATAGTTGGAAAGGAGCATTCATGAAAGTATTGGCCTCAGTAAAAAAAATTTGCCGTAATTGCAAAATTATCAGGCGCAACCGAGTCGTGCGGGTAATTTGTACCGATCCCAGACACAAACAGCGCCAGGGGTAATCGGGTAAGCCTCGCTTTCGATGTTATAATTTAAAAATTTTCTGGGAAAACTGTATGGCCCGTATCGCTGGAGTAAATATCCCAAATCATCAGCATGCCGAAATTGCACTGACTTCGATTTACGGCATAGGACGCACCAGGGCGCGTGAGATTTGTGCAGCGGCCGGAATCGGTCCATCTACGAAGATCAAAGATGTAACCGATGCTCAGATGGACAAGCTGCGGGATAACGTCGCGAAATTTGCAGTTGAAGGCGATTTGCGGCGTGAAGTGTCGATGAATATCAAACGTTTGATGGATCTGGGTTGCTACCGTGGATTGCGTCACCGTCGCGGTCTGCCGGTGCGGGGCCAACGAACCCGTACGAATGCCAGGACACGTAAAGGGCCCCGCAAGGCCGTTCGAGCCTCAAGCGGAAAGGCAGCGACAAGATAACTGTTATTCAAGCCAACCGAGCGGTAGTAAAAAGGGATAATTCGATATGGTAAAAGCAGCCACACGGGTACGCAAGAAAGTCAAGAAGAACGTGGCGGAAGGTATCGCGCACGTTCACGCCTCATTCAATAACACGATCGTGACCATCACAGACCGTCAGGGTAACGCCCTATCATGGGCGACCTCCGGAGGTGCTGGTTTCAAGGGATCACGTAAAAGCACTCCCTTTGCTGCCCAGGTAGCGGCTGAGCAAGCCAGCAAGGTTGCGCAGGAATGCGGGGTAAAGAATTTGGAGGTGCGTATCAAAGGTCCCGGTCCAGGACGTGAATCCGCAGTCCGTGCATTGAACGCAGCGGGTTTTAAAATTACCAGTATTTCGGATGTGACGCCAGTTCCGCATAATGGCTGCCGTCCTCCGAAGAAACGCCGTATTTAAGGAGTAGATAGTGGCTAGAAATCTTGATCCTAAATGTCGCCAGTGTCGACGCGAAGGAGAGAAGTTGTTCCTGAAAGGTGAAAAGTGTTTCACCGACAAGTGCGCGATTGAGCGCAGGAATTATGCTCCCGGTCAACATGGTCAAAAAAGCGCGAGACTGTCCGATTATGGGGTACAGCTCCGCGAGAAGCAGAAGCTGCGCCGGATATACGGGATATTGGAGCGTCAATTCCGCAATAATTACGAGCTGGCTGACAGGCAGCGGGGCATCACGGGTGAGAATTTGCTTCAATTGCTGGAATGCCGCCTGGATACCGTTTCATATCGTATGGGTTTTGGCGCATCGCGTTCAGAAGCGCGTCAAATCGTGCGTCATAACGCTGTCATGGTAAATGGACGCAGGGTCAATATTCCTTCCTATCAGGTTAAGCCGGGGGATGTAATAGAGGTGACCGAAAAAGCTAAAAACCACTTGCGGATAAAAGCCGCGGTGGAAGCTGCTGAGCAGCGGACATTTCCGGAATGGATAGAGGTGGATGTCAAAGCCATGAAAGGCACCTTCAAGGTCAAGCCGGAGAGGTCCGATTTGCCCTCGAGTATCAATGAATCGTTAGTCATTGAACTGTATTCCAAGTAATCAACTGCCAAGCTTTCCGCAAAAGGATCAGGCTATGCCAAGTAACACTTTTCTTACGCCGCGCATTATCGACGTTCAGAATATTTCTCCGCTGCACGCCAAAATCACCATGGAACCGTTTGAACGCGGCTATGGGCACACCTTGGGAAACGCGTTGCGCCGGATTCTGCTATCGTCAATGCCGGGATTCGCACCGACTGAAGTCCAGATTAGCGGTGTGGTGCATGAATATTCCGCTCTGGACGGCGTGCAGGAGGATGTCGTCGATATCCTGCTTAATCTCAAGGGTATTGTTTTGAAACTGCATAACCGTACCGAGGCCACTTTGATTCTTAAAAAGAAAGGCGAAGGCACGGTCACCGCGAGTGATATCGAAGCTGGGCACGATGTGGAGATCATTAATCCAGATCATATTGTGGCGCATCTTACCGCCGGTGGAAAGCTGGATATGCAAATCAAGGTGGAGCTGGGGCGCGGTTATGTTCCTGGAACGGTGCGGCAACTGGCAAACGAAGGCCGTACCATCGGCAGCATTCTGCTGGATGCTTCCTTCAGTCCCGTGCGGCGTGTAAGCTATGCGGTGGAAAGCGCCCGGGTTGAACAGCGTACCGACCTTGACAAATTGATCATGGATATTGAGACCAATGGAGTTGTCGATCCGGAGGAAGCGATTCGCTATGCTGCGAAGGTATTGGTGGAGCAGCTTTCCGTATTTGCTGACCTCAAGGGTACGCCTTTACCAGTAGAACAGCCAAAATTGCCTCAGATTGATCCTGTGTTATTGCGGCCAGTGGATGATCTTGAACTTACTGTACGTTCTGCCAATTGCCTGAAGGCGGAGAATATTTACTATATCGGCGACTTGATTCAGCGTACTGAAACCGAACTGCTGAAAACCCCGAATCTGGGCAGGAAGTCTTTAAACGAAATCAAGGAAGTATTGGCCTCGCGCGGGCTGACTCTGGGCATGAAGCTGGAAAGCTGGCCGCCTTCCAATCTTGATAAAGGTAAAAAGGAAACAAGTCATGCGGCACCATAATGGGTTAAGGAAACTGAATCGCACGAGCAGCCACCGGCTGGCAATGCTGCGTAATATGACTAACTCGCTATTGCGGCACGAGGTTATTAAAACTACGCTGCCCAAAGCAAAGGAGTTGCGCCGCGTAATTGAGCCAATGATAACGTTAGGCAAAAAGCCTTCGCTCGCGAATAGACGGTTGGCATTTGACCGTTTGCGCGACCGCGATATGGTGGGCAAGTTATTTGCCGAGCTTGGTCCCCGTTATCAGACGCGAAATGGCGGTTACTTGCGTATTCTTAAATTCGGCTTTCGAAAGGGTGATAACGCGCCCATGGCTCTGGTCGAGTTAATGGATCGTCCCGAGCAGGCAGTTGCGAGTGGAGGCGGAAAAGCCGATACTTAAGCATTTGCGAATCGCGGGAATTAAAAAGAGCCGGGCTAACCCGGCTTTTTTATGCCTGATAAGATTATAATCAATGTCAAGCGGTACTGAGTAATATTCCTTTTGGTTGAGATGGGGTCATTTGGATGGATTTAACAAATTGGACTGACAACGAACTTGTTTCGATTCGCGAGAAGCTTCAATCATGGCGCGACCAACGGGAGGAGCCTACGTGGGGAAATAAGTTCTTGAATTGGACAGGGTATATGGGTGCTTTTGCGTTTCTCTCCGGGCTTACCGACATTTTCTTCGGCGGGCCAAATGTATCGAATGCGCTCTTGATCGTACTTGGGGTTCTTGCCTGCTTTTCCTGGTATAGGGGTGAGAAGCAGCGAAAGAAAAATATAAGTTTTCTGGAAGAACTGGATCAAGAGCTTTCGCGTCGCGGTCGTAAATATAAATAAGGAGTGATTCCTGAATCTGGATGGATGCTCCAGGAGATCCAGCATTTGAATCTGGAAAAATGAGCGGGTTAATCCCAATTTCCAAATATGCCAAAGAAGGAGATTGACGAGTTCCTTCTTGATGAGGAAGACGCTGCGCTTTTTGAATCTCTCTGTCAGTTTGTATGGGTTCAGGGTGAGCCGCTGCCATTGATTTATGACGTAGAACACCCGGTTTATGCAAAGCACGGCATTGACCTTGCAGCATTAAAACACCTGGAGGCGGTCGGCCTGGTATCTTTTGACATAATTGGATATGTCAAAGGAAAATTCGGTAAACATACTCGCCTGTTTTATTTTGGCAAACCGACAAAAATACAATTCCTGCAGGAAGCGAAAAATCGGCTTGATCTCGGTCACGTCCTCTTGACCGAGAAAGGAAAAGCGTTGGCCACTGTATGCGCCGCGAGTGCGAAATCAGGAATTTTACGAATATGTAATTGAAAGATGGTTTCGGCAAGGTATGGTTATATCGTCCATCCTGCCAAGACGTTAAAATCTTCCTCAAAAAAATGCTGCCTGCGACTGCCACTTGAGCTACGTCGTGAGACGGACCGGGGCATAATCTTCGCTTCAGGAAATTCAAACCAGATAGGTATCGATTCCCGTCAGCAATAAATCATACTGAGCCTCCACTAGTTCCTTGATCAGCAGTGCCGGCATGCCCCCAACCACATTACCTTCCAGTGCAAGCCAACCTACTGCATCCGCAGGCCCAAGACTGACCACGTAGCCTAAATCGCGATGAAAGTAGGGTTCCAGCAATTTGATTGCGCCCGAGTGCCGCAAAATATTTCTCGCCGCCAACATTCCCTTGCGCACAGCGGATTGCGCTGTCATGGTATTGGAACCGGAAGAATCATAGATGGAGCAGTCGCCCGCGGTAAAGATATTCTGTAAGGGCTTCCGCTCTACCATCACCTGCCCGAAAGCGTTCGCGGAACGTAGCGCGTCAGGCTTTCTACCGAGGAACAGGAATGAGATCGCGGAAGGCAGGCTGAACCGAACGCGCGTTTCACTTTCTTCCAACAGGATATTACCCGCTTCCTGGCCCCGGTAGCGGGTATTAGGGTAGAAATCAATATCCAGATCAGCCATGCGCGCCTGGGTATAGGCCGAGAAATCTGCGGCAAACTGTTTAAGTACGCGGTCTTCTCCATGAATCAAGCGCAATTTGGCATCAATTTTCTGACGCCGGAGAAAATGAGCAATTTCAAAAAGAAATTGAATACCGGTTGCGCCCCCGCCTATTACCGAAATGATCCGTTCGCTTTTTTTACACGCGTCGAAGCCACGATTCAGCAAATCGGAACCCGCAGTGGTCATGAAATCTTGCAGATCGAAAATGTTTTGCGATTTGCCCATTTGGGCTATGGGTGAGCCAGACGCGATCAGAAGGTAATCAAATTCCAGAATTTCATCATTGACGGTTAGAAACTTGTCATTCTGGCATTGCCAGAGCGTAGAGTCGTCCAGCAACGGCTCAGCACGGACGTGACGACAGCCAAAACGATTTTCCAGAGTAGAAAACGATATCAGGAAGTCATCCAGCGGATACCGGAAGGTTTCGTGTAAATGCGTGATCTTGAGGTGATGTGATCTTGGATCGACTATCGTGATGCGGGCCTCCGGCATGTGGCGTAAAAGCGTTACCAATGCCGCGATGCCCGCGTAACCGCCACCCACGATGACGATTTTCAGTTGCTTATGCCTGGGTAGGTAAAATGGCAGAAAGGGCACGTTTTCTCCTTCGTAATGCAGGTTGAATCTGTCATCCCGCCAATGATAAGCATCCCTTTCGAGATTTCAGCAGAGGCTTCTTCGTTCCGTCACGCTTCTGGTGGCGATATGACACTTCCCCACCCTCATCTTACCTGGATTAGTAATGGGGGGAGCAGCGTAGCATGAATGTTTTGAATGAGACTTGCATTTTCGTTTGAAGCGGCACTGTCAGCACGTTTTCATCATCATTGTTCGAGGAATCATCCGGGGCTTCCAATTCTTCGTTGCCCACATCCAAAATGAAGCGACATCGCTTTCCATCAATTCGGCAGGCGGGCTTTGACCCAGAAAACGTATTGCCCTCATCAATTGCGGCACCGCATCAGAAGCATTAACAGGCGCAGCGCGGTTCTGTTTGCTGAGTTTCTCACCCTGGGCGTTCACCACCACCGGAAGATGCAAATAGGATGGGGTCGGGTAATGCAGCAGCCGCTGAAGGTATATCTGGCGAGGTGTGGAATTCAGCAGATCTTCACCGCGTACCACATGGCTCACTCCTTGCTCGGCATCATCCACCACCACTGCCAATTGATACGCATAGATGCCGTCGGCCCGGCGCAGCACGAAATCGCCGATATCGTTCTCCAAACGCTGTCGGACGGGACCCAGAAACGCGTCGTTGAATTCGATCAGCGTGTTATCGGTTTTTATCCGCCATGCTCCCGTATATCCTTCCGAGAAGGAGCGCTCACGGCAGGTGCCGGGATAAACGGCACCATCTATTCCCATGGGTGCAGAGTCGGCGATTTCTTTACGGCTACAACTGCAGCGATAAACCAGGTTCTGTCTTTCAATTATGGCAAGCGCAGTCCGATAGGCATTGTGCCGCTGGTTTTGGTAGATTACCTCGCCATCCCATTCCATTCCCAGCGCATCAAGCGTTTTCAGGATTTCTCTTGAGGCGCCCGGAACTTCACGCAAGGGATCGAGATTCTCGATCCTTACCAGCCATTCTCCATGGTTCGATTTCGCCTCCAGATAGCTTCCTACTGCAGCGACAAGAGAGCCGAAGTGCAGCGGTCCAGTCGGAGATGGAGCGAAACGGCCGCGATAAATTGACCCAGCAGGTAGGCTAATGAGCACCGGATTTGCAGGCGATGGTTTTCATAAAGGTATTTTCTGCCGAATTTTACCGTTTTGTTCGATTAAAGTTGATCTCCAATCAAAACCACCAGTATATTCAAACAAGACCAATCGGTGAACCCGCGTTCCATGACATGGATGAAATGGCGACACGGCGGGGGTAGATAATCCTCCAAATCAGCTTTGCCTGCTCTCACTGTGGACGTGGTAAATCAATATGACCTTTACAAAAAGCGGGATTCAATTGGCAACTTTTCGTGTGGAATAAGTAATAGGTCAACGAGTTAAAGAATTCCCATTTGCGGGAATGCCGAATAGTCCTGGAAGAGGTGCGTTTGGCATGGAAATTGCTCTTACTGCGTTGCCTGACAAACTGCTTGACTTGAAGAATCTTCAGGGATAGTCTTTACGGGGTTGTGGGTATGTAAAGTACTGGTAAGAACAATATTGGTGGTACCAGCGGTACTGGTGGCAACGATATTGATAGTACCAACACCAACAATTTAGTATCACAAAATCAGCATTTCAGCAGCACAGATTGGCGAAGCTTCTGCCGGTGGATTGAAGGGAGGAGATGATTCGCTGGTGGGGCGCAGTACTCGATTAACGCATAGTAGGAGAAAAAACAATGGCAACAACACTAGGAACGTCAAGCCAGGCGAAGTCCGGAGGTCGCGACTACGACATGTCGCAGTGGTACGACTCGAGGTGGTACAAGTTTGGACTGATCACGATGCTGGCGGTAGCGTGTTTCTGGATCTGGTATCAACGGACCTTTGCCTATTCGCACGGCATGGACTCGATGGAACCGGAATTCGAGAAAGTCTGGATGGGATTATGGCGCGTGCACATGACCGTCATGCCGCTCTTTGCCCTGGTCACCTGGGGCTGGATCTGGAAGACACGCGACACCAACCTGGACAATCTGGATCCCAAGCTTGAAATCAAGCGTTACTTTTACTGGATGATGTGGCTGGGCGTGTACCTGTTTGGCGTTTACTGGGGCGGCAGCTTCTTCACCGAGCAAGACGCCTCCTGGCACCAGGTAATCATCCGCGACACCAGCTTCACCCCGAGCCACGTAGTGGTGTTCTATGGCTCCTTCCCGATGTACATCGTCTGCGGCGTGGCAAGCTACCTGTACGCCATGACCCGTCTGCCGCTGTACTCCCGGGGCACCTCGTTCCCGCTGGTCATGGCCATTGCCGGTCCGCTCATGATCCTGCCGAACGTAGGCCTGAACGAATGGGGTCATGCCTTCTGGTTCATGGAAGAACTCTTCAGCGCACCGCTGCACTGGGGCTTCGTGATCCTGGGCTGGTCCGGACTCTTTGCAGGTGGAATTGCGGCGCAGATCATCACCCGCTACTCCAACCTGACGGACGTCGTCTGGAACGGCCAGAGCAAAGTCATCCTCAACAACCGGATCGTACCGTAACCGGTAGAAGCGGAAACATCAGACGGCCGGGAAATCCCGGCCGTCTGGTTAAAGACTGAAGCTGAAACAAAGGCTGAAGCTGAAACAAACTGACTGACGGCCGCCCCGCTCCCGCAACCCGGAGAGGAGCGGCCGCACTGCAGACCCAGGAAGACCATCGCACCCCGGCTGACCCAGGCGGGGCACGGGGGTACGAAAAGCGCAACCCGGGCACGACCCGGACAGCACCAGCGTAAAAAAGGCGTCCTACTGCACAGACCGCGCCGATCGCCAGAGGTTCAGCGAACGGAGCGGATAAGCAGAACAAAAAAGCGACAGCGCAGGTGCGGCACGGCCAGGCCCAAGAGGCGGAGAGACAACAATGCAGCACAAGCGAAAGACAACAGCAGCGCCGACACATTATTCATGTTTCAGGATCGTAGACATACTTGAGGGGAGGGTGCGATGAGCAGAACAGATGAAATACTCAAGGCGGCCAAAATGCCGCCCGAAGCAGTAAAGATGTCAAGGATGATAGACGCGGTGTATTTCCCGATTCTATGCATCCTTTTGGTTGGAACCTACCACATGCACTTCATGCTGCTGGCGGGGGACTGGGACTTCTGGCTGGACTGGAAAGACCGTCAATGGTGGCCGGTGGTAACACCGATCGTAGGCATCACCTACTGCGCCGCCATCATGTACTACCTGTGGGTGAACTACCGCCTGCCCTTTGGCGCCACCCTTTGCATCGTGTGCCTGTTGACAGGTGAATGGCTGACCCGGTTCTGGGGCTTCTACTGGTGGTCGCACTACCCCATCAGCTTCGTCTTCCCCTCCACCATGATACCTGGCGCGCTCGTCATGGACACGGTCATGCTGCTCACGCGCAACTGGATGATCACCGCCCTGGTAGGCGGGGGCGCCTTTGGCCTCTTGTTCTACCCTGGCAACTGGCCCATCTTCGGCCCGACCCACCTGCCGCTGGTGGCTGAAGGCGTACTGCTCTCGGTTGCCGACTACACCGGCTTCCTGTATGTGCGCACCGGCACGCCCGAGTACGTACGGCTGATCGAACAAGGGTCGCTCAGAACCTTTGGCGGTCACACCACGGTCATTGCCTCGTTCTTTGCCGCCTTCGTCTCCATGCTGATGTTCTCCGTCTGGTGGTACTTTGGCAAACTCTACTGCACCGCCTTCTTCTACGTGAAGGGCGCGCGCGGCCGAGTCACCATGAAAAACGACGTCACCGCCTTTGGCGAAGAAGGCTTTCCAGAGGGGATCAAATAAATGAAAGCAAAGAACCTGATCAAACTGGGCGTGCTTGGGCTCTACGGCATGGCCACCCTGGCCATGACCCTGGTGCTGGACATCTCGCCCGCAGTGGCCCACGGCGAGCGTTCGCAGGAACCCTTCCTGCGCATGCGGACCATCCAGTGGTACGACATGAAATGGGGTCCCGAGACCACCAAGGTCAACGACTTTGCCAGCATGACCGGCAAATTCCACCTGGCCGAGGACTGGCCGCGGGCGGTGGGCAAACCGGGTCGCGCCTTCTTCAACGTAGGCAGCCCAAGCCCGGTGTTCGTGCGTCTGTCCACCAAGCTGAACGGCGAGCCGACCATGATCTCGGGACCGCTTGAGATCGGACGCGACTACGCCTTTGAAGTCAAGCTCAAGGCGCGCATACCGGGTCGCCACCACATGCACGCCATGGTCAACATCAAGGATGCAGGCCCGATTGCAGGCCCTGCGGCCTGGATGAACATCACCGGCAGCTGGGACGACTTCACCAACCCCATCAAACTGCTGACCGGCGAGACCATTGATACCGAGACCTTCAACTTCGCCAACGGCGTCTTCTGGCACGCCCTGTGGATGGCGGTGGGCATCTTCTGGATAGGCTACTACGTTGCCCGGCCCATGTTCCTGCCCAGGAGCCGGGTATTGCTGGCCTACGGTGATGAACTGCTGCTCGACCCCATGGACAAGAAGGTTGCCTGGGTAGTGCTGATTCTCACCCTTGGCATGGTATGGGGGGGCTACCGCTACACGGAAAACAAGCATCCCTACACCGTGCCCATCCAGGCTGGGGAATCCAAGGTAGCACCGCTGCCGGTGAAACCCAACCCCATCGCCATCAGGGTGACGCACGCCAACTACGACGTGCCGGGACGGGCGCTGCGCGTGACCATGATGGTCACCAACAGCGGCGACTCCGCCTATCGCATAGGCGAATTCACCACGGCCGGGGTGCGGTTCATCAACAAGGTTGGCTTGAAGCACATGGACCGCGGCTACCCGAAGGAACTCGTGGCCACCGGCCTGTCGTTTGACAACGACACGCCGATCCAGCCGGGCGAGACGCGCGAAGTCAAGATGGAAGCGAAAGACGCGCTCTGGGAAGTACAACGGCTGATGGCGCTCCTGGGTGACCCGGAAAGCCGCTTTGGCGGATTGCTCATGACCTGGAACGATGCTGGCGATCGCAACATCAACAGCATAGCCGGTGCAGTCATACCGGTCTTCACCAAGCTGTAGCACAGGAAGCTCCCGGGCCCGCTCCTCCACGGGAACGGGCCCGGGGCTCCCCAAGGCATGACACCGGTCCGCCACCGTCACCCGACGGAAAGGTGGATCGGTGTTTTTTTGTGCCTGTCAGTTAGCCAAAGCCGCAAGCCCAAGAGTTACACTTCTCTGCCTTTTCTCAAGCGCTTTCAGGAACTGAAGACACCGGCGAAAAAGACGGGCAGGCTAACAACTGGCTTACTATTGAACTGGATAAGTCCTGGAGATTAGCTGGATTAAAGGCAAACAACCTTCGCTAGAAGATTGGGATTGGTGTCAGCGTGACGTTCGCATCCACTTCCGAACGCATGGAATATGCGGGCAGGCGTGCAAATGCATCAGCCATTCGTCGAATGCCAGCTCGGATCTGGTACTCGTTAAGGGAAGAAAAACCAAGCACGAGAGTACGTGCGCTATAGCCGCATTTCCCATAAGCATAGGTGGTGCCGGACCCAATAGAATAAATGCCCACCCCGTGGCGCAATGCAATCGCTTGAAGCTCGGACGCATCAGGATAGTTATCCGGCAGATGCCAGGCGAGATGCAGGCCGCTCTCCAACCCCGAAAGCCGGACTGGGCCGAAATGTTCACGTAACGCTTCTATGAGGCAATCATGACGCTTGGAATAGATATTACGCATGCGCCGCAAGTGATTGCCATAAGCGCCACTCCGGATAAATTCGGCCATTGTTGCCTGATCCAGCCATGCATTTCCACTATTGAGCAGCGCCTTGGCCGAGCGTGCCGCAGGAATCAACGCCTTGGGCACAACCAGATAGCCCAGACGCAGACCAGCGCCCATGGATTTGGAGAATGTTCCCAAATACATTACACAACCATGATCATCAAGGCCCATTAGCGCTGTCAGCGGTGAACCGCGGTATCGGAAATCCGAGTCGTAGTCATCCTCTATAATAAGCGCGCCACAACGGCGCGCCCAATCCAGGAGTTTCAACCTGCGCTCAATTGGTAGCGTAAAGCCAAGGGGAAACTGATGAGAAGGGGTGACATAGAGCAATGCCACGCCATCTCTGGGCAATTGCTCTACATCCAGTCCCGCTTCATCTACAGGCACCTGAATCAGTTTCGCATAATAGCTTTCAAAAAGAGCCTTGGCGCCGTGGTAACAGGGGTTTTCCGTAGCGACCAATGTTCCTTCTTTCACCAGTAGCCGGGCTGCCAGATTCAATCCCTCCTGAGAGCCGCCTGTAATAATTATCTGGTCAGAAGAAACGCTGATTCCGCGCGCCACCCCAAGGTGATCGGCAATCACCTCCCGCAACTGGGACAATCCAGCTGGATCACAACATTCCGTAAACTGTGTACTGGCCGAGGTAAATGTTCTGTTAATAAACCGGCGCCATATCTTGTGGGGAAATAAATCGAAGCCGATCCGGTCCGGACAAAAATCAAAGTCTACGTGTTGGGCGTGGTTTGTAGCCGGTGTTTGACCGATAAAGGGGATAGCAGGGCGTTTTACCGTCTCTCCACGAACAGGGACGGATGAAGCGGTTCTGCGAGTTGCAGCCAGGCAAGTTTCGGGTAGCTCGAGATTTACGAATGTTCCAATTGCTTTTCGGGCTTGCAGGTAGCCTTCAGCAATCAGACGGTCATAAACGAGCAAAACGGTATTTCGGGAAATACCCAGTTGCTCCGCGAGTACTCGGCTAGCCGGGATAAGAGTGCCCGGTTTCAGCTTCCCATCAAGGATGAGGTGCCGTAGTTGCTCGAAAAGCTGGCCTTGCAGCGACTGGTGGCTGCTGTGGTCAAGTTCAATTGGAATTGCCATATTCTTTCGTGACGGCGCATAGGCGCGCAGGATTTCGGTTCCAGACGAATGCCTGATTTTGGCATATTCGGAGAGCTAACGTAAACCTGTCACTTGGTACTGAAATACCACCCTCACGTTGCATAATGAGGGTGGCGCTAATTCGACCGCTTTCAGGAAGGAACCGGATTACTCCTCCTCATCCTCGTCTTCGTCCTCATCGTCATCCTTCTTTTCCGGCTTGAGCACCATTTTACCCTGCTTGATGCTCTCGTTGAGGTCTGTTTCCGGGGCTTCCTTGTGCACCAGGTTCTGGTGGCAGTCGATGCAGGTGGCCCCTTCGGTCTCCATCTTCTTGTGCGCGGCCTTGGCGTCCGCGCCCGGCGGCTGCGGATTCTTGTGACATTCGCGGCAGGTGCGGCTATCCCACTTCTTCAGGTTCATGCGCGCATCGTGCGCCATGATGAGCCTGCGCTCGTTGAATTTCTCAAGCGTGGAATAGTCCTCGGCAAACTCCATGTACAACTCGCGCGCCCCGTCCACCACATGGGTCGCCACCGCCAGGTGGAAGTTCTTGAAGCCCTGCGGTATGTGGCAGTCCTTGCAGCCGGGGTTGGCCCCAAGCGCCCCATAGTGCGATGAGCTTCGCAACTCCTCCGCAGGATAGGTCATGGAATGACAACTGGTGCAGAATTCCGTGGTGGAGACGGCGGCCTCGCCGCCGAACACCACCGCCACCATGACTATCCCCAGTACCGCACCTGTGAGCAGGGTGCCGCCCGCCTTGATTCCCGCCATTAGTCCTCCGAGCCTTTCTCGCCGACTTTCGCCTTGGACTGGAAGTCGTCATGGTACTTGAACTTCGGATCACCGGTGAAGGTGCCGTCCAGCTTGTAGTGCTCGTGCATGGCCTTGGTGTCCTTGACGTACTTGTCAAAGTCGAAGGTGTATTTCTTGTCCACCGCGGGGGTGAAGGGGGTGTAGGGCTTCTTCGCGCCCTTCCACGGGCTGCCTTCGTAGTTCAGGTGGCAGGCGTTGCAGCTTTCTTCAAAGCTGAAGTCCTGGCCGGCGTCAGCCAGTGTCTGGCGCGGTGCGGTCTTCTTCGACTTCTCATACGCCGCCCCGGCCTTGCGGTGGATGCCGCGATACTTGGAGCCGGGACCATGGCAGGATTCGCAGCCCACCCCGGTTGTGAACTTGCTCGGGTCCTCGATGGTGTAGCCGCCTTCCTTGCCCCAGCCGTCGACGTGACAGCCCACGCAGTCCTTGTCCTTGGTGTAGTCCTTGGCCGGATCGAGCTTGGCCTTCTTCTTGGCCTCGGCCTTGGTGTTGGGCTTCAGGGAGTCCATGGCCTTGGCGTGCGCCGTGTCTCCCCATGATTCGGCCTGGCTCTTGTGACAGGAACTGCATTTCTTGCGGCCTTCATACGATTGGGCGGACGCGGTGCCGCACATGACCGCAAGCATGGCTGCTGCGGCTAAGGCTAATGTTATGCGATGGCTCATGGTTTCTCCTTTTTTCTTTCGGGCAAGTATATCCGTTTATATCCGTTTGTATCGTTATCGTTATGGGTGCGTGATGCGCCAGCAAAGCCCATGGAAAGGCTCATGGCAATGCGATGGTACAGCAAACCGCATTGAAACGGGATGTTACAGCAAACCTGTTATTCCCATACTGTATCTCCGGTTTATATAAACGGGTAGCACCAGTACCATGACTCTTTCTGGTACCACTGGTACCGCTGCCGGTCCTGGCGGGAGCGGTTGCGGGTTGCGGAGTGTTTGGGGGGTTGCGGGATGGGGTGAGCCCGGTGGGACTGGCCCGGACTGGATCAGTTGCCCTCGGCAGGCTCGGCGCCAGGCGACGATGGGGCCGCGGCCGGGGACGGGGTGGCGTCAGAGGATGGCGCGCCGCCTGCGGGCGGGATCTGGTAGACCCAGTAGCCGCCCTGCTGGTAGATGAGCTGCACGGCGGTCAGATCCAGCGGCTGGGATTCGGTGAAGGGCAGCATCTGGGCAATCAGGCTGTTGCTGCTTTTGGCATCGCGCAGGAAGTAGCCGCGCACCATCTTGTCGGAGAGGGACTGCAGGGTGTGGGTCTTGAAGCCGTTCTCCTGCATCCAGCTCTTGAGGTAGCCTATCATGCCGTGCATGTTGCCTTCCATGGGGAAGTTCTTGTAGGCCATGTCAAATTGCGCCGGGCGCATGAGCCCCAGTTTGTAGAGGTCGGTGACGTGGATGGCGATATAGGCTTCGCGCGGAGTCTTGTCCCCCTTGCCCGCGCCATCCATGCCGGCAAGCTCGCGCAGGATGGCAGCCCCTTCCTGCGGCTCGGCCAGGAGGGCGTCGGCGAAGCGCTGGAACTTGCGCTGCTCCTCGGCGGAGGCAGCTCGCATCCCAGAATTCGTTCTCGTAGTGCCGGATGGCGTCCATTTGATCCTGCCAGTGGGCGGGCACGATCAGCGGTTCGCCCACCCGCTGGGTGAACAGGGTGTCGCGCCCGGCCAGAAGCTTGATCTGGCGCGAGGTGTCCCACCAGGCCAGGACGATGGCGTCCTTGGCGGCATACTTGTTGATGGCGGCGGACAGCGCGGTCAGTTCACTGATCTTGCTGTCGGTGGTGAGCAGCAGTTCGCTGGTGCGGTTTTCCCAGTCCAGCAGGACGGGTGAGCCCGTCCCCTGTCTTGCGATATGGGTGACGGCCAGGGGCTGGTCGACACCTTCGGCATAGACTTCATATTTGGCCAGCTTGAGGTCGGGCCAGGCGGCCAGTCCCAGCTGGCTGAATTTGTCCACGTCGCCTTCTTCCACCAGCTGGTAGCGGTAGGGGGCGGGGCCGGGATTGAACCAGAGCCAGGCAAACCAGAGGAGCAAAAGAATTCCTCCCGTCACCAGCAGGATGCCCAGTGAGGGGAGGAGTTTGCTGCTGCGCCGCGCCCCGGGGGTGGGGGCGCGGCTTGAGGTCGAGGCGATCAAGCTTATATCGAACCTTTAGGAGCGATCGTTCTTCTCGCGCCGGCGCCAGCCTGCCAGGGCGAGCGTGCCGGCCAGGAGCATGCCGCCACCCAGGCCGCCAAGCGAGATCTTCTCACCGGTGCTGTTCAGGTCGAAGAGGCTCGAACTGCGCTTCGATTCCATCTTGGCCACCCGTGCCTGCAGGGCCGCCATTTCACGCATCTTGGTGTTCTCATCCATGACTTCGACGTAGTCGCGGTTCATCGGGCCCCAGCCTTCGGTGTAGGTCCAGCCGCCCGGGTTGACGTGGGCCAGGCCTACGTGCAGTTTGGGCAGGTTGTTCTCTCCCATTTCCAGCACCTTGAGCTCGATGGCGGCCGGGTTGTTGTCCTTGGACCAGTAGAGCTGGGTGAAGCCGGCAAACATTTCCTTGTCAGGCGCCAGCGGGGCCGGACGGTTGGTCTTTTGCCCGGTCAGCATGCCTTCCTTGTAGAGCTTCTCGGCAACCGCGTGCGCTTCCTTGTATTTGGCCAGGCCGTGCAAGGTGCCCTTGTCCATGAATTCCAGGTAGGAGCGGGCAAAACGCTCGGAGTGGCACTGGGTACAGGTCTTGACCCAGGAATCCAGACGCGCTTCCGACCATTCGCTGTCGATGTTCTCGGCGATGCCCGGTACCGCAGGATAGTTGGCCCAGCGTATCTTCCTCACGACGTTGTGGCTGTATTTGCCTTCATATTCGAAGTGGCAGCCCTGGCAGGTCGGGGCAGTCTGCCCGCCTTTGGCGTAGGCGTCCTTCAGCGGTACGTTCCAGTTCCACTTGTTGCCCATGATGGCCACGGTCTTGCCGTGCTTGCTCATGGAGTAGGCTTCCCAGTTGTTGTGGTCTACCCCGCTGTGACAGGTGGCGCAGGTCTCCGGCTGGCGTGATTCGGCCGCGGAGAATTCATGCCGGGTGTGGCAGGAGTCGCACTTGTTCTGGTTGGTGTGGCACATGCTGCAGCCTTCGGCAATCTCGCGTTGCGGCATGGAGGCAAACACGGCAACTTCCACGTTGGCCTTCCAGTCCAGTGCATGCGAGGGACGTCCCTGCGGCCATTGCTTGTTCGGCCAGATAAGCGTGTCGCGCTCGGATTCGCGCTCGGCAAATTCCTGCAGGTGACACACGCCGCATACGTCCGCCGTGGGCATGCGCAGGTCCTTCATGTGGTCGGCCTTGCCCTTGGCGTTGATGTCGACGTGGCAGTCGATGCAGCCGACTTCCTTGAGCTTTTCATTGGCCCCCAGCCGGTTCATGGAGCGCAGGTTCTTCTCCACGTCTTCCAGCTTGGCTTTCTTGTAGTAGATCGGGTCTTCAGGCTTCAGGTTGCGGATCTTGTCCAGGTTGGCATGGGTGCTCTTCTTCCAGGCATTGACCCATACCGGCGATTCGTCGGTGTGGCATTTGACGCATTCGTCCCGACCCGCTACTTCCTTCATCGAGGTCGGCGGCTTGTAAAAAGAGGCCGGGTCAAAGTACATGCTCATGGGAATCGGCTCCCAGTACTTGGCCAGAGTCCCGCGTCCGGCTCCTTGCGCCGGGTCCTTGTAACGCTTTACCAACGCTTCATGCAGCTGTTTGGGCGAGGCCGACTGCTCCAGATTCAGCGCTTTGTACGTCTCTTTGGGAACGCTGGGAAAGTTCGCGTACGAGGAGGCCGCCAATAGCGCCCCACACGTCAGCGTGACCAGCCTCAGCCAAGGCTTCACTAACATTTGTCTCTCCTTTACTCCGTTTTTGATATTCGTTGTGCTTCGCTATCAGTGGGCTCTTGCCTGCCTGAAACTGCTCTGCCTGCCTTCTATTGGCAGAAACCAGCAGGCCGTCCGACCCGCTACGGCAGGCGCAAACGCCATCGGATCGCTCCCGGTTTTCTCCTGCCGGCAAGGAGTGCACTTCGTAACTTTTTAGAATTTTTATTACCATAACTGTAACGCTGGCTTTCATATACGGGTAGCACCAGTGCCAAGACTCTTTCTGGTACCACTGATACCACTCTTGAGTGATAAATCAAACAGGCCAGCAGGAAGATCGATGCTGGCAGATAATTGCGGCTCCCAGACAGGCGATGAAGGTTCCATTACGAAACCTCATACCGGGCTGTCGATATCAATGAACCGATGGGCAATGCCAAATTTTTGAGAGATGTGTTCCCCTAGTGCCTGTACCCCATACCGCTCGGTGGCGTGGTGCCCTGCGGAAATAAAGGCAACGCCTGATTCACGGGCACTATGGACGTTTTGTTCGGAAATTTCACCAGTGATAAACGCATCCACCCCCAGTTGGACAGCCTCATCAAAATAACCCTGAGCGCCGCCGGTGCACCAGGCTACACGCCTCACCGTCTTTTCATCTTCACCGACTACGAGAGGTGTTCGAGACAGGGCGCGTTCGATACTGATGCGCAGTTCTTTCAGATTCGCAAGCTGTGGCGGAAGTGTTCCCTGCATGGCAATGTTTTGATCGCCAAAACGGCTCGTTTCAGTGAAGTTCAGTCTGCGGGCCAGTTGAATGTTATTGCCAAATTCAGGGTGTGCGTCCAGTGGCAAATGGTAGGAGAGCAGGCTGACATTGTGCGCCATCAATAGCGCAATACGGCGGTGCTTCATGCCGACAATGCGCTGGTCCTCCCCACGCCAGAAATAACCATGATGCACCAGCACTGCGTCAGCACCTGCCGCTACCGCGGCCTGAAGGAAATCGAAAGAAGCCGTTACACCGCTAACTAGTTGGTAAACCTCACTTCGGCCTTCCACTTGCAGCCCATTTGGGCAATAATCATGAAAGTGGGCGATGTCTAGAAGCTGGTTCAAATAGGTTTCGAGCTCATTCATTCGCATCTGAATTCGTCCAGTCTATATTTGAAACCATTTTAACCTCAAAGCCCGTATCCAAAATGCACAAACTATGGCTGGTTTTCGCGCAAACGGCAACAATAGTCCTTGCGGTATTGTTTGTCGTTTCCACCTTGCGGCCTGAACTTTTGCCTTGGCAACACAAAGGGGCAATGGTAACCATAAAAGAAGCGGTTTCCGATCGAACCTCTCAGGAAGCGCAAAAGCCTGGCAGCTTCAGCGATGCCGCCCAAAAGGCCATGCCATCGGTAGTGAACGTTTTTACAAGCAAGGAGGTGAAGATATCTTCCCATCCGCTGATGGAGGATCCCTTGTTTCGGCGGTTCTTCGGTGATCGGTCCGAACCACCGCAGAGCCGGCGTGCCTCAAGCCTTGGCTCCGGCGTAATCGTCAGTCCCGAGGGCTATGTTCTTACCAATCATCATGTGATAGAAGCCGCGGATGAAATCGAGATTGCGCTGGCGGATGGCAGAAAGGTTAAAGCAAGCGTCATCGGCTCCGATCCGGAGACCGACCTTGCAGTTGTGAGAGTGGATATGGAATCCCTGCCGACGATGACCTTCGGCCACTCCGATAATGCCCGGGTCGGCGATATTGTGCTTGCCATCGGAAACCCCTTCGGAGTCGGGCAAACGGTAACCATGGGTATTATCAGTGCACTCGGCCGGACACATCTGGGAATTAACACTTTTGAGAATTTCATCCAGACGGACGCTGCCATCAATCCGGGGAATTCCGGCGGTGCGCTGGTAGATGCCTCTGGCAATCTGATCGGCATCAATACCGCAATAGTCTCTCGCACCGGCGGATCACTCGGCATCGGCTTCGCCATCACAGCCAGCGTAGCCAAGCAGATAATGGAGCAGATCATTCAGACGGGCGGCGTAACCCGCGGGTGGATCGGTGTGGAAGTTCAGGACCTGACACCGGAACTGGCCGAATCTTTCAAGCGGCCGAACACCAAGGGCGCCTTGATTGCCGGGGTATTAAAAGGCGGTCCTGCCGATCGGGCGGGGGTAAAGCCGGGGGATATTATTGTGGAGGTAGAGGGAAGCGCAGTTACCGATTCATCTGGCATGCTTAATCTGATCGCGGCATTATTGCCGGGAGAAGCGGCCACCATCAAGGTAGAGCGCAACCAGGCGGAAAAATCCATCAAGATCAACGTCGGCAAGCGTCCCAAGCCCTTGCCTCAGGAACAGTATGATGACCCGGACGCGATAGAATAATTCGGTGCACGTGGAAATTGCCGGATTTAAAGGTGCTCCGAAATATTTATATAGCTAACGGCGAAAATGGTTTTTTCAGCCGTTTTCCTTTTCTCCTGTTTCAGCCTTTTCCGGTTCATGCTTCATATCCTCGCCCGCTGTCTGATAAACCGGTAACGCGGCAGGTTTGCCGACAAGTCCCGCAACTACTATCCCTAGTTCGTAGAGCAGATAAAGCGGTACAGCCAGCATGAACTGAGAAACGACATCCGGCGGTGTGAATATCGCGCCTACGACGAAAGCGCCCACGAGTACATAGCTGCGTACTGCCTTCAGTTTCTCGATTGACACCATACCTGCCCGGACCAGTATCACGACGAATATGGGTACTTCAAAAGTTATACCGAAGGCGATAAACATAGTCAGCACAAAGTCCAGGTACCGGCCGATATCCGTCATGACCGCTACGCCCTGGGGCGCGAAATGGGTGATGAATTCGAACACCAGCGGGAGCGCGGCAAAGTAGGCAAAGGCCATACCGCAAATGAACAGGAAACTGCTGGCGAATACCAGGGGCAGTACCAGGCGTTTTTCGTGAGAATACAATCCCGGTGCGACAAACGCCCATATTTGATAGAGCGTATGGGGCAAGGTAATGATAAAAGCCGCCATCATGGCAACTTTCATG
Source organism: uncultured beta proteobacterium (assembly GCA_963831395.1). Taxonomy (GTDB): domain Bacteria; phylum Pseudomonadota; class Gammaproteobacteria; order Burkholderiales; family Nitrosomonadaceae; genus Nitrosospira. The sequence goes on from CAWHQD010000030.1 coordinate 197,090, forward strand.
GGTACAAAAAAAGGTGTGACAACTTCGGTTGCGATCATCTGCCCGCCTTGCGGCAGTTTCTCTAGCAGAGGCTGTGCCAATAAGGAGTACAGTTCCCGCGCGTAATAGGCGCAGGGAAGAAAGCCCAGGAATAGCCCGCCACATGCACGTATCAGCCGCGCGCGAAGTTCCACAAGATGCGAAATAAAAGTTTCGTCGGCACTCATATTGCGAAAGGGAGCGGGAATTGGACGGCGAGGTTTGTCGGCTCACCGATTTGCGTAAGCGAAGTATACGTTATCCCGCCCCTGAATTAGTCGCGGCGTGCTTCTGTTCCGGATGCGTCGAGGCTTGATGCTGGCTGGACGGGTGTGGTGGCTGATCTGGTTTGAGTGGCGGAAGAATCCTGTAGCGAATCAAGTGGCGGAACAGCTTCGGTAGCAGTTCCGGAAGATGGCGCAGAAGGCGCCGGGGTGGAAGGTTCTGTTTCTCCCCCCATTGCTTCCTGGAACTGGTTTATTTCTGTTCGTACGGTATTTTCGATGGAACGCCCCGCTCCCTCTACAGAGGTTTTCCATTTTTTCAGTTCTTCCAGTTCCATTTCTCGCTGGATATCGTTCTTGACGTCGTTGACATACCGCTGCGCTCGCCCAAACAGATGTCCCAAGGTCCTTGCTACCTTTGGAAGGCGTTCAGGGCCGATGACGACCAGCGCCACGGCTGCTATTACGAGAATTTCTGTGAAACTGATATCGAACATTATTTGCAGGAACAGCCGGCGAAACAGCGATTGGAGATCCTTCGATCAGGTTTCTTCCCTAATCAACCTGAACGCTTCACTTTTTACTCGCAGCCTCAGGATTTTACCTGAGTTTTATCCTTGACATCGGCGTCGACGATTCGCGCGTCGGTTTGATGAGCGGAAGTTATCTCCTCGTCATCAGCGCTTTTCACGCCCTCCCTGAAGCCCTTTACAGCACCGCCCAGATCGCTGCCAAGATTGCGAAGTTTCTTGGTGCCGAATACCAGAACAACAATCAGCAGAACGATCAGCCAATGCCAAATGCTGAATGATCCCATTTTTTACTCCTTTATCGCGGACGAGGAATCATGACAGGCAAGCGTTCCCCGCCACCTATGATATGAATATGCAAATGATAAACCTCCTGCCCTCCCACGCGTCCTGTATTGATAATGGTGCGGAAGCCATCCGTACAACCCTGTTCCCTCGCCAGCCTGGGTATCAGCACCATCATCTCTCCCAGTAAACCGCGGTGCTTGTCTTCGACCTCCGCCAGAGAGCCAATGTGCAATTTAGGGATCAACATGAAATGTACCGGCGCTACAGGATGAATATCGTGAAATGCAAAAACCTCGGAGTCCTCATATATTTTCTCGCTGGGGATTTCTCCCCGCGCGATCTTGCAAAAAACACAGTTGTCCATTTTTATCCTGTTTTCCTGGCCGCCTTTTCATCTAGCCCTGACATTCCCTCCCGGCGTTGCAATTCATCCAGCACATCGTTTGGCCTCAGGTTATGGTGAGCCAGTAAAACCAGGCAGTGAAACCACAGATCCGTCATTTCACTCACGATATGGGCTTTATCACCGTCCTTCGACGCCAGCAAAACTTCCGCCGACTCTTCCGCTATTTTTTTCAGTATCTTATCCTGCCCATCGTGCAGCAGCTTCGACACATAGGACGTGGCTGGATCGGCGCTCCTTCGAACTTCAATGGTTTCAGTCACGCGGTCAAGAATAGCTGGATCGGTCATTTACTGTATATCTCTTCAGGGTTTTTGATTACCGGTTCCACCACTACCCATTGACCATCGTCCAGTTTATTAAAAAAACAGTTATGCCTACCAGTATGACACGAGATGCCGCCCACTTGTTCCACCAGCAACAGCAGGACGTCATCGTCGCAATCCAGCCGGATTTCCTTGACCTTCTGAACGTGCCCGGATTCTTCGCCCTTATGCCAGAGTTTCTTGCGAGAGCGAGACCAATAGTGGGCCTCGCCGGTTTGCACGGTGAGCTTCAGCGCTGTGCGATTCATCCAGGCAACCATCAGTACCTTATTGCTGGCGGCTTCTTGCGTCACTACCTGCACCAGGCCGTCATCGGACCAGTTTATTTTGTTGAGCCAAATATCGGACATAGATATGCTTGAGGATCGGGTTATGGGGGTCTTTATTACAATCGTACTTCAATGCCATGTTGCGCCATATACGCTTTAGCCTGGCGTACGCTGTATTCCCCGAAGTGAAAAATACTCGCCGCCAATACCGCGTCAGCATGGCCTTCTATGATTCCCTCAACTAAATGGTCCAGATTGCCCACGCCACCACTCGCGATGACTGGCACATCCACAGTATCCGATACCGCGCGAGTTAGCGCGAGGTCAAAACCATTGCGGGTGCCATCTCTATCCATACTGGTAAGCAATATTTCGCCGGCGCCAAGGGACTGCATCTTTTTTGCCCACTCGATGACATCCAGACCGGTAGCCTTGCGTCCCCCATGGGTAAATACTTCCCACCCGGTCCCTACCTGCTTTGCGTCTATCGCCACTACAATGCACTGAGAACCATAGCGGCCAGCGGCTTCGGCCACCAGTTGAGGATTTTGCACGGCCGAGGTGTTAATGCTTACCTTATCGGCCCCCGCGTTCAGGAGTCTGCGCACGTCTTCTATCTTGCGGACTCCGCCACCGACCGTTAATGGAATAAACACCTGGGCAGCAACTTCCTCAATGATGTGCAGGATCAGGTCGCGGTTGTCGGAGCTGGCGGTGATGTCAAGAAATGTCAGTTCATCGGCTCCCTGTTCATCGTAGCGACGTGATATCTCGATGGGGTCGCCCGCATCCTTAAGCCCGACGAAATTGACACCCTTGACGACACGTCCATTGGTTACGTCCAGGCAGGGGATGATACGCTTGGCAAGGCCCATAGATATCTTTAAAAATCGCTAACTGACCGGCGCCCGTCTGGCGCGTGGCTAGGCTTTGAAGCCTCGGTGGGCGACGTGGTTGACTGCTCAGTTGACAATCAGCTTTCCTGCACCTTCCGGGTTTGTAGAGGTGTCCACGAGAGTAAAGGCGTTTCCGTAAAAGAACGGAGCTGTAGAAAGACGGTACAAATCGGAAAACGATTTTACGTAATTTACCTTCGAACGGGCAGTCGGAAATTTCATCAGAAATGGGCGATATCGCGAGGGCTGGTTTTCGTGCTCAACTCATCGGCCAGTGCCTGTGCCAACTTGAAGTTCAGCGCTCCTTCGTAAATTGCCCTTCCCGTGATGGCGCCTGCTATGCCTTCCGATTCTATTTCGCATAGTGCTTTGACATCGTCGAGGCTGCTGACGCCGCCGCTGGCAATGACAGGAATAGTGAGTGCCCTGGCAAGTTCCATCGTGGCCTGGACGTTGACGCCGGTCAGCATGCCGTCGCGTCCGATATCGGTATAAATGATCGCTTCGACGCCGTAATCCTCAAATTTTTTCGCAAGGTCCACAACGTCGTGCCCCGTGACCTTGGACCAGCCGTTAACTGCTACCTTGCCGTCCTTCGCATCCAGTCCCACCATGATATGGCCGGGAAAAGCGTTGCAGGCATCGTGCAGGAACCCCGGTGTCTTTACCGCGGCGGTGCCGATGATAATATAAGTAATGCCATCGTCGAGATAACGTTCGATGGTCTCGAGATCGCGTATGCCACCGCCGAGCTGAGTCGGAATTTCATCACCGAGGGCCTCAACAATATCGAGAATGGCGGGTTCATTCTTCGGCTTGCCGGCAAATGCGCCGTTGAGGTCTACCAGATGTAGCCGCCGCGCGCCCTGTTCCAGCCAATGTCTGGCCATGGCGCCAGGATCTTCTGAAAACACAGTGGCATTTTCCATCACGCCTTGTTTCAGACGTACGCAGTGACCGTCTTTCAGATCTATCGCAGGAATGATCAGCATTTTGTCAGAAATGAATTTTGATATGAAAGTTATGAATTATGTCGGGATCCGCGTATAAAGCCGTTAAGCAGGTTCCCACTGCACAAAGTTTCTCAGCAGCGCCAAACCTGCGTTATGGCTTTTTTCCGGATGGAATTGGACGGCAAAAATATTATCCTTTGCTACCGCGCAGGTAAACGGAGAAGGGTAAAGACTGAATGCCGCTGCCTGCGACGGGTTGGCGTTTTCAACATAATAGCTGTGCACAAAATAAAAACGCGCATTGCCCGGGATGCCTTTCCATAGGGGATGATCGGCAGATTGATGCACCTCGTTCCAGCCCATATGCGGCACCTTGAACCTCTGCCCATTCGTAGTCCCGGTTCCACTGACGCTCGTCCCTGCTGCAGAGAAAAAGCGCCGCACCCTGCCGGGTACAATGCCGAGGCCTTCTACATTGCCTTCCTCGCTACTGTCGAACAGCATTTGCAGACCGATGCAGATGCCGAGAAATGGCTTGCTCATTGCGGCATTTATCACTGCTTCCCGCAAGCCGCGCATCTCCAGTTCGCGCAGGCAGTCCGGCATTGCGCCCTGGCCCGGTACCACCACGCGGCCGGCTCTCCGCACCACCTCGGGGTCTTCGGTAACAGCGATGCGGGCGCCGGGGGCGACATGCTCCAGCGCTTTGGACACCGAGCGTAGGTTACCCATGCCGTAGTCAACAATTGCAATATCAGTCATACCGCGCAGATGAGAAGTGATAGAGCTACAAAGAGCCTTTAGTAGACGGAATCATGCCGCTCGCGCGGGGGTCGGTTTCCATCGCCATGCGTAAGGCACGGCCAAACGCCTTGAATACAGTTTCCGCCTGGTGATGCGCGTTGCCGCCGGACAGGTTGTCGATGTGCAATGTAACCATGGCGTGATTGACGAAACCCCGGAAAAACTCCGCGATCAAGTCAACATCGAAATCACCGATCCGGGCCCGTACAAACTCGACATTGAATTCCATGCCCGGACGTCCGGAGAGATCCACCACCACCCGCGACAACGCTTCATCCAGCGGCACATAAGCATGACCGTAACGGCGCAACCCTTTCTTGTCTCCGATGGCTTGCGTGAATGCCTGCCCCAGGGTGATGCCGATATCCTCCACGGTGTGATGCGCATCGATGTGCAAATCTCCCTTGGCACCGATTTCCAGGTCAATCATGCCGTGGCGCGCAACCTGGTCCAGCATGTGGTCGAGAAAGGGCACTCCCGTGTTCAGTATTGCCTTTCCGGTCCCGTCCAGACTGACGTTGAGGCTGATCTGGGTTTCCAGCGTATTGCGGTTGACTTGGGCCTGACGCATGGAATTGATCTAATGGTTTTGGTAGTTGAACGAGGCTTGCAGCGCCTCTAAAAATTGCGTGTTTTCGCTGGGCGTTCCCACCGTCACACGCAGGCAATTTTTCAGTAACGGGTGCGAGCCGTCGAGATTCTTTATCAATATGCCGCGCTCTTTAAGTCCCTGAAATACTTGAGCGGCGCTATTTTCCCGGTTCACGCGGAATAAAATAAAATTCGCATCTGTCGGGAAAACCTCAATACCATCCAGTGTTGCGAGGCGCTCACTCATCACCGCTCGTTCAATCTTGATCGCTGCAGCTTGCTGTAGCAGGACATCTCCATGCTGTAACACCTTTTCGGTGATCAGTTGGGTAACAATCCCCACATTATACGGCAAACGCAGTTTTTCCAGCTGTATCAACCACTCCGGCCTTCCCGCCAGAAGCCCCAGCCTTAAACCGGCCAACCCGGATTTGGAAAGCGTGCGCATCAATAACAGATTGGGGTGTTGCACCAGCTTACCCATGAAGCTCGCATCGGCGAAGGCATGGTACGCCTCATCCACCACAACCACGCCGGGCGCAGCGTCAATAATACGTGAGATTCCAGCGGCGTCAAACAGGTTGCCGGTAGGGTTATTTGGGTAGGCGACGAAAATTACCGCCGGCTGGTGCCGCGCAATGGCAGCCAGCATCGCGTCTACATCAAGCGAGAAATCAGGATTCAATGGCACCCCTGCATAACTCATCCCGGTGAAAGTGGCGATCATGCGGAACATGACAAACGCCGGTTCGACACTCATCAGAACCGCGCCAGGCCTGGCAAATGCCAAAGCAATGATCTGGATAATCTCGTCCGAACCATTGCCCAGCATAATGTCCATTCCATCCGGAATCGCGAGCGCTGCGCGTAACGCAGCCTTGAGGGAAGCAGCATTCGGATCGGGATAGCGATTAATGGGCGCATCAGCCGCCAGTTGAGCGATTTCCTCACACAATGGAGCGGGCAGAGAATAGGGGTTCTCCATCGCATCCAGCTTCACCATCCCCCTGGCGGGCGGTACGTGATAGGCGGAGAGCGCAAGAATTTCAGGGCGAATAAGCTGATCAGGACGGGAGGGCATAACAAGCTATTTTATACCATGGCTGAGCTGGCCAAGTCAGGTTTGCGGTGCGTTATTACCTGATCCTGATGTGATGAGTTTCTTCAGGTAACAGAATCGGGCCATAGATCATTCAGTGACGCCATTCCCTGCCTCATTGGGTGTAGCGGCGAAGTAGGCGAACCGACAGGAGCCGTTCCCCTTTGCTACTCCGCTCACGGCGGCGGAGGGAGCTAATCGTTTTTCTTGTATCGATATTCAGCCGACATTGCGTGCGCCTGCAAACCTTCTCCATGAGCCAGAATGGAAGCAATTGCGCCTAGTTTTGCCGAACCCTGCTCCGAGACTTGAATAATGCTGCTGCGTTTCTGGAAATCGTATACGCCCAATGGCGATGAAAAGCGAGCGGTACGGGAGGTAGGCAACACGTGATTGGGGCCGGCACAATAGTCACCGAGCGCTTCGGACGTGTAGCGCCCCAGAAAGATTGCGCCAGCATGCCTGATTTTCTCCACCCATTTTTCAGGATGATCCACCGACAATTCAAGATGTTCCGGTGCAATATGATTGGCGACGGCACACGCTTCATCCAGATCCCGTACTTGAATCAGCGCGGCACGGCTTTCGAGCGAGGCTCGTATCACTGCCTTGCGCGGCATGGCTTCCAGTTGCCGGGCAATACTTGCCGCTACCTCTTCAATGAATTGGGCATCGGGAGAAAGCAGAATTGCCTGCGCCATCTCATCGTGTTCAGCCTGGGAAAATAAATCCATGGCAATCCAGTCGGGATCAGTTCTGCCGTCGCAAATCACCAGAATCTCCGAAGGGCCCGCCAGCATATCGATGCCTACGATCCCGAATACGCTGCGCTTGGCCGCCGCCACATATGCATTACCGGGACCAACAATCTTGTCTACCTGGGGTACAGCTTGCGTACCATAGGCCAGCGCCCCGACGGCCTGGGCGCCGCCTATGGTAAACACGCGGTCAATCTCGCAAATTGCTGCTGCCGCAAGCACCAGATCGTTCATTTCGCCATCCGAAGCCGGAGTCACCATGATGAGTTCGCTCACACCCGCCACCTTGGCTGGAATTGCGTTCATCAGCACTGACGAAGGATAGGACGCTTTGCCGCCCGGAACATACAGGCCGACACGATCCAGCGGGGTAATTTTCTGGCCAAGCAGTGTGCCGTCGGGTTCCACATAGCTCCAGGATTGCGCCACCTGTTTTTCATGGTAGGCGCGCACTCGCTGCGCGGCTTGCTCCAGGGCGTTGCGCTGATCCGCAGGCAGGCTTTGCAAAGCTTGCTGCAAGCGGCTCTGTGGCAATTCAAGCTCCAGCGCCGAAGCTGCGTCCAGGCGATCGAAACGGCGCGTGTACTCCAGCAGGGCTTCATCGCCGCGCTTTTTGATATCGGCAAGAATATCCGCGACAGTCGCATCCACCTTCGCATCCTGGGCGTTTTCAAAAGCCAGCAGTTTCGCTAGCGTTTCATCGAAACCGGCATCGGTGGAAGACAGGCGTTTAATTTGAATCATGGCAGAGGCTTCAGGTTTTCTTGATTCGAAACGTTTTTCTGATCGTTGCCTTATTTCGTAATTGCCGCCGAGAAAGCTTCCAGCATTGGATGTATTGTTTGCCGCTTCAATTTCAATGCCGCCTGATTGATGACCAGCCGCGCCGAAATCGGCATGATCTCTTCCACCGCCTTGAGGTTGTTGGCCTTCAGCGTGTTACCGCTTGAAACCAGGTCCACGATCGCATCCGCCAATCCTACCAATGGCGCGAGCTCCATTGAGCCGTAGAGCTTGATGAGGTCCACGTGCATGCCTTTTTCGGCGAAGTGTTCACGCGCTGTTTGCAGGTATTTGGTTGCGACGCGAAGCCGCGCGCCACGGCGGACCGCGGATTCATAATCAAAGTCGTCGCGCACCGCCACCATCATGCGGCAGCGGGCGATATTCAAGTCAAGCGGCTGGTAAAGCCCCGCGCCGCCATGTTCCAGCAATACGTCCTTTCCCGCGATGCCCATATCCGCGGCCCCGTACTGCACGTACGTCGGCACATCCGACGCCCGCACGATGATAAGCCGCACATTATCGCGATTGGTCGCAAGGATCAGTTTGCGCGATGTTTCAGGATCATCTAGCGCGACGATACCCGCTGCTTTCAACAGTGGCGCAGTATCGTCAAAAATGCGGCCCTTGGAAAGGGCGATTGTGATGCTAGTCATGGAGGATTCTGCAAAGGCCTCATTTTAACCCAAAAGTGACGAGCCGAAGTTGCCCGCAAAACATTCAAGACGAATAATCCCCCAAGGAATTCAAGGTAATGCCCTAGAAAAATTTCGAGTCAGTGGCAGACTTGGCAGCATCCAAAGGTTTCGGTCCACAGAGAACATGAAAAACCGCAATAACAACCCGAATGCGACCGGTGCATGTAGACGGCAACACTGTTCCCCAGCTCATGTGCTGCTCCCTCAATGCTTTGGAATGGTTGGGCTTCTACAGTCTTTACCCCTGAATAAAAAAGGATTTTGTCGCTGGATTGCGCCTGATGACTCCCAAGATAGAAAAGTACACCACCTCGTTTTGCTGCAAAAAATGTAATATTCACAATTTCTTCACAAATTCCCAACATATTCTTCACATCTTTTTGACGATACTTCCTCACAAATACTTCACATTTACTTCACACTAGCTACACAAATGCTGGAAAGTGAAATCAAAGCTGAAGTAAGAATCATAAAAAATAGAAAGCGAAAATAAAAAAATGTCACTAAAGTTTGGAACAAATAACAGCGTTAATAGAAGTTGGATAAGCGGTAATAAAAAACTTTTGGGTCTCTTTGTGTTTCTTGGAACCGCATGTATGTCTTCTTCCGTACTTGCGAAAACAGACAGCGAGCTTAGGAAGAGGCTCGAAACCCTGGAAGCAAGGATTCTGGAGCTGGAAGCGCGTTTGGAGAGTAAAGGGGGGCAAGGGGACCAAAATACCGCAGGCACGGATCACCGTGCCGGCAAGGAAAAATTACAGGATGCCGTGACGTTGCAGTCTTCTGCTCCGCCAGCTCAAACAGACAACGAGTTCAAGAAGAAGCCCGAAGCCGCCGGAGCACGGGTTGCAAGCGTGGAAGGATCTGCGGCGGACACAGGGTGGCAGGAGGCCGATGGTGGAGGTCACAGTTTCGACAGGAAAAAATTTCATGGTGGCGTGACGTTGAAGCAGGATGCGTTCTTTGGTTTCCAAACCATCCTCGATGCAGAATATGAAGTTCTGGACAATATCGACTTCACTTTTTACAGCTGGCTGTGGACGAGTCCCAATTTCGGCCGCAGCCGGGTGGTTTCCGGTCCAAACGGTACTCAGGTCGATGCTGGCGGTAACGGGCTGTGGACTGAGGTCGGCATAGGTCTGAATTTTCACTTTCTCAACCATGCATTAAGTATCAATCCCCAGATAGGCATGCTGAATGGCGCCTTACTATCCAGTAGAATCGTCGGCAGGGGTATTCGGGCTGGGGAAGGCGTGGTACCTAGTATGACGATTAACTACAATGACGACCATTTTACCGGGCAGGCGTATCTCGCCTACTATCTGGCTGTCCGCGATGAGCGGGCCAGGGATTTCATCCATAACTGGATCAGCCTCGGTGTCAGACCGGCGCTGTTCGATTTTAAAAATGTACCGGTCAGTTCAGTAGGCGTTCACTGGGAGCACCTGCGATTCCATAAAGACCGGATAGAAGGAAACACCGGGACGGTTTACAACTGGATAGGCCCCTATATCGAATTTGCGCTGCCTATGAGTCTCGCCCTGCGCTTCTCGGCCGGCGCTGATCTCAAGGGAGACGTATCCAAAGAATTCTATCAAGCCAGCATCAAGCTTCATTTCTAAAGCTAGAAGTGAGTCGGGGTACCGAGATGCAGGAGAAGATAGATTGTATGACAAGCGCCGAGTTGCGCGCGGTGATGGCAGAATTACGGCCGCCGGACGTGTGCGATTTGGTGGAGCGCGATCACGAGGTACTGGCTGCCCGGCTGGCTCGCGATTCCTTATCAGAGCAATTGCGGCAGGCCGAGATGGACATAAAGCAGGCGGAGCGTCAGATGGACAACTGGAGATCAGCTCACCCGCTGCGGGCCAAGCTTCATGATCTCGGGCTGATGCCGTCCCGATTTCTCGCCAAGCGCAAGGAAACCAGGGCCGCAGCGGACACAGAAGCACGGAAGCTGGTCCCACGTGTACATTACGTTACGCAATATGCAAGAAATATAGAGAACAAGGTCGAATCTCGTGTCCTGCTGGAGCAGGCGCCTGTGCGCGAGCACATGGCCGAGCTGGAGCGTCTTGAGCGTCAGAAGGCTATGCGGGAACTGCCGGAGCGGTGGCAAACGCCGGAGAGGAATGACGCCCGATCTGCCCGGGAAACGCTTAGGGAGTACCAGGCGAAAGCGCGTTATCGATAGCCCGAGGCTCCCACGTGCTATCAGCCGTTGTTTTTTCTTTACGAAGAAAAGCCAGCATCATGCACTCCAACGTCTCTCGCATTCCCTCCGCTGGTTCTTGCATACATTGGTGGAGAACCCCTTTTTGCCAGGCAGAAAACACCAGGGGATTAATGTAGGATTTCCGGCAGACTGTCGGGGTATTACGAAGCTCTTCAGCGACTTTTTTCGTCGCGGACACAATGCAGGCTTTGAGGGCGCGTTTAGTTGGAAGCTCTGGAACAGGCGTATTCAGCATAAGTTCAAACGCTCGCAGCGTGGCCCCCCATGTCCGGAAGTCCTTGGCGGTAAAATCCGCACCCATGATTTCATGGAGGTAGCTATTTACCTGCTCCGCTCCAATGGGGTGGCGCTTGCCGCGTTCATCCACATACTGAAAAAGATGCGGCCCCTTCAGTTGCTGGCAATCCCGTATGATTTTCGCGATACGCCGATTATCAATTATCACCTCATGTTCGACGCCGCTCTTGCCTTTAAATTTCAGTAGCGCCCTTCGTTCGTTGCTGATGGCAAGATGACGCTTGCGCAGCGTGGTAAGCCCGAAGCTTTGGTTATCACGCGCATAGGAAAGATTGCCGATTCGCACCTGGGTAGCATCAAGCAGATTTACTATGGCGGCGACGACCTTTTCCCGCGGCAAGCCTCGTTTCCTCAGATCACGCTCAAGACGTTGACGCAGCCGGGGCAGGGCATCCCCGAATTCCGCCATTCGAGCAAATTTGATATCGTCCCGTACCATGCGCCAGCCAGGATGATAGCGGTACTGCTTGCGCTTGCGGGCATCAAGTCCGGTTGCCTGCAAGTGCCCCTGCGGGTGAAGGCAAATCCAAACATCGGTGTAAGCGGGCGGTATCGCCAACCGCGCGATGCGTTCAAGCTCCGCCTGATCGGTCAGCGCCTTTTTATCGGGACCAATGTAACGAAATCCGCGTCCCCAACGTAACCTGCGAATTCCCGGTTCACTGTCCGAAACATACACCAGTCCTGCGGCAGCCGCCTGTGCCGCCAGATCCTCTATCCCTGATTCATCCGGCCTATCGTTATCAGGCAAGAAAGCCATGCAATTATTCCACTATTTGCAGCCTGACCAACTCTTCCTTGTCGCCCGTACAGGGAGACAGGGGAACAGTGCTCATAGGGTTGCCGACATTATCAATTAGTGCAGTGCCCGATACTGAGACGCGGCAGGCAAGAAAACGTACATTTCCTCAAGTCGTTTTGCAAGCTATTCCATGCCTTGCCAAGCTGAGCGGATCTGTAGGGCAAAGCGAAAAAAAGGAGAAAAAGGACCGGCATTTATTATGCATCTCCCCTCTTTATATATGAATCATTCGTTTATCCACCCCCAGCGCCGCCTCGTGCAATACTTCCGAAAGCGAGGGATGGGCGTGGACGATGCGGGCTATATCTTCGCTGCTGGCGGTGAATTCCATCGCCATTACGGCTTCGGCGATCATTTCGGAAACGTAGGGACCAATCATGTGTATGCCCACGATGCGGTCCGTGTTCGCGTCTGCCAGCACTTTGACGAAGCCGCCCGTCTCTCCGAGTGCGCGTGCCCGACCGTTAGCCATGAAGGGGAACTGTCCCGCCTTATATTGAACGCCTGCCGTTTTCAACTCCTGCTCGGTTTTGCCCACCCAGGCAATTTCCGGTGAGGTGTAGATCACCCAGGGGACTGTATCTAGGTTCACGTTTCCAGCCTGACCCGCGATGGTTTCGGCAACCGCGACACCTTCCTCTGAAGCCTTATGCGCCAGCATGGGTCCACGCACCACGTCGCCCACAGCATATATATTCGGCAGGTTGGTACGGCAATTGCTGTCGACTTCAATATAACCCCGCTTATCGAGTTTCAACCCGACATTTTCCCCACCCAATCCAGCCGTGTTGGGAACGCGGCCCACCGCGACAATCAGTTTATCCACTTCGAGTTTTTGTTCGTTTCCCCGTATGTCCTCTGCATCGGCATATTCAATCGTGATACTTTTTTCGCCAATTTTGATTCCGCTTATCTTGATACCCGTTTTTATCACCAGGCCTGATTCTTTGGTGAAGATTTTTCGCGCCTCTTTCGCCACTTGCTCGTCTGCGGCCATAAGAAAGCCGGGCAGCGCTTCAAGAATCGTGACCTCCGAACCGAGCCTTCGCCATAGACTGCCCATTTCCAGGCCAATCACGCCCCCTCCGATGACGCCCAGCCGCTCAGGCGCTTCTGTCATCGCCAGTGCGCCAGCGTTATCCAGTATTCGCTCATTGTCCACGGGTGCGAATGGCAATGCGCGCGGTGTTGAACCCGTGGCGATGATGATGTGTTTTGCCTCGACGGTTTCCGTCTTATCCCCATTCTTCACTTCGATCTGCCAAGGGCTACGGTTGCCGCTATCGTCTTCGCCGCCCTTGAGCAAAGTGCCATGCCCATGCATTGACGCGACTTTATTTTTTTTGAGCAGCATGGCCACGCCGCCGGTGAAGTTCGCGACAATCTTGTCCTTGCGAGACATCATTACCGGGATGTCCACCGACAAACCCTCGACCTTGATTCCATGAGCAGAGAATTTATGCGCAACACGTTCATAGTTCTCCGACGATTCAAGGAGCGCCTTTGACGGGATGCAACCTACATTCAGGCAGGTTCCACCAAGGCTGGGCTTGCCCTGCGGATTTTTCCACTCATCTATACATACGGTATTGAGCCCTAACTGGGCGCAGCGGATTGCGGCGACGTAGCCACCAGGACCCGCGCCAATCACTGCCACATCAAAAGATTGGGACATATTTTCACTTATGAAAAAGAGGGACATAAACGACAGGATACGAACAGGGAGACGTAAGCGCTCATGAAAGTCATGATTTGCCTTGCGGCTCACGCTTCCAGTAATGGGCTCATGGGATATTCCAGAGCCTCTTTCATCGCCACTAAAGAGAGGACCGCCTCACGCCCGTCTATGATGCGGTGGTCGTAGGAAAGCGCGAGATAACACATCGGACGAATCACCACCTGCCCGCGCTCGGCTACCGGCCGCTCCTTCGTGGCATGAATACCCAGAATCGCGCTCTGTGGGGGGTTGATGATGGGCGTGGAAAGCATCGAGCCGAACACCCCGCCATTGGTGATCGAGAAGGTCCCGCCGGTCAACTCTTCAATCGTCAGTTTACCGTCCACAGCGCGTTTGCCGAAATCAGCAATCCGCATCTCGATTTCTGCCTGAGATAAAGAGTCGGCATCGCGAATGATAGGCACTACCAGTCCTCGCGGGCTGCTCACCGCTATGCCAATATCGTAGTAGCCATGGTAGATGATATCGTTTCCGTCAACTGACGCGTTGACAATCGGGAATTTTTTCAGCGCTGCCACTACCGCCTTGACAAAGAAGGACGTAAGGCCGAGCTTGACCCCGTGCTCCTTTTCAAATTTATCCTTATAGCGGGCGCGCAAATCCATAATCGCCTGCATGTTGACTTCGTTGAATGTAGTGAGTATCGCCGCGGTGGATTGTGACTGCACGAGCCGCTCGGCGATGCGCGCCCGCAGCCTCGACATGGGTACTCTTTGCTCTGACCGCTCGCCTGCAGAAGCAGGCGTGGCCGCCATTGAAACTGAAGGGGCTGCCGGAGAGGGGGCGCGGGCGGAAGGGGTGGAGGGGGAGGGTGTTTTTTCCACGTGGGCCGCCACGTCCTCTTTGGTAATGCGCCCGCCGCGCCCGCTACCCCTGATCGAGTTGATTTCTTCCGCCGTGAGCTTTGCCTGCGCTGCCAGGTTCCGGGCGGCAGGCATCATTGCCGGCGCTGCCGCAGCGGGCGAGGAAGGCGCCGAGGCTGGTCCAGTCTCTGGTGCGGCCGCTGCCGCCTCGGTTGGAGCGGTTTCGGTATTGGCTGGAGCGGCTCCTGCCTCAACGGGGCGGGAGCGGAGCGGTTTTGCCTCAGCTGGAGCAGCTTCAGTATCTATCGTGGCAATAATTTCGCCACCCGTTACCGTCTCCCCATCGCCCTTAATGATTTTGGCTAGCATCCCTGAACTCGGCGCCGGTAGCTCCAGTATTACTTTATCTGTCTCGATATCGATCAGATTCTCGTCGCGATCGACATGCTCGCCCTCTTTTTTGTGCCAGGAAACCAGCGTGGCTTCCGCCACCGATTCGGATAATGCTGGAACTTTGACCTCGACGAGCATAATTCTTCCCTCTTCCCTTGTCTTAAATTTTTTCGCGAAACGCTGCCACTATCAACTCGTTCTGTTGAAAGTTGTGTTTCGCCAGATACCCCACCGCCGGAGAAGCCGACGAAGGCCGCAATGCGTAGCCCAAAGTCTGATCGGGACGCTTGTGCCGCAGCAGATAGTGCTGGATTCGATGCCATGCCCCCTGATTGCCTGGCTCTTCCTGACACCAGAGTATATCCCTGGCCTGGGGATAACGTTCAACCTCAACCTGGAATTCGTTATGGGGAAAAGGATACAACTGCTCGATACGTATGATTGCGACGTTCTCGACGTTATGCTTGCGGCGGTACGCCAGCAGATCGTAATATACTTTGCCGCTGCAGGCGATCAGGCGCCGTACCTTTCCTGGATCGAGCTTTTCAACTTCCGGAATCACGTTCTGAAAACCTCGGTCAGCGAGATCTTCAAGGCTCGATACAGATTCTTTATGGCGCAACAGGCTTTTCGGACTCATGATGATCAGCGGCTTGCGCAACGGGCGGATCATTTGCCGGCGAAGCAGATGAAACATCTGTGCCGGCGTAGAGGGAACACATACCTGGATATTGTATTCCGCGCATAGTTGCAGGTAACGTTCCAGACGTGCCGAGGAGTGTTCCGGCCCCTGGCCTTCATAGCCGTGCGGGAGCATCATCACGAGACCGCATAAGCGGCCCCACTTGACCTCGCCCGAGGCGATGAACTGATCTATTACCACCTGTGCCCCGTTGGCGAAGTCGCCGAATTGTGCCTCCCAAACCACCAGTTCATTCGGCTCCGCAGTGGCATAACCGTATTCGAAAGCAAGCACGGCTTCTTCCGACAACACGGAGTCGATTATTACGAAATCAGACTGCCCCGGCGCAACGTGGCGCAGTGGAACATACCTGCCCTCGTCCCATCGCTCCCGGTTCTGGTCGTGCAGCACCGCATGACGGTGAAAAAAGGTTCCGCGTCCCGAATCCTGTCCGGAGATGCGAACAGCGTATCCATCCTTCAGAAGCGCAGCATAGGCCAAATTTTCGGCCATTCCCCAGTCCAGAAGCAGTTTTCCTTCTCCCATCAGTCGCCGGTCGGAGATGATCTTTTCGACCCTTGAATGTAATTTGAAATTTTCCGGAATATCGGTTAGCCGCCGAGCCAATTTTTTTAATTCCGTCATCGGCAGTCCGGTCTGCACCTGTACATCCCACTTGTTATCCGCCAGGAAGGGCGCCCAATCCACGGCATTCTTGGATTTATAGCCGTAAACGATGGTTTTGTTGGGATTGCGGCCTGCATCCATATCATCGCGATAGGCCTTCACCATTTGCTCAATCTGGTCCGCGTTCATGATACCTTCGGCTTCCAGCTTGTCCGCATAGCGCTTGCGCGTACCTGGGTGGCGGCCAATGATCTTGTACATCAGTGGCTGGGTCACCATCGGTTCGTCCTGCTCGTTGTGGCCGAGAGTGCGGAAACAAACCATGTCCACGACCACATCCTTGTGAAATTTCATCCGGAAATCCAGCGCGATCTCGGTCGCCATGACGACCGCTTCGGGATCGTCGCCGTTGACGTGGAAAACAGGCGCCTCAATCATTTTCGACACGTCGGTGCAATAAAGCGTGGACCGGGTGTCACGCGGATCGGATGTAGTGAAACCGATCTGGTTATTGATAATGATATGCACTGTGCCGCCGGTGCCATAGCCGCGGGTCTGCGACAGATTCAAGGTCTCCATTACGACACCTTGGGCGGAATACGCGGCATCCCCATGCAACAGCACGGGCAATACCAGGTCTCCATCCCTGTCCTGCAAGCGGTGCTGCCGAGCGCGCACCGAGCCTTGCACCACCGGATCCACAATTTCCAGATGGGAGGGATTGAACGCCAGGGAGAGTCCCATCACTCCGCCAGGCGTAGATACCGCCGAAGAAAAGCCCTGATGGTATTTGACATCGCCCTCGGGCAGTTCGTGCACATGCTTGCCTTCAAATTCATGGAACAGATCGGCAGGTAGCTTGCCAAGGGTATTGACCAGCACGTTAAGCCGTGCCCGATGCGCCATGCCGATGACCAACTGCTGCACGCCCATCCGGCCAGCCCGCTGCAGCAGATTGTCCAGTAGCGGAATCAGGCTTTCTCCGCCTTCGCCCGAAAAGCGTTTCTGGCCGACATAGCGGGTATGCAGATATTTTTCCAGACCTTCCGCTGCATTGAGGCGTTCCAGAATATGTTTTTTATATTCAGGAGAGTAATTGGGCTGCGCGCGCGATCCTTCGATGCGGCCTTGTATCCAGCGCTTTTGCTCGGTATCGGTAATGTACATATACTCGACGCCGATACTGCCGCAATAAGTTTGCCGCAGCGCCTGCAGAATGTCTCCAAGCGACGCGCGGGGAGGGCCAATTAGCGAACCGGTTCCAAATATCGTGCTCATATCGGTCTCGGTAAGGCCGTAATAGGCAGGATCGAGTTCAGGAATGTGGGGTTTTTCCTGGCGTTTGAGAGGGTCGAGGTCTGCATGCCGGACGCCGAGAAAGCGGTATGCATTTATCATCTGCAGCACCGCTATCTGCTTGCGTTCCGTTGTCAGGCTGCGCTCCTCCCGCGTTGTTTCCCGAGCGGCACGCTGGCCCGCGTCTTCCCCGCGCCGCGGCTTTTCTTTTGCCAGGCGGATGAACGATTCAATCACTGGCTGGTGCGGCACATCTGGAGAAGCCGATTCAATCGCTCCGTTTACCCGCGGTAGTTTATTAAAGTAGTCGCGCCATTCCGTCGGCACGGATTCAGGATTCCGCAGGTATTCCTCGTAAAGCCCCTCGATGAAGGGTGCATTCGCGCCGAACAGTAGGGAACTCTCGAACAATTGCTTCATCATGGCCAAAGACCTCGTCATTTGGCAAAGCCGGATTATTTTCGTGATGCAATCGGAACCACATCCCGGGTAACGGCGCCTGTGTAAAGCTGGCGCGGCCGCCCGATCTTGTACTCGGGATCGGAGATCATTTCACTCCATTGCGCGATCCATCCAACGGTGCGGGCCATGGTGAATATGGCGGTGAACATGGAGGCGGGAATACCCAGGGCGCGCTGGACGATGCCGGAATAAAAATCGACATTGGGGTAGAGCTTTCTTGCAGATGAAATATTCATCTTCCAGCGCGATTTTCTCCAATTTGAGCGCAAGCTTGAACAGACGATCATCGTGCAGGCCCAGTTCATCCAGTACTTCATGGCAGGTTTCGCGCATCAACGTTGCGCGTGGATCAAAATTTTTGTATACCCGATGGCCAAACCCTGACCAGCCGGAAAGGGTCGTCCTTGTCTTTGGCGCGGGCAATATACTCGCCGATGCGCGAATCGTCGCCAATTTCTTCCAGCATGTTCAGGCAGGCTTCGTTTGCTCCACCATGGGCCGGTCCCCAAAGGCAGGCAATGCCGGCGGAGATACAGGCAAAGGGATTGGCGCCGCTTGAACCGGCGAGCCGAACGGTGGACGTGGAAGCATTCTGCTCATGGTCGGCATGCAGGATCAGAATGCGATCCAGCGCCCGCGCCAATACCGGATTTGGTTTGTATTCCTCGGCAGGGGTGGCGAACATCATATGCATGAAATTTTCCGCATAGTTAAGATTGTTGCGCGGATAGATGAAAGGTTGGCCGATATTGTATTTGTAGGCCATTGCGGTAATGGTTGGCAATTTTGCTATCAACCGAAAGGCGGATAGTTCACGATGCGCGGCATCGGAAATATCCATTGCATCATGGTAAAACGCAGACAAAGCGCCGACAACACCAATCATTACGGCCATGGGATGAGCGTCGCGCCGAAACCCGGTGTAGAAACGGGCCAGTTGCTCATGCACCATCGTGTGCTCGGTAATGGTGTTGTCGAATGATTTCTTCTGGGCGCCATTAGGCAATTCCCCGTTCATCAGCAAAAAACACACTTCCAGAAAATCGCATTGCTCGGCCAACTGCTCGATCGGATAACCGCGATAAAGTAAAATGCCTTTATCCCCGTCGATAAAGGTTATCCCGGAACTGCTGCTCGCGGTGGAAAGATAGCCGGGATCATAGGTAAATACACCGCCTTTCGCATACAGCGTGCGGATGTCAACCACATCCGGCCCCATGCTGCCCGACAGGATTGGAAATTCCAGCGGCTGACTGCCGTTATCCAGATCAAGAGTCGCGTTACGCGTGTGTTTCATATTGTTCCCCACTGTTTTCGTTTTCCAATTTCAGTAAGCGCTTCGATCCAGCTATATTGTTTGCAGTAGACGCAATACTGGATGCAAATCGGCGCTTCCTGCTTCTTTCAACGCAATCATATCCCATAAGTCATTGTCGGGAAGGTCCAGCAATGTTTCGAATTGCCGGAGCTCCGCCTCGTTGAGCTTCGCGTAATACTCGTCCATAAACCTTTGCAGCACAATATCCAGTTCCAGCAGGCCACGCCGGCAACGCCAGCGGGCGCGCTCCAAATTTTTCATACGGTTCTTTTCACCATCATGTCCTTGATCCGGCCGATGGCGCTGGTCGGATTCAAACCCTTGGGGCACACATCCGCGCAGTTCATGATGGAATGGCAGCGGAACAGGCGATACGGGTCTTCGAGATAATCCAATCGCTCCGCGGTAGCTTGGTCGCGGCTATCGGCCAGAAAGCGGTACGCCTGCAACAGACCAGCTGGACCCACGAATTTATCCGGGTTCCACCAGAATGAAGGGCACGCGGTGGAGCAGCACGCGCAGAGTATGCATTCGTACAACCCATCCAACTCCGCTCTTTCCTCTGGCGATTGCAGGCGCTCCGTTTCCGGCGGAGGTTCGTTATTGATGAGATAAGGCTTGATTGAGTGATATTGCTGGAAAAATTGCGTCATGTCCACGATCAGGTCGCGTATTACAGGCAATCCCGGCAAGGGGCGCAGTTCCACGGGTTCTTTCAATCCTGCAACCGGCGTTATACAGGCTAATCCGTTGCGCCCGTTGATGTTCATTCCGTCCGATCCACAGACTCCCTCCCTGCAGGAACGGCGCAAGCTCAGGCTGTCGTCAACGGTTTTGATACGCACCAGCGCGTCCAGCAGCATTCTATCGGCTGGCTCCAGCGCGATATCGTAATCCTGCATGTACGGCTTTTCGTCCTTGTCCGGATCGAAGCGATAGACTGAGAACCTCATGTCGAATTCCTTGATATATGGGTTATCGAAGTACGAGGAATGTTCCTCGGATGACGAGGAATATTCCCAGCGGCATAGCCTTGGCGTCCTTGGAGTTTGTAGCTGGATAAGTGAAACACCATTTTCCGCAAATCAGATCATTGGAATGTCCTCCATTGAATTCAGTTCCCCTCCCCGATAACACCTTGCTAGCCAATTTCATCAACCTGTACAGCGGCGGGTTTAGCCGGCTTCGCATCCCATATCTGGTTGGCATATTGCAGAATGGTGCGGTCACTGGAAAATTTACCCATATGGGCAACATTCAGGATCGCCTTGCGTATCCACTGCTCCTGATCCTGGTAAGCGGCTTCAACTTTTTTCTGGCAAGCGATATAGGATGCATAATCGGCCAGCAGAAAATATTTATCGCCATGCTGTAGCAGCGTATCTATAACAGGTTTAAAGCGATCAGGCTCATCCGGAGAGAAAAAGCCCGAACCGATCATGTCGAGTACGGTGCGCAATTCCGCGTTGGAGTGGTAGAAATCCAGAGGTTGATAGCCATTCGCTTTCATCTCGGCGATTTCCGTTGCGGTGAGGCCGAATATAAAAATATTGTCCTCCCCGACTTCCTCGCGGATTTCGATATTGGCGCCATCCAGGGTACCAATCGTAAGCGCGCCGTTCAATGCGAGTTTCATGTTTCCCGTTCCGGAGGCCTCAGTGCCTGCGGTGGAAATCTGCTCCGAGAGGTCGGCAGCCGGAATCATCTCTTCCGCTGTTGATACGTCATAATTAGGTATGAACACGACCTTCAAGTGGCCTGCCACACACGGATCATTATTGACGATGTCGGCGATATCATTGATAAGCTTGATAATGAGCTTGGCCATGGAATAACCCGGCGCCGCCTTGCCCCCAAAAATGACCGTGCGGGGAACATAGTCGGCATTCGGATGATGACGAATGCGGTTATACAGCGTCACCACATGCAGCACATTGAGCAGTTGCCGTTTGTATTCATGGATGCGTTTGATCTGAACATCGAACAGCGAATCGGGATTGATATCAATGTCGAGCTTTTTCTTCAGCATGGCAACCAACCGTTCCTTGTCCAAGCGCTTCACGGCGGCGAACTCCCTCCGAAAAGAGGCATCATCGACAAGTGGAACCAGACGCTTCAACTGGGTCAAGTCCTTGATCCAGTCAGAACCGATACGCGAAGTGATGAGTTCGGCCAACCGCCGGTTGGCCTGGTTCAGCCAGCGGCGTGGCGTGATGCCGTTGGTGATATTGATGATTTTGCCGGGAAAAAACCGGTCGAAGTCGCGGAATATTGTCTGCTTCATCAGTTCGGTATGAATTTGCGCCACTCCGTTTACCTTGTGGCTCCCCACGATGGCGAGATGCGCCATGCGGATGCGCCTTCCTCCTTCCTCATCGATGATGGACATGCGGCGCAATATCCCGGTGTCACCAGGGTAGCGATGCATCACATCCTTCAATAGCCGCCGGTTGATTTCGTAAATGATTTGCAAATGGCGCGGCAGGACACTCTCGAACAGGGCAACCGCCCAGGTCTCAAGCGCTTCGGGCATCAGTGTGTGGTTCGTATAGGCGAACGTCCGGGTAGTGATATCCCATGCTTTCTCCCATTCAAGATGGTGCAAATCCACCAGCAGGCGCATCAGTTCGGGAATGGCAATGGCGGGATGCGTGTCGTTCAACTGGATCGCGACTTTGTCGGGCAGGGCATCAAAATTATTTTGATACTTGCGGTACCGGCGCAATATGTCATGCAATGAAGCGCATACGAAGAAATATTGTTGCTTCAGGCGCAGTTCGCGCCCCATTGCCGTGCTGTCGTCGGGGTAGAGTACCTTGGACAGGTTTTCGGAATCATTCTTGTCTTCGACTGCTTTGACATAATTGCCTTCGTTGAAGTAGCGCAATTCGAAATCTCGCGTTGCCTTAGCCGACCATAAGCGCATGTTGTTGGCCGTGCGGGTGCCATAGCCTGGAATAGGCGTATCAAAAGCCATGGCCATCACATCGTCGGTATCTATCCAGTGATAGCGAAGCATTCCCTGTTCATCGGCATATTGAACCACACGGCCATGAAATTTTACCTGGTGCAATACCTCTGCGCGAGGGAACTCCCATG
Organism: uncultured beta proteobacterium; assembly: GCA_963831395.1. Lineage (GTDB taxonomy): Bacteria > Pseudomonadota > Gammaproteobacteria > Burkholderiales > Nitrosomonadaceae > Nitrosospira. Next base: position 219,483 of record CAWHQD010000030.1, read on the forward strand.
GGTTGCCATAACGCAACCAGTTATCCGGATGTTCAACCTGCCTGCCATCCTCGATGCGCTGGGCGAACATGCCATACTCATAACGGATACCATAGCCGTAGCCGGGGAGGTCCAGTGTCGCCATGGAATCGAGGAAACAGGCGGCAAGCCGTCCCAAGCCACCATTTCCAAGTGCGGCGTCCGGCTCTACTTCGCGTACCTCGTCCAGATTGATCGCGGATTCCTTGAATGCCTCGCGGAATTGCTGCTCGAATGCAAGATTGTGCACGCTGTTCATCAGGGTCCGCCCCATCAAAAATTCCAGGGAAAAGTAGTAAACGCGCTTGACGTCGTTGACGTAATAGCTACGCATGGTTTCCATCCAGCGGTCGATCAGGCGGTTGCGCACCATATAAGCTGTCGCGAAGAACATGTCGCGATCAGTGGCGGTTATCGTGTCCTTGCCGACTGAATAGGTCAAACTGTTGGAGAGCGAGTGTTTGATCGAGTCCGTATCGAAACGGACTTTCTTATGCTCGAAAATGGATGTTTTTAAATAATCATTCATGATTTCTCCTGCGAATTCAACGCTATTCCAGGGACGCTCGATACGCCCGATGTTAGCCGGAAGGAAATGAGGATGAATCAGTACGCTTGCAGATCAGCGCCATCCGGATTCAAGGAATGACGCCAGAACTGATCGTCACTATCGAACAGCCGATAAGTGCCGCGCGGTCCCCAGGTGCCTGCGTGGTAGCCGTTGATAAAATTGCGTTCCATCGCCCACACTTTGATAACAGGATCCACCGTGCGCCATGCCCATTCCACTTCATCTATTCGTAAAAACAGTGAATGGTCACCTTGCATCACATCCAGCAGCAAACCTTCGTAGGCGTCATGTTCTTGCTCGCTGCCCTTGCGGTATGAGGCATCCAGACTGATGGTGCGGGTTTCCAGGTCCAGACCCGGCACCTTGACGCGCATTTCCATCTTCAGGCTGTCATTAGGCTGAATGCCCAGCATGATCCAGTTCGGATGCGACGGCTCATGGCGTGTGTGACGCAGCAAATCCTGGGGCGGGCTTTTGAAACGGATACAAATTGCCGAAATGTTTTCGGCCATACGCTTGCCGGTGCGCAGGTAGAACGGCACTCCAGCCCAGCGCCAATTGTCGATAAACAGCTTTAGCGCCGCATAGGTTTCCGTGGCGCTGTCCGGCGCCACGCCCGGTTCGTCCACATACCCCGGAACGGGTTCTCCGTTGATAGTGCCACTAGCATATTGACCGCGAAATGCATGGGCGTGCACCGAGTTTTGTGTAATGGGCCGTATAGCTTTCAGCACCTTTACTTTCTCGTCCCGCAAATGCTCGGCGGACAATGTTACCGGAGGTTCCATCGCCACCAAGGCAAGCAACTGCAGCAAATGGCTCTGGATCATGTCGCGCAACGCGCCGGCTCCCTCGTAATAGTCGGCGCGCCCCTCAATACCCAGGGTTTCGGAATGGGTGATTTGCACATGGTCGATATAATGGTTATTCCATAGCGGCTCCAGCAGTATATTGGCGAAGCGGAAGACCATCACGTTCTGCACCGTCCCTTTACCGAGGTAATGATCGATGCGGTAAATCTGTGGTTCGTTCAAATGCCGGTACAGGCTTCTTTGCAGAGTCTGGGCGCTGAGCAAGTCGTAGCCGAAAGGCTTTTCGATCACTACGCGGCACCATCCGTTTTTCTGTTTGAGGAGGCCTGCCACACCGAGTTTTTCTATGATTGCCGGAAATTCCGATGGACGCACAGCCATGTAAAATATGATATTGGATGAAAACTCGGGGGTTTCTTCCAATACCTTCTGTAATTTCAGATAAGCATCGCCCGTGGCTGGGGGGTTGGGATGATAATACAAGCGGGAACGGAAGCGCGCGGATGCCTGCTCATCAATGCCTTCCGGAAACTGGGACTTCAGCATGCCGGATACTTCCTCTATCCACCGGTCTTTACTCCACAGCTCCAGACTGCAACCGAGTATCACCATTTTATCCGGCAGGCGTCTGGCTACTTCCAGACGAAACAGTGCAGGAATCAATTTACGCCGCGACAGATTTCCACTTGCGCCAAAGATCACCAGGACACATGGTTCGATAGTTTTCATTTTTCTTCCCTCTCGTGTCGTACCTCGTGCAAGCCGAAAGCAATCACACATGGAAAGCACGCATAGTTGTTAACTGGGCGTCAACTGTGGCCGCTGTTTGTGCTGACTGAAGGCAACCCGGCCATTCTTGAGGGTCCTCATCTTTTGCTGCAACCTCTTTCCCTGCTATTTCTGGCCACAAAACCATATTGATCGATAACGGTGTATTTTCTGGTTAGTAGGTCCTCGCCTGGGGCGTAAATGATTCCACTGTCAACGGTTTTAACCGGACGGGCTTGTAATCCAGCCGCTGGCCTTCTCTGAAATACAAGGTATGTTTGAGCCACTTGTCATCATCCCGCACGGGAAAGTCATCACGTGCATGGGCGCCGCGGCTTTCAGTGCGCGCTTCCGCTGAAACCATTGTGGCTACCGCTACTTCGACCAGATTTTCGAGTTCCAGGGCTTCCACCCGGGCTGTGTTGAATACTCTGCTCTTGTCCCTGATTTCGATATGTTTTACGCGCTCCGCCAGTTCGCCGATCCTGATTACTCCCTCTTTGAGCATGTCCGAAAAACGGAAAACGCCGCAATGCGTATGCATGGTCTTGCGTAGCAAATCGCCCACTTGTGCCACGTTCTCTCCATCTTTCTGGTTGTTCAGGCGGTCAAGCCGCGCCAGCGCCTGATCGGAGGCGTCCGGCGGCAAATGCTTGTGGTGCTGGTTTTTTTTCAAATCCTCGATGATCCGATTACCAGCCGCCCGGCCGAACACAAGAATATCGAGCAACGAATTGGTTCCCAGCCGATTGCCACCGTGGACCGACACGCAAGCGCACTCGCCCACTGCATAGAAGCCTGGCACCACTTCCTCGGGGCCGGTTTTATAGGGCGCCACGACTTGCCCGTGAAAATTGGTTGGGATGCCGCCCATCATGTAATGCGCGGTAGGCACCACCGGGATCGGCTCATGGATCGGGTCCGCATGGGCAAATTTCATGGAGATTTCACGAATGCCCGGCAACCGCGTCTTGATCACATCCTCGCCGAGATGGTCAAGCTTTAGCAGCAGATGATCGGCATCCCTGCCACAGCCCCTTCCTTCTTTTATCTCTGTAGTCAGGGCTCGCGATACCACGTCTCGGCTGGCCAGGTCCTTCGCGTGGGGCGCATAGCGTTCCATGAATCGTTCCCCATCCTTATTGAGCAGATAGCCGCCTTCGCCGCGCACCGCCTCGCTGATAAGCACGCCTACTCCATAAACGCCAGTAGGATGGAATTGCCAGAATTCCATATCCTCCAGAGGAATGCCGGCCCGCGCCGACATGGCGAGACCATCTCCCGTATTGATGAATGCATTGGTGCTGGCGCTGAATATGCGCGCGCCGCCGCCAGTGGCGAACAGCGTTGCCCTCGCCTGCAGCGCCATGACTTCACCGGTTTCAATGTCCAGCGCTGTCACGCCGCACACGTCACCTTCTTCGTCACGAATCAGGTCCAATCCCATCCATTCAACAAAAAACTGGGTATTGGCCTGTACATTGCGCTGATACAGCGTATGCAGCATGGCGTGACCGGTGCGGTCAGCCGCCGCACATGAGCGCGTAGCCTGGGCGCCGCCAAAATTCTGTGATTGTCCGCCGAAGGGACGCTGGTAAATTTTTCCATTCTCCAGGCGATCGAATGGCATACCGTAATGTTCCAGCTCATAGACCACTTCGCTGGCCTGGCGGCACATGAATTCGATCGCATCCTGATCGCCGAGATAATCGGAGCCTTTCACCGTATCGTACATATGCCAGTGCCAGTTATCCTCGGTTACATTGCCGAGTGCGGCAGCGATGCCCCCCTGAGCCGCTACCGTATGGGAGCGGGTAGGAAACACTTTGGACAATACCGCCACCTTGAGGCCTGCTGTCGATAATTGCAGCGCGGCGCGCATTCCCGCGCCGCCGGCGCCGACAATTACCGCATCGAATTTTCTTCTGGCTATCGCCACGCTAACTCCACAGGATTTCCACCGACCAGACGGTATAAAACAGCAAGGACATTATGACCAGTATCTGTAATGTCAAACGAATACCCGTAGCATGAACATAATCCATCAGAATATTGCGCATTCCGATCCAGGCATGCCAGTACAGGCTAACAAGAAACAGGAAGGAGGCAATACGCATCCATCTGTTGCCGAATATCGCTTTCCATGAAGCGTAATCATGGGGCGGCGAAATCAATAGCATTGCCGCCAATAAAAGAATAAAGGCTGCCATCACCACCGCAGTGACGCGCTGCGCCAGCCAGTCCCTCAGGCCGTAATGCGCGCCGGTGATGATACGCTTCACCACAGCAATACCGAGATCAGCAGCGTGAGAATAATGCCTGCAGCCAAAACTATTTTGCTGCTTGAACGCGCCTGTTCAAGTGTAGATCCATAATGCAGATCCAGCGCGAGAAAGCGAATGCCGGCGCAGAAATGATGCAGAAAGAACCACAACGAGAGTGTCAAGACAACTTTGATCAGCGGGATGGCCAGTAGAGATTGAAATCGCGCGTGGTCTTCCTGAGAATTCAAAATCATGTCCAGGCTGCAAAGGAGAAGCGGGATGCCCGGAAAGAACAGCAGCGCTCCGCTCACGCGATGCAGCAGCGAGACTACAGCCGGCAGGGGCTGTTTGATTTCCATCAGATCAAGATACTTCGGACGTTTTCTTTGCAATCTTTCGCTCCCTCGAAACGTCGGGTATGGCATCCAAAGATTAGTGTAGCCCCTTATATCGAGCGATACAACCTGGGTAAGCTCACAAGTAAACCCTACAAAAAATGGATTTACTTCCGGGTTCAACAAAAGGCAGGGGCTTGATACTGCTCAAATTGACAGCAAGAGGGAATGTTTTTATAGTCCGAGCATTGATAGCCTCAGGGGATCTTTTAGTGGATCGCATCGAACTTGACGCATCAAACACGAAAATGAAAACGCGAGGGCGAAATAGATTACTTTAGAATAATGTTGAGTTCCGATTTTGCTCACCTTCGACAAACGTGCGGGCAACGGAAAAATTAATCAGGAAAATTTCTTGTCCCGGCAATTTCCTACAGGAGCGCAAGAATGAACTCTCCCATGCGCGTAGCGGTCACTGGCGCAGCTGGCCAGATCGGTTACAGTCTGGTATTTCGTATCGCGGCGGGCGACATGCTCGGCAAGGATCAACCCGTCATCCTGCAATTGCTGGATATACCGCAATCGCTGCCCACACTTAAAGGCGTGGTAATGGAACTGGAGGATTGCGCCTTTCCGCTACTGGCAGGGATTAATGTCACGGATGATCCTAAAACCGCTTTCCGCGATGTGAATATCGCCATGCTGGTAGGCGCACGCCCTCGCGGCAAGGGTATGGAGCGTAAGGATTTGCTGGAAGCGAACGGTGCAATATTTATCGACCAGGGTAGGGCTCTGGATGAAGGAGCCCGCCGCGACGTAAAGGTTCTGATAGTTGGCAATCCCGCCAATACCAATGCTCTCATCGCCATGAAAAATGCCCCGGGCCTGATGCCGAGGAATTTTTCATCCATGATGCGGCTGGACCATAATCGCGCCTTGTCTCAGGTTGCGGCAAAACTTGGACGACCCGTTGCGGGCATCAGAAAAATGATCGTCTGGGGGAACCATTCCTCTAAACAATATCCGGACTTGAATCATGCCGAGGTCGATGGTGACAAAGTTGCCCGCCTCGTCAATGATCCTGCCTGGGTAGAAGACCACTTCATCCCCGCGGTACAGAATCGCGGTACCGAGGTCATCGAGGCTCGTGGCCTCTCCAGCGCCGCCAGCGCCGCCAATGCCGCCATTGCTCATATCCGCGACTGGGTTTTCGGCACCCCGGAAAACGACTGGGTATCGATGGGAATCCCTTCGGATGGCAGCTACGGGATTCCGGAGGGTGTTATGTATGGTTTTCCCGTGGTCTGCAAGGAGGGGGGCTACCATATCGTTCCCGATCTGGAGATCAGCGAATTCAGTAAGGAAAAAATGCAGGCCACCTATCGGGAACTGGTGGATGAGCGAGATTCCGTGAAGCATCTGTTTGGATAATCCAAAGCCTGATTTTTCAGCTCCCATGATCATCTCGGCGGGTTCCCGTTTTCGCGCCGCGCTTGCGGAGGAGAAGCCTTTGCAGGTAGTGGGCTGCATCAACGCCTATGCAGCGCGTCTTGCGGCTCGTACCGGGTTCAAAGCGCTTTATCTTTCCGGTGGCGGAGTGGCGGCGGCTTCGCTAGGCGTACCCGATCTTGCCATTTCGACGCTGGACGATGTGCTGACCGACGTGCGTCGCATCACGGATATTACCGATCTGCCGCTGCTGGTGGATGCGGATACTGGTTTCGGCGGCGTTCTCAATGTCGCCCGCACAGTGAAGTCAATGATTAAAGCCGGCGCAGCGGCGTTGCATATTGAAGATCAGGTTGAGGCCAAGCGTTGCGGCCATCTCCCGGGCAAGATGATTGTCAGCGAGGCGCAAATGGTCGATCGTATCAAGGCTGCGGTAGATGCCAGGACCGATCCCCAGTTTGTCATTATGGCTCGCACTGATGCACTGGCGATTGAAGGACTGCAATCCGCCATGGACAGGGCATGCGCATTCGTGGAAGCCGGCGCTGATATTATTTTTCCGGAAGCCGTGACTGAACTGGATACATATCGGCGATTCGCCGCAGCGGTAAGCGTGCCCGTGCTGGCTAACATAACCGAATTTGGCGCGACACCTCTTTATTCAGTCGAAGAATTGGCCAGGGCGGACGTTTCTCTGGTGCTTTATCCACTATCTGCATTTCGGGCAATGAGCGCCGCCGCCCTGAACGTGTACAGGACGATACGCAACGAAGGCTCCCAGAAGAAGACGATCGATACCATGCAGACTCGTGCCGAGCTATATGACTTTCTCGATTACCATGCCTATGAGGAGAAACTGAATATCATGTTTTCAGAATCCAGAAAGCCTGAAAATGAGTAAGGCCGCTGCACCTCCCCATCCAGAACCAAGAAATCCGTAGTTTTATCAGGTGTGATAGCGGGAAATACCGCCATCTGTAGCGTCGGCAGAACTGGCAACGATCTGCATTATCGCGGTTATGACATTCTCGACATGGCCGGATACCTGCGAATTCGAAGAGATTGCCTATCTGCTGGTGCACGAGAAGCTGCCCACCCTGAACGAACTGGCTGCGTATAAAGAAAAACTCAGAAGCCTGCGTGATCTGCCTGCCGGCGTTAAAACCATTCTGGAGGCGATTCCGGCAACTGCTCATCCGATGGATGTGATGCGCACCGGCGTGTCTGCCTTGGGCACGATATTGCCGGAGGCGGAGAAACATACCATTGAGGGCGCGCGTGATCTGGCAGACAGACTTCTGGCCTGCCTCGGCTCGATTTTGCTCTACTGGCACCACTACTCCCACAACAATCGCCGCATAGAACTGGCGGCTGATGAGGATTCCATAGGCGGGCATTTCCTGCACCTGCTGCATGGCAGACCGCCGTCTCCGTCGTGGGTGAAGGCCATGCATACTTCGCTGGTGCTGTACGCCGAGCACGAATTCAACGCTTCCACTTTTGCCGCTCGCGTGATTGCCGGCACCGGGTCCGATTTCTACTCCGCAATCACTGGCGCTATTGGCGCATTGCGCGGCCCCAAGCACGGCGGCGCCAACGAGGCTGCATTCGATATCCAGACGCGCTACGAAAGCCCGGATGAGGCCGAGGCGGACATCCGCCGCCGGGTGGCGAATAAGGAAATCATCATCGGGTTCGGCCATCCGGTATATACAACCGGCGATCCGCGTAACAGGATCATCCGGGAGGTTGCGAGGAAGCTTTCAGTGGAGGCTGGCGATACGGAAATGTTCGAGTATTGCGGAGAGACTGGAAACAGTAATGTGGGATATCAAGAAAATGTTCCCCAATCTCGACTGGTTCTCCGCCGTGAGTTATCACATGATGGGTGTACCCACAGCCATGTTCACGCCACTGTTTGCGATCGCGCGCACCAGCGGCTGGGCGGCGCACATCATCGAACAACGTCTGGACAACAAGATTATCCGGCCATCGGCAAATTACATCGGGCCGGAGGAGCGGGAGTTTGTGCCGATTTCGGCACGGATATAAGGATAGCCGACTACATCGGAACACCACGGTTTGAGCAACTTAGCGTGAGTTCGATATTCTAAAGCTTGTCAATTCTCGATCGGCCGTGGGGCTAAATCCTGGACGAAGGGTAGGTGGCCGCTCGGAGACATGTTTTTCCGCCCTCCGTGATGACAGCAGTACGAGAAAAATAATAGAGTGCGTTCGAATGACCAGTACGAGATGACCAGATGAAGCTGCTGATTAATAGCTCCTATTCTCTGAGGTAATTTCTTCCCAAAAAATTTGATGTCTAATATTGCAGACGAATCTGCCCGTCCGCTCTTCATCATTCTCAATGCCGCGTCCGGGCACAATAACACCTCCACCGTTTGTACGATCATTGAGGAGGTGTTGATCGAGTCTGGTAGACGCTACCAACTGATAGTGGTCGAAGACGCCGCACAGCTTGATGGCGTTGCGCGTCAAACGGTTGAGCGAGCTTGTGGATGTGGCGGTGTCGTTGTGGTAGCCGGCGGCGATGGCAGCATCAACACGGTGGCCCAGGCGACGCTAGGCAGTGGTTGTCCTCTTGGCGTGCTGCCCCAGGGTACGTTCAATTACTTCGGCCGCGAGCACGGAATATCATCTGATACTGCCGAGGCCGCCCGAGCACTGTTGACTGCCCGCATCCAGGCGGTTCAAGTGGGTATTGTCAACGGTCGACTATTCCTGGTCAATGCGAGCCTCGGGCTTTACCCGCGGTTGCTCGAGGACCGCGAGGCATTCAAACAGCAATATGGGCGCAATCGCCTGGTTGCGTTTGTGTCGGGGCTGGTAACCTTGCTGCGACACCACCAGCAACTGCTCATCAGTCTGGAAATCCGCGGCAAGGTTCATGATATTCGCACACCGACCCTATTTGTGGGCAACAACCGGTTGCAGTTGGAGCAGATCGGCATCCCGCTGGAAAATGCGCTCGAAAATGATGAACTCGCCGCAATTATGTTGCGGCCAACCGGTATGATGGCGATGTTGTGGCTACTGGTTCGCGGGGCGCTCGGAAAGTTAGGCGAAGCACAAAACGTCATCAGCTTTGGCTTCAGGCGCATGACGATAAGGTCATCTCGCCACCTCAAGCGCCGCGTGAAGGTCGCGACAGATGGCGAGATTGTCTGGATGGATACGCCGCTCGAATTTCGCGTTTCTCCGCACCCACTGTATTTGCTCAAGCCCGGCACTACGCCTGAGCCAGGAGCTTTGGATACAGGTTCAGATGCATGAAAGCGGTTATTCACATTTCCGACCCGCATTTCGGCACAGAGCAGCCGCCGGTAGTTGAAGCGTTAGTGCGCCTTGTGCATGACGAGGCGCCCGAACTGGCCGTGCTATCCGGCGATATCACGCAAAGGGCGCGCCGGGAACAGTTTCGCGCTGCGAAAATCTTTACCGACCGGCTCGAGGTGCCATCATTAATCGTGATTCCAGGCAATCACGATATTCCTCTGTTTAATTTCGTGGCTCGGTTTCTCAACCCCTATGGAAACTACCGTCGCGAATTCGGCAACGACCTCGAGCCGATGTTCGAGTCGGATGGATTGCTTGTCATTGCGCTCAACACTACTCGCCGCTACCGTCATGCGGACGGCGAAGTGTCGAAAACGCAAATCCGCGGTGTGGCCGATCGCCTGAAAATGGCGACCGCGGGCCAATTACGCATTGTTGTAACTCATCAACCGGTGTGCGTGACACAGGTAAAGGATGAAGCCAATCTTCTGCACGGTTGTGAGGCAGCGGTGCGGCAATGGGCGGCCGCCGGCGCTGACATGATTCTGGGCGGTCACATTCATCTGCCTTATGTATGCGCCTTACATGCGCGTTATGCTGGCCTCATGCGACCGGTTTGGGCTGTACAAGCCGGTACGGCAGTGTCGCGGCGCGTGCGCCCCGGTGGAAACAATTCGATCAACCTGATCCGCTATCAGGTCTTGCAACGGCGGCGCCACTGCACTGTTGAACGTTGGGACTACCTCGTGTCGGCAAAAAACTTTGTGAGAGTAGCAATTGATCCCTTGGATTTTTATGCTTCAGATGATCCGGTTGAAGCAGCACCATTTACTATAGAGCCAAGTATCAAATAGAAAATAGTGGGGAAGACGTTCTTCCCGCTTTCGCGGGAAAGGCGGCACTTCCCGTTAATGGCCTGTTTATAATACGTCCTTGTCATTCCAATAAATAGCTGTGTCATCCCACACCTCCAATATTCGTCCCCAGCCCGATCAAGTACTGGTGGATATCGCGGATTACGTTGTAAATCGCGATATCCCGAGCACCCTTGCTTACGATACTGCGCGCCATTGCCTGATGGATTCGCTGGGCTGCGCGATGGAAGCGCTTACTTACCCGGCTTGCACCAAGCTGCTGGGGCCGCTCATTCCCGGAACCGCGGTGCCGGACGGAGCAAGAATTCCCGGCACCCGGTTCCAGCTCGACCCGGTGCAAGCGGCATTCAATATCGGCACGATGATTCGCTGGCTTGATTTCAACGATACCTGGCTGGCGGCCGAGTGGGGACATCCATCGGATAATCTGGGCGGCATACTTGCCGTGGCCGATTGGTGCTCGCGCAATGCGGGCACTGGAGCGCGACGAAGTCATTCACGATGCGCGACGTGCTGACGGCGATGATCAAGGCCCATGAAATCCAGGGTTGCCTTGCGTTGGAGAACAGTTTCAACAAGGTTGGACTGGATCATGTCGTGCTGGTGAAAGTTGCGTCCACCGCCGTCGTGACGCATCTGCTTGGTGGCAGCCGGGATCAGATCGTCGACGCGCTTTCGCAGGCATGGGTGGACGGACAATCGCTACGCACCTATCGCCATGCGCCCAATACCGGCTCACGAAAATCGTGGGCAGCGGGTGATGCCACCAGCCGCGCGGTATGGCTCGCGCTGATTACGCTTAAAGGAGAAGCGGGGTATCCTTCCGCACTGACGGCAAAAACCTGGGGTTTCTACGATGTGTTGTTCAAGGGACAGCCTTTCCGATTCCAGAGACCGATTCAACAGTGGGATTCATACGTGATGGAAAACGTATTGTTCAAGATTTCCTTCCCCGCTGAATTCCATTCTCAGACGGCGGCGGAATGCGCGATGCAACTGCACGACCATGTGAAAGAGCGGATCGGCGATATAAAAAAAATCACCATCCGCACGCACGAGGCCGCGATTCGCATCATCGATAAAAAAGGCCCGCTCAACAATCCTGCCGACCGCGATCATTGCATGCAATACATTGTTGCGGTGCCGCTTATTTTTGGAAGACTCACTGCTGAGGATTACGAGAATGCCGTAGCTGCCGATCCACGCATCGACGAGTTGCGCGATAAAATTACATGTATCGAGGACGAGAAGTTTACGCGGGATTATTACGACCCCGAGAAACGCTCCATTGCCAACGGAATCACGGTGGAATTCAAGGACGGCGGCAAGCTGGATGAAGTCGTGGTGGAATATCCCATCGGGCACAGGTTCCGCCGCAAGGAAGGCATTCCATTACTGGAAGAAAAATTCAGAATCAGCCTCGCGCGCCGTTTTACGAAAATGCAACAAAAGGCAATCATTGATCTCTGCCTCGATCAGAGCAAGCTGGAAGCAACACCGGTCAATAAATTCGTCGATATGTTTGTGATTTAACCCGAGACTCTTCCTTGGGGGAGAGGCAAGGGCAAGCACAATATCAGTCCGGTTCATGCTCGGTTTCGGTTAGATTCCTGCAATCTTCCTTCGGAGCAGGACCTATATCCAGCAATATTTTAAGCGCCGTGAGCCGCAACTTCCACGATGCGCTTACCGCCGGGTCTGTTGATAATCCCGCTGCCAACTGTTCAACGCCGTCGAGTTTTGCGCCATCGCAGGTGGACAAGAAATGGTGCAACTCTTCACTGCTTTCGATACCCGTGCGCCGCACGAACTCAGGATAATCTTCCCGCAAATGAGTCGCAAGCCAGGCCTGGTCTATCCATTGCTTCAACTGCCGATAGCTGAAGCAGGTACGTACTGCCAAATCCACAGCATCGCCGTTGCTCAAATTTTCGATGTTATCGAAACCCTCTCGCTCCAGCCTCAACTCGTGGGAATAGCTCATCCCGGCCAACATGGAAAGCGGAAGTGCCCGGTAGTTGCCTTCGGGAATCATATTCCTCATTACCTTGAGCGCCACGCGCTCGACCGCCAGTGTCGCGCGTTTCGGGTAAAAGCCAAAGAAAAAAGCGATAACGGGAAGCAGGCTCAAGCCTGCAGGAATTGTTGAATCTGTCCGATTGGAATGGCCCTTTGAATTTCCTTGCGTATCCTCGTCAACGCCCGTAGTTGAAGCCGCAGTGTCGGACGAAGGTTCGGCAGTAGATTGGGATTTAGTGGAATCGTGGCCGCGCCCGTCGGATGTGGCAGGAGCGTATATAAGCTCGTCAGGGAGGATAAAGTCGAAGGCGAAGGAGAGCACCAGCGCAAGTATGCTCGCGACGATCATGCGGATGGCGCCATCGACGAAGGTGAGAGAAGTCAAATCCATCGTGAAGTACGCACGCACAACCGAGCCGATGAAATAGACGTAAGCGCCGAGAAAACCAAACTGGAAAGCAATCTGGTTCCGGATAAGATGAGAATAATATGCATCAGGATTTTTTTCGTATAGCTCGGTGAAAGGCCCCATCATCAGCATATTTGCGCCACGACTGAAATCGACGCCTACTCCGCCTTCTGAAGAGATAGGTTTGAATAGCAGTAGAATCGAAACTCCGAGCAGTACCACAGTCGTAGTCAGCCAGACACTGCCCCGATACGTGCCAAAGGAAGCGCGCCGGCCCATTCTTCTGCGGATTTCACCGCGGCGCTCAACCGGGACCTCATGCTGTAACCTGCGCTCCTTTCGGCCTGTCATGATTAGCGTATAGCTTAGCGCGAGCGAAGGCACGACCATCACCACCAGCAATGCCATGACAAGGTTGTATTGAAAGAACACCGGGTCAAACCAGTGCGCGATAGCCCGAAAATCTTGATACTGCGTTCCATCCGGCCGCAAGGGAGGACCAAGGGCGGACTCCAGTCCAAGGGCAATAATAAGAAGCGACGGCAGCAGAAATATCAGCCAGTCGTACCAGGGCATGTGCCATTGCTTACCTTCGCTCTGATCCATTCCATTTCCTCTACAGCTTATTTTCCCTTTGCCGCAGCCAAGGCCTCGGCGGCAGCGCGGGTCCAGAAACGTAGGTGATCGAAAGGCCGCGCGGATTGCGCATCCGGCAAGCCCAGACTCCATCCGAGCAGTTCCAGATGGTCTGCGCGAACGATGCCACGAAAATTTCCCCAATGGGCGGAGCTGACCGGTACCATGCCGTCGTTGTCCTCCTGAATGACGCTTCCATAAGGCCGGAACCAGAATGGAAGCTCGTTGGCAGGGCGGCAACTCGCGTAGGAAGAGTAGTCCACGTCCTCGCGATCAGGGATCGGCGTGACAGCACATGCCGCTGGGGTCAGCTCATCCAACGCCGGGCGGCCAATATATCGAAACCAGGCTGGAATCGGTCCGCTGGATTCAAGCATCCACGTAGCTAATGGGCTGCCGCGATGCGGTGTTGAAACAGTAAGCAAACTCTTTACACGTCGATCCGGATCGAGATAAGTGATCAGATACCTGGCGTCCAGCCCTCCCATGCTATGCGCAGCCAAAGCAAAGGCAGGCACATCATTGCGAAAAAGTTTGCGGGCAAGTACCTCCGCACGCTCGGCTATGGTCCCGGCGGCGGGCACTTCCGGTATGAGAGGGACAATATGCATTTTGTTTAGCACCTCTTTCACCCCGCGAAAGTATTCAATAGGTCCTCGACGTGAGAAACCAAGAAAACCATGCAACAGGGCGAGGGTGGGGGAGGGCATAATGTTCCTGTAATAGTGTTCGTAAGCTCGAGCATGCGCCGTGCAATAGCTGCCGCGTCTCACCAGCTATTCAGTGCCAGGCGCCACGAAGCATAAAATATTATCGTGTCTATTTCATGGTAGACGATTTCCCGGAACGCGCTGAATGAGCCATGCAGCAGTTTGTGGCCAATGAGATGGGAAAGTCAGCGTTCACCGCAGGGTATCGATGATAAACTTGAAACCAAAGTCCTCTGCTACGATATAAACCCGGTTGCTAATGCGATATAAACGCGATAATTCGGCATACCCCGAGTGAAAAATTTTTTGTGCGAAATGCAAGTCGATGTGTTGAAACGGAATGTTCATTAAACAATATATTATTGCCGGCGGGCCAATCCGCCGGCCTGTCAGCCACTCGTTCAACTAAATCCAAAGTGAAGATAAGCTGCGACATCAAAGGCAAGATCGCGCTTGTTACCGGCGCAAACCGGGGAATAGGCAAGGCGATAACCGATGCGTTCCTGCACCATGGCGCAACAAAAGTCTATGCTGCCGTGCGCAACCTCGATTCTGCTGATTCCTTGCTCGAGCGGTATGGCGACATGGTGGAGCCTGTTCAATTGGATCTAGGCAAGCCTGAGACCATCACGGCAATGGCCGAGAGGACCGACGACGTCCATGTGGTAGTCAACAATGCAGCGGTCTTCAAGGCTTCCACCCCGCTGGATAGCGATGCGATAGATGCGCTTGAGCTTGCAATAAAGATCAATGTGTTTGGCCTGGTACGCATGGCGCAAGCCTTTGCCCCCGTTCTCAGGAAGAATGGGGGAGGGGCATTCGTGCAACTCAATTCGATCGCATCATTGAAATGCTCTTCCAATTTTGCGACGCATTCCGCTTCCAAAGCAGCCACTTACTCCATTACACAGGCGCTGCGTGAATTGCTGGGGCAACAGGGCACAGCGGTGCTCAGCGTTCATCCCGGTCTGATCGCGACTGATATGAGTAGTACGGCGGGCCTGGCCGGCACTGCCGAGCCTCCCTCACTGGTGGCGGAAGGTATAGTCGCCGCGCTGAAGTCAGGAGATTTTCATCTCTTTCCCGACGCAATGGCCCAACGTATCGGGCGTGCTTATCAAAGCTTTTCCGAAAGTGTGATCGAAGCGGATCTTGCGGAATACAAAACGGAAAATCGCCAGGTGTTTTGATGGAGAGAGCGCGTACGGAATAAGGAAACGGCACGGGTTCTACTTATCCGGCAAGCAGACATTATGAATTTGGTCACTCCGGGCTGGTCCGGCGTCCGCCGGCATGGCGTCCGTCCTGTTACCTCCGCATCGGTAGGATGCGGATGATCGTCCGATGAGAACGATCTTCGTAAATCCGCGACTTATCGGATTCAGCAAAATTTTCAAGGAGCACGTCTATGAGTCATAACCTGTTCGATACCCTGAAGGATCTTTCTCTCCCAGGCAGGAAAGTAAAGTTTTATTCTTTGCCGGCCCTTGAAGCATCGGGCGTAGGCAAGGTTTCGCGGCTCCCGGTCTCCATTCGTATTGTGCTGGAATCGGTTCTGCGCAATTGCGATGGCAAGAAGGTAACCGAGACCCACGTAAAGCAACTGGCGAACTGGCAGCCCAACGCTGCGCGGGCGGATGAGATCCCCTTTGTGGTATCACGGATCGTGCTGCAGGATTTCACTGGCGTTCCGCTCCTGGTCGATCTGGCGGCCATGCGCGAGGTGGCAAAAAAAATGGGCAGGGATCCCAAGCTTGTCGAACCACTGGTACCGGTTGATCTGGTGGTTGATCACTCGGTGCAGGTCGATCACTATGGAGACAGGGAGGCGCTTCATCTCAACATGGAGATTGAATTCCGTCGCAACAAAGAGCGTTACCAGTTCATAAAATGGGGCATGCAGGCATTCGATACATTCAAGGTAGTTCCGCCTGGCGTCGGGATTGTGCATCAGGTCAACCTGGAATATCTCGCGCGGGGCGTGCACGAGAAAGATGGCGTAGTGTATCCGGATACGCTGGTCGGCACCGACTCGCATACCACGATGATCAATGGCATCGGCGTCGTTGGCTGGGGCGTTGGCGGGATCGAGGCGGAAGCGGGTATGCTGGGGCAGCCGGTTTACTTTCTGACTCCCGATGTGGTTGGTGTAAATCTCACTGGCCGATTGCGCAATGGTGTTACCGCCACCGATCTCGTGCTGACTGTTACCGAGATGCTGCGCAAGTACAACGTGGTGGGAAGCTTCGTGGAATTTTTTGGCGAAGGTACCGCGTCACTGACAGTGCCCGACCGTGCCACTATCGCCAACATGGCGCCCGAATACGGCGCCACCATGGGTTTTTTCCCCGTTGATGACGCCACCATCAAGTATTTCGAAGGCACCGGGCGTAGCGACGAGGAAGTCGCCGCGCTTCAATCCTATTTCAAGGCTCAGGAGCTGTACGGCATTCCGCGCAAGGGCGACATTGATTACTCGCGGGAACTGGAGCTTGATCTGACTACTGTCTCACCCTCACTGGCGGGACCAAGACGTCCTCAGGACCGCATCGAAATGGGTGACATTAAATCGAGATTCACCGAACTCTTCGCCAAGCCCGTCGTACAAAGCGGCTATGGTAAAAATGCTGCGGATTTAAACCTGCGCTATCCGGTGCGCGGTAGCGACGAGCGCCGAGCCGACATGGGGGCCGCGTGTAGCTCGAGCCAGAATACGGCAGCCATGCGGCTGCGGTAAGGCCGGGAACCGAAAGACACATTAAGGAGATGGTCAACAACCGTCCCATAGCTGGAGGGAGCCGAAGCTCCGGTATGTCCGCCGAACGGTCCTGTCGATCTGGGCCATGGAGATGTGGTGATTGCGGCCATTACCTCCTGCACGAATACCTCCAACCCCAGCGTGCTGCTTGCCGCAGGGCTGCTGGCAAAGAAGGCGGTAGAAAAAGGCCTGTCGGTCAAGCCGCATATCAAGACCTCGCTCGCGCCCGGTTCACGCATGGTGACCGAATACCTCCATGCCACCGGTCTGCTAAGCTATCTGGAAAAACTCGGCTTTTACCTCGCAGGTTATGGCTGCACCACTTGCATCGGCAATTCAGGGCCCCTATCCGAGCCGATCGAGGAAGCGATAGTGGACAATGATCTGGTTTGTTCCGCTGTGCTCTCGGGCAATCGCAATTTCGAAGCTCGAATTCACCCCAGCATTCGTGCAAATTTTCTTGCCTCTCCGCCGCTGGTGGTGGCGTACGCCATTGCGGGAACCGTTCTCAGGGATTTGACGACCGAGCCATTGGGTTTTGCGGATGACGGGAGTCCTGTCCAGCTTGCAGATGTATGGCCGAGCGAGGACGAGATTCATGGGTTGATGAAATACGCCGCAAATGCGGAAACATTCCGCCGCCTCTACAGTAATCTGGCCGAGGACCATCCGTTATGGAACGAGGTGTCATCAGTTTCGGGTAACGTATACGATTGGCCCAAATCCACCTATATTGCCGAGCCCCCGTTCTTTCAGGATTTTTCAATGCAGCCCTGGGCAACCCGGCGGAATACGCAATGCGCGCGTTCTGGGCATATTCGGTGATTCAGTGACTACCGATCACATCAGCCCCGCAGGTTCCATCAAGGATACGTCACCCGCTGGAAAATATCTGCTTGCGAACGGGGTATCCAAATCCGATTTCAATAGCTATGGGGCGCGTCGCGGCAACCATGATGTGATGATGCGCGGCACTTTCGCGAATGTTCGCATCAAAAACCTCATGATACCCGGCAGCGAAGGCGGCATCACCCTGCACCTGCCCGATGGGCAGCAGATGAGCATTTACGATGCGGCCATGAGGTATCTTGCAGACGGTATACCGACAGTGGTATTTGGGGGAGAAGAGTACGGCGCCGGATCAAGCCGCGACTGGGCTGCGAAGGGAACGCAGTTGCTCGGCGTCAAGGCGGTCATTGCCAGGAGCTTCGAGCGCATACACCGCAGCAACCTCGTTGGCATGGGCGTATTGCCGCTGCAATTCAAAGATGCCGACAGTGCCGAATCGTTGGGCATACACGGCAATGAACAATTCGATCTTCTGGGCCTGGAAAACATTCGTCCTCAGCAGGATGTGACACTTGTCATCCGCAAGGAAGACGGTTCAAGCCGGGAAATCAGTTTACGGTGCAGGATTGATACACCCATTGAGGTTGACTACTACCTCAACGGCGGGATATTACCTTACGTCCTCAGAAAACTCATGGCAGGATGAGTGGAAACTCCGTACGAGTGATGCGACAAGCCGGACTATTCAGCATGAATCAGAGGTTGGGGGAGGGATCTGATTCTCGCTGAGTAGCCCGGGGCTCTCCTCAGTTTACGGGCCACAACTCTTCGCTGGCCTCTAGCTTGGCCGGGTTCCTTGCGGGATCGGAAGCGGGATCATTCCATAGCAGGCGGTCATATTCATTATTCACAACCGCATAACATTCACACACGGTATTTTCCAGTTCTTCGCGGTCTACCACGGTAATATGGCCCCGGCTGTACTGGATTGCTCCTATCATTTGCAGTTTAAGAGCAGCCTGAGTCACGCTTTCCCTACGAACGCCCAACATTATCGCAATCTGTTCGTGCGTCATTTGCATCTCATCGCCGGATAACCGGTCCAAACTCATTAACAGGAAGCGGCAAAGCTGTTGCTCTATATTATGATGCCGGTTGCAAACGGCGTTCTGCGCTGTCTGAGTCATCAGCGCCTGGGTGAAGCGCAATACCAGATGTTGTAACTTTCCTCCAGAATCGAATTCTTTCTTCAAAGTATTCACTTTCACCCGGTAGCCGCTACCCGGGCATTGCACTACCACTCCCGAGGGGGTGCTGCCCCCGCCTAAAAGGGACGAAATACCCGTGAGTCCCTCATTACCTATTATTGAAAGCTGCACGGACGAACCGTTCTCCACGCCATACAAAGGCACAACCGTGCTAGTGGTCGGAAAATATACGTGAGTAATGGAAGAGTCGGGTTCATAAATAGTTTGTCCCAAAGGCATCGATGTAAACTCGAGATACGGGAAAAGCCGCCCATAATCTTCTAGTGGCAGCGCGGCCAGAATCCGATTCTGCTTCGGGCTGTGTGATGGAAGCATAATGATGTATCTCCTTTATATCAAACTGTGCCGCAAAAGTTTATTGGTTCGTTCATTACACCATTACGACGGATTCAAAGGCAGCAATCCCATCCCTACGGGCTCCAGGTTTCTGGTTGCGCACTCTGGTGCGCACATAGGGTCACGGAGCAGCGCCCTGATCAGGCTCAGTACTTGATCAGCTTCAAGTCTTGTTTCCCGCACTGGCTTATTATTGCGGCAGTTCTGTAATAAATATAAGCACTTATCGTGCCAATATAAATTATGTATTTAGGAACAAATGCTTGCGGAGATTTTGCCGGACTGGTAGAAGTTTGCGACGTATCATGCTGTTGCTGGGCAACAACACAAAAGGGGTGATTAGATATAAGCCCTTGAGAACAAGCGAGTTTTGCGTGTCGTCATATAGCGACGAGATTATCTCTCGTATAATCAAAACGGTTATGACCAGGAGAAATTCTCTTACATGTTGGGGAGGCGCGCTTCTATATTGTCTATCAGGCGAGTCTTGCCCAGCCAGGCTGCTCCCACGACAACGAGGTTCTCATCCCCTGCCTGTGCCGGCATCAATGTATCGCGATGTTGTATGGAAATGTAATCGACCTTCCATCCGTGATTGCGAAGCGTTTCTTCTGCTTTTTCCTGCAACACGCGAAAATTTCCATTGCCGTCCTCTATTCCCTGCTTCACCTGCGAAAGTACGCGATACAGCCGTGTTGCCTCGACGCGCTCCTTGTCCGTGAGATAGCGGTTACGAGAACTCAAAGCCAGATTGTCATAGGCACGGGCGGTTTCGCCTGCGACAATTTCCACCGGTAGATTAAGCTGCCGCACCAGTTCACGCATGATATGCAGTTGCTGGTAATCCTTTTTGCCGAATACCGCCACTTGGGGTTGTACGATATTGAAAAGTTTCAGGACCACTGTCGCCACGCCACGGAAAAATCCAGGACGAAATTTCCCTTCCAGTGTATTCGCTACCGGCGGAGGCTCCAGCATAAACTCCTGCGGCACCGGATACAGCGTCTTTTCCTCAGGCGCGAATACCACATCGACGCCCCGTTTTTTCAATAGCTCGCAGTCATCCGCCAGCGCGCGTGGATATCGGTCGAAATCCTCGGCCGGTGCAAATTGCAGACGGTTGACAAAAATGCTTGTCACCACGCAATCCGCTTTGTGCTGAGCGATATCAACCAGCGACAAGTGGCCTTCGTGCAGCCCGCCCATCGTCGGAACAAACGCAATGGAAGACTCGCGCCCGAGGCGCGAGCGCAAGGATGAGATGTCGGCAATAATCTCCATGCTGAGCCAGTGGACTAGAACGCATGCTCCGGCCCTGGAAATTCTCCAGCCTTGACCGCCTTGACATAATTTTCCGCCGCCTCATGGATGCTGCCCGCGCCAGCCAGGAAATTCTTCATGAACCTGGCCTTCTTGCCGGAATAAATCCCCAGCATGTCATACAGAACCAGCACCTGCGCCGAGCAGTCTATTCCGGCGCCAATGCCTATGGTGGGAATGGACAGTGTTTTAGTCACCTGTTTGGCAAGCGTGGCCGGGACAACCTCCATCAAGAGCATTCCGGCGCCTGCTTTTTCCAGGGCAACCGCATCTTCCATCAACTGTTCCGCCTGGTAGTCAGTCTTGCCCTGCACCTTGTAACCGCCTAATTGATGAACGGATTGGGGCGTTAAACCGATGTGGCCGCAAACCGGAATGCCGCGTCGTGTCAGAAATTCAACCGTTTCCGCCATAATCGAGCCGCCTTCGAGCTTGACCATATTGGCCCCCGCAGCCATTAACTCGGCAGCATTCTCGAAGGTGTCTTCCGGGCTTACCTGAGATGTACCGAAAGGCATATCGGCCATAATGAATGCCTTGCTCGAGCCCCGCGCCACGCAGCGGGTGTGATAGATCATGTCATCCAGCGTAACGGGGAGGGTGCTTTCTTCTCCTTGCAGCACATTACCGAGCGAATCACCCACCAGCAGAATATCAACCCCGGCATTTTCCAGCAATGTCGCGAAGCTTGAATCATAACAAGTGAGAATGGCGATTTTCTCGTCATCATCCCGCATTTTTTGTAAAGCGTCCTGTGTGGTGCGCATGGCTTGACTCCCGGTGTATTGCCTCAGTAATGATGCTGCTAAAATATCCAGTTCTGTTCAGTACTCTGAATCCGTCATGTAAAACCCCCGTTCTGCTAGATCCCGCGATTGAAATATTCCCGGGGACCGCGCATCTGCTCTACCTGCCTCAACAATAGATCAAAATCGGCCTGACAATCAACAAAATTGAGATTTTCGCTGTTGATTATCATGAGCGGCGCATCTTCATAATGGTGGAAGAATCGGGCGTAACTATCGGCCAGTCGCCATAGATACTCCTCGGAAATGTTTTTTTCAAAAGGGTTGCCGCGCCGCCTCACCCGTTCTATCAACGTGGCGGGTGGGGCCTGCAAATAAATCACCAGGTCGGGCAGCGCCGCTTTGGGTTGCAGGTGATGATAAATTTTCCAGTAGAGATCATATTCGGCATCGCTCAGCGTGAGCCTGGCAAACAGCGGATCCTTGTCCAGCAGGAAATCGCCCACGGTCGTTTTGGTGAACATATCGATCTGCGCCAGGCCCTGTAGCTGGTTCGCTCGCTGGAAGAGAAAAAATAATTGTGTCGGCAGTGCGTAACGCGGGATGTCACCGTAGAATTTTTCCAGGAACGGATTTTCAGCCGGTTTTTCCAGCAGGAGTTCGCTGCCCAGGTGATCGGCAATGCGCCGCGCCAGACTTGTCTTGCCTACGCCTATCGGACCCTCAACCACGATGTAGCGATATTCTTCCAGCTTCACTTATTTCGCTCTTGTTCAACTTGCTGCCCTGCACATACCGCAAGAAACTCAGCGGCAGCGCCTCGCCCGGGAATACGGCAATCCGGCGCAATCTCCAGAAGCGGTTGCAATACGAATGCTCTTTGGTGCATGCGTGGATGTGGCAGGATCAGGCAGTGCTCGTTGCATTGCAAATCATCATACATCAGTATATCCAGATCAAGCGTTCGCGGAGCATTGGGATATTCACGCATGCGTCCGTGATTATGCTCAATTTCGAGCAGAGCTTTAAGCAGCTCATGCGGTGCAAGAGCGGTCTCGATATACGCCACAGCGTTGATGAAATCAGGTTGATCAAGCCATCCTAGCGGAGCGCTGCGATAAAGTGAGGAGTGTGCCAGCAAGCGGCTTGATGGGAGACGCGCCAACTCGTCAAATGCCCGCCCTACCTGGGACGCAGGGTCATCCAGATTGCTGCCTAATCCAATGTATGCCTGAGAAACAGGCTGACGTCCTGGATTCAGATTCACACGAGCTATTCCGGCTCACCGGTCGCTGCGTTGCTGATGCTTTCCGTATCCGAGGAGGCGGGTTTTTTGCGGCCACGGCTCCTTTTGCGCTTCTTTTGAGTCTCATCCTTGAGAAGCATGGCTTCGCGTTGCCCGGGACCGGCATGCTGGAATGCCTCCCACCACTTGCCCAGCTCCATATCGACCTCACCGCTTTCGCAACGCAGCAGCATGAAGTCATACGCGGCGCGAAAACGGGGATGTTCCAGCAAACGAAACGGCCTGCGCCCGGACCGGCCCGTAAAGCGCGGCTGCATGGCCCAGATTTCCTTCATGACGGCATCGTACCTGCGCGGGATCGCAAGATTGTCATTTTGTACCGCCAGCACATCATCCATCGCCTGATGTAAAGCAGGAATCAATTTCTCCCCCGCGGCTTCACGAACATTCCACGCGGCGACCACCTCATGCCACAACAGGGCTGCAAACAGGAAGCCAGGCGATACAGGTTTTTCCTGGCGCACGCGCTCGTCGGTATTCTTGAGCGCAAGCGTAATGAAGCGCTCACCCAGCGGTTGTTCCAATATAACGTCCAGCATCGGCAGCAAGCCGTGATGCAATCCGCGTGTACGCAAATCAAGCACGCAGGCCAAGGCATGGCCGGATAGCAGCAGTTTCAGCATTTCGTCAAACAGACGCGACGGCGGCACATTCTGCAACAGGGGCGCAAGGTCCCCGATAGGCTCGGCGGTAGGTCGGGTCGATCTGCATATCGAGCTTGGCTGCAAGCCTTACCACCCTGAGCATCCGCACGGGATCTTCGCGAAACCGCCGCACCGGATCGCCGATGATGCGCAGGCGCCGCGCCTGGATGTCCTCGTAGCCGTTCAGGTAATCCCAGATTTCTTCGTGTACGGGATCGAAAAATAGTGCATTGACCGTGAAATCACGCCGCTTGGCGTCCTCTTCCTGACTGCCGAATATATTATCGCGCAAAAGGCGTCCATGTTCGTCAGCATGCGTATCGGCTGTTATTCCTTCATCCTCGCCTGCGGATGTTCCGCCGCGGAAAGTGGAGACTTCCACTGTCTCCGCCCCGCACATCACATGCACCAGCCGAAAGCGGCGTCCGATAATTCGGGAGCGGCGGAAAATGGCGCGTACTTCTTCAGGCGTGGCGTTCGTGGCGATGTCATAATCTTTCGGCTCCAGCCCAAGAAGCAGGTCGCGCGCCGCACCTCCCACAACGAAAGCGGAATATCCCGCCTCCTGCAAGCCGGATGTCACTTTGAGCGCGCAGGAATTGATGTGGTCGCGCGTGATCCCGTGCTGCTCGCGGCGGATGATACGCGGTCCAGCAGCAGAAGAACGGGACGGAGAGACTGGGGCAGATGTGTTGCGGCTGAAGAAGACGCGGTTGAGAAGTTTACGAATCATTACAAATTTAGGTGAATAAGTTTGATCCCAAGGGGGCGAACTCATCCGAAGGTGAAGGTCTGGAGAGGCGAAATTTATTGCGGCTTATGCATATCAAAAGCGAGTTGAAAAATGAACCGGGAAACAAGCATCAACCCGAGCATCACCCGCCTGGAATTATCCTAAATCCGCCCCGTATCGAACTCATCAAAAAGGTGAAGGCCAAGTGATGCAAAAATTTTTTGTTGATCAAAACGCTAAGCTGAAAAATAAGCGGTCGACTGCCGGATTCAGGATTATACACTCGGCATCGTTTCCGGGACGAAATGACGCACGCGTCCCGTGACGTATTCCGTCATATTACACTGATAAAGCGCCTCAAGATTGTTCCGGTTGAGCACCTCGTCCGTGCTCCCCGTAATAATGCGGCCGTTATCGAACAGCATCAGGACATGGTCGCAAAAGCGGCTTGCCCAGCCCACATCGTGGAGCACCATCACGAGCGATTTACCTTGCCCCGCCAATTCACCGAATAAGGTCATGGCGCTCAGTTGATGGCGCAGATCGAGATGTTGCAGCGGTTCATCCAGCAGATAACATTCTGGCGACTGGGCAAGCAATAAAGCAATACGCGCGCGCTGACGCTCGCCGCCGGAAAGTGTGGCGAGTGAACGGTGGGCAAGGCCCGTCAGTTCCATTCGCTCAATGGCGCCGCTTGCGATTTCATGATCCGCCGCCTGCCAGCCAAACATGCTGTTGACATGCGGATGGCGCCCGAGCAATACATATTCGTGCACATCGCCCCAGAACTCGCCCGGTTCTTCCTGCAACATGATGCCGAGATTACGGGCGAGTTCCCGCCGGGACCAGGCCTGAGGCGGTTTTCCAGCTACCATTACCGATGACTCATTGCCGTCATTTACTGGACGCAAGCCGCCCAGCGCATGTATCAAAGTAGTCTTGCCGCAACCGTTCTGGCCGAGTATGGCCCAGCACTCGCCTGAATTGACAGTCAGGTCCAGGTTGCGGCATAGCATTTTTCCCGGATATTCCAGGGTCAGGTTTTTGGTTTGCAGCATCAATTCATCAAAAGCGGGCTGAAAATTTCAAATACCGATACAGCATCTTCTTATACCCGCAGGTATTCGCTTTTTCTTCCCAGCCAGCGCTGAAGATGACGTTTTGCAGCTTCCGGGTAATCGCGCAGCAATTCCTCCGCGGCGGTGCGGGCTGCATCAAGTAAATCTCCGTCCTGTTCCAGATCAGCAAAGCGCAGCATGGGGACGCCGCTTTGGCGGGCGCCCAGAAATTCGCCAGGACCGCGAAGACGCAAATCCTGTCGCGCGATTTCGAAACCGTCGGTATGCTCGAAAATAATTTTGAGGCGCTCGCGGGCGATTGCCGAGATGGGTTTCTGATACAGCAATATGCATGTGCCACCCGCCGCGCCTCGCCCCACACGGCCCCGCAGTTGATGCAACTGGGCCAGTCCCATGCGCTCTGCATGTTCAATCACCATCAGCGACGCATTGGGCACATCAACGCCTACCTCAATAACGGTCGTTGCAACCAATAGATGAATTTCACCTTGGGCGAACGATTCCATCACTGCCGATTTTTCCTGGGATGGAAGTCTCCCATGCACCAGGCCCGTTTTCAGTTCCGGAAAAGTAGAGCTCAGCGTTTGGTGGGTTTCCAAGGCCGTCTTGAGTTGCAGAGCCTCGGATTCTTCAATCAGGGGACACACCCAGTACGCCTGTTTTCCCGCACGGCAAGCTTCCCGGATGCGTGCAGTCACTTCATCGCGGCGGCTGTCGGCGACCAGCTTGGTCAGGACCTGCGTCCTGCCCGGTGGCAACCCATCTATTATCGACACATCCAGATCGGCATAGTAACTCATCGAAAGCGTGCGCGGGATGGGCGTAGCGCTCATCATCAACTGGTGCGGCGTGGAACTCGCCTCGGCCGCCTTTATTTCTCAAAGCCAGCCGTTGCTGAACGCCAAAGCGGTGCTGTTCGTCTATGATCACCAGGCCCAGCCTGTTGAATTCCACCTGCTCCTGGAACAACGCGTGCGTGCCGATAGCAAGCATGGCGTTACCCCCGGCAATATTGGCGAGCATGACTTCCCGCTGCTTCTTTTTCTGATTGCCTGATAACCAGGCGATTGTCATACCCAGCGGCGCCAGCAGCGGGCCTAGCCATCCTGAAAGCTTCTGATAATGCTGCTCGGCAAGGATCTCGGTCGGGGCCATCAGTGCGGCCTGGCAGTTATTTTCAATCGCCTGCAGCACAGCCAATGCGGCAACAACCGTTTTGCCGCTTCCAACATCACCCTGCAATAGCCGCTGCATGGGATGGGCTGCGGCCAAGTCACGGCTGATTTCAGAGAAAGCTTTCTTTTGCCCGCTGGTGAGTTCAAAAGGCAGCGATTCGAGCAGCGCTTTAGTCAAGCTGTTGTTTTCAGCCAGGGCGGGCGCGTTGCCGCTCCGGCGCTGCCGGTAATGCAAGCGCATGGATAGTTGTTGCGCCAGCAATTCGTCAAACTTGATCCGGCGCCAGGCGGGATGGGTGCGTCCCTGCAATAAAGTAGCTGACGCATCCGGCGGCGGCTGATGTAAAAATATTACGCTGTCCTTGAAACTCTGGAGCCGGTAACGCCTGAGTATTGTATCAGGCAGGGTTTCCTGAGAGATAGTTTTGCCCGGTGGCGTTACGCCAGCGTCTGCCGCAGCGCTTGCTGAATCAGCTTGCGTATCGTTTCCGAAGAAAGCCCGGCAGTGGCTGGGTAAACTGGAGTCAGTGCATCAGCCAATGGTTCATGTTCATGCACAATACGGCATTTTGGATGAACCATTTCAACGCCGAAGAAACCTGGGCGGGCTTCCCCCAGCAGCCGTACGCGCGCTGCCAACGGAATAGGCTTTCACCTGGCTGCCGTAAAAATTCAGAAAGCGCATGAACAGCATGCCGCTGGCATCTTCCACCTGGCACACCAATTGGCGCCTCGGGCGATACATGATTTCACTGCGGATTATGACGCCCTCAATCTGTACTGTCTTGTTTGCAGGCACATCACGGATAGGATAGAGATGAGTTTCATCTTCATAGCGCAGCGGCAAATGCAGCATCAGATCGAATTCATCGGCGATACCCAGCCTGGCGAGTTTTTCCTGAACTGTTCTGCTGGCAGGACGGATGACGGCGAGAGGCGGCATCAGGCAGAGAAGGCTATCCTATTACCCTTTACCCGGTAATACAAGCACCGCATCCATCTCCACTTGCGCCTCACGTGGCAATGATGCAACACCTATTGCAGCTCGTGCCGGGTAGGGCGCCTCGAAATAGCTCGACATGATCTCGTTCACTTTTTGAAAATTGCCAAGGTCGGTCAGATAGACATTCAATTTGACTATATCGTTGAAGCTGCCCCCGCTTGCCGCCGCCACCGCCTTCAAATTCAGAAATACCCGGTGGATTTGTTCCTCGATCCCCGCCGCCATCTTCATGGTGGAAGGATCCAGGCCGATCTGTCCGGAAAGATAAACGGTATCTCCTCCACTTACGCGTATCCCCTGGGAATAAGTGCCGATTGCCTGGGGCGCATCGTTAGTCTGTATTATCTTTTTATTCATCTGATCTCCCTTGAATGTAAATACCATCTCGGCATAAAAGCCTGTAAATCCGGAACTATGAACGCGGCCTTTGCGATATGATGACGGGAACCTCAACACATTTCAACTATGGAAAAACTAGTCATCCAGGGGGGCGCGCGTCTTGCCGGTGAAATCAATATTTCCGGTGCTAAAAACGCCGCCTTGCCTATTTTATGCGCTTCTCTGCTTACCGCTGAAACCCTCACGATCGAGAATGTTCCGCATCTGAATGATGTCACCACCATGATGAGCCTTCTTCGCCAGATGGGTATTCGCATCGTAGGACGAGAACGAGAGAATAGAACTGACCGCCGCGCACCTTTCCCATCTTGTTGCACCTTACGAGATGGTGAAAACCATGCGCGCCGCCATTATGGTGCTGGGCCCCATGCTCGCGCGCGCAGGTATGGCAAAAGTGTCGTTGCCGGGCGGTTGCGCCATCGGCTTGCGTCCCGTTGATCAGCATATCAAGGGCTTGCAGGCAATGGGTGCGGAGATCGAGATCGAGCATGGCTATATCCATGCAAAAGCAAAACGCCTCAACGGTGCGCATATCGTCATGGATATCGTTACGGTTACCGGCACAGAGAATCTGATGATGGCGGCCACTCTTGCTGACGGAACAACGGTGCTTGAAAATGCGGCGCGCGAGCCTGAAGTAACGGATCTGGCCAATTGTCTTGTCGCGATGGGAGCCCGGATTCACGGGGTCGGCAGCGATATCATCACGATTGAAGGCGTTGAGGCCTTGCACGGCGCCACACATCGCGTCATGGCCGATCGTATTGAAACCGGTACATTTCTGGTCGCGGCGGCGGCTAGCGGCGGCGAAATACATCTCAAGGAGACGCGCTCCGACACCCTGGACGCCGTGCTGGACAAATTGATGGAGGCGGGCGCGGCGATCGAATACGGTGAAGACTGGATACACTTGAAAATGAACAATCCGTTGAAGTCCGTAGATCTTCGAACGGCGCCTTATCCCGCTTTTCCCACCGATATGCAGGCGCAATTCATGGTGCTGAACAGCGTCGCCTCCGGCACCGCAATCATCACCGAAACCATATTCGAAAATCGCTTCATGCATGTGCAGGAATTAAAGCGCATGAATGCCAACATCAAGGTGGAAGGCAATACCGCAGTGGTGTGCGGCGTAAACCGCCTTGACGGGGCCAAGGTGATGGCGACGGATCTTCGCGCTTCCGCCAGTCTGGTGCTGGCGGGGCTAATTGCCAAAGGTGAAACGATCATTGATCGCATCTATCACCTTGACCGCGGCTATGAGCATATAGAGGACAAGCTGTCCCGGTTGGGGGCGAGGATCAGGCGAACGAACTGAGGAATCCCGGAATGAAGTAGGGTGGCAATCTCGGGACGCAGCCGGACGTTCCTCGGGCCGAACGGTTCAGGGCAATGTCATGGCGAGACGAAATCCGAGGTAACGCATGCGTTTATCCGTATTGAACCAGTTGCGCGTGGTGGTGCGCATATCCTGAGGCCTGTGATTCCAGGAGCCGCCGAAAAACATGCGCTTTGCGCAATTGGCGTGCCAGCAGGTGTCGGTCCATTGCCATACATTGCCCATCATATCGTACAGGCCGAAGGCATTGGGCTTGAAGCTGCCCACCGGTGCGGTTTTTCTGTTGTCCCACTCGCTTCCGCAACCATCGCAGTTGGCATTATTGCGTCCGACATCATTACCCCAGTAGTATTCCGTAGTAGAACCGGCCAGCGCGGCGATTTTCCACTCCTCTTCAGTCGGAAGACGGTACGTTTTACCCGTCTTCTCGGATAACCATTGAATATAGGCTTGCGCGTCCTCCCAGCTCACGTTGATCACGGGTCTGTTGCCTCGCCCCCAGCCATTATCCGAAGGGAGATATGCGCCGCAGCCGCCCGCACTAACGCAGGCATCCCACTCCTTGAAAGTTACCGCATATTTGCCGATCGCAAATTTTTTACCCGGGATAGGCACCATTTCCGGGCAATCGGCGCAGGCTTTGCTCCCTTCATCCTGTTTTCCGTCTCTCTGATCAAGTTGGGCTAACAGTTGCGACTCCACTTTTTTGAAATATCCCATCCGTTATCCCGATTTCTTTCCCGAGTACTTCTCGCTTATCTTCATTGTCCTCGTTCTCATCGATTTTCTCGGACACCTTCAGGTTCGCTAGCTGTATTGCTGTTTCCGTGGGGCTACTGCCGGGTTTGCCGCTAATAGCCGCTTCCGACGGCAGGGCGCCGTCTGCGCGTTCGGCAACCGAACTGGAAACGAAAGCACTGGCTTCAGCAGAAGTGACAAAGATTGCGGATGTTGCGAAGATCAGGGCAAGCAGAGGACGGGAATAAACTGATTTCATGAATTTCATTCTGAAAAGCGGATTAGAAGGATTTGTTTTAACACGGAATTTACAGGCTATTGTATAGAAAAGCCATTAACGCGGAAAACTGGCAGGAGTTCTCATCCAGAACGATACTGCATATTGTTAAATTCCGGTTTCCAGAGTAGCCTGTCTTTACATCCTGTTTTCACTTCATTCGCCGGATAAAATGGATGCTATGTCAGTGCGATGCTGCATTGCGGGAGGAGGTCCAGCAGGCATGATGCTGGGGCTGCTGCTGGCCCGCGCCGGTGTCGAGGTGCTGGTTCTCGAAAAGCATGCAGACTTCCTGCGCGACTTTCGCGGGGACACGATTCATCCTTCCACGCTGGAAGTCATGCATGAGCTGGGATTGCTCGAAGCGCTACTGAAATTGCCGCATCAGAAAACACCGCGGATTAACGCGAGATTTGGCAACCTTGCGCTTACGGTAGCTGATTTTACCCATCTGAAGACCCGTTGCCCCTTTATTGTCTTGATGCCGCAGTGGGATTTCCTGAATCTTCTTGCCGGTCAGGCGGGCCGCTACCCGACGTTCAAGTTGCGAATGAATGCCGAGGTGACGGGACTCATCCGGGAAGATGGACGTATCGTTGGGTTGCAGGCAGCAACACCGGACGGCCAGCTAACCGTTCGTGCAGACCTAGTCATCGGAGCCGACGGTCGGCACTCCGCCGTGCGTGCCCAAGCCGGCCTGGAGGGAGTGGATTTCGGTGCGCCAATGGATGTGTTGTGGTTTCGGCTTTCGCGACGCCGGGACGATCCGGTAGACCCCGTCGCGCGCTTCGACACCAGGGGGATTTTCATCATGCTGAACCGGGGTGCCTACTGGCAGTGCGGTTTCGTTATCCCGAAAGGTTCGCATGCGCAAGTTAAAGCGCGGGGATTGCCGTCACTGCACGAAAGCATTGCCGAGTTGGCGCCGTTTATAGGCGATCGTGCCGGCGAGTTGCGGGACTGGGAGTCAATTAAATTGCTTACCGTTCAGGTCGACCGGTTGCGCCAGTGGTATCGAGCAGGAGTTATATGCATCGGCGACGCAGCACATGCGATGTCCCCCGTGGGCGGGGTCGGAATCAATCTCGCGATTCAGGACGCGATCGCCGCAGCGAATTTGCTGGCTGCGCCGCTGCGCGAAAACCGGGTAACAGATAAAGATCTGCATCGGGTTCAACAGCGGCGCGCGTGGCCCACACAGATGACGCAGCGGTTGCAGCTCTTCCTTCAGAAACGCGTCATCGGTCGCGTACTGTATGGAAACGGCCCTGTCTCGCCCCCGTTTTTTTTTCGTCTCCTCGCCCGCTTCCCCTTCCTGGGGTGGATTCCCGCCAGGCTGATCGGGATCGGGTTTCGTCCTGAGCATGTCCACACGACCGATGTATGGAGTGACCGACGGTCAACGACGACTTGAGGTTGAACGCGTGAAATCATCATTGACGAGTATCCGATCTTTTTCCACCGCTCACCGCCCTCACCACCCCATAAGTTTTGTGTGCCAGCGTACTGAATCCCCGGATAAATGGTCTATCATTTTCGATCACAGCAATTTTGCTGTTATTGAAGAGGAGAGAGTCATGAAATTGTTTTCAGCGTTGGCGGCAAAATTATCAGCACTGGCTAGCGTATTGATTTTCGGCGTAGCCGGCACAGGAATAATCCATGCTGCGGAATACGATATGCCGGCTGAGATAGCGCCTGGCGATTCCTCGGCCGTGAGGGATACTACTACTTTCGACGGGAAGCAGAACGGGGCGGAAAAGAAAAAGACGCAAAAAAATGAACAATCATCCAGTAGCAAGAAGCGCGACAATTCCCGATACAGCACAGATGGTGTCGAACGATATGAAGAAGACCAGGAGTACGGCGGTACTGGCCCAAAGCGCGAGGGTCGTTGAGCCAGGCTGGAACCGGTCTTTATACCGCTATAACCAATATCCGCATATATCGGTAATTGATTACCGGTTAATCGGCTTATACCTGATACGTTTCGGCTTGGCGCCTTCCTCGCCCAGGCGCTTCCGTTTGTCAGCCTCGTATTCCTGGTAATTGCCGTTGAAGAATACAACTTGCGAGTTGCCTTCAAATGCCAGGATATGAGTAGCGATGCGGTCGAGAAACCAGCGATCGTGCGAGATGACGAGCACACAACCGGCGAACTCCAGCAATGCGTCTTCCAGCGCACGCAAAGTTTCCACATCCAGGTCATTGGAAGGTTCGTCCAGAAGCAGGACATTTCCGCCGGAAATAAGCGTTTTGGCGAGATGCAGCCTTCCGCGTTCTCCGCCGGAAAGGTTGCCCACGATTTTCTGCTGATCGGCGCCCTTGAAGTTGAAGCGGCCAAGATAGGCGCGGGCGGGCGTTTCGTATTTCCCGACGGTAAGGATGTCATGGCCGCCTGAAATCGTGTCGAATACGCTTTTGCCGCTTTCCAGGGCATCGCGTGATTGATCCACATGCGCGATCTTTACGGTTGAGCCAATTGCTATTTCTCCGGAATCCGCCTGCTCCTTCCCTGTGATCATCCGGAACAGGGTTGATTTTCCCGCCCCGTTGGGACCGATGATGCCAACGATGGCGCCTGGCGGCGCCTTGAAGCTCAAGTCATCGATCAGCAGACGCTCGCCATACGCTTTGGACACATTCTTGAACTCGATGACCTCATTGCCGAGCCTGTCCGCAACCGGGATGAATATCTCCTGCGTTTCATTGCGCTTCTGGTACTCCTGCGAGTTGAGTTCATCGAAGCGGGCAATGCGCGCCTTGGATTTCGCCTGACGCCCCTTGGGATTCTGCCGCACCCATTCCAGCTCTTTTTTCAATGCCTTCTGACGTGCGGATTCTCCCGATTCCTCCTGCTTGAGCCGGATTTCTTTCTGTTCCAGCCAGGAACTGTAGTTGCCCTTCCACGGAATGCCATGACCACGGTCAAGCTCCAGTATCCACTCCGCGGCATTATCAAGAAAATAGCGATCATGCGTAACCGCCACGACAGTACCGGGAAAGCGGGTAAGAAATTGCTCCAGCCATTCCACCGACTCGGCATCCAGGTGGTTGGTGGGTTCGTCCAGCAACAGCATATCGGGTTTGGATAGCAGAAGCTTGCACAATGCCACGCGGCGTTTCTCGCCACCGGAAAGATTCTTGATAACGGCGTCCCATTCCGGCAAACGTAGCGCATCGGCAGCGATTTCCATTTGCTGACCGGCATTCGCGCCGCTGGTGGCAATGATGGCTTCCAGCCGGACTTGTTCAGATGCCAGTGCATCGAAGTCGGCATCCGGCTCGGCATAAGCCGCATATACCTCTTCCAGCTTCTGTTGTGCGCTGAACACTTCGCCCAGGCCTTCCTCCACCGCATCGCGCACTGTCTGCGCAGGGTTGAGCTGTGGCTCTTGCGCAAGATAGCCGATATTGAGATTGGGCATCGCCGTAACCTCGCCTTCGATATCCTTGTCCAGGCCTGCCATGATTTTCAGCACGGTCGATTTACCGGAACCGTTCAGCCCCAGCAAGCCTATTTTTGCGCCGGGAAAGAAACTGATGGAAATATCCTTGAGTATCGTGCGCCGGGGTGGAACAACTTTGCCCACGCGATTCATGGTGAGTACGTATTGGGCCATAATCGGAGCTCAGGTAAGGGTAGGAAGGAAGGCAGCCTCGGTGCGAGGTGCCATTGATCAGTTTATCCTCATGGAGGCAGTACCTGCGAAATATTCGTTGTAGCGAACTTGCCAGCAGGCGAATTTCATATGGAAGAAGTCATTGGCTATGACATCCACCTCACAAAAAAACGACATATGAGCAGCTGGTTTGCCGGATCGCCGTTATGCATACTTGTTAAGAAAGCCAGAGAGGTGATGAATTCCAGAGAAGTAGGGGTGCCTGTTTCCTGGCACGTTTTCCTGCTGTGGAAGGCCAGCCTAGTCCATTCCCGAATTCTTTTCGACCCGCTTGTGAGAAGCTTGCCCCCTTATTATACAGGTCGGGACGATTTCTCTCATGTCTTGGTTCGGCGACAAGCCACCCTAGTACGTAAACATTAACATTATCGTGGAAAAACTTGAATTGATTAACTCAGAATGTCTCCTAATAGAGACAGACATAAATATATTTTGTTTCAAACACCTATTCCTATCAAGCCATAGTTTTATTGATTTGAATGTCGTCATCTAGCGACAAAATACCCGCGATTACCCAGGATGCTCCTTCCCTGATAATTAGTAAGGCGTTTGATTTTACAGCGAAATTTTTTAAGTGGCACGGAAATCGCTGCAACTAAGATAATCGCCGAAACAGGCGAAAAGTATATTTGTTTTAAGCTTGAGTTGAGAGGGAGCAACAATAGTCATCAAAAACAGCACCTTGCATCGTGATGGATTTTTACCGATCTATTGCGTTAACGATTCCAACTACCGCTTTTAACTTACTTTCCGGAGGTCAATTTAGATGAGTACACTCACAGGAACGATCGTCAACGATATCAAAAAAGTTTTCGAATTCCCCGATCTGGACAAACACGGCAACAAGGATGAGGATTACAAGAAGGACGACCATACAAGCATGAGCAAGAAGGACGACCATGACAAGCACGACAAGCATGGCAAGAAGGACGACGACCATGACAAGAAGGACGACAAGCATGGCAAGAAGGACGACGACCATGACAAGAAGGATGACAAGCATGGCAAGAAGGACGACGACCATGACAAGAAGGATGACAAGCATGGCAAGAAGGACGACGACCATGACAAGAAGGACGACAAGCATGGCAAGAAGGACGACGACCATGACAAGAAGGACGACAAGCATGGCAAGAAGGACGACGACCATGACAAGAAGGACGACAAGCATGGCAAGAAGGACGACGACCATGACAAGAAGGACGACAAGCATGGCAAGAAGGATGATGACAAGTATGGCGATAAGGACACCCCGCGCCATGACGACAAGCATGACGACAAGGACCAGGGCAACTTCCACGGCAAGCACGATGACAAGATCTTCGGTACCAAGGGCCACGATTATCTAGACGGCGGCAAAGGCAACGACAAGATTTTCGGATTTGGTGGTAACGATTACATCAATGGTGGTAAAGGCAACGACTGGCTTGATGGCGGCAAGGGAAACGACTATTTAAATGGCGGTCAGGGTAACGACTGGCTATATGGTGGCAAGGGCCACGACAAGCTCGATGGCGGCCAGGGCTATGATACTTTTGCGTTCTCTGGAGTAACGGGCGCGTCCAACGGTCGTGATAAGATTTACGGGTTCAAGTCAGCCGACGACACGCTGGAATTCGACTTGGACGACGTCAATGACGCGATAACCGGTAGAGATCTCTACCCAGGTACGGTTAAAGCACATAATGTCGAGATCAGCTCTGATGGTAAGGCCGACGATTACAATGATTACTTTGTATACGACACGGATAATGGAGCTCTGTACTTCGACTACAATGGCAGTGGCGAAGGGGGTGCCGTTCAGTTGGCAACATTGGTCGGTGCGCCGGATGTGGCTGTGAGTGATTTCGTGCTGGTCTAGAGCTTCGGGTGAATTCTTTGCACGAAATAAGAAAGAAATGAGATAGCAAGATAAAAAATACCCCGCGGCCAACTCCGTGGGGTATTTTTTACGTACCTAGCCGTCGATTATCCTTCGGCAACTGCAATTCGGCTTGGAACGTTCTTATAACGCAAGCATGAAAAGTGAGTATTTCAGGGTTGCCGCAACGTGGCCCGAGCGAGTTCGTTTGGCATTGCCGCTTGCCAATTCATTATCGCCATTGCAGCCTCGACAGTTGTACATTCCTGACCTGCGTTGTGAGAGAGAGCGCTGACGTCCCCAGTATGCCCGGCTAGGAAAGATTCCGGTAGCACAGACTCGATCAAGACGTGTGGCCCGCTCCACACATTCTGCTATGCGCCCCGCCTGGATCGCCATGCCCGGCCAAGCCTCTGGTCGACACGGCTCATAACAATTTCACAGGAGAACGCAATGAAACCAAAAGACGACGGCATGGCCTCACGGCGCCAATTCGTCGGCGGTGTGACCGCTGGTCTCGCCGCGGCACTGGCAGCGAAACCGGCGTTTGCGCAGCAAGGCGGCCTCGGTCCCGCCGATCCACATCAGGGGCCGGCAAGTCAAGGAAACAGGATCCCACGACACAATACCCGCGGCCTCCCTTCCCTCCGCAGACGCAGGAGCCGCCGGGCCTTGTGAGCAAGATGGATCCGCGGCCAGATCATGGCGAAAAAAGCTACCGAGGCTCTGGCCGGCTGGTAGGTCGAAAGGCGCTTCTGACCGGTGGCGATTCCGGCATCGGCCGCGCGGCCGCCATCGCCTTTGCCCGGGAGGGCGCCGACGTCGCAATCAACTACCTTCCGGTCGAGGAGTCAGACGCGCGAGAGGTGGTGGAGTTGATACGGGCGGAGGGGCGCAAGGCGGTTGCAATTCCCGGTGACATCCGGGACGAGGGTTTCTGCCGCAGGCTCGTCGCCGACGCTATCCGGGAGTTGGGCGGGCTTGATATTCTCGTCAATAATGCCGCTACCCAGACCGTGCAGCGGTCCATCGTGGATATCACGACTCAGCAATTTGATTCGACTTTCAAGACCAACGTCTATGCGATGTTCTGGATCACCAAAGCCGCCATACCGCAGCTCAAACCAGGTGCGGCGATCATCAACACAAGTTCGGTTCAGGCTTACGATCCGTCCGCGACCCTGCTCGACTATGCCCAGACTAAAGCGTCCATCGTTGCTTTCACGAAATCACTGGCGAAGCAGGTTGCCGCGCAGGGCATAAGGGTAAACGCTGTCGCGCCAGGGCCTTTCTGGACACCGCTGCAGCCGAGCGGCGGCGAAGCGCCAGATAAGCTCCGCATGCTGGGCAGCGATACATCACTCGGCCGCGCCGGGCAGCCGGCGGAAATAGCTCCTCTGTATGTCTTGCTGGCCTCGCAGGAATCAAGCTACGCAACAGGACAAGTGTACGGCGCCTCTGGAGGGGGCGGGCAACCCTAGCGCGAAATATGATGAGCTTTGTCTCCGATCTCAAGCGGTCGCCAGGGCGATTCATCAGCAGGCACTAACCAGCCGGCATTCTGCCCGATTTAGCGGGGGTAACTCCACACGCCACTTCTACTCCCGTGCGATTGTGCTAATGAGAGGGTTCACCGCGGGATTTATCCTTGACCTTGAAACTCAAGCTGAGATTGATTCAATGAACGGGGTTGCCGGAACAACGTTGCCGCCGTGCTTTTTCGGCTTCAAGGATTAGCTGGAGAAGCTACATAGCTAATCAATGATCGGGGAATAGTGCCCTTACAAGCACCTACACAGCAAGAATTCCACATCTGATGAAGCTTTTGCGCCGTTTGCTCCTGGGAGCAAACGGCGCCACGCGCGAAATCGGAATGCTGCCTCCGCTCACGATCTCAACTCGTCCCCTCTCATCTTACAGCTATCAGTATCCGCCAGATCCGGATCCCGAGGATCCTCCAGAGCTTCCTGTTCCCTGGGACGAACTCGATCCCGCCCCTTGCCCGGTTGAGCCCGATCCTTTTTTCCTCGGCGACATTGAGTATGAGTCTTCCTTGCCGGACGTGCCTTTCCCCGTGGTGTCTGTGGTGCCATCACCCTGGCTGTTTCTTTGGCCGGTTATGGCTTCACCGGACGTTGATCCACCCTGTCCGGACATTGCACCGCCGGGCCCTGACGTAGACCCGCCCTGCCCAGACATTGCCCCACCGGTTTGTCCCGAACCACTGGTCTGCGCATGAACAAAGCCAGCTATTCCAACATCAAGCCGGCAAGTAAGACCGATCCCGCGGCGTTCTTTAAAGCGGAGATATATTTCATGATAGCTCCTTCATATCGATTCAGCGAAATTGCTGTATGAAAAATAATACACTCGCCCTTTAGTTGTTCCGTACGTTTCCGCACGAAGCAAACGTGAAATGCTCGTTACAGATGGATAGCTCAGACTCCCCCTGTCCCCTCGCCACCAACAAACTCCCTTCCCCAGGGGGCAGAGAATTCAGCGGTTTCAGAAACCACGATACCTTTACGCCTTCGCGCCTTGTTCGGACGTCGCGCGCATGAGCCGCTCGGCGTTATCCTTGGTATCGTAGATGTTGATGGGCGGCTGGCCCTCTGCCGCCTTCTCCATGCGCGCACGGATTTCAGTTGCCATTTCATTGTTGCGTTGCACAGCCGGGCGAGCTTCCATCGCCTCGAACCAGCGCATGAAATTGGGGAATCCGGTTTTGTCGACCCCGCGATCGGCATGCCCTTTGCACCAGGGGTAGGCAGCGATGTCGGCAATCGTATATTCATCGCCGGCGAGCCAGGTGCATTCACCTAACCGGTTCTCCAGCACCCGGTACAGGCGCAGCACCTCGTTGTTGTACCTATCCCGTGCATACTGATTGTCGCTAGCCTGCCTGTTGAAGTGGTTGGCCTGACCGAACATGGGACCGATATGCGCAACCTGGAAAAACAGCCACTGCAAGGTGTCATAGCGTTTGCGCGTATCCCTTGGCAAAAATTTTCCGGTTTTTTCCGCCAGATAAAGCAGAATGGCGCCGGATTCCATCATTGTATAGGGACCGTCTCCGGGCCCTTCCGTATCTACAATGGCGGGAATCTTGTTGTTGGGGTTGAGCTTAAGGTGCTCTGGCTTGAACTGTTCGCCGATACCGATATTGACGTCGATGTGCTTCCACTCGATTCCGGTCTCTTCAAGCATGATCATCACTTTTTGGCCATTAGGTGTTGGGCTAGAGTGCAATTCAATCATGGTTCCTCCTCGGGTTGCCTGCATTGATTGGAACATCGCATCGTTGAACTGTCTTCCATGTCTTCCATATCATCTTGCTTGGGAAGGCTGGGAAACAGCTTATCGTCAGTCGCCTGCATCTCTCGAAAACCGAAATTGATGAGTGCGCCGGCATTCGATCCTGGTTCAATGTGTTGTATCGTGTGCGGGTTTTGATGGGTTAAGCTACACTTTACCTCATTCTAAAGAAGTACCCAGCCCAGAATGGTGCGGGCACTTGTTGCTGTCACTCCATATTTGCTGCACCACTGGAACTGAGGTAAATAAACCGGCTTGTAGTTGAGTTTTTCACATTTAATCTCGGGAATCCTCTTGTTCAAAATAATCGGGGTTTTATTAGGCTATTACCTCTTCGGTATTTTCGGGGCATTTATCGGATATATCGTCGGGAGCTTTATCGACCGGTACAGAGCTTACGGCGCGGGTGGCGTCAATCCGCTCACCGCTGCTCATCGCCAGTCCGTTTTCATTGAGACAGTTTTTATTCTGATGGGAAAGCTCGCCAAAGCAGATGGGCATGTTTCCCGGGATGAAATCACTCATGTTGAAGATTTCATGCAAAAGCTGGGGATGTCCTCCGAGCACCGGCAAGTCGCAATTGTCCTGTTCAAGCAAGGAACGGCGCCGGATTTTGATATCAAGCCGAAGCTGATTGAATTCATGAATGTTTGCGGGCATACCAGCAGTCTGAAACAGATGCTGCTGGTTTATCTCATCGTTATGGCCTTATCCGATGGATATCTGGATGCGACTGAGGAGCGTTTATTAAACGACGTTGCGTTCAATTTAGGCTATGACCAGCTTGCATTCAAGCAGTTGCTGGAGATGGTTTCAAGTCAGTCGCACTTTGCCGGGGGCAAGGTAACATCCGCTGATGCGCTGGACGATGCTTACAAGGCCTTGGGCGTAACTAAAGAGAGTAGCGATCAGGAAATAAAACGTGCGTATCGGAAGCTGATAAGCCAGTATCACCCCGACAAATTGATGGGCCAGGGCGTGCCGGAGGATATGATTGCCGTGGCTACGGCGCAAACCCAGGAAGTGCAGACCGCTTATGATCTGATTAAAAAAAGCCGCAATATGACCTGAAGGACTAGCAGGCTCAACGTTTCTCATAGTCATAGTTTCAGGGGCTCGACATAACCGGTCATTTCATAATAGCCGCGGCCAGCGGGTTTGCCGTCACGAGTAACGGTAACTGCGCCTTCCCAATAGACTGCACCCGTTGATTGCCGCGAGTCGAGTTCCTGGTCATCTTGCAGGGGGGTGAGCAGCCATACGGTCGAGCCCGTTGTAATCTGCATTTCCACAGGATAAGTAGCGTTGGTAAGGGGCGAGCGCCAGGTGCGTTGTGGTTCGAAAGTCACCTGCGCCGGCTCGAATTTCGTGAAGCGGCCGGATGAGTCGCGGATGCCCGCATACGCCCATACCTTACTCCCATCTTTGCCGCGGATTCGAAACGCCATCAGGGAAGAGCCGTCGTCGAGATTGGCGCCGACCCAATCCCATCCGTCAGCCGCCGGGTCGAGGTAGGCGGTGGACCACTCGTGGTCGAGCCATGCAATGCCGCTGACAGCTATTTCCTTGCCATTGCGGGTGACGGTTCCCGTCACTTGTAGCTGCGGTTCGCTATAGTAATAGCTGGCTTGTTCCGGTCGCGGTCCTTTGCGCGAAAAGCCATTGATGTCTTGCAGCATCGGCGGCTGGGTGGGCGTCAGCGACAAGTGCAGCATGAAATCATCCGCTTTTATGCTGGTCTGATAGCGCCCGTTTTCCTCGCGCACGAAGTACCAGTCGCCCAGTTTTACATCCGTATTGCCCTCTTTGGTATAAGCCAGGCCAAAACCTTCGCGCGCGCTTTTTTGATCATGAAGAAGCTTGCCCGCGGCCGGATCGGACAATGCCGCGTGTGCAATGATGAGATGCTGGGGGGCGAAGCGGCTTGGATTGGTTCGATCGTGTTCGGTTGCTACGCGAAAAAAAGTGATCTGGAAGCCGAGCGGTTTTTTTTCCGGTGTTTCCAACCAGCCGGTCGCATACCACCATTCGTTACGGAAGGTGGGATGGTTGCCGAAATCGTGGGGGAAAGGTGAGCGGCATGCTCCGAACGACAGGGGAAAACTGAGGTGGCGTAGCGAAAACGCAGGTAGCGGCGAAACAGGTAACAACGAAAAACGTAACAAAAAGGCCTGGTAACGGAATCAGCCGTCTCATGAGTTGGAAAATCGAGCGCCAATACCTGGGAAAAAAATCGATATGAGCGGAGCCGCATTTTAATATTTGCATCACCAGTCCTCGCGTACCGCGCGTATTGCATTGCCCGAGACCGCATGCCGTCCTGAAGCCACGGCGGTCATCGAGGCCGACACCATCAATATCAGCGCCACCGTCAGCAGCCCTTTCCATGGGAGGCTCAGCTGCATGGTCCAGTGGAACGACTGGGGATTTACGATGAAGACGAGAATCAGGCTGATGCACCAGCCGAGCACGAAGCCAAGCACGGTTCCAAGCGCAGTCAACAGCCCGCCTTCCACAGCGAGCATACCCAGGATCTGGCGGCGCGTCATGCCGATATGCCGCAACATTCCAAATTCTCGGGTGCGCGCCAAAGCCTGCGCCG
Organism: uncultured beta proteobacterium; assembly: GCA_963831395.1. GTDB lineage: Bacteria > Pseudomonadota > Gammaproteobacteria > Burkholderiales > Nitrosomonadaceae > Nitrosospira. The sequence goes on from CAWHQD010000030.1 coordinate 261,017, forward strand.
AGAAGCTTGCCGCCACGCCAAGCAGCCCGATGATAACTGCAACACCTTCCAGCAGGTAGGTTACCGCAAAGCTGCGGTCAAAAATATTCAGGCTTAACGAGCGTATCTGGCCGGGTTCGGAAAACTCCAGCGCATCACCGAACGGCAAGCGTCTCATCGACGCAATCACTTGTTCAGGTGTTGTCCCATTTTGTAGCCAAAGTGCTGCGTCGTTCACGAGCCGATCGCCCGTCAACGCTTGATAATCCGCCAACTGCATCTGTATTGCGCCAAACTGCCGCCCGTAGTCGCGCCACACGCCGGCGACGACGAAGCTGGGCGCGGGAGTGGCTATTGGCAAGGTCACCTGCTTGCCTGGGGTATAGCCGTACAGATCGACCATTGCTTCGGATACCCAGATCGGTATTGCGTCCTCAGGGAGCAGGGCGGGCGAAATAGCCTCCCCTGTCATCGGTAGAGTATTGCCCGGATCGGTCATGTCAATGGGACGTGCAATCAGCGCAATGCTGGGCCGGTCCGGATCGAGCGCCAGTTGCGATGAGCGCAAAAAATCCACACGCGCGAGACCGGGGATGGCTTCAAGCGCTTTTGTTTCCGCCGGCGTGAGACCGCGTGTATCCCCGCCCGTGGCCGTGCGTAAATATAAATCCGCAGGGAGGATATGTTTCAGCCAATCATCGACCGACACGCGAAAACTCGACACCATGATTGCCATCGCAACCATCAGGGTAAAGCTCGCCAGCACGCCGCCCAAGGCGATAGCGGCCTGATTGGGCGCATTGGCCAGCCGCGCCAGGGCCAATGTCGTCAACGCTGGCGCGGCCCCGGCGGCAGGAGAGGTGCGCCTGCTTACCGTGGAAGATGCGGCAGAGAAAACCAATGCTGCAAATCGTGGCATGAGAACAATGCCGCCGGTCAGCAATAGTGCTACCGCGAGATAGCCGAATATGGGCAAATCGAAAATCGGCGGCAACTGAGTAAACACGATTCCCGACACCAGACAAATCAAGCCGGGCCAGGGCGTAGCCAGTTTCGAGAGCGCAACGTCTTCGCTTCCGGACTTGAGCGCCGGCGCTGGTTTGGCGGTCGCCGCTTCCCAGGCCGGAGCGGCGCTGCCCAACAAGGTGATGCCCAATCCCAGAATGAAAAAGACCGAGGCCGCCAGCGGGTCAAAATGCACATCGGGTTTTATCCCCGTAAAAAATCCCCCTCCAAGGTCGCCGCCAAAATAATGCAGGGCGGTAGCGGCGGTCACATAGCCAAGGGCAAGCCCTGCCAGCGAGCCAATGGCGCCCAGGGCGGTTCCTTCGAATAGAATTTGCCCCAGCAGTTGCCTGCGCGTCAGGCCGAGCACCCGCAACAAGGCAAACTGATGACGCCGGCGGACAACCGATAGGGCCTGGGTCGAAAATACCAGAAACGTGCCGGTAAACAGCGCTACCATGGCAAGCATGTTCAGGTTGACGCGATAGGCGCGCGACATATTGGCGACACGGGTTTCCTGGTTAGCGGGTTCCGTGACCAGGTATTGGCCGCGCAGCTCCAGTTCCTGCTCCAGTTCCGTTTTGAACGCCGCTCGATCCACGCCTGGCATCAGCTTCAATTCAATACGCGAAAGTTGGCCGATGCGCTGCAAACGCCATTGCGCCGCGCCGATATCCATCACGCCGATACGTTGTCCCGCGCGAGCCCGCGTCAACCCGCCTGCGATCCGTAGCGTGATCGTCTGGGTGCCCACCCGCAGTTGCAGAGGATCGCCCTGTTTTACTCCCAGCCACTCCATCGCTGCGGGGGAAAGGAAAATGGCGTCGTCGGCGAGGATGTCGAATAGTTTTTCTTCGGCCGGAATACCGATCAGATCCGGCGTCATCACTGAAGCGCGAAAAATATCCAGCCCGAGAATTTTTAACGTCGCGTTATTTCGTTCTTGCGAGTTGCCCGGAATGGCGACGTCGAGTTCCAATACCGGATTGGCAAGTTCAATATCGCCATGTTGCGCCAGTACCGGATAGAGTGACTCATCAAAGGTCGCCTGGGGGCCGCGAACCTGTAGATCGGATTGGCCGGAAAGACTTTTGGCGGCTGCGGAAAATTCGTTGAAGGCGGCGGTATTGATCAGATGAATCGCAAACCCGAGCGCCACCCCGAGCGCGATCGCAACGATGGCGGCGGCGAGCTGGACTCGATGAGTCCGCCATTCGCCCAACAGCAACCAGCGGGACAGCATGCCCTTAGTTCAGCGGCTTCGTCATCCCCTTTGAGGTGAACCTGCCGGATGACCTGCTGCATCCGCTGCGTCTGCCGGAACCAGCGGATGTAGACCCTCTTTTGTCAGCACCAGCACCCGGTCCGCTGTCGCAGCGGCTGCATGCGAATGGGTGACGATAATCCCGCTTGCGCCGTTTGCCTTTATTTCCCTGCGCATCAGCATGAGGATGTCATGCGCGGTGTCCGGGTCGAGGTTGCCGGTCGGTTCATCGGCCAGAATCAGTTTCGGGCTATGCACCAACGCGCGGGCGATAGCGACGCGCTGCAATTCGCCGCCAGACAGCTGGCGCGGGAAATGCGACCCCCTGCCGCGCAGGCCAACCGCTTCCAGCATTTGTTCAGCGCGCTCTGTGGGGGCGCCATTCAGCAGCAAAGGCAATGCAATGTTCTGGTTCAGCGTCAGATGCGGCAGAATGTGAAACGCCTGAAAAATGAAGCCGAATTCCTTGCGCCGCAGACGCGTCGCCGCATCGTCATTTAGTGACGACATCGTGATGCCGTTAATCAATATCTCACCCGTATCAGGAATATCCAGACCGGCAATCAGATTCAACAGTGTTGATTTGCCGACGCCAGACTCGCCCATGATTGCCACATACTCGCCGGCATCAAGGGCGTAGGATAAATCCGCCAGCACCTGCCGTCCGCTCGCATAGGCTTTGCTGATATCGCGCAGTTCCAGCATGGTCGATTAAACCCCGTCCGGTATGCAGGGCGACGCGAAACCATATTTTGTGAAGATAGCAATGGGATAGGGCATGCGAGTATCCAGGAAAAATACTATTATTGTAACTGTGTTAGTCCCTGGAGAGTGCCTTGAATAAGGAAGAGAGAAAGGAGAACGATGAGGCATTTATATGCGATTAAATCCTCCATTCAAGACCGGAACGCCCGATTCGTTGCAATCTGGGTTGCGATCGTGGTGGGTGCATGCCTTAACGCCATAAATCAGGGGATTCCGTTGCTGCTTGGAGAGCCGATGACGGTTGGGCGCTGGATTTCCGTTTTTGTCACGCCAGTGGTACCGTTCCTGGTCAGTTGTCACGGTCAGGGAATGAGGAACAAGGGATAGAGGCGCTTCCGCGGCGCCCCCGATCTGGCTTGGCGTGACGTGTCTTGCTGCAGTGGGAGTGGTAATGTAAAAAACTACTCGTATCGTATGAATTCCTCTGCCAGCGAGTCCGGCGCCATGGCGCCTGATCAATGCTTCTATCTCCGCAAGCAGACCGTCATCTTCATCATCCTCCAGGACGCCATCTCCTACCAGCCTGGCTGGCAGACCGGAGGCAATGGCTTCTTTTATCGTTTCCAGAGTAGGCGGATTTTCCCGGTTCTCGTCATTCACCACAGCGTCAATCACCCGCGAAAGCGGCTCACTGGCATTATTCTGCGCAAAGTCGATGGCAAGCGCATCTCCGCCAAACTCCTCAATCAGCGCGTCCAGTTCGTCAAGTAACGAGACGTCGATGTCAAAGTGATGCAACCGCTCCGCTTCGTTCAATGAAGCGGGCAACAAGCCGGCGATAAAGGCGCGCACCGAAGCCAGCGTTACCGGTTGCTCGGCATCGGGATCGTTGACCTGGCTTTCGAGAAGCGCCGAAAGGTTGGGGCTGACGCGGGTGGCGACATCAATAGGATAACGGATCATGGCTCTATCCCCGGTATTGGAAGCGTGATGGCTGATGACGTCACAGTCTGGCTTGTGTTTGGCTCACCATGCCAGAATGCGGAACTATTGTGACGACGGACAATATATGCTTCAGTTTAGGTCTCATGGCGGAAAAGTCAATATTCGATTTACATGCCGGCCAGTTTTGTAATGAGTCCTCGCAGCCCGGCGATCGCGCGTGACTTACCCAGGACTTAGCCAGAAGTGGCGGAAAGCGTGGCGATAACCTCTTCGTCCGTCACTTGCGGGAACTCCATGTAAAACTGCGCGACCGCCCGAAAGTTGATAGGTGTCGAGAGACAAACTACACGATCCGCGTTGCTTCGCACTTTTTCCAGCGTGTCGGGCGGCGCCACCGGCACGGCGCAGATCAGTTCCAGACGGATTCTTCGCCCTGAGCGCATGCAACGCCGCAAGCATGGTTGAACCGGTTGCCAGCCCATCATCGGTCACAATGACCACGCGCCCTGCAGGATCAATCGGTTGCCGGATGGGAGTATATTGCGCGCGGCGCTGCCGTATTGCCGCCAGTTGGGTGGAAACTTCATTCCTGATGTATTGCTCGCTCGCGCCCGTTTCGTCGGCATAATCCGCAAGATAAACCCATCCGCTTTCATCGACCGCACCGATGGCGAACTCGGGATTGCCTGGTGCGCCCACCTTGTGCACAAGCACCACATCCAATTCGCCGTTCAGTTCATCGGCAATGACTTTCGCCATCGGCACCGCGCCCCTTGGAATCGCCAGAACCAGCGGATGCTTGTTGCGGTATTCAGAGAGAGCGGCGGCAAGCTGTCTGGCTGCCGCAACGCGATTTTCAAAAATCATGGCTATCTCCGGTCACGTCCATCTGCGCCAGGCGGCGCAAGCAGGACAAAGTTAAAAACTGAGGCGTACCTTCCGAATCCGGGTACTTACTTTTCGCATGTATCTTCGTTGCATGCATCTTCAAGCCGAGCACTATCGCGGGCGTGGAGCCAATGAATCATGATTATTTTGCTCATCGCGGCGCCGTGGCCTTGCTGGTCTTTCCATGGTCCGATTAATGAGTATTTGAAGTTCACTGAGCGAGCGAGTATTGAGTACGTTCTTCTTTTCCAGCCAGCCCCGACGTGCTTGCCCTATGCCGAAGCGCAGGTTGTCGAAGTCGAAAGTACTGTGTGCGTCCGAATTGATGCTGACCAGCACCCCTTCCTCCCTGGCCATCTGGCAGTAGGTATCGAGTAAGTCAAGACGTTCCGGTTGGGCGTTGAGTTCGAGAAAACAACCGCGGCGCCCCGCTTCACGAATAATGCGCGGCATGTCAACGTCGTATGGCGGGCGTTGCTGGATGAGCCGCCCGCCGGGATGCGCCAGGATAGTGAAATTGGGATGTTGCATGGCGCGGAGGATACGTTCCGTCTGTCTTGCTCGTGAAAGCTCGAATTTGCTGTGCACCGCACCCACAACCAGGTCGAGTTTTGCCAGGACATGATCCGGCAGGTCCAGGCTGCCATCCTCCAGAATGTCTACCTCTATTCCCTTGAGCACGGTAATCCCTTCCAGTTCTTCGTTAAGCGCATCGATTTCCTCGCATTGACGCGCCAGCCGCAGCGGGTCAAGACCACGTGCAACGGCAAGCTGTCGTGAATGGTCGGTAATGGCGAGATATTCCCAACCGTAGCGTTTGGCTGCAAGCGCCATCTCATGCAGCGTGTTGTGGCCATCGGTTGCTTTGGTATGGGCATGCAGATCGCCTCGCAAGTCGCCAAGCTCAACCAGTTGCGGTAGCCGTCTAGCACGCGCCATTACAATCTCGCCCCGATTTTCGCGCAACTCCGGCGGGATGTAAGACAGGCCCACAGCACGATAAACCGATTCCTCGCTTTCGCCGGCAATGCGGGTTTTACCGCGGTACACGCCATATTCGTTGATTTTCAATCCCCGCTTCTGAGCAATATAACGAACGGCGATATTATGTGACTTGGAGCCGGTAAAGTAGTGCAGGGCGGCGCCATAACTTTCTTCCGCTACGACCCGCAGGTCGACCTGCAAGCCGCATTTGAGAATGACGCTCGCGCGTGTGGCCCCCGCGGCCAGTATCTCGGCAACCTCGTCATAACTGATGAAATGCTGCATAACGGGACGAGGCTCTGCTGCCGTTATCACGATATCGAGGTCCCCGACGGTCTCGCGCATGCGTCGGTAACTACCCGCGACAGTGACCTTCATTACCCCGGGCGCCGCTGCCAGGTAGGATCGTAACGCTTCGGCATATTGCGCCGCTACCGCCAGCTTGAAGCGGCTTATCTGATCGGCATGTGCTTCAACCGCCTGGAGAATGTTGAGCTCGGTCTTTTCGCCAAAACCGGGTAGAGCGCGAATGCGCCCGTCACGTGCAGCGCAATAGAGCTGCTCGACGGTTTGCACATCCAGATCGTGGTAGAGATGTCTTACCCGCTTGGGACCAAGACCGGGAACTTTCAGAAGCTCAGTGACGGCGGGAGGAAGTTCCGTACGCAGGCGGTCCAACAAACTGCACTGATTGGTAGTCACGATTTCCTTGATTTTGGCTGAAAGATCGTGACCGATACCAGGTATGCCTGTCAGATCCTCTTCCTTTTCCATCAATGCGTATGCTTCTACGGAAAGCTCGCCTATGATGCGCGCCGCATTACGGTAGGCGCGTATACGGAACGGATTCGCTCCCTCGATCTCAAGCAGGTCGGCAATCTCCTCGAAAATGGCAGCGATGTCAGCGTTATGGCTTGGCATAGGTCATATTCCCTGGTTTGATCTTTCCGGTCTTCCGCGAACCCGGCAGAAAGTACTCTTCACGAGTTCAAAGTGTAGTATAGCCAGAGAATCTGGCTAAGCCAGAAACAGCACAACCCGTTTGATTAAACTTGACACGGCTGAAGGGTTCTCCTATAGCTACTATATGGGATGTGTTTTGGATCAAGGGTAACGGCGGGTCGGAACAGCAAAGGAACCAGTGATCATTAAGGAATTATCTATGCGGGCCCAATCTCCAACATACTTCGAACACGACGCCGACATCGGCATCATCGGGCGGGGCGCCACTGTAGAGCAGGCATTTGAGGCGGCGGCACAGGCTGTATTCGGGATTGTCACAAAATTGGATGCGGTGCAGCCAAAGACTGCGGTAACGATGGAATTCGAAGAGGCTGACATCGAGTTGGCGATGGTGACGTGGTTGAACTTGTTACTGGGGAAATCCCGTGAACTCGGCATGGTTTTCAGCCGTTTCCGCGTGCAGCGCAAGGGCGCTCGATGGAACGCCGAAGCGCTGGGTGAAAAGTGGCGCCCTGGCCTGGAGCGCGGTGTCGAAGTAAAAGGCGCAACCCTTACCATGCTTTCGGTGAAACAAACGGGGGCAATGTGGGAGGCGCGTTGCATAGTGGACGTATGACATGAATTTACAGCAATTACACCAACTGGAACCCTGCCTTTGGAGCCTGCCGCGCGCAACGGGCGAGAAACGCGCGGAAGTGTTGCTCTACGGCACGGCGCCTTTGCTGGTCAGCATGGACGACAAGGTACTGGAACAAGCTGCCAATGTTGCTTTCCTGCCAGGCGTGGTCGGCGCGTCAATGACAATGCCGGATGCACATTGGGGTTACGGCTTTCCTATCGGAGGCGTTGCGGCTTTCGATGCTGAGCAGGACGGCGTGATTTCGGTTGGCGGCGTCGGCTTCGACATTTCCTGCGGCATACGTTGCCTGCGCAGCAATCTCGGCTTGCAGGATGCAGCGCCGCGCTTCAAGGAGCTCGCGGACACGCTGTTCCATGCAATTCCGGCTGGGGTAGGGGAAGAAGGCGAGATCAAGGTGAATCCGGCTCAACTTGATCAAATACTCCAGGAGGGCGCCCACTGGGCAGTAAAGCACGGCTATGGCAATACGGCGGACCTTGAATATATTGAAGAACACGGCCGTGTTGCGGGCGCGGTGCCGGATAACGTGTCGGAACTGGCTAAAAAGCGCCAGCGCGGCGAAATGGGTACGCTGGGCTCGGGAAATCATTACCTTGAAGTTCAAGTGGTGGAACGCATTTACGATACTGCCGCCGCGCTGGCTTTCGGATTGCATGAAGGCCAGATCCTGATTTCGATACATTGCGGTTCGCGCGGGCTCGGGCACCAAATCGGCACGGAGTACATGCTCATACTGGCCAAGGCCGCCAGCCGGCTCGGCATCCACTTGCCAGACCGCGAATTGGCTTGTGCACCGATTAAATCTCCCGAGGGCCAGCAATATATCGGCGCGATGAACGCCGCAATCAACTGCGCACTTGCCAACCGGCAGATATTGACTCACCTGACACGGGTTGCTTGCGAGAAAATCTATCGTGATGCAAAGTTTGAAACATTGTTCGATGTTTCGCACAATACCTGCAAGGCGGAAACGCACGAAGTGGACGGCAAGCCCAGGTTGCTCCATGTGCACCGTAAAGGCGCAACGCGCGCGTTTGGTCCGGGGCATGCCGCGCTGCCGGAACGCTATCGCGAGGTGGGCCAACCGGTCGTCATCGGTGGCAGCATGGGCACGGGCTCATACATTCTCGCCGGCTCCAGTGGAAACCGGGCATTCGCCTCGGCCAGCCACGGCGCAGGCCGCGCCATGAGCCGGCATCAGGCCCTGGCGCGCTGGAAGGGCCGCGCACTCGTGGACGAACTGGCGCAACAGGGCATACTGATTCGCACACGCTCGATGCGGGGCGTGGCGGAGGAAGCGCCAGGCGCATATAAGGATGTCGATCTGGTAGCGGAAGCGACGGAACAAGCGGGGCTCGCGCGACGGGTCGCTTTCCTCCGGCCAAAAGTGTGCGTCAAGGGATAGGGGATAGGGAGATAACTTATGGAAGATGGCAATGTATCAACGTATTCTGGTTCCTGTTGACGGTAGTCCAACATCCGAACGCGCGCTGCAGGAAGCGCTCCGGCTTGCGCGGCAGCAAAGCGGGCGGTTGGAGTTGGTGCATGTGCTGGGCGACGTTCGCCTCATGGAAGCCAATAGTTATATCAATTATGCGGAAATGAAGGATGCAATGACGAGTGCCGGCAAAAAACTATTGGCACAAACACAGATGGCGGCGCAGCAGTCAGGCACGGCAGCGGAAGTAAAGCTGCTTGAAGCAGGGGGCGCGCGGATCGCGAGTGCGATCGTGGAGGAGGCCAGGCAATGGCAAGCCGACCTGATCGTAATTGGTACCCACGGCCGCACCGGTTTCAGCCGCGTTTTATTTGGCAGTGTTGCGGAAGGGGTAGTGCGTACCGCTCACATACCGGTGTTACTGATTCGGGGCGCCTGAGTTCAGCCCGAGTTGAGGCCCAAAAATCAGGTCCGGCGTACAAGGATCCGCGAATATCATACGATTTCGACCATGAAATCATCCTGCCCCAACTTCTCCCTTGGCGAGCTGCACAATATGAATCATTGAGAGGACACAAAAATGAAACTGCAACTGCAAATCACTACACGCGATGTTCCCCATTCTGAAGCACTGGAGGGCCATATTCGGCAAAAAGCGGAAAAGCTTGAAACGTTTTATCCCCACATCATGGGATGCCGGGTCGTAGTCGAGGTTCCACACAAGCACAAACATCAAGGGCGCGTATTCAATGTGCGCCTCGACATTACTGTGCCGGGCAAGGAACTTGTGGTGAACCGGGAGCCGCATGAGGATGTGTACGTTGCGCTACGCGATGCTTTTGGCGCCGCCAAGCGCCAGCTGGAAGACTACGGCCGCCGCCAGCGCGGCGACATCAAGGCACACGCGCCAGTGTTGCGCGGCAGGGTGGCGCGGTTGGTCGAAGATGAAGGGTACGGTTTTATCGAGACACCCGACGGGCAGGAGCTATACTTTCATCGCGAAAATCTCGCCAGCAATAATTTTGATCAATTGGCGGCAGGTAGCGAGGTGCAGTTCCTGGAAGATATCGGCAGCGAGGGCTTTCAGGCGAAGCGTGTGAGTACCGGCAAACATCATATCGAAAACATCGAAGGAGAAGAAACAGATAAGGAATGACAAGCTGGGCGTCCTGGATCGAGCCGGATCACGAATGAATAATGCGAGGTTTGCATGAAGGTCGATCTCGCTACGGGAGATGCGCTGATCCTCGTGGATGTGCAGAATGACTTTCTGCCCGGCGGTAGTCTTGCCGTGCCCAACGGTGACGAGATCATTCCGATACTCAACCGGTATTTAACACTTTTCCATAGCCATGGCTTGCCGATTTTCGCTACTCGCGATTGGCATCCGCGGGACCACTGCTCTTTTGCGCAACAAGGGGGGCCGTGGCCTCCGCATTGCGTCGCGGGCACGCCGGGTGCGGCATTTCCCGGCAGCCTTGAACTTCCCCCCGGTACCCATATCATTTCCAAGGCTACGAATCCGGAAAAGGACGCTTATTCCGGCTTTACGGAAACCCCACTCAACGCCTTACTCCAGTCGTCCGGTAGCCGCCGCGTGTTTATCGGTGGCGTCGCGGCAGAGTATTGTGTGCTCAATACCGTAAAGGACGCCCTGCGGCATCATTATGCAACCGTTGTGCTCGAGGATGCGGTACGCGCAATGGATATGAACGCGAATCATGGCGGCGCGCTGGAGGAGATGGCGCAGCTTGGTGCGATCCCCATCCATTTTGAAGTGCTGGGCGCATGAATCCGCTTTCCAGTCCTCTGCTGACGGATCATTATCAGCTTATGATGTTGCAGAGCTATCTCGAGCAGGGCATGGAAGAAACCGCGGTGTTCGAGCTTTTCGTTCGCAAGCTTCCGCCGGGGCGAAATTTCATGGTTGCGGCTGGGCTGGAACAGGCGCTCGATTTTCTTGAGAACCTGAGGTTTTCTCCGGAAGAGCTGGCCTGGCTTGCCCCGCGTTTCCCGCCTTCTCTTATCGCCTACCTTGAGCAATTTCGTTTTACCGGCGACGTTCATGCCATGCCGGAAGGCACGATATTTTTTCCGGATGAGCCTATCCTGCGGATAACCGCCGCACTACCGCAAGCCCAGCTTATCGAATCCCGTATCATGAATCTGCTGCACTTCGAAACCTTGATCGCATCCAAGGCTGCCCGCTTCGTGCTGGCGGCGCCGGACAAGTTGCTAGTGGATTTTGGCATGCGTCGCGCGCATGGCGCGGAGGCCGGGCTACTTGCGGCACGTGCAAGCTATCTTGCGGGATTTTCCGGCACTGCAACGGTACTGGCCGGAGCATTGTATGGCATTGCGCTGTTCGGCACGACAGCTCACTCCTATATTCAGGCGCACGAAGATGAAACCACAGCCTTTGAACACTTTGCACGTTGTCACCCGGACAATGTGATTCTGCTGATCGATACCTATGATACCGAGGCTGCCGCAGCCAAGGTAGTGGCACTGGCTCGCAAACTCGGTGCGGATGGAATCGGCATCAAGGGCGTACGGCTGGATAGCGGCGATCTGGCAATGCATGCCCGGCAGGTACGCAAAATACTGGATGAAGGCGGGCTGGAAAACACGACTTCATTTTTGCCAGCGGGAACCTGGATGAATACCGGCTGCACGCGCTGTTGGCGTCCGGCGCGCCTATAGACGGCTTTGGTGTCGGGACCGCGCTGGATGTCTCAAGCGATGCGCCTTCGCTGGATTGTGCCTACAAGCTGCAGGAATACGCCGGCAAGGCCCGCCGCAAACGCTCGGAAGGAAAGGCGACCTGGCCGGGAAGAAAGCAGGTATATCGCAAATACGATAGCGTCGACGGTTGCATGATGGGCGATGTTGTCACGCTGGAGGAAGACAATTCTTATGACGGAGAGCCGCTTGTCATCCCCGTTATGCTGGCTGGCGAGCGTATTAACGGAAATACAGGGCTCGATGAGATACGTCGACGCACGTTGACGAACTATTCCCGGTTACCGGCGCAAATGACTGCTCTTGAAGTGGCGCAAGCTTACCCCGTAGAAATTTCCCTGTCGTTGCGAGCGTTAGCCAAAAAGCTGGATGAGGATATTGGCGCGTTTTCACGTCAAACTCAGACCTTATGATCTGTCGAGCTCAACGCGCTCCATAGAATATGGCAATTCTTGGAGGTAGGGCGCCAATAAGCGAAGCGCATTGCGCCAGAGCTGCCTTCAGCTGGATACGCTAATGGCTTTCTTTAGCGCTTCACACACCGAGCTGCGCAATGCGTCCCATTGCCGGCCACCCTTGAGAACGTGCTTCTGGTTGACCTCCAGCTCTATTCCAATATAAGCGCCAGCCGGAAACCGGCGTCGCAAACACGCGGCGAAGCCATTTGCCTTGCCAAGGTAGGGATAGTTGCGGCGAACAGCGAGGCCAGGCGCCTGCGCTTTCAGGTTTGCTCGCCAGCGGTTGCACAAGTCCCGCTCCAGGGGGCGCGACGGATCATAGAGCAGACCGATATCGGCGTTACGGACCTGCCCGTCGAGTTCAGGCGTGAAACTATGTGATGAGATGTGAATTACTTTTTTTCCGCTGCGAACCGCTTCGGCAATATTGGCCTCGGCGGTATTGCGAATAGGCAGGTAATAGCGCTCCAGAATCTCGCGGCGGATTGTGAGCGGCAGATGACGTGTCGCTTCTGAATAAAGCCGCGGATGGCCGACAGGGCGGTTGAGATCGATCAGCAGACGGCTTGTGGTAGAGGCAAACAGGGGAGCGCGAAGTGCCGCGGCAAGCTCGTTCGCCATGCTCAGGGCGCCCAGGTCGTAGCCGCGATGGCTGTGCAGCAAAGAGTCAAAGCCGCCAAAGAATTGCCGGTAGCGTTGCGGAATACGGTTGCCGCCGTGCTCGCAGGTAATCAAATAATGGGTGATATCAGTCAAGGCTCCGTTATCAGTCGAGGCGTCCTGTTCCTGCATATGAACAATGGGCTTTCCAATAAAGGCTTGGCTTACCCCTGAAACATCCGTCCTTCTTCCAGGCAATCGCATAGTTCCCGATACACCGTTCTCAGTTGCGCCCTGCTATAGTCTGGACCGAGAGCACGCAGAATGCGGCGGGCAAGCGGGCCGTGCTCCAGGATAATTTGGAGTTCGTTCTGCCACGTTCCGCGCTGCTCTGGTGCTGGTTCCGCATCATTGATGCGATGAGATGCCGCCAAAGATCGCGTCCCTCACAACGGTCGACGGGAAGGCCCATGAGCCGCAGATACTCCGCATTTGCTATTATGGCCTGCTCGGCATCGCAGATGCAGGCGTGCATGATGCTTGCCAGTTCGTCCGTGCCCATTGCCTGCTGCTCCGCAAGCGGCGCATATGTTTCATTGTAGAGCGCGCGCACGGCATCAATAGCAACAGCGGCAATGGCAAGGTTTGCCTGCGGGCATTCCTGTGTATCAATCACACGTATTTCGATCGCATTGCGGTCGAAGCGCGGCACAGCGCCGCGAACGTTAAGCCAGTCATGCTGCAGAATCCCCTCCTCATCAAGTGCAGCAATGTCCCGGTACATCGGGGACAGAATTTCTGCTTCGTATCCAGCGCGACTGATAGCCGTTTCCGGGATTACCCGGCCTATTGTCGACGGTACCCGCATCTGGTGCGTGCAGTAGTTCTTCATGCGAAAATTCATGAAGCCCGTATTGTTGCCTTCGGCGATTGGCGAACTTGCTGCCAGCGCCGGCAGGATGGGTAGCAGCAGCCGGACGGCGGCGTGCAGCCGCTCGAATTCGTAATCATCGGCGAACGGCAGGTTGAGGTGCATGCTCTGCAAATTAGCCCAGCCATGTTGCTTGCAGTTGAATATCCGATCGTACGCAAGATAAATATCCGCGTCCTTGTGCGGCCACAGCCGCGTCTCGGCGGCAGGATTCATCCACGGGTGCATGCCGGTGGGCATGAGCATGGCATTCATGGATTTGAGCAGATGGTTGATTTGCTGAATCTCGCTCTGAAAAGCGGCCGGGAGAGATTCCACTTCACCTGTGGGAGTCACATTTTTAAGTTCGAGCAGATGCAGCACCAGCTCGTTGGACCATGCCAGCGTGCCGTGCCTGACCTCGGAAGCTTGCGTTCCTGAAAGCCTGTGCAGCAACTCGTCGGCAACAGGCAAAATCGAAAGGGACTCGCGGTCGACAATCATATACTCCAACTCGATGCCGAAGACGGAGAAGGCGTGCAGCGCACTCATCACGCCTCGGCCTGCTCATCCGCCCGCAGGCGTGAATGGATGACCAGCAAATTGGCGTCATGCGTCACGATGCCAAGCAGTACAGCGCCCAGAACCCGATCGATATTGACCCAGTACTCCTGGTATGGCCCGTAGGGATCGGCGATCAGCACGGTGCGCTTCTCGCGGTTATAGCCGGCTATGACGACAAAATGCCCGGCCGGAAAGCCGCGCACATCATCGGGTATATCATCCGGCCCGTACTCCCGCGCGGCGCGATAAAGAAAGGTGGAGCTCAGCCCGGTCAGGATAGGCATGCCGCGCCGCAAGAGGCCGTGGATGAGCGCTTGCGAGAGGTCGGTCAGGCGCAGCCGCCCGCCCAGGCGCAGGAATTCCAGATAACCGTCGGTCGCATGCTGGAGCCTGGGCTCTCTTTTTAACTCGCGCTGCTGCCGAAGCCGATCAGCGATATCAACTCCGGCAACGAACCAGGTGGGATCGAATACCATGAGGTTGTATGTATAGATAGTAGCCTGGAAACCGTTGCGCAGGGCATCGCAAGCCAGAAAAACGGCGAAGGTGCCGCCGCCGTTTTCCAGTTTACGCGTACGGGCAATGACGTTCTCCAGCCGCTCGGTCTTTCCCCAATAGTTGTAAATGGTATGCAAGCAGGTGGGTCCGCAAGTCGTTTCATCCGGTTGCGGCAGTGTCTTGACTGGCAAGCGTAATTTTGTCCGGAGCATGTCAATTAATGGTTGGAGCCTTTGAATTAACGCGGCTCGGGAGCAACAACTGGAAAACTCGGAAAAGGGCGACAGGTAGGGTAAAGGTTATCACGGCGACGGCCAGAAAGAAATCCGGCTGCCGAGGCTTCTCCTCTACCGGCGTAGAGGCCGAACAAGCTGTGGCCGCGCAGCTTCGTTTCGCCTGCATCGTCAGTTTGCGTCGGGATGGGATTCGACGAAATGTGTATGTCATCATGATGCGAACAGCAGGTGATTCAGCTTCTTCCAACCGCTCACATCAGCCTCGATACCAGCTTCCTCATTGGCGAACTCTACCGTCCGGGCCTGCTCCACCGGCGATAGCGCTTCCTGTTTTGCCTGCAATAGTTCCAGCACGGCAAGATCAGCTTCAGAGGCATCGTTTGACTCACTTTGCCGCTGCGCGATGCGTGCGCGTAATGAGGCGGTACTGACTCTCATGGCCACGATGGCAAACGGCGCACCCATCTCATGTGCGAGCTGACGAAACCGTTCTCGCTCGTCCTGTTTGAGGAAGGCAGCATCCACGATCACCGTCATACCCGCGGCGAGCAGGTTTCGCGACAGCTAATGGAGCCGCGAATAGGTACGGTGCGTTGCGCTCGCGTCGTAAATGTTGCCGGCACGCGAGCCGCTGTCCGCCAGCGGAGCCAGTCCGAATAAGCGCTTGCGCTCCACATCGGAGCGGATGCGTATCGCCTGGAGCCGTTCCAGTGCTGCCTGCGCAAAAGTAGTCTTGCCCGAGCCCGGCAAGCCATAAGTGATGATCAGTGCGGGACGATACTGCCCGAGGCGCTCCGCGGCCAGGACAAGAAAATCGCGGCAGTCCGCCATTGCCTTCGCCTTGGCCCGTTCCGGCAAGCTCTTCTGTCCGGCGCGGATGGCGCTGACCATGGCGCGAACGACTGCACGGTAGGAAATATAGAAACGCAGCACGGACACGCCATCGTAATCACCCGTCGCTTCCAGATAGGCATTCAGGAAACGGTAGGCAAGTTCAGAGTGCTGGTAATGCAGCAGGTCCATGACGGTAAAGGCTACCTCACTCATCACGTCGATCCAGCGCAGCGCAGGGTCGAATTCGATACCATCGAAGGGAACAGGCTGTCCTTCAATGAGCGCGATATTGCCAAGATGCAGATCGCCGTGGCATTCGCGTACCCAGCCCTGCTCGCGGCGCTGCTCGAAACGCTCCCTGCAGCTGGCATATTCGGTCTCGCAGGCGCGGCGCAGTGCAATCACGTGGCCCTCACTTTCGCCATCGGTCAGCACGGCTTGCAAACGGTCAAAACTTTGAAATACCGCTGAATGGATGGCAGCGGCGGAACCGAAGGCGGATCCCGCTTCCGCTGAGGACAGACCGCTATGGAAATCTGCGATTGTCGCAGCCAGACTATCTATATGCCGGGGTAAAATTTCATTACGTGCCGCCAGCCGATCCAGTTGGCTCGAAGCGGGGAAACGCCTCATCCTGATCGCATATTCGATTGCAGGCGTCGCGTCGAATTCGGGCATTTCCGGCGTTCCGCCAATGGGAATGACATCGAGGTATATCTGCGGCGCGAGCCGGCGGTTAAGCCGAATCTCTTCATCGCAGTAATGCCGGCGCGATGCCAGGCCGGTAAAATTCAGGAAGCCCAAATCGACCGATTTCTTTATCTTGTACGCATAGCGGCCCGCAAGCAGCACCCACGAAATGTGTGTTTCGACCACCCGAACGGTCTTGACTGCATGAGGATAGCGGCGGCGGTCCATCAGGGCGCCGATCAGCCTGCTCTGAACATCTCCTTCTTTTAGCGCGTCAGGAGGCAGCTTCGATTGCTTGGATTGATTTTCCATGGCACCTTTCCAGGGAAACAGGAAATGAGGCAACCACCGGCTGTGCCGGGAGATTCAAATGAGGCTTGGCTGTATTCTATGAGATCGCGGAGTGTGGCGTCAACGCCATCCGCCAGCCAAGCCCTCAGTCAAACTGTTCCGCAAACAAGGCGAGAAACCGGTCTAGAGAGTCTGTTGGCAGCCGATTGATTCCCGCCGCCGCCTTACGGCCGCCCCCGGTTTCGAACTTCATGCAAAGCGTATCCGCCCCTTGCGGATTCGCCTTCGACGCGCGCACGCTGACCGAGTAATCTCCGTGCCGGCTGGGTGTAATCACCGCATGAGCGCGAGATGGCTTGTCGTTGGCAAGTCTGTTTGCAAAGATACCGCTTACTCGCCTCGCCCAGGGTGCATCCGGTAGCAAATAGGCCGCATAGTGAAGTACCTTCCAGCAGGGGACGCAAGGATCCAATCATAACGATATCATCGCGAAATCCTGCTGCAAGCCGGGCAAAGGCGGCTGACTCGGCGATAAAAACGAATGGGTCAGGATACGGCCTTATTTCGCCGTACAGCTCAACCGGATGAAAATGCAGATCTTCTACTGTTTCGCCGTAACCGTTGTAGTTCAGGTATTCGCCCAGTTGCGCCAATTTTTCTATCTGCGCTTCGGCAAGCCCTGCCGCTTCCGCCAGGATGCGAGCACTTTGTCCGAGGTTGTCGCCAAACGCTGCAACGATCGCCCATAAGCGGTACTTTCCCTGGAGGTGCCGATCAACCAGAATGCTGGTACACACCTCTGCGGATACATCGATATGCGCGGCAAAATTATGATGCCGAGGTATCTCGCCGGCATAATGATGATCGAAATATTCGACACTTGCTCCCGCATCCAATAATCGCATGAGTTCCAGGCGGTTACTATTCAGCGAAACGTCGAGTACGGTTACGCGGTCGCCCGCTCCAGCCTGCACCCTATCAAGCAATTTGATATCGCGCTTGACCCCCGTGACAAGTTCCGCCGGTGTTGGGTCGACCAGCCGAAGCTGATGCAGAGCGCATAACCCGTCGGCATCGCCGTTGAATACATAGTAGCGGCTCATATTTGTCTGTTTGCGAAAATTAACGAGGGGCAGCCTCCAGTATTTATGAAATCAGGCATGTGGATAATTATACCTTGCCGAATCCTTCCCCGCGGAACGGGTTGGACGAGGTGAGCATTTAGCGAAATCAAGAAGTCACCCGCCGGAACGTCGCGTCTCTACAGAGCCGTGGGCGTATAAAACGGTGCTAATTATCGTGCCTGGTGGAGTTGGTTCTCCCACTGAGCATTAAATGGAGTTGGCACGTCTGTGATGTAAAACGGTAAAATATTGTGTATTAGGAGGGGCAACTCCAGCAAGTATGGACAGCCCCTGCGCCCCGTGTCTTCTTAGAAAGCCTGCTACACAGCATGTCGGCAGAGTTGAAGCAGGAGCGACAAGTTTCAGCGTTCCATCTGATGGGGGTTCCTCATAGAGGGGTTTAAGAAGCTGTCCCCCCGATTATTCCTCTTTCACATCTAATTTCTGATGTTCCCCCAGCGCATCTTTATCTCCTGTCGCGATCGCTTTGACAAGTCCGTATGCACGTCCCGTAGCGCTGTCAGGGGCATCCCAATATTCTGCTGCCGTAATACTGACTTTGAGTAACGCGAGATCCGGATCGTCTAGTCCATTTGGAAACCAGGGCTTAATCCAGGGCGACCATAAGGAATGCATTTTCTCCTTATCGCGCACAAGTTCAGCAGTGCCGGATAAGGAAAGATAGTCTTGTTTATCTGTACGAGCGTAGGAGAGGTTGACATGCTGATCTGCCTGCGCTTCCGCAATTTTTGACGATGACAGCGACGTAAAAAACCAAAGATTGCCTTCACCGTCAAGTTGCATCGTTGCCATAGGACGGCTCTGCAAGGATCCATCTTTTGCTATGGTAGTCAGCATCGCGAATTTGGCATCGTCCACCATCTCCGCCACTTTAGCTAGCGCGGCATTGTGTTGTTCATCGATTTTCATGATAGCTCCTTCATACTGACGGGTTTGAGTTCAGATTTTTTCATGCTTTCTTCAGGTGGATCGCCTGAATACCAGTTTCATCATTTTTTTCAAGCCGGCGTAAAGAACTGCTTGACAAACTCCTGATCTGGCGCCTGCCCCAGCCATCTCGGGTCTTTGCAGTTTTTAAAATATAGGCCAAAAGCGGTGAATGCGCTCTAGATACTCTATCCGTCGAAGGAGATTTGCGGAAGGTGCTCTACAGGGATTGGGAGGGCATCTCGATGAGTATCTGAGAACGAAACATAAGCCGCTCAGGGCAAAAAGCAAAGAGGGGTGCAATAAGCGAAGCGCATTGCACAGAATGAACTGAGCTTGGCATGGGTTATTGAACGTGCCACCGAAGTGTTTGAAGATGGTCCTTCAGGTTGGATGAAGTTGCCCAACGCCAGCCTCGGCGGTGCCGCATCGTTGTTATCGCTGGGTACTGATCTTGGCGCCGACTCGGTTATGGAAACGTTGGGCTGGATTGAGCAAGGCGTTTTTGTGTGACGGAGACGTGTGGCGCATCGTTGACGCGGCGCTTCGCCGCATCGGCATTTTCCGGCGAAGGCGCACGCCTGTTCGGAGGCGCTGGAACCGCAAGGGCGAATTGTCATATACACCACTCAGAGCTGGTAATTGGTCTTTCTCGAAATGCTGGTCCAGGATGAACCTCCTGTGCGCCAACTACCAGTTGATCCCCGTCGAGCGCCACCTGCAAGAACTCGATTGGGAAATGTACTAACCCTTGAAGATTTCTCGGCATGGTACTGGAGAAACTTGCTGTGTGGACACATGTCCGGGCGCTGGGGGAGCAGCAGTTTGCGATTACCGTCCAATAGTCGTTCAATGGTATCAGGAAGGCTGTCGCGTGCCAGAAGCAGGCTGTAATCGTCATCTACTGAGATTAGGCCGCGGTCGAACATCCAATGGATAGTTCCGGAAAGCGCAATTCCATTGCGAATACTGTCTGGCCCCTGATGTTGAATTGGACGAATGTGGGCAGCTTGAACTTCCGAACGGCCACCACCATTGATGATCTTGAGGCCAGTCATGGCGCACGTATGGCGATATGCAGTCTTCACCGCCGCTGAGAATGCCTTATCCCGGAACGGTCTTGATACAAGTTGCGTGATGATGGGACGATCCTCTTCCATCTGAACATTGACGAGATACTCTGACGGTCTTTGAGAAATTGATACAATTGATTCCATCTCATCTTCTGAAACCACCGGTTCTGGTCCGGCATATTCCTCGATATCAACGATGTCTCCAAAACCGGCCCGCCAGATAAGGTCGAACTCCGCGTCCTTCAAATTTCTAACAGCGCGACCGAATGCCCCCCTGTTGGTCGAGCCATCAGATTTCTTCAAATTTCGTTCGTAGTAACGCGAGCCCTCCTTGAACGGCACCGGGCGGACGAATGGCAAATAATTCGAGATTTCAGCGTAATAATGATCGGCGCGGACTGGATCAGCAATGATGCGCTCGACACGTGCGGTGGCAAAGTAGACCTGCCTGCCTCCGCTACTTGAGAGATCACCGGTCGAACGCCGCGGTTCATAGTAGACAATCCAGTCACGGACCGTCTTCTCCACCTGCCCTAAATAGGTTTTCGGGAAATGGTATCGGACCTCCGGAAGATCGTCATAGACGGGAGAGACCTTCGTAGTGAAAACGGCCTTTGTCATGCAGAGATTCTTGCAGCGTGGCGCGAACCCTTGGATTGAATTCCTGAAAGTTCGTAAGATAAAAACTGCATCCGGACATCACAGCATGGACTGATCAAGACGCTCATCGAAGCTTTGGGCGTGGACGCTGCAGTTTCAGTTTACAGGAAGTGGCGGAGAGAGAGGGATTCGAACCCTCGGTACGGTTGAAGCCGTACGCACGCTTTCCAGGCGTGTACCTTAAACCACTCGGCCATCTCTCCTGCTGAAGGAATTCCCTGCCGGGAACCGGCAGGGCGCAAAGGATAAACCAGAACGGCGTTTCCGGCAACTTTTCCGGTACTATAATGGAAAACCGCAGCTCATCCGTTCGATTCAGGGCGGAGTGTCTGACAGTTCTATAATTTAAACCAGAAACAGGACGTCGTTATGCAAATCAAATCCCGTATTCGCACCATCGCGCATTATCCTCATGAAGGTATCATGTTTCGGGATATCACTACGTTGCTGAAAGACCCGGTGGGGTTGCGTGCGACCATTCAGGAAATTGCCAGCCGCTATAAAGACACGAAGATTGATAAGGTTGCTGGTATCGAATCGCGGGGGTTCATCATAGGCGCACCGGTTGCTTACGAGCTTGCTGTAGGTTTTGTGCCGGTGCGAAAAAAGGGCAAGTTGCCTGCCGAAACATGCGGACGGGATTATCAATTGGAGTATGGCAGCGATCGCATCGAAATTCATGTGGATGCAATTCAGAAAGGGGATCGGGTGTTGCTGGTGGATGACCTCATCGCCACCGGGGGAACGGCAGAGGCTGCCGCCGCGTTGATACAGGAAATGGGGGCTGAGGTGGTGGAATGTTGTTTTGTCATTGATCTGCCGGATATCGGAGGCAGATCGCGACTGGAGAATCAGGGGCTCAAGGTATTTGCGCTGTGCGAATTCGAGGGGGATTGATTTTCGTATGACACATCGCTGAAGAAAGGTTATTTTTGTTGGGTTACGCTTTGCTAACCCAACCTACCACTACCGCGGAGTTAGAAGGGGATCCGTTCTCATACGGCGCAATGCGCTTCGCTTATTGTCGCCCTACATCTTATGCAGTCCGCATTTCCTGTGGTGATCAGACCTCAGAACCGGAAGTTGTACTGGACATAGAAGAGGTCCGGCGAAACGCGCGGCGCTTGCGCTTTCAGGAAGTCGCCGGCAAACAGTTTCGAATATCCCACGAGCACATCCTGGTGCCGGTCGACGTGGACGTTGAAGCGGAAGTCGATCTCATCGCCGACATAGCTGCCTGATTGACCTGTCGCGTCCCGCAGGGTGGCGGCGCCTGCGGCGTTGTACAGAAAATCGCGCTTATTCGCGAGATAGAAGCGGTGATACTGGGCTGTGAAAGTAGCCCAGGGTTGGGGATGAAGATTGATCTGGGCGTTGAAGTCGTGGATATTCTGCCTGCCCACGCGATCGATCCAGCCCAGGTAATAATTCCCGAAAGGAAAAAGCTGGTTGAAGGTATTGCGGCTGCCGTCAGTCAAATTATTGTCACCTGAAGCGAAATCGTAGCGGAGCCAGAACTGCGGGTTCATGGGCGCACCCTTGAAGTGGTAGCCGCCGCCGGAGGCGACAGCAAAGGCCGAGATGTCCTGATTGGAATATTGGCCAAACTGATACATGCCTTCAAGTTCGTACAGGAACTGGTTGTAGTCGCCAGCCAGGCGGCTGCCGAGGGTGTGCACGATTGCATCGCCTCTCACATTATTCCTGCCGATGGCCAAGTCCCGATTGTCGTCCAGGCTCAGGAAATAAAAATCGGCCAGTTGGCCCTTCATGGGCTTGTACGTTCCCCACAGGCCAAAGAATTCACGCTTTTCATCCCAGTTATCGAACCTGTCCATTTCCGTAATCATCGGACGAACCCAGAATGCGTCCAGATCGAAGGTGGGAGTGCGCCAGAATCCTTTGACACCCTGGAAGGTGCGCCGCGTATTGACCCAATCGAGAGTGGAGATCAGCCTCTGAGAGCCATAGAGCAGCTCCTGGCGGCCGACGCGGAGATAAGCCGGGCCGTCCTTGATACTGGCGATCTTGATATCGGCGAAAAGATTCAGCATGTCGGTGTGATTGACATCGGTAGGGAGCGGCGTCAGCCCTTGACCAAAGGTGCGCGCATCCAGAAACTCGGCAAATAGCCGGACCCGGTCCTGATACCAGAGGTCGGCGTGAAACCGGCTGCGTATCAAATGGTAGTTATCGTTGGTGGTGCTTAACCGGGCATCGGATTCCCGCGCGTATCGATACCAGAAGTTGCCACCGAAAGACAAAAGGAAGTCATCCCCGATGTGGATGCGCTTGATGGGGTCGAAAATATCCTTTTCATGCTCCGGCTTTTCCAGGTAGCGGAAATCGATATCAAAAGCCGGCGTGGTCATGAGTGCATAGGGAGCATAGGGAGAAACCGGCGGAGTCTGACGCTGATTCCCGCTGACTTGATCCCAAAGCGAGTAGTAACCCGGCCCCGATGGCGCTATCGTAAACATCCCCGGCCGTGACGGAGTTGTCACGGGAGGAACTTTCGACCAGTCGAATCGGGTGCCGTTCTGCGGTGTCGCCGGTGGTGCAGATGCTGCCGAAGCCGCCGGGGTTGAAGTTTCCTGGGTAGCCGGAGCCACAGTGGTGCTACCGGCGGGAGCGGGATCCGTAGCCAAGGCCTGCAATGCCAGACACAGCATCCCGGCGCCCATACAGGATTTCAAAAACGATCCGGATTTGCGTATTGCAGGTGCGGTAGAATATGTATTTGGCTCGGCGGCTTGGATAGCTTGAGAAACTGGGCAAACGGGCGGGTGCATGGCGGAGGTCTCTACGAACCTTCAGGTACAAAAAATTGGCCGCGACTATAGCAGAGTCAGACCAAATTTTAAACAACTGAACAATTGATCCTATTTGACATATTTGTTCCTAAATCCAGTTTAACCACGAGGAGGATCAGAACCATGGCCGAACCCGCCATTCAAGACCGTGCTGCCGGCGCCATCATGGGCGCCTTTATCGGGGACGCCCTGGGCCTCGGACCCCACTGGTACTATGACCTGGAGGAGCTTCACCGCGACTACGGCGACTGGATCACAACTTATACTGACCCCAAACCGGGTCGTTACCATGACGGCCTCAAGGCAGGCCAGTTGTCGCAGGCAGGCATTATTCTCAGGCTCATGCTCCGTTCGCTCGTCGAGCGAGGCGGCTATGACGAAGCGGATTTCTGCAGGCGCATGGATGAAGAGCTGTTTCCTTTGCTTGATGGTACTCCAGCGAACGGACCTGGCGGATATACAAGCCAATCCATCCGCAACGCCTGGCGCAAGCGCGTCCAGCAGAAACTGCCCTGGGGACAGACGGGGGGCCATGCCGATACTACCGAAGCCATCGAACGCACGCTCGCCATAGCCGTCCGCTATGCGACTCAGCCCCACGAGTTGGCGACAGCTATTTCCAATAACGCCCGCCTTACCCAGATCGACGATATCGTGCTTTCGATGACGGTTGCTTACGGGGCGGTGCTGAGCCTTTTGGTGCAGGGGCACGAGCTCGACAAGAACCTGTCCGGCAAGCTGATGCAATTGGTGAAGACGGGCGAACTGCCTTTTCATGCGGTAACGCATTCAGATCTGCAACCGCCGCGCCCCGGGGACCCGGACCCGCCCCTCGCCGGGCGGTTCGCATCACCTGACGCCCTGCTGACACCTTCGTATGTTTCCACCGCCGCCACGGACCCGGGGATCCCGATAGAGCCCCCGTGGAAGGTGTCCCTCGTATACGGCATGCCTTGCGCCATCTATCACCAGCTTCCCGCAGCCTACTACCTGGCCGCCCGCTTCCCTCAAGACTTCGAATCGGCTGTGCTGCACGCCGTGAATGGCGGAGGGCAAAACCAGGCGCGCGCCATTTTGACTGGGGCGCTAGCCGGAGCCCAAGCCGGGCTGTCGGGCATTCCCCAGCGCTTCCTCGACGGCCTGGAAGAAGGCGAAACGCTCAGACAGCTTGCAGTGGACTTGGCCGCGCAGGTAGGTATGCCCGCGCGCCGGGGAGAGTAGAAATGCAGTAGCCCGGAAAACGATCCGGAGAGGTACGCCAGGAGCGTGGTCGATCTGTTCATCGCCGCGGAGCTACTGAATGTGGATCGGACTACTTGTGCCGACCATTGTTACAAGCTTTCAGGAGCAGCCCCGCCGGCGTGTAGAAACTTATGGAGCTTGATGGCGGGAAAAGCCCGCCGAATCCGCGGCCTCCCAGTATTAAAGAAGTCGACAGTCTCTCTCCACTCCGCTCCACGGGCTTCGCCGTTACGCTCAGGATCCCCCATTACAAGAACGGTTCGTGCACGCAGTAATAATTCACCGGCAACTTCGGCAATTATTCCTTCCTTCTTGCTGATGTTATCGATGCTTTTAAGCCATTCATTGCAGCGCAACAGAAAGCTGTGTGAATATAAGCCGAGCAGGCAGCGTGCCATTGGGGATGCCGGTAGATGATCCCATGGAAGATAGCCATTTATACTTTCAACACTTCGGCGAAATCCTGGAAAGATAACGTTGGTATCGTGCATGAGCATCCCGTAATCGAATTTCCAACGTAGGGGCGCTTCATAAAGCGTGCTCCATTCCCAGGCGTTATGAGTGCTGAACGCATATTCGACCCCATTGATAACTTCATCGGAATCTTGCGAACACCCATTCACGACGACTTTGATTTTTTCCGGCGGAATGCCTTCCGCAAACATTTCCTTCAGTAGTAAAGGAACAGTACGCTCATAAAAAGGTAGGCATGAGGCAATTAGATAGACAACGACTGTTTGACTGGGAAAAGGCCTTTGGGGGATAAGACATAGCTTCTGAGCCGAGTGAATCAACTCGGGCTCGTCACAAAAGTAACCGAGGGGAATATCATGCATGGACTGCACCCATGTAGAACTCGGTATCCAATTGTTATGTGCACTGACAAATGCGAACGCACTGTTCTCGCTAACTGTGCTGTGTTGGTAACGTATCCAGCTACCTTCGTTCGGATGGCCGTGGCCTGTTACCCTTCCGTCAGGTTGCAAAGTCAAGGTGCCGATTGGCTCCACCAGAAAACCTTCCCGGATATGTTTAAAGCGACCGAAGAGATGAGGTCTTCCCACCAGGCGCTCCATATCCACACCTGGTTTGACCTTCATCAGATCTTCCAGCTCATTCGGCGTATGATCGAGATGTAGTATGTTATTCAAATCGTTATTAGCTATCATAGTTCATCCGAAAAAATGTTCTGCTAAGTACGAAGCAGTTGAGAGTAAGTAACGTGTGCGCCCAAGTAGATCGTATTCCTTGGGAAGATTTCCCCCTCCTTGTTCCCGAATAACGATCATCATAGACAGCGAAACTATCCCTCATCTCCTTGGCTGCAATTTCAAGGACAACCCATTTCATAGGACAACCCATGACACAGGTTTATTGTTTTTCTCACATGGGGCATTCTTGTTAATATGGTTGGAACCACAATAAAATGTCAAGAAGAACATAACCGTTAAATTCACTGGGAACAACTAAATCAGACCGATCTCGACGTATGGGAACTCATCGTTTATCGGGTAACCGTCAGCATAAGCAGCTCCGTCGACACTGCTGCGCCTTACTCGGATGAATTCCAATGCACGTAAGGCAATACAAGAAGGATGTGGCAGGAGGTACGGCGCAATAAGCGAAGCGCATTGCGCCGTATGAGAATCCTATCAGTTGTCATGGCCGGTTATCGCCTCACTGACATCCAATTCACATATTTTTACCATAATCCCATTGTAGTAGCAGACACCCGGCGCAACGCGCTTCGCTTATTGCGCCCTACCTCGTACTATCTCCTACTACCTCATACCTTGGCGCCTGATGTGCTTCTTAACGATAGAATTTTCCTTCGCGTTCCGGTTGATAGACGATTTCCACTATCCGCACCTTTATCGTGCCTCCGCCCGGACGGGGCCACTCTATTTCATCCCCTGTGGAAAGGCCGAGGAGGGCGCTGCCAACCGGTGCAAGAATGGAAATTTTTTCGCCAGTCCCATCGACATCTTTCGGGTAGACCAGAGTCAGACAGAAGTCTTCGCCCGATGCATCGATGCTGAAACGGACGGTTGAATTCATGGTTACCACGGTGGGGGGTATTTGCTCGGGTTCGACAATTTCCGCGCGGTCAAGCTCGGCGCGCAGGTCCCCGCTACCAGGGAAGGCATTGGCAGGGAGCGATTCAAGCAAGGTCTCAAGCCGATCCAGGTCTTGGGAGGTCAGTACAATTTGGGGTCTGCTATTCATTTCAGCCTCGTTTCAAGTTCAATCAATTTACAGCCAGGGGAAGAGTATCGCCGAGAGTCGAACGGGAGAAACCCGCAGAGGTTCGCGTCAAGGTCATGTGTTGCGATTGGATTTCACGCTGGACCGTTTGACTCCACTAGTGCACTGTGCCGTACATGCGCTTAGCGGGTCGCAACAGTAAAGCCTGCGATCCCAAATCCGGTTAACCCGATTTGGAACGGAAGAATACGATTCTACACCAAATGGCATCAATATTCCTCCGGCGACCCCGTAGACATGCACATCATTTGCGTCACTCCTGGCCGTTGACCCATCCTTGCGTTGAGCGTAGAGTCGATTACGGAGTTGGATTCAGTGAGCAGCATAAATTCCTGTTTGTTTATAGAGGAGCGATAGCCAATATGCAATCCCCAACCATGGTAAATCCCACCTTATTGGACCCGGTAAACCCGGCTATTGAAAAGTATATGCGCAGCCTGGCGGGTCCAACCGATCACCCGGTGCTGACTGAAATGGAAGCCGTAGCGGCAAAAAACAATTTCCCTATCGTGGGACGGCTGGTCGGTATGTTTCTCCATACATTGGCAAAGACCGTCAATGCGGAGCGCATATTCGAGTTTGGCAGCGGTTACGGTTATTCCGCCTATTGGTTCGCGAAAGCGGCGGGCCCGAACGGACGCGTGATTTGCACCGATGGAGATCCTCTCAATAAGGGAAAGGCCGAGCAATATCTGAAGTCTGCGGACTTATCGGAACGGATCGATTTCCGTGTGGGAATGGCGCAGGATATATTTGCGCAGACCGAAGGGCTATTCGATATTTGTTACAACGACGCCGACAAGGGCGATTATCCGCAAATCTGGCAGATGGCCAAGGGGCGGATTCGTCCCGGGGGTTTGTATATTGCTGATAATGTGCTTTGGCATGGAAGAGTGGCGGCGGAACATTATGTTGATATTGTTCCCGGCTGGACGGAAGCCATTCTTGAGCACAACAGGCTCATTTTTAATGACCCCGAATTTGACGCTTTCATCAATCCTACGCGTGATGGTGTTGTCGTGGCGCGCAAGAAGACCGGATGACAGCATTTTCGTGGAACGAAAAAATTGATATTGTTTTTTTGGATGAGGGGTGTAAAATTGTTTTCAGTAATAGTACTTCGGTTGTATGAGTTTTGACGCCTTACCTTACTTGAAGAAGTCGAAACGATACAGCTGACGTAGGTGAAACTAGGGTTCCGGTCTCTCTCCATAGGAGGCGAGATGTCTGGTCCGAGAGTTTCCGGCTTCGTCATGACGAGGCTCCACGGAGGGATAAAAGCCCGGGAGATAATGTAATCAAATACATTGGCTCTTGGAATTTAACCCGCTGGTAAAAGGAGACTTGATCATGCGCTTCTCTCCCGTATTTTTTTCCCTTTTTGCAATAATCGATAGTGCCTGCGCGCTTTCGATCTCTTCGAATGGCGCTTTTGCCATTCTGGCGAGGCTCGCGTTTTATCAACCGGGCAGAGCCGATCAGCCGGGCAGAGCCGGCGCATGCACCTCGAAAGGTATGCCATGCCGATGAGAGAAAGCGGGGATACTTTTTCTTCCGCTACGGCAAGCGCGCCTGCCGCCGTGGGGGATAAGCTCCACCGTAGCATGAGCGTCTGGAATAGCTTCACCCTCGGTTTTGCTGTTGTTTCGCCGGTGGTCGGGCTGTACGCCATCATTAGCGTGCAAACTGTCGTGACAGGGGGCGGCTGGTTTTCAGCGCTGGCTACCTGCCTGGTGATGCAGTTGCTCGTGGCAACCGTCTACGCGGAGCTGTCTTCCCAATTCCCGATTGCGGGGGGTGCTTATAAATGGGCTCGCCAGCTCGGTGGCGTTTCCGCCGGGCAGTTCGCGGGTGTTATCTACGTCAGCTCCACTATCGCCATGCTGACTACCACCGCGTATACGGGAGGCGTCTGGCTTTCCATTTTTTTTGGAGCGGCGAGTCAAACCGGACATATGCTGGTGATATGGGGCGCTGTGTTTCTGCTGCTGTGCGCTTTGCTCAACCTGGCCCATATCAATATCTTCAAGCTGGTAATCACCTTGGGCGTATACGCAGAGGTGGTTGGATCGCTCGGCGTGGCGCTGCTATTGTTCTTGTTCTTCCGGCAGCATTCTTTTTCCGAATTATTCCAGCATCTGGGCACAGGCACCGCGCCTAGCGAGACTGCCGCGTTTCTGGCGGCGCTGGCTATTGCCGGCTGGGCGTTCATCGGTTTTGACGCCTGCTCCACCATCGCTGAAGAAACCCATGAACCAAAGCGAATGGTTCCACGCGCAATCTTTTTTTCCCTATGCGTCGTCGGTTCGGTAGTGCTCTTCAATTCCGCCGCGCTGACGCTGGCTTTCGATCGCGATACCCTGCTAACCGCCAGCGCTACCTCGGATCCCATCACGCCGGTGATAGCCAGCAGTTTTGGAGACTGGGCCGAGAAGCCCTTCCTGGGCATTGTCATGGTCGCGTTCCTGGCTTGCGGGGCATCAGTCGTGAAATATACCTCGCGTATCGTCTATTCCATGGCTCGGGAAGGCAATATGCCCGCTGTGCTAAGCAGGCTGGCGGCTGACAAGACGCCGCGCAATGCGGTTTTATGCACCGTATCGCTGGCGGGCCTGGGATTGCTGTTCGGGTTGAACGATGGAGCGGTGGCCACTGTGATTGCCTTTGGCACAGGCGGCCTCTACGCAATGTTTTCCATGACCACCGGGGTGGGGTTGTATACCCGCCTTACCGGACGCTGGAACCCGGCGCTGGGCGAATTGAAGCTGGGCGCATGGGGTTTGGTGATCAATACAGTGGCTTTTGCCTGGTCGGTATTTGAACTCGTCAATATCGCCTGGCCGCGTCCTTATGCCACAGCGCCCAACGCGCCGTGGTGGCAACTCTGGGCAGTGCCCCTGGTGCTGGGCACAATCGTGAGCGCTACCGCCCTGTACATTCTGGTGAATAAAATTCGAAGAAGGATTGCATCAAAAAGCCTGGCGTGACCGTGAAGCAATAATTTGACGACATGTCTGGACTCGATTCAACTGAACAATTTATCGCGATGAGGAGAAAAACATGAACCAACCGGATGCATATATATGGGAACAACACATCCCCGGCGGATGCCACTGGTCTGGCATTGTGCGCCGGGGCACGACGCTGCGCCTCGTCGGATGTGGCGGGCGGTGCGAATGCCGCGGTACTGTTTTTCAATCAGGAGGAAAAACTGGAACGCTACAACATGGCCGATACGCTCAAGTCGCAGCATACCTTCCGTCTCACCAAGGGACATGCCTGCCATTCGGACATGGGACGCATTTTCTGCTGCATTACGGAAGATACCGCAGGCTGGAACGACACAGTATGCGGCGTGAGCGATGCCGCATTGATACGTCAGAAATACGGGGTGGGGCGATACCAGGAGCTTCGTAACGAGATGTTTCGCAGCGGACTGGATGGCATGCTGATCGAATTGGCGAAGTGGGGACTGGGCATGCGCGACGTGGTATCCAATATCAATTTCTTCAGCAAAGTGACCGCCAGTTCATCAGGAGAGCTGAAGTTTCATCCAGGCAACAGCAAAGCGGGAGATTATGTGGATCTGAGTTTCGAGATGGATACGCTGATGGTGCTTTCCGCCGCGCCACATCCTCTTGATCCCGCAAAAACTTATCAGCCCGGCGCAGTCAAGCTGGCTGCTTTTATGACGCCATCCTCAACAGTTGCGGAATGCACGCGCATTTCCGAGAATCTGCGCGCGTTGCAAAATACTCACAGTTTATATGCCTGTCATGGAGGTGCCGCATGAGTGCCAAGCATTTTGTTGAAAGCCAGCTCGATCCCGATCTTGCTGTGGTGGACGAAATTTGCGCAGCGGGCGAACCCTGGGTCAGGCTGGTGAACGAAGGGCAGGTATTCCGTATCGTCGACCTCGAGGGTAATCAGGCTGTCGATACCCTGTTTTACAACGCGAACCATTTGATGGAGCGATATAGCGCAACCGATACCGTTCGCCGCCAGAAGATGCTCTATCTGACCACTGGCAGCAAGCTGTACTCCAATTACGGCAATGTCATGCTCACCATCGTGGCGGATACATGCGGGCGGCATGACACCATAGGCGGGGCCTGCGCGGCCGAAAGCAATACCGTGCGGTATGCGCTGGAAAAATTCTCCGATGCATAGTTGCCGCGACAACTTCCTGCACGCGCTGACGCATGAACCGGTGTGTGAGCATCTTGGCATGAGCAAGCGCGATCTGCCCAGCAACATCAATTTTTTCATGAATGTACCCGTGTCGGAAGATGGCGGTCTGGAGTTTGTGGACGGCGTATCCGCGCCAGGCAAATACGTGGAGATGAAAGCCGAAATGGATGTGGTGGTTCTGATTTCGAACTGCCCGCAACTGAACAATCCGTGCAATGCCTACAACCCTACGCCGATCCGCCTGCTGGTCTGGGATAACCCTGACGATATGACGATCGATTAGTCCGGGATGCGTGGAAGAGCCGGTTCGAATTTTCGTGAACAGGAAATAGATATGTTTGAAAAAGTACTGATAGCCAATCGGGGCGCCATCGCCTGCCGCATCATCCGCACGCTGCGCCGCATGGGCGTCGGAAGCGTGGCGGTTTATACCGATGCCGATGCGCTATCGCGGCATGTGATCGAAGCCGATGAAGCGTATTGCATAGGCAGCGGAGTGGCGGCGGAAAGCTATCTGCGCGCCGACAAGATCCTGGAAGTCGCCGTCCAAACTGGTGCGAAGGCTATTCATCCAGGGTATGGCTTCCTCAGCGAGAAGGCCGAATTCGCCGAGCAATGCGCGGCACAGGGAATTTGCTTTATTGGTCCCAGCCCGCAGCAGATGCGCGCTTTCGGTCTGAAGCATACGGCGCGCGAACTGGCGCTGGAGAATAAGGTGCCGCTGCTGCCGGGAACCGGCTTGCTGGAAAACGTGGAAGATGGACTTCGCCAGGCAGCGCATATCGGTTATCCGGTCATGCTGAAAAGCACGGCGGGAGGCGGCGGTATCGGCATGCGTTTGTGCTGGAACAGGGAAGAGTTGAGCGCGGCCTACGAATCGGTGAAATACCTGGCGCAGAACAACTTCAAGGATGCCGGTCTGTTTCTGGAAAAATATGTCGAGAATGCCCGCCATATCGAAGTGCAAATTTTTGGTGATGGAAAGGGCGGCGTCATTGCGCTGGGTGAACGCGACTGCTCCATGCAGCGCCGCAACCAGAAGGTGATTGAAGAAACTCCTGCGCCCAACCTGCCCCCCCACTTGCGTCAGGCACTGCTGGACGCCGCCGTTCGGTTAGGCAAGGCGGCCAGCTATCAGTCCGCCGGTACGGTGGAGTACATTTTCGACGCATCCACCGGCGAATTCTATTTCCTTGAAGTGAATACGCGCCTTCAGGTCGAGCATGGCGTGACGGAAGAAGTGACCGGGATTGACCTGGTGGAATGGATGGTGCGGCAAGCCGCTGGAGACCTGCCACCGCTGGATTCGTTCGATATTCAGCCGTCCGGCGCCTCGATCCAGGTACGCGTATACGCCGAGAATCCAGCCAGGGATTTTCAGCCATCGTGTGGCCCGCTCACTGCAGCGGAATTTCCTCCGCCGTCCATGGCGCGGGTCGAGACCTGGGTGGAGCGGGGCGTCGAAGTTTCCCCATTTTACGATCCCATGCTGGCAAAAATAATCGTGCATGCCGCCGACCGGGATCAGGCTATTGCCAGGCTCCTGGCCGCATTGGACGCAACGGTGCTGCAGGGCGTCGAAACCAATTCAGGCTATCTTGAACAGATTCTGGACGGCGAGAGGTTTCGCAGTGGCTTTCATACGACGAGCTTCCTGAACGGTTTTCATTATATTGCTCATACCATCGATGTAATCAGTCCCGGCGTACAGACTACAGTGCAGGATTATCCGGGACGGACCGGTTACTGGAGCGTAGGTGTGCCACCATCGGGGCCGATGGATGGCCTGGCGTTTCGCCTGGCCAATCGTCTGGTTGATAATGCCGAAGACAAGGCCGGGCTCGAGATCACTTTTGCCGGGCCGACGCTACGCTTCAATTGCGACAGCGTCATTGCGGTGTGTGGCGCCGCAATGGATGTACGGCTTGACGGCGAACCTCTGGCATATTGGAGATCGCATCCGGTCAAAGCCGGCGCGCTGCTGCAGTTCGGCAAACTCATGGATTATGGCTGTCGCGCCTACCTGGCGGTTCAAGGCGGCTTTCAGGTTCCGGATTATCTGGGCAGCAAATCCACTTTCACCCTTGGCCAGTTCGGCGGGCATGCCGGGCGCACTCTCGTGACTGGTGATGTGCTGCATATCGTGGCGGCGAAGCGAGGGCCAGGACGTCCGCGCTACCCGCACCCGGCGCACGCTGCCGGAGGAACTGATTCCGCGTTACAGCGATAAGTGGGAAATCGGGGTGCTGTATGGGCCACACGGCGCACCGGATTTTTTTACCGAAGAAGATATCCAGACCCTTTTCGCTATCGACTGGAAAGTGCACTACAACTCAAGCCGCAGCGGTGTGCGCCTGATCGGCCCCAAGCCGCATTGGGCGCGTAGCGACGGCGGCGAAGCGGGTTTGCATCCATCCAATATTCATGACAACGCGTATGCCTTGGGTACGGTGGACTTTACGGGCGACATGCCGGTGATACTGGGTCCGGATGGTCCCAGCCTGGGCGGCTTCGTTTGTCCGGTCACCATCGTCCAGGCCGAATTATGGAAGATCGGCCAGCTCAAGCCCGGCGATAGCGTACGTTTTTGCCGGATATCGATGGAGCATGCGCTTGCGATGGAAAAACTGCAGGATGCA
Organism: uncultured beta proteobacterium; assembly: GCA_963831395.1. GTDB lineage: Bacteria > Pseudomonadota > Gammaproteobacteria > Burkholderiales > Nitrosomonadaceae > Nitrosospira. The sequence goes on from CAWHQD010000030.1 coordinate 294,606, forward strand.
ACGCTCAGGCATCTTCGGGTTCCGAAAGTGATCCCGGCCTATGCCTGATCCAGGGAGAGCGGCAGCCACAACTCCGGTCCTCCATTTCATTCCGCAATGCGACGGCCAGGTTCAGGTGGTGTACCGCCAGGCAGGCGACAAAAATCTGCTGGTCGAGTACGGGCCGCTTGAACTCGATCTCAATTTGCGTTTCCGCGCCCACGCGCTCATGGACTGGCTTGCGGAACAGTCTGGGCAAGCTGTTGGAGCAGGGAACGCAGCGGGAACAGGGGCGGGCAGCTGAAAGGCATCCTGGATCTGACGCCGGGCATCCGCTCATTGCAGATTCATTTCGACTCGCGCGTGCTGCCGCGTGACAAGTTGCTGGATATTTTGATTGCCGCTGAAAAGAAGCTGCCGGATATCGAGCACATGGAGGTTCCCACCCGCATCGTGCATCTCCCATTGTCGTGGGATGATGGGGCGACACGGTTGGCGATCGAGAAATACATGCAGTCGGTGCGCAGCGACGCGCCGTGGTGCCCGAGCAACATCGAGTTCATTCGCCGGATCAACGGGCTGGGCAGTATCGAAGACGTGCAGCGTATTCTATTCGAGGCAAGCTACCTTGTGATGGGGCTGGGCGACGTATATCTGGGAGCGCCGGTGGCAACGCCGGTGGATCCCCGTCACCGCCTGGTTACCACCAAGTACAACCCCGCGCGCACTTGGACGCCCGAGAATGCGGTCGGCATAGGCGGAGCGTATTTGTGCATTTATGGTATGGAAGGTCCGGGCGGGTATCAATTTGTCGGGCGCACAGTACAGATGTGGAATCGTTATCGCCAGACAGCCGATTTCAAGGAGGGTAAGCCCTGGTTGTTGCGTTTCTTCGATCAGATCCGTTTTTATCCCGTTAGCGAAAGCGAATTGCTCAAGCTGCGCAGGGATTTTATTGCCGGGCACTTCAAGCTTCGCGTCGAGGAAACCACGTTCAGTTTGAAGCAATACAACACGTTCCTGCAACAGAACTGGGTGGAAATCAGTGCCTTCAAAGCCAGGCAACAGGCTGCTTTTGAAGCCGAGCGCGACCGCTGGGAGGCTGAAGGCAAGGCGGAATACGTGAGCGAGATCACGCTTGAGGAAGCGGACGCGCAGAGTGAACTTGACCTGCCGGAAGGCGCACAAGCCGTTAGCGCGCACGTAACCGGAACGGTATGGAAACTGCTGATCAAGGAAGGGCAACGCGTGGAAATGGGTAAACCGGTTGTGGTAATCGAATCCATGAAAATGGAATTCGCGGTGGACGCACCGGTCAGTGGCACGGTACGGCAGTTCTTCTGCAAGGAAGGAACGCCCATATCCGCCGGGCAGGTACTACTTATCATTCAGGAAGAGTGAATATGGACAAGCCGCTCTCGACAGAAAACCTGGGCGATATTCCATCCTTGCTCCAACGCTATGCCACTGGTGAACTGACACCCAGCTTGATGGTGAGGAAGGTGCATGCACTGATCCAGGATGATCCCGGCAATATATGGATATACAAATTGCCGCTCGAAACATTGAGGGGCTATGCACTTGCAGTGGAGGCCAGGAATAAGGCACGGGGCAGAACTGCCGCTGTATGGCATTCCCTTTGCCATCAAGGATAATATCGACCTTGCCGGCGTACCGACGACGGCAGCTTGTCCGGCGTTTGCCTATACGCCGCAACGCCATGCAATGGTAGTGCAGAGATTGATCGATGCGGGTGCGATTCCCATCGGCAAGACCAATCTCGATCAGTTCGCCACGGGGCTGAACGGTACACGCTCCCCTTATGGGGCTTGCCGCAACGCGTTCAATCCGGAATACATTTCCGGCGGGTCGAGTTCCGGTTCGGCGGTGGCGCTAGCAAAAGGTCTGGTTTGCTTCAGCCTGGGAACCGATACCGCAGGTTCCGGCAGGGTCCCAGCCGCTTTCAATAATCTGATCGGGTACAAGCCAACCAAAGGCTGGCTTTCAACGCGTGGCGTTGTTCCCGCGTGCCGCTCGCTGGACTGCGTTTCCATCTTTGCATTGACGGCCGCCGATGCTGAACGGATTCTTGAAGTAACCGCCGGTTATGACGCTGAAGACATTTATTCGCGCCAGGGAGATGGGTATGGCAAGGATTCGGCCGCGCCATGCTTGCCCGAGCAAGGTTTTCGCTTCGGTGTGCCGCGCAATCAGCAATTGCAATTTTTCGGCAATCACGAGAGCGAGCGCTTATTTGCCGAGGCCGTGGCAAAGCTGCAAGCCTTGGGTGGCGAAGCCGTCGAGATAGACTTTGCCCCCTTTCTCGAAGCAGCGCGCCTGCTGTATGAAGGCCCGTGGGTAGCCGAACGTTATGCGGCGATTCAACAGTTTTTCGACCTGCATGGCGACCAGATGATTGCTCCCGTACGTGAGATAATTGGCGGCGCAAAACGGTACTCGGCTGCCGACGCATACAACGGTTTATACCGCTTGCGCGCGCTCAAGCGTCAGACTGACCGCATCTGGGCTGAAATCGATTGCTTGCTGACGCCAACCGCCGGAACCATCTATACCATAGAGGCAATGCAGCAAGACCCCATTCGCCTCAATGCCAATCTTGGTTACTACACCAATTTCATGAATCTTCTCGACTATGCAGCGGTCGCGGTTCCGGCTGGATTCCAGAAGGATGGATTGCCCTTCGGCATAACGCTGGTGGGACCGGCCCGGCAGGATCAGCCGCTGTTGCATCTCGCCGGACGTATCCAGCAGGCGTACGGGTTACCTCTCGGCGCTACCGGCATTCCTCTGCAAAAAGAAGGTTCGCCGGAAAAATCTTTTCAAGGTTCATCACAGGCACTGCGGCCTGGTCAACATCTGGTCAGATCCACGTGGCAGTATGTGGAGCGCATTTGTCCGGCCTGCCGTTGAACGGACAACTGACCAGCCGCAGCGGGAGGTTGGTAGCGAGCACCACAACTTCGTCCGACTACAGACTCTACGCCTTGCCAGGAGAACCACCAAAACGTCCCGGATTGATACGAGTGGACAGGAATGAGCAAGGCGCTGCGATCGAAGTCGAGGTTTGGGAATTGCCAGTGCGTGAGTTCGGCAGCTTTGTAGCCGGCATACCTGCCCCGCTGGGCATCGGCACCATTACGCTGGCGAATGGCGAAACGGTACAAGGTTTTTTATGCGAGCGCTATGCGATAGCCGATGCTGAGGATATCAGCCGGTTTGGAGGTTGGCGCGGCTACCTGCGACAGCTTGGCAATTCATAATTGAATCTGCTATTCGGAATTTCTAGTTGCACGGATTGGCAAATTTTGCCAATATGGGGAATATAGCTATTTTTTTAAGGTGTAATCATGACAACGATGAATATTTCCCTCCCTGAAACTCTTAAGGCATTTGTAGATGCACAGGTTCAAACACGAGGCTACAGTACGTCTAGCGAATATATCCGGGAGTTGATTCGAAACGATCAAGTCCGGCAGGGGGAACAGCAGCTGGCGTTGCTTATGCTCGAGGGCTTGGAGTCAGGCACGGCTACTCCCGTTGACGAGAAGTACTGGGACAATAAGCGTACTGCTCTCAAAGAGCGGCATGAAGCTTGATGACGTCAGTTCGGATTCGTCCACGTGCAAGTTCAGAAATTGACGAACTTGCGGACTACATGGCACGCGACAGCGTCAGCGCCGCGATGCGTTTTTTAGACGCTTTGCAGAAAACTTTTGACGTCATCGGCGAGCAACCTGGAATCGGTTCGCTGCGCTATGCTCACTTACCCATGTTGGAAGGTTTACGCGTATTGGTTGTGCAGGGCTTCGAAAACCATTTGGTGTTTTACATCGAACGTGCTAGCCATGTAGATGTATTGCGCGTTCTGCATAGCGCACGCGATATTCCTGCCGCACTTCTTGACCATTAATATAGTTACCGTCTCCAGTCGGGTACTTGTGGAAGTTAGTAAACCATGAATATTATCAAGTTATCTTTCAGAATGCTCCGCCGCGACTGGCGGGCGGGCGAACTGCGTGTACTGGCGTTTGCGCTGATCATCGCAGTAGGTGGAATGACCACGGTAGGATTTTTTGCCGACCGCGTGCAATTGGCGCTTTCCCGCCAAGGCAACCAGTTGCTCGGCGCAGACTTGATAATCTTTTCCGACCATCCGCTGGCCCCGCGGTATGCCGATGAAGCCAGACGGCTGGGGCTGGCCGTTTCCTCTGCGCTTAAATTCCCCAGTATGGCGGCAAAGGGCGAGTTCAGTTTACTGACCGAGATCAAGGCAGTTACCGCAGGTTATCCCTTGCGGGGAGATCTGCGAATCAGCGAGGATTTCGGTAGTGTATCAGCCAAAACCAACCGGATCGCCAACGCGATACCGCCACCCGGCTCGGCATGGGTGGATGAGAAGCTCATGGTTCGCCTCAGCCTCTCGCGGGGCGATACGATAGAAGTGGGCGCGGCAGATCTTGTCGTCAACGCAGTAATAACGCAGGAGCCGGATTATTCCATCGGCTTCCTCAATCTGAGGCCGCGCGTGCTGATCAACGCGGCAGATCTGCCATCAACCGGACTAGTGCAGGAAGGCAGCCGGATCAGCTACCGCCTGCTGGTTGCCGGGGATTCCGGTGAAGTGGAGAATTTTCGTGAATGGGCCCAATCGCGTCTGATGCTCGGAGAAAGAATCGAAGGCATCCGCGACGCGCGTCCTGAAATCAAGGCGGCGCTGGAGCGGGCGGAAAAATTTCTCAGTCTGACGGCGCTGGCCAGCGTAGTGCTGGCGGCGGCAGCAGCAGCCCTTGCCGTACGCCGCTTCACTCAGCGTCATCTCGATGGCTGCGCGGTAATGCGCTGTCTGGGAGCAAGCCAGGGAGCGATGCTGCGCCTGTACCTGTATCATTTCCTTACGCTGGGGTTGATTGCCAGTGGGCTGGGCTGCCTGCTCGGTTTTGCCGCACAGGAAGCGCTGGCCTTTTTTCTTTCCGGACTCGTGGAAGCGGAATTGCCGTGGCCCAGCATATGGCCGGCAGTGCATGGATTGCTGACCGGCATGGTGTTATTGCTTGGCTTTGCATTGCCGCCCTTGCTCAATTTGCGAAAAGTGCCCGCCCTGCGTGTACTGCGTCGCGATATCGGGATGCCAAACTCCTTTAGTATCACGGGTTACGCACTGGGGCTGATCGCGTTGTCGGCACTGTTTTTATGGAAAGCCGGCGATGTACGGCTGGGCGCGTCCGCCATAGGCGGGTTCGTTGCAGCAATAGCGGTTTTCGGTTTGCTGGGATTTCTTTTGCTGAAAGCGCTATCACACATGCGCAGTCAGACAGCGGGAGCCTGGCGTTATGGGTTGGCAAGCATCCGGCGGCGGGCTACCTCGAGCGTGGTGCAGGCGGTGGCGCTGGGATTGGGGCTGATGGCGTTGCTCGCGCTGACACTCATCCGGGATGATCTGCTGCAAAATTGGCGCACCAGCCTGCCCCCGGATGCGCCCAACCATTTTTTGATAAATATCCAGGAAGACCAATTGCGGCCGTTGGCGGCGTTTTTCAGTGAGCACGACATGGAGCGGCCGCCGGTCTTTCCGATGATACGGGGACGTCTGACAGAGATCAATGGCGAGCCTATCGCATCGGAAAAGTTTACCGATCTTCGTGCAAAGCGGCTGGTGGAGCGTGAGTTCAATCTATCCTGGGCGGATGAATTACAGAGCGACAATCAGATTGTGAAAGGCCACTGGTGGAAAAGCGGGGAAAGAGGGAAAGCGGAACTGTCGGTGGAGGATGACATTGCGAAGACAATCGGCATCAAAGTCGGCGACACGCTGACTTATGATATAGCGGGCAGCGACTTCTCCGCCAAGGTCACCAGCCTGCGAAAGGTAAACTGGGATTCGTTCCGGGTCAACTTTTTTGTGGTTACGCCGCCAGGGGTACTGGAGAATTACCCGGCGAGCTACATAACCAGTTTCCATCTGCCGCCCGAGCAGATAGAAGTGACGAATCAACTGATCAAAGCCTTTCCCAACCTGCTTGTGCTGGACGTGGCGAACATTATCAGCCAGGTGCAGAAGGTGATTGAGCAAGTGACCAAAGCGGTCGAATTCGTTTTTATGTTCACATTACTGGCGGGATTGGCGGTGTTGTATGCCGCAATCGTCTCTACCCAGGATGAGCGCATTCACGAGGCTGCCATCTTCCGGACCCTTGGAGCAAATCGCAGGCAACTGGCGCGCGCCTGGGCTGCGGAATTTGCCATATTGGGCGGACTTTCCGGGCTTTTCGCTGCGGCAGGGGCGAGCGCGCTGGGCTATGTCATCGGCGAATATGCGTTGAATCTGTCTTACACTTTCAACCCCTGGATATGGCTCACCGGTTTACTGTCGGGGGTCGTGGGCGTGACCGCGGCAGGGCTGATGGGAACCCGCTCGGCGCTTTCAACGCCGCCGCTTATGACGTTGCGCAAGGTTTGATGAAGTTTCTTCAAATTTTACCGGTTCCGTTTTGATCAGGTGGACCGCTGAATGTGCCGGCGCATTGCTCATCTCGATATGGATGCTTTCTATGCATCAGTCGAACTGCTTCGCTATCCGGAACTGCGCGGATTACCAGTCGTGATCGGCGGTAGGAGCGACCAGCAACCGGCTGTGCTTAAAGATGGCGCCCGGCGTTTCACGCGGCTGCGGGATTACGCAGGCCGAGGTGTCATAACCACGGCTACTTACGAAGCACGCGTTTTCGGCGTCTCCTCCGGCATGGGACTGATGAAAGCCGCACAACTGGCTCCGGACGCCATTTTGCTGCCTGCCGACTTTCAGGCTTACCGCCATTATTCACGGCAGTTTAAAGCCGCGGTGGCAGATATTGCGCCACAAATCGAAGACCGCGGCATCGACGAGATCTACATAGACCTGACTACGCTGCCCGAAGATACCCTGGCGCTTGCCCAGCGCATCAAGCAAGCGGTGCGGGAGAGCACCGGGCTCTCCTGTTCCATCGGCGTGGCGCCCAACAAGTTGTTGTCGAAAATCTGCTCGGATCTGGAAAAACCGGATGGCCTCACCATTCTGGGTCTGGCGGATATCCCGGGCCGAATCTGGCCTCTCCCTGTCCGAAAAATCAATGGAATCGGTCCTAAAGCGAACCAGAAGCTGGCGGCGCTCGGCATCACTACTATCGCCGAACTTGCACGAGCCGACGCGGACTTCCTGCGGATGCATTTCGGCGAGAGCTACAGCCGCTGGCTCCAGGAAGTTTCTCATGGCGTGGACGAGCGTCCGGTTATAACGAATGCCGAGCCCAAATCCATCAGTCGAGAAACCACTTTCGAGCGCAACCTTCATGCTCGCCACGATCGCCCCATTCTGTCGGAAATTTTCACGGCGCTATGTTCAGATCTGGCAAAAGACCTCCAGCGCAGGGGTTACACGGCACGTACCATCGGTATCAAGTTGCGCTACGAGGACTTCCGCACCATAACCCGCGATATTACGTTATCCTTTCCTGCCGGCGATGCCGCCGCCATCCGCCGTGCGGCTGAAGAATGCCTTCGCCGGGCTCCGCTGAAGCGAAAATTGCGATTGCTGGGCGTGCGCGCCAGTTCATTATCCGCAAGTGGCATTTCGCAGAGCGCCAGCGAGATGCGCCAAGGCGAACTATCGCTGACTGTGTAACGCGGAATAAGCCTTCTGCCTTGAACTGAGGTAAAGGTAAACAATCCCTAAGTCGTACGAAATGTTACATTGCGTACACGCGATTTATTCTGCTCGCCATGACAACAACAAAAACACTGGTCCGTCTTGTAATCGTTATCGTAATTCTTGCGGTGCTGGGCTACGCAATCTGGTTGTGGACACGCCCTCAACCCATAGAAGTCAAACTTGCCACTATTACACGCGGCACGGTGGAAGCCACCGTGGTAAATACGCGGGCAGGAACCATTACCGCTTGCCGCCGTGCCAAGCTTTCACCGGCGGCGGGGGGACAAATTGTCAAGCTTTTGGTGAAAGAAGGGGATCGTGTAGAAGAGGGGCAGGTACTGCTGGAACTGTGGAATGTCGATCTTGCCGCCCAGCGCGACCTGGCGCGTCGGCAACTCAACACGGCCGAAGAACGACGCCACGAAGCCTGTGTTATCGCTGATAATGCGCGCCGTGAAGCCGAGCGCACCCGGCAGCTTGCCGATAGAGGTTTTGTCAGCCCTCAGGGCAGGGAGAACGCGAATGCGGAAGCGCGTGCCCGGCAAGCCGGTTGCGACGCCACCGAGGCAGATGTGAGGAGTGCGAAGGCGCAAGTCCGGGTGACGCAAGCAGGGCTGGAGCGCACGGTACTGACTGCGCCGTTTCCCGGCATCGTGGCGCTTGTCACCGGTGAGCTTGGGGAATACACCACACCGTCGCCACCCGGCATCCCCACCCCACCGGCGGTTGATCTGATAGACGATACCTGCCTGTACGTCACTGCGCCAATGGATGAAGTTGACGCGCCCAAACTCAAAACCGGGCAATTCGCGCGCATTACGCTGGATGCGCTTCCCGGGCAGATCTTTGACGGGAAGGTACGGCGTATCGCTCCCTACGTTACCGAGGTGGAGAAACAGGCGCGCACCGTTGATGTCGAAGTGGATTTCAAGGAGATACCGAAACATACGCTATTGGTGGGGTATAGCGCTGATGTCGAGGTTGTCATCAAGCGGCGCGACGATGTGTTGCGGGTGCCGACACAGGCAATACGGCAAAACGGCAAGGTACTGGTAGCGAATGAGGAAAATCGCCTTGTCGAACGCAGCCCGGAGATGGGCCTTGCCAACTGGGCGTTTACCGAGGTTATCAGTGGCTTGAAGGAGGGCGAGAGGGTTCTGCTGTCATCCGATGAGGAGGACGTGAAAGCCGGGGTGAAAGTCAAGGAGCAAGCTGCCGAGCCATGATCGTGCAACCCTGTAACGGTCCTGCCTGTTACTCATTTTAAAATTCAATGCCCGAGACAATTTCGTTTTTCCACTCGTATGGCTGGCGTAGGATGGGTGGAGCGAAGCGCAACCTATCATTCCGCTGATGGGTTACGTCCCCGCCCATCAACGTGAAATCGTACGGAAATGATTCAGCCTCGCCGCCATTTCACGCGTGTTTCACATGGGTGATCAGGAAGTGCGCGCGCTGGACAGCATCAATCTGGAAATCGCATCCGGTGAATATGTCTCTATCATGGGGCCTTCCGGCTCGGGCAAATCCACTTTGCTCAATATCATAGGATTGCTCGACCGGCCCGACAGCGGCCGCTACGAATTGGATGGCAAGGATGTCACCGGTCTGTCCGAAGTCGAGCAGGCGCGTGTGCGGCGCGAGAAAATCGGATTCGTGTTTCAGTCATTCCATCTTGTGCCGCGTTTGACGGCGGCGGAAAATATTGAACTGCCGCTGATAATAGAGGGCGTTACTTCCGCGGAGCGGAAATCCCGCGTAGATGAAGCTCTGCTGGGATTCAATCTGAGCGACCGCGCCGGGCACCGCCCAGCGGAACTATCGGGCGGCCAGCGGCAGCGGGTGGCAATTGCGCGCGCGACGATTTTGCGTCCCACCGCCCTGCTGGCGGACGAGCCTACCGGCAATCTCGATCATCGTATTGGCGCGGAGGTCATGGCGCTGCTGGAAGGGTTGCATGAGCGGGGAACGATGCTCATCGTGGTTACTCATGACCGCGAACTTGGTGCGCGGGCACATCGCCGCATTGCCATGCGCGACGGCGAAATTGTGGCGGACGAGAAATGAACCCTGCACAACTTGTTGCGCAGCGCATGAATCCAGATCCGGACGCCGGTCCCGCCAAGCGCGCCAGCCGGCCAGCTTTACGGCGGGATTGTCACTTTCGTAGAATCGTAAACGCGTTCGCAAACGCCAGCTATAATCAATGCATCCCCTTTAGACTCAGGACATCCTGATTTATAGCAATACAAGTGTACGGGAAGGATTGCCGCGTATTTACCGGATCGTCCGGGTTGCCGCTACCGGAAGAAAGTTTTTTGATCCACTTTTTAACCGCCGATGACAGAAGGAATTTCTGATCTACAACCTGCCTGGTCGTGCGTCGTTTATCGGCGCCCGCGCGACCAGGCCTGTTGTCCAGGGAGTGATCGAGGCGCCACAATGCAGCACATCGGGGTTGCTCTTGCGCTGACCATATTTATTGCCTTTTCCTGTCCGGCTTGCGCGGACCTTACGGGACAGGTAATAAATATTGCTGAAGGCGATAACATGATCGTGGTCATAGATAAGCAGTGGGTGAGAGTGCGGTTGGCGGGAATTGAAGCGCCGGAAACAAATCAACCCTTCGGCACGCGTTCAAGAAAATCCCTTTCCGATCTCTGCTTTTGGCAGCAGGTGGTCGTGACGCCAAAAGGGAAAGACCAGTATGGGCGCATGCTTGCGAAGGTTCGCTGTGGTGATGTCGACGCGGGAACGGAACAGGTAAAACGCGGTTTGGCCTGGAAATACGACCAGTATGTGAAAGATCCCAGCCTCAAGCCCCTCCAGGAAGAAGCCAAAGCCGCCAAGCGCGGATTATGGGTTGATCCGTATGCGAGACCGCCTTGGGAATGGCGTGAAATATGGGACTAGCCTGCTGTCCAGCATAAAGAGATAAGCCATGCTCCATCTGAAAACTCCCGGTAAATGAAGCTGCGCGACACCTTGCACCTTTCTCTGAGAACGGTTGCGAGCTACAGAACCCGCTCGCTGCTCATTGTTCTGGCAATGGCATTGGGTGTGGCGGCGGTTGTGGTGCTGACTGCATTGGGCGATGGGGCGCGCCGATATGTCGTTGGCCAGTTTTCTTCAATCGGCACCAATCTGATTGTTGTCTTGCCAGGGAGAGCTGAAACCTCGGGTGGTTTTCCCGGTGCGGCGCTAGGACAGACTCCGCGAGATCTGACGCTGGAGGACGCCAGGGCGCTTGGCCACCTTCCGCAGGTCAGGCGTTATGCGCCGCTCAACGTCGGCGTTGCGGAACTGGCGGGCGCCAGCCGCCTGCGGGAGGTAACCGTGCTCGGCAGTACGGCCGATATACTGCCCGTGCGGCATATGAAGCTCTCGCAGGGCGGCTTTCTTGCTCATGAAAAAGGGGCCGAGCATAGCGCGCAAATTGTTCTGGGCGCCCAGCTCGCTCAGGAGTTTTTCCCCCAGAGCAACGCTGTCGGCCAGCGAGTCAGGCTCGGCGACCGGCGTTTTCTGGTTTCGGGCGTGCTTGCACCCCAGGGTGAATCGATGGGGTTCAATTCCGATGAAATCGTCATCATCCCCATTAATTACGCACAAGCGCTATTCAACACTTCCTCGCTCTTTCGCATATTGGTCGAAACCAAAAGCCGCGGCAGCCTTGTTTCCGCCAAGGAAGCGATCCGCGATATCCTGAAACAGCGCCACGATGGGGAAGAAGACGTTACCGTCATTACGCAGGACGCGGTGCTTGCCACTTTCGATCGTATTCTGCAGGCGCTGACGCTTGGCGTGGCCGGAATCGCCGCCATCAGTCTGGCTGTGGCCGGCATCCTGGTGATGAATGTGATGCTGGTAGCGGTAAGCCAGCGCACTTCGGAAATCGGCCTGCTGAAAGCCGTGGGCGCGCCTTCAGCCGACATCCACCATTTGTTCCTGGCCGAAGCGCTGTGGCTATCGCTGGCGGGCGCTATAACCGGCTTTGCGCTCGGCCAGTTCGGCAGCCTGCTGATCCGTCTGGCCTATCCTCAACTTCCGGCGTGGCCACCCGTCTGGGCCAGTATTGCGGGGGTTGCCGTTGCATTCGTAACCGGCATATTAGCCAGTCTTTTGCCTGCCGCTCGGGCAGCCCGGCTCGACCCCGTGCGGGCTCTCGGCGGGAAATGAGCGCGGCAATGACTGGATGATGATCCACAAATGAGCCCCATCGATACGCTGCGTTTCGCTTTGAACTCGCTTACCGCTCATCGGTTGCGCACTGTCTTATCCGCGACGGGCATAGGAATCGGGATTGCAGCAGTCATCCTGTTGACCTCCATAGGCGAAGGCATCCACCAATTCGTGCTGTCCGAATTCACCCAGTTCGGCACCAATATCATCAATGTCACGCCGGGTAAAATCAGCACGCATGGCGCATCGCTGGGCGCGATCGGGAGCGCGCGGCTGCTCACGATCGAGGACGCGCTGGCCCTGAAGACTGTCGCGTTACGGCCAGTACATCAATACGGTCGTAATAGGTAACGCGGAAATCCGCGCTCGAGGACGCAGCCGGCGCGTTACCGTCTATGGCGAGGGTCCCGATTTCGCCCGTGCCTTCAGGATGAAGGTATCAGCCGGCCAGTTTCTTCCTGCCGACGATCCTCGTAATCCACGCGCATACGCCGTGCTCGGATCGAAAGTTCGTACCGAGTTGTTCGGCAACACCAATCCGCTGGGCGCCACCTTGCAGGTGGGCATGTCGCGCTTCCGGGTGATCGGGGTCATGGAATCCAAGGGGCAGGTGCTGGGACTCGATCTGGACGATACCGTTTTCATTCCCACCACACGTGCATTGGAAATCTTCAACCGTGAAGGTGTGATGGAAATCAACATTGCTTATCGGCCCGGCGCTCCTTTGCAAGCCGTGGTTGACGATATTCGCCGCATCCTCGTCTCGCGGCATGGTCGTGAGGATTTCACCATTACCCCACAACAGCAAATGCTGAAAACGCTAACCACCGTATTGGATGTGTTGATCTTCGCGGTTGCCGCGCTTGGGGGAATCTCCCTGCTGGTGGGCGCCGTAGGCATGGTCACGCTGATGCATATCGCGGTGACGGAACGCGTCGCCGAAATTGGCCTGCTCACTGCATTAGGCGCGACGCGGGCGCGCATCCGCATTCTGTTCCTGATGGAATCCACACTGCTGGCGACGCTTGGCGGATTGGGCGGATTAGCTGTCGGCGCGGGTATTGCCTGGCTGATAAAGTCACTGGACGTCGGCCTGCCTGTGCATATTCCGTGGAATTATGTTCTGGGAGCGCTAGCGATTTCGGTGCTGATCGGTCTTGCCGCCGGTGTCGTTCCAGCGATGCGCGCCGCACGGTTGAATCCGATCGAAGCGCTTCGAGCCGAATAAAATATTACTGCTGAGGAGGTGCAGTTGTAGATTGTAGGGCGCAATAAGCGAAGCGCATTGCGCCGTATGCTTGACCGACTTGAACTGGTATCTGGTGCAATGCGCTTCGCTTATTGCACCCTACAGGGGCTACGGGTTCTATTCCTTAAGGATCAGTCTGCTTATTCTTGCGCAGCCAGCGAAAAAAGAATACGTAAATAAAGGCGGGGAGGAACGGAAGAATCCACGGGAACATCTGAGAAAACCATGCGGACAAAAAGCTATCCGTATAACGAGCCTTGGCAGCAGCGCAGGCCTCGGCAGAAGGCAAGCGGCACGCAAGCTCGATCTCCAAAGACACTTGAGCATGCGCGCGCCAGAGCCAATACGCCATCGCTGCCGCGAAAATAATCAGCAGCAGCGCAAACAAGTTTACGCGGCCTTCTTGTCGCAGCATGGTTTTCTCCAAATCCGGGAAGAGCGTGTTAAGGGAAGGAACCCAGCGGCCCTTGATTGAAGGAATTTCTCGACTTCGTTCCTTCGATGATGTCCTCCCGCCGAGATATTGTCAAGTAGGGACAGGCGCCCGGAAATGACATTAACCTAATTGCGGTACTGCCTTTCAGGATATGCGATTTATATAAAATGCCACGTTTGCGGGCGGTTCATGCGTTACGGAAGCGCGTGTGTTTGAGCAATATGATAGCTAGTAGCGGCAGCACAAAACCGATCATGGTCACGGTGATCAGCAGCATGCCAAGCTCGCTGTAGTCGGCGGCGATCGTAATCTGGCCGCTATCAGGATCCCTTACTTCGCGGGTAACCACAAAGATCTCGTTCATATACTTGGTCCCGAGTTGCGATGCGGACAAGGCAAGATTGGTGAACGACGCCATCACCGCAAAGAAAGTCGCCTTGAGCTTTTCGGGTGCGGAATTGGCGATCCACGCCAGCATCGGAATCATCGCAATCTGCCCCAGAGGGGACTCCAGCGCGGTATCGATCACGGCGATGAACCGCGCATCCACGACGCCGCCGGTGATGGGCGGCAGTCCATTCATGCAAGCCGAAATACATGCCGATTATCGGCAGCGATAGAAAAGTCCCCGCAATGGTGAGCGCGCCGATGATATAGGCAATCGAACGTTCGGCCATAAAGCGGCGAAAGATGAACATGCCGGCAAGAGTCAGCGTCGCGCCAATCAGAGACAATGCGGCCAGAAACTGCTGATCGAAGCCCAGGCTGTCTATCATCCACCATGTCGAGCCCGCGCCCGGCCCCGGTATGGCGCGGAATACAAATATCAGAATTGCCGTGCCCACCAGCACATTGCGCGCATCGGGTTCAAGTTCGCCTGTCAGCCGCCACATCAGGAATAAAACGATAGCCATGGAAACGGCGAAGATAATTTCTTCCCCACCGGGGATACGGCTTAAACCGACGCTCAGGGATATGGCGGTAAAAGCCAGCCCGCCGCCAAGAATCCACCAGTTGACGGGGGGAGGATCGGCGTAAGCGCCAAGCAACGCTTCAGATTCCTGCCGGCTATGCCCCTGCGCCAGAAACCGTTTGATGTCGCGCCGCCGCAACCAGGAAGCGAACAGAACACCGGCCACCGACACCAGCGGGATGATCAAGGCGAGTTCATAGACGAAGAGATAAGCCGCGGCTTTCTGCGCATCCGGTAATTCGCCTACGCCTTGCAATACAAAAACGTTCACCACCGAGACCAGAATTCCCCCGGTAATGATGGCGACACGCCCGAGCGTCTGCATGGTGACATGCATGGATTTGCGATTTTCAAGCGGCAGCGGATGCCCATGAGCATCTACGCGCGGCACCGCTTCCACCGTCATGGCGTCCGCCACGACGTCCTGAAGCACGTAGCCGATGGGAGCGAGCATGGCCGATGTGACATACCACGCTTCCACCGTGGCTACAGCCCGCATCGCATCCAGATGCCCAAGCAGCCCGATCATGATCAGCAGGCTCAGCGTTATGAGGCCTGCGCCCAGGTAGACGAGCAGGCTCTTCCATCGCCAAACCAGATCCACCAGATGACCCAGCGGCATCTTCAATGCCCATGGCAGCATCATCCAGAACCCGAGCGCCGCCAGAAACTCGGCGGAAAGCCCCAGGCGCTCCTTGACGTAAAACGTACCGACAATTGCGGTCAGGCCGGAAATACCTGCCGCGGCGTAGACCATGAGCGGAGGCAGATAGGACAAGCGCATCTCGCGCCCCAGCGCGAAAATGTTGGCATCGAGCCACCGGCCGACAGTGCCGGCCAACCCGAGTGCTGGAGGTGCGATTGTCATAACGATGGTTTTCTCATGATATTCATCGACGGGGAGCGGCAAAAATCTGTGAGATATCCCTCGACGGTGACCGTCTTGCCCTGCTTGAACCCGGATTTCGGCAGGTCACGCTGGGCCGATCTGCTTTCTGAGGCTATCCCAGTAAGTAGTCGCTACGAAAGCATTGGCACAAGTGAGAGTCGTCAGCGCCACTGCGCGATACACAACGCTGCGGGGCGCTTTGATATTCACGGCCGGGTTGAGCAGGTCAGGAGCAACCGCGACCCGTTTCAGGGTTTCGCCGGCCAATAGTATCGGCCACATGCAGGCCAGCCGCTGGCGAATCTCCGAAACAGGAATCGCCATAGTATAAATCCAGGCCTGATCCAGGTGGTCCATGGCAAGCCCGATGAGCTGGTTCAGGACAGGCCTGAATCTCGGCAGGTTAGCCTCAATCAGCAGATCGGCAGGTTTCAGCCCGGCTTCAGCCAGGAGCGACTCCGGCACATAGCAGCGGCCATGATGCAGGTCGCGCGCAATGTCTTTAACGATATTTGTAAGTTGCAGCCCCTTTCCGAACCTCACGCCGATGGCCGACATCTCAGGGACATTCCAGTTAGCCATCGTCGGCCGGTGCGCACAGACCATTCTGGTCCAGAATTCTCCGACACAGCCAGCCACATAGTAAGTGTACCGGTCCAGTTCGTCCAGTGTGGACAGTGCGGTAAGTTGCGAGCTTGACTCACCCGGGAAACGGGTGAGGTCCATTTCCATCCCCCTGGGTAATACTTCCATCAGCCATTGGATTCGCTCCTGATCGCCGATGGAACACGCCTCATACAGCTTGAAGCAGTCTTCCAGCCGCTGAAGAAGAATGCTCTCCCCGGAGTCTTTCTGATGCGGAATCAGCGCGGTTTGAATCTCCCGTATTGCATTCCAGTCAATCCCGGCGGTTGTGAACTGCGCACGGAACTGATTAAGGTATTTCAGCCGCTGCGCCCGATCGATCAGATCCGTATCCGCGATGGTATCGGCTGCGCGCGCAAAGAGATACGACAGCCCCATCTGGTCGCGCACACCAACCGGCAGCACATTGAGCGTGAGATAAAACGAACGGGAAACCTGCTTGAGGATACCGTGCAGAAGCTCATGTGTAGCGGGGAGGGTATTCAAAGATAGGAATCCAAAGCCACTCAATCAACAAGGGGCGAACATTACATGTTGCCGAGCCTGAAGGTCAAGACGCGCGTTTCCCGGATTGGTATTTCAGGGCGCGAAAGAAGCTCCGGATTTTAAACGAATGGAGTTAACGAAGCCCACGAAAAGACGCGATGATTTGGAGTTCAAGTGAAACCACGTCAGATTCATCATTTATGCTGTTCGCGTACCGACCGTAGGATGGGTGGAGCGCAGCGCAACCCATCGAAAGCGGCTTTGGTCCAATTACGAAAAGAAGAGTGATGAGGCATAGTATCAAAATGATACCTATATATACCATAAGAATAACGACTCGGGGTTCAGCACATGGGGGGTGAGTGGAGAGAGTTGCGCTAATAACGATGGATGAGAGCCAAGTGGAACAACCGCTCTTGGAGCCGTTTGCCTGCAGGGGAAGGGTATTCAAAGAGAGGAATTCCAAAGCCTCTGCAAATCCGGTTCTGTCACGCCCCCCTGATTTATAGTTACCTCGTTCTTGAGATAGCGCATCGCTTCGCTGCAGGCTCTCAGCACAAACAGCGAGGTTGAAACCTCACTGCCCACCAGAATTCGGGTGGGGTGACGCATGCGGTTCCATTCATAGGCCCGGTAAGGATGCCTGCCTCTGCCTTCCCCCATTGCCTGGCTCAGCACCTTGAGGCCAGCAGCAATAACGCCGTCATGTCTCGGCTCATATGCCAGCAGCACGAGCGCGGATACTGCCAGGGCTGCATCGAAGGCATTGAGGGAATATTCGGTTAGCTCATCCTTGCAATACTGCTGGGCAATCCGGCGCATGTCTTCAATTTTTCCTTCAGGGTCAAGGATACGTTTATCTACGTCGGTGAGTGTTCCGTAAGTGTGGTACATCCGCCCCAAGTAATAGACATAAGTTTCCGGCAAATAATACTTGTGGGCCGTTTCATGACGGAAATTACCGCTTGCGAAGGCTCGATGATGAAAATCAAGCAGCCGCTGTAAAAATGCAAGGTTTTCACCCTCTAAAGCCAACCATTGTTTCCGGTTAACAAGAATAGCGTCCAGGATGTCCATGTTATGACCTGGA
The DNA here is from genome assembly GCA_963831395.1 of uncultured beta proteobacterium. Taxonomy (GTDB): domain Bacteria; phylum Pseudomonadota; class Gammaproteobacteria; order Burkholderiales; family Nitrosomonadaceae; genus Nitrosospira. The sequence continues at coordinate 312,237 of CAWHQD010000030.1, forward strand.
CAAATCTCATTACCCAACATTTCCCTGGTTATCCTGCCGTCATCGTTCTTGAACGTTTTATCAAACCATATCGGCACGGCGCCCGTGTAATCCAGCGGCCTGGTGATCTGAATGGTAGGTGGATTTGCGTTGTATTTACCTCCTACCTGGTACTCGCTGATAATTTCCACCCAAGGATAAGCCAGCAGCGACTCGCAAGCTTCGAGAAGCACTTTGTCCACCGTCAACTGCTCTCTCTGCACAAAATCAAGCCACTTTCTTGCCATCGCTAAAGTGAGAAAGGTCGTATCCGTATCTGGAACGTAATCGCCGAATCCCAGATCGCGCTTCTTTTGCCAGGAAGCGTCGGACAGCCGGCACAGAGGTCTTCCCTCCGGATCTTTTGGCAAGCAAGTGATGGCGGGGTGCTGAATGTGCTTATTCGGTGTCTCAAGCGACTCCTGGCTACTACACACGCAATAGCGCAGTAGATTTTCCAGAATAGGGACGATACGAGCATAATGCTGCCGTCGTGAAGCATCCGAGCCTAAAAACACAAGCAAATGCTCGAAAAAATTGACATCTGAAAAGGCAATCCTGTGCCAGATCCAGGCAAAGGACGCGGACATAGGCTCGGAAATCCCCCGATAGGGCTTACGGATGAGCCCGAGCCTGCCCGGATTCGTCATCAGAAAGCAGCGTATTAACGCAAATAACACCGTGATGTTTTTATATTCGAAGGAACCAAGCCCCTGTAGTACGTTGATAAAATTCCTGCCATCCATATGGTCATCGCCCGACAATACGACTTGTGCCGCAACGGGGAACCAGGGATCGTTCTTATCTTTATCCCAAATCCGTAAAATGTCCTGCAGACAGTTATCGATCATATTCTGCAAATCTGCCTGAGTCAGCTCGCCATCGGTCCACTCAGCCTTTTCGCGTTGCTGCCAATGGGGATTTTCGATGCTATCAAGAAGTCGAGCCAGAGAACTAAAGGTTGTTTCGATCCACAGTGGGTCTTGCCAATTGTCAGCGCTGGCCTGCATGGCTTTGCGCATCATCTCCTGATAAGGGGATATTTCCGTCAACTTTATGGCAGGATGCCGGCAACTCTCTAGAATCAAGTACTTCAGGGCGGGATGGCCCGCCAGTTTTCGGTATATGAACCGAAGATTGATTCCGGGCGGGGTAAGGCACTCTCCTTCAAGGATCGGCTGATCGCAGATCTCATAGAGGTTTACGTTTTTTGTCATTGTTTTTGTTCCGCTGATCGATCTGCTGGAAGACCCGCTGGGCCGGCCCGACGAGCTCTGGAACTCAGCTGGACAGCAACTTGGTGCGGATTGCAATTACCATACGTTGCAAAATTTCAGGCGCGAATGGACACGGTCGCTTGTTCCCTTCGCCTGACCCATAGCCCAAGCAGAGCCATTCCCGCCAGCATCATCGCGTAGCTCGCCGGTTCTGGTATGGCGGCGATCATTCCCACTTGGCCGTTGATACTTACCAGGTACAGGTTGCCGGCTGCATCCTCGCCAAAGGAGGTAATACCGCCTGAAATGCCGGTTGGGGACAGCAGTTCGGCGGTGCGGTCGGTGAGAGTCCCATCGGGGTCGGCGGGCAGGAAGGACATCACCTCGTCGTTAACGAAGTCGGCGAAGAAATAAGTGCCTTCCAGTCCATCGATCGCTGACCCATGGTAAACATAGCCGCCAATGACTGAGCCACCAGCGTCTGTGTGGTTATATTCGAAGATTGGCGGCGTGTGATTCGCAATCGCCGGATCGCCTGGAAAATTCTCTCGTGTGCCCTCGAACTTGCGCCACCCGTAGTTTGCGCCAGCTACTCCAATATCGATCTCTTCGCGATTGTTCTGCCCGACATCGCCAATATAGAAAGTGCCCGTTTCCCGGTCGAAACTGTTGCGGAACGGATTGCGCAGTCCATAAGCATAGATTTCAGGATTGATGCCTGTGACATCCGGATTGGCGCCCGCGATATTGCCCGCCGGTATCGTATAGCCATACTGAGTGGGGTCTCCAGGGGACTGATCGGCGGATACATCCACCCGCAGAATTTTCCCTAGATTCTCGGAAAGGTTTTGGGCACGATTTCCGGGATCATTGCGGAATCCCCCGTCGCCAGTGGCGATGTAAAGATTCCCGGACTCGCCGGGGCGAAAACCTATCCAGCCGGCTTTATGGTTGTTGAACTCGGGTTGCTGGACAGTAAGCACGGTTTGCCGGCTTGAGGCATCTGCTACGTTTGACTGCAGCCGTACCCACCTGATAAGTGGCGACCACTGTATTGAGCGTGGTCTTGTCTATGTAATCGACATAAAAGCGGCGGTTGTTTGCAAAATCGGGATCAAACGCCATTCCAAGCAGACCGCGCTCGCCCTCGGTATCGACCGAGCCGGACAGATCGAGAAACGGAGTTGGCAACACCGTTCCGTTTTGAAGCACTTTGATCAGGCCGCCCTGCTCGACAATGAAAAGCCGCGAATCGTCGGCGGGTGAGGTGACGAACAAGGGCCGGTCAAGACCTGTAGCGACGATTTGGGTTTGCAACTGTGCAAGCGCCGGCTGCGTCCAGACGGTTGCGGCAAAAGCTACGGAAAGCAGGGTGGAAAAAGATTTGATCATGATAGCTCCTCAAAACCAGGTTGAGCGGTACGGAGTCAATGAGAAATAACGAGGGAACCGTTCTTTTATATAGGTAATGCAAAGGGGATTGTCAAACCGGATATGGAGTGATGGCGGTCTTGCATCGAGAAAGTGGCCGAGCGGCATTTGCAACCGGCAGGAAGCAGGCAGGTTGAAATCAGCTTGCTATACTGAGTTTTAATTCCTTTATGCCCACGCTGGAGGTTGCATGATCCATGAGGTAAAGGGCGATATCCTATTGAGCCACGCGCAAGTCATCGTCCATGCGGTTGCTCCTCATGACCATTTCGATCAAGGTCTGGCCTTGAGTCTACGCCAGCAATGGCCGGCCTTGGCAAAGGATTTCCGTCACTTCTGCCACACGAGGCAGCCCAAATCCGGAGAGGCCTGGTTATGGTCCGGCGCGATGAACAAGCGTGTCGTCAGTCTTCTTACCAATGAAGCTCCACAAAGCGGTGGGGACAAGCCGGGGCATGCCAAACCCGAATACGTCGATCTCGCGCTGCGCGAACTTCGGCGTCTGTTGGAAAATGAAAGATTTGCCAATGTTGCGCTGCCACGCCTTGCAACCGGCGTCGGCGGCCTGGATTGGAAGGTGGTGGAGCCATTGATCGAGTATCATTTAGGTGAGCTGAGCTTGCCCATTTACGTTTATACGCATTACGAAAAAGGACGTCAGGCGACGGAGCCGGGGTTGTGCCTTCCCGGCGGAATTAAAAAGAAACCGGATTTTTCCGGCGGAAAATAATTACGGGGTCTTGGTGAGCGGACGCAGATGCAAGGTCTGTTCGGGTGGGCCAGGAAGGAACGGCGTCGGCTTGCCATTAACCCAATCGGCGTGCCCGCTGCCGTAATAGGGCGAGAGCGGATGTCCGCTCTGCCCGCCAGGCATTGCGAAATAGCCATGCTCTTCACTGCCGGGTGCAACAGCGAAACGATTCGACGCGCCAAAGTCCGGCGACTGCACACGTGGCATTTTGCTGTCGCCCGGCAATTCGTCCTTGGGCATGTCCAGCCACCGTGAGGTAAACGGCGGTAAGGCCTGACTGAGCGGGTGGCGGATGCGGGCGGTATTGCGTTCACCCCAGGTTCGCGCGGCGATACCGCCCGGCTGACTCTGCATACGCTCAGCCACGTGCTGCACGCATCTATCGAGCAAATCTTCCCAGTCGGTATAAATCGGTAATAACAGATGTTGAGGACGGCGCTCGATCAATGTCCATACGGCATGTTCCGCCTGACTCAGCGTCGGCAGTACAAAGTCTGGATGGTTGGCCCGGACTGCTACTTCAAAGCCGTCGAGTACCTTGTGGATGACCTCCTGGCGGAAGGCGCGCACTATACGGTAAGCAACCGATGGCGTCGACGCATGTCCATCGCCATTTTCGAGCATCCGCTGCATCTCGGCCCTCCAGGGCGCTGCTTCCGCGCGGCTTAGTGTCAGTTCGAGTAACTGTTTCCAGCGCGTGAGGAACAACGCGCGATCATCAAGCTGAATCGCCAGCATGTTGACAGGTGAAAAGTGCTGGCCTTCGTGCAAGCTGTCGCGGATCTGCTTTGCGCGCGCACCGAGATCGTAGCCGCCATCGCCGAGCTGATCGAGCATGGCGCCATCAACGGTGCGCGCATTCGCGGTCCACAGGCGCTGCCGTGATGGATCAACGATCAGTGGATACTGAGCGGGCGGTAGCCAGCCATTCCATCCGGTTTCCGGCAAACTCCAGTCCGCCGGGAGCGCGGGATCATAACCGCCGGTTCGCGCCGGAATCCGGCCAGCGATCGTCCAGGCAATTTTACCCATCCGGTCCCCAACGACAAAGTTTTGCGCCGGAATCCCTGCATTCTGTGCAATTGCAATTGCTTCGTCTACGTTTTCAGCTTGATCAAGCTGGGCGAGTTCCATATTTACCGCTCCGGGGCGGTGGGCGGTCCAGGCCAGCGCGAGCGGCGCGCCATCATGGTCGGTTGCCAGGATCGGCCCCCACTCGGTCTCGTAAACATCCAGTATTTCATCCGGTGCATCGCGGGCACGCAATACTTCATGGTGGACTATAACGGGCTTCCACCCGGTTGCGCTGCGGTAGCGCAAGGCATCCGCAGGGTGCGGCGTGATCCGTACCCAGTCGATAAAATCGCCATAACTGTTTGTAAAGCTCCAGGCAATATTGCGGTTGGAGCCGACGGCGATGGCCGGTGTACCCGGAAGGCTGACGCCGGTCACCTCGTTCATCAGTTCGGGGTGGCGTGAATTCGGATAAATCAAGCGCGTACGAAACCAGATATTTGGCACACGCAGCTTCAGATGCATGTCATTTGCAACCAGTGCAGCACCTCCAGCCAATGCCAGCGGGCCGGCTACCGCAAAGCTATTACTGCCCGGCAAGTCGTCTGTGGGCTCATCGGGACTATGCTCATCTGAGTTTGGCATGAGGCCGGGGTCGAGCTTGCGCAGGTCAAGCTCGTCAGCGGACGGAGGCTCCGGCCAATGCAGCGCTGTGCCGATGAGTGGCGCATCCCAGGCGCCGCCACTGGCGGTGAGAAACCGGTACGCGGATTCCGGCAGGGCCGATCGCATCATAGAGAAGGCAGGTTCGCGAGGATCATCTGCATCATTCAGGGTAAAATACATCGCCTGAACGACCAGTATGCTATCCTCGCTGCGCCACGCAACCGGGTTCGTGCGTGTCAATAGATATGGGAAGGGACGCGTCGCAAGGGCGTCCAGACCGTGATTTACCCCATCGCGATATACGTCGAGCAACTGCTTCTGCCCAGCCGGCAGCTCTTCCAGCATTGCCGATGCACGTGCGCGCATGCGGTGTTTCCGCGCTTTCCGGTCGACTGGCAAGGCGGCTGATCCGAACAATTCGGCCAGTTCACCGGCTGCTTTTCGCCGCATCAGGTCCATCTCGAAGAAGCGTTCCTGCGCGTGAACATAGCCAAGGGCCCAGACCAGATCATGGCGATCCTGCGCACGAAGTGTCGCACTGCCCAGCGCATCCCGTTCGACAATCACCGGCGCAGTCAGGCCGCTTACCTCTACTGTACCCTCATATCGCGGCAGACTGCCGCGCAGCACAAGCCATCCAGCGCCGGTCAGCAGCAACGCTATCACAAGAAATGCAAGCAGAAACCGGTAGGCGGGGCGGAGTGCGGAAGTCATGCGTGGAAAACCGAGACTCAAGACACGTGCGTCAGATGGGTATTAATGGATCAGGCTTCCATTTGTGGCCGAACTCACCCATCCCAGTTGTTGAACAAGCTCAAACAGAACCCAAGTTTTTGCCGAATGAACTCGATGCGCTCGCGGTTCACGCCCAGATCCGACTTCCCAAGACGTGATGCCGAGCGGACCTGGATGACTTCCCTGTCCGGATCAAACCAGAACTCGGCGTCATCCACGTATTTCATGAGCCGGGTGGTGAACTGGACATAAAGATAGCCCGGTTCCCTTTTGACTATTTTAGCGCCATCCATGGCTTCGATAATGCGGGCAATGCGATCCAGCGTTGCGGCAGCATCGCCTTGCAGCGGCAGTGGGGCAATGTCGGCATAAGTGCGCTGGGGATGGTCCGGATAAAGCGAGGCCTGGCTGGATACGCTGTTAGGGGTCTTCGAGGGCGGCTTGAGCTTTCCATCGTGGACGCCCAGATCGGTAGGGGGAGTTCCCTTGAGCAGTCCGAGTTGGCCGGCAAGCAATCCGGTGATAACAACAAGGGCAACGACGATAAGCGCCCACTTCATGATGGCCATTTCAATCCCCCTGGTCAGACAGCGCGATGGAGGCTGCTGGGTATGCGTGCTCATGGGCAGTGGCGGTGCATCATGATGATCCACCGCCAATCCGGCCCGCTTATTCCGCATCATCCCTCAGTGGATCATGCGTCCACCCTCCACCGGTAACGCTGTCAGGCCTGAATACTAAATACTACTTGGTTTTGCTGTTGGCCAGAACGAATTCCGCCAGGCGTTGTGCTGGCTCGCCTTTAATATTCGGGAATGCAGTCATCCCCATGCTTCCCTTCTGGACTTTCTGGATGATGGCGTCCTTGTTCGCCATTTTGGCGTCTATGGTCATCACAGTGTTGCCGGATTCCGGCTTATGGCATTTTGTACAGCTTGCATAAAAGATATCTTCCCCGCTGGCATTCTCGGCCGGCGTGTAATTATCGGTCTTCGAGCAGCCCACCAAGCTTACCAATGCGGAAATCGTCAACACCAAGGTCATTTTCTTCATTTTTCTACTCCAGTTTTACAAGATAGGAATTTCATCATTTTAAAGTGCCAAGGGCCGGAATTATATCTTTCTATCTGATGGTAGCGGTATATGTATTGCCGGACCGGCATTGTAACGGCTAAGCCCGCCTATTCTGCCTGACAAACAAATTGCTTTACTGCTCAGGGTGAAACCGGCAACTGGTTTTTAAAATGATTTAATACGATCTTGCCCCCTGAAATAACCAGATCGGGGTATTCCAGATTCTTGAGGTTATGAGCGGGATCACCTTTCACCGCAATAATGTCGGCAGGGGCGCCCTGTTGAATGGTGCCCAGGAGAGGCAAATTCAGGTGCTGACCTGCTTTCGATGTCGCTGCCCGCAAGACATCAATCAATTCCATTCCCCCCATTTGCATCATGTAGATAAGCTCCTGCGCGTCGATACCCCTTGGAATGTCCGGATGCGCAACTTCAGCGCCGTATAAGAATTCGCCACCCAGTGCCGACCAGGTGCGGGCATTGTGAACCACACCCGAACATTTCGACAGAGTATCAAGCGTCGTGACTATTTTTACCTTTTGCGCCACCGCCGTTTTTAAGAGCGGCTCGGGAATAGCGTCACAAGGAACGTGAGCCCATTCATCAATGCCGGCGTTGACGGCAATTTGCGCGCCTTGTACCTCGGCAATATGCGCTGTCACCTTGCGTTTATTCTTATGCGCTTCCTCCACAATCGCCTTTACGATTTTTTCCGACAGTAACGGCCAGGTTTGTTTCGAAATTGGAGCAGTACCGGCAGACTTGTGGTGAGTATCCTCATGTGCGGCACCCGATTGATCATGATGACCGTGGCTGGGACCATGATTGTGGCCGTGGTCATGACCATGACCGGATGACCAGGGGGCGCCCGCTTCACCACCGGGCTCCAGCGCGATTTTGATCACAACAGCGCCTTCATCGATGAGATGACGAACCGTTGCTCGCGCTTCTTCTTCCGTGGAAACAGCCGTTGCGACACTTGTGTGACCCATGATTGAAATGGGGTAACCGCCGGGCGCTGTAATAATCGGTCCGGAGGTGAGCACACGCAGACTTCCGTCTCCACCATACGGCTTGTGTATCGGGCCGCCCACATCCCGAATCGTCGTTACTCCATGCCTCAGGACGGTATCAGCTGGAATATTTTGAAACGACAGGTGTGCGTGCAACTCGATAAAGCCGGGCAGTATGGTCGCATCACCCAGATCGATGATTCTTGCATTATTGGACTTGAATGAACCGCGCGCACCGATTTGCGCTACCTGCCCATCCACCAATAATACCGAAGTATTTGTCCTCATATTATTGCCGTCGAAAACTCGCGCGGCATGAAGAAGAATACCGCCACGCTCTGTTTCCTGAGCAAGGGTTGGGAAGGAGATAAATACTGTCAGGATTAAAAACAGGCAAGGTTTGATCCGGCTGACCAATCCGTGTTGGGTACTTTTCATCGTTTTATTTCCTCGATTTACAGGCGTTTAGAATTTGTCTGTGCAACGCTATAACAGATATTAGAAATCGCCGGCTTTTGCGACGTCAATGAGGATACAGAGTGCCGCCATGAGAAAAAAACTTCCCCAGGCCGACTCGACCAGTTCCTCTTTCTCATGACCGGTTTTATAACAGCAGCCCCAAAATATTCCCGAGGCGGTTTTATTCCCGTTTTTTTCGTGATTGCCATTTTTCTGAAACCCGGTGAAGTATTGGCTGCGAATGATCGCGGTAATCTGTTGATGGGCACAAGTACGCCAATGGGTTCCATCAGGCAACAGGTCAGCCAGGGAAAGCATCGCCAGGGATGCGATCACAGAGGCCGAGACATCAGGTAGGCCTGAAGGCTCATCCAGGTGATTCGGGGGTAAGGATTTTGAACACGAAGGACGTGAACGCTTCCAGTATGCACAGGCAGATTGTGCATAGCTTAAGTAAGGCTCTCTCCATCGGGCTGCCGCGCGGACCAATCCCAACATGGCCCAGGCTTGACCGCGAGACCACATACCGGCTTGACCGAGGGGTTGAAAGCTCCCGTGGGTAAAGTATGCACTTGTGTGAAACGCGCCATTACCGGTATGGCAAACGGCTAATATCGTATCCGCATGACAACGCGATATTTGATGATAAGCGCGATGTTCGCTGCGGTTAAGAAGCTGGATCAGAGGAGCAAGCGCATCTATGGTAATCAGCTGATTCCCGTTTTTTCCGCCGCCCATGCCTGTACCGAGAGGAATGCAATTCATTTCGGGATCGTAGGAAGCCGCAATCGCGGCAATGGATTCCTCTACAAGCTTGTGTGCGTTTTCATCGCCAAACCAGAGATCGCCAAGCGACGCGCCATACCAGAAGACCAGGCTTCGGTTGATGGAATCGGCCGTCATTTTTTGGGATAAGCGCCGACAGATATCCGAGGCTTTACGTTGATCCAATGCTGATCCTGTGATTCGCGATCGCAGCCACCACCATGCGCTCCAGAATCCGCCCAGTCCAGGAACCCCCTGATGAGGCAACCCAGTCATCTGAGGTTCCCGGCGAATAAAGGGGGAAAGTATTCGTGCAGCTTGAATCGATGGTCTCCATGCGATTTAACATCAGCTCAATCGCGCTCCATATTTCTCGTCCGCGGACTCAACAGCGGGCTCGGCAGGGCATCCGGTAACTGTTCTTCGATACTGTTTGGCTCTTTTTCCGCTATATGCATAACCGCCTCTTCAAAAAACCAGGTTGAAATCTATGTAGACCATATCGGCGTCCTTTTTGCCCTGATAAACGTTCCTGATGACATCGCCGCCAAACGCATGCCCGTAATAGAATCTCCACGACAATTGCTTGTTGAGCGTATGCGTGAAACTGATATCCACCAACTGGCCTATATCGCTTTTGCCATGCGAAGGCCGCCCCGAATAACCGAATGCGCCCGAGCTCGAGGTCGGTCCCAATCCGCCATAGAACAGATCACTCGAATTACTGAGTGAAAGGTGATGCACGTCGATGGTTACTCTGGTATGCGGCGTGGGTGATACGATCATCTGAAGGAATGCATCTTGCATGTTCATCAGGTTGTAGAAGGGGAGCTTGGCGTAAGCGCGTCCGCTGGGAAGCAGCGTAAAGTAGGTCTTATGTTTGCCGTCTGTTGCGTTGTCATCGCCGGAGCTCAGAAAATATAGCGCGCGCAACCAGGGCTTGAAGGCAAGGCTGGACCATTGATAACCCGCCTCGGCGGCAATCGCCCAGGCCCGATGGTCCTGGTTGGTCCAGTTGCCGAACTGATAAGCTCCCCACAATAAAGCGTCGATGCTGCCCGAGCCCAGTTGCTGAAGTGTCAGCAGGTGAGCGCCTATGGTATGAAGATTCAGATTCTGGCTATCGAGACGGGGTCGATCGGCGGAGGGACGGTTGTCCACCACCTGCGTATTACGCTTGTCGTCGTAATTCACATAGAAGAGCCGGGCTTCGGTCCCTGGCAGCAACACATCCTTCTTGCTCGTCAGCGCGGCATAAAGCATATTGATGTCGCCGATTTCGTTTTGTCCCTGGACGGTAAATCCACCTTGGGTTGGACGAACGCCGGTTGCGGTTATATTGAAATCAGGCCTGTCATAAGCAGCGGTAAATCCATCGAAACTCCTGCCCACATGGACGACATTCGAAGCCATGAGGCGTTGCGCAATACGCGCTCTTTTAAGACCATCGAATTTGGCGACGCCGGTTTGATATTCCATGCCGTCCATGAATTCGAATCGACCGATCTTCAGGAATGCGCCCGGCAGTCCCACGGAACTGAATTTGAAGTCAAGGTAAGCCTGTTTCAAGAAAATGTTACTGGCGTTCGTGGACTGATTCGCGAAGTAATATGCGGCGCCCAGTCCCAGCGGACCGCCGGGAGATGCGACCGCATCATTGGGGAGACCGTATAATCCGACATATTGAGCTTGTGCGTAGGCGTCGACATATGGAGTCGTGAGTAGTGCACCGAACCGGGCCCGAACGGCCCATAAATCGTAGTCGTTGTTGTTATTTATTGCCGGACTCGGGCGGAAATAATTCCATGCCTCGTAGCTGCCGTACAGTTCACCCGTCATGCGCAGGTACTCGTTGATCTGACCCACAGGTTTGATTCCATCCGCCGCCCATGCGCCGTTGATTTGCAATATGGCTCCGATTACGATCCATGGAATTAACAGCCGTGATCGTTTCCGATAATCGCTTTGCCTCTTTACACGCACGACCTTGAATTCGCGTACTCCGGGGACAACGGCGCAGTGCGATGAGGACCGCGCCCGACTTGTTCGCTGATGAAGTTGCAACGTTCTTAAATGTCCGCAGGGGTGGTCCGTCGGGTGGGACGGATAGCCATTCCTGATACCCGCGCTTCGCGCCGGCGCGCGAATGCCAGCGCCAGCGCCATAAGGCAAGCGCATGAAAGCACTCCGATCAGCACACTCCAGGCAAGCACCGGGTTCCCGGAATAATCGGATATAGCGCCATAAAGCGGGGGACCGAGCGCGAAACCGCCGAAGAAGGCAACCGAAACAAAGCCGGATGCGATGGTTACCGGACCAAACGCTGGCTCTCTTATCAACATGCTCATCGCTATTGCGTTGGTGCCCACCGCGGTAAGCCCCATGCCCACGGCGCCTATCCACAATCTCCAGTGGGTGTCCGGAGTTGCGTGCATCATCACCGCCATTGCGCAGGCCGCAATGGCAATAAGGAAGAGCAGAAGCGGCGACTCGTCCTTGAGTTTTGCTCCCATGGGCGTCAACACGATCCTGGAGAGCATTCCCATTACCCCGAAGATGGCGATCAGGGCGCCAGCCAGGGATAGCGGCATGCCTTGCCGGGTGGCAAAGGTCGGCAAGAAAGTGACGAAAGCGGAGAGGGATATGCCAACGCAAAACTGGATGACCATCAATCGCAGCAACAGCGAATTTGGGAGCGAAATCAAGAAGCTCTTGCCTGTCCCGCTGTGTTGCCTGGGTGTGACGAAAGACGTTGTTAGTCCGAATAGTATTGCCACCGGAGCAATTATGCCGAACGCCGTATGCCAGCCATATCCGGATGCGATTCCGGGAAGCATCAGACCCGCAAAAAGAGCCGCGAGCTGAACGCCCGATTGCTTGAGGCCGACGACTGTTGCTTTCTGCTTCGCCGGAACCTGCTGAGCGATCAGTAAATTCGTGACCGGGTTCGCGAGCGCTTGAGCAATGCCGCAGATAGCAGCGGCTGCAACCAGGCCATAATAATTTTCCACCGTCGCAATCAGGGCAAAAGCCGATGCAACGGCGGAGAAAAGTACGATCAGCGCATAACGAGAACCAATGCGATCTACAAAAGCCCCGGCCCAGAGCGATAAAACAGCCGCAAGACCAAATGAACTCGTCACCAGATAACCCAATAATTCGGGTTTGAAGTGCAAGTCACGGGCAAGCAATGGTCCGAGCGTGCTAACGGCATACAAGATCAGCATGGGCAAGGCCATGGCAAACACCAGGACAAACCGGAACCACATATTCACGACGGCTGCTCTCGCGGTGTCCGTCATCTTATTGCCCCTTCCCGAGTCGAGATAGAACATCACTGTCCGACAGGTTCACAAACATTGGATCAGGCAAAGTAATACACATCCTCTTCTTTAAAAAAATTGATGAGCCGGCGGCCCACCGAGCTGATAAGCGATTCATCCGTGCCATCCAGGATGCGTGAGGTACGCGCTGTCCGGTAAATACCCGAAAGCGGGGTGAGATCGCTGATGCCTTCCGCACCATACAATTGCACTGCCGAGTCCGAGGCAGTGCATAGCGCTTGTGATGCCGCTAGCTTGGCGATATTGATTTCGACGTCGCTTGGATGCTGCGCATCGACACCTCTTGCAGCTACCCGGATTAATTCCCGCGCACTTGCAATAGCTTGATAGGCATTCACGATATGCTGGCGTACCAGCTGTTTTTCAGGCAACCGGGCCGATAGCCCGCGTTCGGAATTGATTCGAGCGCCCATCAAATCGAAACACCGTTGCGCCAATCCCACCCAGTTCATCGAACGAAGCAGCCGGCCCATGCCGAGCCGCTGGCCCATTAAATCCATCCCGCCGCCGTGGGAGCCTAAAAGATAGTGTTCGGGAACTTGTACGTTGTCGAAAGAAATTTCGCCCTGACCGAGGGAGCGGCCCATCATGGTGATGTGACGTTCAACCTTGAACCCGGGCGTATCAGCCGGGACGATAATCATGGAAAGCGCGTTGCCGAGAACAGTGTCTTTTCCGGCGGTTCGTGCCAGGACCGTGACAAAAGTCGCCTTGTCTGCGTTGCCGACAAACCATTTTCTGCCGTTGATCGTCCAGCTTCCATTTGAGAGATGTGCGCACGTTGTTATCAGGCTGGGAAATGAGCCGCCATGTCCTGGCTCGGTCATGCCATAGCTTGGAATGGCTTTTCCCGCCACCATGGGCTCCAGAAAGTTTTTACGAATTTCATCGGCGCCATATTTCAAAAGCATATGTGCATCCAATGCCGAGTGGCTGCCGAGGATCGCAGGCGAAAATTCCGAATGCCCTTCCTGCTCGGCAACAATCAGGTAGTCTTCAAGAGAGGCTATTTTTCCGCCATGGGAGAGGGGATAAAACAAGCCCCATAGTCCGGCAGATCGCGCTTTCTCGGTCAGTTCTGATTGCAGCCGGGATGATGCATCTCCGCCCTCACCCAAACGGGATTCGTTTGGGATAATCATCTCGTCGACAAACCTTCTCACCTCGCGGGAAAGCGCTCTGGCTGGCTCTGTATGCACGGATTGTCGGTGTGTGTGCAGCATTAATGAGCCTGTTGAGCAATGGCGGGTTCAGGCAAGAACTGCGTAAACTCTATCTCCGCAGTCAGTTGTTTTTTATCCACCTTTCCCGCCGGGCTGAGTGGTAATTGCCGGTAATAGCGTAAATATTCGGGAAGCTTGTTTATCTCGAGGCCTTGCTTATGGAGGTAGCTGGTGAATTGGGATAGGGAGGGACGTTCGGCTCCATCCCGCAACGCCAGGCAGAGGCAAACCCGGTGCCCCAGGTCCGGATCGGCAACCGGGACACAGGCGGCACTGACGACTGCCGGATGGGAAACGGCAATATTTTCTATTTGAGCGGGACTGATATTGACTCCGCCCCGAATGATGATGTCCTTTTTTCGCCCTGACAGTACCAGATACCCGTCATCGTCGATAAGACCAAGGTCTCCGGTATAGACCCATCCATCCCTATCCCGGTATAGGGCATCAAGGTCTGGCGCGTTGACGTATTGCATCGGACTCAACGGACCCCTCGCCGTAATTTCACCGATGCAACCCAGAGGCACTTCCTGCTTCTGGTCATCGACTATCCGGATCGAACAAATGTCCGGATTAGGTTTGCCTGCCTTTCTGGAAACGGTTTCCAGATCATCATCAAGCGTGGTATGGCAGTTAACACCGTCCGCAGAGCCGTACAAGCCGACAAATCCACACCCGAATGCCTCGGTACATCGGCGAATCGAGGCTTCATCGATTTTTGCTCCACCGCTGACGATGGCGATCACACTGGAGGTATCGGTTTCCGATAACGCCCTGTCGGCGGCAATGCGTTGAAACATTGTCGGAACCCCAAAGATGTGGGTAGGCTTCAGCTCCGCAATAGTTTGAATGGCGGCTGCGACGTCGAAGTGGCGCAGGACAATAAGCAATCCGCCGAGCCAGGACAGGACACCGAACGTTGCGGTTGAACCAAATGCCGTGCCAAGGGGCATCAGGTAAAGACCTCGGAAAGCCTTTCCATCGGAATATATTTGCTGCAGAAAACGTCCTCTGCCACCAGCCAGTGCATTGTGGGAATAGGCAACCCATTTTGGCTCGGATTCCGTCCCGGATGAGATCAGGAAGCGAACGGGGGAATCAGGGCAAACTTCTGGTAACCGGCCTGGTTCAATTGGCTCGGCTTGAAACAGGTCATCCAGTGCATGCCAGCCGTCCGGGGCTTTGCCATCGACAACGAGGATACGCAGTGAAAGCAGAGTGGGTCGTATTGTTTCGATAAGCTCGCATAGATCAATCCTGGCGTATTCGCGTTCGACAATAATCAGGCGAGCGTCGCACCGCCCCAGTAAAGACTGAATATCGAGGCGGCCGCGGCCCGGCGGAAATGGCGCCACGATCGCGCCAAGCGCGGCAGCCGCGAGATCGATTGCGCAGCTGCGCCAACCGTTGGAAAGCTGGTAGGCAACGACATCTCCAGGGACAATTCCCAGTTCCTGGAAGCTGGTAGCCAAGCGACGAACCTTGTCCAATAGCCCGCTGTAGGTGATAGTCTGGTCGAGTGACGCAACCGCTGGATTCTCGGGATGTTGTCGCACGTGCTCACAAAACAGCTCGTATAGGGATTTATCTGGATAGATTCCCGTCTGGGCCCACTGTCTGCGGACCCTGGCAGGAACGATGTCCATGATTCCGGAATGATTCATTTAAATCTCCACGGGGAATTAACCTTGGTATAAGGGCCCGGACTCAGGCCTGCTTGTAAATGGGGGATGGTTTGCAAATCGCCCAGGTCTTCAACGACAACGGCTGCAGGAATGCATGCCTGTTCAAAAATCCGGACCCACTCCTCTGCCGTTCTTGACAGGAATAAATCGCTCAAGCTCTGCTCAAGATCTTCAACGCCAGTAGCCGCATCAAGGGCGTCGGAGAGCCGCAATGCCGTTTTCACGTCAGGACATTCAACTGCAATTTTCCCTTGTCTCGTTGTGTAGACAGTATTGATAATGCTTGTCGAGATATTTGAATCAGGACTCGGCAAGTTGTATATGTTCCGGAAATCATCTGCGCACAAAAGCGTTGCCGCGCTCATCAGGGAAGAAGTGACGCTTGCGCCAACCTTATTCATACATCGGTTGAGTAGCGCGATAGTGATTCCTTGTGCTGAAACAACGCCCCCAAGCACATCAAGTACCGTGAATAAGGACCCGCCGTGATCGCCCGAAACCCTGGCGATCTTTTTAGCGACGCCCGAATAGGCTTGGGCCATAAAGTCAGTGCCGGGCATAGTGCTGGAAGAGACATGCGCCGCACTATCTGTTGCCCAACCGGCGGCGTAGGCGTAAATCAGGGAAGGATTTATCGCAGTCAGATCTTCATGGTCAAGATTCAACAGCACCGCTTTGCCGGGCGCCCAGTTATGCAGAAAGACGTCCGCCTGTGCCGCCAATTCCTTGACCTCTGCTTGTCCATCTGACGATTTGATATCGATTTCCCGAACAGTTTTGAGCCGGTTCAACGCATCGAAGCGCGTGGAACAGCCTCCGGCCATGGGTGGCATGCCTCTCAAGGGATCTCCACCCGGCGGCTCTATCCGGATAACGTGCGCCCCCAGAAGCGCCAGCAGGTGCCCAGCCAGAGGACCCTGTATCCGTCGGCAGGATTCCACGACGGTGAGTCCGCTTAACGGCAAATCATTAGTGGCCCGGCTCGGCCATTTATCGTGGGCGCCATTCGTGCCGTTGAGATTCCGATCGAACAGAAACTCCCACGGGCCTTGCACCCACACCCGTCTGTTGTCGTCATCCATCGCCCGGTCATCGACGGATCGCACTTGACAAATAGCCATGCCGGTTCTGGCACATATCTGTGAGATGCGGTGATAAGTGATATTTGATGTGGCACGCGCTAATTCATCAGGCAGAGGGGAAATGGCTCTGGCGTACCTCAACAAGAAAGCCGCCCATCCCTTTCCAGCCACTGCTGAACTCACGCCCATCTCTGCCCAGAATTTTTGCCAGGGGCCCGCATCGAGTGTTTCGAGTTCAAAGATGACGCCATCCAATGAAACAAAAGGTAGGCAAACAGGATGTGGGATAGGGCCGGGAAACAGGTTTTTAAGGGTTTCAGGGGTTTCTGGAGATTCTGAAGCTGTTGCCCCCGCGATATACTGCCCCACGCTTAACAGGGCTGCGGATGCCATTGAAACACTGCTGCTCGAAACGGTGAGGCCCCGCAGTTGACCAATCGATGCCGCAATGCCGCCCTGAAGCGCCAATGCGGCAGTCAAGGTCGAAACGTAGTTCAACCCCAGAGACTGGGTCTTACCCCCAGCCCGTCCATGCACCGACATCAGCCCGCATGCCGCCTGCATTATATTTTCGGTCACGGGGGCGTGCTGCCTGGACGTGCTGTCCCATCGGCTTACACCGCATGTGATGGGTGCGGTATGGGGCGTCTTGAACTCAAAAGAAAATACTCCATCGCCTGAGCAATTTTCATTGGCCTCAATTTTCATGCCCAAGGCATTGGATTGGTAGCAGAGAGAGGATTTGACGAACTCAAAATCAGGGGCCGGGTTTCTGAATGGACCGGTAATCTCGCAACCCGCTAATGTACGATTCATACGCATATTTCTCGTGTATTCTTGTGTGTGGCTGAGTAGGCTGGATGCGCTGGGGTGTACGGGTTATCCCCCGGCAACGGCGGGTAGAATGATCAACGAGTCACCATCATTCAGCTTTGTCGAAAGACCGTTACCGAAACGGATATCGTCGTCGTTCACGTAGATGTTGATGAAGCGGTGTGCTTTTTCCCCACTGATCAGTTTGTTTCTGACGCCGGGATATCGCTGTTCCATCTGTTCGATGACTTCAAGAACATTTAAGCCGTCAATTTCGACCCGTTTCTGATTGTTCGTTAGCGGTCTTAATATGGTTGGAATACTTACGGTAATTGGCATATATTTCCCCTTCGGATTGTTGTTACGAAAAAGTGTTGTTACCAAAAATCGGGAATTGGGCGTAAAAGCTCAAGCTTTTTGTGAATCAGGAGGTTCACAGGAGGTTCCCAAGAGATGAGATTCCTTAAGCCACCATCGATAACTCCCATTCCGATTTATATGAATTGAGCATTCTGATCCGCTCTTCGGTCACCATCCCCTCACAGATGCGGAAACTGCGGATTTCTTCTCCGTACGTGAAGTCAGTCGGAATGATGACGTAGTGGGATCGAGGTTCGCCTGCATACTTGACGTCGGTATGGCTTGGATAGGCTTGCGTGCCGGTGTGCGAGTGGTAGATAACGATAGGCTCTTCGCCACGCGTCTCCATCTCTTTCCAGACCTGCAATTGCTGTTGCGGGTCGAATTGAAAGAATGTTTCGGACTGAGCTATATTACGCATCGGGATCAGCCGTAACGGTAGATTGGACCCCATGGGGCCGGCAATGACCCCGCAGGTTTCGATGGGGTGGTCTTTATGTGCTTGAGCAAGCATTGCCTCAACAAGTTTCGCGTGTATGGTCAGCATAATTTTTCAGCCTCCTAAACGTTGGTCATGCATTCAAAAGGTAAATCTTCCCCAAGCCGCCAGAAAAGCGGCATTTCAATGAATCGTTGCTATCTGATAAAGGAGTTGCGGAAAGCAGGACTACGGTGAGCGCATAACAGCCAGGACGAAAAGCAAGGCGTCATCCGTGATGCTGCTTAATGATGCTGCTCAATAAACAGGGAGTGACCGGTCGACATCCCTTATCCACGCTAAAATTCCCCCGTCCAGGCTCTTTACGTTTGTAAAGCCCTGCTTTTGCATCTCAATGAGAACATCTCTGGAACGGATACCCATTTTGCAATGAAGTACGATAAGTTCTTCTTTATCTAATTGAGATAAAACCTCGCCGGACATCATTTTATTTTTGGGAATATGATTGGCGCCTTCTATGCGAACAAGATTCCATTCCTCGATTCCCCGAATGTCGATGAGCTGCAAATTCATACCGCGATCCCGCATGTTTTTCAGCTCCTTTGCGCTGATTACGGGAACCGTCGTTTTATTGTTCGTCGGCTGTTTTAGTCCGCAGAGTTCCTGATAATCGGACAGTGCGGTTACGGATGTTCTGGCCGGAGCACGCCGTAATCGAATAAATTTGTAGGTCATGTCCAGTGCGTCGTAGACGGCAAGGCGCCCAAGCAAGGTTTCACCTAAGCCGGTAATCAGCTTGACTGCTTCTGTCGCCATCATTGCGCCTATCGAAGCGCAGAGAATGCCTAACACCCCGCCTTCCGCGCATGACGGAGCCATTTCCGGGGGCGGTGGTTCCGGATACAAATCACGATAGTTCAGGCCGCATCCGTCCGGTGCATCTTCCCAGAATACGGAGACTTGTCCTTCGAACCGGAAAATGGATCCCCAAACGTATGGTTTTCCCGCCAGCACGCAGGCATCGTTGACAAGATATCGCGTAGCAAAATTATCCGTACCATCTATTACCAGGTCGTAGCCCGAAATTATCTCGATAGCATTTGTTGTCTCAAGGCGCACGTTGTGGAGCTGAACGTGAACATAGGGATTTAACTCCTTGATCGAGTCCTGTGCGCTCATGGATTTGAATCTGCCGATATCCGATTGTCCATGGATAATTTGTCTTTGCAGGTTGGATTCATCAACCATATCGAAATCAACGATTCCCAGCGTTCCAACCCCGGCCGCCGCTAGATAGAGAAGTACGGGCGAACCCAGGCCGCCGGCGCCTATCACGAGGACTTTGCTGTTCTTGAGGCGCCGCTGTCCTTTCATGCCAACGTCGGGAATCAACAGGTGGCGGCTGTACCGCGAAATTTCTTCCTGGGTTAGTTCTTCTGCAGGAGCTACCAACGGTAATAGTTGCATCAAAAACCTCCATGTTTAAATAACAGACTCATCACTTATTTATATCCATGCGTTTCACTTGAACGTAATACTCTGCCGAAGATGATTCCAGAAATGACAAGCGGGCTTCTCGATCATTTAGAAACTCGCTGATAAACCAATTTGCCCCCAGCGTCCCGGCATCGGGTATCCGGGGCGATAAGCGTAGTTGGCGTCCAGAAGGTTTTCCATTGCCACGAAAATCTCGCCTTTCTTGCCGAGCACCGGCAACTGGTAAGACACACGAGCATTCATGATCACAAATGAATCGACTTTTTCGGTATTGACGGCTCCGGCCGCACGAGGGCGGTTGAGCGCCAACACGCTTGACTGATACTGGGTATCGACTGTTAAGCGAAACGGTCCAATCCGCCCGTTTATACCCGCGGTGACAGCTCTCTTTGGTGTGTAGGGCAAATTGTCGATGCTGGGGTCAAGCAGGGTCAGTCCGCCAAATACTGTCCAATTCGGAGTGATATTTTGTCTGAGTGCAATTTCGGCGCCACGCATCACATAGGTGCCG
The DNA here is from genome assembly GCA_963831395.1 of uncultured beta proteobacterium. GTDB lineage: Bacteria > Pseudomonadota > Gammaproteobacteria > Burkholderiales > Nitrosomonadaceae > Nitrosospira. The sequence continues at coordinate 332,334 of CAWHQD010000030.1, forward strand.
AGATTCAAAAACTGGGGAGGGGGCGGAACATTTGGTGGGAAGCCAAAGATGTAGCGATTCTTTACTTGATCCACAAAGACGCTGATATCGATTTGTGTTCCTTCAAAGGGGGTCGACTTTACACCCACCTCGGCGTGATTGAGCTCTTCCGCTGCGAGCTGTTTCCAGGTTTGCCCGAGCGCCGGGATCAGTGAGGAGAGAACCGGGGCTTCCAGACCCGGATAGTTGATGCCGCGCGACACATTGCCAAATATCGTAATTTTTTCGGATACCAGAGATAGACCGGCATGTGGCGAAGTCCTTGTCCGAAACATGCTGTGATCATATACGCGAATACCGGCCGACGGCACCAGCGTCCAGCCCTTGCCCAGATCGATATTCTGGCTCAATGCAACATAGGGCGATGTGACGCGAAAAGTCGGCGCATTGAAGCTTCCTTGAGGCGCTGGCGTCACCCGATTGAATCGCACATCACCCGAGATCCAATCGCTGTCCAATCCAGCAACAACCGTTCCTCCTTTCCAAAGAGCTAACTCTTCTTTCCAGCGCAGGCCCGTCATCTGAAAGTTGGTGGGTGTATCCCCCTCCAGACCGGATTGATGCAGCCAGTTCCCTTCTCCCCTGTTGTGATAGAAACGCAAATCACCGCGCCAGTTACCATGACGATGCGATGCAAAAACAGAAACCATTCCTGCCTGAGTGTTGTATTGCGGCGCCACGGCAGGCGCCGGTAAACGGTTGTCACCGGGATCACGCGCCTGGTTGTTGACATAAAGAAAGCTCGTGCCTATCGACCAATTGGCGTTCAGCCGCATGCCAATGCGGCCCATGACATTATTCAGTTCGCCGCTCGCGTTGGGCCGATGCCCTTTGGATTGGGCATGGCCCTGCGCCAGCATGAAATCTATATTTCCATAGCGGCCGACCAGATCTGCCTGTTCGATAAATGTGCTGAAGTAGCCACCGGAGATTCTTGCACTGGCTTGCATGCCATCTTCAGTCGCGCGCTTCGTTTCCAGATTGATCGAGGCAAAGTTGTTGCCGTTGATTTGCGGTTGAGGACTTTTATAGACAATGATGGATTGCATGCCGTTAACGGGCAGCAAATCGAGCAGGGGGTGACTCCATACCCCCATGTAAAACGGAACGCCATCAATATAGGTTTTGATTTCACTGCCCGGCCGGCTGACACCCATTCCGCGTATGTAGACCGCGCCGCCCTGATCGCCGCCGAAGGCGCCGACCGGGTTGTAGCGCGATATTTGCACCCCCGGTGTGCGCCGCAGCGCCGTGGCGAGATCGAACGCGTTCTGATCGCGCAATTGGCTTTCGGTGACCACCGCGGATGTGCTTGAAAACGCATCGACCCGGACGCTATCAATGATCGGATTGGCGGTCACAACAACCGGAGATAATTTGGGACTCGGAGATGATGTAGTGCTCTGTGCCATTGCAAACCTTGAAAAGACCATTGTTACGGCCATCGAAATTACAGCCACCGCGGTTTTTCTCATTCTTATTCTTTTATTCGAATTGTCTCGTGAGCCAAACCAGCAGATTAAATACTTTTAATGTCAATGACATATAAATTTTGAATCTCATGCGCTTGCTTATATGGCTGACGCAACGAGTTTGTTTTTTATGATGTACAACTACGAATTGCCGCGGCGGGCCGGCAAATTCGGGGTTTGATGACGACGTTCAAACGCTGTTACAAACCCACATGTACTTGCTGATATGGAATGTAATGTAAATCGGCGGAATTAGGAATGTGGCATATTGCCGCATGTGACAAATTGCCGCATGTGGCATATTGTCGCACTCCAGGCCGACATCGTTGGTCGGCTCGACCCGTTGAATTCAGGTAGATGTCATACCCGGGCAATATTTATGTTGCGGGGATAGAACCTGATTCAATAAGACGTCAGGTATTTTTCGCGTCTTTCACGCTTGTGCGGGCAGGCGGCCGAGCAGCCGAAGGCCAAGCAGCACGGTGATGGGGAGATAAATGAACAGGCCGGTAATACCCATCAGCGATTCTCCAATCCAGAAAGTGATGGCGAGATTGAAGATCAATACTCCATAATAAAGACCGCAACCGAGGAGTACGCGTCTGGTTACGAGCAGGGCAGGGGAGAGGCTGGTTTGAAGAAGCTTGCGATCGAGGGGAAGATAGGCCCGGAGCGAGAGGAAGGCCACCACAGCCCAGCCAATGTAATTTGCGATCGGCACCCCGAAGTGTGTGCCGGGATCGGGATAGTAATATATCCGCCCGAGGAACCATCGTTCGCCGCGTAGCGTGACTGGATCAATGACAACGTCGAGGTATGTGAAAAAAAGGATCGTCAGCAGCATGACGGGCCAACCGGTTCTTGCCGTAAGTGGAAACCCCATCCGGATGACATTGATACCGGGACTGGAGTTTTTCATGCTCTCGGCGGGCAGGAGAAAAGCCAGCGCCATGCAATAGCTTGCGTAGAGAAGGAAGGGAAACGAGAGAGAATCCATAAACGGGACATTCAAAATATACAATTCCTCGCCGACTGTTGAACCGGTATAGTGATACCAGCCGAATGGAATTCCCGTGTGGGTGGAGGAGAATTCGCACAGAAATGCCACGATGAACGTGATCCCCATGAAATACCCGGTTCTCCGCCAACCGATCAGCCTGCTTGCCAGGAACAGGAATACGGCGAGGAATACGAATACGTAGGGACGAAGGACAACCGTCTTTAGCAGGAGGTCAAGGAATTCCATCGGGTTATTGAGATGTTCCGGCTTTTGGGTAAACTGAGTCGCTGAATTTCTGGCATGCAACGTTTAATCGGCGGCTCATTTGCTATTATTCCGATATTCGCTCATGCCGATATTCGATGTCTGTAAGCTCTTTTCAAGCTCTTCTGCTGCTGCGGAGGTCGGCGATTATATCCTGAGGATTCAGTATCACGGAACTTACCTATGCCACTGTCAGAATCTCATCTGCGATCGAAGGCGGAAAAAGCAGGGTTCCTGTATCAATAAGCATAATCTGGCACAATAAAAGGGATTTGCCACATGTCATTATAACCGGTAGGCCGATGTTTCTTAAGAATAAGTTGTATATCAGAGCTCAAACCCCCGAACAACTCCGTAAATACGTCGCATTTTGCCGTTTGCCTGTCATCATTAAAGTTGTAGTGTCGCATTTTTATTCCTGATGACTCCATGGTGAGGCGCGCGCTCAAGTTTATTGTCTTCGCTGTTCTGGTCCTGCTTCTTGCTGCGCTTGCTATCGCAGCCTTCGTTTTCTACCTCGAAGTCCAAAATTCCACACATCAGGCGCGGCAACTGTCGAAATTGGCCGATGACCTGCGTTGGGAGATGAAAAGCGGCCCGAACGATGATCTCCATCTTTCGCAAGCGGGGCCATATGATGTTCGCCTGGGCTATAGCCGGCTGCCGATAATGTTGCAGCATCTGGCGAAACATGGTTTCCAGGTGCATGCTCAGGCGCGCGTTTCCCCTCGCATGAAGGAGCTCGTCGGCCAGGGCTTGTTTATTCCCTACCGGGAGAAATCCCGAGCAGGTCTGGAAATAACTGCGGCTGATGGTCAGCCAGTATATCGCGCGACGTTTCCGGCACGTGTCTACGAGAATTTCGAATCGGTTCCGTCTGTGGTGACGGACAGTCTGCTATTTATCGAGAATCGCGAGTTGCTGGATTTGGCTCATCCAAAGAAAAACCCGGCTATCGATTGGAACCGGCTGGGCAGGGCGGTGCTGGACAAGATAATTCAATTTTTCCGCCCCGAGCATGATGTGTCTGGAGGCAGCACGCTCGCAACCCAGATCGAAAAATACCGCCATTCTCCCAATGGAATGACGATGACTGCGGCAGATAAGCTTCAGCAGATCGCCTCCGCCTCCGTGCGCGTGTATCTGCATGGCGAAAACACGCTGCCCGCCCGGAAGCAAATCGTAGTGGATTACCTTAATACCGTCCCGCTTTCCGCAGCCCCGGGCTTTGGAGAAACGAACGGGATAGGAGATGGGCTCTGGGCATGGTACGGTCTGGATTTCGACGAGATCAATCACATCCTGAATTCCCGGTTCGTGCAAGGAGACGCCCTTATTGAAACGGCATTTCTTTACAAGCATGTGCTGAGCCTCATGATTGCCCAACGCCGGCCTTCGTATTATTTGCTTGCCGGACGCAAGGATCTTGCTGAGCTTACAGACAGCCACTTGCGGGTTCTGGCTCAGGCTGGTGTCATTCCCGCGCGCCTCAAGGACGAGGCGCTCAAACTGCCGCTACGTTTCCGCGATACAGCCGCGCCGGAAGAAACCAGGAATTTTTCCGAGCAAAAGGCTGTAAATGCTGTTCGTATGCGTCTTGCCTCACAGCTTGGGTTACGGCGCATGTATGATCTGGATCGTCTGGATTTATCAGTGCAAAGCACGCTAGACGTAGCGCTACAGAAAAAAACCACCGATATACTGCGGCGCCTCAAGGATGCGGAGTATGCGCAGGCTGTCGGCCTCTACGGGCACCGCCTGCTGGGTACGGAAGATCCGGCAAAAATTATTTACAGCTTCACGCTCTCCGAACTGACGCCGGAAGGGGCCAAATTCCGGATACTGGCCGACAATTTCGATCAGCCCCTGGACATCAACAAGGGTACCAAGCTGGATCTGGGTTCCACCGCAAAATTACGCACCTTGGTGACCTACCTTGAAATTGTCGAGGCACTGCATAATAAATACGCGGGACTGGACCTGAAGACGCTACGCAGACAGGAGGTCGACCTGGGCGATTTTCTTAGTCGCTGGGCGATAGCCTATCTTTTGCAAAGCACGGACAAGAGCCTGGCATCTATGCTGAACGCTTCGCTGGAGCGCAAGTATTCGGCCAATCCTGACGAAAAGTTTTTTACCGGTGGGGGCGTCCACGTTTTCCATAATTTTGTACGTGAAGACGACCGCAAGATTCTGAGTGTGCGTGAAGCGACAAGGAATTCGGTCAACCTTGTGTACATCCGCTTGATGCGGGACATCGTGCGCCACTATATGTTCCAGGTCACGGGCTCCTCCGCTAAAATACTCAAGGATGTCGGGAATTCTGGCCGCGCCGAATATCTCAGGCGCTTTGCCGATAAGGAAGGCCGAGAATTCATCAATCGGTTTTATCTCAAGTACAAAAGCAAAACGACGAGGCCAAGCGAGGTTAGCGACGCGTTTTTTTCCAGCTTCCGGCATACGCCCCGCCGTCTGGCTGCCGCTTACCGCTATATTTACCCTGAAGCCACGCTGGCAGAATTCAAGAAACTCATGGCGCCGCATCTGCCCGGTTTTAAAGGCGTAACCCCTGCAATGCTCCAGGATTTATACGAGAGCTATGCACCGGGCAAGTATTCGCTGGCCGACCAAGGCTATATCGTTACCGTCCACCCCTTGGAATTGTGGCTGGTGCGCTACCTGACCTCGCACCCGCTTGCGCAGCACAAGGATGTGATCGAGGCCAGCAAGGACGAGCGCATCTCCGTCTATCACTGGCTTTTCAAGACAGTGAACAAGAACTCGCAGGACGTTAGAATCCGGGGTCTTCTGGAGCTTGAGGCGTTTCTGGAAATCCATCGCAACTGGAAACGCCTCGGCTATCCTTTCGATTCGCTGGTTCCGTCGCTCGCCACGGCCATTGGCAGTTCGGCCGATCATCCAGCGGCGCTTGCCGACTTGATGGGCATTATCCTCAATAATGGAGTCCGGGTGCCTTCCGTGCTGATTGAACGCCTGCACTTCGCGGCTGATACTCCTTTTGAGGCCATGGTCGAACGAGCGCCCGTTCAGGGCGAAAGAATATTTTCTCCCGAACTGGCATCAACAGTGCGTAGCGTGCTGACAGACGTGGTGGAGACGGGTACAGCTTCGCGGCTTGCACGGGCCATGGTGGAAGAAGATGGCGGTGAAATTTTGATTGGCGGCAAGACGGGAACGGGAGATCATCGTCATGTTACGTTTTCCTCGCCGGGCGTCATCAAGGAATCACGGGTGGTAAACCGTTCCGCCACTTTTGTATTCTTTATCGGCGACCGTTTTTTCGGCACGATGACTGCATTCGTACCCGGCGCGGACGCGGCGAAATATACATTTACCTCTGCGCTCTCCACGCAAGTCATGAAGCATCTCCTGCCCATCCTGAAGCCGCTTGTCGACAAGGCTCAGCCTCTGCCCGAGCAAATGCCGGGGATGCGCGCGGTTAAACATGATTCATCTAACGAAAAGAAAAAGCCGGAGGTCAATTCGAGCTAGCGAACTTCCGGTGCCTGCGGAGACTGAAAACATTTCAGTCATCACTGTTGATCCATCGCAGGAAGACGATAATTCCTAGAATCAACCCAAGACCGAGGACCGCCTTTAGAAATTCCTTGAAAAACCAGAATACCATGGATTCATATAGCTCCAATTATTTGTCCTCTTCAAAATTGCGATTATTTCCGGGACCACCACCACAGCAGTAGCGACAGTAGCAAGGATATCAGCAGGCCGGTAGTCAGGGGAAAGTAGAGCCTGAAATTCTCCCGTTCGATGATGATATCTCCCGGCAGCCGTCCAAAGGGTAATTTCGACAACCACGGCCAAGCCAATCCCGCAAACAACAGCAGTATGCCGGCAATAATCAGTAGACGTTGCATAGAGTATCCGAAGCGCCAACGCCGGATGAGATTTCCGGATAGATTAGGGAGATTACGGGTCGGGTTAGTGTAAACGGTTTTTTCAGGAAAGATCAATTTGCTCTTCTGCCATCGCCTCAACGTCTTTTATAAGCGATAAGCTGGACAGCCCGATATTTTCCCGGATCCTCGATGACTGCAACATCTTGTCCTGCCCTTACCCCCAATTCATTCTCCTAAGTGTGTTAGCACACTGAGCCGTAGCACAAAGTCGGATAGGCTTTATTTTTTGAACTCGCCAAGGTTGAGGAAAAAAATGACTCATCGCCTGATTCTGTTCACCGCGTTGTTTACGGCACATACCGCTATCGCAGCAGAGATAAACGGTTGTCCTATCAGACCGGCTACGCTCTGCGTAGAGTGGGACCTTCGCGGTGCTGATCTGCACGGCGCCGAACTCATCCGAGCCGGTCTTCGTCAATCCAATTTAAGCGGCGCCGATCTTCAAGGGGCAAATTTGTTCCATGCCAACATGGACATGATCGATCTCACCAGCGCCAACCTCAGTGGGGCCATACTGGATGAGGCGGATCTGAAAAACGCTACCATGACGAATGCCAAGCTCAATCTGGCGCGTATGGTAGATGCGAATCTTAAAAGCGTGGACTTGACGAACGCCGATCTCACCGGCGCACAGCTCAAGGGCGCCAATTTGAGTGGCGCTAATCTTACCGGCGCGCAATTTCGTCACGCCCAGCTTCAAAGAGCAGATTTGTCAGGTACCGTGATGAAACAGACCGATTTTCGCGGAGCCGACCTGACCCGAGCAAAGTTGGATAACGCCACGTTAAAAGGCGTGGATTTCAGAGGCGCAACCCTCGACGGAGTCGATTTCTCCGGCCTGGATACGAAGAACTGCCGGGGTTGCCCGGAAGCGAAGTGATCCAGTAATCGCCGTTATTGATCGGCTTGGCGAAGCGCCGGAGAAATAACATTCTATAAAGAAAGTGATGGCTATTGAATTTAAAGCCAACCTTGCTTCAACTCCGGTCCCGCTTAAACACTCCTGGGAACACACGGTCGGTAACGGACGTGCCCTGCTTGCGCTGCGTGCTGACTCTCAGGCCCAGTTGATGCGCGCCCACGGCGAACTCGGATTTCTTCACCTACGGTCTCACGGAGTGCTCGATGACGAGATGGGCGCCTTGATCTCCCATGCCGGGAAACCCCTCTACTCATTTTTCAATACGGATCAAATCAACGATTACCTGTTGTCCATCGGCATGAGGCCATTCGTCGAGCTTTCATTTATGCCGTCGATGCTGGCCTCAAACAGCTCTACCGTTTTTCAATACCACGCCAACATCACTCCGCCTCGGGATTACCGCCAGTGGGGGACGCTTATCGATAGACTGGTACGTCACTGGATTGATCGGTATGGGCTGGATGAAATTCGTGAATGGTATTTCGAAGTATGGAACGAACCCAACCTGAGCCAGTTTTGGAGTGGCGGTAAAAAGGCCTATGAAGACCTTTATCGCACTACGGTGGAAACAATCAAAAATGTCGATTCCAGATTAAAAGTCGGCGGTCCGGCAAGCGCACGGAGCGACTGGATTATCGAGTTCCTGGATTATTGCGATAAACACAAGCTGCCGGTTGATTTCGTCAGCACGCATTATTATCCCACCGATGCCTTTGGCAAAATCGGGGCCGGCACATTTAACCGGCTCCAACATGCGCCGCATGATGTAATGAAAGAGAAGGCAAAAATAGCCAGCGCACAGGCCCGTGGCCTGCCGCTCTATTACACGGAATGGAACGTAAGCTCGGACCCACGTGATCCATTACGCGACAAGCCCTTTGCGGCCGCCTTCGCCGTGAACATCGCACTTTCGGTCGATCCGTTTGTGACCGGCTACAGCTTCTGGACTTTCACCGATATTTTCGATGAGGATTATTTTCCAAGTATGCCTTTTCACGGCGGTTTCGGTCTCTTGAATCTTCATGGCATCCCCAAACCGGTTTACCGCGCATTCCAGCTATTGCATGATTTGGGAGATAAACTCTACAAAGTCAAGGGCTCGCACGACACGGTCAATGTATGGGTAAGCCGGGGAGATGGACTTATTACCGTACTTATCACTAATTATGCGATGCCGAATCATGGGATAAGCACCGTTCCGGTCCATGTCCAGCTGACCGGCGCGTCGCGACCGCTGTCGGCCCATGTAATACGCATCGACGAGAACAATGTAAATCCACAGCGCGTCTGGCGAGATATGGGTGAGCCCGAATACCTGAGTTTGCGCGACGTTGAGGAACTGCAAGCGGCCTCGGCGCTGAATCCTGGGCCGTATCCATTACATGCCTCAGAAAGCCATATAGAGTTCGATATCGCAATGCCGCCGCAATCGGTTGCCGCCCTGAAGATTGAGTGCGCGGCGGCTGGCGATACCACCGGATATAAAGGGTTTTAATCGAAAGCAGCAGGTTTGTCGCCTGAAAATTATGTATGCCAGCGAACGGAGTGAAACTGAACTTCCATATAATCTAAAAATGGTAATAAACCAATAGCGGTCTCCTTTATGAAACTGCAACTGGTCTTGCTTAGATGAACCATGAAACGACCGGCTCAGAGAGAAAGTCCTTTCACAGCTTTTTAGGAGGATGAAATGAATAATCCAAAGGTCTCCCGAAACTTCCTGACCGCCCTCGCAATAGTATTTGCTATTTGCGCTGCTCCTGGTGTAAACGCGCAAGAGATGCCTGATAGACCGATAATGAATAAAAAACCGGAACCGGTGGAAAAGAAGTCGCAGTCTGGAACCAAAGACGGCAAGACGATTATCGAAGTCCCGGTATTGATGCTGGTTCCCGTGAAGGTTTCAACTGATCTCGAAAACAAGGGATGCTGGGTCAAGTTTTATGAAAAGAAAGATTATGAAGGAGACAGCTTGATGCTGTCAGGCCCCCTCAATTTGCCCCGGCTGGTAGGTCCCTTCGGTGCTGATTGGGAAAACAAGGTTCGGAGCATTAAAACCGGACCCAAGACGAATGTCACGATCTATGACAACCGCGATTTCCGAGATCAGAATAAGTTTCTCGATGCGGGCTCGAACGTTCCCGATATGTCGAAGCAAATGGGATTTTTTGACGATTTCCGGTCAATGATGCTCAGTTGCATATAAAACATTGCGCGAGGCGATTCGCCGAGCGGGAACCAGACAGGGGCGCCGCTGGGGAGCGGTTTCCTCCCTTGTTCTGCACGCCTTCAGGCTCGGCAGGAATTAAGAACGATGCGTTTGAGAATATGCAGCCGGCGGTGAAAAAAATGTTCCGCGCCGGGTATCACGACTACGGGTAACTCCTGGGGTCCCGCCCAGTCCAGGACGCTTTTCAAAGGCACTACTTCGTCCCGGTCGCCATGGATGATCAGGACCTCAGGCGTATGCTCAGTGTCATGTTCAGCGCCGGGCTGGGTGATATGGGGAGCGTTCAATCGCTGAACCGCCGGCGCGACCAATACGACTTTTTGCGGCTTGAGCCGTTGCGCTGCGTATGCCTGGATTGCTCCACCGAAGGAAAAGCCCGCAAGCAACAATGGCACAGGCGTACCAGGCTGCGTAGTGAATCGATTCATGATGGTTTCAACTACCGCAAGCACGTCCTCCGTTTCCCCCGCACCCTTGTCACTGCCTGAGTTACGGGCGCCACCGCTTTGTTCCACGCCCCGAAAGTTGAATTTGACGGTAATGAATCCCAGCTCAAGAAAAGCTTTGAATAGCGTGTACACCACCTTGTTATTCATGGTTCCGCCATACAAGGGGTGAGGGTGCGCGATGACGGCAACACCGCGGGGGAACTTGAATCCGGCTCGGCCAGAACCGTTTCCAGCTTTCCAGCCGGGCCGTCAAGGAACAATTTCTGGGGAATATGCGGATTCGGCAATGTGCTCAGCCAGGTAATTGGACAGTATATTCGCAGAGCCTACGCTACTTTAAATTCGCAGCCGCTCTACCACGCGTCCGTTTTTCAGATGCTCCTCGATGATCTCGTCGATATCTTCCTTGTCCACATACGTGTACCAGACGTCTTCCGGGTAAACCACGATAACGGGGCCTTCATTGCAGCGGTCGAGGCAACCGGCATTGTTAATCCGTATTCTCTTGCTCTTACTGTCGAGTTTGAGCGATTTAATGCGTTCCTTGGCGTAATCGCGCATGGCTTGGGCTCCAAAATTATTGCAGCACAATGCTCCCGCTTCACGCTGATTCACGCAAAAAAATACATGCCTTTGGTAGTAGCTCATGAAAGTTTTCGAGGAAAGGGATGAATAAAAATTATACCGGAACAACGCTGGTGCGCGGCTTACTGATCAGTTTACACTAAAGTAGCCTCCGCTTATTCACCATCCCCAACGAGGAAGTAAAGGTCGGGATGTGCAAAGTCACGTATATCGGACGGTGGAAATAAATACCGGAATAGTTGCTGAGCCGCTCTGTCCGCGCCTAGTCAGTCAAGGATTTCCGAGGGTTATCACCGCATCCGCAGCCGGTTTTTCAATGTTCCCCCTCCTATCTCAGTTTTATTTCGGTCCACAAACGGCTTAACTGCCGTCGCTGCCTGCGATCCAGGTCATGCAACATTTCAAGCCGGGAGAGCATTTCGGGGTCCGGGAATATGGCCTTGTTGTCTGCTATTTCCGGCCGTATATAATGCATTGCATCCATATTGGGATTGCCGGAACCGATGAGGTTGGTGAGTTCGGCGGAATTTTTTCCGTCGAGCATGAAATTCATGAATTGATGGGCAAGGTCGGGGCGGTTCCCGCTTCGATGGAGCACCATGCTGTCGAGCGCCAGAACCGCGCCTTCCCTCGGTGTCGAGTAGCTGATCGTGAACCGGCGTCCGGTCCGTTTTGCATCGAGCGCCGCCTGAAACATGTCGTTGGAATAGCCGTGCGCCAGCCACAGGTTGCCGACAGCCAGTTCCTTGATATAACTGGTATTGCTGAAAGCCGCCCAGTAGGGTTTGGCGCGGACGATCAGGTCCGCAGCCTCCTTCCAGTGTTTCTCGTCGGCATCGTTAACCGAATAGCCCAGGTATTTCAGCGCGGCGGCCATCAGTTCGCGCTGACTATCGAGCACGGTTACTCGTCCCTTGATTTTTTCAAGGTATTTTGGCTCGAAAATGATTGCCCAGGTGTCGATGGGTAGACCGAGTTCCTTTATCTTCTCCTGATTGAAGCCGAGCAGGGTAAGGGTATAGGCATAAGGTACGGAATATTTGTTGCCGGGATCGAACGCGGTGCCGAGATATGCGGGATTGATATTCTTGAAGTTGGGTAAAAGTGATTTATCCAACGGCTTCAGCGCACCCTGCCGAATCAGGGCGTCCATCGCATTTCCGGTGGGAACGATGAGATCATATCCGGCCGCCCCTGCCGCCAGCTTCGCCAGCATTTCCTCATTATCCGAATAATAATCCTGCGAAAGTTCGCAATTGCAGAATTCCTCGAAACGATCCACCGTTTCCGGCGCGATGTAATTATTCCAGTTAAATAGATGCAGAACGTTTTCGGTACCGCGGGTTGTGCTCTGGTCGTGCCTCGCGCAACCTGCGGAGGATAGTACGAGCCATGCGAGCAGGAATACAAGCGATGCCAGCGGCATCGCGGAAAGGCGCTGCGGTTTCATTTTCCCGCTTTGTCGGGAGACATGGTTCTGGCTGAAGCGCGTGCTTCCAGCTGCGCCGCGATTGTGATCATGATCAGCGTGAGCAGCATCAATAATGTGGAAATCGCGTTCACTTCGGGTGTTACCGCAACCTTTATCATCGTATAGATCTGGATGGGTAGAATCGGTTCGCCTACGCCTTTGGTAAAGAAGGTTATGACAAAATCATCAATGGACAAGGTAAACGACATCAGGGCGCCTGCTACCACGGCGGGCATGATAAGCGGCAAGGTGACAAGACGGAAAGTTTGCCATGGAGATGCGCCAAGGTCGCGAGCCGCTTCGAAGATGCTCTCATCCATGCCCTCGAGCCGCGCGCGTACGATAATCGCCACGAAGCCGATACAGAATGTGGTATGCGCGATGATGATGGAGACCATACCGAGCGTTAAATTCAGGACTTGCAGGAAAAATAACAATAACGATACGCCCAGCAGGATTTCGGGCATTGCCACGGGTGTGAATACCAGTACCGGCAATACCTTGAGCTTGTACCGGTGTATTGCCAGGCCCGCCATTGTTCCGAGCAGAGTCGCGCTAAAGCTTGCGCTGAGTGCGATGATCAGCGAGTTGCGCGCTGCTGTAAGCATTTCCGTGTTGTTGAACAGCGCCTTATACCAGAACAGCGTAAAGCCTACCCATTCTGCATTCAGCCGGGAGTCATTGAACGAATACAGAACCACGATGGCGAGCGGAATGTACAGGAAGGCGTAAATCAGGGCGGCCAGGGACCAAAGCCAGATATTGCTGCGGCCCATGCTAAACCGTTCCTTGGCGGTTGGCGAAGCGCGAGAACCATGTCGCCAGCCCGGCTATGGAAAGCACGGCCAGTGTCAGCATGATCGACAGCACCGAACCAAAAGGCCAGTCGCGGGTGCCGAGGAATTGATCCTTGATGAGGTTGCCGATGAGTATGTCGCCCGTGCCGCCGAGTATTTCCGGCACCGCGAACATGCCGAGTACCGGAATGAATACCAGTGCCGAACCTGAAAACACGCCCGGCAGAGATAGCGGCCAGGTAACGCGCCAGAAGCGCTGCCAGGCGCTGGCGCCCAGATCCTGGGCCGCATCCAGAAGCGAAGGGTCATGCTTTTCGAGATTGGTGTAAAGAGGCAGCACCATAAACGGCAGGTGGACATATACCATGCCTACCAATACCGCGAATGGCGAGAACAGCAATGTGATGGGCGCAATCCCGAATATGCCTAGAACAGCATTGATAAAATGGCTGAGCCCGGATTCCGGCCCAAGAATAATCATCCAGGCGTATATGCGGATAAGAAAATTGCTGGCGAATGGCAGCACCACCAGCAGCACCATCAGATTGCGAAAACGTTTTTCACTGCGCGCAATCAGCATGGCCAGCGGATAAGCCATGATGAGGCAGATTAAGGTGGTGGCTGACGCCATAAGGAAGGATTTGAGGAAAATTTGCGCGTAGAGAACGTCGCTGAAAAAGAATTGATAGGCTTCGGACGTGATCCCGTATTCGCCGATGGTCATGTCCCCGGGCGCAGTAATAGGCGCCAGGCCTCCAAACTCGCCCGGAAAGCGGAATGAGGTGAGGATCATGATCAGGCTGGGAGCAACGAAGAATACCAGCAAGAACAATAGTGGCGGCCCGCCTACGAGAAATCTGGCAATGCGCGCGTCTTTGGTTTCTCCTTTAACTCCTTTATTCATTGAGAAAGATTCCGGCATCATGGCGCCATGACACGCCTACCTGATCCCCTACCTCGAAAAACGTGGCCCTTCCAGGCGCCGAATTAGGCAGCAAGGCTTCGATATAGGCGCCGTTGGAAAGCTCAACGATATAAGTGGTGACATCCCCCACGTACAGAAAATCGTTTACTTTGCCAAGGAAATGGTTCTTCAACCGCGGCTCATCCGAAGGATGGGATATCCGGACCTGTTCAGGGCGAATCGCAATCACGCCGGTATCGCCGGCTTTTACGCCTGCCTTGCCGACGGCGGTCACTTCCCCTAATTCCTTCACATCGAGTTTCAAATGAGAAGGCGCAGCTTCCACAACCTGTGCATTCATCATGCTGATCTTGCCGATGAAATCGGCAACGAAACGATTTCTTGGAAAACTGTAGATTCTGGAGGGTTCGTCAATCTGTTCAACATTGCCCTGATTCATCACCGCAATGCGATGCGACAGTGCCAGCGCTTCATCCTGGGCATGAGTCACAAAAACGAACGTAACCCCCAGTTCTTTCTGAAGATTAATGAGTTCGATCTGCATCTCTTCGCGCAGCTTGGCGTCGAGCGCGCCCAGCGGTTCGTCCAGCAACAGCAGCCGCGGGCGGTTGACCAATCCTCTTGCGAATGCCACACGCTGCTTCTGTCCGCCCGACAACTCATGGGGAAAACGATTGCCAAAATTCGGCAAGCGCACGCTTTCCAGCGCCTCACCGACTCTGGTTTTTATTTCCTGCGTTGTCTTGCCTGCCATCTTGAGCGGAAAAGCGATATTGTCCGCTACCGTCATATGGGGAAACAAGGCATAGGTCTGGAATACGGTATGGACCGGACGTTTTTCCGGCGGCGTGCCGACCATATCATTACCGTCCAGTAGAATCTGACCCGAATCGGGAAGATCAAATCCGGCTATCATCCGTAATAGCGTCGTTTTGCCGCAACCCGATGGCCCCAGCAATGTGAAAAATTCACCCGCCTCCACGCTGATGCTGACATTATCAACTGCGGTGTAGTTGCTGAAACGCCGTGTTACATTACGAATTTCCAGAAGCGCCATTGTCGTGCCGGATAAAAGGTAAAAAGCCGGGATTTTACCAAAATTCGTTCATGGATTAAGCAGGGCGGCGCTGAGTAAGCGCCTGAGAACAGGGCATACGAGTCACACCGTGAAAAACGACCGCCCGGAGAGTGGGATTGGGGACGGATTGCTCTGATTCTCCTTCTGCGAGAAGAAGGGAATTGTATAGGAACTGTTGTTTAAGTGAATGCGGGGACTGTAGACCCGGCTTAGCGGATTACATCCATATCTTCCAGAGCAAAGACGCAGTCAGCACCAGCGCGAGGATGATCAACAAGCGGCCGTGGCGCTTTTGTTCCCTGAGTATTTCGGCTATTTTTTCATCGATTACTTTTGAACGGCTATCACTTAAGGCATGATGCAGCAAACGTGGAAACTGCGGCATGATCACTGCCCAGCTCGATGCTTCCTTCTGTAGCCGGCGACTGAGCCCGCGCCAGCCAAGCTGTTCGGCCATCCAGTTTTCCAGGTACGGCTTCGCCGTTGTCCACAAATCGAGATCAGGATCGAGGTCGCGCCCCATCCCTTCTATATTCAACAGGGTTTTTTGTAACATTACCAGTTGCGGCTGGATTTCCACGTTGAACTGGCGCGAGGTCTGGAACAGACGCAGCAGTACACGGCCAAAGGAAATTTCTTTCAACGGTTTGTCAAAGATGGGTTCGCATACGGCGCGGATGGCAGTTTCGAAATCGTTGACACGCGTGTCTTTCGGCGCCCATCCCGCCTCGACGTGGGCTTCCGCCACACGCTTGTAGTCGCGCCGGAAAAATGCAAGAAAGTTTTGTGCCAGATAATTCTTGTCCCCGTCGGTGAGCGTTCCCATTATGCCGAAATCGACCGCGATATAACGGCCGTCGTGGCCAACGAAAATATTTCCGGGATGCATATCGGCGTGAAAATAACCGTCGCGGAACACCTGGGTGAAAAAAATTTCTACTCCGACGCGAGCCAGTCGCGGAATATCTATCCCCTGCTCCCGTAGCGCAGCCACATGACTGATGGGGGTGCCTTTTACACGTTGCATCACCATCGCACCGGAATAGCAATAGTCCCAGTAAACTTCCGGTACCAGCAGCAGCGGCGAATCCATAAAATTGCGGCGCAACTGGCTGCAGTTGGATGCCTCGCGCATGAGATCCAGTTCGTCATCCAGATGACGCGCGAATTCGGTCACTACTTCGCGGGGTTTCAGCCGTTTGCCATCCGGCCACAGCGCCTCAACCAGGAGCGCGCCGGATTCCATCAATGCCACATCATGTGCAATCACCGGGGCGATGCCGGGCCGCAATACTTTCACCGCAACCTCTGTCCCATCGTGCAAAACGGCCAGATGAACCTGGGCAACGGATGCGCTGGCTACCGGTTCGGCGTCGAATATCAGGAAGACTTCGTTGACCGGCTTTCCATAAATCTGTTCCAGCGTCGCCAGGGCAAGACTGGATGGAAACGGCGGCACCTGATCTTGCAACTTGGCCAGTTCATCGGCAATATCCTGCGGCAGAAGGTCGCGGCGTGTGGAAAGCATTTGCCCGAACTTGACAAAGATGGGGCCCAGCGCTTCCAGCGCCAGACGAAGGCGCTCGCCTCGCGCTCTATCCAGCTTCCGCCAGAATGTGGCCAGCCCTGACGACGGGTCGCACCAGACGCAATCGTTCATGGCCCAGAAAAAATTCATCAAGACCAAAACGAAATGCTATGGAGAGTATTTTGAGAAGACGAAAGAAACGCATTTATTCTATGAACGGCAGTTCCCTCGCGCGATTTATTCAGAGGTTCCCTGGACAATCTTCTCAGTTTGTTTATAGGAGTTGGTTTGTCAGTGCTTTCAGGCGAATTTCCAGATTTGCCGCTTCGTCCCGTAGTGCATTTACTTCATTGATAAACTCATGCATATCCATGGGCCTGGCAAGCAGTGGCTGCTCTTCTGTCAGATATTCCAGCAGTGTCTGAGATAAATTGCGAACGGTTCCGGTATGCCAGCGCACCAGGCTTTCACCCGTTCGAACCACCCTGTGGGCGAGTATATCGCCCATCACCCCGCTTAAATCCTGCTCCACATCCCAGCGCAGGTTTTTTCCGATATCCAGGATTTCTTCAGCAAAGGCGCTATCGCCTGAAATCCGGATTTTACGGTACGCATCTTCGTCACAGGCAAGCAAACGTGGCAGCAAACCCGGACCAAGGGTGAATACAGCATCGTCGGGCGCCTCTTTGGGCGCAGCGGACAACTCGCCGCTGGCCTGTACGGTCAGGGCGAGGTCAAGGAAAGGGGGCACGCGAAAACGCGCCGTCTTGCCGGCGCAAGGCTGCAACCGCTTGCGCGCCCAACTTTCTCCACGCAGCAAGTGGTTCAGCGGGGCTATCGCAACGGATGCAAGCATGACGGTTCAGGATCTAGGAAACTTGTTGAATTCCTGCCAGCAGCCAGACTGATTCAGGGTCTTTGATATTCTTCTGCACATGCCAGACTTCATCAAATGCTTCCGGAGATGACTGAGGGGATTCACGTAACTGGCCATTGAATCGCACGCTGGCAATGGCTGTGTCATTTTCGGTAACCACTTCAAGTAAATCCGCATTAATGGACATGACCTCGGTTCTCTGGGGCTCATTTCCGCGCTCGTTGATCTGCATGCTGATCTCGGCAAACATTTCAGGCGTGGTGTATTCCCGGATATCGCTCAGGTCACGCGCGTCGTTGGCTGCCTGCAGACGGATGAATGAGGTTTTGGCATTGCGCAGAAATGGCTCGACCTGGAAGTCCGCAGGAATATTTGCACTGCCGCCGGTAGCGGGCATCGCCGTGCTTCGCCGATGCCGATGATGCCGATGCCGCCGCTGGCCCTCCAGCCGGCGCTCCCGTTTTCGCGCCTGTTTCCGGCGTGGGCTGCTGCCTGCTCCTGCACCCATGCCTGAATATTGCATCGGACGCGACGAATGCTCCTGCCTGGGCTTGCGCAACATCCGCACGACAAAGAAAATGGCGGCCATCAATGCAGCCAGCATCAGCACATCCATCATATTGATGCCTTCAAATGCGCCACCCATGAAAAGTGCGGCAAGCAATCCGCCTGCAGCCAGACCGGCCAGCGGGCCCATCCATTTGCTACCACCTGCTGCTGCCGCGCCGGGCGCGGCGGCTGGCGTTTGCGCCTGCTTGGGCGCTGCTTGCGGACTTATCGCTTCACGTTGCTTTCCAATGCTTTTACCGCCGCCGAAGCGTCTTGCTTCGGCATCAAAGGCAGCCAACCCGAAGCTTAAAACGGCCAAGGTCAGCAGGGTCAGTATTTTCTTCATGGAGGTCTCCTGGATACGGTTAAGTGAAGAGTATAGCACTATCAATTCATCGTGGATGTCTCATTAAATTGAACCGGATATCTTATTTTCAAGCCCTTCCCTGATGCTCGGGCCGCGCTCGGCATTACATACGAATCGCCATTACTTTGGTGGCAATTTTCGCAGCTTTCTATGTATACACGAGTCCATTGCGGGCAGTTTTGGACTCCACGACCTTGGGGCTGACAGGATGATTAAAGTATTACTGGCCGGATAACCCTACCTGATCGCATACGGTTCTACGGATAGCACGCAATAAGCCATAGGCAGGTCTCGTGGACCCGGCTGGGGTAAACATTCAATGAATCCTGCCATTAATGCCTGATGAGATGACAAGGTAGATATACGTCATATGATAGCCTCCGCACAGACTGCCATTTAAAACCTTGCTTAATTGCCAATTCCATTCCTCTGCTGGATGATGCAGCTCTGGCAGATGTAATTGGCACACGAGTACGGGAAATTACGTGGCTGGCCTAGTGTAAATATGACGTTCCCGATTTCTCCCTCGTGTTCCAGTTCCAGGGCTCTTGGTCAGTTCAAGCTTATTGCGAGGAATACACATGGAAAAAATTCAACGCATTCTCGTTGCCACCGATTTTTCTTCGCGTGCTGACAGAGCCGTGCAACGTGCCCTGCAGTTGGCAACGGAGCACGAAGCCGAATTAAATCTATTGCACGTTCTTCCCGTGTTTTCTCTCGAAACGTTTAAGCACCTTATTTCCGAGACTCCGCTGGAAACGGAGCAGAGGCTCTACAACCATGCCAAGGCGGTACTGCAAAATAAGTCGGAAGTATTGGCCGGGGAGGGGGTGGCGGTAGAGCATCACGTTGCAATTGGCAGAGCGCACGTTGAGATTAACCGTTATGCAAAGTCTCATTACGCCGATCTGGTAGTCATCGGCGACCAGGGTGAAACATTTGTTCAGGAACTCTTCCTGGGCACTACTGCCTCGAAAACTCTCAGTAGAGGAAATCTTCCGCTGCTGATCGTAAAACAGGAACCGAAGGGGCAGTATAAACATGTGCTGGTCCCAGTGGATTTTTCACGTTCCTCTCTGGAAGCACTCGACGTGGCGCTGAAAGTTGTCACGGGGTCGTCGATTCATGTGTTGCATGCAATAGAAATGCCGCTTGGAAGAAAAATGAAGCAGGTCGGGTTAAATGCGAAATCGATTGATCTCTACCGCGACAAGATGTTGAGTCGTGCCCGCGAAGCGATGGAGAAACTCGTCGCCGATCACGTGCGCGGCGATACCCGAGTGACTTGCATCATCGAGTATGGTCGCGCGCCGGCCGTGATCGCGGAGAAAACAAAATTTCTTGATATTGATCTGATTGTCATGGGCAAGCGTGGCGAAACAGAGCTGGATGAGGTGCTGTTCGGGTCTGTTACAAAGCACGTTCTTTATGAGACGCCATGCGACGTACTCGTGGTCAACCCGGTGGTCGGCTCGCCGTCATCGCCGTAGTCCAGTACAAGACAGCGCGGGGTCCCGCTAGTCCAGGAGTTCTTCTTTTTTCATGACCATCCTGACGATTAACACTGGTAGCTCATCGGTTCGCCTGGCTGCATTCGCATCCGATGCCGGAACGCTAAATGAGCTGGCGAACGTGCGTCACGACCTTTCAGACGTTGAGCCTCGGATCATACTCAAGGAATTCGTGAAAACGCATGGGTTTATGGATATAAGCGTGGTTGCACATCGCGTGGTGCACGGCGGTATGAAGTTCACGGCATCATGTCTGGTCGACAAGGAGGTGGAGCGGGAGATTGAGAACCTTGCAGCGTTGGCGCCATTGCATAATCCAGTCGCGTTAGACTGGATTCGGGCGACGCGTGAAGTGTTGCATCCAGGCGTTGCTCAGGTCGCAGTGTTCGATACCGCATTTTTCTCGGCTCTGCCGAAAATTGCCCGGACCTATGCCATTCCGTATGAGCTTACGGAAAAGCATGGGCTCCGGCGCTACGGTTTTCATGGCCTGGCGCATCAGGCGATGTGGCGCAGTTGGCATGAATCGCAGGCAAGCGCCGCACAGGAAGAGAAAGGAGAAAGGGTAATTACGATACAGCTCGGGGCCGGCTGCTCGATCACAGCAAGCGACCACGGACTGCCACGCGACACTTCAATGGGTTTTTCACCCTTGGAGGGACTCATGATGGCGACGCGCTCGGGTGATATAGACCCCGGCCTGATCACATTTTTGCAGCGTCAGGAGAGCCTGGCGCCGGAGCAATTGGATCAACTGCTTAACGAGCGCTCGGGCCTGCTGGGGATCTCCGGAATCAGGCGCGGACATACGCAAACTGCTGGAATCGGATGATGAGCGCGCGCGGCTGGCCGTGGATTCCTACTGTTACCGGGTGCGCAAGTATCTCGGCGCCTACCTGGCAGTGCTTGGGGGGGCTGAGGCGATTGTTTTTGGCGGCGGCGTAGGCGAAAACTCGCCGGCGGTCAGGGAAAAAATTCTGTCCGGTATGGAATGGTGCGGAATTGAAATCGATCCGGAAAAAAACCGCTGCTCCAATGGAATGTCGCGCATCAGCAATTCCGAGAGCCAGGTTGAGGTCTGGGTCGTCCCCGTGAATGAGGCGCTAATCCTGGCGCATGAAGCTGTGAGCGTGATGGCAGCGGATGGTAATCAAATTTGAAGGAGAACACACATGAGCCAAGCTGAACCGGCAGACACAAACGTGGATAAGCCGCTTTCCGCAGACGAATTGCGCAGGATGAACGCCTACTGGCGTGCTGCAAACTATCTCTCGGTCGGGCAAATCTATCTCCTGGATAACCCCTTGCTCAAGGAACCGCTCACGCTCGCGCATATCAAGCCCCGATTACTCGGCCATTGGGGCACCACACCCGGGCTCAATTTTATTTATGTGCATCTGAACCGTATCATCAAAAAATTTGACTTGGATATGTTCTACATCGCGGGTCCCGGCCACGGGGGACCGGCGATGGTCGCCAATACCTGGCTCGAAGGCAGCTATAGCGAATTCTATCCCCACATTTCCAGGGACGCCGCCGGCATGCAGCGGCTGTTCAAACAGTTCTCCTTCCCCGGCGGCATTCCCAGCCATGTCGCGCCGGAAACGCCTGGCTCGATTAATGAAGGCGGAGAGCTGGGTTATTCGCTATCGCACGCTTTCGGGGCGGCGTTCGATAACCCGGATCTGATCGTGGCCTGTGTAGTCGGGGATGGTGAAGCTGAAACGGGGCCGCTTGCCACCGCCTGGCACTCGAACAAATTTCTCAATCCGGTTCACGATGGCGCGGTTCTGCCCATTCTGCATCTCAACGGTTACAAGATAGCAAGCCCCACGCTGCTTGCGCGCATGAGCCATGAAGAATTGGAAAGCCTTTTCGTGGGCTATGGTTACGAGCCCTGTTTTGTCGAAGGTTCTGATCCGGAATTCATGCATCAGGCGATGGCGGCTGCGCTCGACAAGGCGGTTGACAGGATTCGGACAGTCCAGCGCGAGGCGCGCGCTGAAGGAACGACCACTGGGGAAATGGCGCGCAAGACAAGGGCCGGGATGGCGACATACCCGCGCTGGCCTGTGATCATTTTGCGCAGCCCCAAGGGATGGACCGGCCCGGAAGAAGTTGACGGCAAGAAAGTAGAAGATTATTGGCGCTCGCACCAGGTGCCGTTGGCGGAGATCGGTTCAAAACCTCAGCATCTGAAACGGCTGGAAGACTGGATGAAGAGCTACAGGCCGGAAGAGCTATTTGATGATAAGGGTGAGCCCGTCCCGGAATTGACAGCGTTGGCGCCGGAGGGGGAACGGCGCATGGGGGCCAATCCCCATGCCAATGGCGGCAAATTGCTGAAGGGCCTGGAAATGCCGGATTTCCGCGACTATGCCGTCGATGTGCCCTCGCCTGGATCGGTTGTGGGTGAGGCCACGCGGGAAATGGGCAAGTTTCTGCGCGATATCATGAAACTTAATTCGGACAGCCGCAATTTCCGGGTAATGGGTCCCGACGAGACCAGCTCAAACCGCCTGAGCGCGCTGTTCGAGGTGACTGACCGAACCTGGGTTGCACAAACTCTGCCCGAGGATGAACATCTTTCCCCGGATGGAAGGGTAATGGAAATTCTTTCCGAACACACCTGTCAGGGCTGGCTTGAAGGTTATCTCCTCACCGGGCGTCACGGCCTTTTTTCCTGCTATGAGGCATTTATCCACATCATTGATTCGATGTTCAATCAACACGCCAAGTGGCTCAAGGTAAGCAGCAAGGAGATTTCCTGGCGCAGCCCAATCGCCTCGCTTAATTATCTTCTGACGTCGCACGTCTGGCGGCAGGATCACAACGGTTTCTCGCATCAGGATCCTGGCTTCATCGACCATGTGGTGAACAAAAAGGCCGATATCATTCGCGTTTATCTTCCGCCGGATGCGAACACGCTCCTGTTCATTACGGACAAGTGCCTTCGCTCGCGCAATTTCATCAACGTTATGGTGGCGGGCAAACAACCGGCGCTGCAGTGGCTTGATATGGATGCGGCCGTCAAGCACTGCACCGCCGGCATCGGCATCTGGGCCTGGGCGAGCAACGACCAGGACGGCGAGCCGGACGTGGTGCTCGCCTGCGCCGGCGATGTGCCTACTCTCGAAACACTGGCTGCGGTAGACCTGCTGCGCTGTCATATCCCCGATCTCAGGATGCGGGTGATCAATGTAGTGGACCTGATGACTTTACAGCCCACGCATGAGCACCCGCATGGGCTATCGGATCGGGATTTCGACACGCTGTTCACCACCAGCAAACCGATCATTTTTGCATACCACGGCTATCCCTGGCTGATACATCGCTTGACCTACCGGCGCACGAATCATGAAAATCTGCATGTGCGTGGTTATAAAGAGGAGGGCACGACCACGACTCCATTCGACATGACAGTGCTCAACGACCTGGACCGTTTTCATCTGGTGATGGACGTGGTCGACCGTGTACCGAAGCTGGGCTCGAAAGGCGCTTACCTCAAGCAACTAATGCGGGATAAGTTGATCGAGCATAAACGTTATATTGTTGGTCATGGTGAGGATATGCCCGAGATTCGCGATTGGCATTGGCCCGCTGCCGATTCATGAGCCGGAGCCGGATTGAATCATGAGCTTGGCCGCGCATGTCATCTTCACAAGACCTTGTCCGTCTTGTCATGGCGGCCGAATTGCATCAACATCACCTGTAATAGAAATTCGCTGAACTCGAAGGAGGATTGGTGATATTCATCATCAACGTCATTGCACTGTATGCTTCATTTTCGACGAATAGCGTGTACGCTGTTTATTGGGGCGCCATCCTGCCGGCGTTATATGCGATCGTCGTGGCGCCTCATGCATTGATAGGCAGAACGGATATGCCTCCCGCAAAAATAACGAAGATTCTCGCCAACAGGTGGGAAAATGCGGATGACTTGACTTCCTATATAGTGAAGTACTGGATGGCGCTTGCCTCTCCAACCACTTCCTGGAAAAAGCAGCTTAATAGCGTAATCCTGTACGTGACAGCGTTTTTCCTGGGTTTCGTATATTTTCTCAGGGAGATGTTCGCCGGCGGCATTCTCCTGTTTGTGGTGGGATATGTGCTCTATCAGATGAGTCTGAGGGTGGATAGACCGAGATCGGTATATGTTGATTCTGATTTTCGGGATGGCAGTGATAACGAGTTTGCGAGGAAAGAATGGGAACTTGCAGCCATGGCTATCGTCGCGTTTTCTGATTTATACCCGGATGATCGCGCATTAAAGAAATTGGCAAATGAAGTTTCGGAGGATGACGAGGTGAAGTTGCTGTTGACAAAATATCGACATGACCAGGGGTTGGGGTGGGTTGCATAGGACACTGATACAATTAATTCTTTCACGATTCCTGCGTGTCATCGGATTTCATCCGCTTGTCTTGCTGCCTCCCCCTCATCGCCATTGATGATTTTTTCCTCACCTAATAAATCTTTCGCTCCAATTTTGCCTCATGCAGCAACGCTGTTGCCAGTTCCTCGATCGATTTGCTGGTGGCGTCGAGATAGGGGATTCCTTCCCGGCGCATCAATATTTCCGCCTCGCGTACTTCATGCTGGCAGTTTTTTACAGAAGCATATTCGCTGTCCGGCTTGCGCTCGCTGCGCATACGATGTAGCCGCAAGGGATCGATGGTAAAGCCGAATAGCCTGTTCCTCAGATTCCTGAGCTGCACCGGCAGCGCCATGCAATTGAAGTCCTCGGGGATGAGGGGATAGTTGGCGGCATAGATGCCGTATTGCAGCGCGAGATAAAGGCAGGTAGGAGTTTTGCCGGTACGGGAGACTCCTACCAGAATAATATCGGCCTGGAGCCAATTCTTTTGGGAGATGCCGTCATCGTGCTCTAACGTGTATGTTATCGCCTCTATGCGCCGGTGATGATCGATGGAGTTACCGGCCCGATGGGAGAGTCCCACGGTAGGCGATGAACGAATGCCCAATTCAGCTTCAATCGGGGCAATAAAAATACTGAAACAGTCCAGATGCAGGGCGTTGGCAGAGTCAAGGACAAATCGAATTTCGGGATTAACGAATGTACTGAATACCAGTGGGCGTACGCCTTCCAGGTTCGCGCGCTCATCAATTTGCCGCACTATGGCGAGGGCTTTTTCCCTGGTATCGAGGTAGGGCAGGGTGATTTCTTCAAAATCGGCATTTTCAAATTGACTAAGCAGGCTGTGCCCCAGCATTTCCACAGTGATGCCTGTGCGGTCCGAGAGGAAGAATGCGGTTCGCCGGAGCGGCTTAACCATGGTTGACATTTGTTGCGACTCGCCCGTAATGTTGAGTCACGATAAATTAGCGGACTTTACCAGGTAACACAACCATGCTTTAAAACATCCACTCGAACAGGAGCAGGAAATGAGCGATTCACGATACGTGGCATGGTTTGATGAGCTGCGCATGACGGACGTAAGCAGCGTCGGCGGCAAGAACGCTTCACTGGGCGAGATGATCAGCCAGCTAACACAGGCAGGAGTCCGGGTTCCTGGCGGTTTTGCCACCACTGCCGATGCCTATCGTGATTTTCTGGCTTATGGCGGGCTGGCACAACGCATCGAGAAGAGACTTGAGGCGCTGGATACCGCAGATGTGGAGGCGTTGGCAGCGGCCGGCGCGCAAGTTCGTGCCTGGATAGTGGAAACACCGCTGCCGCCGCGACTGGAAAAGGAAATTTCCCGCGCTTACGAGAAATTGCTGCATGAAGCGGGGGCTGGCGATATTTCTGTTGCGGTGCGTTCCTCGGCAACCGCCGAGGATCTGGCAGACGCGTCTTTTGCGGGACAGCAGGAAACCTTTCTCAATGTGCATGGGCTGGACAATCTGCTGAAGGCGGTCAAGGACGTGTTTGCCTCGCTCTACAATGACCGCGCGATTTCCTATCGCGTGCACAAAAATTTCGCTCACTCCGAAGTGGCGCTATCCGCGGGCGTGCAGCGCATGGTTCGCAGCGACGTGGGGGCCGCCGGGGTGATATTCACGCTGGATACCGAATCCGGTTTTGACAAGGTGGTCTTCATCACGGCTTCTTATGGCCTTGGCGAAACTGTAGTGAAAGGAGCGGTGAATCCCGACGAATTCTACGTTTATAAACCTGCAGTGACGCAGGGAAAGCCGGCGATCTTGCGGCGGAGCCTGGGCTCCAAACTCATAATGATGCAATTTGCCGCAAGCCGTGAAGCGGCGCGTCCGGTGGAAACCGTGGATGTGGAGGAGGGCAGGCGCAAGCGCTTTTCCATTACCGATGCGGAGGTGGAGGAACTGGCCCGCCATGCGTTGATCATTGAGCGGCATTATCAAAGGCCAATGGATATCGAATGGGGCAAGGATGGCGTGGATGGCAAGCTCTATATCCTGCAAGCGCGGCCCGAGACAGTGCAGGCGCGGGCAGCGATGGGTATCTTGCGGCGCTATCGCTTGAAAGGCAAATCGGAAGTATTGATATCAGGGCGTGCCATCGGCCAGAAGATAGGCACCGGGCCCGTGCGCCTGATCCTGGATGCGGCCGAGATGTCGCGGGTGCGGGAAGGTGACGTGCTGGTTACCGACATGACCGATCCCGATTGGGAACCGGTAATGAAACGTGCGTCGGCCATTGTTACCAATCGCGGTGGCCGTACTTGCCATGCAGCAATTGTTGCGCGTGAACTGGGGATTCCGGCAGTGGTAGGCTGCGGTAACGCAACCAGCTTGCTGGTTGAGGACCAGATGGTGACAGTGTCCTGCACCGAGGGTGATACCGGCAATGTTTACCAGGGTGCGCTGGAAGTTGAAGTTAACGATCTTGCGCTGGAAAGCATGCCGAAACCGCCGGTCAAGATCAGCATGAATGTCGGAAACCCTGAACTGGCATTCGAGTTTCAGCGCATGCCCAACGATGGCGTAGGGCTCGCGAGGCTGGAGTTCATTATTGCACGCATGATCGGGATCCATCCCAAAGCCGTACTGCGCTATCCCGATCTTCCGCCCGACTTGAAGCAGCAAGTGGAAAACCAGAGCACAGGTTACGCCGACCCGGTCAGTTTCTATGTGGAAAAGCTGACCGAAGGCATCGCCACGCTGGGCGCCGCCTTTTTCCCCAAGCCCGTAATTGTGCGCATGTCGGATTTCAAATCGAACGAATATTCCAGCCTCATCGGCGGGCAGCAATATGAGCCCAGGGAAGAAAACCCGATGCTGGGATTTCGGGGCGCCTCCCGTTATGTTGCGGAAGATTTCCGCGACTGTTTCGAACTGGAATGCCGCGCGCTGAAGAAAGCGCGCAATGAAATCGGGCTCACCAATCTGGAAATCATGATCCCCTTTGTGCGGACGCCAGCCGAGGCCAGGCGCGTGGTAGAGCTACTGGAAGAGAACGGCCTGAAGCGCGGCGAGAACGGTCTGCGGCTGATCATGATGTGTGAAATTCCTTCCAATGCACTGCTGGCGGATCAATTTCTGGAATACTTCGATGGGTTTTCCATCGGATCCAATGATCTTACACAGCTCACGCTCGGGCTGGACCGGGATTCAAGCCTGGTTGCGGAATCCTTCGACGAGCGCGATCCGGCAGTAAAGGCACTGCTGCGAATGGCTATTCAGGCGTGCCGTAAAGCCGGTAAATACGTTGGGATTTGTGGCCAGGGACCATCCGATCATCCAGATTTGGCGCTATGGCTTATGGAAGAAGGGATCGAAAGTCTCTCGCTTAATCCTGACACCGTTGTGGATACCTGGTTGTACTTGGCAGGGGAGGCGAAAAAGAGAGTGTAGCGGGAGTGAAAATGAGGAAAGGCGAAGCTTCGGTCAACGTGTGCCTTTTAGGGACATTCAGAAGTTGCCCACCTTCGATTCCGCTGTATAAGCGTAAAACAATACCCTATCAATTTTTTGACATAAAGGAGATAAAAACATGTCAGCAGCCTCGGATGCGAAAAGAATGTTCGTCGAAAACCTCAATGCCTTCGGCGACCAAAAAACCCAGCCTGAAAAATATAACCTGTATCTCGGCCTTATTTATCTGGTTGCGTCCGTGGAACAAGTCCAGCAGGATTTGGAGCAAATCAAGCAGCTACTTGCCAAGCGGCATTAAATTTTTGCCCGTGCAAATTTATCGGCTAAAGTGGGTGTGTCGTCAGTCCGTCCTCTCCGATCATTGACCGAAGCCCAGCCACGGTTAGTCCGTTCTGGGCTTTTTTGTTCCCCAAAAAAGGGGTTGGCTCAGTCTGAGAAAGTTGGACTGACATACCACTGAAAGTCTCAAATGTGCCAAGAAGCGACTTTCCGGCACCCGGCATGTTTCCCCGATAATCAATTTATTTTTTTCAACAGCTGATCCCCGTCCCGGAACTGACGCGGTATGATAGGGTTTTACCGAAGTGCGCTAATTTTCCGGATTTACGATGACCCCGATTCAATCCCCAGCGAGTGTGAAAGGCGCGTTGCCGTACTGGGGGGTCCTATGCTGCGCCCTGTTTGTCACTGCGTCGGTGGTTTGTTTGAAAAAGGGGGTAGACAACACGCAGAATTTACTTAACACGGTGAGTTGGCTAGAGATGCCGGCACTTGTCTCGGGATGGGTCTGGGCGGGAATTCTCTGTTTCATCATCAGCTTTGTTTTTTGGTTGAAGGTACTCAAGGTTCTTCCCCTCAACATCGCTTTTAATCTGGTTAACATTGAACATGTTTTTGTCCCGCTGGCCAGCTATCTTTTTCTGGGGGAAATGATCAGCTCAATGCGCGCTGTCGGAATTGCTATTGTCCTCTTGGGGGTCTGGGTAATTGCAGAAGCTTATTGTCGGATTGAGGAACGAGTGTGACTAGCGGGTTCTTGGTTCTCGTTATCCTCTCCCAAGCCCTTATGGTCGGCGGGCAGATTTTTCTCAAGCATGCTTTGAATAGCACGGTGGACGGATCAGAAACTTCCACCTGGAAGCGGACTGCGCCATTCGCCTGTGGTCTCGGTCTGATGACGCTCTGGTTCTTCCTATGGCTGGAGCTGCTATCACAGGTCGAGCTGAGCTATCTCTACCCGTTCGATGCCCTGGGTCCGCTTTTCATGGCGTTTGGGGCTAGCATGATGCTCAAGGAAAAAATGACGCCCCGTCTATGGTGTGGGGTCTTGCTGATTGTCGTCGGACTTCTAATCGTTGGTGCCAGCCAGTAACCATTTATATTCTGCTAATTTACGATTTTTCCGTTTCGTAACGACCAGCGGGGTCAGACTCGATTGATTATGAAATAACGACGCGATAGTGTGGTGTTTTCTGAACCAAGGGAAATTGAAGAGGTAGGTAGAGTCTGCGGCGAAGGCTGGAGACATCGATCAGAACAATACAAGGTCAATCGAGTCTGACCCCATAGAATGGAATGGCTCAGCGACAACGGCAGTTGCTATACCGCCAGAGAAACGGTTGGCTTTGCTCAGGATAGGGGATTCGTCAGTTGTTTTACTCCAGTCAGAGGCCCTGAATCCAACGGCATGGCCGAAGCTTTCGTCAAAACCTTCAAGCGGGATTATGTCTACGTCCATGATCGTCCCGATGCAAAAACCGTCATGTCACAGCTTGACCAATGGTTCGAGGATTACAATGAGTACCACCCCCACAAGGGGCTGAAGATGAAGTCGCCAAGATAATTCATCCGCAGCCAGTTACTAACCGCATCCTGTCCGGTTTAATAGGGGCCAACTCCACGTACATTGATGCGGATTCAAGTGCATGGTTCCAGTTCGTCCTTTTTTTGCAACAGAGCCAAAAATATCGTCATGGAACAAGAGTGATAAGCACTCATCCGTCCAGGAGACATCGATGATATGAGTCAGATCTCTCGTTTCCGATCAGCGGCAGGGCTTGTCCTTCTCATCCTTCTTATGACAGGGTGTGCAAGTTCTCCGAATATATGGGCCGTACGCACCTCGTCGACGCTCTTTCCTCGCTCTATCGGATCTGGTAAGCATTCAACAGGAAGCGGTGGGACTGCTCACCCCGTTAGCAACGCCCTCTCTTCGAGGGAATGAAGTCGCATTGAGTCGTTATCTTGATGACATCATCAAGAAAATCGTTCCGACCTGGAAGGTTATAGACGAACAGCAAACGATCAACCTCATCAACCGTTACGGACTGGCGGGAGAGTATGCCCGCCTGCGTGAGAGTGCGGAACAAAGTCATATACTGGATCGGGAGTTACTTCAAAAAATAGGAAAGAGCATCGAAGCAAGGTACGTGCTTCAGCCCCGCCTGGCATACCTCTCACAAACCATGACGGACCGGTTGAACCTACCGCCCCTCAATCTCCTGATCTTGCAGACTCGTTCGGCCCACATGAGACTTTCTCTCCAACTGTGGGATACTATGAGTGGCGAACTCATTTGGTCTTCCGCGGCCGAAACGGCCTTGCAAAGCGAAGCGATGACTCTGGAGCCTGTTTTTATGGAGGATGCCGCAAGAATCACTTGGGGTAGTATGTTATCGGATTTGCTGAATGGGAAAACATCATCGAGATATACTCGCCTGAATCAATTTCTTGACAATTTGCTCAGTGAAAAGACCAACAAGACCCGACGCGGAGAATCCAATCAAGGACAAGTCGAAGAGTACTGGCAGTAGGACTGAAAACCTCTCGATTATTTATTAGATCGACTGAAAGAATTGATGTCAGCCGAATGTTTGCGCATCGTCGCGACTTGACGCAAAAGCAAATTGAGAATGGGCTTACTCATGAAAACGATTCAGTTAGAGCTAGGTTTGCCGAGCGTAAAGACTGTAAGCTAACAGCAAATACAATCGAACGTGGACTTACAGAACTGAAATCATAAAGCCTTTTGAAAATAAAGCAGTGCCTCGACCAGATGGTGACGTCAGCATTATAGAAGGCAGGAGACCAGCTGGTACGCTCGGCCTGGTGCTGGACCAGCGGGGTCAGACTCGATTGATTATGAAATAACGACGCGATAGTGTGGTGTTTTCTGAACCAAGGGAAATTGAAGAGGTAGGTAGAGTCTGCGGCGAAGGCTGGAGACATCGATCAGAACAATACAAGGTCAATCGAGTCTGACCCACTGCTGTCCCACAATTTCGCATTACCATAAAGCTCCTTGAATGGATTGATGATCATTCGGCGGTGGTTCAGTCTTGATCAGCCTGATCAGGTCCCGTTTTGCAAACAGGTTAAGTGCGAGCAACCTCAGGATTTGTTGCTGGGATACTGCTACTTGATGACTGAATTTGATGAATGCCAACAGCAAATAGACGCACATGGCAATCCAGATTTGAGTCATCACGGCATTTTTGCTGGTGCCCAAAAACGATTTGATCTTGAGGTTTTGCTTGATCCATTTAAAAAACAACTCCACTTGCCAGCGCTGTTTATAAATGGCAGCAATGGTTTGCGCGGACAGCTTGAAGTGGTTGGTGATAAAGATATATTCCCGTTGTGTTTGCGCATCCTGGTAGACCACTTGGCGCACGTTGGGCAGATCCTTCTGGCGCGAGCGGTGCGAATTGAAGCGAATGACTGCATCACTGATGACGCTCGAATGAACAGGAACGGCACGCCGTTCAATAACTTCATAAGTGGCGTTGCCCCGTTGGCGGGTGACGTAAAAGACCCCCTGCCCGGTCAGTAGCTTGTACCAGGAATAATCATTGTAGCCACGATCACATACCACAATACTGCCTTTGGGCAAGGCAAGCAGTTTGGCGCACTCGCTATCTGCCTTCCTGCTCTCGGTTACTGTGGCAAATGCGGGCAGATTGCCTCTTAAATCCAGTCCAACCTGTAACTTCATGGCGCCTTTTCCTAATGCGTAATGCGACCAGGGAAAAAGCTTGAGCGATAGATCAATGAGAGAAGCATCCAGCGCATAAAGCGGATTCTTGAAGCGAAAGCCGTGCTTGGGTGCCCGCTTGAGGCAGCGCTCATACAGGCGGTAAAACAGCGCTTCGTAACAACTGGCGGGCTGCTGGTTATTCAGGCGTGCCAGACTGGAACGGGAAATGGGCGCGGTGCCCAAGTGATAGCTGTGCTGGCGTTGTGCTTGCAGGTTGGTTTCAATATCACGCAAACTCTGCCGCCCGCTCAACTGTGCAAATGCCATGGCAACAAACTGTGCCCAGCGGCTGGTCTTGCGCAACCTCTGGCCTTGGTGATGCAAAGAAGCGATTGCTTCAAATTCATGTCTGCCAACTATTTTAAGCAGTTGCAAGAAAACCGTATTACAATGCGCCATGGCCTGGATTCCTTTGTCTTTCAAAGAGTTGTCGAGAAACTCATTGTAAATCAACAAAGGATATTTAGGCCTTTTTTAGTGGATTTGTGGGACAGCAGTGGGTCTGACTCGATTGATCTTGTATGTTCAAATCGTTTGTCTTTAGCCTTCGCCCCGATAACGCGTCGATCTTCTCCTTGCTATTGAATATCGCCGGGTCTGCCTTGCCACTGACCGTCAGATAACCCGCCAGCCCTTTTTCCATGCGCGACAAGGCATGGTCAACCAGCATATAACGGCCGGGGTAATCCACCTTGAATTCCACTATGGTGGCGCCACCGGGGGGCACAAGTATGGTCTGCACGTCGGCTACGGGCGGGCTGGACAGCGTACCGTGTTCGTACACTTTGTCGAAGATCTCGCCAATAACATGGAAGCTGGAGGGTAGGTTGGGACCGCCGACACCGAAGTAAATCCGTACATTTTCGCCGGTATTGGCTTCCATCTTGTGGGTTTTAGTGAGCGCATCCATGGTGCCATTGAACATAAGATGGTCCGGGTTCTCGGCAAGGAGCTTTTCGAGCGAAAATTCCTGCAAGCCCGGTGCGCCATGCCGCTGTGCGGTATAGAGCTCGCCTTGCATCACATAAAATTCCCTGTCGGCCTTCGCCATGCCACCTTCAGGCTCAACCAGAATCATTCCATACATGCCGTTCGTGATGTGCTGCGCGACCATAGGGGTTGCGCAGTGGTAAACGAACAGTCCAGGATGCAGCGCTTTGAAGGTAAAGCTCCTGGTTTGCCCGGGAGCAGCCTGGGTCACGGCGGCGCCGCCGCCCGGACCGGTAACCGCGTGAAAGTCTATCGAATGAATGTGAGTACTATTCCTGGCATTGCTCAAATTAACGGTAATGGTATCGCCTACCCGAACGCGCACAAATGGACCCGGCACCTTGTTATCGAAGGTCCAGTACTTATAGGTGCTTCCGTCGGAAAGCCGGCCTTCGATCTCTGTGGATTCCAGATTTAACGTCAAGTGCTTCGGCCCGCGATTGCCAACAGGTTGGCCAACCGCATGGGGATCTTGTGCCACATCGATTGCGGTGCTTTTCGCCTTTTCCGGTGGATTGCCCACGATGAGCTGACCAAACATTCCGGCGGCTTTATGACCGGGCAAGGTACAGAGATATTCAAAGTTACCTGCCCGGGTTGCCCGAAACACCATCGCGGTAGCTGCGCCCTTTGCTGTAATATGACCGGAGGCGGCGCCAAATTCTGGTATGGCGATGTCGTGGATGGCGCCATCGCCATTGATAAGGTTGATCTGGACAACCGCCCCCTCGGGCACGTTCAGGTCGGGGTTGATCTTGCCGGCGATCGCATCCGTTTCACCGACAAACACCAGCTTGCCCTCCGCGATATCGGTACGCAAGGTAAAGGTTATATCGGGCCTGTAGGTCACAGCATCACTATCTCGATTGTGGTCAGCAGCAATCGATGACTGGCCAAAACTCAGCGCGCAAATAGCAACAAGCCAGAAAATCAATGTCTTCATGTGCATCTCCTGTAAAGTATGATAAGGCGGTTGAAGCTTGCTCTTCCGCTCGGATTACAAAATTCCTCATTCAGGACGACTGTAGCGATCACCATACCAAAATAAAAAGAATGAAGAGAATTCAGCTCAACTATTAGTTGCAAGGAGAGCGGCATATGGTCAGGTTACTTGCAGCAGGCGCAACCGATGTCGGGCTTTGGCGTACCAACAATGAGGACGCTTACCTTGTCATGCCGGAAGCCGGACTATTCGCACTCTCGGATGGGATGGGTGGCGCCGCGGCGGGCGAAATTGCCAGCGGATATTTTATCGAGACGGCGCAAGCTGCTTTTAGTAACCCTATTCCCGAATCTGAAGAAATAATTCATGAACTGGTCCAAAAAGTGTTCAGGTGCTCAAACAAGCGGATATTGGAGCATGTCGCACAGCATCCCGAAGATGAGGGGATGGGATGCACGGGGGACCTGCTGGTGTTTTCGGAAAACAGATACATTATCGGCCATATGGGAGACAGCCGGGTCTACTTGCTAAGGGATGGGAGCCTGCAACAGTTGACCAAGGATCACTCGCTGGTGCAGTTGCAAGTAGATAAGGGAATGCTGACCCCGGAGGAGGCAAGACATCACCCCCAAAAAAACATTATCCTCCGGTCCATCGGGGCGGACCCATCAGATAGCTGCGATATTTTAAGCGGCTCGGCGCTCAACCACGATATTTTTCTGCTCTGTTCGGACGGGTTGACGGACATGGCGGATGATTCCGTTATCCGCGACATTCTCGCTTCTGTTGGATCGATTCAATACAAGACGAAGAGCCTGATCGATGCTGCTATCTCAGCAGGGGGAGAGACAACGTCACGGTGGTTCTTTGCGAGGTGGAGATATAGATAGCATACAATTTTCAAAGACGGGTCCTATTGTGTGCGGTATCTGCCCACTGATGGGCCGGCCATCGTACAGTCGTCTATGATGTCATGATGCCGCTCCTATCACGTTAAGCACAAGGGTTCGAATCCCCTCGGGAACGCCAGCCAAGGTGGCGTAATTTCTGCCTTGTTTCCCGGAGCTGCTCGATTCCGGCAGTTCGTGGTCCTTCAAGCAGCTTCAGCAAAACTATTGCGATATACTCCACTATTGGGTCGCGGGAGAAGCCATGAAAATTCACGAGTATCAGGCTAAGAACATCTTGCGCGAGTTTGGCGTTCCCACACCGGCGGAATCGCCTGCTTCAGCGTTGATGAAGCAGTGCAGGCCGCTGGAAAACTGGGCGGGAACGCGTGGGTTGTAAAGGCGCAGATCCACGCCGGTGGACGCGGCAAGGGTGGCGGCGTAAAACTGGCGAAGTCGATCGACGAAGTGAAGCACTTCGCCAGACAAATATTGGGTATGACGCTTGTTACGAACCAGACCGGTCCGCAGGGCCAGGTTGTGCGGCGGCTTCTGGTTGAGCAGGGCCTTGATATCAGGAAAGAATTTTATGTAGGCCTGGTGCTGGACCGAGGCAAGCGGCGTGTCTGCTTGATGGCAAGCTCGGAAGGCGGGATGAATATCGAGGAAGTCGCTGCCAGAACGCCGGAAAAGA
>CAWHQD010000031.1:0-184875 GCA_963831395.1 uncultured beta proteobacterium
TTCCCCAAATTGCGTAACTGCGGCTAATTGACATAATCGATTGGGCCGGCCTGATAATTTGTAGTGAGATTCGCTGATCCTACCGTGGCCTTGCAGAAGACGAGGCAGTTCTGTCCGATATCGGTTGCGAATCTTTATCAAATGGCGATACGTTAGCGCAAAGAGATGGCTTCTATTAGTAGTGTAGTGCAAGCGCAGGCGAATCGCTTTAATGAAAAAGTAACCGAAGGAGCGGAGATGAGGTGCGCTTTGGAAATGGGTGAATCAACCCGATTGAAGCTCAAGGGGGAATAACACGGCAGGTGTTCAAGCGTCATCGTTCGATAAGGCGTTCCGGTTCGCCCATGCTACCCGGACTCCATTTCCCGGCAGCGTTTATTAAAGAGTAGGCGGCATCATCCCCCGATGAAATATCCATGCAACGCCATAGGCGATCGGGGCGATGATCCCGAACAAAGCATTGCATAAAGTAATGCGAATTTACCCATTCCCCTGAGTTTGCTGAAATCGGTTATGACGCCAATGCTGAGAAAAGTCAGCATGAACATCATGGTACGCATCGACCCTTCTACCGGGGTCGCGGCTTGATGCAAAGTTTTGGCAATTTCCGGTCCGGAGGAAGCAATCGTGATATATGAAAACCACACGAGAAGGTAGCCCAAAACGAATTTGGGAAACCGGTGCCAGATTTCCATGACTCCGATTTTCGATTGCCCGGGCTGACGCTCCACTTTGTATACCCATACAAGCGCCAATACAAAAGCCCAAACGCCAATAAACATATCAATCCAGATTTTAGTGGTTAGTGAAGCCATTAAAATCCAGCCTTCCTTCCATCTCACACCTAGATTAGCCTCGGCATTTGCCCGCATCAGTTCATCGAGCATTGCCCCGGCTGCTGCATCCGCGCCATCGGTTTTGACCGTCAATCCCAGGGCAGATCCATTAACGATGGGTTGGTTCGGGCTAATGCGGTATAAAAACCAGGCAGGATGATGAGCTCGAACATGGCGAAGATCACGACCAGTATCGAGACGACAACTGGAATTACAGGGCGGGCGCGAATGGCGCCGGCGGTGGCAATCGCAGCCGATACGCCGCAAATGGAAATGCCGGAAGCGAGTACGGCCGAAGCGTCACGTGATAGATGGAACACTCTACGGCCGAGAGCATAGACAATCGGCCAGAACAACATGTATGCAACAAAGGTAGCCGCAACGCCGGTTATGACGAGCTCGGTAATGAAACCGGCCGCCTCCATGGACATGACGCCGATTTTAATACCCAGAAAGACGATTGCTGTTTTGATAAACCATTCCGGTTTCGCAGCTTCACTGAGAAACCCCGCCGTACCCTTGAAAAAGTTTCCGATGATCAGCCCGATCAAGAGGGCCAGCAGATAAGAGAAACCACCTCCAAGAGATAATCCCCAGGATAAGCCGAACTTGGCGAACTCATTAACCGGTACCTTGAAATGCGCTTCCTGTCCAATGATCCATATGACCCAGGTCATTACAAAAAGCACGGTCCATCCGGCGACGAACCGTTTTAGATCGAATTTCATCGCCCACGCGGCTAGACAAGTCAGCGTGGTGAATACCAGATAGGTTACCAGCCATGACAATATTGGATGCAAGCCCTGTTTGCCGCTGGCTTTCAATACAGCGTCAAAGGAAAATTTTCCCCATACCCAGGTGTTGGGTTTTGCCATCCACCCGGTCAGATCCAATCCCCAGAGTGAACTGACGCTTGCCAGGAACATGGTGAGCCCCAGCCAGACAGCCCACCAGTCTTCCGTTCTTGCCATGCCGGAATACCATTTTCTGTTCATTTCGCTTATTTCCTGCTCCGGTTTACTGCCCTTTCAGTTCAGTTGGGTGATTTCAAATTCAACCGGACGTAGCGGTTGAAGTAATGATAGGCGTACTGCCGTATCCAGGTGGGGATACAGTTATAGTCAAAAGCCATGAATACGGTAACGTGGGTATTGTCGGGGAATAATTGCCTATCCAGAAGACATCGGGTCAGGTCCTGGTCCAGCTCGAGCAGAGTATCTCCACAGGCTTCGAAACTTTGGTGGTACGCGATCCACTTGATGCCGTCATGTATCAACCGGACCTCCAGATCGGCTTTCATCCGTTTATCCGGGGAGCAGGAACAGGTCTACTAGAACACCCAGGATTACAAGCCCCGCTATACCGATGCCTATGCTCCACAAGCACAACTGGGTTTCCCACTTTTCCCAAGGTTCAGGTTCCCCGAGAACCGATTGATTGGACAATAACTTGCCCACGTTTTCAAGAGACTGAGTGTCAATCTCGTTTTTTGTATTATTCGTTGTCATCGTGTTTTCACCTACGTGCAATTCGATGGAATGATTCGTCTACCTGGGGGCAGCGCCGGGGTCGGCTACAGCCGAGTGATTCCGGGCTTGTGGCGCCGTTGTTCTTTCAAGCACCCAAAGCTATCCAGCATATGCGCGCTTTAGTTCATCAATGTCGATTTTCTTCATGCGAAGCATGGCTTCCATGGCTCTTTGCGATTTTTTGGAATCGGGGTCATTCAGCATCTCGACCAAAACGCCGGGAACAACTTGCCAGGAAACACCATATTTGTCCTTGAGCCAGCCGCACTGCTGTGCTTTTTCATCTCCGCCCTCGGACAACTTCTGCCAGTAATAGTCCACTTCTTTTTGAGTCTCACAATTGACTTGAAACGAGATGGCCTCATTAAACTTGAACTCCGGGCCACCATTAAGCGCCGTGAAAGTCTGTCCATCAAGTTCGAATGCTATAGTCATTACGGTTCCCGCTGGTTTTCCGTGTATCTCATGGCCTGCTTCTCCATAGCGGGAAATGTTCAGTATCTTTGAATTTCGAAAAATACCGGTATAAAACTCAACTGCCTCTTCTGCTTGATCATCAAACCACAAGCATGGGGTGATCTTCTGAGTGCTTTCCATACATTTCTCCAAGTTGGGCTAGCAATGGATGGGATGACTGGGGCTAAGAGTTGGTTGTGTCAGTGAATCCTGATATCAAGAAGAGCATGTTTCCTGGTTGGCTCAGCAGGAAGGCTGGAAACGAAATTTTATTCCGCAGCTAATGTCCCCCAATAAAAGCTCAATCCAGGCCGCAACCTGTTCCATTGGTGCCAGTCCTGGTCCAGCCCGATGTACCAGGAAAGCGTGTCCGCCAATAAGTAAAAGCGGCTGCCTCGCGGGCTTCGGCGCGCGGCTTCTCAAAGACTCGATCACAGGAATGCGAGAATTCATGCGTCAGCAGAGCCGCATAGCAGGCACGGCGGTCCGGGGCCGGAGCGTTGGCAATATTGTTAAAGAAAGTGCCGAAAATCCGGGTGGTCTGGTTCAGAGGTGAAGACCGGCCCAAAACGCAACGGCCTCTGTTGTTGCAGTTGGTCTGTTGCTCGCAGATCACACGGGCGTTATCCCTGAATCGGCCGCGAATGCAGTTACCCAGATTGGAACCGGTAGCAGATTCGATCGTGCGATCAAAGTTGGCCCAGTCATCTACCAAATTCCAGGCTACGGCGAGGATATCCACAGATTGCGTGCTGGTGCAATCAACGGTTTCAAGAGAAACCGCCGGAGTGGTTGCAGGTTCGGCTCCCGC
The DNA here is from genome assembly GCA_963831395.1 of uncultured beta proteobacterium. Classification (GTDB taxonomy): domain Bacteria; phylum Pseudomonadota; class Gammaproteobacteria; order Burkholderiales; family Nitrosomonadaceae; genus Nitrosospira. The sequence goes on from CAWHQD010000031.1 coordinate 3,633, forward strand.
GCCCGGCGGCAGGTCCTCGGGACAATCCGGATCTTGTGCCGCGCTGCACACAGCAAGGTTACACACGCCATCCGCGGCGCAACGCGGCTTATCCTGGGTATCTACCGCAGCCAGTCGGGTGGAATGCCCGGTTTTGTTCGGCAACTTGATCTCTTTATGCATTTGGTAACTTACGGCCGGGGCACTGTCGGGGCCAACCGGACCGGCCTCGGCGTTTATCGCCTGATGATCTGCGAAAGCATTGCTTGCAATGATTGCGCCAAGTGCAAGTATGGTGATGTGGAACATGGCGGACTCCTTTTTGGTGCCGGGCCAATGCCCATTGCATTAAACAGTCCCCCTGGCGCTGGTTGTTTTCTTAACAGTCGAACTATAGTCGCGGCAGGAATTTCATTTATAGATGGCAATGCAGGAAAAACAAGTTTTATAAAAGTGATGACTAGCATCCCTAAATTAAACTGTGATGTTCCAAGGAAGCGGGTTGGTATTTCATGCGGTTAACCAGCTTCATATAGCTCCATGCGCGCAGAGGATTGGGGGGCGCTTGGGGAGGGAGTTCGTGCGGGAATGCCGTTAAGCCCCTGAAGCGTCAAGATCTTGGGCTCTCTAGCAGTTGCGGCCTCAAGCAAACAGCTTGAGAATCAGAGGCCATGACAGGCGAAGGCATGCCAGGTTAGCGGATGGCTGGCTTGTAAAATAGCGCTAAGCTGGTTTGCTATCCGCAGCAGCCACGCTGCTGCTGGATGGGCGGGCACTTCACCGAACCAAAGGAGCAGAATACGCAGCAGTCCCCCGGATTGGGACGCAGCAAGCTCTTGCAGTTGCTGCACTCATAGAAGAACTGGCAGGCATCCGTAGGCATCGCCTCCTGCTTGGCAAAGCGCAGTGGGGGCAAGTCAGTACGGAGTCAAGGACAATAGGACTCATCGCGGCATTACTTCTGTACAGTGGAGGGAAAGCCAGCGTTCGTAGTCGTCTTAATCAAGGCTGTCGCAACAAACAGCCCAGTCGTTTTCAGAATCAAGATGAGTTGCTACATAGATGAGCAGCACGATGAACAAGGAAGTCAGCGCCGCAGAAAGATCAGCCTCCTCTTGAGCCGGCTTCTCCAAAATCTCCCAAAGAACGGAGATGGCGATGCAGAAGCTAATCCGTCATCGTGGGCTCCGCATCACCATCCCCTTGCTTTACTCGAACCGCCGGCTATTGGCGCCTAGCAGCACTTCGCGGCGGCTTTACGATTTTCGGCCTTAACCGTCTTTGACGGTGGGGCGCAGCACGCGGCTGCTTCATCTGCTTTCGTCGGGCTATCCGCGCCGTATATCTCAGCCTCGCCTAGCGTGTGGTAAGTTTCCCAGGCAATTCCTTGCGGATCAGTGATCCAGTATTTATCAGAGCGCGCGTAGCAGCAGGTTGCATCCGGCTGCTCATGCCGGCTGATTTCCGCAGCAGCCACTTGGCTGCGCAATGCGCTGAGCTCTTCGTCCGTATCCACCTGGAGCCCGAGATGGTCCAGGCCCGCCTTTGCGCCCCGCTGCGAAATAGCGAAATTGATGCGGGGATCTTCCAGCATCCACTTTGCGTAGTCCGGCTTGCGCACCGAAGGCTCGGTCCCGAATACTGCCGAATAAAAGCGGATGTTTGCGTTGAGATCATCCACGGCAACATGTACATGAAAGCGTTTCATGATTTGCTCCTTTCGGGTTTACGTTTAACTTGCGATGGCGCACAGCAACCTTCGAGCGCCGTTTCCATTACCGACAGGCACTCCTGCGGCATGCCCTTGCAGCAGTTCTGGGTAAGAAACGTCATCAGCGCCGCCATTTGCGCGAAGTCGGCCATGTAGTAGATGAAGCGGCTTTCCTGGCGCGATGTCACCAGACCCGCATGGCTGAGTTCCTTCAGGTGAAAGGACAGGGTAGCAGGGGCTACACCGAGTTTTTCACCGATGCTGCCCACCGACATGCCTTCGGGACCCGCCTCAACGAGCAGGCGGAAAACTGAGAGGCGTGTTTCCTGGGCAAGTGCCGCGAGTGCGGTTACGGCTTCTTTCGTTTCCATACTTCTACGATAATAGAAATATGAAATAAAGTCAAATATATTTGGGCGTTGCCCCTGCAGGAGCGGCGAAATCTATGTGACGGGTTTTTTCACAGCCTGGGAACGCGAAAATCTTTATGAGGAAGTTTGCAAAAGGGATCGTAACCGGATGGCCGGGACTTTAGGCCCGGTGCGCATAGCGCATAGAGCCCGCCCCGCGGACAGCATGGAGGCGGGTTTGCCAAAGAGCTAATGGAAGGGAATCAGGTCAACAAGAGATATCCACCGAGACTCATAAGGACCACCACCACTGGCCACATCATCAAACCGTCTTCGGTGAAGAAGAACGCATGTATCACTCCAATTATGAGTATCAACAGCATCATCGAGCTTAAGAAAGCTGTGCCATCATTATCCATCCCCAGCCGAAGAAGTTGAGCCATGCCGTCGTCAGTCATCGTTTTGAGGTCCACAGGAGGCATCCATACCTATTCTCGCAAAATGTTATCGATCATTATACTTTCAGTTAACTTATGGATTTAATCAACTTTCCAAGGTTTCATATGCACTGCCGCTATCTGCGATGCTAAGCCAAGAACGAGCAGCAACCTGAGATATTATAGAACGTTATAAGGCGGCTAGATGATGCGGTTGGAGTAACCATCGTCAAGTGAAATAATACGAATTCAAGTTCCGTGTTGGTCGAATCGATGCACTTTGCACAAAGCTTTGTTTTCGCCTTTCTAAGTATAGAGACATTCATTCTGGGCTAATGAAAATCCCGGCTTTCGACCTTGAGATTACCCAGCAAATGGCTGTGGTCCACCAGTCGTTTGGCAATGACATGTTTGACTTCGCCTTCGCATTGCCATACCCCATACACCGTTAAAAGCCGTGAGTTTAATATTTCACGCCGTTGTTTCAGGACAAGCTGGTTCCATACCACCACATTCGTTATCCCGGTTTCATCCTCGAGTGTCACAAACACTACGCCGCTTGCAGTTCCAGGGCGCTGTCGGCATGTGACGATGCCAGTGGTTCGAACCAGCCGCCCCGTCGGGTAATTATCCAGCTCGATGGCCGAATTCAGATTCATCCTGGCCAGTTTCGGGCGCAACAAGGCGAGCGGGTGTCTGCGCAGGGTGAGTTCCATGCTGGCGTAATCAGCCATGATTTCCTCTCCTTCCCGTGCAGCGGTAATGGCTGGCGATGCTTCCCTTACGGGAGCATCTCTCATCAGATCCCGTTGCTTTATGTGAGACGCCACCGCCCATAGGGCGTGGCGCCGATGCCCTGACAAGGTGTTTAACGCGTCTGAACTGGCGAGGGCGCGAATTTCTGAAGTATTCAGAGATGCGCGGTTTGCCAGATCGATTGGATTTTCAAAAGGTGAAATCTTTCTTGCCTCAACGATGCGTTTGGCAGCCTCCAGGCCAATCCCTTTTACCCTGTTCAATCCCAGCCGGACATCAGGCTGTGCAGATTGCAAGGTCTTGTCGATCTGTTCCTCAATTGTGCAATCCCAATCGCTGACCGTCACGTCTACCGGCATGATGCGGACATCATGCCGTCTGGCATCCTGAATCAATTGCGAGGCGCTGTAAAAACCCATGGGCAGACTGTTCAGCATTGCGCACAGGAAGGCGGCGGGTTCATGGCATTTAAGCCAGGCCGACACATAAACCAGCAGCGCAAAACTTGCCGCATGAGATTCAGGAAATCCATATTCGCCAAAGCCTTCTATTTGACGAAAGATCCGTTCAGCAAATTCGATGGTATAACCACGGCTGGTCATTCCATCGATTATTTTCCTATGGAAGGGGCCGAGCCCCCCTTTCTTTTTCCAGGCAGCCATGGAGCGCCGCAGTTGATCTGCTTCGCCCGAGGTGAAGCCGGCAGCAAGTATTGCCAATTGCATTACCTGTTCCTGGAAAATCGGTATGCCCAAGGTGCGCTTCAAGGCGGATTTCACTTCTTCGCTTGGGTAATCAACGTCTTCCAATCCCTGTCTGCGGCGCAGATAAGGATGCACCATGTCCCCTTGAATCGGTCCTGGACGGACGATGGCGACTTCTATGACCAGATCGTAGAAAGTCCGTGGTTTCAAGCGCGGCAGCATGGACATCTGAGCGCGGGATTCGATCTGGAAGACGCCAATAGTGTCGGCCTTGCAGATCATGTCGAACGTTGCCTCATCTTTTGCCGGAATATCCTGCATCCGGAATGGCGTGCCACGCCGGGCGGAAACCAGATCGAGCGTGCGGCGGATGGCCGATAGCATGCCTAGCGCGAGCACGTCAATTTTCATCAGCCCTACCGCTGCGAGATCGTCCTTATCCCATTGAATAATGCGACGGTCCGCCATGGCGGCGTTCTCGATGGGCACGATACGGCACAGCTTGTCACGCGAAATGACAAAGCCGCCTACATGTTGGGACAAATGGCGCGGGAATCCATACAAGACTGGAATCAATTGAATCAGCTTCTGGATGACCGGACTATCGGGATCGAAGCCGTTCTCGGCCAGGCGCTGGCGAATATCCGAAGTTTTATCCCACCAGGCCAAGGAAGCGGATAGCCGCCTGATCCTTTCGATATCGAGTCCCAAAGCCTTGCCGATGTCCTGAATTGCGGAACGTGTACGGTAGGTGGCGACCGTCGCGGCGATAGCGGCACGGTCCCGGCCATATTTCTCGTAGATATACTGGATGACTTCCTCGCGACGCTGATGCTCGAAATCGACATCGATATCAGGCGGTTCGTTACGTTCCCTGGAAATGAACCGCTCAAACAACAGATCGCTGCGCTCCGGATCAATCTCGGTAATACCCAGGCAATAGCAGACTGCCGAATTGGCCGCCGATCCGCGGCCCTGGCAGAGGATGTCCTTTGATCGGGCGAATCTTACGATATCGAATACCGTCAGGAAGTAAGGCTCATAATCAAGCTCGGCGATCAATTGCAACTCATGCTCGACCTGTTTTCTGACCTTGTCTGAAGGTCCGTTCGGGAAACGTCTCGCCATGCCTTCCTCGACCATGCGCCGCAGGTAGGCCGCATGCGTTTCATTCGTCTCGACCAGTTCTTCGGGGTATTCATAACGCAACTCATCCAGCGAAAAGGTACAACGTGCCGCAAGCTGAAACCGTCTCCTGCAAGAGTTCCGGCGGGTAGACTTGTCCCAGTTGCAATCTTGTACGCAGATGTTGCTCCGCATTAGGCTGCAATCCGTAACCACATTCGCTCAGCGGTTTACCGAGACGAATGGCGGTCATGGTATCTTGCAGAGGTTTGCGGGAGCTGTCATGCATATGCACGTCCCCCGCGGCTACGAGTGGCATGCCGGTGATATTCGATGCTTGCCGTATTCTCTCGAACAACAGATCTTCGCCGGCATGAAGCAATAGTTCGACAGCGGCCCAGCAGCGTTCGGGAAATAGTGACAGCGCCCAGTTCATGTCTTCTATTAAAGAACTGTCCGCCTGATTGAAACGGGGGATCAATAAGATCAGGCAATCTTGCAACAGAGCGAGATGAGGCGCATCGGGGCAGCTTTCGAAATCTGCGCGGCTTATACGGTAAGTCCCTTTTACGGCACGTTGCCTTGCCAGTGTTATCAACTCGCATAGATTGCCGTAGCCCTCCCGGTTCATGGCCAGGCAGACCAGCCGTAATCCATCCTCCAGAATGAATTGACTGCCGATCAGAAGATGCAGGCCGGCTTTCCTGGCCTCGGAGTGGGCTCTCACCACCCCCGCCATGGAGCATTCATCAGTGATGGCCAGTGCGGTATAACCCAGGGTTACAGCACGTTCAACCAGCTCTTCCGGCAGGGAGGCTCCCTTCAGGAAGCTGAAGCTGGAACAGCAATGAAGTTCAGCGTAAGGGGGGTAAGAAGGAGGGGAATACATGTTATCCAAATAGTCCCTGCAAATACCAACTCTTGTTTTCTTCGCCTTTTTTATCCTGTTCTGCCGCAGTGGGCTCGCAGTAGATCCATAACAATTGGCCTAGCTCATTTTCCGCAATGAAATAATCGCGTGCGATCAGCGCATCATCCCACCACCCCGCCTCGATCCGTTCCGGCCCCTCAATCAGTTTCAAGGGCGAGCCATAGACCGGTTGGCGGCGTTGCACCCTCAGTTCCAGGGGGGGGTCCATCAGCCAGGCGGGGCGGACCAGTTCCTCCGGGATTGTTTCCCGATGTGCTTCCCTCAATCCATTCATTCCACCCGTTTCCAGTAGCTCAAATCTCTGGCTGCATTCAGGGCGGTAGTCGGAGATAACCTTTAAACCCGTGATGGCTTGCGGCCCCAGGCGGGAGGAAAGTTTCTCGATAAACCGGTTCAGTGAAGTCGATTCTGATTGCGCGGTGGGGAACAGTTCCAGATTAGCATCCGCCCCCGCTGTGATTTCGTCGGCTGCCAACTCCAGTTCACAAACCGGGGCGAGTATTTTTGTACGCTCCAGGCGTTCGCGGAGCAAAATCATTAAATGCCTGGAGTCGCTGCTTTGTTCGGAGAGCCTTATGTTTATGGGAGTGGATTTATGCGGCTGGCGGAGAGAATATTCATGATGCAGAACGAATGAAAATGCCGAAACCGCCGCGTGACGGGAAGCCAGCCAGCCGCACATCTGCTCGATCATGCGCTGCACGGGAACCAGCAATAATTCGACACTTTCAACTTGCGCCATCAGCCTCATCTTTTGCTGAAAATATTCCGGTACTTCAAGCCATTTTCGTGGATCCGGAGAGTCGCCGTAGGCACGGTCCAGTTCCGCCAGCAGATCCGGACCAAATCGGCGTGCTATTCCGCTGCGTGGCAACTGCTGTAACTCAGCCAGCGTTTTGCAGCCTATGCCGTGAATGACTTCAAGATGAGGCTGGGCCGATTCCAGCAAACTGACGGGTAAGGAATCGAGCAATGAGCGGAATTTGACACCTGCCCCATTGATCACGGTTTGCGGCGATGCGGATCGCGCCAGCAGCCATGCTCCCCCGGCGGTAGGAGCAACACCTGCGCAAAGTTGCAAGCCTTGCGCAGCCACTGCCCGGTTGAGTAATTGGCATAACTTTTTCAGACCGCCAAACAATTTCAGGCTGGCGGAGACTTCGGCAATCAGGCCGCTGTCTTGCATCACAATACTTGGCGTGAAACGTAATGCGGCATACGCCGCTTCCCGCAGCGCTTTCATTTCTTCATTCGGGTCATGCTCCACCACTACCAGGTGGGGAAAAAGAGACAAAGCACTGGCCAGGGATTGATGAGCCATCACGCCCTGCTGTTGCGCCGGCTTGTTGGCCTGCTGGATATATACCTGATTACCTTTGCGAACGGTCACCGCCATGGCGGGAATTAACGCGGCGGGAAACCGGCGTTCAATCCAGTCAAGCGATAATGTCGGGCAATGAAGAGCGATCCACAGCATTGGGTCGGGCTGAAGCGGATGGAGATGCGGCGAGGCTGGAGAAACGTCTGGTCCAGGGGAGAGAGATGCGAATCGGCAAGGCGACCGGAGTACCCCGGCGCTTCAGCAAGTACAAGGAAAGAGTATGTCTTCGCCCTGAGCCGAGCAGTATTCTTAACGGGGCAGCGGAGGGTTCAAATTGCGCGCTTACCGGCCGGAACAGGAAAATGAGGCTGGCGGCGGTTCGTGCAATGATTTGCAGCCTGCGCGTCGTCTGCTGGCTTACCTCGGGTAGCCAGCCGATAACAGTCCCGAAGGCGGCGCTCTTGATGCCTTGTTCAAGCACCCATAATCGCTCGGCAGGCTTGTAAACCCTGACAATCACAATGCGCCGGCTATCAATATCCAGATGTTCCCATGCATGCATATAAGGAATATAAGGCGGACTCACCAAAAGAATATTCCTCCCGTTCCGGGTGGTCTGCTCAAGCGGTTGGCTCAATAATCTTATTTCCCCCACCCCTTCCGCCGGCAGCAATAATTCGGTCAGGCTGCGCGTAGGCCATCCCCCTCCGGGCAGTTCCTTATCCAGCTTATCGAAGCCGCTGGAAATAACCGGATCAGTCGAAGATCCCAATGCATCTCCGCGCCAGATTCTGTTTTTGAATCGAGCTTCGATCTGTAAAAGCGAAGGCGGGGAGGCGAGCATTGACATGATGAAAGCTTCATCGATTACCGGTTGGAACTGAGGCGATGCCCCGCAATCCGGGTTTTTCGAAACAGGCCGACATAAAACCCGTAGATTTCCAGTTTCTGCTCGGGCCGGATGGGCGGATAGTCCTTGCTTCGCCTGTCGTTGCGTGCTTCGAGGTAATAACCTTTTTGATCTTTGGACAGGACTTTGAGCGTGAATTCGTCATCCACGATTGCCAATACAACCTGGCCGGGGGAAGCTGAATGACTGCGTTCAATAATCACCATATCGCCCTCGAGTATTCCCAGATCAACCATCGAATCGCCTTTGACGGGAAACAGAATGGTTTGGGAGGGATTTTCGATAAGATAGTCATCTATGCGCAGCAATTCAGGCTGAACATCGGAAGCCTGTTGAGGCAGTCCCGCCCGGACCGTGTGCCCGACCGTTCGCTCGAAAAAGCGGGGCCCCGGGCGTAAGCGGCCTCCCGGCGCATTTTCCAGAAAGCCTTCTTCTTTTAAACGCTGAATGATCTGATGTGTCCAGGAACGTGCCTTTCCATCCCACAGCACGGACAATTGGGTTGTCGAGGGAATGATTCTTTCCCGGGCATAGTAGTCCTGAAGCTTGCCGAGGTAGGAAAAGATATCGAGTTGTTGCATGATGAGAATGAATTAAGAACAATTGTTCTCATTATAGAGAACAATTGTTCTTAATTCAATTCATTCAAGCGCGCTGCTTATCTTGCCCGCCTGCCGCGGAGAAGGAATAATACAAAGTTTTCCAACCGCATCATTTGCTGACTCCCAGCCTGGAAAGGCGGGAATGCGGGACGCTATATGATGTCGTATTGGATTTACTGGAGAAAGCCATACGTGTCATCTACGAAGAAACTTGTGGTGACGCAGAGTAGGCATCAAAATTTATGCCGATAACAGAGATACCAAGATGCTCGATGACCTGATCACTTGCGCCTCCCTCGAAGACCTCGCTGGTAGGACCGCATACCAGCGTGGCGAAGAGTATGCTTCCGCCGGCGCGGTCGGACGCCTGCGGGTCACCGACGAAAAAATTACTGCCAAGGTCGAAGGCACTAAATCCTACCAGGTCAAACTGTGGGATGACGAGGGAGATTTGGCCTACGACTGCACTTGTCCGCGTGCAGCCGATGGCTATTTTTGCAAGCATTGCGTAGCTGTCGGCTTGGCGTGGCTTGCGGAAAATTCGGCTACTTTAAAATCCGGCGCCGGATCTGGCAAGAAGAAGCGGCGCGACCCGTGGCGTGATATCAAGGAGTATCTGACTACCCAGCAACAGGATGTCTTGATCGAGTTGTTGCTGGATGTCGCCCAGCGCGATGACCGGCTCTATCAGTCCCTGTTGCTCAAGGCCGAGCGTACCGGCGGTGGCGGCAACGTGACCAAGGCATTCCAGCGGGCCATCGATAGCGCAACGCGCATCCAAGGGCATGTTGATTGGCATGAGGTGGGCGACTTCGCGGGGGGCATCGACCAAGTGGCGGATTCACTGGCGGAACTGTTGAAACCCGATACCGCGGCAACACTGGTGGAACTGGCCGAATACGCCATCGAGCGAGTCGAGAACACCCTGGAGCAAATCGACGACTCGGATGGCGAAATCGGTGACGTTGTCTACCGCCTGGGCGAATTACATCTGAAGGCTTGTGTCATGGCGCAGCCGGAACCCACAGATCTGGCCGAGCGCCTTTTCCGTTTCGAGACCACACTGCCGTTCGGCCTGTGCAGTTTCGATGCGACCACCTATTGCGCTGCGCTTGGCAAGGAAGGCCTGCGGCGGTATCGAGAGCTGGCGGAAGCCGAATGGAGCAAGATCAAGCCCCAGATGGTCAGGAATGGCTATGATGCCCACCGGACCACCATCACTCGAATCATGGAACGGCTGGCCGAGGCCAGCGGCGACGTCGAGGAACTGGTGGCGATCAAGTCGCGGGACCTCTCGTTCAGCTATCGCTATCTCGACATCGCCGAGATCTGGACCAAGGCCAGGCAGCCCGACAAGGCGCTGGAGTGGGCGGAACGTGGCCTGAAGGCATTTCCCGATCACCCCGACAACCGTCTGCGGGACTTCCTGGTGGCGGCCTACCTCAAGCGCAAACGGAATGACGAGGCGCTACAACTCACCTGGATTCAGTTCGAGGAGCAGCCAATTCTCGAACACTACAAGAAACTGCGCGATGTCGCCGACAAGCTCGGCAAGTGGGCCGAGCAGCGTGACCGGGCGCTGACCAAGGTTGCAGGAGTGATCGCGCGCGAGGCAACGGTGATGACTGCATGGAAGCCGAAACCATTGGCTCCCAATTACTCCCTGCGGGTGGAAATCGCTTTGTGGGAGAAAGATCTGGATGCGGCCTGGACGTCTGCACACGCAGGTATTTGCGATCGGAATCTATTGATTGCGCTGGCCGGAAAGCTTGAATCTTCGCGTCCGGCAGATGCCGTCAGTCTCTACCGGAGGGTAGTACCTCGCATCGTAGAGCAGACCAGCAATGCTGCCTACGAGGAGGCGATCAGGCTGATCTGTAAGATAGGTGGGTTGATGAAAATGCAGAGGCAGTCACCGCAATTCGGCGATTACTTGGCCGGGCTGCGGGTTCAGTTCAAGCCGAAACGAAACTTCATCAAGTTGCTGGACGGAGTGGCACAGAACACCGTAAATTGATTATCCTAAATCCGCCCTGTGGCGAACTCACTCAAAATGGTGAAGGTGAGACGGCGTAAGAAGTCTTTTCGGGCGCCAAACTGAAAAATGAGCGGTCAATTACCAGGTTCAATTCGAGCGAGCCGCTTATTTTAGGGCATTGAAGACGGTTTATTTCTTTTGACTCTCCCGAGGGATTCTGGCATCGCCTGCATTTGTCCTGCACATACCAGCATATCTTGCACTTTGCGTGAACCTCGTTGTACTCGTCACCGGCGCCTTCTTTTTTCGAACGCTCAACGATCAGATGTGTCCAGGAACGTATCCTTCGTTCCATAGCTCGGACAATTGATTAGTTCCCCTGCCCATCTTCTGCTGATTTTGCTATATAATGCCCACATTTTTTATACGGGGTTTTGCGTTTACTGTTTTTTCTATATAAAACCTCTGCGATCAAGCCGCCACCGCCAGGTCGCAGCAGGGCTTGCAAGCATCACGAATGCCACCCCGTTGGCATTTAGTCCCATCGTTTCAGCCGCTTCGCCATTTTCTGTAATCGTTTTGTCAGCAAGGCGCTTACACTCTGCGTAGTTCTGCAAAGCCTATGAGTAAATTGAGGGGTACTAGATGAAGCATTGGCGCACCCAGCGGTTCGCCCGGGCGTCATATGGATTTACGCTGCTTGAGTTGCTGGTTGTAATGGTCATCATCGGTTTGCTGGCGGGTTATGTGGCGCCCAAGTATTTTTCCCAAGTGGGAAAATCCGAGGTGAAGATGGCTCAAGCCCAGATTGATTCTCTCGAAAAAGCGCTGGATCAATATCGGTTGGATACCGGGCACTATCCAAATACTGAACAAGGGTTGGATGCATTGATGACACGCCCATCCAACGAACTGAAATGGCAGGGGCCTTACCTCAAAAAGCAAGTGCCACCCGATCCCTGGGGAAAGCTATACGTCTATAAATATCCCGGTGAGCATGGGGAATATGATTTATTTTCCTACGGTAAGGATGGCCAGCCGGGTGGTACGGGTGAAGCAGCGGATATCACGAACTGGTAGGTTGCGATGCGATATGAAGTAAAAGCCGTGCTTGCCGGACAGGGCACAGTATTCCTGGAACTCGACGCCGATAGTGAGGAGGATGTTCGCCTTCAGGTTACGGCGCGGGGCGGGATGGTTTTGAATATCCGGCGAAGATTCACTGGTTGGATGCCAAAGCCCAGACTACGGTTTCCGCTTGCACACTTCAGTCAGGAGTTGCTTTCCCTGCTGGTAGCCGGGCTCAGCCTGGTGGAGAGCATCGAGACACTCGCCGATAAGGAGCAGGATGCCGGGGTGCGCAAAATCATCGAAGGGCTTCTTGCGCGGCTTTACGAGGGAATCACCTTTTCGCGGGCGCTGGAACTCTATCCGCAAGCCTTCCCGCCTCTCTATATTGCTACCGCACGGGCGAGCGAACGCACCGGCGACCTGCCTGAAGCGTTGACACGTTTCATCACCTATCAGAACCAGATGGACCTGGTTCGAAAGAAACTGATAGGCGCCTCCATTTATCCGGTTCTCCTGCTGATAATCGGGCTGCTGGTAGCGACATTTCTGCTGATTTTCGTGGTGCCAAAGTTCAGCGCCATTTATGAGGATGTCGGAACGGATTTGCCCTGGCTATCCATGCTGCTGATCCGTTGGGGGCATTTTGTGCATGAGCAGGGCTGGCAAATGGCAGGGCTCGCAATGGCAACCCTGACTATTGCTGGCTACGCGATAACCCGGCCATCTTTCAAAGTGCGAATGGCACAGCAATTATGGCGCATCCCCGCCATCGGGGAGCGCATGCGGGTTTATCAGCTTGCGCGTTTTTACCGGACTCTGGGTATGTTATTGCGCGGGGGCATCCCCATCGTCAAAGCGCTGGAAATGGTTGCCGGCCTGCTTCAGCCGCACTTCAGGCCAAGAGTTCAAGCTGCCGCCGCCCGCATCCGTGAAGGAAAAACGATTTCCAGTGCAATGGAGGCGGAAGGGCTGACCACCGCTGTTGGCAATCGTATGTTGCGGGTTGGCGAGAGGACCGGCCTCATGGGGGACATGATGGAGCGCATCGGAAATTTTCACGATGAAGAAATTGCACGCTGGGTCGAGTGGATGACCAAGCTGATCGAACCATTGTTGATGGCTGTGATCGGTGGCGTGATCGGGGGAATCATTATCCTCATGTATATGCCAATTTTCCAGTTGGCAGGAAGTGTCGGGTGAGTTAATCAGGCTGCTCTTCATAACAGGCTTGCACGTCCGGATATCGGCGGCGACCGTTCTCTCATGCATTCGCAGGTTCTGCGGCTATAGCGTCTCAGCCATACCGGTTACCTGTTGATCGATATATCCACCGTCAGGTATCGGCGGATACGCCGATACGAACGGGCAGAAAGTAGCTGCTGAATTTCTACTCCGTTGCTTCCGATAGGGGCGCTCTATGAGGCTACATCGGTAAAAGCGGAATTGCGGGCTGAACTTCACGTTCTTCTTTCGGTGGTCTATTCCTGAATCGTTCAATAATAGTGTGAAGAGATTCGATTACGAACGTATCTGTCGGGGTAAGCAGTGAGCAAGCAAAGTGATTTGGGACAAATGGAATTCACGTCACCGTTGCGTCAGGAAAAATCCTGCGGAGTCGGGTTGGTGTCCCAGCCCCCGCCCGCCATACCAGCCATTGATGTGCATCAGCTTGCTGAGGCGCGCAACGAGGCGTCGAAGCGAGGCGTTTCGGTGATCAGCATTCTGGAAGAAACGTACGGATGCGAGCCGGATCACCTCGTTGCGGAACTGGGCCGGTTGCTTCGGATGCCCGTGTTGACCATGGAAAACCTGCGATCAGCCAGCTCCCGCATTCGAGATATTGTCTTTCAGCGAAGCCATTAGCAAGGAATGCGTTTTACTCCGTCAGGAGGGACGCTATATTTTTGCCGTAGGGAACCCTTTTTCTCCCAATCTGGCAGCGTGGGCTGAGGAATGCATCGATGTCCCGATGATGTGGCATCTGGTCCATCCGGCCGATCTGTCTGCCTTTTTTGCGCAGCAGGAGCAGACAATGCGCGCGATGGACAGCGTGCTGCCCGCGGCGGAGCATGGTTCTGCGCAATCGGGTGAGGAAAACCTTTCACTGAAGACAATCAACGAAGGCACCAGTCCGGTTATACGGCTGGTGCATTCCACGCTGTACGACGCGCACAAGTCGCAGGCAAGCGATATCCACCTCGAAATGGTACCCGGTGCATTGTCAATCAAATACCGGATCGATGGCGTACTCACAATGATCGGCGTAATGCAGGGTGCAGACCTGGCGGAACAGGTCATTTCGCGCATCAAGGTGATGTCCGATCTGGATATTGCCGAGCGACGCGTACCGCAGGACGGGCGCTTCAAGGTTTCAATTCAAGGGCGGGAGATCGACTTTCGCGTCTCCATCATGCCCAGCATTTTCGGCGAAGACGCAGTATTACGTATTCTCGACCGGCAGGCGCTTGCCGATCACGTTGAAGGCCTGACGCTTGAATCATCTCGGGTTCGACCCGGCCCACCATCGCGAATTTACGCCGCCTGAGCGCCGAGCCGTACGGCATGCTGCTGGTCACTGGCCCAACCGGCAGCGGCAAGACCACGACGCTTTATGCCGCGATTTCGGAAGTCAACAAAGGCCAGGACAAGATCATCACTATCGAGGATCCAATCGAGTACCAGTTACCCGGCGTGCTGCAGATACCCGTTAACGAAAAGAAAGGGCTGACTTTCGTACGTGGCTTGCGCTCCATTCTGCGCCACGACCCGGACAAGATAATGGTGGGCGAAATCCGCGATCCGGAAACGGCGCAGATCGCTATACAGGCGGCATTGACGGGGCATCTTGTGTTCACCACCGTCCACGCCAATAACGTGTTCGATGTCATCGGCCGTTTTTCTCACATGGGAGTGGATCCCTACAGTTTCGTTTCGGCGTTGAACGGAATCGCGGCACAAAGGCTGATTCGTCTGCTTTGCGCACATTGTGCAATGGAGGAACGTCCGGACGAGCAACTGATTGCGGAGTCCGGGATTGATTTGGAACATGCCGGCACGTTCCGCTTCCGCACCGGCAAAGGCTGCGGCCAATGCCGCGGAAGCGGTTATCGCGGGCGCAATGCGATCGCTGAGATGCTGGTGTTGAACGATGAAATCCGCGAGCTCATCATCGCGCGCGAACCCATACGGCGGATAAAAGACGCCGCAAGGCGAAGCGGTACGCGTTTCCTTCGGGAAGCGGCGCTGAACATGGTACGGGATGGGCAAACGAGTTTACAGGAGGCCAACCGTGTCACTATTGTGGCGTGACAGGATACAGGTCTTTTTAGCTCCGGAGCGAGTCGACCTGGTACGTTCATATCGAGGGATAAAGCCAAGGCAGGTCGACAGGCATGCGGTGTGTGAGCGGATGCCCGGTGTGCCTGCCTGGGAGCCGGCGCTAACACAGTTGAAACAACTGACCGAAGATGGAGCGGGCGCCGAGATATCTATCGTTATTTCCAACCACTTTGTGCGATACGCGGTGATACCTCCGCAGTCAAAGATTGAGACGCCCGCTGAATTGCACGCATACGCTGCCTTTCAAATGCGTGAGGTATATGGAGGGCGCACGGCGGCCTGGTCACTCAGCGTCAGTTCCTGGGATCCGGGCGCCGGGGCCGTTTGCGCGGCGGTAGAGCACAGCCTTGTCGAACAATTGCAAGAGCTTGCCGCCCGGCACAAGATGCGGTTGAAAAATATGGAACCTTACCTCGCGGGGGCATTCGACCACTGGCACAACCGTTTCGATAATAGCCGGGCGTGGTTTGCCTTGATCGAAACCGGCCGCCTTTGTCTTGCAACGCTGGAGGATGGCGCCTGGCGGCGAATCAGCAACCAAAGGATGTGGGATAACGCAGAAGACGAATTGCTTGCGGCGCTCGAGCGCGAAGCACTGCTTTTTTCTGCGCGCCGGGAGGCGGTCGAACAGGTCTATCTTTTTGCGCCTGAGTATTCGGAGCTTAACCTTCCGGCTGATTGCGGCTGGCGAATTATCCCTTTGCAGATCGAAGGGCCTGCTCCGCAGCATTATCCACATTACCTGTCTGCTGCCATGGCTGAGGCAGGGTGATGCGTCGACTGAAGCTGAAATTTCCAAGCGATGGAGGAATGGCAAGACATGCCGGATACGGCCTGATGCTGCTGGGCATCGTCCTCTTCGCCGGCGTGTCGTATCAGTTCACGGCAGCCATGGGCGAGGTGGCCTATTGGGATTTGCGCATTGCCAGCATGGACCGGCGGGTGCAACGCGAGACGACACCACAGATTTTGACGGGCCACCGCAGCCGTGAAATAAGGCAGGAGGTAAAAAAAGCCAATGCAGTGATGAGCGAAATTGATTTGCCGTGGGAAGCGCTGTTCGATTCGGTCGAATACGCGGCAGGTCATGACGTGGCTCTGCTGTCGCTTCAGCCGGATGCCGTTGGCCGGACGATGCGAATCGGCGGTGTGGCAAAGAACATTCCGGCGATGCTCGATTTTGTTGGTGCTTTAGAGCGTGAACCCGTCCTCCAGGACGCCTACCTGCTCAAGTATGAAGTCAAAAGGGACGACCCGCAGCGGCCCGTGATGTTTTCTCTGACGGCCTCATGGGCTTGAGTTTCCCTCGAAATGTATTGCTGCGGCTGCGTTGGCAAACGGAGCGGCTTGGCGCTGCCGGAAAAACCGGACTTGGACTGTTTGTGTTCTCGGCAGTATTTTTCGTTGTGGCAGTGTTGCCGCAGCAGGCGGAGTCCAAAGCGCTGATGATGAGAGCGGAAGCAATTCAGCAGCGCCTGAAAGCGGAGCCAGCGCAGGAAAACCGCGGCAGGACCAGAAAAATACAAGGCGATCAGGCATTGCAGGCTTTCTACGCTTTTTTCCCGAAAATCGACTCCTCCCCGTTTTGGATCAAGGAACTGGTACAGGTTGCGGCGCAACGTGGTGTGGAGATCACTGGCACCGAATATCGGATGGTACATGAAAGGGATGTGAAGTTGGTTCGCTATGAAATGGTACTGCCGGTCCGCGGCAAATATGCCCAGGTGCGGGGCTTTATCGCCGATACGCTGCGCACTGTGCCTGCAATGGCGCTGGCCGATGTTGGGCTCAAGCGTCAAGATGCGGAGTCCGAATTGCTGGATGCGAATCTCAAATTCAACCTCTACCTGAGTGAAGGCAAGAAGTGAAACGGTTGAGGCAAGGGCGCACGTTGTGGCTGGGCGGAGCATTGCTGGCGACGCTTCTCGCTACCCAGTGGGTTAGCGGAGACGATAGCGGGACTGATTGGCAGCAAGCTGTACCTGAAGAAAGGAGTCCTCGAAAGCGGGTGCACATTGATACTGAGGAAAATGAAGCCGAACAATTGCATCTTGAGCGGCTGGAACGCAGAAAATTCAGCTCACAGGCAGGCGATATCTTCAGCCGCCAATCGTGGGCGCCGCCTCCGCCTCCGCCCCCGCCTTCGATGAAACCGCAGCCTCCATCCCCGCCCCCACTCCAATTCAGATATCTGGGCAAGGTTATGGAAGGAGAAGATACGCAGGTGTTTCTCGCCTTGGCTGAACGCAATTATATTGTCAAGCCGGGAGAAAGCATCAACAGCCAATATCGGATGGATGAGGTGAACGACGAAAATATCACATTCACTTATCTTCCACTCAACGTAAAGCAAATGCTTTCCACCGCAGGTGGAACGGCAGGGAATACTCCGTCGGAATGGGAAAATACATTGTAATTGTCTTGATCCTGGCCACTTTTGGGGGATGCGCAACAAATAAGGCGTTTGTCGAGGGTAAACGGCTCATTGCGGAAGGACAGATGGATAGCGGCCTTGCCAGTCTGGAAGAGGCGGCCCGCAAGGAGCCGGATAATATCGAGATTCGCGCGGTTCTCGCGCGTCAGCGCGAGGCGGTGGCGGGACGTTTGCTGCTCGACGCCGACCAGGCCAGATTTTCAGGTGATCTGGATACCGCCGAGCAGGGGTATCGCCATGTGCTGCGGATAAATCAGCGCAATGAGCGCGCACAAGCAGGCATGGCGGCGCTTGACATGGGTCGCCGCCATGCGGGGCTGATAAAGCATGCAGAAGAACTGCTGGAGCGCGATGATTATGCTGCCGCGTCATCCGAAGTCCGGTCGGTACTGCAGGAGAATCCGGCGCAGCGGGATGCGCGCCGGCTTAGCCAGCGTATCGCCGAGATGGAACTACAGGCCGGACAAATGGGCCCTGTATTAATAACAGCTTTCAAGCAACCGGTCACCTTCGAGTTTCGTGACACGGGTCTCAAATCGGTATTCGAAATCATGGCGCGGACCGCGGGAATCAACATTGTTTTCGACAAAGACGTCAAGCAGGATACCAAAACAACCATTTTTGTCCGCGACACAAATATCGAGGATGTACTCAAGCTCTTGCTAGTGACGAACCAGCTCGCGCACAAAGTACTTAACGAAAATTCGGTACTGATCTATCCGAATACGCCGGCCAAGCAGAAGGAATACCAGGAATTGATGGTGCGCAGTTTTTATGTTGCAAACGCGGACGTGAAGCAGATCGTCGCGATGGTCAAGGGGCTGGTCAAAACCAAGGACATACATGTCGACGAAAAACTGAATCTTTTCGTCATGAAAGACACGCCGGACGCGATTCGCCTGGTTGAACGGCTCATCGCCATAAACGACCTGGCCGACCCTGAAGTCATGCTGGAAGTCGAGGTACTGGAAATCGGACGCAACCGCCTGCTCAATCTTGGTCTACAGTACCCTGACCAGGTCAATGTGAATATAGTCAGTGCAGCCAGTGCTGCCGCTGGCGCCCCGTTCCCGCCCTTCCAGATCAGCAGCGCCGGGATTAACGGCAATGGCTTCAACCTGGACCAGCTGACCGGATTCATCGCCAACCCGGCATTGCTGATCAATCTCAAGCAGCAGGATGGAATCATTAATGTACTGGCCAATCCGCGCATTCGTGTCAAAAACCGTGAAAAGGCAAAAATTCTCATTGGCGACAAAGTGCCGGTGGTCACCACTACCGCCGCCGTCAATGTGGGTGTTGCATCGTCGGTGAGCTATCTCGATGTTGGGCTCAAGCTGGATGTGGAGTCCACCATTTCACTGCAGGATGAAGTATCGATGAAGGTCAGCCTTGAAGTTAGCAACATCGTGCGGGAAGTGGAGATAACCGGTGGCGGCCGGGCCTACCAGATAGGCACCCGCACCGCGGCGACCACGCTTGCACTGCGGGATGGTGAAACACAGGTTCTCGCGGGGCTGATCAGCGATGATGAACGCACCACGCTCTCCAAGGTTCCCGGACTGGGAGATCTGCCATGGATCGGCAAGCTGTTCACAAACCAGAACACCACTCGCAACAAGACCGAAATCGCACTTCTGATAACGCCGCGTATTGTGCGCAATATCGCACGGCCGGCGAAAGCAGTTAGCGAACTTCACTTTGGAACGGAGAATACGGTTGGAACCTCCCCGATGACAATCGGTAAAGTAGCGCCACGATCACTTGCCATGTCACCCTCCTCTTCGTCGGTTGGGGTGACTCCCGGTAGCGCTTTGCCGCCTTCTGTCCCTGTTCGAGGGGATGAGCCTCACGCAGCGCAAGCTGCCCCTGCCGCTGACGATGGCTTTCCGGTTGTCACGCTGACGGCGCCTGAACAAATATCGGCAGGCCAGGAATTTGCGGTAAGCGTGAGCATTGCCGGGGCGGAAGCCTTGCCTCCTGCCGAGGTGGAGCTGAATTATGATCCCGGCGCACTGGAAGCTGTTGATGAGGGTGACAAATCAGGAACACGTTTGCTGAAGCTGAGTAAGGGAGGGGGACCTATAGATCTACGATTCAAAATCATTGCACAAAAGCCCGTCACAACCCAGATCACTCTTGGCAATCTCGCATTTCAGGGTCAATCCGGTGGCCTTTCCGCGCCCGTGGTATTGCCACCTGCCGCGAATATCGAGATTCATTGATTCGAATAATGAAAAGAGCTCTGGTTACAAACCGGGTAAGCAATGGGGGCTTTAGCCTGGTCGAACTGACCATCGTTGTGGCGATCATGGCGGTGCTCGCTTCCTCTGCGGCGCCGCTGTATGAACTCATGGTAAAGCGCGAAAAAGAGCAGGAGCTGCGGATAGCCTTACGGCAGATTCGCGAAGCGCTGGATACATACAAACGCACAGTCAGTGATGGCCGAGCCACAAGAGAAGCGGGAGCATCCGATTACCCGCGCAAACTGGAAGATCTCGTTGACGGCGTTCCGGACATCAAGGATCCGGAAAAGCGCAAGATCTATTATTTGCGAAGATTGCCGCGCGATCCGATGTCTGAGGATTCCTCATTGTCAGACGCGGATACGTGGGGTAAGCGTGCTTACGAGAGCTCTCCCGACAATCCGCAAGAGGGGAACGATGTTTTCGATGTTTACTCCCGTTCACAGCAGATTGGTTTGAATGGTATTGCTTACGATCAATGGTGAGCCAGGCAATTCGACTGGATGTTTACTACAAAAAACAGGCAAGGTAGCGGAAAAGCTGGGCAGTTGACGATCAACCGCAGTTTTCGGGGCTTTACGCTGGTCGAATTGTTGGTCGTAATGGCGATCATCGCGATTCTGCTCAGCATCGTGGCGCCCAGATACTTCAACTCGCTGGACAGATCAAAGGAGGTCGTGCTGCGTCAGGATTTAAATATCATGCGCGATGCCATCGACAAATTTTATGGCGATACCGGAAACTATCCGGGTGATCTGACCGAATTGGTGGAGAAGCGGTATTTGCGCGCTGTTCCGGTCGATCCTCTGACCGAAAGCGCGGAAACATGGATTGCCACCCCTCCTCCCGAGGAGGCGGATGGCGTTTACGACGTCCATAGCGGCTCGGCGGGACAGGCAAAGGACGGGACCTTTTATGGCGCATGGTAACAGCTGAGGGTAAGGGCGAAGTGAGGCGCGGCGCATACAGAGCCCGGCAAAAAGGTTTCACCTATGTCTGGATAATGTTTGTCGTGGCGCTGACCGGCATTACCCTGGCAGCCGCAGGACAAGTATGGCGCACCGAGGCTCGACGCGAAAAAGAAAAAGAGCTCATGTTCGTCGGAGACCAGTTCAGGCAGGCAATCGGCTCATATTACGAAAGCTCCCCCGAGATACCCAAGCGTTATCCTGATTCGCTGGAAAAATTACTTTTGGACAACCGGTTCCCTACGGTAAAACGACATTTGCGTAAAATATATTTTGATCCCATGACAGGGTCCGGCGAATGGGGGCTGATCAGGCAACCGGGCATTGGGATTATCGGGGTGTACAGCCTTTCGACTCAGGCGCCATTTAAAAAGACAAACTTTCATGCGCGCGATGCATCTTTCAAGGGGGCGGAAAGTTATCGTGACTGGAAGTTCGTTTATTCTCCCGGTGCGAGCCATACCGGGCCACAACCGGCGCCACAGCCGCAATGGCAATCGGGACTTCAAACACCACCCGGGCCAAGGCAAGAACCGGAGCCGCAAATACAGCCTGTACAACCTGAACAATCCGAGTCACAACTCTGGGACCCCTTCTTCCGGCGCGAGCCATCCCCGGCTTCATCTGATCCAACGGCTCCGGCGGAAGATTTCGGTGCGTTATTGCCGGGGCATTTCCGGCAGGATGGACAGGAGCAGCAGCATGCGCCACCCTGACCTACATGATGCAAGTCAAAAAGAACTGGTGTAACCCAGCGTCTGCGATTTCAGCGCCAGCGTTACAGAAGCGCTTCTGGTGTATTTTCTTGTCTGTCTGCTGTGGAGAAGGGATAATGTTCGCTGCTCGTGGCATTCATGCCTGACGTAGAAATGGTCAAGAATGGAGAAGGCCATTTTTATAATACTCCGGAATAAAGTTTCCCATGCTGTTGATGATCGATAACTACGACTCCTTCACCTACAACCTGGTGCAGTATTTTGGTGAGCTGGGTGAGGAAGTGATGGTGTTTCGCAACGATGAAATTACGCCTGATGAAGTGGCGCAGTTAAAGCCCGCATGCATCGTGATTTCACCCGGCCCCTGCACCCCCAGTAAGGCGGGCATATCGGTACCGTTGATCGAGCGCTACAATAGTCAGGTTCCCGTATTGGGCGTATGCCTGGGTCACCAGAGTATAGGGCAGGCCTTTGGCGGAAAAATCGTTCATGCAAAGCACCTCATGCATGGCAAGACCTCGCTCATTTTCCACAATAATGCCGGCGTATTTCGTGGGCTGCCCAACCCGTTCATCGCGACTCGTTATCATTCCCTGGTCATTGAGCGCGAGAGTCTTCCGGATTGCCTGGAAATTACCGCGTGGACGGAAGATGGCGAGATCATGGGCGTGCGCCACAAAACTTTGCCCATCGAAGGCGTGCAGTTCCACCCCGAATCCATTCTCAGCGAACACGGCCATAAGTTGCTGGAAAATTTCCTGGACCGGTGAAATTGAGCCAAAGACCGTGAACCATCGTGAAAGGGCGCGTGAAGGCGTCCTTAATAGGAAATTAGCATGAAACCGCAGGAAGCCCTGACCCGCATCATCGAACACCGTGAAATCTTTCACGACGAGATGCTCTCGCTCATGCGTCAGATCATGCGCGGGGAACTATCCCCGGCGCTGATTGCTGCTATCGTCACCGGCTTGCGGGTGAAAAAGGAAACCATCGGCGAAATCACGGCTGCCGCACAGGTGATGCGCGAGTTTGCCACCCGTGTTGAAGTGGCTGATAGCCGGTATCTCGTGGATACATGCGGGACTGGCGGCGATGCCGCCCATACTTTCAATATTTCCACCGCGGCGGCTTTTGTCGCAGCCGCTGCGGGCGCGAGGGTGGCCAAGCATGGCGGGCGCTCCGTTTCCAGTAAATCGGGAAGCGCGGATGTGCTTGAGGCTCTGGGCGTCAACCTCAACCAGACGCCCGGCCAAGTGGCGGAGGACATCAGGGAAATCGGGCTCGGATTCATGTTTGCTCCCAATTTTCACAGCGCCATGAAATATGCCGCACCGGTGCGGCGCGATCTGGGCGTGCGCACCCTGTTTAATATCCTGGGGCCGCTGACCAATCCCGCCGGGGCAAAGAATCAATTGCTGGGCGTGTTTCACCCGGATCTCGTCGGTATACTTGCGCGTGTGCTGCAGCGTCTGGGCAGCGATCACGTGATGGTTGTCCACGGCAAAAACAGCCAGGGCGGACTGGACGAGATCACCATAGCTGGCGAAACCTGGATAGGCGAGCTCAGGCACGGCGAGGTGACCGAATACACCATTAATCCTGAAGATTTCGGCATAAAGACTGCCGCCATCGAAACAATACAAGCACAGGACAGCGCCCAATCGAGAGAGATGTTGATGGCGGTACTGGATAACAAGCCAGGCCCGGCATTTGACGTGGTTGTCCTTAACGCAGGCGCGGCAATTTATGTTGCCGGGGTGGCGGAGTCGCTGGAGCAAGGCCTGGAAAAAGCCCGCGCGGCAATAGAGACCGGTGCAGCCAAAGCAAAATTAATGGAACTGGTCGAATTCTCGAATAGGGAAAACCGGGATGAGGCTTCCCTGGGTTAGCACATGGCTATGGCTACTAATACTAATAATATTCTGCAAGAGATTCTGACCGTCAAGCTACAGGAGATGGAAGCGGCAAAGGCGGCGAGACCTTTTGTTGCGCTGCGCCGCGATGCGGAGGCCGCGCCCCTGCCCCGGAATTTCATTGAAGCGCTCCACGATAAGATCAGCGCGGGTTCAGCGGCGGTCATTGCGGAAATCAAGAAGGCCAGCCCAAGCAGGGGCGTATTGCGCGAGCGCTTCGACCCGGCCGCGATCGCAACGAGCTATGCCCTGCATGGCGCGGCCTGCCTGTCTGTTTTGACCGACGTTCGATTTTTCAGTGGCAGCGCGGAATATTTGAAGCAGGCTAAAGCCGCTTGTGATCTGCCGGTACTGCGCAAGGATTTCATGCTGGATGAATATCAGGTGATCGAGGCCCGCGCGATGGGAGCGGACTGCATACTTATTATCGTCGCCGCCTTTCGCGAGTTTGCCTTGCTGACTGGAGAGCGCCCGCGAGATGAAGAAATGAGTAGCCCGTATGCGTCAAGCTGGAAACTCTTGCGGAGGCGCTGGGCATGGCGGTACTCGTGGAAACTCATGACCGCGCGGAACTTGAACTCGCGTTGCAGCTGAATTCCCCGCTGATCGGCATCAACAACCGGAATCTGCATACCTTCGAAACCAGCCTGGATACCACGCTTCAATTGCTCGCAAGGGTTCCGCCCGGGCATATCGTGGTGACCGAAAGCGGCATATTCACGCCTGCTGATGTGGCGTTGATGCGTGATCATCAGGTTAACGCTTTCCTCGTTGGGCGAGGCTTTCATGCGCGCCGGCAATCCAGGGGCGGAACTGGCGCGGCTGTTTGGATAGCTCAGTTGCAACGCACTTCTGACACGCTCCGGCAATAGACTTCACCAGTGTACTGCCGCTAACAGTGCGGTTTTGAGAGTGAACGTATATCCCCTATGCCTCGATTTCCAGGTAAAAGGGATTTGTTGCAAAAAAGCAACACATGCTGCTTCCATATCCCGAAAGTCTCGTTATTTCCTTGCTAGGCGTTGCTGCCTTAGGCACAATCTCTCAACCCTCTCATTTAGAGAGGTCCAAGCAGCGGGACATACTCCACCGAAATAGGGTCGGTGAGAGGCCCCACCGTTTCAACTTTAAAGGAGATTTTCCAAATGAAAAAGAAACTGATTGCACTGGCTGCTGCCGGTGCACTCGCGGCCCCGGTGGTTGCATCCGCTCAGGGCACAAACGTCACGATTTTTGGTCGGGTACAAGCTGAATACAGCCTCGTGGATTTTGCCAGCCAACCTAGCCAAGGCACGCTTCAAGACAACTCCCGCTCATCACGTTGGGGTCTGCACATCAGCGAGGATCTGGGCAATGGATTCAAGGCAAATGCTCGCATCGAACAGGGCTTGAACGCCGGTTCCGGTTCGGCGCTCACGCCTCGTGAGCAATGGGTCGGACTTTCCAGCAATCAGTGGGGCGATGTCAAATTTGGCCGCGTTCAATCTCCGTTCAAGGATTTCGCCGGTGGTATGACAATTGATCCGTTTGCCTACACCACCCTTCAGGCTGGCGGCTCGGGTGGCACCATGTCTGCCGGCGCCAACGGTATGGGTTCAGGTGCAAACACTTTTGTTAACAGCGCTATCCGTTACGATTCCGCCAACGTAGAGGGCTTCACTTTCGCTGCCCTACTCATGCCTGGCGATGCGAATACGCTCGATCCCCTGCAGTCAGGCGGTATAAACTCCGGCCTCTTGCCGGGTGGATTGGGCAGCAACGGCAATACCGGCGGTAGAAATGGTGAGTTTGACGGCCAGGCCGCTGCCAAATACCATGCCGATTTCGTGGGCATGGGATTTGACATATTCGGCGGTTATTCCAGAGACAACGCCAATAGCCTGCAGGAGAGCATAGGTCTCAAAACTGAAGAAGTTTGGCGTGTCGGTGCTTCATGGGCCTGGGAAAATTTCAAGCTTAGCGGCCAGTATGAAGACATCAACAACGCCCTTGGTTCCGCGACCTGTTCCACCGCTGCTGCGCTCGTAGCAAATCCGCTTGATGCAGCTGGCACCGGGTCGGGGCAGTGTAATTCCGCAATGAACTGGGGCGCGGATGGCAATATCTGGTTTGCGGGCGCTCAATACAGATGGGGTAACACCACGCTGGTGGCGCAAGGCGGTATGACCAAAGCTCACGCGGGCGGTGTCAATGCTGCCGCAGAGCGCAAAGCCGATAGCTTTACCGTTGGCGCGATCCACAATCTGAGCAAGCGCACGAGCATTTTCGGTGGTTACCAGCATGTTTATGTGACCAATCCTAACGGTGCGGCAGCCAACGATCTTGGCACCGCTACTGTTAGCTACGCCGCGCCGAGCTATGCAACTGGCAGTCGTGCAACCTACACGATTGGCGTCCGTCACAACTTTTAATTGATTCTCGAAAGTTGAGAATGGGGCGCTTCGGCGCCCCATTTTTTATGTTTTCAGAGCGCGGGACGAGATACATGAGCTTGTCACCCAGCCCACGTGCGCTTGACTTTGAGGCTTCTTAACCTTGAAAAAGTTGTGTGTTTAGTTTGCGAAATATACGTGCTAATATACTGATGCAATAACGTTATGAGGGTCAAATGAGGGGGAGATATAGCGCTTTTGCCGTCAAAATACCACTGGCGCGGATAGAACGATGACAGGTATGAATACAGGTTGGACTTGCCCGTTTATATATTCGAAATAAAGCACGAAACCGCATGTTTTGCTTCCGCTTCCATACGGTGCAAAGCGATCCTCGAAGATCTAAAAATGCCGGACTGTCAGGTCCGGGTTAAAATAACAGACAAAAACTGCATGATATTTGTGCAGGCCATAAATTGGTTTAAGTTTAGGGAGGATTTGCTCATGGGAGTTCCTTTACGTCAACAGATAGCTGTGGGCACTTATCTGCTCAAGCAAAAGTTGAATGGGGTAAAAAAATATCCTATGGTTCTGATGCTTGAGCCTCTGTTTCGCTGCAATCTTGCCTGCGCAGGCTGCGGCAAGATTGATTATCCCGACCATATTCTTGATCAGCGTCTTTCCGTTGAACAGTGCATGGAGGCCGTTGATGAGTGCGGTGCGCCAATGGTGTCCATCCCTGGCGGCGAGCCGCTGATACACAAGGAAATGCCGCAAATCGTGGCGGGTATCGTTGCACGGAAGAAGTACGTCTACCTGTGTACGAACGCGGTTTTGCTGAAAAAGAAGATGAATGACTATACACCATCTCCTTATCTGACTTTTTCGATCCATCTGGATGGTTTGAAAGAGAGACATGACGCCTCGGTTTGCCAGGATGGCGTTTTCGACCGGGCAGTTGAAGCTATAAAACTGGCGGTAGCGAAAGGGTTCAGGGTTACCGTAAACTGTACCCTGTTTCAAGGGGAAACGCCGGAGGATGTCGCCGAGTTTCTGGACTATGCGATGGAACTGGGTATTGAAGGGTGCTACCATTGCGCCGGGATTCAGCTATGAACGCGCGCCGAAGCAGGATATCTTTATTAAGGGAAAAGATACCAAAAATTTGTTTCGGGGTATTTTCAAGATCGGCAAGACGCGCAACTGGAAATTGAATCACTCCTCGCTTTACCTTGATTTTCTTGCCGGCAACCAGAATTATCAGTGCACACCATGGGGTAATCCGACGCGAAATGTATTCGGATGGCAAAAACCCTGCTATTTGTTATCCGATGAAGGGTATGCTTCCAGTTTCAAGGAGTTGCTGGAGGATACGCCGTGGGACAAATACGGCAACAGCAGCAATCCCAAGTGCGCGCAGTGCATGGCCCATTGCGGTTATGAGGCAACAGCGGTTGAGGATATGTTGCAGCATCCTGTAAAGGCGTTGCTCACTTCTATCAGGGGTCCGAAAACGACGGGTCCAATGGTAGCTGAACCCGCACCTAAATGGGCGGCTGAAGAACCGAGGCTTCCAAAAACACTTGCTGGAATTCCTGTTAAAGTGGAATAGAAAGCAGCGGCAATACGTTACGCCCTCAAAGCCCGTCAGTGGAAGTGGCAAGGGCAAGGGACTTGAGGGAACTGGGGTTCGATCGTCCTCATGACAATGGCATGTCTGCAATGCGTCACATGAGCCTGTCACGTGACAGGAATGCTTCGGGATTCAGCGGACAGAATGGTCATGGCGGGTTTGAGCCGGTCTGAAACATGGTAGCGCCAACGCATGGACGGCGGTTACCGGTGGGGGTGGTCGGTACAGTATCGGTTTGCACTTCTCCTGATACCCACTTCGACGCCGCGTTCCAATGTGATTAGCGCATTGCTGTAAAGGTTGTCATATGAATGTCCTGCGCGCAATCAGTTCCACTTTGCAACTTCAGCTAGTAGTAGCCATGCTTTTGATCGCGCCCCCTCATCATGGGCCGAGACCCAGGAGCGCGCCGGCCCGGAACAGGTCGTGAATCAGTTGCATGAGGCCTTGATCAAGGCGATGCGCGAAGGCCCGAAACTCGGGTATCAAGGCCGGTACGACTTGCTTGCTCCTGTTGTTGATCAAACTCATGATCTTGATTTTATCGCCCGTACCGCATTAGGGGCCAACTGGACTCAGTTGAGCGCCGAGCAACAGCGTACCTTTACGGATGTTTTCCGAAAGCTCAGCATTGGTAGCTACGCCGGGTGGTTTAAAAGCCATGAGGGAGAGCGTTTCGAATTTCTGGAGCGACAATCCATGCCGCGGGATCAGATTATGGTACGTACCCGGCTGGTTCAAAGAGGCGGCGAACCCATACGTTTCGACTACGTCCTGCGCGAGGGCGAGGAAGGCTGGCGCATCGTAAACGTCCTGGCCGACGGTGTCAGCGATCTTGCATTGAAACGGGTCGAGTACCGCGCCATCCTGCAGCGCGACGGTTTTGCTGCGCTCATCGACAAGCTGAAGAAAAAGGTCGTCCTGACTGAACAAGAAGGTTGAACAAACCTGGGCGGCGTCAAGGATCGATCGTCCCCAATTGCTTCCTGAAGCATGACCAACCAAATAAAGCGTCTCACAGCCGCATCTATGACATCTTTGCGCGCTGGTCTGCCATTTCCTATCGTTATGGTTTCTGGGTTCTTCTTTTAGCACTGCTGGTCGCCGTGGCCTGCGGCGTATATATTTCGCGCAATCTGGGTATGAATACCGATACCACAGACATGCTTTCGGAGCACTTGCCGTTTCGCGTCAACATGAAGCACTACAATAAGACGTTCCCGCAGGATATGGAAACGCTGCTGGTAGTGCTGGATGCGCCAACACCCGAGCAGGCCCGCTCCGCAACGGAACGTCTTGCTGCGCGGTTAAAAAAAGATACCACAAATTTTCATGACGTTTATCCCCCAAACGTAGACGATTTTTTCGTGCGCAATGGTCTGCTCTACGAAAGTATTCCGGAGCTGGAACAGATCACTGATAGGTTGGCGGCCGCACAGCCGTTGATCGCCCACATTGCCCGCGAACCCACCCTGATTGCCTTTGCTGCCGTGCTTACTGGAGCAGTGGAGGAATTGTACAAGGGACGCAGCATGGAACTGGGGCCCGTACTGAGCGGGATGAGCGCGACTTTGGATGCTCGGCTCGCCGGATCGCCCAGAGCATTGTCATGGCAATCGTTATTCAACAACGAACCGCAGAAGAGCAAATACCAGGAACTGATCGTAGTAAAACCGAGACTCGATTACACCCAGCTATTCCCGGCCGAGCAATCCATTGCGGCCTTGCATGCGGCGGCAAAGGATGTCGGGGTGACGGAGGATGGCCCGGTTCGCCTGCGAATCACCGGCGAGGTAGCGTTAGCCGAAGAAGAACTCAACAGTTCGCTGCGCGGCATGGAATATGCAGGCATCATCACGTTCGTCATGGTGGTGGTGGTGCTCTATTTTGCCATGCGTACCCCCGGGCTGATACTCAACGTGCTTGTCTGTCTGACATTGGGCCTGATCCTCACTGCGGCGTTTGCCACCCTCGCCGTCGGCCATCTGAATATAATTTCCATCGCGTTCGCGGTGTTGTACATCGGTTTGGGCGCTGATTTTGCTATCCACTTTCTGCTGCGATATCGTGAAATTCTGGAAGGCGGTGCACCGCCGGCCGAGGCAATACATGTATCCGGCGGTGATGCCGGAGCCGCCCTGACTGCATGCACGATCACCAACGCCATCGGTTTTTATGCATTTATACCCACCGACTATAGCGGCGTAGCGGAGTTGGGAATCATCTCCGGTACCGGCATGATCATCAGTCTGGTCGTTACACTGACCGTAGGCCCTGCCCTGCTGCGTTATCTGCCGAAGCGACCACCAGCGAAAGCCATTACGAAGAGCTCCGTGGGCAAAGTGCTCGAGCTATCCTTGAGGTGGCACAAGGTAACCTATGCCGTCACATTGATCGCTTCAATTGCTGCGCTTGTAATATTGCCCCAGGTAAGATTCGACTATAATCTGCTGAACATGCAGGATCCCAAGGGGCAAGCGGTACGCACTTTCCGGGAACTTCTTGCGGAAGCTGACCAATCGCCCTGGCATGCAACTGCGCTGGCCAGCGATCGTAAGGAAGCAGAACGTTTGGCGAAACAGCTGACTGAGCTTCCTGAAGTGAGCAAGGTGCTGACTATCCTCGATTTTGTGCCATCCGAACAGGAGGAAAAAATCCAGCTTATCGAGGAAATGGCGCTTACCATGGGGCCGATTACCACCGCGACGCAGGTTACGCGACCGGAAGGGGGAGTCTCGGCACAGCAGCGCACGGCATTGGCCGAGCTGGCCAGTACATTAGACCGCTTTATCGCCGGCCGCCCTGATCACCCCGCACTGGCGACAGCGCGCACACTCAGGTCGTCGCTCGCTGCGCTATTCGACCGGCTTGATTCGGCCGGCGCCGACGAGAAGGACAGTTTGCTGCGCTCCATGGAGAACGATCTACTCCTTACCCTGCCTGCCGCTTTGCAACAGCCTGCGTATCGCTACCGAAGCCGTCCCATTTGGGCAGCAGGACCTTCCCGCACCTTTAGCCAGCCGGTGGCAGAGCCGGGCGGGTGAATATCGACTGGCAATTTATCCAGAAGAAGACCTCAACGACAACGAGGCGCTACGGCGTTTCGTGCGGGCCGTGCAGCAAGTGACCCCGAATGCGACCGGCGCGCCCATGGTAAGCCTTGAGGCGGGCGAGGCCGTGGTGCAGGCATTCATTCAGGCGTTTTTGCTCGCGCTGGCGGGGATTATCGTGGCGCTGTTGATATTGTTGCGCAGCCTGAAGTACACGCTGTTGGTTCTACTTCCACTTTTACTATCCAGCTTGTTCACCGCCACGTTCACGGTACTGTTGAACGTACCATTCAACTTTGCCAATATTATTGCCTTGCCGCTCCTGCTCGGTCTGGGTATCGATAGTAGCCTTCACATGGTGCACCGGAGCTTGAATAACGAAATGGTGAGCGAAGTTCTGATTCACACCAGTACTGCGCGCGCCATTTTTTACAGCGCACTGACTGCTCTGGTCGATTTCGCCAGCCTCATGTTTTCATCGCACCAGGGTACCGCCAGTATGGGAATAATGCTTACTGTGGGGCTCACGTTTACTCTGCTCTGTACTCTCGTGATACTGCCCGCGCTGTTGCGGGCTCCCGTTCGAAGGCGCCGGAGCATGACTGGTCAACTACGCGAACTGGCCGAGTTCCCGTTACATACACCGTTATTGTTGCAAAACAAGCGTGATAAAAGAAAGTTATGCGCATAATTTGACGATTATTGTTTATACTTCGCACTTGTGGTGGTGGGGACATGAAAAAATGCCCGAGTTCCAGCATGCGCGAGGATTAACAAGGAAGGCTAGCTTGCCCTTACTGATCATGAAGCATAACCCGACAACGGCTCTATTGTTAGTGTGCGCCTTACTGTTTACGGGTTGTGCCAGCACGCGGCAGAACAACGCGAGCATGGATACGGTTGATCCCAATGAAGAAACCAATCGGAAATTTTATAACTTTACGGATATGGTCGACCGGAACGTTCTTGCCCCGGTCGCCGATGTTTATATAAAGTATGTGCCTGACCCCATGCAGCGTTCAATTGGAAATTTCTATGACAACCTTGCATATCCGAACGTTATCCTGAACGATTTTTTACAGGGAAAGGTACGGCAGGGTTTTCAGGATAGCATGCGCTTCGTGGTCAATTCGACAATCGGTGTGGGCGGACTTTTCGATATGGCGGCGCCCATGGGCCTGCCGCAACATGACGAGGATTTTGGGCAAACACTTGGTGTTTGGGGTGTCGATACCGGATCTTACCTTTTTGTTCCCCTGATCGGTCCCAGCACCTATCGCGATGCGCCGGGCATTCCCGTGAGTGTTTTCAGCAATCTTTTGTTTTATGCCGGATCTTTTGCCAGTACCGCAATTGTTGGCCCTGTCACGGTTTTAAGTATCATTGATAGACGGGCCAGGTTATCCGGCCACATGCGGGTTCGAGACCAGGCGGCGCTGGATCCTTATCTGTTTGTGCGAGAGGGATTTTTGCAGCAGCGCAAGCATTTGATTTATGACGGCGACCCGCCGCCCGAGAGCTACGACGATCCGATTGACGATGATGCAGTACAGAATGAATCCAAAGCCGAGTCGTTACTCTGAAGTTTGATTCAGTGGGCGACGCCTTTCCGAAGTCCTCGAATCGCTCGCAGCATTATATTCAGATAGCTCAATGCAAGCTTTACTGTTTCTTTAAAGCTTTGTAATCACTTTCATGCCAACCGAGTGGAATTCATACTGAATTCCACCGTGAGGCAGCTTAGGTAAAAAATATATGAAAAGATTTGGAGGTGCCGCCAAATTGTCTTTGCAAGATCCATACCAGAGTTCAGCCAGCATAACGCCACTGGAAGATGGGCTCGCAGCAGCGCGCAATGCCCTGCTGTCAACGCAGAAGGAGGATGGTCATTGGTGTTTTCCGCTGGAAGCGGATTGTACGATTCCAGCCGAGTATGTGCTGATGATGCATTTCATGGATGATGTGGATGTGGACCTGGAAGTCAGGATTGCACGATTTATCCGTGAAAAACAGGATTCCGGCCATGGCGGATGGCCCTTATATTATGGCGGGGATTTCGATCTAAGTTGTACAGTCAAGGCTTATTACGCCTTGAAAATAGTAGGCGATGCGCCGGATGCGCCGCATATGAAGCGAGCGCAGAGCTGCCATCCTGAAACACGGAGGGGCGGCGCGGGCCAATGTGTTTACGCGGATATTGCTCGCCATGTATGGGCAGATTCCCTGGCGCGGCGTTCCATTTGTACCGGTGGAGATCATACTGTTGCCGCGGTGGTTTCCTTTCCACCTGAGCAAGATCGCATACTGGTCTCGTACCGTTACGATACCGCTGTCCATTCTATGCAGCTTGAAAGCACGTGCAGCAAATCCGCGCAAGGTTCATATTCGCGAATTGTTTACCGTGGCTCCCGAGGACGAGCGAAATTATTTTCCGGTGCGTACTCGCCTTAACCGTCTGTTTTTAATGCTGGAGCGTACCGCTTCCATATTCGAACCATTTATCCCGCAGGGTCTGCGCCGTCACGCGCTACGCCGCGCGGAACGCTGGATAGTGGAGCGGCTTAACGGCGATTCGGGCCTGGGGGGAATCTTTCCGGCAATCGTGAACGCAGGCGAGGCCCTCGCGTTACTGGGCTATCCCTATGAGCATCCGTACCGCGAGCAATGCCGTGAGGCTCTACGTGGACTGCTGGTGGACGAAGGCGAGCGTGTCTGGTGTCAGCCCTGCGTATCGCCCGTATGGGACACCGTCCTGACGTGCCTCGCCTTGCAGGAGGAAGCCGACGCGGATCAGAAGCCCATCCGGGAAGCGCTTGAATGGCTCATTCCACATCAGATACTCGATGCGCCCGCGGACTGGCAGGAAGAACATCCTGACCTGCCAGGCGGCGGCTGGGCCTTCCAGTATGCCAACCCACATTATCCGGATCTGGACGACACTGCTGCGGTGGCGTGGGCTTTGCATCAGGCAGACCCTCAAGCTTACCGCGAAAGCATAGTACGGGCCGCGGACTGGCTTGCAGGCATGCAGTCGCGAAATGGCGGCTTTGCCGCGTTTGATACCAACAATACTTATTATTATCTCAACGAAATTCCATTTGCCGACCATGGCGCCTTGCTCGATCCGCCTACCAGCGATGTGACCGCCCGATGCACTGGTTTTCTTGCCTTATGCGGTGAGTCCAGGCATAGGGATGCAGTGGAGCGGGGCCTGACTTATTTATTCCGCGAGCAGGAATCCACCGGAGCGTGGTTCGGCCGTTGGGGAAGCAATTACATTTACGGGACCTGGTCGGTACTGGAGGCCTTTCGCCTTGCCGGTCTTGATACCAATCACCTTGCCATTCGCCGCGCGGTACAGTGGCTGAAGTCCGTGCAGCGCGACGATGGCGGTTGGGGCGAAAGTAACGACAGCTATGCAGAGCCCCAGAAAGCCGGACAGTTCGAAAGGAGCACATCTTTCCAGACGGCCTGGGCCTTGCTGGGCTTGATGGCGGCGGGTGAAGGACACAGCAATGAAGTGCGCCGTGGCATCGAGTACTTGTTGCGCGAGCAGAGCGGTGATGGACTGTGGTATGAACCCTGGTTTACCGCTCCCGGCTTCCCGAGAGTTTTTTACCTAAAATATTACGGGTATTCGAAATATTTCCCGTTATGGGCCCTGACCAGATTCCATGCGCTGACCCGGAAAATTTCCGCGTGAGCGTTGGCATTGTCGCGGCAATGCGAGTGGAGGCACGTTGTATCACATCGCGCCGCCTGCCCTTTAATCAACGGATCAGTCTCGGAGAGAACGCGTCGATATGGCTCTGCGGGATGGGCGAGGAGGCGGCGCGCGAAGCAGCAGAAGGATTGAGGGCAGGTGGCTCGACCGCTCTGATGAGTTTTGGATTTGCAGGCGCTTTGCACCCGGATTTGCGTCCAGGAGACCTGATATTGCCTGAGTCCATCCGTTTCGGTCACTCGTTTGAAGTTGACTTGAGTTGGCGTGATCGCCTGCGGCAGCGTCTTCCCGGCTACTTGCGCATTGGCGGCGGGGTGTTGGCTGCGAGCAGGACAGTCGTGACCTCGACCACTGCGAAACGTGAACTGGCGCAAACTGACGGAGCGTGCGCAGTTGATATGGAGAGTGGAGCGGTGGCGGAAGTTGCCGCTCGTGCGGATTTGCCGTTCCTGGCAATACGGGCGATCTCGGATCCAGCTGGATTTTCGCCCCCTCCGGTTCTGCTCGACGCGGTACGTCAGGATGGAAGCGCGGACTTGTCCCGCTTGCTGCCGCTGCTGTTGCGACGATCTTTAACTGTCGGCACACTACTGCGGTTGGCGAAGGACTCACGCGCCGCCTGCTCTACCTTGTCAACCGTTGTGCGATATGCTGGAGCCGAAATGGGCATTTCCCGGAAGCGCCCCGAATCCGCCCAAGGATACATGGTAGACCAGGGGCGTCAAGCATGATTCCGGGATTCCCATCAAGTTTACCGCGTGTTCATCAAAGCAAAACAAGAGATATGTCATTTGGCGCCAGGGGGTATGAAATAAAATCATCACATTACTTGAGAATTAACCCTGTTAAAGAGTAAAATATCGCCCTTTCCCATCGGGCGTAATGGAGCGTAGGCATGGCAGTCACAACCGATCAAAAAGCGCAGGTAGTGCGCGACTATCAACGAGCGGCTGGAGATACGGGTTCTCCCGAAGTGCAGGTGGCGTTACTGACCGCACGTATCAATGATCTATCCAGTCATTTCAAAGCGCACGTCAAGGACCATCATTCCCGCCGCGGTTTATTGCGTATGGTAAGCCGCCGCCGCAAGTTGCTGGATTATCTGAAGCGCAGCAGCGACGATAGCTATCGTGCGCTGATCGAACGCCTCGGCTTGCGTAAATAGATATTAATCCCTGACGAGATAGCAGTCGAATCAGTCGAGCGCTGTTTTCCAGGGAGCAGTCGAAATTCGCTCGTATCGGTTGACGCAAGGTGGAACCGCATGATTTTATCGAAAAGGCCAGTTAATTGAAAATCAAGAAAAGCATTACTTACGGATCTCATCAACTAACATTCGAAACCGGCGAAATAGCAAGGCAGGCACACGGCGCAGTAATCGTAACCATGGACGATACCGTAGTTCTGGTTACGGTGGTGGGTGCAAAGCATGCCAAACAGGGGCAGGATTTTTTCCCCCTGACTGTGGATTATCAGGAAAGGAGCTACGCCGCCGGCAGGATACCAGGCAGTTTTTTCAAACGTGAAGGTCGCCCCTCCGAAAAGGAAATCCTCACTTCCCGTCTGATTGATCGCCCCATCCGTCCGCTATTTCCTGAAAGTTTCTATAATGAAGTGCAGATCGTGGCTACGGTTCTGTCGTCGGATACTGAAGTGGATGCGGACATACCTGCGATGCTGGGCGCATCGGCAGCCCTGGTTCTCTCCGGCATCCCATTCGACGGACCTATAGGCGCCGCCAGGGTCGGTTACATGAACGGGGAATATGTCTTGAACCCGGGCGCTACCGAATTGAAGCAGGCCCAGTTGAATCTGGTGGTGGCAGGTACGCAACAAGCTGTACTCATGGTGGAGTCCGAGGCGACGGAGCTATCGGAGGATATCATGCTGGGCGCCATTGTCTACGGCCACCAGCAAATGCAGGCGGCAATCATTGCTATAAATGAACTGGCTGACGAAGCTGGGGTGACTGCCTGGGACTGGATACCGGCGACGCGAGATTCCGCCTTGGCGGACAAAATCGCCAGCTTGGCAGAAGGTGATTTGCGTGCGGCATTCCAGTTGAAGCAGAAACAGGTGCGATCTGAAACCATAGACAATATCTGGACAAGGGTTTTTACTGAAGTCGGCGTCGATGCTGAAGGTGGGCCGGATGCGCAAGCCGTAAAGGAAGCCTGCTTTGCTCTCGAATCCAGAATCGTGCGCTCTCAGATTCTGGATGGTGAACCTCGCATAGATGGGCGCGACACGCGCACCGTTCGTCCAATTACAATCCGTAACGGGCTATTGCCGAGGACTCACGGCTCCGCCCTGTTTACTCGCGGCGAAACCCAGGCGCTGGTAATAGCAACGCTGGGTACGGGGCGTGATGAACAAAAAATTGACGCGTTGCAAGGAGATTACTCCGAACGCTTCATGCTTCACTACAACATGCCCCCTTATGCTACCGGCGAGACTGGCCGCGTAGGAACGCCCAAGCGTCGGGAAATCGGCCACGGGCGCCTCGCCAAGCGAGCCCTGGTTGCCGTACTGCCTTCTCCGGAAGAATTTGGTTATTCACTCCGGGTTGTGTCCGAGATTACCGAATCGAACGGTTCCAGTTCCATGGCGTCGGTTTGCGGTGGTTGCCTTGCCTTGATGGACGCGGGTGTGCCGTTGAAAGCGCACGTGGCAGGCATCGCGATGGGGCTGATTAAAGAAGGCAACAGGTTTGCTGTGCTGACCGATATCCTCGGAGACGAAGATCACCTGGGCGACATGGATTTCAAGGTGGCGGGTACCGAAAGAGGCATCACCGCGTTGCAGATGGATATCAAGATCCAGGGCATTACCAGAGAGATTCTGCATGCCGCGCTGATACAAGCCCGAGAAGGGCGCATGCATATTCTTGAGATCATGAAAAACGCGCTGCCCGCCACACGCGAGGATATTTCCGAACATGCCCCGCGTATCATTAAAATAAAAATCAATCCCGAGAAAATCCGGGATGTGATTGGCAAGGGCGGCGCGGTAATTCGTGCGTTGACCGAAGAGACCGGCACCACCATCGATATCGCTGACGATGGTACCGTTATGATAGCGTGTATCAATGCCGAAGGCGGTGAACTGGCGAGAAAGCGTATCGAAGACATCACTGCCGAGGTTGAGGTAGGAAGAACATACGATGGCACCGTATTGAAGCTTCTGGATTTTGGCGCAATCGTTAGTGTCCTGCCGGGCAAGGATGGCTTGTTGCATATTTCGCAAATCGCCAATGAGCGTGTCAATAACGTGGCCGATCATCTCAAGGAAGGTCAGGTGGTGCGAGTGAAAGTCCTGGAGGCTGACGACAAGGGTCGCTTGCGCCTTAGCATGAAGGCAATTGCGGCCGAGGTCCCGGACAGCGTAACGACATAACTGTAGCCGGGCAAGATATTCCCGCCATCGTGGTTCTGTAGAAGAGAATAAACCCGCTACCGTTCCCGCCCGGCTAACCGGACAGATTCCGACAGCTTCTGATGCCATAAAAAAGCCCCGATCGCAAGAGAGGGGCTTTTTTTAATGGAGCGTGATCAAGACACGGTAGAAGAACAGGCAGATGATGGTTTATTTAGCTACCTGCTTTTCCCTTATCTCGTCCAGCGTCTTGCAATCAATGCAGAGCGTCGCGGTGGGGCGGGCTTCAAGGCGTTTAAGGCCTATTTCCACACCGCAGCTCTCACAATAACCGTAATCTCCGGTATCTATTTTTGCGATGGTCTCGTCGATTTTCTTGATTAGCTTGCGCTCACGGTCACGATTGCGCAATTCCAGCGCCATGTCCGACTCCTGGCTGGCGCGGTCATTCGGATCAGCGAAAATCGTCGCTTCATCCTGCATGGTATGAACCGTGCGGTCTATATCCTGCCCCAATTCAACTTTAATGCCTTCCAGTATGTTCCGGAAATGCATAAGCTGCTTTGAGCTCATATAGCCTTCTCCCTTCTTCAGTTTATAAGGAAGGGCTTGTTTACGGAGTTCTTGCGGCATTTTTAGTGTTCCTTCTATATTTTCAGTTACGTATGAAGACGCTTTTACAGAAAAAAGTATATTATACAGCAAGTAAATTTGCTGTCCGGCTGAAGTGCCATGCACCAAAATCATGTCCAACCAGGATAAGAATCTGAAGAAGAAAATAAAAGATAAGTTCAGGGAATATTCATCGACGAGATAAGCTGAAGGCGTGATTCATATTCGAGAGCACCCAGGATGGCCTCCTGTCCGCCGGTTCGCGTGAAATCCCCAATGCACGACAGCACGGATTCTTGCAGAATTTCTATTGCTTGGATACCCCCTTGAAGAAAATAAAATACCGCATCTTTATCGCGGTTGAGAAAGAAGTATTATTACAGCCAAGCCTTTTCATATCTACGCGGAATCCATGTAGCAGATGTTCCACATTTACGTCGCACTTGCCCGGCATCCATGTCAGGTTTCTTTAACACCCCTTTCCCAACGGGTACAATACAACATTCTTATTCTTTCACTCATAAAGGAGAAACATCATGTCCGGAAAAAAATCCATCCTGTCCATAGCCGCCGGCTCCGCTTTTATCGTCACGCTTGGCGCGGCGCCCGTCGCTTCCGCGGCCGACAATCCTTTTGGCATGCATGCGTTGGACGCGGGCTATATGGTCGCGGATGCTAATGAAAACAGCGGGAAAAAAGATGGTGAAGGCAAATGTGGTGAAGGCAAGTGCGGCGAGGGCAAGTGCGGTGGCAGCAAATAAATAGAAGTGCTCCACCTCATGAAACTCTTATAGTTGCTAAGCCGAGGGCGGCTTCCCTGTGCAAAATTCGGGCATAAGGAAGCCGATGGCCTACACTTATGGAATTGTGACATAATATTCGTCCAAAATTTTAGGAGACGATCTATGCGCAACAAGAAAACCATGATTTCCCTCGCGGTAGGTTCTGCTTTTGCCGCTACGCTCGGTACCGCACCCGCCGCCTCTGCTGCCGATAGCCCTTTCGCCATGCAATCTCTCGATAAGGGGTATATGCTCGCTTATGCCGACAAGGTAGATCCCAATAAATATGGTGGGGCAAAATCGGGCGAAGGCAGATGCGGCATGTCGATGGTAGATGTCAACAAGGATGGCAAGGTCACCAAGGAAGAATTCCTCAAGCATCATGAAGCCATATTCGACAGGATAGATGCCAACAAAGACGGTGCTGTGGACCAACCTGAAGCTGACAGCTACGGCGGCACCAAGCCAGGCCCTGGCTCCGCCCCGCCCGGCACAGCGCCGCATGGCGGGATGAAGAAGTAATCTAACCGGCTACCATGAACCCGGGTCGGCCGCGCGTGGGACTGGGTTTTCGGCGCGAGTTGATTCCAGCGTTAAAAATCCGCGTTCCCGATGCCATCGATTTTTTCGAAATCGCTCCGGAAAACTGGATTGATCTCGGCGGTGCAGCGGGGCGCGATTTGCGCGCCTTCACGGAGCGCTACCCCTTTGTCTGCCATGGTTTATCACTCTCGATTGGCAGCCCAGCACCGTTGGACGAAGTATTACTTCATAAAATCCGACAGTTTCTGGATCAGCATCAAATTCTCTTTTATACCGAGCACCTCTCGTACTGCTCCGACGATGGCCATTTATACGACCTGCTCCCGATACCTTTTACCGAAGAAGCAGTGAAATACGTTGCGGCGCGCGTTCGCCGCACCCAGGATATCCTGGGACGGCGCATCGCGCTGGAAAATGCCTCGTTTTATTTACGTGCGCCCATTACAGAAATGAGCGAAGCGGACTTTATCCGCGCGGTATTGACCGAGGCGGACTGCGACCTGCATCTCGACGTCAATAATGTATACGTCAACAGTATGAATCACGGCTATGATCCGGTTGAATTCATCCGTGCCATGCCGACCGAACGCATTGTTTATATGCATATGGCCGGCCACCACAATGAAGCGGATAACATCATTATCGATACTCACGGCGCAGATGTGATCGACCCGGTATGGTCATTGCTCGATCAAACCTATAATATTCATGGCGTGGCGCCCACGCTGCTGGAGCGCGACTTCAATATCCCTCCTCTTCACGAATTGATGCGTGAAGTCGAACGCATAGGCCTGATTCAGTCCCGTCATATCAATGCGAGCCATGTCAGCGCCGCTTCCTGAATTTCAGCGCTTTCAGTATGCGTTTACCGCGCATATCCGCAATCCCAGGGCGAATCCCTGCCCGCGCGGCATCGAAGCGCGACGTATGCGGATATACCGGAGGCTGGTATACAGCAATCTGGAAAGCTTTCTACTGACCTGTTTCCCAGTGCTCAGGAGAGTGCTGGGAAGCCGCCGATGGACACGGCTCGTGCGGCGTTTTCTTGCCACACATCGTAGTCGCTCTCCTTTTTTTCGCCAGATACCCGATGAGTTTATCCAATTCCTGCAAAGCACCGGCGCCATCCCTGCTGATTATCCGGAATTCACGCTGGAACTTGCGCACTATGAGTGGGTAGAGCTTGCGCTTTCCGTTTCAACGCACACCCCGGCCTGGGAAACGATCGACACTGAAGGCAGCTTGCTCGAGCAGCGCCCCGTCCTGAATCCGGCGTTAGCCAACCTGCGTTATAACTGGCCCGTACACCGCATTGGCCCGCGTGCTCGCGTTACACCGGCAGAAACTTGTTTACTGGTATTTCGAGATGCCAGCGATCAGGTCAGGTTTATCGAAATCAATGCTTTTACGTCGCGCCTGATAAATCTCCTGATACCTGCCGAGCAAACAGGTCAAGCGGCGCTTGAAATCGTCGCCGAGGAAAGCCGCCATCCCTCGCCGGAAGTCGTAATTCAGGGGGGATTGGAAATCATGCGCGATTTGCAAGTGCGGGGCGCGCTGCTGGGCGTTGCAAAATAGTACCTTCTTGTTCTGTCGCCTGTGCGGCAGCTCTCCGAGCTATTACTTCTCAACCGCAGATGCGCCGTTAAAAGCTTTTATTTCGCTCGCCACGAGCTGTCCTCCCATGAAACCCGACCCGTCAAATTTTAAGGAAATTTCCCATCTAACAACCGCTCGCTACAACGAGCGTGCCGAGGCCTTCTGGGAAGGGACGAAAGACCACGATGTGATGCAAAATATTACTGTCTTGTTACAGCATCTAAAGAGCAAACCGCCTTGCATGATATTGGATTTTGGCTGCGGGCCAGGCCGCGATCTCAAGGTTTTTTCGGAACTTGGCCATGTTGCAGTGGGATTGGACGGTGCGGCGCGTTTTGTCGAAATGGCCCGCAACTATAGCGGCTGCGATGTATGGCATCAGGATTTCCTCGATCTCGACCTGCCGGATAAATACTTCGACGGCATATTCGCCAATGCTTCGCTGTTTCACGTCCCAGGCTCTGAATTGCCACGTGTATTAAGAGAGCTCAGGGCAACCCTGAAGCCCGGCGGTGTATTATTCAGCTCCAACCCGCGGGGGAACAACGAGGAGGGCTGGAACCAGGGGCGCTACGCCGCATACCATGATATCGAAGGCTGGAGACGGTATATGATTGATGCGAAGTTCATCGAAATAACTCATTACTACCGTCCCAAAGATCTACCTCGGGAACAGCAGCCATGGCTGGCCAGTTTGTGGCGCAAGGCGGATTCATAGCAAAACGCTTCGCATCCTCACTTTCACCCTCACCCTTATGTCTTTAAAAAAAGATGTAATAGTAATAGGGGCCGGTGCGGCGGGAATGATGTGTGCGATTGAAGCTGGAAAGCGCGGTCGTTCGGTCCTGCTGCTGGATCATGCCAGTAAGCTGGCGGAAAAAATTCGTATCTCCGGCGGGGGTCGATGCAATTTCACCAATCGTCATACCAGGCCGGAAAATTTCCTTTCACACAATCCGCATTTCTGCCGCTCGGCGCTGGCGCGTTTCACCCCGCAAGATTTTATCGCGCTGGTGGAGAAGCATCGCATCCCTTATCACGAAAAGAAGTTGGGGCAATTATTTTGCGACGGCAGTTCCCAGCAAATCATAGACCTGCTGCGGCGCGAGTGCGATGCGGCCGCCGTGACATGGCAGATGCCGTGTCGAGTAAGCAATGTCAGCCGCGCCAATGCGGGTAGCGGGCGATTCCTGCTGGAAACCGACCGAGGAACCTTAAGCGCCGAGACATTGGTGATCGCAACCGGTGGCCTTTCCATTCCGCAAATTGGCGCAAGTTCTTTCGGCTATCGTATCGCAGAGCAGTTCAATCTCTCGGTTACGCCTGTGCAGCCTGCGCTGGTTCCGCTGATCTTCGCCCCCGAGCAACTGGCGGGTTTTTCCACGCTTTCCGGAATTTCGATTGATGCCGCCGTGAGTTGTGACGGCGGGCGCTTCCGCGAGAATTTGCTAATCACGCACCGTGGTTTGAGCGGCCCTGCAATATTACAGATATCTTCATACTGGCGACCTGGTATGCCCGTTCATATCGACCTGCTACCAGATATTGACGTGGCCTCGTGGCTACTTGATCACAGGCACGGCAGCGCGCGACTGTCCGGTCTGTTAACGCAACATCTGCCGCGGCGCTTTGCAGAGGCTTGGACCCAGGCAATTATTGGCGAACGATCGGAATTGCCAATGAACTGTTACAGTCACAAGGATTTGGAGCAAATTGCCGCACAGTTGCATGACTGGAAAGTTACCCCAGACGGTACCGCAGGCTATAAAAAAGCGGAAGTGACGCTGGGCGGGATAGATACCCGCGAGTTGTCATCCAAAACCATGGAAGCGAGAAGAGTGCCGGGGCTTTATTTCATCGGTGAAGTGATAGACGTAACAGGACATCTCGGCGGGTTCAATTTCCAGTGGGCCTGGGCGTCCGGTTACGCGGCGGGGCAGTTTGTATAACCCAGTTCACCAGCGGCATGCTAATAAGTTTCTTCCTTGCATTGGCCCCCTGGCGCCTCTCGTATTCTGGGAAGAAGGTGGTACCTACTCAGCCGTATATTACCGGATGTCCACCCTCTTGCTTCCTGGTAGACCAGGATTGAATAGGTTGGTTTAACGGCCGCGTCCGCCTGAACGATGCAATGCGGGTGCGCGACCGCCGGCGGGTCCCCCAGCAGATATCCGCGGCCGCATGCGCTTTGGCGCCTGGCTGGTTTCTTTGTTGACCTCGCCGGGTAGTCCGGATAACCCGGGCAGCCCGCTTCGCACAGGACGTTGTCCCCCACCGCTGCCATTCACAATCGGCTCAGCCCTGATGCGGGGGTCCGGCTCGAAACCAGCGATAACTTTGCTAGGCAAATCCCGTTTGATTAACCTTTCGATGTCCGTCAGCAGTTTGCGCTCATCCACGCACACTAGCGAGACTGCATCTCCTTCCGCCCCGGCGCGTCCTGTACGTCCGATACGATGAACATAATCCTCCGGCACGTTGGGCAATTCAAAGTTGACCACGTGCGGTAACTCGCTGATATCGATTCCGCGTGCGGCAATGTCGGTTGCTACCAGTACCTGCAGAGTGCCGGTCTTGAATTCCGCCAACGCCCGAGTGCGTGCCGACTGACTTTTGTTGCCATGTATGGCGAGCGATGGAATACCACTCGCCACCAGATGCTCAGCCAGCTTGTTGGCCCCATGCTTGGTGCGGGTAAATACCAGCACCTGCGACCACTGGTGCTGCTTGATAAGATGGGCAAGAAGGTCGCGCTTTCGTTCACGGTCTACGGGATGCACCACATGCGTTA
This sequence comes from uncultured beta proteobacterium, assembly GCA_963831395.1. Lineage (GTDB taxonomy): Bacteria > Pseudomonadota > Gammaproteobacteria > Burkholderiales > Nitrosomonadaceae > Nitrosospira. The sequence continues at coordinate 47,605 of CAWHQD010000031.1, forward strand.
TATTGTCAGCGGTTGCGTTGCGGCGCGCCACTTCGATCAGCGCCGGCTGGTTGAGCAGACTTCCGGCCAGCGCCCGGATCTCATCGGAAAAGGTGGCGGAGAACAGCAGATTCTGGCGCTGCCTGGGCAACAGTACGAGTATCTTTTTTATATCGCGAATGAAACCCATGTCGAGCATGCGATCGGCCTCGTCCAGCACAAGAATTTCAACATGCGATAAATCGAGCGTTTTTTGCTGCACATGATCCAGCAGGCGTCCCGGAGTGGCGACCAGAATGTCAACGCGGCTTTTCAGACGATTGATCTGGGGATTGATGTTGACCCCGCCTATCATCATCATCGAACTCAGCTTCAAGTATTTTCCATATACACGAATACTTTCCTCCACCTGTGCCGCCAGTTCGCGCGTCGGGACAAGAATCAATGCACGTATCGGTGGTCGGCCGCTGGATGGGCCTTTAACGCTCTTATCGGACAAGCGGTGAAGAATAGGCAAGGTAAACCCGGCAGTCTTGCCAGTGCCGGTTTGAGCTCCGGCCATCAAGTCGCCCCCAGTCAGCACAGCGGGAATCGCTTGCAGCTGTATGGGAGTTGGATCGGTGTAGCCGCATTCGGTCACGGCACGAATGATTTCATCGGACAGGCCGAAGATAGAGAAAGACATAGAACTCCAAGGTAACATCGGCCTGTCGTCCCGGTTACGAGACGCCAGTCTTAGGCAGACGGATAAAGTTTGAAAAACAGAAAGGACGGCGTGAAGACGTGGAACGAACGCCGCAGTCACGATTGTAACAGATTGCATCCGGCCGCGCCATTTGGCCGAGATGTGTTTATCTACACTAAGCAGGAATCAGGAATCAATGAATCAATTCCGCAGGGCTTGCCACGCCGCTTCAGGGAATAATTTGTTTCAGCGCTTGCTTTAGAGTACGTAGCGTGCCAGATCCTCGCTTTGGGACAAGCTGTTGAGCCGCGCGTCCACATAAGCGGCATCAATGACAACGGTATTGCCGGTATGTTTTTCGGCATCGAAGGAAACCTCTTCCAGAAGCTTCTCCATTGCCGTATAAAGACGCCTCGCGCCGATGTTCTCGGTTTTTTCGTTGACCGCAAAGGCAATCTCCGCCAGGCGCTTCACCGCATCAGGCGTGAATTCAAGCTTGATCCCTTCCGTTTCCAGGAGCGCCTCATATTGCCGTGTCAGACAGGCGTCCGTATTGGTGAGGATTTGTACAAAATCGTCAGCGCTAAGGCTCGCGAGTTCGACACGAATGGGAAAGCGTCCCTGCAATTCGGGAATCAGATCGGAAGGCTTGGCGAGATGAAATGCGCCACTTGCGATAAACAGGATATGGTCTGTCTTTATCATGCCGTACTTGGTGGAAACCGTAGTGCCTTCCACTAATGGAAGCAGGTCTCGCTGGACCCCCTGGCGCGATACGTCTGCCCCAGCGCTTTCGGAGCGGCTCGTAATTTTATCGATTTCATCCAGGAACACGATGCCGTTCTGCTCGACATTCTGTACCGCGTCGAGCTTAAGTTCTTCATCGTTGACGAGCTTGGATGCCTCCTCATCGACAATGAGTTTCATCGCCTCGCGAATTCTCAGCTTACGGGTTTTCTTTCTTTCTCCTCCCAGGTTCTGGAACATCCCTTGAATTTGAGTGGTAAGTTCCTCCATCCCCGGCGGCGCAAATATTTCCATATGTGTATGCGCCGCAGCCACTTCTATTTCTATTTCCTTGTCGTTCAGTTCCCCTTCGCGCAATTTCTTGCGAAATTTCTGCCGGGTCGCGTTTTCCCCCTCACTGGCTTCCGCTTGTAAACCCATCTCTCTTGCAGGCGGCAGCAGCACATCAAGAATGCGCTCTTCGGCGTGATCTTCCGCGCGAGCCCGCATTTTATGCGTTTCCCGCTCTCGGGATTGTTTAACAGCGGATTCCGCCAGGTCTCGAATGATCGAGTCCACGTCACGCCCGACATAACCCACCTCGGTGAATTTGGTCGCCTCCACCTTGATGAAGGGCGCATCGGCAAGTTTGGCCAGCCGCCGCGCGATTTCAGTCTTGCCAACCCCGGTGGGACCGATCATTAAAATATTTTTTGGCGTAATCTCCTGCCGCAGCGGATCCTTTACCTGCTGTCTGCGCCACCGGTTCCTGAGTGCTATGGCCACGGATCGCTTGGCGGCGTCCTGTCCGATGATGTGCTTATCCAGCTCGTGGACGATTTCCTGTGGAGTCAGTTGAGACATGGTTTCAGGTCAATGATAAATGCGAGAGGTGAGAAATAAGAGATATGCGGCAGTGCGCATTTTGCCTGTGGTACTTATCCGTCGAGAGGTGTTAAGCCTTTCCCCTTGTATTCCACCTCATATATCTCACCACATTTCCCACGTTACTCGAGCACCTCGATTACGTGGTTCTGATTGGTATAGATACACAGGTCGCCCGCGATGGAAAGCGACTTCTTGACGATTTCCAGCGGCATCATATCGGTATTCTCCAGAAGTGCGCGGGCGGCAGAGTGAGCATAAGAGCCTCCACTTCCAATCGCAGCAATCCCGAATTCGGGCTCAATCACATCACCTGAACCTGTAATGATGAGAGTGGTGGTCGGATCGGCTACGACCAGCATGGCTTCCAATCGCCGCAAGATGCGGTCAGTGCGCCAGTCCTTGGCGAGTTCCACTGCCGAACGCATGAGATGCCCCTGATGTCTTTCAAGCTTGCCTTCAAAACGCTCGAACAAGGTAAAGGCATCCGCTGTTCCGCCTGCAAATCCGGCGAGTATCTTATCATGGTAAAGCCTGCGCACCTTGCGGGCGCTAGCTTTGGCTACAACAGCGCCCAAGGTTACCTGACCATCGCCGCCGAGCGCGACTTGACCCCCGCGTCTTGCCGAAAGTATGGTTGTACCGTGATGTTCTACCATGGTTAGCGCGAGATGATTGGGAGCGGGAATTATAACGCTGATTCGCAGAGGAAATGCAAACTGTATGTCTACGCAGACTCAACTCTTTACTTTCTTCCTTGCTCGCGGATGGGCCGCATCGTAGACCTTGGACAAATGTTGAAAATCGAGATGGGTATAAACCTGCGTCGTGCTGATGCTGGCATGCCCCAGCATCTCCTGCACTGCCCGCAAATCCCCGCTGGACTGCAGCAGGTGCGACGCAAACGAATGCCGCAGCATGTGGGGATGGATGTTGGCGCTTATTCCCTGGCGCGCCGCCACGATTTTAAGCCGCTGACCGATAGACCTGCGACTGATATTTTTGCCGTATCGGGACAGGAACAATGCGGACTCGCCGGCCTTGGCGAGCGTCTCACGCTGCTTCATCCATTCGCGCAAAACCAGCGCCGCCTTGCTGCCTATCGGCACGATGCGGGTTTTGCCGCCTTTGCCGGTAACCCGCGCCATGCCGTCAGGCAAGCTCAAATCCTCGGGTTTCAGGTCCACGAGCTCTGCCAGCCGCAAGCCGGACGAATAGCACAGCTCGAACATGGCTTTGTCGCGTAATGCCATCAAGTCATCGGTTGAGAACTCCAGCAACTTTGCAGCCTCGTCGGGTGAAAGCGTATGCGGCAAGGTCTTTGGCGACTTTGGCGCGCGTATTCCTGCGCAGGGATTGCAAACATAGCCGTGATCCCGCGTCAGGTAGGTGTAAAAGCCGCGCCAGGCCGACAACATTCTGGCCAGGCTTCTGCCTGAAAAACCGCTCGCATGAAGTTGGGCGGCAAAACGGCGAATATGATGAGTTTGCAACTGATCGAGCGACGTCCCAGTTTCCGCTTCCTTCTTTGCTTCTTCTACGAGTTTTAGCAGGACACCAATATCGCGCGCATAGCTTTCGCAAGTAAGCGGTGACAAACGCCGTTCTTTGGCAAGATGGAAAAGATAGGCAGAGGCAAGTTCGGGATGACTGGTACTAGATGTCATGTGGCGTCTATTTGGCCGCTTCCGTGAAACGTCGTAAGGCGGCGCTTACAAGTTCACCAAGCTGCGTCAGGTAGATTATTCCCATTTCCGGATAAAACCGCTGCAGGATCTTCGCTGCCCATTACCAGCAGACCCATGGTTTGCTCAGCTCGCAGCGCCACAATCGCAAAAGAGCGCAGACGGATAGCGTCCTCCCCGAACCAGCCTCTAATCTCGTCCAATACATGGGAACCGCAATAAGGATGCAGCAGACTGTCGGCCAGGATGTGAATATCAGTACTGACTGGAGTGAACTCCGGCAATTCCATGTCTTCGACACTTATATCCCACAACCTCAGCGCCAGATGAGGCACCGAAAAATCCTCGCGCAAATGAAAATTCAGCCCATGCATGAAATCTGTCAAACGATTGCAAGCCAGTAGCGCGACAGACAGCCGGTGCATTTTTTCGGTAATGGCGCCGTTCTCTTCGCCAAATCTGATCAGTTCGCCCAATTTGTCCTGCAAGACGCGATTCTTATCCCGCAGCGCGACGATTTGACGCTCGCTGATCGGAATGGCGCGACCGCCGTGAGGATGAGGGACCTGGATCCCGGTGAGCATCTCGGCATATTCCTCGAAGAACTCCGGATGCTCGCGCAGATATTGGGCTACGTCTTCCGAACTGAATTTCATATTTTCCATGTTTGAGACTATAAGTTGATCTCTCCATCAAACACCGCGACTGCGGGGCCAGTCATCCAGACCGGCTGATTTTCGCCTTCCCAGCGTATAAATAAATCGCCGCTTCCAAAGCTGACCTTCACCGGTGATTCCAGCAATCCTCGCTGGATCCCCGCTACTACCGCCGCGCACGCGCCGGTACCGCAGGCAAGCGTTTCGCCGGCGCCGCGCTCATATACCCGCAGCCGGATATGATGACGGTCTACAACCTGCATATAACCTGCATTCACCCGTTGAGGAAAACGCGCGTGATGTTCGATCAGCGGGCCTTCGGTCAATACCGGAGCATGATCTATATCCGGTACCCATTGCACCGCGTGAGGGTTGCCCATGGATACAGCGCTGATTTCCACCTGTTTGCCGCCGATATCGAGTGAATATGTCAGCGCGCGCCGGTCAGCGATAAACGGAATCTCGCGGGGTTCAAATTTCGGTATGCCCATATTGACGGTAACGTCCCCATTGGCTTCCAGTCTGGGCATAATAATGCCGCTCAGCGTTTCGACCTGTATTTCATTCTTGCCTGTCATTCCGCGGTCATGTACATAGCGAACGAAGCAGCGCGCTCCGTTGCCACACTGCTCCACTTCGCCTCCATCGGCATTAAATATGCGATAGCGAAAATCAGCGCTGCCTTCTGCTGTTTCTACCAGCAGGATCTGATCACAGCCGATGCCCCGGTGTCGGTCGGCAAGGTGGCGCAATTGTTCCGGACTGAGGGAAACAGATTGATTTATACCGTCAATAACAACGAAGTCATTTCCCAGACCATGCATTTTAGTGAACTTGAGCTTCATCAATGACGGGCAAATGGAGGCAGCAGGAGGAAATACAAAGACCGGTGCAGGTATTACATTGCTATTCATCTTCTTAATACACACATAATTTGGTATTCTACAGACCTTTTACGACAAAAACGGCTGGGACAACATGAGCGAATATCTTTTTACTTCCGAATCCGTGTCCGAGGGTCATCCCGACAAGGTGGCTGATCAGATTTCCGATTCAATCCTGGATGCCATCCTGGCCCAGGACCCCAACGCACGGGTTGCCTGCGAGACGCTGTGCAGTACCGGCCTGATTGTAATGTCGGGCGAAATCACCACCGAAGCCAACGTGGACTATATGCAGGTGGCGCGCGCAGCGGTCAAGCGTATCGGGTACAACAGTTCCGATATCGGCTTTGATCATCATACCTGCGCGGTGCTAACCGCTTTCAACAAACAGTCTCCCGATATCGCCCAGGGAGTCAACCGTACCAAAGAAGAGGAAATGGAACAGGGTGCAGGCGATCAGGGACTCATGTTCGGCTATGCCTGCGACGAGACGCCGCAATTGATGCCCATGCCGATCTTCTATGCCCATCGTCTCATGGAGCGGCAAGCGGAACTGAGAAAAGATGGACGTTTGCCGTGGTTGCGCCCCGATGCAAAGTCGCAGGTATCGGTGCGCTATCAGAATGGCAAGCCGCAACGGATTGAAACCGTCGTGATATCCACCCAGCATCATCCGGACATTTCTCATGCGCAACTGAGCGAAGCGATAATCGAAGAAGTCATCAAGCCGGTGCTCCCGAAAAAGATGCTGAATGGCGATACCCGCTTCCTCATCAATCCCACCGGACGCTTCGTAGTGGGAGGGCCAATGGGCGACTGCGGCCTGACTGGCCGCAAGATCATCGTGGACAGCTACGGCGGTACAGCGCATCACGGTGGCGGCGCTTTTTCCGGGAAAGATCCATCCAAGGTGGATCGTTCCGCGGCCTATGCGGGGCGTTATGTAGCCAAGAACATCGTTGCCGCTGGTATTGCGAGCAGATGTGAAGTCCAGATGGCCTATGCTATCGGCGTGGCGCGCCCCGTTTCATTGATGGTGGATACCTTCGGCACGGGGAAGATTTCCGACGAGGAAATCGTCAAATTGATCGAGCGTCATTTCGACCTGCGCCCGCGCGGCATTATTCACAGCCTCGACCTCCTGCGTCCGATCTATGAAAAGACCGCCGCATATGGCCATTTTGGACGGGATGAGCCGGAATTCACGTGGGAAGCAACCGATAAAGCCTCGCAACTGAGCGCGGACGCGGGAATCGAAATCGCGATGGAAGCGCAGGCAATGAGTCTTCAGGCTTAAATTTTTTCAAGTCAGCTTCAACCTCTTCCAGGCCGAGGAGCGCTGCAACGGGCATAGTCCCGCGAGGCTCGGCAGGGAAGGATCGCAACAACGGCGCTCGTTCATTTTCAGGAGATTACTTCATGAACGCTGTGCTCAGTCCCGCCTCCGCATCCGCCTCTGTGCGTGCGGATAATAAATTTACCGATTATAAAGTAGCCGATATGTCCCTGGCGGAATGGGGACGCAAGGAAATCGCCATCGCCGAAACCGAGATGCCCGGTTTGATGGCGCTGCGTGAAGAATACGCTGATACCAAGCCCCTGGCTGGTGCGCGTATTGCCGGTTCGCTTCACATGACCATTCAGACGGCGGTGTTGATCGAGACTCTGATCAAACTGGGCGCGCAGGTGCGCTGGGCTTCGTGCAATATTTTTTCCACGCAAGACCATGCCGCGGCAGCCATCGCAGCGGAGGGAATTCCAGTATTCGCTTATAAGGGCGAGTCATTGGATGATTACTGGGAATATACCCACCGTATTTTCGAATGGTCCGGTGGACGACGGATGGACGCGGCCAGCACACCCAACATGATTCTGGATGACGGCGGCGACGCGACCTTGCTCATTATTCTCGGCAGCCGCGCGGAAGAAGACCCCTCGGTTATCGCCAATCCCACCAATGAGGAAGAACAGGCCTTGTTTGCGGCCATCCGGAAACGGCTGAGCACCAGCCCTGGCTGGTATTCCGCCAGACGCGCCAATATTCGCGGCGTGACGGAGGAAACCACCACCGGCGTCCACCGCCTGTACGAAATGCAAAAGAAAAATGAGCTGCCGTTCCCGGCGTTCAACGTCAACGACTCGGTTACCAAGTCCAAGTTCGACAACCTTTATGGTTGCCGTGAGTCTCTGGTCGATGGCATCAAACGCGCCACTGACGTCATGATTGCCGGCAAAATAGCGCTCGTGTGCGGTTATGGCGACGTGGGCAAGGGTTGCGCCCAATCCTTGCGTGGTCTGGGCGCAACCGTATGGATTACCGAGATAGACCCGATTTGCGCTCTACAGGCCGCAATGGAAGGCTATCGTGTGGTCACGATGGACGAAGTCTGCGATCAGGCGGACATTTTTGTTACGGCCACCGGCAATCTGCGCGTCATCACCCATGACCACATGCTGAGAATGAAGGACCAGGCTATCGTCTGCAATATCGGTCACTTCGATTCCGAAATAGATATTGCATCCGTCCAGAAATATCAATGGGAAAATATCAAGCCGCAGGTGGATCACGTCATTTTTCCAACCGGCCGCCGCATTATCGTGCTCGCGCAGGGTCGCTTGGTGAATCTGGGTTGCGCCACCGGCCATCCTTCTTTTGTCATGTCCAGTTCGTTTACCAACCAGGTGCTGGCACAAATGGAGCTGTGGCAAAATGGCGCAAGCTACCAGAAGAATGTTTATGTGCTGCCCAAGCACCTGGACGAAAAAGTGGCGCGATTACACATCAAAAAGCTGGGCGTAAAACTCACGGAATTGACCGAGGAGCAGGCAAGCTACCTGAACCTGGACAAGAACGGACCATACAAGCCTGCAATGTACCGGTATTGATTTTTTACTTCCAGCAACCGGAGCAGATAAAGCGGTTTTAAACCTTTATCTGCTCCGGTCCCTGCGTGGCCCAAAAATAGTCATAGCTCACACGAGTAACGATATCGGGCAACGGGACGAAGTCCAATTTTTACCGCCGGCGTTCTCGCCTGCTGAAAGCCGTCTTGCGATACATTTGCACACAGACTTTCTGAAAGCCCGCTATTCAGTTGGCGCAGGATGTGCAAATGTAACTCGCAGACCGCTTCGCCATCCCGCGACCCGGTGAACTATCCACGGTAACAAAATGGAATCACAAAAAAAGTTTGCCCCCACTTTCAGCTTCGAGTTTTTCCCCCCACAAACGCCGGAAGGAGTCGAGAAGCTGCGCGCAACTCGTAGGCAGCTGGCGCAACTCAATCCAAAATTCTTTTCCGTCACCTTTGGCGCGGGCGGATCCACCCGTGACCGTACTCTCGAGACGGTACTGGAAATTCAGGCAGAGGGATATGTGGCCGCACCCCATCTTTCCTGTATTGGCGCAACCAGCGAAAACATACGCACGATGTTGCAAAAATACCGCGATGGAGGTATCCGCCATGTGATTGCGCTGCGAGGAGACCTGCCCTCGGGCATGGCGCAGGGCGGGGAATTTCGCTACGCCAATGAACTGGTAGCTTTCATCCGCAAGGAATTCGACGATGCGTTCCATATCGATGTCGCGTCATACCCTGAATACCATCCACAGGCCAATTCCGTGCAGGATGATTTGCTGAACTTCAAGCGCAAGGTAGAGGCGGGGGCGGATTCCGTCATCACCCAGTATTTCTACAATGCCGATGCCTACTTCAGTTTCATCGATGCATGCGAAGCGATGGGTATCAGAATTCCTATCGTACCCGGCGTCATGCCGATCAATAAATTTTCCCAGCTCGCCAGGTTCTCGGACACCTGCGGCGCCGAAATACCTCGCTGGATCAGAAAAAAACTGGAAAGTTATGGAGACGACAGCGCATCAATACGCGCATTCGGCCTGGATATCGTAACTGATTTGTGCGACCGGCTGCTGAGCGCCGGCGCGCCGGGACTACACTTCTATACGTTGAACTCGGCTGGACTGACAACTACGATCTGGCAACGGCTGGGATTGTAAGGCTTGGTGGATAACGTGCCGGTTATAGCGCTGGAGTTGTAGGAGAGTAGCAGGGTGTAATAAGCAAAGCGCATTACACATATAAATCACTCGCTCGTGGCTTTGCCTCCGCCTTTGACTATCCCTGTCCCCTCACAAACCCTCATCGCCACCGGCAAACCTCCGCTGTAAAGAGCGGAGGTTTGTTCCAGAGACTCCCTAAATGGAATCAGGCTGCCTTGGCAGAATTTTTACTTTCCACCGGCAGCGGATTGGTAGCATAGACGTAATGCGCTGCGGATTCCGCCGCTCCGTATTCGACTTTTGCGCCCATATCGGAAAAGACCGTTTCCAGCGCGCCAAGACATAGCATTACATTTTCTATTCTGCTTGAATAACCCATCAAGCCAAAACGCCAGATTTTGCCCGCGAAGTCGCCCAAGCCTGCGCCGATTTCGAGATCGTAGTCTGCAAGCAATCTACGGCGCACTTCCTTCTCATCGATGCCTTCCGGCACATACACGGAATTGAGTTGCGGCAGGCGCGATTTTTCTTCCACCAGATACTCCATGCCCAGCGTTTCCAGCCCTGCTTTCAGCGCCTTGTGGTTGCGCTGGTGGCGCGCCCAGGAATGCTCCAGTCCCTCCTCGTACAACATTACCAATGATTCATGCAATGCATAAAGCGCATTGGTGGGAGCGGTGTGGTGATAAGTACGGGTGGTTCCCCAATACCCAAGCAGCAGGTTCAAATCCATGAACCAGCTCTGTACCTTTGTTTTGCGATTCTTGACCAGATCCACCACGCGCTCGGAAAAACTGATGGGCGACAGGCCGGGTGGACAAGACAGGCATTTCTGGCTCCCGGAATAAATCGCGTCGATCTTCCATTCATCAACCTTGAGAGGAGAACCGCCCAGTGAAGTGACCGTATCCACAATGGTGAGGCAATTGTGGCGATGAGCAATCTCGCAAAGTGTTTTGGCATCCGATAACGCGCCGGTGGAAGTTTCAGCATGGACGAAAGCGACGATCTTCGCGTCGGGGTTCTGCTTCAATGCGTCTTCCAGTTTTTGCGGATTAACCGGCGCTCCCCACTTGTCTTCCACGACTACTGCCGTGCCACCGCAGCGCTGCACATTCTCGATCATGCGCCCGCCAAATACGCCGTTGCGGCAGACAATCACCTTGTCTCCCGGGTTGACCATATTGACAAAGCACATTTCCATCCCGACCGAGCCGGGGCCCGAAACAGGAAAAGTCAGCAGATTGGACGTTTGAAAGGCGTAACGCAGCAGGCTTTTCAGTTCCTCCATCATATCGGTGAACACCGGATCAAGATGGCCCAGCGTTGGGCGGGCCATGGCGGACAATACCCGCGGATGCGTGTCGGAAGGGCCGGGTCCCATCAAAGTGCGTTGCGGCGGATAAAACGTGCTGATCTTTTTGGCGGGATAGAAATTTTTAGTGGTCATGGGTGATCATCCTGAGTGTAGTGATGGGCTGAATTAGCTGGAAGGACAGCCGATTTTATCAAGGGAGCGGAGAATTTGCTATCCAGACGCCAGAACGAGCCTGTTTTTCTTCCTAGGACATTTATAGATAATCAATTTCTGATGTATTCGTACAGCTACCGCAGATATTTATGTCAATTGCTAATTCTTTTTACAGAAAGAGACTGCACTCGCCCGCGATACTTCCGAGAGAGAAACAAGCAAATGCGGAATACGGTAGGACGTAATCCCAACGCTCTGCAACTGTTCGCTTGTCATTATTTGTCCGTAAATGGCTCCAAGATATTTTGTCTGCATAGTAATGGTCAAACGTCCGAGTACCATGATTTAGCTGAATATGACATCTTGTGAAATTGTTTTGCTCGTTCAAATAATCGATTAAGTCCTTAAACTGCTGTAAATCGGGGGTTGTAGGTAGCCACCGCTTTGGTTCGGTAAGATGACCTTGTCGAGACGTTGATCATTACTGAAGGGGAAAGCGATGGCCCCACTACTGAGGAAAACAACATTGTTGCCCTCACTGGCTGAAAACCGTTTGTCATGACCGCGCTAAAGGAAATTTACAGCAAAATTTGGACTTGATTAGTCCGCGCCTGCAACAGCAGAAAATCTACATAAGGCAGCCGTCAGCGCGATTTTTTCTTTTTCCACAGCGATCTCCAAACTTTTTTTCGATTCACGGGTAACTTATAATGTCTAGTTCACCCACGATTCAATTTCAAGTCGAGTTTTCCCATTTACGAATGGAGTACCCCGATTGCCGAGCGGGTATTCCATACCTGTCTCGCAATGCTTCCTTAGTTGTTTGTTTTCCTTAAAACGGTCGTTTTATGGAGATGTGTAACCAAAAACAGGAGGAAAAGTGTCAAGCAGATTTGCCAGGAGGGTGGCTACAAAAATGGGGGTGGGAGGAAGTTGATAAAATATGTTATCAACTGTAAAAGGTTTGAGAACTTTTTTATCTTTGCCCATGCCAAGAGCATGGGATTGAGCTTTTCACATAAAACTCACAAAGCCAATGCAATAATCTTTTCGTGGCGTCAGGATACGCCAAGAACCAAGACACTTTTTATCCTGCTATACCAATCATGATGAAATCACTAAACAACCGCCAGCTAAAGCTGGTGGGCTAGAGACAATGACTAAAGTCAAGGCGCGGTATTCAGATCGATCCACGACAAATCCACACCGCTGTTTAACCTGTTTTAACCAACATAAACGGCATGAAAATGGTCACTAAATTATCCGTCGTTCTAGGCTTAATCGCCACTCTGGTATTGAGTGGATGCCAAAAAACCGAGACACATGAAGAAATGCGGAAATATGCGGCAACCACACCGTTCCGTGAAGACACCTCCATCCTGGAACCTTATGTCTGTCAGATTCGTGCCATCAGACATATTGAAGTCCGCTCTTTGGAAAAGGGCTACTTAACCCATATTTTTATAGACGAAGGGCAATGGGTAAAAAAGGGACAGCCCATGTTCAAAATCATGCCCAACGTCTATCAGGCAGAACTTCTAACTGCGGAAGCCGAAGCGCAAAATATGAACATCGAATACCTCAATACCAAGGCCCTGGCTGATAAGAATATCGTATCAGCCAATGAATTGGCTTTGGCAAAAGCAAAATTAGACAAGGCCAACGCGGCGGTGAAGCTGGCGAAAACCCACCTGGATTTTACCGATATCAGAGCACCTTTTGATGGGATTACGGATCATTTGGCTGTTAGGGTCGGCAGCCTTCTGGATGAAGATGATTTGTTGACGGAATTGTCTGATATCGGCCAGTTGTGGGTCTATTTCAACGTCCCGGAAGCTAAATATCTGGATTTTATAAGGCGCGAAAAAGGCAAAACCCATGAAACAGTGCAGTTAAGGATGGCAAATGGCGAGATTTACGAACATACGGGGGTCATCGAGACGATTGTAGGTGATTTTTATAATACCTCCGGCAATATTCAGTTTCGTGCCTTGTTCGAGAACCCGGACAGAGTTCTCAGGCATGGTCAGACAGGAACAATCCTGATGACCGTACCTTACCCGAACGCCATGCTCATCCCTCAAAAAGCGACGTTCGAAATCATGGATAAAATCTATCTCTACGTCGTCAACAAAGAAGAAAAAGTGGAGCAAAGGCTTATCCATATAGAGGCCGAATTGCCCCACATGTTTATTGTTAAAACTGGCCTGAATGACGGCGACAGGATTTTGATCGAGGGCATGCGCAAAGTTAGTCCTGGAGAGAAGGTGATGATCGATTTAAAGCCACCCCAAGAGGTTCGCTCCGAGTTGATGAAGTTGTATACCGAGTAACCTTTTAGTCAGGATTAAGCCATGTTTGGTATTTTTCTCAAAAGACCTGTGCTGGCGATCGTGTTATCGCTGTTGTTCATATTTATGGGCTTGTTAGCAATGAAATCATTGCCCGTTTCCCAGTTTCCGGACATTGCACCGCCCCGGGTCACGGTTGCAGTATCGTTTCCCGGTGCCAGCGCCGAGGTACTGGTGAAATCGTCCCTGATCCTCCTGGAACGCGCTATCAATGGCGTGCCTGGTATGAGATACATCACTTCGGATGCAACCAGCGCCGGCGAAGCGACCATTCAAGTGTATTTCAATTTAGGCGTCGATCCTAATATCGCGATGGTTAACGTGAAGACGCGCGTGGATCAGATGATGAGCAGGCTACCCATACTGGTGCAGTTGGAAGGCGTGATTGTCAACTTCGTCCAGCCCAGCATGCTCATGTATGTCAACCTCTTCAGCAAAGACAAGGACGCCGATCAGAAGCTTTTGTTTAATTATGCCTATGTCAATGTTATTCCGGAGATTCAACGCATTACTGGAATTGCCCAAGCAACCATATTGGGTTCCCGCCAATATGCGATGCGGATTTGGATGAATCCGGAACGGATGAGAGCCTATAGCGTCTCGTCAGAAGAGGTGATGAAGGCACTGGCGACTCAAAGCATTATCGGACGACCTGGCCGGCTGGGTCAAAGCACAGGTATGCTCGCCCAGTCCAAAGAGTATGTGCTGGTTTATAAAGGACGCTTTAACAAGCCGGAAGAATATGAGGACATTATTCTCCGGGCTGCTCCAACAGGCGAGATTCTGCGCATTAAAGACGTTGCCAAGGTCACTCTGGACAGCGAGTTTTATAATATTTTCTCTGATAAGGACGGATTCCCTTCCGCGTCCATCGTGCTGAAGCAGAACTACGGCAGTAATGCCCAAGTAGTCATAGAGAATGTGAAGAAAAAACTGGAAGAATTGAAGAAATCCTTCCCGGAGGGCATGGACTACGAAATCAATTACGATGTGTCGCGTTTCGTTGAGGCGTCCATCGAACAAGTGCTGCACACATTGGTGGAAGCCTTCATTCTGGTCTCCTTGGTGGTCTTCATTTTCCTTGGCGACTGGCGTTCTACCCTGATTCCCGTCCTCGCGGTACCGGTTTCGCTGGTCGGAGCATTTGCCGTCATGGCTGCGTTCGGGCTTTCCATCAACCTCATCACCTTGTTTGCCCTAGTGCTGGCTATTGGTATTGTGGTCGATGATGCCATTGTGGTAGTGGAGGCAGTGCATGCAAAAATGGCAGCCGAGCATTGCAGCCCTTATGAAGCCTCCCGCAAAGTGTTGCAGGAAATCGGTGGCGCCATTATAGCGATTACGCTGGTCATGGTATCAGTGTTCGTCCCTCTTGCGTTTATGCCAGGACCGGTCGGGGTATTTTATCGACAATTCGCTATCACCATGGCGTCGGCGATCACTATTTCAGCAATTGTGGCTTTATCGCTCACCCCGGTACTGTGTGCCATGATTCTTAAAAACACTCACGGCCAGCCGAAACGGAAAAACCCGATAAGCCTTTTCATCAATGGCTTTAACTCTGTTTTCGAAAAGGTCACCGGCCGCTACATAAAGTTGCTGAATGTCACGGTCACCCGACGCATTGTCACGCTTTTGGTATTGGCCGGGTTTGGCTTCGGCATTTTCGCGGTCGATAAAGTCCTGCCTTCGGGCTTTATTCCCGGCGAAGATCAAGGCATGATTTATGCGATTATCCAAACACCGCCCGGGTCAACCATCGAAGTGACCAACAAAGTGGCACGTCAACTGGAAATAATAGCCGCAGAAATCGAAGGCGTACAATCGATTTCTTCCTTAGCCGGCTACGAAGTACTCACCGAAGGCCGTGGATCAAATGCAGGGACTGTTGTTGTCAACCTGAAAGATTGGTCGCAACGTAAACATTCGGTAAATCAAGTTATCCACGAGTTGGAGGAAAAATCCCATGACCTAGGTGCGGTCATCGAATTTTTTCAACCGCCGGCAGTGCCGGGATACGGTGCGGCATCGGGTTTGGCGTTTCGCTTGGTGGACAAGACGTTAGACACGGATTACTTCGAATTTGATGAACTTAATAAAAAGTTCATGAATGCGATGCGTGAACGTAAGGAATTGACCGGCTTGTTCACTTTTTATGCGGCCAATTATCCGCAATACGAACTGGTCATCGACAATAGGCTGGCCATGCAAAAAGGGGTTAGCATCGAAGACGCGATGAATCACCTGGACATCATGATCGGCAGTACTTATGAACAGGGCTTTATTCGCTTCAATAACTTTTTTAAGGTCTACGCCCAGGCCGCGCCGGAATTCAGGCGAGCCCCTGAAGATGTGTTGAAATATTTTGTGAAAAATGATAAAGGCGAAATGGTGCCGTACTCTGCCTTCATGACTATGGTGAAAAAGCAGGGGCCCAACGAGCTGACGCGTTATAACCTCTATAACACTGCGTCGATCCGGGCCGAGCCCGCAGCCGGTTATACCACTGGCGCAGCTATCAAGGCAATCGAAGAGGTTGCGGAAGCCACTTTGCCGCGAGGTTTTGAAGTTGCCTGGGAAGGCTTGACATTCGACGAAGCCCTCCGGGGCAATGAAGCAGTGCTGATCTTCGCCGTCGTTATCCTGTTTGTCTATCTGGTGCTGGCCGCGCAATACGAAAGCTTTGCTTTACCCTTGGTCGTGTTATGTTCGCTACCCCCTGGTATTTTCGGTGCCTTTTTATTGTTAAAAGGATTAGGGCTTGCCAATGATGTCTATTCCCAACTGGGAATGGTGATGTTAATTGGCTTGCTTGGCAAAAACGCGGTATTGATTGTCGAGTTTGCAAGCCAGAGGCAAGTCGAGAGGCATGACGGTCAGAGAAGCGGCGATTGCGGGCGCAAAAGAGCGTTTTCGGCCGATTTTGATGACTTCATTTGCCTTTATAGCCGGGTTGATACCCCTAGCGATGGCTACGGGAGCTGGAGCGGTCGGCAACAGGACGATTGGTACCTCAGCACTGGGTGGGATGCTTACCGGTACCGTGTTTGGCGTCATCGTTATTCCAGGACTTTATTATATTTTTGCGAAAATGGCAGAGGGTAAAAAATTAATTCAAGGTGAAGACCTTGATCCTCTAGCCGAAATTTATCACTACGGCCCAGATGACAATGAAAAATAAAACATTTCAGCTTATGGTTTTAGTCGTGTTGGGGCTGATGTTGCAGGGTTGTATTCCTAAAGTAGCAATCAAAAAAGCAGATACGAGTCTTCCTGCTGCTTTTGAACCGGACGTTTTGGAAACGACCAATACGGCAACTGTCATGCGGAAGGATTTTTTCGATGACCCTGCCTTATTAGATTTGCTAGACATAGCTGTTGCTAATAATAAAGAAATTAATATCATGCTGCAGCGCATCACCACTGCACAAAATGAAATCCAAAGGCGTAGAGGCGAATATTTGCCATTTGTAGGTATTCGTGCTGGCGCAGGCGGAGACAAAGTCGGCGAGTTTACGCGCAAGGGCGCTCTTGAAGAGCATCTGCCATTAGCCGGCCATGCCTTTCCTACGTTTCTTGGCGATTTTCGATTTGAGCTATTTTCAACTTGGGAGGTAGATATATGGAAAAAATTGAGGAATGCGAGACAAGTGGCTGTGCTGGAGTACATGGCATCTAAAGAAGGTAAAAATTTTTTAGTGACCAACCTGGTCGCTGACGTTGCTCATTCGTACTATGAATTGCTTGCCCTGGACAACCACCTTGAGAATTTAGAGCAAAATATCAGGATTCAGGAAAATGCGTTGGAGATGGTTAAACAACTTCTGCTGTATGCAAGAACAACTGCACTTGCGGTCAGACGTTATGAAGCAGAAGTGGCAAAAAACAAGAGCAACACATACAAAATTAAACAGGATATTACGGTTGTTGAAAACCGGATCAACTTCCTGTTAGGGAGAACGCCGCAGCCTATCCAGCGTGCTTCCAGTGGTTTTATGGAGCAAAACCCCAAAGTACTCATGACAGGTATTCCGTCGCAATTGCTACAAAACAGGCCTGATATCAAGCAAGCGGAGCTTGAGCTGTCGGCAGCGGAATTAAACATAAAGGTGGCCAGGGCAAATTTCCTTCCCTCCTTTAGCATAAACGCCACGGTAGGGTTTGAAGCTTTCGCGGTTAAGTACCTGTTCAATTCCCCACAATCATTGGCGGCCGCTGTTGCCGGAGAGCTAGTAGCTCCACTGATCAATAGGTACGCTATCAGAGCCGAATATAAAAACGCCAGTGCCAGGCAAATTCAGGCAGCTTATGAGTATGAGCAAAGTATTATCAATGCTTATGTGGAAGTAGCGAATCAAATTTCAAACATCGATAAGCTCAAAAAAAACTATCAGCTCAAGACAAGCCAGGTGGAAGCGCTCGTCCAATCAATTGATGTCGCTAACCAGCTATTTAAATCTGCTCGTACGGACTACCTGGATGTGCTACTGACACAAAGGGATACCCTGGAGGCCAAACAAGATCTAATTGAAACGCAACAAAAGAAATTTGACGCAATGGTGGATCTTTATAAATCACTTGGTGGCGGTTGGCAGTCTGAACCGATGACCGATGCGCAAAAATCTTATCTAAGTACGTTAAGTGAAGAGGCTGGCGAAAAAATGGATGAAAATCTATCCAAATCGGAGGCGGCAAAGAAAATCGATGAGCTCAGCGTAAAACTGGCAGAGGATTGAAGGAAAAAGAGGAATGATTCGAATCGGCCTGGGGTCGTCCCAGAACCCGGAAAAAATAGTACCTTAAGCCTTTAGCATTACCACGCTTCTCGCAAGCGATCCTTTCATAGAAGGCTTCGTGAAAAAACGAGCCGCACAAGCGCTCGCTTTCTCTGGCACATTCTCGAAAACAGCTCTCGTATCAAGCCGCCAAGACTATCGAGTTTCGAGCACGGCCCAAGTGACGATTCCAACACGATTCCCTCTCCCTACCCTTACAACGTGATTTGCATACCCCTTACTTGCCGTCCCTAAATGCCGCCGCCGCCTCCGCTTCCGCATCCAGCTTCGTCTCCGCCGATCCGACAAACGCATTGCCCTTGAATTGAGGCTGGTCGCGCCCCTGATGCTGGAGCACCTTGCGGGCAGGCCGGTATCACTCGTGCGCGCACCTGAGGGAATCACGGGAGAACTGTTTTTTCAGAAGCATCTTGAAAAAGCCAGGATGCCTGGTGTTATTCAGCTTGATCCGGCACTGCACCCTGACCATCCGCCGTACTTGGAAATCTCAACGTTAGAGGGAATCCTGTCAGCGGCGCAAATGAACGTGATCGAATTTCACACCTGGAACGCCACCAAAAACGCTATTGGCAAACCGGACAGAATGACGTTCGACCTCGACCCTGGAGAAGGGCTTGAGTGGAGCCATATGCAGGAAGCCGCGCAACTCGTGCGCATCTTCCTAAATGAATTGGGGTTGAAGTCCTTTCTCAAGACCAGCGGAGGAAAGGGCTTGCATGTCGTCGTTCCACTCAAAAGGCTGCGTGACTGGGATACGGTAAAGAACTTCTCCCAGTCGATCGTCGTGCACCTGGCCAAGACGATACCGCAACGTTTTGTTGGAAGAGCGGACCAAGCAACCGGAGGGGAAAAATCTTTATCGATTACCTGAGAAATGGCTTGGACGCTACTACGATATGCGCCTGGTCAGCCCGTTGTGGCTACCTGTGCCGTTGGCATGGGAAGACCTGCCAAGTCTGACAAGTGCAGCTCGCTGGAATACTTCAAATATCCAAGAGCGGTTGGAAAAAGGAAATAGTCCTTGGTCAGACTATGAAGCATCGAGGCAGTCGATAGTACAGGCCATAAAAACGTTGGGGCCAGGCCGCAAGGAAGGAGCCCTGGACGATGAGTAGGGTTAGGCGGACTCACTTATCGGTTTCAGTAATTCTTTGCTGTCGTTAAAAGAATTGGCCCGGCGATTTGACCTTTCATTATGTTGCCTTGTGCTTACGGTAAGACACGAACTTACGAACGAATATACGCACCATGGAAGCCAAATGGCACGTGCTGAGGAACCCTGGCGCGGGCAATTTCCGACAAATCACGCGCGTCAAGTAACAACAAGTACGAGTTGTTTGCCTCAGCATCCAGGACGACCGTCAGCAATATGCCGTCGTCCTCGGATTGGGCGTCCGGCCGTGCCACATACACAGGCTCGCCAGGGTATTGACCGTGCTGCCGCCACTCCTTGACGTCGCCCGCCAAATCAAACTTGACGACAGTATCAAGAAAGGAGGATTCCCCCTCCTTTGCGATGCCGCTTGCGTAGATATATTGGTACGTTTTGCTGTTGTACTGCTCATAATTAATGCGCGGCAGTTCAGCTGAGTAGTCAGCCAGTTTGCGAGAGCTAACGGTCCCGGCGGACACGTCGATAGTGAATCGCCGTAATTCGTTTTTGGGGTAGGCCTCATGGTTAGGCCTGTTGAGTAATGAATTCAGGTAGAAGTGCTGCACTACGTCGGCATTTGGATACACAATAATGTCGAGGTCGATTTTGCCCTCACGATCAACCGCATTAACGTGGTGAAAGCCGAACCAGGCTTCGTCAGTGTGGGCATATTTGACTTCGCCCGTACGGCGATCAACAAGAGAAAAGCGCGTACCGCGCTGGGGTTCCCATGTGTAGTTCGCTATAAAAGGCTTACCGCGCAATCAACATGCTTAGCGGATTCACGACCAGGGGAAATTCCATCAAAATCACATAATTCTGGCTGAGTCCAAAGCTGTGCATATACGATGGCCTGTCTGTGCTGTAGCTGCCGATCAGTTGGCGCTTTTTGCTGCCGTCAGACAACATGTAAATGTTGTATGTGGATTTAAAGCCAAAATTGAGCAGATAGTTAAACGCCTCGTGGCTGTCTTGATCGTAATGCGGGTGGGCGGTTGTCAATTGGCCCTTTAGCTTGTCGCTGTAGCTGACAATACCGATAGTCTTCAGCGTGTCTTTGTCGAATGCAACAGGCATGGGAGATTCGGTTTGAGCTACAAACTCGTCGGCAATCCGGCCGATTGACACATTAGCGTTGGCGCCAGATGCTGAACCTGTAAAGACCTGGGCAATGCGCTTAAACAAAGTGCGGCAGGGATCAGTGGCAAATTCTGCATATTTCATTTTTCCATCTTTAGCCGCTCGAAAAGCTGGAGTGTCGAGAAATTTGTTCGCATAGCCGACATGACCATCGGCGATATCGAACTTATGCAACATCGCCAGGCCGTCGAACCAGTGGTTAAGTGTCTTGTCTTCCAGGTGGAAACGGGCAGGGCCATTACGCACAAGCGTGCCGGATAGCCAATCGGGAATAATGCCCTCTACCTCTAGCGAAGGAACGGTGATTTCTTTCGTTTGATCCGCAAACCCTTTCTTATAGTCGTCGGTCATTTCGATATCTCCTTTCATTCCTGAATGTCGCTGACTTCCCGAAAGCTCGGAAGAAGCCGGATTGGCAGATAAGGGAGGAGGAAATTCATGGGATTTGCCCATGATAAATATGCTATGAATGATAGACGAATCCGTGCAAACTGCTCTCGCTTAGCTCGGTTTTCAGGAATTAGTGTGCGGCTTGTCGTGCCGAATATCCCCACGAGGCGGCCGTTTCGCTTTTTACCCCTGCCTTAACTCTATATAATCTGTTCACTTTTCCGTATCCCGAGGTCATCCGGCGCCACCCATGAGCTTTGTCAACAAGCCGATGCCGAAAAAATCAAGCTCCAATCCCCTGCCGCCTCGGCTCGAAAGATCCTCCACACTCCACAAGCTCATCACCTGACTCTCCGAGCCAGCTATCACCAGCGCACGGCGCGGCCCAAATACCCCTTCCCCATTGTGCACTTCGCCCATGGCGGTCGTCTTGATGCTCATGTGGTAGTTAAGCAGTTTTCGCGTTATAAAGGAACCTGTAGGGGCAGCAGCAAACTTTGCACGCTTTACTTTATCTATCAGCCTCAATGAATCGGTCTTCAAGTTTCGCTACTTTCGAATTGTATCGAGAGCTTATCGAGGGGCAGTTGAGCCTGCATTATTTTTACAATCGGTTAATACCTCATGAAAAAACCGCATTTTGAAGGATTTAAAACCCCTTCCCCCACCGGTAGTGGTAGGCGATTCCGATAATATCCAGGTTGGCTCCGCTTTGGGCAGAAACAACTGAGCTGCCGTAGAGCTTGATAGAATTCTGACGGTTAATTGGAAACGCCAGGCTCGCACCCAAGCGCGAGGTCTGCTGCAGGTCGTCGTTTCTCCTGCCGTCCATCGTTGTGCGGCCCCCGGTAAAAAACGTCGCATCGAGAGAACCCCAGATGCCGGAAGATCCGAAACTGTAGATCAGATGTCCCCGCGCAGCATAGAGCGGATCCCGCTCCAGGTTTCTACCCTGGAAAGGCTGATTGTTATCAGTAAAAATATATGCACTTGCAACAAGCTCAAGTGTGACTGGCCCCAACGCCTTCGAAAGGCCGATCTCCGGTTTGAAATACCAGCGGTTAGTGCCGATGTTCACGAGCCTTTGATCATCGTATTGTCCTCCTGGTGCTGAAACCGCCAGACTTACTCCCAAGATGGTGTCCTGTTTGTAATTAGCAAATTCTTTGACTGAAAGAGCCGGAGCTCCAAGGAGGTTCACGTAAAGGCGAACAACAGGATCGCCAAATCCACTTACGGCCCTGCTTCGCGGCTCCCCTGCTACTAAAGCCTCGCCAGAGAGCCAGGCATGAGGGACGATGATGTCGAACTTGCCCGATCTCCCCCAGATATCAAGCGACCTTGCATAAGCGAAAATGGAGTTATGAACTTCCAGTTGGGCATCTTTAATCGGCACCGCCGGAGAGAATCCCACGCCGCCGTTCATATAGGCGTAACTTGCAACGATAAAGTTCTGCCCGACAGGAATATTGGAATAGGCTCTCGGTTCGAGATCGACTGCACCCACCTTTGGCGCTATGGCTGCAAGGGTTGACACTATCAATAGCTTGGCAAACCGCATAAGAGCAAGTCCTGGGAAGCAGTCGCAGATCTTAGGGCGCTGCGCTCGATGAAGTAATCCAACCTATTTTCATGCTGAGTTTTTGGCGTGTAGCGTACTCATACCAGGTTATTCGATATTGTTGGCATATCAAGTTACAAGAAGGTGCGAAAAGGTACCGGGTTTTTGCTTGCACGCTCGTTTACGACTTTGACTATACGTCCTATTTAACCTATGGTTAACTCTAGTGCAGAGGGTCTTTATTTTTCTTATACACTACGCCAAACAGGTCAGTAAACATCAAGCAATTCTCATGTCAAGGAGCAAGACCATGAATAGGAAAGCTTTTCAGGTTGTCGTATCTAGCTTGGCCACGGCAACGGCACTGTTGATAGCACCGTTAACGAGCTACGCAATCGAACAGGGTGAGCAACGTCGCGACGCGCGGGACATAAAGCAGGACGCCCGTCAGGGGGCAAGAGAGACCAAGGCTGAATGTCGCGCGGGGGAGGAAAAGACTCGGGCGGAATGTCGCCAGGAAAAACGGGACACCAAGCAGGATGCTCGCCAGGAAGGTCGTGACATCAAGTATTAGCAGGGGGACGTACACTGCCAGGGGATGTTGCGGCGGCGTTGCCTGCGCTATTTAGTCGATGACGGTGATGGGGCGTTGCGCTGGCAGGCCAGCCCCTGCGCTCTAGGACGCGGCGCGGATGTCCCCGCGTCAAGGGGCGGATTTTTGCAGATGCTCTTCTTGCAGCTGGTCCGCAGGCCGCACTTGCGTGGTGCCATGGTTTGCGTCGAGGCATAGTCACCCTCGGCGACCGCGCTCTGGCGACTGCCAGTTCGCCTGGCAGGGTGATGGTCACTCGCTCGAGTTCTGCCATATTTATTTCCGCATAGAGGTCTTGATCAACTCATACTTTCTCATACTCGGCACCTCTAAAGCCCCTGCGACAATATGTCACATTCCCACAGTAGTAAAAATGAATTATTCTGCTGGCAGACATTCTCCTTGAAGTGGAAAAGTTGCGAAGATGTAATCAGAGTATCTGTAACTGTGTTTATCTGTTGTCCTAAGCTTGTCCGCGGTTGTTTTAACGTATTACCCTCCTTTCCTATTTGGGTTCGTCGCACCTCCCCCCGGTGTCGCGGACCCTTTTCTTTTTTAGGTCGAGCTTACCCCTGTCGCTATTTATTAGAAGTTCCTTTCGGATTTGCCTTTTGCCATCCTGCAGCAATTGCCACATTCACACTTTCCCTTTGTAGAGAGAATGGCTTTCGGGGTGGCTAGAAGGAGGGAATTCATGAGGCAAGTTTACCTCTGATAAAATAGGTTATCGATGGTAAGCAAATCTGCAGGCTGTTCTGACTTGGGCCGGTTTTCAAGAATTTGATATGGATTTGTCGTGCCGCATTTCTCCCACCAGACGCCGTTTTCCTTTTTACCCCCGCTTTAACTCTATATAATCAGTTAACTTTTCTGTCTCCCGAGGTCGTCCGGCACCATCCATGAGCTTTGTCAACAAGCCAATGGCAAAAAAATCAAGTTCCAATCCCTTGCCGCCCAGGCTCGCCAGGTTGCTGCGCGAATCCGCCGGGCTTGCGTTGCTGGGCGTGGTGCTTTATCTGATGTTGATATTTTATGGATATGATCGCGCTGACCCGGGATGGTCGCACAGCGGGAGCGCTCCAGCCCAAAACCCCGGCGGGCTTGCGGGCGCATGGTTGTCGGACTTGTTATTGTATTTATTCGGCGCTTCAGCCTGGTGGTCGGTATTATTCTTTCTCTTCCTGGTCTCATGGTCGTACCACCGCCTGGATGGAGGAGTTTTCGACCGCCGCCCCTTGTTTGTATCCGTCGCGGGTTTTCTGGTATTGCTGATTGCCAGCAGCGGACTTGAAGCGCTGCGGTTTTATACGCTCCAGATAACCTTGCCCCAGACACCGGGGGGTGTGCTGGGCCTGATAATCAGCAAAAACCTGTCTCAGCTGCTGGGTTTCACCGGCGCGACGCTAGCGCTGGTCATATTGATTGCAATCGGTTTCAGCCTGTTTACCGGCCTTTCGTGGTTGCGCTTCGTCGAAAAACTGGGCGCCATCATGGAGGGGAGTTGCCTGCTCCTCAAGCGGCAATGGGAGAACTGGCAAGATCGCCGCGCGGGCTTGGCCTCGGCAATCAAACGCGATGAGTTGGTCGAGGTGGGAAAAAAACGTTTCCACGAGAATCCGCCTTTACACATTGAACAGCCGGCCACTGCGATTCCGAAGTCGCCTCGGGTGATCAAGGAAAAACAAACGCCGCTATTCGTCGATTTGCCCGATTCGCCATTGCCGCCATTGCGTCTCCTGGATGACCCGCCGAAGAAGGATGTGGAGATCTTGTCGACCGACACGCTCGAATTTACTTCCCGCCTGATCGAACGGAAGCTGATCGATTTTGGCGTGGAGGTCAAGGTGGTGGCGGCATATCCCGGTCCGGTCATTACCCGTTATGAAATCGAACCCGCTGTCGGCGTGAAAGGCAACCAGATACTCAACCTGGTGAAAGACCTCGCGCGATCATTGTCCGTGGTGAGCATACGCGTGGTTGAAACCATCCCTGGCAAGACCAGCATGGGTCTGGAAATTCCTAATCCAAAACGGCAGGTGGTGCGGCTATCAGAGATTCTCAGTTCGCAGGCCTATGCGGAGATGGCGTCGCCTTTGACGATTGCGCTGGGCAAGGACATCGGCGGCCATCCGGTAGTGGCGGACCTGGCAAGAATGCCGCATGTACTGGTGGCGGGAACGACGGGATCAGGCAAGTCGGTGGCGATCAATGCAATGATACTGAGCCTTATCTACAAAGCGACGCCTGAGCAGGTGCGCCTGATCCTGGTAGACCCGAAAATGCTTGAATTGTCCGTATATGAAGGCATTCCGCATCTGCTGGCGCCTGTGGTAACAGATATGCGGCAGGCGGCAAGCGCGCTGCGATGGGGCGTGGCGGAAATGGAGCGGCGCTATAAGCTGATGTCTGCGTTGGGCGTGCGTAATCTCGCTGGTTACAATCAGAAGATCCGCGACGCGATCAAGAACGAGAAACCGCTGACCAATCCATTCAGCCTGACGCCCGATGCGCCGGAACCGCTGGAAGAGATGCCGCTGATCGTAGTGGTAATAGATGAGCTGGCGGATCTGATGATGGTGGTCGGCAAGAAGGTGGAGGAATTGATCGCCCGGCTTGCGCAAAAGGCGCGTGCTGCGGGTGTACATTTATTGCTTGCTACCCAACGGCCCTCGGTGGATGTGATTACCGGCCTGATCAAGGCCAACATTCCGACGCGGGTCGCGTTTCAGGTATCCAGCAAGGTCGATTCCCGCACCATACTCGATCAGATGGGGGCGGAAGCGCTGCTGGGGCAGGGCGATATGCTTTATCTGCCGCCGGGCAGCGGGTATCCGCAACGAGTGCATGGCGCGTTTGTTGCGGATCAGGAAGTGCACCGGGTAGTGGAATATTTGAAGGAGCACGGTGAGCCGCGTTATGTGGATGGCGTGCTTAACTCATTGGAAGAGGATAACGGGACGGGCGACAGTGGTAGCATGGCAGCGCAGGAAAGCGGGGAATCTGATCCGCTTTACGACGAAGCCGTTGGAGTGGTGCTCAAGTCCCGCCGCGCCTCCATTTCACTGGTACAGCGGCACTTGCGCATCGGTTATAACCGGGCTGCGCGGCTGATTGAAGAGATGGAACGTGCCGGTCTGGTTTCAGCCATGCAGACCAACGGTAATCGGGAAGTGCTGGTTCCGGCGCGGAATGAATAGAAGCCAGCAAATGCTACAAAAGTCATCTTGGTCGGCCAGGTCCATTCAACGCGGTTATCAGCAACTGATCCAGCTATCAAACACTACAAAAGTCATACCCGCGAAAGCGGGTATCCAGGGCGCCAGGACGCGTCATCGTTTATCGGATTGCCGCGCAAGTCAAAACGCCCCGCTCCTCGAATCCGAGGAGCGGGGCGTTGTTTATAAAGCTAAAGCAGCTTCAGCTAATCAATCCGTCAGCCGCTTACGGTACGATGCGGTTGTTGAGGATGACTTTGCTCTGGCCGTTCCAGACGACGTCCGTCAGGTTGGAGTAGCGGGTGATGATCTGCGCCGCGATTCCACCTGCAAAGAGTCCGGACCAGCCCAGGATCACGAAGCCCCAGTGCAGCGGTGCGCTGAAGAGTTCTTCCATGAACCAGAAGGCATGACCCCATTCGTTCAAGCCTACGTTCGGCAGGATCATGAGCGGACCGGCAATGGCCATGACCAGCGGGAACGAGGTGCCCCGGGAGTACAGCGGCAGACGGGTCATGGCGTACAGGTAGCTTGCCACGCCGCAGACGATGTACATCGGGAAGGAGCCATAGAACACCACTACGTGGCTCGGGGTGAAGCTGGTGTCGCGGATGATGACCTGGTGCCAGGAGGCGTCTTGCTCGGTGAAGAAGCTGCCGCCCCAGTAAACGCCAAACAGGTACACGCCCAGCCACATCATCCAGTAAAAGTAACGCTTGATTTCAAGCTTGGGATCCAGATTGTCCAGGTTGGTGTCGCGTGTCTTCCAGATCCAGCCCCAGGTGACCAGGGCAAAGAGCGGCATGACGGTCATGTGCACGCGCCATAATCCCATCCAGACTTTCTCGAATTCCGGTTCCATCGAGTCCATGCCGTGCGAATAGGCAAAGGTCCGTTGATACCAGATCCAGAATATCGCCACCAGCAGCATGGTGATCAGCCCGAATTTGTACCACCTCGAGTCGTACCACTCCGACATGTCGTAGTCGCGAGCACCGGACTTCGGCTTCGCGTGGCTTGACGATTCTAACGTTGTAGACATGTTGTTTACCTCCTCTGACAGTTGAGATTAAAACCAACATTCAGTTGGCGGCAATATATCCGCCAGCGAAGTTTAGACTTTTGCCCCTTACTTCGAGTTCCCATTTTTTTTTGAAGTCTTTAACGAATATCTCAAGAAAAATCTCTACTGCAAGATATGCTTCTGTTTTTCCACGGACGATGCCCATCAGGATAAGCCATAGACGCAGGATGTTTATGGCCCGGACAAGAGCAGAAGCGTTAAAATCGCAATCGCAGCAGTAAACCACTTTACCGTTCCCGGTTTCCAGTTGCGAACGCCGTCGTGCTACCGGTCAAGCGAATTGATCGATCCGCCCTCCGGAACAGGAAAAGCTGTTTTATTATCCTTTTATCCAGGAAATACTCATGAATTTTTCGGAACGATGCTGGTTTTTTCTCCTGTTCTCTTTATTTAGCGCTGCTGCCGAGGCTGACGCGATCAGCAGCCTCAAGAATTTTATGCAAAATACACGCACTTTTCGCGCGGAGTTTTCACAGACCGTTCTCGACAGGAACGGGCGTGTAGTGCAAAAAGGCGGCGGTACGATGCAATTCGAGCGTCCCGGCAAGTTTCGGTGGGTTTACGAGAAACCGTACGAGCAGTTGATCGTCGGCGACGGTGACCGGATATGGTTTTACGACCATGACCTTGACCAGGTAACGGTCCGCAAGCTGGACGTCGCGATCGGCAGCACTCCCGCCGCATTACTTGCCGGAAGCAGCGATATCGAAAAGAGTTTCGATCTGGCTGATCTCGGTCTGCAGGGAGATACGGAGTGGCTTGAGGCGACGCCCAAAGCCAAGGAAAGTACGTTTGAATGGGTGCGCCTGGGATTTACGCGAGGAGGCGTGCTCAAGGCCATGGAGCTGCGCGACAATTTCGGCCAAACCACGGTGCTTGGGTTTTCGCGGCTGGAAAAAAACCCGCGCCTTGCACCGGAATTGTTCAAATTCAGCCCACCCGAAGGTACGGACGTGATCAGTGACTGACTTGTTTGAACAACACGAGCCTGCGGCGCCGCTCGCAGAACGGCTGCGTCCTCACGAACTGAAAGACGTTGTTGGACAGTCACACCTGCTTGGCCCAGGCAAGCCTTTGCGCCTTGCGTTTGAATCCGGGAAACTGCATTCAATGATACTGTGGGGCCCGCCCGGTACTGGTAAAACCACATTGGCGCGGCTTATGGCGGTCGCGTTTGACGCTGAATTCATCGCCTTGTCGGC
Organism: uncultured beta proteobacterium; assembly: GCA_963831395.1. Classification (GTDB taxonomy): domain Bacteria; phylum Pseudomonadota; class Gammaproteobacteria; order Burkholderiales; family Nitrosomonadaceae; genus Nitrosospira. The sequence continues at coordinate 76,081 of CAWHQD010000031.1, forward strand.
GGTGTTGGCCGGGGTCAAGGACATCCGCGAAGCTATTGAGCGGGCAAGAATCGTGTTGCAGCAATCGGGGCGCCACACGATTTTATTCGTGGATGAGGTTCACCGCTTCAACAAATCGCAGCAGGATGCGTTTCTACCCTATGTAGAACAAGGATTGATTACATTCATTGGCGCCACGACCGAGAATCCTTCATTTGAAGTTAATAATGCGCTGTTATCGCGAGCACAGGTTTATGTGCTCACTGCCTTGTCCGAAAGTGAACTCCTCACCCTGTTCGAGCGCGCAAGGAACCTGGCATTGCAGGGATTGGCGTTTACCGATGAAGCCAGGTCTTTATTGATTGATTATGCCGACGGAGACGCGCGCCGTTTACTCAACTTTCTTGAGCAAATAAAAATTGCGGCGGCAACCGAGGAAGTTACGGAAATAGGGGCAGAGTATGTGCAGAGCGCCCTTTTTCGTGGCGCCCATCGATTTGATAAAGGGGGAGATGAATTTTACGATCAGATTTCGGCGCTTCATAAATCCCTGCGGGGATCCAATCCGGACGCAACGCTTTACTGGATGTGCCGCATGCTGGACGGAGGCGCCGACCCGCGCTATGTCGCGCGACGCCTGGTTCGCGCCTCTGTGGAAGATATCGGTCTCGCTGATCCGCGCGCATTAGGGGTGGCGCTGGATGCGGCTGAGACTTATGAGCGCCTCGGCAGTCCCGAAGGCGAACTGGCTTTGGCGCAGGCCGCGCTGTACCTTGCTTGCGCGCCAAAGAGCAATGCAGCCTACCTCGCATATAATAAAATACGGTCTTTTATTGACGGCGACAAGTCCCGCCGCGTACCGGAGCACTTGCGTAATGCACCCACCCGGCTTATGAAGGACCTGGGCTTCGGACGAGATTACCGTTATGCTCATGACGATCCCGAAGCCTATGCCGCCGGGGAAAATTACTTTCCGGAAGGCATGCCAGAGGTTAAATTTTACGAACCGGCCACGCGGGGATTCGAAGCTAAAATTGCGGAAAGGCTGGCACACCTGCGCGAGCTGGACAAACAAGCCAAGAAAAACGCGTAGATCGCCCCAATTAGGGGCATCGAGCGCTTGTCCGGCGGAAGCTTTTTGGAGTTGAGATGTTAGATATTCAGTTGCTGCGCACCCATCTGGACCATATTGCGAGGCTGCTCGCCACGCGCGGTTACGCCTTTCCCATGTCTGAATTCGGTGCGCTGGAGGCAGAACGCAAAAACCTTCAGACTTATACCCAGGAACTGCAAGCGCGGCGCAATGCAGCCTCCAGGCAGATCGGGAATGCCAAGAGCAAAGGGGAGGATGCGACAAGCATTCTCGCAGAAGTGGCAAATCTTGGCGACGAACTAAGGCAGGCGGAAGCCCAACTGCAACATACGCAAGCTGCATTGCAGCACATATTGCTGCAAATTCCCAATCTGCCGCACAGCAGTGTGCCGGAGGGCAAAAACGAGTCCGATAATAGGGAGGTCCGGCGTTGGGGAACCCCCCGAGAGTTCGATTTTCCGGTGAAAGACCATGTCAGCATAGGCGAGGCGCTGGGGTTGCTGGATTTGCCAACCGCCACAAAACTCAGCGGTGCGCGGTTTAGTCTGATGACTGGCAGTCTCGCGCGCCTTCATCGCGCGCTTGGACAGTTCATGCTGGATACCCATACACATCAGCATGGCTATACGGAGACGTATGTGCCCTACCTGGTCAATGCGGAAAGTTTACGGGGTACCGGGCAGTTGCCTAAATTCAAGGACGATTTGTTCGAGATTCCCCGAAAAAAAACGGCCGTGGTTGAAACTCTTTCCAGGGATGAAGATTCTCACGGTGCGCCGGGCAGCCCGAAATGCGAGTACGAAGAAGATGATTTGTATCTGATTCCCACCGCCGAGGTTCCGCTCACTAATATCGTGCGTGAGCGGATTGTTGCGCTCGAGTCGCTCCCCATCAAACTTACCGCGCATACGCCATGCTTCCGCTCCGAAGCGGGGAGTTATGGCAGAGATACGCGAGGCATGATCCGCCAGCATCAGTTCGAGAAGGTGGAGCTGGTGCAGATCGTGCATCCTCATCAATCCTATAAAGCCCTGGAAGAGCTTACCGGGCATGCCGAAACGATTCTTCAGAAACTGGGCCTGCCTTATCGCGTAATGGCGCTTTGCACGGCTGACATGGGTTTTGCAGCAACAAAAACGTACGATATCGAAGTGTGGTTGCCGGAACAGAATACTTACCGCGAAATCTCTTCGTGCAGTAATTGCGAGGCGTTTCAGGCGCGCCGCATGCAGGCACGTTTCCGCAATGAGAAAGGCAAACCGGAACTATTGCATACGCTCAATGGCTCGGGGTTGGCGGTGGGACGAACGCTAGTGGCGATTCTGGAAAATTTTCAAAATGCCGATGGCAGCGTATCGATTCCCCGCGTTCTACAAGACTATATGGGAGGCCTCGACCGGCTCGAGGCGCCCATGAGGTAATCGCGTCCCCTGCCCGGGCTCTGATGAAGAAACCCCGGACGATCTTCTCGTGGCTTACGCGAAACGTAGCCAACACTGCCCGTTTTCAGTCGAAAAAGATACCATTTCGGCTTTTTTTAACGTCTGCTGCACATCAGACGCTACACCCATCGGCATCGCAAGCGGGGTTTCCCGCGGCTGCCGGGGCGGCTTCCCCGGTGCCAGCGGATTCATCGATTTCCTCTGAAAGCAACGCACCGATGGAGAACCCAACCGTAAGGTCGCTGACATGCCCAAATTTATGCAAACGGATGTGCCCGGTTTTGTCGATCAAAACGAGGGTGGGTGTCCCTTGCATTTGATACGCTCGCATTGTCAGGGGAATGCCTTCCGGCTGGTTTTCATACTTGTCGATACCAATCGGAAAACGTAGACGATACTCATGCACGAATACCTCGAGCGCGTCACGGCCCATCACGTCGTGATGTTCGAAAACAGTGTGCAGACCTATCACCGCTACCCGGTTGGGATCAAACTCCTGATGTATTCTCTGAGCCTGCGGAATACCGATCTGTACACAGCCCGGACAGAAGATTTGAAAGGTGTGCAGTACAACCACCTTGCCACGTAATGAGGCGAGCGTAAGCGGGTGAGGGGTATTGAGCCAACCCGATGTCTGTAGCTCCGGCGCTATGCTTGCCCTGATACCACCAGTTTCCACCATTCTTTATATCCTCAAAAATATCGCATTATAAGGAAGATGCTGAATAAGTCTACGCGGAGCGATGCTGTATCCGCTTTAAATGGAAAAACCATCCGGCTTTTTGCACTGATAATGCAAGTCGGGATGCACAGGCATCCTCAGTATAACTTCAATATGGCAAGGGGATGACGTTGATGACATTTGAGTAAAACCACATATCCGGGCTCGCCAATACCACAATTCAAATAGGGTAAAATTCCCACAATTTGAAGAAGGGAAAAATACCGTTTTTTAGAATAGGGGCATTATTAATTTTGACTAACAAGGCCGCGTTTCTGTCTTGTACGCTTAACCTTGGTGTGGTAGAATTTTTCCGCTTCAAGTAGGAGTGCCTGCGGCGGAACTTGCCAGATACAGAGAAATATTCAGGAACTTGAATTGGTTTTGATGAAAAAAATAAGAATAATAATATTAAATCAATGCAGTAGATGGATTTAATACGATTTTTATTTTATGTATTCTGGTTAAGAAAACAAGTAGCGTGCCAGCGTACATATGGCGAAACATGATGAACGCATATATCCATCTCGGAAGTTTTGTCTTCTTTGTATATTTGACGATGCATTATGCTATTAACCAGGGAATCCATCGTTCGGATTTGATAACGGCGGGGCGTTAATTTATTTTTTGTTTTTGTCGAAACCTGGAACTTATGGAAATGCCGTTATTCTTAATGTTTAGAATTCGCAACACGTTCATAGAATAACACAATTACCGACGTTCGCAATAGGGCTATTATGCGGGAATCAAGTAATGGCGATGCTGGCGTCCGGCTATTCCAGTAGTGCTGAGTTAGGAAAAATATTCTGGAAACCAGTCCGTGGACCCAGATAAAAATTTGCGAGATTTTAAGAATATTGGCTCGTACTGTATTCAGTAATCAAGTGGGGGAAAATATGAGCAGTAAAGCAGCAGCAAGCATAATGGGGATGGTGACGATCGCGTTGTATTCCGGGCTGGGAATGGCGGCGGCGGACCCTCACCAGTTGAATTTGCCGGAGCCGCAGACGATCATAGCCAGGCAGATATATGATCAGCACACCATGCTATTGTGGATTTGCCTGGTGATCTTCGTTGGCGTGTTCGGGGTCATGTTTTATTCCGTGCTCAAGCACCGCAAGTCCTTGAACTACAAAGCTGCGAACTTCCATCACAGCACCACGGTCGAGATCATCTGGACCATCATTCCGTTCTTCATCCTGGTTGGCATGGCCTATCCCGCCACCAAGACCATCATCGCGATGAAGGACACCTCCAGCCCCGACATCACCATCAAGACCACGGGCTACCAGTGGAAATGGGGCTATGACTACCTGACGGGCGAAGGAGAAGGGATCAGCTTCCTGAGCAACCTTTCCACGCCCCGGGACCAGATAGAGAATGCCGCGCCCAAGGCCGAGAACTACCTCCTGGAAGTGGACAACCCGGTGGTGGTGCCCGTCGGCAAGAAGGTGCGCATCATCATCACCGCCAACGACGTGCTGCACGCCTGGTGGGTGCCGGCGCTGGGCGTCAAGCAGGACGCCATACCCGGCTACATACGCGACGCCTGGTTCACGATAGACAATCCGGGCACCTATCGCGGGCAGTGCGCCGAGCTCTGCGGCAAGGACCACGGCTTCATGCCCATCGTAGTGGAAGCGGTGGAGCCGGAGAAATACACCCAATGGGTGGCGGAGCAGAAGAGCAAAACGGCTGCGGCGGCGGTGGATGTCAACAAGGAATTCACGATGGACGAGTTGAAAGCCGAAGGCGAGAAAGTGTACGCCGCCAACTGTGTTGCCTGCCATCAGGCCAATGGCAAGGGCATACCCGGCACATTTGCCCCGCTGGACGGATCGAAGGTTGCAACGGGTCCCAAGGCAGGCCACATCGATATTGTAATGAACGGCAAGACTGGCACGGCAATGGCTGCATTCAAGCATCTGTCGGATGTACAAATCGCGGCGGTGGTCACCTACGAACGCAATGCCTGGGGTAATGCGGCAGGCGACGTAGTGCAGCCATCGGAAATCAACGAATTCAGAAAATAGCATCAAGGAGGAAACCATGGCAGCAGTACACGATCACGACGTTGCGCACGCCCACGACCATCATCCCAGCGGCATGATGCGCTGGATGATGACAACCAACCACAAAGACATCGGCACGATGTATCTGTGGTTCAGTTTCATCATGTTCCTGACGGGCGGGGTAATGGCCCTGACCATCCGGGCCGAGCTGTTCCAGCCCGGCCTGCAGGTTGTCAACCCCGAGTTTTTTAACCAGTTGACCACCATGCATGGCCTGATAATGATATTCGGCGCCATCATGCCGGCCTTTGTCGGCTTTGCCAACTGGCAGATACCGATGATGATCGGCGCCCCCGACATGGCTTTTGCCCGCATGAACAACTGGAGCTTCTGGTTGCTGCCGCCGGCGGCGCTGCTGCTGCTGAGCTCGTTCTTCGTACCGGGTGGCGCACCTGCCGGTGGCTGGACGATTTATCCTCCGCTGTCGGTACAAATGGGCATGGGGATGGATATGGCAATCTTCGCTATCCATATCATGGGCGCATCCTCCATCATGGGTTCGATCAACATTATCACCACCATTCTCAACATGCGCGCGCCGGGCATGACCTTGATGAAAATGCCGATGTTCGTCTGGACCTGGCTGATCACCGCCTATCTGCTGGTGCTGGTGATGCCGGTGCTGGCGGGAGCGGTTACCATGTTGCTGACTGACCGCAATTTTGGCACCAACTTCTTCAATGCGGCAGGTGGTGGCGATCCGGTAATGTTCCAGCATATTTTCTGGTTCTTCGGCCATCCGGAAGTCTATATCATGATTTTGCCGGCATTCGGCATTGTCTCGGAAGTCATTCCGACTTTCGCGCGCAAGCCATTATTCGGCTATTCATCGATGGTTTACGCCACCGCTTCCATCGCCATTCTGTCCTGCATCGTCTGGGCGCATCACATGTTCACCGCGGGCATGCCGGTCACCGGGCAGCTGTTTTTCATGTACGCGACCATGTTGATCGCAGTGCCGACCGGAGTGAAGGTGTTCAACTGGACCGCCACCATGTGGCGCGGTTCCATGACTTTCGAAACCCCCATGCTGTTCGCCATCGGCTTCATTTTCCTGTTTACCATTGGCGGCTTCAGCGGTGTGGTATGCGCGGTAGTCCCTATTGATATTCAGGTGCAGGATACCTACTACGTGATTGCGCACTTCCACTATGTGCTGGTATCAGGCGCGCTATTTGGAATATTTAGCGGGGCTTACTACTGGCTGCCCAAATGGACCGGACATATGTATGACGAGACACTGGGCAAATGGCATTTCTGGCTGACCATGGTCTTTTTCAACCTCACCTTCTTTGTCCAGCACTTTTTGGGATTGGCGGGCATGCCGCGCCGTATTCCGGACTACGCGCTGCAGTTTGCGGATTTCAACATGATTTCCAGTATTGGCGCCTTCGGCTTCGGCCTGAGCCAGTTGCTGTTCCTCTATATTGTGCTGAAATGCATTCGTGGCGGCGCAAAAGCACCGGCCAACGTATGGGAAGGGGGCAAGACGCTGGAATGGACTCTTCCATCACCTGCGCCGTATCATAGCTTCGAAATCCCTCCGGTTGTCAGGTAAACAGGGGTTGATATGAGGGAAAATGCAGAGAGAAGGCGCGGTGCAATCAGGACGGCCCTCTTTCTGCTGGCGATCGTGGTCGCAATTTTTGTTACCGTCATTGTGAAAAACTTGTGATGAATACAATCGAAGCCAACTCTGTAGTAATGAAAAAGCTGCTGATTTTTACAGTAGTGATGTTTGCTTTCGGCTTTGCATTGGTCCCATTTTACGAAAAGATTTGCGAGGTCACGGGTCTCAACAACCTGTTGCAGGCAGATACACTGGCGGAGAACCCACAGGTTGACACCACCCGGTGGGTGACAGTAGAGCTGGACGCCAATACGCGCGGGTTGCCTTGGCAGTTCAAGCCTCTCCAATCCAGCTTGCGTGTGCATCCCGGTGAACTGGTGGAAGTGATGTACGAAGTTAAGAACAATTCCGATCGGGAGATAAACGGTCAGGCAATCCCCAGCTACAGTCCGCAATTGCTTGCCAAGCATCTGAAGAAACTCGAGTGTTTTTGTTTCAGCAAGCAGGTATTGAAACCAAACGAGACGCGACAGATGCCGGTTCAATTTGTGATTGAATCAGGTCTGCCGACGGACGTTAACACCGTTACCATTTCATACACGTTTTTTGAGCTTGGAGGCGGCACCGCAGCGAATCTGGCTACCAAAGCGAATCAGAGTTGAAAGACAAAGAACCCACCAAGGCGACGTTTTGGCAAATAGCAAAAGCAGTATCGTGGGCTTTTTTCGGGGTGCGCAAAAAAAGCGATCTCGACATGGATGCGAGCATGTTGACGCCCAAGCAAGTGATCATTGGCGGGCTTGTAGGTGCGGCGATCTTTGTGGTGAGTTTGGTATTGCTGGTTAAATTAGTAACAAATTAGAGATTAATTAATATACGCAGGAGAAAGAGCATGAGCCAAGAGGGGAGTCACTATTACGTTCCAGCGCCATCGACTTGGCCCATCACCGGGTCGATAGCGTTGTTATTCATGGGTTTCGGCGCGGCATTTTCAGTCAATAAGATGCCGCTGGGCTATGGCTTGCTGGCATTCGGTTTTGCCATACTCATTTATATGCTTTTCGGCTGGTTTGGTACCGTGGCGCGGGAAAGCGAAGGTGGCAAGTTCAATCAGCAGGTGGACAAATCCTTCCGCTGGGGAATGAGCTGGTTCATCCTTTCCGAAGTCATGTTTTTTGCCGCCTTCTTCGGCGCCTTGTATTACATGCGGATATTTACTGTTCCCGAGCTTGGCGACCTGGAGCACAAGTCGCTCTGGCCCGATTTCACGGGAGAGTGGCCTACCGCCGGTCCCGGCATCACCGAGAAGTTCACGCCCATGGGACCGTGGGGCCTACCGGCCATCAATACCGTCCTGCTGCTGACCTCGGGCGTGACGGTTACCTGGGCGCACTGGGCACTCAAGCTGAACAAGCGCGGGCAGCTCAAATTGGGCCTGTTTCTCACGTTTGCGCTGGGATTTCTCTTTGTCGGCCTGCAAGCATATGAATATGGGCATGCCTACTCCGAGCTTAACCTCAAGATGACAAGCGGAGCCTATGGCGCAACCTTTTTCATGTTGACGGGCTTTCACGGCTTCCACGTGACCCTGGGCTCCATCATGCTGTTTGTGATTTACTGCCGCGTTCTGAAGGGCCACTTCACGCCCGAGAATCACTTTGGCTTTGAAGGGGTCGCCTGGTATTGGCACTTTGTGGACGTGGTCTGGCTGGGGTTATTTATCTTTGTTTACTGGTTGATATAAGGATCCAGGGTGCTTCTCATACCGCAGGGTCAGTGCACTACTGACTCAGCGGTATGAAGCCGAAATAAGTGCCCAGCATTAACAAGGCAAACAGAAGAACCGACAATCCAATACGCAGGGTCAACGATTTAACCGCGCGTGTACCGTGTCCCTTGTCCTTGATCAGGTAATACATGGCCGATGCCAGACTGGCAAGGATGAAGAACATAAATAACGCGGCGAAGATTTTCAAGATCGGTCCTGTAATTATCGGGTTCGGGAATAAGTTTAGCGGAGTTCTGCATACTATCCAATGACTATTTTAGGCTGGCGGTTTACGCCGCGTTTATGGTCAACAATAGGTGCGGCAATTGTCATAACGATTATGTTGCAACTTGGCAACTGGCAACTTTCTCGCGCTCAGGAAAAGGAATCGCGGCAGGAACAGCTTGACACTCGGTCGCGTGAACCGGCCGTAGCTCTGCCGGTCGTTCCAGTCAGGCTTGAAGATTTTCAGTATCGGCAGGTCGAGGCGCGCGGGAAGTATGTACCCGAACACACGATTTATCTTGATAATAAAATCTACAAGGGCTTGGCGGGTTACCATGTAGTCACCCCGCTTAGAATCGGGACAAGCTCGATGCATGTTCTGGTAAATCGGGGTTGGGTAGTAGCAGATCGTGATCGTAGTAAACTGCCAGACATACCTACCCCGGATGGCGAGGTGGTTATCTCGGGAATTGCAACGACAGCGATTCAGAAAACCCTGGAATTATCAGGGGAACTGGTATCAGGACAGGTCTGGGAAAATCTTGATCTCGATCGTTATCGAAGCGCCAGCGGCCTGGCGGTGCAACCGGTGATGATATTGCAAACGGACGATGTGAAGGATGGCCTGGTGCGTCAGTGGGCGCGCCCGGATTCAGGGTCCGGCAAAAACCTTGGTTATGCGTTTCAATGGTTCGCCATGGCGCTTGCCGTATTGATAATTTACTTGGTGTTAAGTGTCAAACGAGAGCACTCCCAACAAAAGTAGGCGGACGCTGATTTTATTGTTCGTATTGTTGTGCGCGCCTATTATCGTTTCCTACTTACTATTTTTCTGGAACGTACGGCCGGATACCGATAATTACGGCGACTTGCTTGAAGTTAAAACCCTGACGGGTAGCGCACTGAATCAAACTGACCAGACTATCTTCCGTATCCGCCAGTTGCGGGGCAAGTGGGCTCTGATATCGGTGGATTCGGGAAAGTGTGACGAGCAATGCCGGCAGAAACTTTACTACATGCGTCAGGTACGCCTGATACAAAACGCGGAAAGGGAACGGATAGAGCGGGTATGGCTAATTGATGATGGAGAATTGCCCGCACCCGAAATCGTGAAGGAGTTCGAAGGTATGTGGTTTATCAACGCGAAAGATAGCGACTTGCTCCCGGCAATCCCGGGAAAAGCTTCGCAACGCGATCACATTTACCTGGTTGATCCGATTGGAAACCTCATGATGCGTTTTCCCAAGGATCCGGATCCCAAAAAGATGTCAAAAGATATTAAACGTTTGCTCAAGGTATCCCAGCTGGAACACGCCATGGGGACCGATAAAAAGCACTGATCCATCGTGCTTGACGGAAATATTGATGTGAAAGCCGGTACCATGCAATAGCCGTCGGTTGTTTGGGCAATTGCTGTGATTCCACAATCGCTAATGCAGGCACATCGCCTGCGATGAACTAGGAGACTGACGTTATGGCTACTTCGAGTATAGCCTGGCAGCAAACCGCCTCGCGCATGCAGCAATTTTACCGGCTGACCAAACCGAGAGTAGTATCGCTCATTGTTTTTACCGCGGTTATCGGCATGTTTCTCGCGGTTCCTGGGGCAGTTCCGCTAAACGCGCTGATATTTGGTACGGTGGGAATTGCGCTGGTGGCGGGCGCGGCTGCGGCGGTAAATTGTCTGGTAGAACAAAAGATCGATGCGATTATGTCCCGCACGCGCGGCAGGCCTTTACCGCGAGGCACGGTAACGTCGCCCGAAACCCTGTTTTTTCTGGCATTGATCGGTGGAACAGGCTTGCTGATGCTTCATCAGCTGGTCAACCCGCTGACAATGTGGCTGACATTGGGAACCTTTGTTGGTTACGCGATTATCTATACCGTGATACTGAAACCCAACACGCCGCAGAACATCGTCATAGGAGGTGCTTCCGGCGCCATGCCGCCTGTACTGGGGTGGGCTGCCGTGACAGGGGAAGTATCAGCAGACGCGTTGCTGCTCTTTCTCATAATCTTCGCATGGACGCCCCCTCACTTCTGGGCCCTGGCGCTCTATCGCAAGCTGGAGTACGCCAAGGTGGGCATGCCTATGCTACCTGTAACCCACGGTGACAAATTTACCCGTCTACATGTCCTGTTATACACGCTGATACTCATCGCCGTGACGCTAATGCCTTACGCCACGCAAATGAGTGGATTGATATATCTGGTGGGCGCTGTGGTGCTGGATGCGGTATTTCTATACTATGCCGTCAAAATCTACCTGGATTATAGCGATGAGCTCGCGCGCAGAGCATTTCGCTATTCAATCCTCTACCTTGCCGCCTTGTTCGCTGTACTATTGATAGATCACTACATCCGCTTCTGAGTGGTCGCGTGTGAAACATCGGACATTTAATGCATTTGTGATATCGGCGGCGCTTGTTTTTCTGGCGCCGCTCCTTCTGACGGCGTGTGGCGATACGTCGAAGCCAAAGCCGGAATTTCTCTCAACGGATGTCAGTGGCGTCAACTTCGGTGAGGACTTCCGCCTTACCGACCACAACGGTAATGTGCGCACCCTGTCGGATTTCAAGGGCAAGGTAGTCGTATTATTTTTCGGCTACACACATTGTCCAGACGTATGTCCGGCCACCATGAGCAACCTTGCAACTGCGATGGAAAAACTCGGCCCGGACGCTGCTCGCGTGCAGGTACTATTTGTTACCGTCGATCCGGAACGAGATACGCCGCCTGTCCTCCAGCAATATCTGTCTGCATTCAATCCAACCTTTCTTGGCCTGTCGGGTAACGCGCAGGCAACAAAAGCTGTAACGAAAGAATTCAAGATCGTGGCTCAAAAGCAGCCGGGGGAAGCAGCGGGGCATCACACCGTAGATCACTCCACCGGAACCTATATCTTCGACACAAACGGAAAGCTGCGGTTATATGTAACCAGCGACAAAGATGCGGATGTTTTTGCGCACGACATTTCCGAATTGCTGAAAACCTCAGCATAGTAACGCCGGCCAAAACAGATTTGGCGGAAAAAACGGGACGCCGCTTTTTCCCGCTCTTTCCCTTAAGGAAACAGCTTCCCTGGATTCAGAATATTGTTAGGGTCGAACACCCGCTTGATCTGTTTCATCAAGGTTAACGTTGCCGCATCAATCTCTTTCCCGATATACGCACGTTTTTCGCTACCAACGCCGTGCTCGCCCGACAGTGTCCCGTTGAGACTGATTACCAGATCGAATATTTCATTCAGGCACATCGCCGCACGGCTCATCTCATCCGCGAACGCGGGGTCGACCAGCAGATTCACATGAATATTGCCGTTGCCCGCATGGCCGAAATTGACATTTGCAACCCGGTATTTCGAGCTTAGCCGTGCCAGCCCGTCCAGAAATTCCGGCAACGCCGAAACGGGCACAACGACGTCCTCATTGATTTTCTTTGGCGCGATATCACGCAGCAATGGAGATAGTGTTTTCCGAGTCCGCCACAAGGCAGCGGCATCCGCGGTCTCCTCCGCCTGAATCAGCCCTTCGTTTGCGCAGGCGGATATAACCGCCGCGCATGCCTCAGGAATGTAGCTCTCGGCTCCATCCACTTCTATCATCAGCATGGCACGCGCGCCAGCCGGCAGCATGTCAGGGTATCGGCCACGGATTAGATCGAGCGAGCCAGAGTCGAGAAACTCAAGCGCACTGGGCGTTTGAGGCAGCGCCATAACCTGGACTATTGCCGCAGCACAGCTCGCAAGATCGCGGTAATGCGCGGTAATGCCGCCAAGGGCTTGAGGAAGGGGAGTGAGTTTAAGCGTTGCTTCCGTGATAACCGCCAAGGTACCTTCCGAGCCGATTAAAAGCCGCGTAAGATCATAGCCCACCACGCCCTTGGTGGTGTAGCAGCCGGTGCGGATGATTTCGCCACCGCCCGTCACCGCTTTCAGCCCAAGCACATGATCACGGGTCGTTCCATATTTTACGGCATGGGGACCGCCCGCGGAGGTGGCCAGATTTCCCCCAATGCTCGAGTAGCCGGCGCTGGAAGGATCAGGTGGCCAAAAAAAGCCATAAGACTTGGCTGCATCCTGTACCGACTGGTTAATAACGCCGGGCTCCGCCACGATCACACGATTGGCGGGATCCACGGTAACAATACGCAGCATCCGTTCCAGTGATAATGCTACGCCCCCCTGTTCCGGAAGGCTTCCGCCCGAGGTACCCGTCCCGCGCCCACGCGGAGTAAGCGGAGTCCCATATTCATTGCAAAGCCTCACAATCGCTTGCACTTCCAGTGCAGTAACAGGAAATACTACCGCATCGGGAGGAAAAATCTTTCGGGTATTGTCATAAGCATAGGCATAACAATCAACCGGATCCGTGAAAACCCGGTCCGAAGGGAGCAAACTGCCGAGCCGGGCGGCAAAACCAGGGTCAAGCATCAGGAAGCCGTATTAGCCGTGGCTCGGCTCATCGTTGAAGAATGCCAGAATCCGACACTGACAAGCGTCGCAAAAAGCTCAATGAAGACTCAATTCTGGTATTCAAAAACCTTCACCACCTTCCGCACGCCATTCGTCGATCTGGCGATATCCACTGCACTCTCGGCTTCCATGGTGTTTACAAGACCAAGCAGATAGACAACAGCGTCCTCTGTCACCACTTTGACGTGATTCACCTGAAATTGACCACTATCCATAAAACGTGCCTTGACTTTAGATGTGATCAACGCGTCATTACTGCGGGACCCGAATGAGCTTGGACCAGCTATCGCTATCTCATTAGTGACCGCGCGCACGCTTTCCACGCCCCTAACAAGTTTTTCCGCTTCCTTCTTAAACTCCAGGGTTGGGGCTTCCCCGGTGAGCAGCACGTTACGATTGAAGCTCGTGACGTTGATGTTGACATTTCCACCCAGCTTTTCGCTGATTCGTCGGTTACTCTTGCCCTCTATACCTTCATCTTCCACGAACGTGCCACTCGTGCGCCGATCCTGAGATACCGCTACGCCGGTCCCCACACCTGCCGCCAGTCCGCCAGCAACCAGCAGCGCGCAGCCTGAAAGGAGGGGAAACAGCAATACCAGTATCAGCATTCCGCTTCGATTATTGTTTTGCATCAATACCTCTACCAAAAAAATTACCCGCAGCACCATTAAGCGGCAGCAGCACCTAAAAGATTTTCCCAAGTGACTCAAGAATACCGGGAAGACCCACCGCATCCTGACTGAGTCAAATGCGCCGCCCGGCCATCACCAGATTTCCGAGTATGACCGCGAAATTCGGAAAACAAAAAAACAACCGTTAACAAGGGGCGCAAGGACCTCGCGCTCCCATCCGGGAGCGCCGACAGTCTAACCTAAAACCAGGGGTTTCTGAACGCCGCGTGGTTCTATTCGCCAAAAGCATTTTGGATCCACTCAATCTCCTCGCCATCGGGGCCCGATAATAATACCGCGTCAAACCGGCATTGCGGCTCGGACTTCAGGGAAGCAAGATAATGTCGCGCCGTACTCAACAACTTCCTCTGTTTCACCCAGGTTATGCTAGCCGCTGCGCCGCCAAAGGCCGGGCTCGTTCGCATTCGTACCTCCACGAATACCAGGGTCGTCCCGTCACGCATGATGAGATCAATTTCACCCGATCGGCAGCGATAGTTTCTCTGGAGCAAAACAAGGTTATGATGTCGAAGAAAGGTTTCCGCGTAACGCTCCGCCTCGCTGCCATTCAAAACAAAAACTCCGTTAGTGCGGTCATTCAAATCACCGCTCTGACTACAACGCGTCAAAACTTCTGATTTTACAACGTTGTCTTCATAAACCAAACACCTTGTAAATGCATTGAACCAGACCCTGATACAACCCGGCGCCTTATATGTTATCGCCACACCCATAGGAAACCTGCGCGACATCACGTTGCGCGCGCTTGATGTACTGGCCGCGGTTGACGTCATTGCTGCGGAGGATACCCGCACTACCGCACATTTGCTGAGGCATTATTCGATAACCAGGAAAATGATGGCATTGCATCAGCACAATGAAAGCTCGACGGCAATGAAAATCGTCAATCTACTTTCGCATGGCGAGGCAGTAGCCCTTGTTACCGATGCAGGTACCCCTGGAATTTCCGATCCAGGGGCGATTCTGGTAAAACAGGTACGGGAACACGGCTACAAGGCAGTGCCGATCCCAGGCGCCAACGCGGCGGCATGCGCGCTTTCCATAGCGGGTATTACTACGCCTCATTTTCTGTTTTACGGATTTCTCCCTGCTGGCGCCGGCTTGCGCCGACGCGATCTGGAAAATCTAAAATCATACCCGCATACGCTGATATTCTACGAAGCGCCCCATCGCATTCTCGATTGCATCGCTGACTTGGCGGAGATGTTAGGTGCACAGCGCCAGATTACCATCGCGAGGGAACTGACGAAATTATTCGAGAGCATTCATACCTGCGCCCTCGGTGAGGCAACCGCCTGGCTCCAGGCCGACCCAAACCGCCAGAAGGGGGAATTCGTGTTGTTAATATCCGGCGCCCCTGCCCGGCCGCAAGGAGAATTAAGTGAACAGGGGCAGCGTACTCTCGCGCTGTTATTAAAAGATCTGCCCCTGAAGCAGGCGGTGAGACTCGCCGCAGAGATTAGCGGAGAAAGCAAAAATATGCTGTATTCGCTGGCGCTATCGCTACAGGGCGGGCCAAACCAGAAAGAATAGCAGCATACCCACGCCTGAACCAGATGCCGGTTGCGTGAGCCAAAGATCAGCCGCGAAAAGATCGTATCCAGACATCGAAGCTGCAACATAGCTATCATTACGCACCGCAGACCTCAGTTAACCTCGCGCCTTCTGCAGTTCATATCCGAACGGGCGCACAAAGGAAAGTTGGAGTTGGGCAAGGTAAAATGGATGAGTGCTGGCATTAGGAAGGGCCAGCGATTATAATCACTTAGTCGCATGGTTCACAGCTTGACCGGTTCCTGCGAGCGTGGGAGTCCCCACGGACATTTTAATTCTTTGGAGAGATTGACTATGAAAACACCTGCTACCTTTTACCATGCCGGCTGTCCTGTATGTGTCGAGGCCGAGAGTCAGATTGCTGATGCTCTGGATCCCGATCGTTACGAAGTCGAACTCGTAGATCTTGGTGCCCAAAAGGATCGCATCGCAGCTGCCGAAGCGGCTGGCGTCAAGTCGGTTCCCGCACTTGTCATCAATGGAGCACCTTTTCACATCAACTTCGGCGCCCCAATGTCGGCATTGAAGTCCTAATTGCGGAGAATGGCGGGCGGACTGCCCGCCATTTGTCCCGAAGCGCATTCTCATATGGACTGTAGTGCCTGTCATGGCAAGCCTTTGCAGCGGAAACGGGAATGTCATTCCCGACCCGAAACCTGTAATTCCTACCCCCGGTTTTTTTCCTTTCCTTCTCACTCCTTCCTCTCTCTCCTTCGCCATACCTGGCGAGGCTAAGTTGATTCTCACGTTTGCCCACCTTAGCACTGCACGCGCGGGCAAGACCGTATTTACCTTCTATAATGAATACCGCCTTGCCGTTGGCTAACGATTAATCATATGAGGAGGAAACGTGGAGCTCATTCTATGGCGTCACGCCGAAGCTGAAGATGGTGTGCCCGATAGCGCACGCAAACTGACCGGAAAAGGACTAAAACAAGCGGAGAAGATGGCTGAATGGCTTAAACCTAAACTGCCGAAAAACACCCGTATCATAGTCAGTCCCACAAAGCGCACCCAACAGACGGCAGAGGCCCTCGACGACGATTTTGAAACCGTAAAGGAAATCGGACCAGGCGCCTCTGCAAAGGCGATTCTGGCCGCTGCCGATTGGCCGGATGCGAAAGGCGCAGTGCTGGTGGTAGGCCATCAGCCCACGCTAGGGGAGGTGGCCGCCTTGCTCATGTCTGGAGAAGCAGGGGGGTGGAACATTCGGAAGGGCGCCGTATGGTGGTTCAGTCACAAAAAGAACGAAGACGCTCCGGAAACGGTTTTACGAAGCAGCATATCTCCGGATATGTTGTGATATCAACGCGCCCAAAATTTCGGCAAATAAACTCGCGCCGTTCAAGCGCTTCGCGGCGTCTTTGCCAAGCCGATCGAGTTCCAGCGGTCCCATGCCCCGTAATGGCTCTTGATCGGGCCGACCGGCAGTGCGAGCAGAATCAATAACACGCCTGCGCCAATGCTCGCAGCAGCGCCAAGGTCCGTATAGCCCGTCAGCAGCAGGGGCGCTGGAATCAGCCACCCGCCAAACATGATGTTTGCAAAGCGCAGGGGTCGCCCCACCTCGCTCAGCGCCATGATAGAGAATGTCACGACGAGTGCGCCAATCAAATGGTCACCATTGGCGGCTGTCCCTGTAGCATCGAAGAGGATGCGCGAAAACATCAACGCGATACCGATGATAACGCTCGCCAGCATATTCCATGTAAAGCGGACACCTGACCCCATGATTTCACGCAGCACGGCGATCGGCGGCCCTTCGAAGTTGCTGGAATAATCCGTACTTCCGCCTTCCATCGTATCTCCATGCCACAATACGTGCCAAAGCGATTTGCCGTTCTTTCGCCGGTCTTTCAGGAACTGCAGCGTTGCCAGAATCTCATCAAAGGAGTACGGAATCTGCAACAGCATCGCAACCGCTGCGATCAGGCATAAAGTGCACCAGGTGCCAATTACAATGGGTTGGATAATAATGAAGTAAATACTGACCACGCCAAGTGGCACAATCAATATCCCGAAGAACAGTACCATCCATGGCATCGTGCGCCATCGCCGCTTGTCGCCTATGACACCGGTCAGAATTTCCATCACATAAACCGTCGCGCCCAGCCCCGCGTCCGCTACCGGCCATGCCTCCGAGACGTCGGAAGTAATGACACGCGCTGTGCCGTCGCCAAAAAATGGGTCCCAGACATTGTCGAGATGCCCCAACTGAAATGCGGCCATATAGCGCGAAAGGAATAGGCCAATGAAGGCGAGCGCCACAATCGGAAAACGGTTGGTCATCCCCGAAGGGCTATAGTCCCAGCCGGGCGGCGTGTCGGGCCCGCTCGTCCGGGCAATGGGCCCGATACCGGGCGGAGGTGACACGACTACCGCAAACAAAATAACAAGCCCACCGACCAGGGTATCGTTGGCATATGCTGCCGCACTCGAAGTCCAGAAGAAGAGCGGCGCGAACAATAACCAGATACCCAGAAGCGCGGTTATCCAGCGCGCCCAGCCATAGTCTCGTGATATCGATAGAAGGCCGAATAGCACGATCAACAGGCCGGTGATGATATCACTGGCGGTCATCCAGGTAGCGGACATCGCCAAACCACGCTGGGAAGGCGAAACGAGATCCTCGGCCACCATCCACGATTCGGCAAGGCCAAAAATGAAGGGGCTGGATATCAGCCATAACCCCAGCCCGACATTGGCGAAATGGCACCACAGGGTTTGCCGGTGCTCGTCGCGTTCCTGCTGGCGGCTTTGAGCAATAAGCGTCGCGCTTGGAAGATGTTCTTTTTCCATTTCTTCCAGCCATAGCGGCAACGCAATTTTATTACGCTTGTACCACGCCGCCGGGCTTCGTTTCAGATGACCCGTGATTTTCGGCAACGTTTCGCGGAGCGTATTTCTGGGACGCCAGTTCAGCAGTTTCTTCGCTCGCGAAATATCCAGTTCAAAATGATCGTCGGATAAAGCCACCATGAAAGTCTTGACGAAGGGCTCAATTCCACGGTCGATGTAATCCGGAACGACGTCTTCCATTTTATCCTGCAACCAGGCGCCCGCTACCGCCACCGGTTTGGGGACCTGGTGTGTAACCCATGGTTCGCCATGGATCAGCTGCCCCACCAGGTTCTGCAGCCCTTCATAGCTTTCCGTAGCCGGCTCGCCTATCAAAAGAACAGTTTCCGCAGGCAACTCCAGGCGTCGCTCGACGGTTTGACGAAATGCACGCGCCACATCATCCATATGCACGAAGGACTGGCCATGAGAGGGGTCGCCGGGGAATACATGGCTCTGCAGTTGACGCTCGTAGATGCGTTGAATCTGAGTACACAGAGAGGGCACTTCGCCCCACTCGGTGTAGACTCCGGCCAAGCGAAGTATCACGAACGGAACGTTACCGTGATGAGCCCGTACCTCGTTTTCCGCCGCTACCTTGGACTCCGGGTAGGGCCATTTGGGTTCAAGAGGCCCTTCCTCATTGATGGGAAGGCCCGGTTCGGTAGGGGCGTGCACCAGCATGGTGCTTGCATAAACGAATTGTTCGACATCGAATGCCTTAAGCGCCTCCAGTAATCGCCGGGTCCCCCGGACATTGACTTCCTCATACAGGGGATCTGGATGATCGGAGAAATCATAAAAGGCAGCCAGATGAATTACGGACGCGATTCGCTGCCCATAGCCCTGGCGTAATTGCTCGCAGGCTCTCGACAGGTCCTCATCAGATGATATATCGACCGTAATGCAATGGGAGCCGCTATCACACTTGCGTTCGAATCCGACAACCGTATAGTCGTCGCCAAGCGCAGCTTCTATCGCCTTGCCGATCCTGCCTTCCGAACCGGTAATAAGAACCAGCGGTTTCCGGACATCCATGCGATTTTCCATCCGAGCATCACAAGCACTGCCATCGCCCCCCGACGGCCGTCGCTTCATCCATTCCACCAGCGATACCGGCGCCGGCGGGGTGTAGCGCCGCCGATGCCGGAGTGATTCCGTCTACCCGCAGGCTCTCCGCAATGTACTAACTCAGGTAGACGGCTAGAGTATTACTGGCTCCCGAAACTGAACACCGCGGAACAATTTAACGGGACCGGCGAGAATCGTAGTTCGTTGTCTGTGACTTGGTGTACGGCGTTTCATCATAAGGGGTATCCGGGGTGTCTTCAGGTTCCTTGCCGGATTCCCCATAGGGTTCCGTATAGGATTTGGTCCCGTAATAAGACTGAATCGTGTTCTGCCAGGTTGGATCCGCCATATCCGGCCAATCATCCTTGTCAAAGCCAGGGGCGGACTCCAGACGTTCCTTATCCACGTTGAGTATAAAGCGCTTGTTCTCGGTATCCAGCTTCAGCGCGTTCCAGGGCACAGCGAAAAGTTTGCGGCCCATGCCCATCACTCCGCCGAAGGCCAAAACAGCATAAGCGACTTTGCCGCTATTCATATCCAGCATAATCTCCTTGATGTCGCCGAGGTCTTCATCCTTATGGCTATAAACATCCTCTCCAATGAGTGTGTCGGCCCCCATCAGCCGAGGGCCCGGGCCCTTTTTTCCATAGCTTTTGTACATGCCGTAGGTGTCGCGGTCTTCGTAGCTCATGTCTATCTCCTGACGGTAGGTTTTCGTGATTGACGGGAACATCAATCGATATCCCCGGCTCTTTGATAGATCAAAGGATACGGCAGGAAGATCATCCAGATCGGTACGGTAAGCCACACAAACCGATGTATCGGCAAGGATCAGGATGGCGCGCAGCTTCTTTCCAGCCCGCGCCCGAGCTTTTCTTTACGGCAGCACTGAATCGACCTTGGCGTTGTGATCATGCAGGTCGTGTACAATGCGACAAATGCTGCCGGACCTGTCGGCGGCAATCGCTGTCTCAGTATCGATTCTTTTCGGAGATTACGAACGATCATCCGGCAAATTACCCTTTAAGCTCTCGACATCTTTAACAGAGCATGCAGATCCGTCTTATCTTTGCCTGGCGTAAAATAGCCCCCGTCTCCGCGGCGGGCTTCTGCACGACATTATGAGCTTCCTGTCCGCTCGTTACCGCCGCACCCGGTCTACTACGGGCCCCCGTACATCTATCATGACCAGTCAAGACACGGGACTGAAAACGCCCCCTGGCAGCCCCCAGTCACTGGGCCTGCTAAGCCTCGCCGCACTGGGCGTCGTTTACGGGGACATCGGTACAAGCCCTTTGTACGTGATGAAAACTGTGTTCGACCCCATTCACGGGCTTGCTGTCAGCGAGACCAACGTGATCGGTATCATCTCGCTGATTTTCTGGACGCTCATGGTTGTGGTGTCGCTCAAGTACATCACCTTGATCCTGCGGGCGGACAATCATGGGGAGGGCGGCATCATGGCCTTGTTATCGCTGGCCAGTTCCTCTGTTGCAAGCCGTCCACGTCTGCGCAATATCCTGTTTCTCCTGGGCGCCTTTGGTGCGGCGCTATTCTTCGGAGATGGCGTTATCACGCCAGCTATTTCGGTGTTAAGCGCAGTGGAAGGCCTGGAGGTGGCGACGCCATTGCTCAAACCCTATGTGCTGCCCATCACTCTGGCTGTGCTGATCGGGCTTTTCATGCTGCAGCAGCGGGGGACAGGGGGGATCGGCGCCATGTTCGGCCCGGTGACGCTGATATGGTTTACTACCCTGGGAGTCGCGGGTCTGGTAAATATTGCTCTCGCACCGCAGATTCTGACAGCGTTTAACCCCGTACACGCCCTGGCGTTCTGCCTCAACAATGGTTGGCTCGCGTTTATCGCGTTTGGCGCCGTGGTGCTTGCCGTTACAGGGGGAGAGGCGCTCTATGCAGACATGGGCCACTTTGGAGCGAAACCGATCAGGCTGGCATGGTATGTATGTGTTTTGCCCGCGCTCACATTGAATTACCTCGGACAAGGCGCGCTTCTGCTCTCGAATCCATCTGCGATCTCCAACCCTTTTTTTCTGTTGTTCCCCTCCTGGGCGCTCTATGCCGCCGTCGGGCTGGCCACGGTTGCAACTGTCATCGCGTCCCAAGCGGTTATCTCCGGCGTTTTTTCGGTGACAAAGCAAGCCATCCAGCTGGGATTTTTGCCCCGCATGCAAATCAAACATACTTCGGACCGGAAGATCGGCCAGATATATATTCCTTTCGTCAATTGGACTTTGCTGGCGGCCGTGGTAATGGCCGTGCTGGGATTCGGCTCATCATCCAGTCTCGCCGCTGCCTATGGTGTCGCCGTTACCGCTACGATGGTGATTGAAACCATACTCACTTTTTTTGTCCTTCGGTTTGCCTGGAACTACCCATTGCTTCTGTGTATATTCGCGACGGGATTTTTTCTGGTGATCGATACGACGTTTTTCGCCGCGACCATATTGAAAATTACCCAGGGCGGCTGGTTCCCGCTTGCAGTCGGATCAGTCATCTTCTTTGTCATGGTTACATGGAATCGCGGGCGTCAAATTCTGCTTGAGCACTTGCGCTCCGCTGCCATACCGCTTCAGCCGTTCCTGGAGTCATTAATGGCGCATCCACCGGCACGCGTCGCCGGCACATCGGTTTTTTTGACTGCGGATCCGGACGGCGTACCGCATGCCTTATTACACAATCTCTCCCACAACCAGGTCCTGCATGAGCGCGTCGTGGTCTTGACCGTGATGTACATCGAAACCCCGCGGATTCTCAAGGAACATCGAATATCCATAAAGCCGCTGGTCGATAACTGCTATCAGATTACTGTCCGGTACGGCTTCAAGGACGAGCCTAATCTGCCGTACGCACTTGAATTGTGCGAGCCGCATGGGCTGGTGTTCGAGCCGCTCAAAACGTCTTATTTTCTTAGCCGGGAGATCGTCGTGCCAAGTCCTGGTCCTGGCATGGGCATGTGGCGGGAACGTTTTTTTGCAGCGATGGCTCGCAATGCCAGCAACGCCGCCGAATACTTTCAGCTACCCGCAAATCGCGTTCTGGAACTGGGCGCGAGGGTCGAGATATAAGCTGATTTCAGGCATTTTAGAGGCCCGAGAAATCTGTGTGATACTTAAAATGAGCGAAGTTGCGAGGAGGATATGAAAATCCACTGGATCTACCGCTTGATCCTGATTATGGCGCGCCCAACACGATTCGAACGTGTGACCCCCGCCTTCGGAGGGCGGTACTCTATCCAGCTGAGCTATGGGCGCAAGTACAGGTAAGCTTTGTGAATTCGCCGATAGGATAACGTTTTTTAGTCCCCTCGTCCAACCTAAACAAATCGCTTTTGCTTGTATACGTGAACCTATACAATAACGACTTTTTACTTGCGGAGCTATTGTGAGCGGCACTGAAGATGACGATCATTCCTCGCCCATAAAGACGCCGAAACAATTGCTTACGGTCGTTGCGGCCGCGTTTGTGTTTCCGGTTTTGATTATTTGGCTATTGGGGAAATTTATTACCGGAGATGCTCCGATAGACCCGAATAGCCCTGCTTTTTCAGATGAGGCCGTGGCGGAACGCTTGAAGCCTGTCGGTAAATTGGTACTGGCGGGCGATTCTCCGCAGTCCGATGTACAATCCGAAGGCGAATCTGGCCAGACAGCGGCTGCCGCCGCTGCTCCTGGGGCTGCGCCGGTGGCGGATGCAGGAGACCCTGCGGACAAAGCAAAGGCAATTTATACCGCCAGTTGTGCCGCATGTCATACCACCGGTGCGGCCGGCGCACCTAAGCTTGGCGATAATGCAGCCTGGGCGCCGCGTATCAAGGCCGGCAACGAGACGCTCTACGACAGCGCAATCAAGGGCAAGAACGCGATGCCGCCCAAAGGCGGAAACGCCAGCCTTTCAGACGCCGATGTCAAGGCAGCCGTCGATTATATGGTGAGTCAGTCGAAATAACTCAACCTGGACCGGAATACAGCTGGCAAGAGGGCGATAGGAGAATTCCGTGTCGCCCTTATTTTATTGAAAGGATGTGTCGCCATACAGAACTGAGGATTGAATCAGCTCTCCGGAATTAACGATTGCTCTCGAACTATGGCCACTTTCGCAATTGGTGATTTGCAAGGCTGTTATCAGGAATTCAGGGAGCTTCTCGACCTGATTCAGTTCGATCACGAAAAAGACAGGCTGTGGCTGGTCGGGGATGTCGTCAACCGGGGCCCGGGGTCGCTGGCGATATTGCGGTTCATCATGGGCTTGAAGGATGCGGTAATCATGGTATTGGGCAACCATGATCTGCATCTGCTCATGGTTGCTGAAGGGTGTGCCAGCTTGCACCGGAACGATACGCTACAGGAGATTCTTGAGGCGCCCGACAGGGACGAGCTACTCCACTGGTTGCGCTGGCAGAAGCTGCTGCATTTGGATGGCAACTATGTCATGGTTCACGCCGGCTTATTGCCTTCCTGGAGCATCGCCCAGGCCGCTCTGCTCGCGAAAATGGTGGAAACTGCGCTGCGCAGCCCGAATTTTCATGAGCTTTGTTCCCATATGTATGGGAACCAGCCCG
The DNA here is from genome assembly GCA_963831395.1 of uncultured beta proteobacterium. GTDB lineage: Bacteria > Pseudomonadota > Gammaproteobacteria > Burkholderiales > Nitrosomonadaceae > Nitrosospira. The sequence continues at coordinate 100,162 of CAWHQD010000031.1, forward strand.
ACCATTGGGACGACAGCCTCGAAGGTTATCCGCGACTGCGCGTGATTATCAATGCAATGACCCGCATGCGGCTGTGTACGCCCGATGGAAGAATGGATTTTGTTCACAAGGGTCCGGCGCGGGACATGCCGGCCGGCTATCTGCCCTGGTTCGAGGCGCCCAACCGCGCCAGCCGGGAGGCCACCATCATCTGTGGGCATTGGTCTGCGCTGGGGTTGCAAATCAGGGATAATCTGATCGCGCTGGACACAGGTTGTCTCTGGGGCGGAAGCCTTACCGCTATTCGCCTTGAAGATCGCCGGATTTTTCAGGTGTCTTGTGCGGCAGCGGGAAGAGATAAGGCATGTGCAATAGCCTGTTCCGCGTAACGGGCCAGTTCTCGCCGGTTTTTTCCGCTACTGTCAATCGGATCGGCAAAAATCAGTTCTACATTAATCCAGGGCTGCCTCAATATCCGCCGCAATGATTCCAGCATCGAGATATTGACATACGGTGCTGCCTCACTGACTTTCCCCGTAGTATCGGTATAACGTATTGCCACAGGCGCCAATATGGCTGACGCCGTGATTGCCGATTGCAGCAATGACGCATGGAAATGCCGAAGCGCGGTACCGTCATTGGTAGTACCCTCGGGGAATACGGCAACCCGATCCCCAACTTTCAATACATCCGCGATATCTGCGTTTATCCGTGCAGTATCACTGCGCTTGGTGCGCTCAATGAACAGCGTGCCTGCGTTACGGCTCAACCAGCCCAACAGCGGCCAACCGCGAATTTCGGCTTTGGCCACAAAACGGGCCGGACACACGGTGTTCAGGGAATATACATCCAGCCAGGAAATATGATTGGCAGCCAGCATTACCCGCTGGGCTTCGGCTGCGGGGGGTGCGCCGGAGTGGCGTAATCTGATGCAGAGAATCGCAAGCAGTTGTGCTGACCATCTTTGCGCCATGCGCCATTGCGCTGGCTGATCGAGATGTGGATAAACTGCGGATTGAATCAGGCCGGAAATGATGTGCAACAACAGCCGGATGGAACGAAAAATTTGTATCAGCCGGCTGTTGATCTCGTTTTTCATGTCATTATTATCGCGTCAATAATGACCATTGGCCTCTATAAGGCATCAACTGCTTTATCCGGAGCAATGCCATAGGGTTCTGTCCGAGGGTTTGCTGGCAGCAGAGTTAGCCAGCCTTGATAGTCCTGCTGCAGCGCTCGAAATGCTACCGATGAGCGCATCAATATTTCCGCTGGGATATTCGTCCGTTTCGCCGTGCCCTTGTTACAGAATGCGGTTGCCAAATGCTTCAAAATATCGCTGGTCTATTTCATCCCGGGGGAAACTGTGATTCTGCCCGCCACGCTCGGCGATTTTCAATGCTCCCATAAGCGAGCCGAGCTGTCCGGTACTCTGCCAGTCCATTCCATTGGTAATCCCATAAAGCAGCCCTGCACGAAAAGCATCCCCACATCCGGTCGGATCGACCAGTTTATCCGCCTTGACGCTCGGGATGTCGATCTGTTGGCCATCAGAATAAACGACTGATCCCTCCCCACCCTTCGTCACAATCAAGCCCTTCACAAGTTTTGCCAGCGCTTCCAGCGTATATCCGGTACGCTCTTGCAGCAATTGACCCTCATAGTCGTTGACGCCAATGTAATCCGCCTTATGGATGAAGTCCAGGAGTTCTTCGCCGTTGAACATGGGTAACCCCTGACCGGGGTCGAACATGAAAGGGATGCCGGCTTCGTGAAACTCGCGCGCATGCTGCACCATGCCGTCCCGCCCGTCCGGGGCAACAATGCCCAGGCTTACGTTTTTCGCGTCTGTCACGTGATTTTCATGAGAAAAATTCATCGCGCCGGGGTGAAAGGCGGTTATCTGGTTATCGGCAAGATCAGTTGTGATGAATGCTTGCGCGGTAAATATGCCCGGCACCTGGCGTACATGAGTTTGCTCGAGATCCAGGCTCGCCAAGCGGTAGGCATATGGCTGATAGTCATCCCCGACGGTTGCCATGATGAGGGGTTTGCCGCCTATCATTTGCAGATTGTATGCAATATTGCCGGCACAGCCGCCAAATTCCCTTCGCATGTCCGGTACCAGAAAGGACACATTCAGGATATGAATTTTTTCCGGCAGGATATGGTTCTTGAAATGATCCTTGAACACCATAATGGTGTCGTAAGCAATGGAACCGCAAATGAGTGTATGCATGGATATGCCCGCGTGAGATTTTTGGACCTGTCAAGCCGGGGTGAGGGTTGGGATTGCGCTCAGGGTTGGGCTTTGGGTCGCTGTTTTTGTTGAAGATTGTTTCCAGGCCAAATCCAGCTCGCGCGCGGCCTTCACATCGTCCAGTCTGCGTACGGGAGTGTTGTGAGGCGCGCTTTTTACGAGATCCGGCTGGGTTCGGGCTTCTTCCAGGATTTCCTTCATGGCTACGACAAACGCATCGAGCGTCTCCTTGGATTCAGTTTCGGCAGGCTCGATCAGCAGGCATTCCGGCACCAGGAGCGGGAAATAGGTGGTAGGGGCATGAAAACCCTTATCCAGCAACCGTTTTGCCACATTCATCGCAGTGACGCCTGTTTTTTCCTTCAGATCTTTGAGCGTGACGATAAATTCATGGCTGGCCCGGCGGGTCGGATAGGCGAGCTCGAAACCTGCCTTGCGCAGTTCCACCATCAGGTAATTGGCGTTAAGCGCGGCAAACTCCGCCACGCGATGCATGCCTTCCGCCCCTAGCAGGCGCACGTAGACATAAGCACGGAGCAGTACCCCCGCATTGCCCATGTGCGCCGACAGCCTGCCTATGGATTGCGGAATTTCCTTTTCGGTCAGCCAGCGGTACTTTTCATCTTCAAATGCCACCACCGGTACGGGCATGAATGGCAACAGGCGCGGCGCTACACCGACAGGGGCGGAACCCGGACCACCGCCTCCATGTGGAGTGGAAAAAGTCTTGTGCAGATTGATGTGGATGACGTCGAACCCCATATCGCCCGGCTTGACCTTGCCGAGTATGGCGTTCAGGTTGGCGCCGTCGTAATACAGCAGTCCGCCTGCCTGATGAACGATTTTGCTCATCTCGGCGACGTTTTTTTCGAACACGCCGAGCGTTGAAGGATTGGTCAGCATCAATCCTGCGGTTTGTGGCCCAACCGCAGCTTTCAGCGCGTCCATGTCCACGTCGCCTTCTTTATCAGTGGCTATTTCCACCACTTTATAGCCGCACATTACCGCCGTGGCGGGATTGGTTCCATGCGCAGCATCGGGAACGATGATCTCGGTTCGAGCCGAATCGCCGCGCGACTCATGGTAAGCCCGTATCATGGCGATGCCGATCAATTCTCCCTGGGCTCCGGCCATAGGCGTAAGGCATACTCCCGCCATGCCGGTCACATCTTTAAGAATTTCCTGAAGCTCGTACATGCACGCAAGGAAGCCCTGACCGGTACTTTCCGGCGCCCGCGGGTGCCGTGCCAGAAATTGAGGCAGCATGGCAAGGGAATTGCACGCCCGGGGGTTGTACTTCATCGTGCAGGAGCCAAGCGGATAAAACTGCGTGTCTATCGAAAAATTCTTTTGCGACAGCCGTGTGTAATGCCGTACCGCATCCATTTCGGATACTTCCGGCAGCATTGGCGGTGCTTTTCGCATCAAGTTCGGCGGAATGCCGGCCATGTCCGCGGTTGCCGCCGGGGATTGAGAATAATTGCGCCGTCCAGGACGTGAGTGTTCAAATATCAGCATGATGAAATCCGGGTTTTTGTGCCGTCAGGGTTTTATTGAAAGAATTTTCGAAAATTTCGGAGCATCCGCTTGCGTATGGCAATTCCGGCTATTGCAGAGCGGCGAGGGCCGCATCGTAGTTGGGCTCATCCTTGATTTCCGGTACGAGTTCCGCATGAATTATCTTATCGTTTTCATCCAGCACCAGGACGGCGCGAGCGGTGATGCCGGCCAGGGGACTATCCGCAGATAGCGACGCCATAATTCTTCATGAATTCCGAACCACGCATGGTGGAAAGCGGGATCACCTTATCCAGCCCCTCCATATCGCAGAAGCGGCTCATCGCAAAAGGCAAGTCAGCGGCTATTATCAGCACTACCGTGTTTTCCATGTTACTGGCCTTTTCGTTGAATTTGCGCGTGGACATGGCACAGACCGGGGTATCAAGGCTGGGAACGATATTGAGAACTTTTTTCTTGCCGGCAAAATCAGCCAGCGTGACGTCCTTCAAATCTCTGTCTACCAGCGAGAACTCTGGCGCCTTGTCGCCTACTTTTGGAAAGGTGCCTTCAATCTTGATGGGGTTGCCGGCTAGAGTGACCATGCTGTTTCTCCTTATGAGGGTGAATAGTTCCGAATGGTTGAGAATCAATCTGAATAAGTTACGAATTTTCGATGACGTCGCGCAATTGTTTGGTGTAATTGTCCAGATCCTCGGACGTTTTCGTTTCGGTGGCGCAGACCAGCATTGCATGGCCGAGCTCCGGATAATATCCTTCGAGATTCAGTCCGGCCAGTATGCCGCGGGCTTTGAGGGCGCGCATTACATCCTCCACCGGTCCGGGCAGGGAAATGACTGCTTCGTGAAACAGCGACCCACTGAAGAGCTTTTTTACTCCCTTTACGGTTTCCAGCTTTTCCAGCAGGGCGAGCGTATTTGAATGGGATCGTGCGGCAATCCGCCGCAGGCCTTCTGGCCCGGTCAGTGCCATGTAGATGGTGGCTGCGGTAACCATCAACCCCTGATTCGTACAAATGTTGGAAGTGGCTTTAGAGCGCCTGATGTGCTGCTCGCGCGCCTGGAGCGTGAGCACAAAACCATCTTTGCCATCCTGATCTGTCGTGCGCCCGATAATGCGCCCGGGCATTTGACGCACCAGAGCCTGTTTGCAGGCCATGAAACCAAAATAGGGCCCGCCGCTCGAAAGTGGAATCCCCAATGGCTGGCCTTCGCCCACTGCCACGTCTGCTCCCTTTTCACCCCATTCACCGGGCGGAGTAAGTATTGCGAGCGCCGTGGGATTGACTACACCGATAGCCAGTGCGTTCTTGCTGTGAGCCCAATCGGTAAGAGCATCGACCTCTTCAAGTACGCCAAAGAAATTGGGCTGGGGGATAACCAGCGCGGCAAACTCCTCCTTGCCAAACTCATCCAGAGCTTCCGCCAGGGTCCGGCCGGATTGTTTGCAATAAGGTAGTTCAACGACGTCAATACCCTGATTCCTGACAATGGCGCGCACCACACTGCGATAAACGGGATGAACGGTAGAGGGTATCAGAATGCGCCGCGAAGACTTGTGAGAGCGCACGGCCATCAAGGCCGCTTCAGCCAGAGCCGATGCGCCATCGTACATGCTGGCATTGGACACATCCATTCCGGTCAGTGACGCCATTATGGTCTGGTATTCGTAGAGCAGTTGCAGCGTACCCTGGCTGGCCTCCGCCTGATATGGCGTATAGGAGGAGTAGAACTCGCCACGAGTGGCTATCTGCCACACCGCAGCGGGGATATGGTGCTCGTATGCGCCGGCCCCGATGAAGCTCAGATAGCGCCCGTCTGTCTCTGCCCGTTCCAGCATCAGCCGGGATATTTCCATCTCGTTCAAGCCGGGAGGCACGCGTTTCAGGCCATCGCTCTTCAGCTCAGGCGGAATTTCGTCGAACAGATCATCGATGCTGCTTGCTCCGATGCTGGCAAGCATCGTTTGTATATCTTCTTCTGTATGGGGAATGAACGGCATGTTTTTGTTCCGTGAATCGTAGGGTGATGAAGGGCTAAACCTGAGAAATGGAAATATGAAGCGGGATGTTAGCCACGCTTCATTTTCCATTCATCCTTATTTTATTAAGTTTCTTCGCTTTCGAGCATCTTCTGGTACGCGGCGTAATCGAGCAAATTATCCAGATCGGCAACATTCGCGGGTTTTAGCTTGAAAAGCCAGGCTTCATAGGCATCCTGGTTGATTTTCTCGGGCGCCGATTCAAGATCGGGATTGATGGCGGTAACTTCTCCCGCTATAGGTGCGTAGACGTCCGAGGCCGCCTTCACTGACTCGACGACGGCGCACTCCTCCCCCTGTTTGAGAGTGCGTCCTACGCTGGGTGTCTCCACAAACACCATATCGCCCAGCAGCTCCTGAGCATGCTGGGTAATACCGATGGTTGCGGTCCCATCCTCTTCAAGCCTCACCCATTCGTGGGATTTGGCGTACTTCAGATCCTGTGGAATACTCATGTTTTTGCTCCAGAATTAAATGATTTTGCCTTGCTGACCAATCAAACCAGAATTTTGCCATTTCGTACGAATGGATATTTCACCACTTTCGCCTTCAACCTCTTGTCCCGCACCGCTACCTGTACTTCATCTCCAGCGGATACGCTTAAAGGCAGACGTGCCAGCGCGATGGATTGGTTAAGCGTCGGAGAAAAGCCGCCGCTGGTGATTTCGCCTTCCCCTTCATTCGCTTCGGGTTGCGTAACAACCTTCTGGTGGCTGCGCAATACGCCCCGATCCACTAATACCAGGCCGATCAATTGTTGCTTTACGGGTTTTTCCAGAAGTGCCTGCTTACCGATAAATTCCCGATCACTTTTCAAATCAACCGTCCAGCCCAACCCGGATTCTAACGGATTGGTAGTTTCATCCATATCCTGACCATAGAGATTCATGCCGGCCTCAAGCCGTAACGTATCGCGCGCACCCAATCCCGCAGGCGCCACGCCCGCGGCATGAAGCGCATTCCAGAACTCTACGGCATCGACCGCCGGCAACATGATCTCAAAGCCGTCCTCGCCGGTGTAGCCGGTACGCGCGATGAAATATTTATCAAAAAAAGTTGCCTGGAACAGCTTCAGGTTCTCTGTCTCCGCCTGAGATCCCGCAATAACCTGCCAAACCTTGGCGCGGGCATTGGGCCCCTGCACGGCAATCATGGCGAGATCACGGCGCGGAATAATTTCCAGTGCGGGGGCGATCTCGTCACGTCTTGCCAGCATCCACGCCAGATCCTTATCTGCGGTGCCTGCGTTGACGACCGCGCGGAAATGCGATTCCGTCAGAAAATAAATGATGAGATCGTCTATTACGCCGCCCTCGGGATTGAGCATGCACGAATAGAGCGCCTTGCCGGGTTGCGTCAGTTTGTCCACGTTGTTGGCGACCAGCCGCCGCAGGAAATCACGCGCGGTCTCACCCTTGATATCAAGGGCCAACATATGGGATACGTCGAACATGCCGGCATCACTGCGCACGTGGTGATGTTCGTCAAGCTGGGAACCATAATGCAGAGGCATATCCCAGCCGCCGAAATCGACCATCTTGGCGTGCATGTCGCGGTGGGTTTGATTAAGAGAAGTTTCTTTCACTGGTCGCTTTCACTGGTCGATACCTCAAAAAAAAAGGTGAAGTCACGTCGTATGACCTCACCCCTCTGTCCTTTTTACCTGAGAGATTACGGAATAATCTGTTTCTCTATTCCGTCTGCCCCTTCGGTGGCCAGCTCAATGCCGGCGCTCTCCAGATTGCCCTTTCGCAAGCGGTTCTCGAGGATCAGGATCAACCTGATCTACGCCTGAGCGATTCCGGGGGGTTGCGCCTTCGGCGGCGACGATGAAACCGGCGCGCTCTTCCGCTTGGATGTTATAAATGGCAGACTCGAACTATACTCCAGCAATCGGGATCAAGACAAGGCGTATCACATCCCGGAGTTGTCGCCGCTCGTCATCCTGAAATTAACCATCAAGGAATTTTGATTTTATAGTGGTATCTTATCTGGGCTCCGGCAGGATTTTAATTCTGATTTTTTGCGGCTTATCTGGACGAGGAAGGCGATTTGACCCTGTAATACCGCCGGCGGCAGCCTTCCGAATGCGTGAGGTAATAACCCTAAATCCGGCAGTTGACCGCTTATTTTTCAGTTTATCGTTATGATCCACCAAAGATTTTTGTATCATTTGGCCTTCACCTTTTTGGTGAATTCGCTACGGGGCGGATTGAACAGTTTTTGCGGCACATGGCTGCGTTGCAACTCCTTGGAATGGGGCGCCTCGAAGCGTTGCACGAGGGGCCCTGCGAAGCAGGGATCGGGCAGCGTCGGGGATGCCGCGACCAAGCTCCCAAGTTCGTTTGTGGCGCCTGCATCCCGCTGCGGGGTCGCACCTTCCTCCGGAAGGCACTGCTCCGCCCTGCGCGGTCGCGCCACCAAAGCGTTGCGCCTTGCCCTGCACCTCAAAAACCGCACACTCCACCCCGTCCAACTACCGGATTTAGGATAATGTATCTTGGTCACTTTGGGCTTTCTGAACAGCCTTTTGCCCATTCACCGATCACCGATTTCTTCTATGAGGGAGCCAACCGGGGCGCAACACTGGATGCGCTCATTTATATCCTTACACATGGCGAGGGGACGGAAGGCGTTATCAGGGTAACCGGCGATGCCGGCAGCGGCAAAACCACGCTATGCCAGTCATTGATGAAACGCTTGCCCGGGCAGATGCAAGCCATTTATCTCGCCAAGCCCGCATTATCGCCAGAAGAATTTCTTCATATGATTATGGACGAGTTACGCTCCATAACCGCTGACAGCCGGGCTACCGAAAGCCGCGCTACCGCTGGGCAAACTCCTGCGGCGATAGATGAAGTGCGACGTCTGCTAGCCGCCAAACATGGCGCCGGCGGACGAATCGTGTTACTCGTGGATGAGGCTCACACCATGCCTGTGGAAACGCTCGAAGAAGCGCTGACGTTATACGATCTGGAATCGTCTCGTCATAAGTTGCTCCAAATTGTCCTGTTTGGCCAGACCGAACTAAAAAACACGCTAGCTTTGCCACAGATACGCAAGTTCAAGGACCGCTTCTCTCATCACTTTATTTTGCAAGCACTGAATACCCGGGCGGTAGAAGAATATCTGATGTGCCGAGTGCGGGCGGCGGGTTATCATGGCCCCGGCATCTTTTCTCCCGGAGCGGTGCGATCGATCACCAGCGCTTCGCGCGGACTTATCCCCCGGCTGGACATTCTTGCCGATAAATCCATGCTGGCGGCGTCTGTCGCGAAAGCTCGTGAAATAAAAGCATACCATGTCAAGACAGCCGGCGAGGATTCGGGAATCGAAATCCCGTATGGCTGGGGCAACTGGCAGGACAGGTTTGGTCTATCGAACCGCCGCACAGTCAAAGCCAGCATCATGCTGTCAACAGTAGCGGCAGCAGTGCTGAGCGCGCTTGGCTGGCAGGCTCTTCGCCCTTCCCCGGCGGAGGTTGCCTCTATTGTTGCTCCCGCCCCGCTTGAAGTTCACATGCCAGTGCCGGCTTCGGTTCCCATGCCTGCTCCAGTATATCCCGCAACCGTCGCGGCAATGGCTCCCAGCGCCTCCTCTCCGTTCCGGCACGTGTCTCCACGCCTTCCGCGCCTCCCGAGGTTGTGGCGGGAGTGCCGGCTTCCGCACAAGACAAGCCAGGCACGGGAGAGCCGCGGAATAATGCTAGACTGAATATCGCCGGGGTTAAGCTGGCTGAATACGAACTGCTGAAGCAGCGAGTTGAGGAGACAATGAAAACCGTGGCTACGACAGATAAAAGTTTCTACACTGTTCAGTTATTTGCGACGAACAACGTGCAGCCCGACCGTATGGAACGATTTCTTACTCGGGCCCGCGGCCTGATCGACCTATCCAATCTCTATGTGCATACGGTAAAGGACGGGGAGCAGGCCAAATTCAGGGTTACGTACGGAATTTATACCAGCGAGGACGAGGCCACGATCGCAATGGCGGGACTTCCGCCAAAGTACCAAAGCGATTTTCATCCGGAACTGTATACCTTGAGCGAATTACGCTGATCCTGCACATGCAGGATTCCGTTTTCCCGGACGCTGCCATGTAATTTAAACCGCGATGTTAGAATGGTCACTACTCACCAAACGTCAATGCAGCGTAGGTAACCGAGGGGCTTAAGGTTCATGAAACTCGCTTTTATTCTCGACCACCTCGATTCAATCAAAACATATAAAGACTCCAGCTTCGCCATGATGCGTGAAGCTGCTTTCCGGGGTCACGAATTATTCTCCCTTCAGCAGAGTGATCTGGCCTGGAAAGGGGGTGAGACCGTTGGTTTTTCGCGCTCGCTGGAATTGGCCAGGGATACGGATAATACGGATAAAGCGCGTAACTGGTACCGGACAGGTGAGCCGGAGGAAATACGGTTACAGGAATTTGACGCAGTGCTGATGCGCAAGGACCCTCCATTTGACATGGAGTATGTCTATAGTACCTATTTACTGGAGCTGGCAGAAAGCCAGGGGGCTCACGTCGTCAACAGTGCGCGTGCGGTGAGGGATCATAACGAAAAGCTGGCGATAGCGAAGTTTCCGCAATATACCGTACCCACGCTGGTAACGAGACAGGAACACCTGATTCGCGATTTTCTGGCCGAACACGGGGATATCATCCTCAAACCCCTGGATGGTATGGGCGGTGCAAGCGTGTTTCGCATTCACAGCGCCGATCACAATATAGGCGTGATAATAGAAACCCTGACGCATTACGGCACACGTACCATCATGGCTCAGCGGTATATTCCGGAAATTACTCACGGGGATAAACGCATTCTGCTGATAGCCGGAGAACCTGTACCTTATATGCTTGCACGCATCCCCAAGCCGGGCGAGACGCGCGGCAATCTTACCGCGGGTGCTATCGGAGTAGCACAGCCCCTAACCCGGCGCGACCGTGAAATCGCTGAAGCATTGGGTCCTGCCTTATATGATAAAGGCTTGATGCTGGTCGGGCTGGACGTGATCGGCGATTACCTCACAGAGATTAATGTCACCAGCCCTACCGGTATGAGGGAAATCGCGGATCAGACCGGCTTCAACGTAGCTGGAATGATGATGGATGCGCTCGAGAAAAGAGTTGTTCCATAAACTTTAAGCCAGTGCTGGTACCAGAGGCTAGATAAAGATGCTTCCTTCCGGCTCTCATTTAATAATGCTGAACAATACCTTGGCCGGTGCTCTGTATCGCGTCTTTGCATGAGCCTTCTCGCGTAGCCAATGATAAGGGGTCGTCTTAGAATTCGGAAATAGCGCACGCTAAGCTGGTTCGCTACCGCAGCAGCCACGCTGCTGCTGGATGGGCGGGCACTTCACCGAACCAAAGGAACAGAATACGCAGCAGTCACCCGGATTGGGTCGCAGCAAGGTCTTGCAGTTGCTGCACTGGTCGTAGAACTGGCAGGCATCCGTAGGCATCGCCTCCTGCTTGGCAAAGCCGCAGTGGGGGCAAGTCAGTACTGAGTCAAGGACAATAGGGCTCATCGCGGCATTACTTCTGTACAGTGGAGGGAAAGCCGGCGTTCTTAGTCGCCTTAATCAATGCCTCACGCAAGTTGTGCCTTAGGGGACATAGGTGATGGTAGCCGTCTTCGTCTCCGATCGACCTTGACCACACGGCACCGTCCACCTTCTCCAGCCATTTCCCTACGGCATTGGGGCAGACCGGACACGTCATGTTTTGCAAGTCGAGCGCCTAGCAGCACTTCGCGGCGGCTTTACGGTTTTCGGCCTTAGCAGTCTTTGACGGTGGGGCGCAGCACGCGGTTGCTTCATCTGCTTTCGTCGCGCTATCCGCGCCGTATATCTCAGCCTCGCCTAGCGTGTGGTAAGTCTCCCAGGCAATCCCTTGCGGATCAGTGATCCAGTATTTGTCAGAGCGCGCATAGCAGCAGGTTGCATCCGGCTGCTCATGCCGACTGATTTCCGCAGCAGCCACTTGGCTGCGCAATGCGCTGAGCTCTTCGTCCGTATCCACCTGGAGCCCGAGATGGTCCAGGCCCGCCTTTGCGCCCCGCTGGGAAATGGCGAAGTTGATGCGGGGATCTTCCATCATCCACTTTGCGTAGTCCGGCTTGAGCACCGAAGGCTCGGCCCCGAATACCGCCGAATAAAAGCGGATGTTTGCGTTGAGGTCATCAACAGCGACATGCACATGAAAGCGTTTCATGATTTGCTCCTTTCAGATTTACGTTTGGTTTGCGGTGGCGCACAGCAACCTTCAAGCGCCGTTTCCATCACTGCAAGGCACTCCTGCGGCATGCCCTTGCAGCAGTTCTGGGTAAGAAACGTCATCAGCGCCGCCATTTGCGCGAAGTCGGCCATGTAGTAGATGAAGCGGCTTTCCTGGCGCGATGTCACCAGACCCGCATGGCTGAGTTCCTTTAGGTGAAAAGACAAGGTGGCAGGGGCTACACCAAGTTTTTCACCGATGCTGCCCACCGACATGCCTTCCGGACCCGCCTCAACAAGCAGGCGGAAAACTGAGAGGCGTGTTTCCTGGGCGAGTGCCGCGAGTGCGGTTACGGCTTCTTTAGTTTCCATGTTTCCATAATAATAGTAATATGGAATCATGTCAAACTTATTTGAGCCTTGCCCCTCGTCGAACTTGATTTCATATGCCCAATCAGGGTCATTGGGAGACAATCGACTTGCGTTGCAAGCTCAGGCTTAAAAATTGGCGGAGGATCAGTCTGGAGTGCGTTTTCGGGAAAATCCGGGAAGGGGAGGGCCTTTTCTTGCGAGGCGCTGCCACGCCCCTTGCAGGCTTAGCACCTTTTTGCGGACCCGGCACTTTGCTCGTGCCGGGTCTCAGACTGAAGTTGTTTCTTTACTTGCCATTGACAACGGCTTTTAACGTGGCACCTGCCTTGAATGCAGGGATTTTCGACGCTGCGATTTGCAGTTCTTCACCCGTCCTGGGATTGCGTCCGGCACGTGCGGGACGCTCCCGCACTTCGAAGGTTCCAAAGCCGGGGAAAGACAGGGAATCACCTTTTTTCAAGGTGTCGGAAATGACTTCTATTAGCGCGCCAATAGCGCGTTCTGCATCAGCTTTGGTTGAGCCGGTCTTTGTCGCAATTGCATCAATGAATTCTTTTTTATTCATTTTAGTATCTCCGTTTTTCGTATGTGCGAAGGGCCGCTAGCGTTTCTCTGTTTTCTTTTGGTGGGATCAATTGTAGGGTTAATCAAGCTAGACCAATTGGACTCAAGTCTACTTCGTACGGAACGGTTTATTTTTGCGGGGCATGAAAATAAAATCTTTGAAGCCCTCTCACAGTTCCTTCGGTTGTCGTTAAGTTAGTACATCATTTCCTTTATGAAGATACCCTTCGCCATTTTAGCCTTAAGATTATTAGCCATAGCAATCTATGTTCATGTTTTTCTCCCGCATGCAGAAATATTAACCGGCTAGGCGGTGAAAATTGCACACACTGGCCGTCCTGGATGCCTCAAGGCAGCAACACAGAATACGGCTATCTGGTATTGATGCGCCGGAGAGAAAGCAGGCGTCTGGAACTGTATCAAGGCAGCACTTGGCGGGTTTGGCCTTTGGCAACCCGGTTACCGTGGAGTGGCACGAGCGTGACCGTTATAATCGAATTATAGGCAAGGTGCTGGTGAATGGTCTGGCATATGAACCTGGATTGAACTTGGAGCAGCTGAGGGCAGGGCTTGCCTGGCATTACAAGCACTATGAAAGAAAACAACCACCGACGGGCGCAGCCTATATGCCAAAGCCGAAAAAGCAGCGAGCCTTGATCGAATAGGGCTATGGCGTGATCCATCCCCCATTCCGCCCTGGGATTTTCGGCGCAAGTGAAAGGGTTAAATGTATCCTACCACTCGTAGATAAAGTGTGTGAGATCGCTCTTGCTGGAGTATTTCAGGGCATCTCGCTGATAGTCCAATACGTATCGATTGACCGCATGACTTCGACGAATTGCCCGTAGTCGACGGGTTTCGCCATATATCCGGCCACGCCGAAGTTGAAGCTGTTTAGCTTGTCCTGCTGTTCATCCGATGTGGTCAGTACCACCACTGGAATGCGCAGCAGCTGCTCATCATCTTTTACCGTTTGCAGGAATTCAATGCCGTTCATGATGGGCATGTTCAAGTCGAGCAAAATGATGCAGGGCTTGTCGTTGTCCTCATCCCGAAGGTAATTTAGCGCGTCCTCCCCGTTTTCCAGGTGCACGACCTTATTTGTAACGTGAACCTGCTTGAGCGCCCGGATAACCATCATCATGTCCACCTGGTCGTCTTCGACGAGGAGAATAGGTTTGTTCGTGACCCTCATGATATTTTCTCCTTTGTCATATGTTACCTGCCGACTATTCGCTGTTCAGTAACCTCTGAACAGCATTGGAGATCAGATTAATACCGATCAGAATCTCATACTGTTCGGTGTCACACTCATATTTAAAAAACCCCGCGAGCGCCGGGATTTCGTGGGTGCGGTACCGAACATCGAGAGATATTGCCCGAAAGGGGAATTATCGTCCGATCTAAAAATAAGAACCCGCTCCAGCCAATCAGGGCTTTCTCACAACTAGTAGACCGGTCGTGAATGCTCTATAGGTACTTCGAATGTGCCAATGCTTGGCTATCACGAAATACCCTCAAAGCACGAACGCTATTCAACAACTGTGTGCGGATAGGTCTTCGCACTGGAGAAGAGGAAGGGATGAAGTCATCTAGCCTGGGACCATTTGCGTTCCCAATCAGCTGCTTATTGATGATCGTGGCCTGATCGTCGTATTTACAATGGTCAAACGTATTGCACGAAAAAAACAGTTTTGAGATAGAGCGTTTTGGATCATTATGTTGACGGGCTTGGTCACGGCTCGCATCGCATTTGTCGCCATTTACAACGACCATGATCAAACGTTCTGGTCGGTCATCGACATTCGTGACGGCGGCTTTAACATGATCGCCGGTATTTGCGGTGCCATATTCATGACAATCATGTTTGCTCTGCAAGATCGTAACCTACGCAAGCCACTTGTCGAATCAATGTTGTCTGGCGCCGTGATTCTACGTGCGGGGACGGCGTTGTTGACGACAGGGAAAGAAAGCAAGGGTTGCTTCAGCTTACTCTCGCCAACCTTGAGGCCCGCCCAGTACAGGTTAATCCATGGTGGCAAGCCTATGGTCGTGAATCTCTGGGCAACATGGTGCCCGCCATGCCGACGCGAAATGCCGGTCTTGCGAGGTGCTCAGCAAGCGAACCAAGATATTATTTTTGTGTTTGCCAATCAGGGCGAGTCCGCCGAAACGATCCAGTCCTATCTTGCAGCTGAAAAGCTGGAGCTGAAAAACGTTGCTTGACCCTCAGGGGGTATTTCCGAGGACGATAGGCTCGATCGCAATGCCGACGACTTTGTTTTTCGATAAAGCCGGCAAGCTTGTCGATACCCGCGTTGGTGAATTTGACGTCATCCCCAAAAACTGGGGCAGTTCTAAACTAGAGTAAAGTCGCATCTGGCTCCCCTATTTGAAGGAGTTTGAAGCGATGAAGAGATCCCGATTCACCGAGGTGCAGGTAGCATACGCGTTGCGGCAGGCAGAGGCCGGCACGCCAGTGATGGACGTGTGCCGCAGCCTTGGCATATCCGAAGCGACGTTCTATATCTGGAAGAAGAAGTACGGCGATCTGGGTGCCAGCGAGGTCAGGCGGTTGCGCCAGCTTGAGGAAGAGAATGCCCGGTTGAAGCGCGTGGTGGCTGATCTGACGCTGGACAAGAACATCCTGCAGGAGGTCATCCGAAAAAAGGTCTGACGCCGACACGCCGCCGGGAAGTTGTTCAATGGATCATCGATATGTGCAAGGTGAGCGTTGAACGGGCGTGTCGGCTAGGCAATTTCTCTCGCGGCGGTTGGTACCGCAAGAGTACGGCCAGGGATCAGTCAGGATTGCGCATGCGCATTCGCGACATTGCCATGAGCCGTCCACGGTTTGGTTACGAGCGCATTCACGTCCTGCTTCGGCGCGAAGGCTGGCATGTCAATCTCAAACGTGTCCATAGGTTGTATTGTCTGGAAGGTCTTCAAGTGCGCATGCGGGTACGCCGAAAGAAGCGTATGAGCCTGCACCGTGGGCCGGCACCGGCGCCCACAGGCGCCAGGACAGCGTTGGAGCATGGATTTTGTGCACGATCAACTGGTCAATGGGCAACCGTTCCGGGTTCTGACAGTCGTCGATAACTGGAGTCGTGAGAGTCCGGTATTAGAGGTGGGTTTTCGGTTAACCGGCAGCAGCGTGGTTGAGGCGCTCAGTCGGGTTGGCAAGACGGTTCGCCTGCCAGCATGCATCACCGTGGACCATGGCACCGAATTTACTTCCAGAGCACTGGACTTCTGGGCTTGGGAGAACAAGGTGCAGCTTGACTTCACGCGCCCTGGAAAGCCTACGGACAACGGGCTTTGCGAGTCATTCAATGGCCGGCTACGCGACGAATGTCTGAATACTTACGAATTCGAATCCCTGGAGCAGGCAAGGCGTATCATCGAAGCGTGGCGACGCGACTATAATGATCACAGACCCCACGGTTCGCTTGGAAAGCTGACCCCAAGCGAATACGTTAAATCCAACCAGGTCAGACTGCTAGAAGCGGCCAGATTCTAGTTTTGAATCCCAGCAGAATTGGGGGGACGTCAGCAGGGAAGAGTTCTACTTCTGAACTGTCTACTTGACGGGGAAGCTTACGATTTGTCGGTAACAAATAATCTGTTTTGGAGCGACCAGCGGGTCAGACTCGATAATATCGATAGGGCCAGGCTCGTTTGATCTGAAAACAAAAGTATGGCCAGTGATCCACTTCCCGAAAAATAGCAGAGACAAGATCAATCGAGTCCGACCATCGATTGCACACCGCATCCGGCGCGGCGCGTTGCAGATTTAATCAACAAGGTAAAGAAATAAAAAAGGCTTACGATAACGTAAGCCTCTGCATGGAGTTTTATATGGTGGAGACGAGGAGGATCGAACTCCCGACCTTCGCATTGCGAACGCAATATTGCGCCACGTGTAGCGGTATTTACCATTATAATTCAAGAAGATAACATACCGCTACTTACTCTTAACTACCGCCATTTACATTCTCACTGGCCCAAATCTGGCCCAGTAATTGTCATACTAATAATTACTTAGTGACTTATTAATTTACTGCTGTGTCCATGATCTTCCTGCTGATATGGAATGCCCGCTTATGTATTATAAAGGCGATTTGAATTATGATCCCGGCCCGCTATAACAATTATTAACGGGAGGTAGAATGAAACATGTAGGAATAGCTGTGTTGGGATTAATGCTTGCTGGCTGCTTTGGCCCTTATTATGAATATACGCCAATGGTTGGAAGTGACGGCACAAAACATTATTTATTGAAAAGTCCAATGTCTTTTACAGAAAGTAGCAAGGCTTGGTCAATTAAAGACTTGGACCAACGTTCAAATAAAATATGTCCAGCGGGATACAATCTTATAAATGAAGACGTGGTGCCGGTGAATAATCCCGCAGGGTTTCACAGTGGTTCGTATGATATGCATTGGCAAATCAAGTGTAAGAATCTGTCCTGATTCCTATATACGAAAAACTCCGCGAATGTGAGGTATAGCCACCTTGTTTCTTAAATGGTTTTAGGCTCTACAATCGATTATTAATTGCTGGGATAGAGTTGGGTTGCCAAAATTTCTAAATAATGCGTCTACGGGGCTGTAAACGCGTTTAAATAGTATTTGCCGTTGAGCTAATGATAGAGAATGAGGTGTGTGATTAGTAATCCGTAATCTTTATCAGAAATATAAGCTTTGAAATATAAAGAAGGGAAAAAAATCTCAGACGGAGGGCATAAGCGAAGTATAAGTATGGAGTTGAAAGACACGCGAAAATTTTCTAACCGTGGGCATCAAGAACATTTGTTCTGTCTAAGGCTACCTACCCTCTCGGTTCGAATCCTCAAAGTAGTTGATAGTAATGTGAGTCGTATCCTTATATAAGTCGTTTCTATGGTTCCGTATCGGTAGCAGCCCGATATATGAGTTGAAGCGTCAGATGATTAATGGATTAGGATAGGAATGTTATTTTTTTAGGCTCGAGTAGGCAAAAGTTCAGTGTTGTTTCCAATGGCCAGTAAGTTTTGCTCAACGCGTCGTAAACCTTGCGGAGGCTCCTCAACTTCTGGGTGCATAATGCTTCTTCGGATGTCGTGGGTGAAATAATGCCTTTTCCTTAACCAAATCCTTCCTGTTCCTCAGTAATATGACGCCTCTCGCGGTATCGCGATTCTGTCTATCTATTACTAGTGCACGGGGAGAGGTAATGAGTGTTAAGCGGTTTGCTGCTCAAATGAGGGTATCAATTGAAGAATTTAAAACTCAGGGTATTACTTCTCTCAGCTGTGACAATATCATTGCTTATCTAAATAACGTTGAAAATTCCCCTCATGCTGAACCGTCCATTATCGATCTTGAACGATATAAGGCTGATTTACAAAACGTTACTGAGAAACTTAAACATGAGTATGAGATAACAAGAGAGAGCTTTCGCGCAACGCTTACCGCTGGTCAGAGTGCTATAAAATCATCGTTCCTTATGAATGGAGGCGGAGCTATTGCCTTGCTCGCGTTTATTACTCACTTAGCACAGTTCAAAGCTGAGAAAGTGACTGAGTTTTCTGGTTGTCTTTTCCCGTTCGTGCTTGGTGTTCTTGCCATTACGATGACTTCCGGCTTTACCTATGTTTCCCAATGGTGTTATGCGCATAATACGCCGGGTTTCTATAGGGTGGGTTATTGGCTTAACATTTTCTGCGTTTTGCTTGGTCTAGGTTCATACGTTCTATTTATCTGGGGTGTTCTTTCGACATCCTACGCTTTTGAAACATATATGTAAGAGAGTCATTATAGTTATCTCTTTAATCTAAAAAAATTAAAAGGAAAAGAAGCACCCTTCTATAGAAAGGCTGTAAGGCGTCTTACATTCTCTAGTATTCATGCGGGTTTCCAGGCTTCGTAATCGGGGTATTCCACCACTTTTTTTGTCACTTTTAGCGTTCTTAATCTATCTTGCAGCCCTTTTAACCCGGCACCAATAAAGCGATTAGTATCAGCATCGGGAATCGTCCTATACCTGTGTTTAGCAGCCCAAGCAGCGCCGTAGCGCTTCCAGTATCGTTCTACCCTTGCTCGTTCCTTAGCGGCCCCAGATGCGGCTTTAAGGGTCTTTATAGAGTCTTTAGCACGGACGCGTTTTGTTTCTGCTTTGATCCCTTTTGCAACGTTCAAAAATGGGGATAAGTGGCGGCGCATACTTTTAGCAAAGTCCGGCAACATACCTACCCGATGCACTTTCGCAAGCTGGCAACCTCCACGCGATAAGGTTACTTCTAAACGAACGCTATGTCGTTCTATTGGTTTCTTGTTGTCGATTGTTTTTATGTAAAGGCGCACTTGATCATAGCCGTTTGAATCTGTCCAATAGATAGTTTTGTCGCTGCTACGGGTTTTGAGCGTATCAGGCTTAATGCTGTTATCGCTTTGCTCATAGATTTTCCGGCGTCCTGTTCGCATCTGTTTATGCCGTTGCGGGAATAAACACACTGTTAGCCAGCGGTGCAGGGCCGCAAGCCGCACAGGATCATTGCTATCATCCTTGAGCATGAAATCTATCGCAATTTCCAGAGTAAGAATTTCTGTATTAGGATATTCATCTATCAGAAATTGCAGGTTTTGTAAAAAGGGGTCGTGAATTGTAAACCAGTCGTCTTGCGGCCCCCTCCATTTCTTAGGCGCTTTAATAGAATCGGGATTCGTTATCACTTTCGAAAAATGATACACGTCTGATTCACTTTTTATGCCTGATGGAAGTGTCAGCTGAATAAAATCGATTTTAGCCTTCGGCCGCCCGAACTCATTGATAAGTAGGTTATAACTCATGTCGTATTATCTTGGCCGCCGCGTGGTCTTATGCCCGCTGGCGGCTTTGTTTTTGGGCTTTCAGGTTAGGATGGGACTTTATTACATTGGATTTGCCAGTTAAGCTCATACCCGCCCGGTAAATTGGTTCCAAAGCCAGTTTTAAGCTGTATCATTTCCTGATTCAGAAGCGTGTATCCTGATCTGCACATTTCATTAGCTCGCGCCGCCATATATTCCACTGCATCAGCGCCACTCCCATCTGAGGAAAACGTTTGCCTCTTCAGAAGATACATTTTTGATCCATCGGCAGCTATCATTGGTGTCTCTTGTATAACGGCACCGCCAGCACAACCGGCAAGCATAGTTACTACCAATAAACCTATCATCAAACTTTTCATAGTATTTTTCCTTAATATCAATTAAAAAAGAGGCCCAAATGGGCCTCATGGTTGAGCTTAAGGTTGCTTAATAGCGGTTTTGATACCGCTCCCGCTCATACTCGCGCTCACGTCGCTCCGCACGTTCATAACGCTCTTCGTTGCGGTTCCTTTCTTGTTGTCGTAAGGTCTCTTCGTGGTTTCGCTGGTTTAAAACGGCGGCGTCGGATGAATTACGGTCTTGTCCGTAGTATCGTCCTTCGCCTACGTAAACCGCCTTTTCTGCAAAAGCTGGCAGAGTAAAATAAAGCAAAACGGCACAGCTAATCAATTTAATCATTGGTCACTTACTCCAAAAATATCTAGAAGGTTATTTTGGTCAGGCTCATACAAAGCCTAGAATTTTAGTTGGCGGTAGAGCGCTGAATTCGTCCCGTTCGACTTTCCGAATAGGCTTTTCACCTAAACTACGTTTACGCTCTGCATCAGCAAAAGCACGAAGATTGGAAAGGTAATAAAAAACGCGCCCACCCTTTCCCATATGATAAGTAACCCAATTGCGCCGCCGCCCTCGCCGCTGGTCAGCAAGTAATAGACCTTAATCCCTGCCGTCCTTCAATTCGTTTGCAAGCCATTGAGCGGCATGCGCCGCGCTTAGCTCATGGTCAACCATTGTCATTATTGTTTTTCCTTTTCCGGTAGTGAAATGACCAAATTTGACCATCCCTTAAGTTGATTTTCGAACCATAGGCAATACTGACCAAATTCATCCTTGCCCGCGTGTAACGTAAAGCCGCCCATTTCCTCGCTACCGTGAATAATGCCAGCACGCATATTCTCGGCGAACTCTTCGTCGTTCATCATTGCAGAGTAACGCAACAATGGATGGCCCTCCGCAATGCTGTCGAGCGTTTTAGAACGTTCAGCTAGGGTAGTTTCGAGAAGCATCGTATCCATTGCCGCAGCACGAATGACGGCAGTCATATTGTCTGCATCGGGTTGTTTCTCTAACTGTTCCGCACCCATTCAGACCATTTGCGGTTCTGTTGTGCGGCAATCCAGTCAACGGCCTGCCAAGTTGCAGGATCAAGGCGAATACCCGTCCATGCCCGCCGGTTAACTCAAGAGTTCGCATTTTTAGCTCAGTCACTTTCTACCCCTAATAACATTATAGTTACAATATAACATATATTACGATTTATAACAACATTAATGTTGCATTTACTAAAGCTTTTGTTATACTGACTACACATTAAACGTTCGTCTTTTCATGTAGTCAGGGAGAAAATCATGGCAAACGGCAAATTCATTGCTTACTATCGGGTTAGCACACAAAAGCAGGGGCAAAGTGGTTTAGGTCTTGAGGCACAAAAGGCTTCCGTTGCTTCTTATCTCAACGGTGGCACTTGGGAACTGGTTGGCGAGTTTGTTGAGGTTGAAACCGGTAAGGGAGCAAATGCGCTTGATAAACGCCCGAAACTTCGTGCTGCTCTTGATGGCTTGCCGTAAGCATGGGCACGCTCATCATTGCGAAGCTAGATCGTCTTGCCCGTAATGTTCATTTCGTTTCAGGGTTACTTGAAACCGGATGCGATTTTGTTGCCGCTGATATGCCGCAAGCAAACAAGGTCATGATTCAAATGCATGCGGTTATGTCTGAATGGGAACGCGATCAAATAAGCGCCCGAACAAAAGCAGCCTTAGCTGCTGCTAAAGCGCGCGGGGTAAAGCTCGGTATAGCTGGCAAAGCTAATCTGAAACGGAATATTGAAGAGCGGAAGAATGCTGCTGATGCTTTTGCAGCAAAGCTAACAGGGGTAATTCAGGGCTTTAAAGCTAGCGGACTTTCACAACGTGCAATGGTTGCGCAACTGAATCAGCTTGGCATACGGACGGCAAAAGGCGGGGAATGGTCGCTGATTCAGTTACAGCGAGTTATGCAGAGGAATTAAACCGCTAAACTTATTGCATTCCTTACGGCCGCGCTCGTTTCTTCATCCAATTTTACCCAAGTTACCGGACCTGATTTCTGCTCGAAAGAAATAGGTTGTCTCAGTAGCTTGGCGTTTTTTAGAACCCAAGCATACTTATATCCGCTGGCTTCTGGATCATTAATTCGCTAAGCGTTCATAAGATGTTTCGACTGATAAGCGAGCAATTCTTCTTTTGAGAATTCACCAAGTGAATCAACCATCTCAGCTACACCTATGATTTTACCGGGACAGCCCTTTCGTATTAGCCCAATCCGTCCGCGATAGCTGTCATTCTTGGTGCGCATTTCCCAAGTTTTCTTACCCGACAGAATATTATCAATGTGTGGTGTTTTGATGATTAATGCTTTGATTTCTTCCATGTGATTAACCCTTTTATAGATAGTTAATAACGCTTTTTAATTGAACATATTTCAAGGGCAATACACTACTAACGCGCTATCGCTATGACTATTGGACTAAAGTCCAATAGCTGTTAAACAGAGGGGTTAAAGCTCATTTAATGAATAATAGAGCGAATGGGAAAGCCTCACAGAAGCGATTTAAGCCTCTGCTGCGTTTTTGAATGGCTGAGCTAGGGGAACTACGTGTAAATTAGAAAATGCATTGTGTGGGCTTATAAACGCTTCTGTTTTAGCTTGAGGCTCCCTGCCTTATCTGCTGATCCGTTCTCTAATTTGAATAAAGTGGTTAGCCAAGTTTTTTAGCCAATTGATGCGTCTGTAAATGCGTGTAGCGTAACAGTGAACGGATATCCTTATGCCCGGTTACAGCCATTACTTCAGCCATTTGCAAATTCTTGTCCTCAAAAAGTCTGGAAGTTGCCTCGTGCCTCATATCATGAAGGCGAAGTCTCGTTAGGAATTGTGGATATGTTACCCTGCTCCGCACATTCCTTTTCGTATTCCTTTCTCGCACGTTGCAAAGATCGTGAAAAAGCCTGTGTTAGCGTATCAGGCCGCACACCAAAGACTTTCCCATTATCGTTTCTTGGGAGGGCTTGCAACAGAGAGATTGCTTCAGTTGAAAGCGGCACAGATCGTGCTGATCCATTTTTTGACGTGCGAAGAAAAATAGTTTGTCTTGTAAAATCTACATCCTTCCATTCAAACAAAACCATTTCACCCCGCCGCATGGCAGTCTCAACAGCAAGGGGAATTAGCACTTTAAGGATGGGTGACTGTGTTGCTGAAATTATTCTGTTTAATTCATCTATAGAAGCACGGCGGTTTCTGCCTTGCGGTAACTTTGGCCGCCGTAAGCCCTGAGTCGGATTTAAAAGTCCAGGTAAGGCCCATTCACTCCGCGCAACATTGAACACGTGAGATAAAAGATTGATTTCTCTTCCAACGGTTGCGGCGGCAACCTCTTTACTTCTTCTTCGTTACGATAATCAACGATATGTTGGGGCTGAATTACCGCAAGTGACATTCCCGAAAGCTTAGATTTCTTTAGAATTTTGAGCTTACTTTTTTCTTGAACTTCACCCTTTTTTGTTGGGGTAATTTCTCTCTCATAGCGGTCGAGAATATCAAAAAGCTTTGTCTTTTCTAAAATGCTTCTGTCGATAAAGATACCACGATCCATCTTCCCTTTTATATCACGAACCCAAGCCTCAGCATCGCCTTTTGTCTCAAAAGTTTTTGACTGCTCTGGATATCCTGTGCGGCGAATTTTGGCCCGCCATTGATACTCTCCCCGATAAGTAATTGTTGCCATCTCTTCTCCAAAGAATAATTACAGCCCAGCTGGCCCAATCTTGGCCCAAATAAGGGATTTAATCAACAAGGTAAAGAAATAAAAAAGGCTTACGATAACGTAAGCCCCTGTATGAGTGGAGTTATATGGTGGAGACGAGGAGGATCGAACTCCCGACCTTCGCATTGCGAACGCGACGCTCTCCCAGCTGAGCTACGTCCCCGATTGTTACGCGTATTTTATAACAAAAACCGGCACCATAATATGACGTTGCCCCAGTGATAAGCTGTGACACTTAGTTTGCGAGTGAAAGTGCGTGGAGAAGGCGAATCCGCTCACACCCAATCCTTCCCGATCAGAAAATCCGTATACAGCTTATCTTCAGCACTGCCAGCCTCCGGCTTCCAGTCATAACGCCATTTCACGATAGGCGGCAGCGACATCAGAATAGATTCGGTGCGCCCACCCGATTGCAGTCCAAACAGCGTCCCACGGTCCCACACCAGATTGAATTCCACATAGCGGCCCCGGCGGTAAGCCTGAAAGTCGCGTTCGCGCTCGCCATAAGGCGTATTCAGGCGGCGCTCCAGGATCGGCACATACGCAGCGAGGAAGTGTTCGCCGACACTTTTGGTCAGGTTGAAACAGCTGTCGAAGTCGGGTTTACCCAGGTCATCAAAGAAGATGCCACCAATGCCGCGCGGCTCCTTGCGATGCTTCAGGTAAAAATACTCGTCGCACCATTTTTTGAAACGTGGATGATAATCGTCCCCGAATGGTTGCAGCGCGTTTTTGCACGTCTGATGAAAATGTATGGCGTCTTCTTCAAAACCGTAATACGGGGTCAAATCCATGCCGCCGCCGAACCACCAAACCGGCTCGGCACCCGCTTTGCGCGCTTCCAGATAACGCACGTTCAGATGTACGGTGGGCGCATAGGGGTTACGGGGATGCAATACAATGGATACCCCCATTGCCTCGAATCCTCGCCCCGACAGTTCCGGCCGTGCGGCAGTGGCGGAGGCTGGCAATCCGCCACCGAATACGTGCGAGTAGTTCACCCCGCCGCGCTCGAACACGTTGCCTTCTTCCATCACGCAGCTTAAACCGCCGCCGCCTTCCGGGCGTTCCCATTTGTCGCGGTGAAAGCGTTTGCCGTCCACCTCCTCCAGGCGCTCGACTATGCGCTTCTGAAGCCCGGTGAAAAATTCTTTAGCTTGCTGAATGGTGTCCATTCAATTTTCCGTAGTGCCGCCCAGTTCAAGTTGCCAGACGGGCTTGCCTATAAGTCTATCTTCGGTGGTGATTGATCGCCCAATGCCCGATGTCGTGCCGCATCTGGCAGCCATCGAAGTGGATTTGCTCGGCGATTTCGTAGGCTCGGCGCTGCGCTATTTTTACGCTGTCACCCAGCACGGTCACGCACAGCACCCGTCCCCCTGCCGTCACAATGTCCTTGCCATGTTCGCCACCAAGAGCCGTGCCTGCATGAAACACATAAAAATCTGTTTCCGGTGTTTCGATGTTTCCGTGGACGTTGGGTTCGGCAGGCCATGGATCACATCGCCCTTGCGCGGCGAGTCAGGATAGCCATGGGCCGCCATCACGACGCTCAGCGCGGTGCGGCGGTCCCACTCGGCCTCCACCTTGTCGAGCGTTCCGTTGACCGCATGCTCCACCAACGTCACAAAATTGCTCTTCAGGCGGAACATGACGGCTTCGGTTTCCGGATCGCCCATGCGGCAATTGAACTCAAGCACCTTGATGCCGCCGTTCGGCATGATCATCAGCCCGGCGTACAAAAAACCCGTGTAGGGCTCGCCTTCCTGATCCATGCCATTCATTGCCGCATGGATCACTTCGCGCATTATTTTCGCGTGCAGAGCGGGCGTAACTGCCGGTGCGGGAGAATATGCGCCCATGCCGCCTGTGTTGGGTCCCTGGTCGCCGTCTTTCAGGCGCTTGTGATCCTGGCTGGTAGCGAGCGGCAGCACATGGCGGCCATCGGCCATGACAATAAAGCTGACTTCCTCACCCTCCAGAAATTCCTCGATCACGATGCGGGCTCCGGCGTCGCCCAGCTGGTCCCCCGTCATCATCGCATCCACGGCCGCATGGGCCTCCGCCAGCGTCGATGCCACTACCACGCCTTTCCCGCCAGCCAGTCCATCGGCCTTGATGACGATGGGCGCACCCTTCTCGTTCAGATAATCATGGGCTTCGGGAGCGGAAGTGAAGGTGGCGTAAGCTGCGGTGGGAATGCCATGGCGCTGCATGAAGGACTTGGCAAAATCCTTGGACGTTTCGAGCCGCGCAGCTTGCCGGGTGGGGCCAAGAATTTTTTGCCCGGCCGCGCGGAAAGCATCGACAATGCCATCTGCCAGCGGCGCTTCCGGTCCGACGATCGTGAATGCAATGGATTCCTTTTTGGCAAAGTCCACCAATTCGGGAATTGCCGTGACAGGAAGATTCTCCAGCCCGTCTTCCAGCGCCGTGCCTGCATTGCCAGGCGCAACAAAGACTTTTACGTTGCCCGGCGACTGAAGCAGTTTCCACGCCAAGGCATGTTCCCTGGCGCCTCCCCCAATTACAAGTAGTTTCAATAGCTTCATTTTCTTGATTTCATATTGGTTGCAACCGCTTTGGATTGCTCCTTCTCGTCACTTAGCGCCGCCATCGCCGACTGATTACATTTATAGGGTATCCAGCGAAAACTGGCAATTATTCGATAAACACGGCTGAAAGGCGACCAAATACCGGAATCGCCTAGATGGAATTTAGCACATCAATGTCTGAAATGCCGGGCCCCTGTGAACATCATTGCTACCCCCTGCTCATCCGCGGCAGCAATGACTTCTTCGTCGCGCACGCTGCCACCGGGCTGGATAACCGCCTTGGCGCCCGCCTTGACGACTACGTCCAGCCCATCGCGAAACGGGAAAAATGCGTCGGACGCCACTACTGAACCGGCGAGGCTGAGTCCCGCATTCTGCGCTTTTATCGACGCAATGCGGGCGCTATCCACCCGGCTCATTTGTCCCGCGCCTACGCCGAGCGTCTGGCCGTTGGCGCAAAATACGATCGCATTGGATTTGACGAATTTCGCTACGCGCCAGGCGAACAGCAAGTCCTGTAATTGTTGCGCTGTCGGTTGGACCTTGGTCACCACTTTCAACTGCGCAGCGGTGACGTTGAGATTGTCCGGTGTCTGGACCAGTAATCCGCCGCCCACGCGCCTGAAGTCAAACATATTGCTTCCGGCTTCCACCGGCAAGGTCAGCACGCGCACGTTGGCCTTCCCCGCAAGAATCTGTTGTGCCTCAACAGTTAATTGCGGCGCGATGATCACTTCAACGAATTGCTTTATCACTGCCTCAGCCGCAGCGCCGTCCAGTGTGCGATTGAAAGCGATGATGCCGCCGAAGGCGGAAGTTGGATCTGTGGCAAACGCGAGCTTGTAGGCCGCAAGCGGCGTATCGGCCACAGCTACCCCGCAGGGATTGGCATGCTTGAGGATGACGCAGGCAGGCAAATCGAATGTCTTGACGCATTCCCATGCGGCATCCGCGTCGGCGATGTTGTTGTACGACAGTTCCTTGCCCTGCAACTGGGTATAACTGGCCAGACTGCCGGGAGCAGGCGCCAGATCGCGATAGAAGGCAGCCTGCTGATGGGGATTTTCGCCATAACGCAAATGCTGGGCAATGCTGAAATTAAGATTGAGCCGCTCGGGAAAATTCTGCCGTTCTCCGCTTTCGCCATCCATTGAGGTGAGGTAATTGCTGATGGCGCTATCGTAAGCAGCGGTATGGGAAAAAGCCTTGCAAGCCATGCGGAAGCGGAATTCCTGCCTGACCGCGCCGCTAGCTGACTTCATTTCCGCCAATAGAAGCGAATAGTCTTCCGGGTCGGTAATCACTGCCACGCTTTTATAATTCTTCGCCGCCGCTCGCACCATGGTCGGGCCGCCGATATCGATGTTTTCTATGGCCTCTTCCAGGATGCATTCCGGACGGGCAATGGTCTGGCTGAAAGGGTAAAGATTCACCACCACCAAATCAATAGCCGGAATTGCCGCTTTTTCCAAGGCTGACATATGCTCGGGAAAATCTTTGCGCGCCAGGATGCCCGCGTGTATCTTCGGATGCAGGGTTTTTACCCGTCCATCGAGCATCTCGGGAAAGCCGGTGTAATCTCCAACCTCGGTAACGGCAAGGCCCGCATCCTTCAGCAATTTGGCGGTACCACCGGTGGACAGGAGGGCTACCCCAAGCTGATGCAACTCCCGCGCAAATTCGACAATGCCGGTCTTGTCGGAAACACTGATCAGGGCTTGTTTAATGGACATTTGGAATTATTATTGGAAACGGATAGGCGCGCTGCTTTTGCGGCTGGTCACTCGGGCAACTTGACGGCTTCGCAGCTCCGCAGCTGAATTGCCTGGGCTGCCGCACCTTGGGCTAACACCCTATTTGATCTGATACTGCTTCATTTTATTACGGAGCGTATTGCGGTTGATCCCGAGTAATTCAGCGGCACGGGTCTGGTTGCCGCCGACGTGATTCATCACCAGTTCAATCAACGGCTTCTCCACGCTGCGTATTACCATATCATGAATGGCATGAGGCTTTTCGCCATCCAGATCATTGAAATAATCTTCCACCGCCTTGCGCACGCAACGGGCAATGTCATTTTCGTTAATAATGCTCATGCGACCAGCTCCTCAGCTTCAACGTAAGTCAACCGCCGCCCGTAGCCGGCCAGTTCACTGAAAAATTCGTTTACTGCCGACAATTGCTGGTCTGTGCTTTGCAACTGGTTCATCGCGTGACGGAACCCGGCAGAACCTACCAGCCCTTTGGTGTACCAGGAGATGTGCTTACGGGCGATGCGCACGCCGGAATATTCACCATAGAAATGGTAGAGGTCGTGCAGATGCTTGATGAGCACATGGTGAATCTCGGCGACCTCGGGCAGTTGGAGGTGCGTGCCTGTGGCCAGGTAGTGATTGATCTCCCGGAATATCCAGGGCCGGCCCTGGGCTGCACGGCCGATCATGACGGCGTCCGCACCGGTAAATTCAAGTACCTGTTTTGCTTTTTCCGGGGTAGTGATATCCCCATTGGCAACTACCGGGATATTCACCGCGGCCTTTACCGCGGCGATGGTGTCATATTCCGCATGCCCCGTATAGGCGCAGGCGCGGGTACGCCCATGGATGGCCAATGCCTGGACTCCCGCGCTCTCGGCTATGCGGGCCACGGCGAGTGCATTCTTGTGCTGCTTATCCCAGCCGGTGCGAATTTTCAGGGTGACGGGCACATTTACCGCAGCCACCACTGCATCCAGTATCCTTCCGACCAGCGGTTGATCTTGCAGTAGTGCGGAACCTGCCATTACATTGCAGATTTTCTTGGCGGGGCAGCCCATATTGATATCTATGATTTGCGCGCCTTGCCCCACATTGTAGCGTGCGGCTTCAGCCATCATTGCGGGATCGGCTCCCGCAATCTGTACTGAAATCGGGTCCACTTCGCCTTCATGATTGGCCCGGCGCCGGGTCTTTTCAGAGCCCCACAGCAGCGAGTTGCTCGATACCATTTCCGATACGGCCATGCCCGCGCCCAAGCTCTTGCACAACTGCCGGAAAGGACGGTCGGTCACCCCCGCCATGGGGGCGACGATAAGTTTATTTTTGAGAATATGAGAACCGATTCGCATATTTGGATTGAATGCCGATGCAAGCGGCAAAGCAGGTATAAAACAAAACAGTGCAATCTTAACAGGAAATGCTCATGACTTCAGGAGCCCACCCCCCAAGCCCGTGGTCCACGGTTGTGGAATTTCGGTAAGTGTCCTTCCCTTATTACGTGATTTTTCTTTTTTTCCTTTACAAACAATATACTGAATCTACATAGAATGAAAATGGCATTCGATGCGGCACAAATAGTACAAACTTCCTTTCGGAAGTGTTTTTTAGTCTGGTTAACCTCGCGCGCCAAACATCATGCGGCGTGCAACGAAACGCTTGGCTTGCGGCAGGCAATCCAAAGCGCTTAACCCCATGCTGCGCACCGTTCCCAGCACGGGATCATTATTGGAAAAAAATTTCACCAGAGAATCCGTGAATATGCGTCCAACACTACTGTCCATCTGGCGCTTGCTGCCATATCTGGCAAGCATTGCCGGTGTGCCGATCTCGGTGGGCCATGCAATGATTTCTTCAGCCAGCTCCCAGGCATCTCGCAGTCCCAGGTTGAAACCTTGTCCGGCAACGGGATGCAGGGTTTGTGCCGCGTTACCAATCAGTACGACGCGGCAAGCTGTAATGGGCGTGGCATATTTCAGCGCCAAGGGGAAACCGGATCTTTTGCCGGCCTCGATAAATTTGCCCAGACGATCCCCGAAGTGCTCATGCAAGCGGGCAAGAAACGACACGTCATCCAACGCCAGAATCTCTTCGGCCGCGGAAGGAGAAACGGTCCACACCAATGAAAAATACTCGCCGGACGGTAATAGCGCAACCGGCCCGTCGGGCGTAAAGCGTTCATAAGCCACACCAGGCTGGGCATGCGTGGAATCGTTATCAGCAACGTGCTTTGCCTGGGAGGAACGCACTGTATGCCGGCGCTTGGAGGTGGACGCTTTTACGGGTGGCTTCGCCACTTCGGCCATTGCGGCTGGTGCCATGTTCGCAAAGCGCTCTGTTTTAACACGCGCAACAACCGCCCATTGCTGGTAATCCTGCACATGCTGCGTCACGCCTTCAATCTGACTGATGAGCCGGCCTCCATCTGCCACTACCAGCAGTCTGGCTGTTGCTTTTTTTGTGACTCCATCATGCTGGAATTCAACCTGCCCCAGCCCGGCGTGGGTTTCCAGCCGCGTTACCTGCGCCCCGGTCAGATACTCCAGCTCGCCGGCGGCGCAATTTTTCAGCGCCTTATACATGGCCCGAAACAAGTCGTGATGGTTTATCACATAGCCCAGGGCCGGCACTCCGGTTTCGGCAGCGGTCAATACAGTTCGGCCCAGCCCCCCTCGATTGGAGATATGAATGGTAAGGATGGGAGACACTTCCGGTAGCGCCTTCCACACGCCCAAGCGCTGCAGGATGAGCCGGCTGCCGTAAGATAATGCCAAAGGCCGAGGGTCTTCCGTTTTACCGGGCAGTCCGCGGGCCTCAAGTAACAGTACGGATGCGCCACTCCCGCGCAGCGCCAGCGCCAAGGCCATGCCTACCGGCCCGCCACCGATAATGATAAGGTCGTAATCCTGGTGATTGACGTTCATTTTGCTTCAGCGTGATTTCCTGAGTAGTGGTTTTGCCTCAGCCCCTCACTTGGCCGTTTATCGCTGCTTATGCTTCACGGCCGCCTGTGAGTATCGGTTTCATCCGTCTTCTTCGTGCTTTCTTCGACAATTTCCGCATCCTCGATGACAACATATTGCCCCTCGGCCGCCTCCATCGATTTGCGCAATTTGCGGCGCAGCCACCATAAACGGAACCCAAGGCCTATGGCGGCAACGGCAAATAGCGCAAGAAATGCGGTAAAAAAGAAAATGCCGAGAACCGCCATGATGATAAATACCGGAACAAGGATCAGGTAAGCCAGCCAGCGGCCGGCTGGGCTCGCGCCACCCGTGCGGAAAGCGTGCATCTCTTCTTCCGATGCGCCCTTTTCGCCGTCCCGGTATATGCGCTTTATGATGATCCGGTTATTTTCATCCATTGTTTCGATGCTGCATGAGTTCTTCGATCTCCGCAACAGCTTTGGGAGCGGCCGAGGTTAATACTTCACATCCCGTTTCCGTTACCGCCACGTCGTCTTCGATTCGTATTCCGATATTCCAGAAATGAGAGGGAACATTATCCGCCGGTCGAATGTAGCAGCCCGGTTCCACTGTCAGAGTCATCCCCGGTTGCAAGGGGCGCCATTCTCCGTTGCACTTATACTCGCCCGCGTCGTGCACATCCAGTCCCAGCCAGTGACCTGTGCGGTGCATGTAGAACCGCTTGTAATCTTCGGTCTGGATGACCTCATCGACGTTACCATGGCACAGGCCAAAATCAACAAAACCTTGAGCCAGCACCCGCAGAGCGGCATTATGCGGCGCATCCCAGGCATTGCCGGGCCTTACCTCGGCTATCGCTGCCGCCTGTGCCGAAAGCACGAGTTGATACAAATCCATTTGTGCCGGACTGAATTTTCCATTAACCGGAAAAGTGCGGGTAATGTCGGCTGCGTAGCCGTCCAGCTCACAGCCCGCGTCAATCAACAGCAGATCGCCATCCCTCAGCCTGGCATTGTTTTCCACATAATGGAGAACGCAGGCATTAGCACCACCGGCCACGATGGACGTGTAAGCGGGCGCCTGCGCCCCATGCCGCCTGAACTCGTGCAACAGTTCAGCCTCTACTTCGTATTCGCTCATGCCGGGCCGGGTTTTCTGCATGGCGCGGCGATGTGCGCCGCCTGAAATCTCTGCCGCACGGCGCATGACTTGAAGCTCTTCCGTGGTTTTGAACAGGCGCATCTCATCAAGCAACAGCCGGACGTCCCGAATCTCGGCGGGTGCGGTAATACCGCTGCGCGACTGTTGCCGCACCTGGTTGACCCAGCCGATCACACGCGCGTCCCATGCAGTATCGTGGCCCAAGGCGCAATATAGGGAGGGCTGGCCGGCAAGTAGCCTGGGCAGCATTTCGTCGAGTTTGTCTATGGAGTATGTTTCGTCAAACCCGAACGTTTCCCGCGCAGCGTCCGGCCCATAACGGAAACCGTCCCAGATTTCGCGTTCCGCATTCTTCTCGCGGCAAAACAGAATGTTTTTTGACGTCCCTTTATCGGCCTCTGCCACGATCACGAGAACGGCCTCCGGCTCGCCGAAACCCGTCAGGTAGTAAAAATAGCTGTCGAAGCGATAAGGATAATGCGCATCCCGGTTTCGCACCCGCTCCGGCGCGGTAGGAATGATGGCGACACCCTCGCGCATTTGGGATGCGACATAATGGCGCCGCTCGCTGAAAGACTTCACAGGTATCATGGGTATCGATTCTTACAGTATTTGCGCGAGAAAGCAAAGCCAAAGTCAACCCATGGTTTGCGCTACGCGCCACCCATCCCGCGGGCTGGATGCGCTCCGGCACTACTGAGCTGAAGATCGATCAGGCGTAGACGCTCCGGTGTGCCCACGTCCACCCATACTCCCCGATAACATTGCCCGCCGACCTTGCCGGCTGCGATGGCCTGGCGCAGCAGCGGCGCGAGTTTGGCTGCGGAACCTGGTACGACATCCTTGAAAAAGCTTGGCCGATAGATGCCGATACCGCTGAAAGTAAGGTTGTTTTTTCCTGACAAGCGCCACTCTATCGGAATCCAGCGAAAAATCACCTTCGGGATGATGAACCGGATTATCGACCAGCACCAGATGAGCGAGATCCGTATCGGGGTTGGATTGCATTTGCCGCATGACCGGCAGCAGGGCGGAAAAATCGAGTTCGCAATAAATGTCCGCGTTAATTACCAGAAAGGGCCGTTCCCCCTGTATTCCCTGGGTATTTGCCGGCTTATCTTCCAGAATGGGTAGTGCCTGGGCAATACCCCCGGCGGTTTCCAGCGCGACCGGTTCGTGCGAATAATGGAGGCTCACACCGTAACGTTTACCGTTGCCAAGCGCGGCTTCGATCATTTGTCCCAGATGCGCATGGTTGATGACTACGTCTATAAAACCGGCCCGTACGAGATTTTCCAGGTGATATTCGATCAGCGCCTTGCCTCCAGCGCGCAGCAACGGCTTGGGCAAGGTATCGGTCAGGGGGCGCATGCGCTCGCCGCGACCCGCCGCGAGAATCATCGCTCTGAACGGGACCACGTCAGAAGGTGTACCCAATTTTTGCTTCCGGCTGCTTATTGATATCCCACTCGTCGAGCAGTGTCAGCAGCGGATTAAGTTCGCGGTAGCGCTCGCACGCCTTGCGTAAATAATTTTCCACCAGCGGCAGGGCGGCAAGGTAGTCGCCTTTGCCATCGCGGTAATTCAGGCGTGCGAAAATCCCCAGCACCTTGAGATGACGTTGCACGCCCATCCATTCAAAATCCCGGTAAAAATCCGCAAAATCGGCAGCTACCGGCAACCCCAGTTTTCGCGCTTGTTCCCAGTAGCGGATCAACCAGTCCAGTACGCGCTCCTCGTCCCAGCTTATGTACGCGTCCTTGAACAGCGATACCAGATCGTAGGTGATCGGGCCGTAAACCGCATCCTGAAAATCGATAATGCCCGGATTGGGGGTGGTAACCATTAGATTACGCGAATGGTAGTCGCGGTGCACGAACACCTTGGGCTGAGCCAGGTTGTTCTGCACGATGCGTTGAAAAATGGATTCAAGCTCTGCTTTCTGATCGGCCCGAGGCGTTACTTTCAAATGCCTGGCCAGATACCAGTCCGGGAACAGGTTCAGTTCCCGCAGCAGCAGGGCTTCGTCATAATCAGGTAATACACCAGGCTGACTCGCAAGCTGGATTTTAAGGAGTGCCGCCAATGCGTCGCGATATAAGCGATCAGCCTTCTTATCCGTATTTTCCCCAGCGACGGCATTATCGGAACCGTCATTCAGCGCCTGGAGATAGGTAGTGTTTCCGAGGTCGGAAAGCAGCAGGAAGCCTTGAGCCAGATCCTGCCCCAGTGCAACCGGCACATGCGCGCCCGCGGCCGCGAATAAATTCGCTACATGCAGAAAGGGCGCACAATCTTCCTGTTCCGGCGGCGCGTCCATCGCGATCAAGGTCCCATCGCTAAAGGTCACGCGAAAATAACGGCGGAAACTCGCATCTGCCGAGGCGGGCGATAATGTAAAGCTTTTATCGGGAAACCGCGTCCTGATCCAGTTTTCCAGAAGGCGGAAACGCTCCATAATAGTCCGCTGATTGCCTATTTGTCTAAAGTATGAGATTTTAGCATGCGTGCGTCACTCCTCGCCCGGCCGGGCGATGGAGCAGAAATTATGGAGGAAATCATGGCTAACCAAAGAGTGCTGGACGAAATCGTAACGAAGGTCAACGAATTGCTGGCGCAGAGCCCGGTAAAGGATGTGGAAAAGAATCTTCGGGTTATGCTGGGAGGAGTATTTAACCGCCTGGACCTGGTTACGCGCGAAGAGTTCGAGGTACAGCAAGAAGTACTGAAGCGCGCGCGCGAGAAACTGATATTGCTGGAAACAAGGGTGGAGGCGTTGGAAGCCGCCGCGACGTCGAAGGGGCAAGCGGATAGCCTGGACATTCCCCCGGAAACGCTGGATGACCTGTCGGAGACGGAATAATCCGGGTCCAGGAATACCGGGCTTGTCCCGACTTTAAAGATGCGGGAAATATCCCGATATCCTGTGCTACCTGTAATTTTGTATTGCTCCCTGATCTGATTCTGGCAAAAAACTTTTTGCATGCCCCTAGCTATTCTCTATAGCCGCGCTATCTCGGGCATGGAGGCTCCACTGGTCACGGTGGAAGTCCACATTGCCAACGGCCTTCCCAGCTTTACCATCGTCGGCCTGCCGGAAACAGAAGTGAAGGAAAGCAAAGACCGGGTGCGAGCAGCGCTGCAAAACGCGCAGTTCGAATTTCCCGCACGACGCATCACGGTCAACCTTGCTCCCGCCGACCTGCCCAAGGAGAGCGGCCGGTTTGATCTGCCTATCGCGCTGGGCATACTGGCGGCGACCGGCCAAATCCCCTCCGGCAAGCTCGACCAATATGAATGGGCGGGTGAACTCGCCCTGACCGGAGAGCTGCGTGCAATCCGCGGCGCATTGGCGATGACTTACGGCGCATCCCGCTCAGGCCGGAGTTTCGTGCTGCCTCTACAAAACGCAGCTGAAGCCGCACTGGTCAAGGAAGCGTCGGTTTACGCAGCGACATCATTGCTTCAGATTTGTGCACACCTTGCCGGACGGGAGCCTTTGCAGCTTTACGCAAACCATGCCAAAGCAGGGGTGGACGTCGATTCGGATGCAAGTTCTTCTCTATACCCTGGCATGGAAGAGGTGAAAGGGCAGGCGCATGCAAAGCGCGCGCTTGAAATAGCAGCTGCGGGCGGCCATAGCATACTGATGGTTGGTCCGCCTGGTACCGGCAAATCCATGCTGGCTGCGCGTCTTCCCGGCATTTTGCCGTCCATGACCGAGGATGAAGCACTTGAATCCGCGGCAATGCAATCCCTCAGCAGCGGCGGCTTCAACGTTGCCAACTGGAAACGCCGGCCCTATCGTTCGCCTCACCATACCGCGTCCGGCGTGGCGTTGGTGGGCGGGGGCAGCAATCCACGTCCCGGAGAGATCTCGCTGGCGATGAACGGTGTATTGTTTCTGGACGAGTTGCCGGAATTCGAACGCAAGGTACTGGAAGTCCTGCGAGAACCGCTGGAATCCGGACGCATCACTATTTCGCGCGCGGCGCGCCAGGCTGATTTTCCCGCCCGCTTCCAGCTGGTCGCCGCGATGAACCCCTGTCTTTGCGGTTATCTCGGCCACCACAGCGGGAGATGCAGATGTACTCCCGACCAGGTGGCGCGCTACCGTGGCAAAATTTCCGGCCCGCTGCTTGATCGCATCGATGTGCAGATTGAAGTGCCCGCCGTGCCCGAGGAAGATTTGATGCGTCAGGCGCAAGGCGAATCGAGCAGCAGAATCAGGCAACGGGTTGAAGCAGCCTATCAGCGTCAACTGGAGCGGCAGGGTAAGGCCAACGCCCGGCTGGCGGTGAAGGATATCGATAAATACTGCATACCGGATACGCTCGGGGAGAACCTGCTCAAGCAGGCTATAAGCCGCTTGAATTTTTCCGCACGGGCTTATCATCGCGTCCTTAAAGTGGCGCGCACCATCGCCGACCTTGCGGCGAGCGACGGCATAACAAGCACGCATATTGCCGAAGCGGTGCAGTACCGGAAGCTGGATAGAAATTAGGTCCGGGACTGGGCTGTTCAAAAGTGAAAAATCAGGGCCGCGACTTTGATTTGTTCATCATCCAAAAGCGTTGGCTGATCCTGCCTTCGCACCATTCTGCGGCATTTCAAGCTAGCCGAAGGCGCGGGAAATGGTGTAGATCGCCAACCCCACCAACCCGCCGATCATTGTGCCATTGATGCGAATATACTGGAGGTCTTCGCCCACCTGCTGCTCTATCCGGCGAGTGACGGTCTCGGTGTCCCAGTCGCGCACGGTATCCGCGATTAGCGAGCCGACGTTGCGTTGGTGAGACTGCACCGCTTCCAGCACTATGTCGCGCATCCACTCATTGAGGCGCTCGCGTAGGTCCCTGTCGCGCAGCAGTGCACGGGTCGCCGATTGCGTCGCTTCCCGCAGCAACGCCTTAATGGTCGAGTCCTCACTGCCGATCTCCTTGTGCAGGCTACTGCGAATATCGCGCCACAAAGTCGCCGCGAATTCGTGTAGTGCGGGGTGATTCAGTAATTTCCGCGTATGTACAGCAATCTGCTCGCGGTATTCCGCGGAAGTAGCCAGCTCGGAGATCAGCTTCTCGATTGCCGCGTCGAGCCTGAGGCGCAGCGGGTGTCTGGAGTCGCGCGCGATCTCTGCGAGAAGCTCGCGCAGCACCAATATAACGTTATCAGCGACCTCGCTATCTATCGAAAGCCGCTGCCAGAGCCAGGCTGTATTCTCGCGTACGCGCTCGCGGATGCGTTGTTCATTGGCAGTAATGTAGTCATCCGTTTCGCGCAACAACTTGTCGAGTAGCACCTGGTGTCGTTTCTCTGCGGTGAGCATCAATACCACTTCACCGAGCAGAGGGCCAAGATCGAAATGCTGAGCCCGTTTGGATAAGCTATCTGAAACGAAGCGTCGTATATCATGGTCCTCGACCGACTCCAGCAGTTGGGGGGTCAGGCGGATTAAACGGTCGGCGAAGATCTCGGTTCGGCTTGGATCCGATAGCCAACGGGCCAGGTTGCCGGACAGGTCTACGCCAGCGAGTTTTGCCGAGACCAACTCGGGGGATGCGAAATTAAGTTCAACGAAACGTCCCAGCGCTGCGCCGATGCGTTCCTTGTTGCGCGGAACGATTGCAGTATGAGGAATGGGCAGGCCGAGCGGTTGGCGGAAGAGGGCCGTTACCGCGAACCAGTCGGCTAGCGCACCTACCACTGCCGCTTCGGCGAAAGCGCGAAGGTAGCCTACCGAGGCATGGAACGCGAGGAACACGTTGGCGAGAACAAGAACGGCAACCATCGCGACCAGCATCCCGGTTGCTAGCCGCCGCATCCTGTTATCCGCTTGAGGTGGCTCCATTGGGCATGGCGGATTCGTAGCTTACGGTTTTAAGAACCGCATCCGGTTATGGAGAAGAATTTCAAGGCGTTTATTTAAAAATGCTTTTTCGATCCTGTAAACTGAAAGTACAGCTTACCTATCCGGATAGTCAAGATATTTATATCAGGGATGCGAATACCCGGAAATCGATTGACGAGCGGAGAACGAACAGGCGATGGAAAGATTAAAGCCAATGTAGTAAAAAACAGAAAGATCGTTTCTATCGCGTCCGGTAGTAGCACGGCACCCCGCTCGTTTTCCATACTGTCAACGGCCCAGGATTGAGCCGGGCATCATAATACGTTATCGCTTCCTCATCCTAAGCACAGAGATTTTCGGGAGAACGACATGCCGAACAATGAAACTCATACGCAGGAATCCGAAATATATGATGTGGTGATTGTAGGCGGCGGAATTGCCGGCTTGTACTGTTGCAACGAACTGATCAAGCAGCGCGAATTGCTCAAAATCAACAGCATTCTCCTTCTCGAAGCCTCTAACCGGTTTGGTGGCCGGATAGAAACCTGGTCCTTGCTGAGGACTGACGAGAAGAATGGAGAAGCCACCGGTTTCAAGGATACCTGGGATCCATGTAACTGGGACTTTACCAGCGGCAAGCCTGACCCTCTCGAGCCGCAAGGCAATAAGCAGTCTCCCTATAAAGGCCCTATAGAAAAACAGTCAGTAGAAGAAGACGGTAAAGCTGTAGAGAAGCTGTCGAAGATTGAATATTTTCGGGCAGAATTTGGGCCGATGAGAATTGAGCCCCGTAATCAGCCTTTATTGCAGGCACTGCTGGAAGAACTGAAAATCAGAGAGCCCGTTCCGGGCGAAGAAGAAAGTCTGGATGATCTGGTGCCATTCTCGTCCTATGCATCGGAAGATCCAATGGAACCGCGATTTACACTGCGCGAAGAGGAGGCCCAGCAGAAAACGCCCTTTGATTTGATGATACTGGCTCTCAGGCGCATCTTCGAACTCGTTGAAGGCCTTGAACCGAATGTAAAAAATTTAAAAGTTGGCGATAAAAACGAAAAGAACGAGTCAGCGCCTCCCGAAAATCAGGCTGTTTTCAAAAGGCAAACCGCTGCCGGCGAAAGCCGGACTTCCACTATTGGAAGTAACCCTGATTCCAGAGTGCCAGGACCATGGCTTACCGATGCCGCCAATGAACAGTGGAATAACTTGCATAACGGAGCGTTCTTTTACCGCCACTACTGGAAAGGAGAATTGCTGGAGTGGATTCAGAATCTGACTGAAGCCGATTTCAAGAACATCCGGGAACACGCTCGCTTCAGGGGTGGGGGTCTTGC
The DNA here is from genome assembly GCA_963831395.1 of uncultured beta proteobacterium. Lineage (GTDB taxonomy): Bacteria > Pseudomonadota > Gammaproteobacteria > Burkholderiales > Nitrosomonadaceae > Nitrosospira. Next base: position 139,639 of record CAWHQD010000031.1, read on the forward strand.
CATTACTTATCAACACGAATTCATTTGCTTCAATGTACGGTATCGAACCGTTCTGAAGTAAAAAATAAACTATAAATAGAAGTAATCAATGGGAGAGGGGGAGAGAGAAATGCTAAATCTACTCAATCGCCGCACTAGGTGGTTGACAACTGCGAATATCGTAGTTCTCGTCATCGCATTTAAGTGGATCTATCCTGAGGCTTCTATTGCGGATATTCCCCTTGTTATTGCTTTTACAGCATGGGTGGCCGCAACAGTAATGGACGTCCTGCTGGGCAAATGTTTTCGCTCTAAGACACCGCCCGACCATGTCAACCAAAATTAAGCAGTTATTTTTTTCATGCTTGGTCGTATTGCTGGCCCTCGGCCTCTCCTCGTGCAGACAACCGAAAAGAAGAAAGATATAGGCAAAAGAGACCAAGCCGCAGCGCAAGAAACGAGGGAACTTCCTAAAACTCCTAAAACCCGTGGCGGCTTTCCTGCACGTGATGAGTCGCCTCGTCCCCCGACTGTTACCGCCCATTTATGGGCCAATCTTATCGAGATATGGCGAAGAAGAGGAGGGTTTCGCAACGTATACTTACGTGCTGGTTGGCAGAGACAGTTCTAACCAAGCAACTTGGGCACGCTATAACTCGCTCATCAAAGCCATAAAGTCCTCTACCGCCGAAAATAGCCCTACCAGAACTGCTGACAAGTCCCTCCTCAATTTATTCCTTATCCCGGTAGTAGGAGGCGAAGGGCAGGATTAGACCTCACCGAACGATAAGCTTTCAATGCAATTGTTGACCGCATTATCGACGGCATTACCAGGCAAATTCGAGAATCCCGGCCCTTATCTGATTACTCTTTACAAGCTTATAAGACATGGGCATCCGGGAGAGGTTACGGATGTTCTTTTAGTAGATTTGTCAAAAAAACATGAAAGAGCAATTCAGGAAGTCGTTCGGAGATACAAAGTAGCAATTATTGGATCGAAATTGGAGGGTAAAAAGAAGCTGGACGATTTGCTCACATCTATACTTAGCTGGGCATTGAGGTTGAAGATAGTTACGGTTTCGTGAGAGTCGCGTTTGCCGAGGTGCAAAACCCCTCTAATACTTCAGATTGATAGCAATCTCCCGCATTATTGAAAAAGCACGTTTCACGCCGTTGAAGTTCCATTTGCCGCGAATGCTCTACGAAATAGTGATGGATTAGAAGATGACATGTGTCGGTCTTGTAGATGTGTCAGTTTATAGTTCCGCCTCACTGACGGTAAGCCACGACGGTCAGCCGCAATGTGCGAAAGCCGTTGCCTATGCTGCTAAAGCGCTTATAAGGGCTAATACCCGGTATTCACTGTACTTTTCCCAACTCCCTGAACTCAAACAGGTAATCACCCCCGCTTGATGCCCTGCAGATTTGGCGCCACCATACTGCGGAGTTTGCGGAAAAGTCTTTCTGACCTCGCGCTGGACTTGCTGGAAGAGAGCCGTTCCAGGTTCCAAATTGTCGACATTGCGGAGCGCTTCCATCAAATACCAGGCAAAAATCGAATGGCCGTCTTTGCCCCGTCCGCAACCGGTTCATCCCCGCCCGAGGACATGACTACCACTGACCGTTTTGCGAGAACATCATCAGGATTGATCTTACTATCGCTTAGAGACATTTTCTGCTCTTTAGCAAACGCGCCGGAATAGCAGCTATCCGAGATCATCACCACCTGCTTGGAGCGGATGAGTGACAGCATGCTTGAAATATCCGTGTTCGACATCCAGCTTCTTGGGTCGCTTGTCGACGCATCAGCTGGAATCCAGTAACCGCTCCCCGTTCGCTCATCAAGATAGCCATGCCCAGCATAATAGATTGTTACGCTATCCTGCGGCCGCATTTCCATGGAGAGCTGGTTCAAAGCACGAACGATATCGGCTTTCGTCGCGTTCCTGGCAACGCGTACTTCGTAACCCAGCTTGTCGGCGAACAAGGTTCCCACCACCTCCGCATCCGATATCGCATTGTCTAACTGCGGTATGGTCGAGTGGTATATTGGTCAATGCCGAAAAGAACGGTGAATTTGCGCTCGATTTGCGGCAGTCGCGCCGCTTTCTTGGGTTGTCTCGGCTGTAGATCTTAGTCATGCTCTATTTTAGGTTCAAGTGGAGCGGCTTTCTCGACGGGTTCTTCCTCGTACTCGATTTTGGATTTATGTTCTTCAAGCAGTGCACTCGTAATCTTGCATTGCCCGGAATCAAATTCAGCCAGAGTTGGGCACGGAGGCATGTCGGCCAAGGCAGGGTACGCTCCAAGCTTGCATATCGCGTCGGCAAAAAGTCTCTCCTTGAATTTCTTGCGTGACTCGACAAGCTGCTGCATTTCGCTGCGACTCATGCGCGCCAAATAGAGAGGACCGAAGTCGGGTTCGGTACCGAGGCCCTGTCATTAACCCTGCAATGAACGTATGGATCATAGGCGGGCAAAGCGCCATCCCTCGCTCTGTTGGTGCTTGTTACGTTGTCGTTCGGTAACTCCTCCTCGGGTCGGTCGGATTTATTTCGTCAAGAAGGGCAAGCGCGGTAGCGTTACCTGGGTCCTGTTGAAAGGTGTAATTGGCCGCCGCAAGGCCGCTGCCGAAAATAGGATAAACACCTGCTGGCGAAGCGGAACCGGCTGATGTCGTCCATACAAGCGTTCCAACAGCATGATTTCCTTGAGTGTCGTTGCTCTGAAAACCAATTGGGCGGCCTGTAAGATCCGTTATCGGCACCTCGGTTGGTTTACCGCTGGGTCGGCAAGATAGGTAAGCACGGCGGGAGTGATGTTTGCGGTTAGGGGTGGGGGCGGGTCTCCAAATAATGTATGAACCGCCACATAATTGCCTCCATCGGGTCCGGTGAGAAGGAAGGAATTGACCGAGGGCGTAACAGTCTTGTTGGTTCCGACATTCTGATTGTAGAAAGTTCCGGTTGTGGTGATGCCTGACAACACAACGGACTCACCCGGGATAATGAAACCAGCATCGACGCTGACAGCCACCGTGGCGTTCGCGGTATCGTCGTAAACCTTATTTACCCCGGTAAAGGTGCTTGGGACGTCCCTCGTAGTTATCGTCAGCTCATTGCTACTGTCTGTGTTATCAGCGAACTGGTAGCCAAGAGTGCTCGTATGGCCGCCGGCGTAGGCTACGTCATGTGTACCAACGGTCGGATTGCCTGAGGATGAGGTTGGACCGGTAACCGTCCACGCAGGGGTGTCACTAACAGCACCAGTCGTCGAGGCCGTGTCCTCATCGATAAAGCCGCTATAGATCGCACTAAAGGTGGCAGTATCGCCGTAAGTGATCGGTACAGGCAGGGTCTGACTAAGCGTGGGGGTTACAGACACAATTGGCACTATGCTGTAAAGAAACCAGTTACCGCTTTCTGCGTAGTCCGGGGCGATGGCGCTGCCAGTAAACGGCTGATTGTAGTGCTTACTATAGCTTGAAAACCCCTCAGTACTCGTTGCGGGGTCGGTCGCGTAGATTAGCCAGCGTCCTCCATTCGTTACATCCGTTACGATGGCGGAACTTCCACTGTTGTTAATGAAATCACCATTCACCGCCGCCAAAACCGCAGTACCTGAACCGACATCCAGACTGGCTCCTGAATTTATCGTAAGTGTTGTCGGACCAGGATCTCTATCGGAGATAGCGCCCACATCTCCAGCCACAGCAGTTAGATTTCCGTTGCCGGTAATAATGTTGAGATTAGTAGAATCGGAGGGGAAAATATTCTGATTGAAAACGATGGAGCGCCCTGCTTGTAAGGTTAGGTCTCCTCCGCGACTTACGCTCTCTACAGGGATACCAATGATGTTTGCATTTACTGTAATATCATTTTTGGCCTGTAGTATCACCGCGCTTCCTAGTCCGAGCACTTGGTTAATGTCGGTGGCTGCAATTCTTGTATCAGAGCTTCCGAATTCATCAAAAAGAATATTTGGTAGCCCCGCAGACCCTGCCCCTGACTGGTTCATGTTTTCAATGATGATGTTCTTAGGATCAAATAGCACGCTACCACCCGTCCCCGCCTGAATGACTCCTAGAGTATGAATTGAGCCTTGGGAAAAAAGTTCGACTCTTCCCCCCTCGCGCGCTTGTAATGTCCCGTACAGTTGGCTGCTTTGAGTGGACTACACTACCATCTCGCCACCGCCACCGCCACCGTTGGTGCTTGCGCTACCGCGAACTCCGTCCGCTCACTTCACTGACCGCATGGATAAGCACCTGGCGTGCGTGCGGGAGGTCTCCTCCTCCCTGCCATCCGCCCTCGAGGTGGACTGGCCACCACTCACGCCACCCGAAGCGTTCACCTCGGCGTTGCGTAGATAAACCTGATCGCCGGTTACCTCGATTATTCCACCCTTCGAACTGCCGATTGCTGCCACTTTGGTGGAGAAGTCGAGCAACCCTGTCCCCTCAACCCGTATACGCCCCCCTTGCTGGCCATCAGCATTCAGGCTGCTGCTGGCCATGCCTTTTAGCTTATGAGTAGTGACGTGGATGCTTCCACCTGTCTCCTGCTGCCCGGAGACATCGACAAGGCCCGCGAGATGGGTAGTAGTTCCGGCAGCCATCGTCACGTTTCCGCCATCTGCTAGCGTTACACTATTTTCGGCGAGGGTTAGATAGTCGCTCGCTTTGAGGACGATACACCCGGCCGCGACCGCGCGTGCTGTGAGCGCGAACAATTCCTTCCTGATTTACGATGCTAGCGTGTACATCGATACTGACGGCGTTCGTAGCAACGAGGTTACCCAGGTTTGTTGCTTCGTTCCCGGATGCGGTCACACGGATGACCACATTCGGGGCGCCGGAATCGATGAGCTCCACACTCTTGCCGGCGGCAAGAATGACGTGACCCCCGGATTTTGGATAGCACCCTGGTTACGCACCTGTCCACCTGCAAGCAAGACACGGCCACCAAAAGTGGTGCGCATATCACCCTGATTCACTACTTGCCCTGCGGCACTTCCAGCAAGGAAATTAGATCTACCGGTGAGGAAATCGATATTGGAGATATCGAGCGATGAGGCAACGAGGCCGGCCACGTCGATATGGGCGTTTTCTACGAAGAGTACTCCGTTCGGGTTGATCAGCCATACCCCTCCATTACTGCTCAGAATGCCCGGTAAGTGCGAGGGATCGTGGCCAACGACACGGTTCAACACTTGGCTACTGGCGTCCGGCTGTTGAAAAGACACTTCCAGATTGCCGCCGATAGAGAAATCCTGCCAGTTGAGGATTGCGTTCGGGCTATTTGTTACCGTCATATGATCTCCGACCGTATGAATAACGGCGGTGCCATGCGCCACGGTAGGGTCAATCGGCAAATGGGGTAGTTCGGCATGAACAGACAGCGCGGGCCCACCATTGAGATGGCCGTTAACAATGAGGCCAGCAGGCGCGATACGCGTAGCGAAGTACGAACGTCGCGTTCCGGTTGGAGCATAATGGGTTTTCTTGTAATCTGCGTAAAGGGATGATTCACGATGATCTCAGAAAGAAAAATTCACGACCATATGTCCCCGGGTTATAAGAGCCGCTCTCTGGTTGCCATCCATAAAGGTGTGTCTGAGATCGAGACGCGCAGCGAATCTTTTTCCAGATATCAAACGAATGCCTCCCCCGACCCCCGCGAGCGTGCATGACGTTTCATTAATCATGCAACGCGTATTCTGATTGTTTCCAACCCAACCGAAGTCAAAGAATGCAAGCGGCCGCAAGCTAAAGCCCCAGAGATTGACGAATCTGCCGACATCGGGACCCAGAGTCTCCAGGTTCAGGAAGGAGCCGTAGTCCCCCACCACCTCTCTCTCGGCATAGCCTCGCACGCTTATGACCCCACCAAGAGCGCTCCCTGCGCCACCGATCCCAAGCTGTTCGCCGGGAACCAGTGCGTCCGGACTGTATTGCGCGGCCATGAGGGCGGCAAAGCCAAAGCCTGCCGGCAGCGGGAGATGGCTGAATCCAGCGAAACGCCAAACGGTGTAATGCCTTTCGGCTCCCTGACGCGCCGCGTCGAACTGCTGATTGCTGCTGCCGCCAGGATTACCGGATATCGAAGTGTGGAATCCCCACGAAAAACGAGGCCCCTGCGCTTCGCCTGTATAGCTCAAAGTGAGTGGAAGAATCGTTACATCCGCCGCCGCAGGGCCGCATCCTGCGGCTCCGAAGATGCCCAGCGAGCAACTGTTATTGTAATGGCGACAGTCCAGCCGAATGTTACCCGATGGTCGTAATCTCCAAGGCGAGAGAGATAGCGGTGCACTCGAAATCCCCCCACATCCCCATTGCCTGTAAAACCGAGAGGTCCGGCGGGGGTAGTTACCGCGGTGCTATTGATATTTGAATGCGCAAAGAATGCATCCAGAGCGGCGGATAGGCCATAAAGAGGGACCCGATAGCCCACACTAATGACATTGACTTTACTCGGTTCAACTGGCGAGGTTTGAAACTGGAAGGTGCCTATGTGATCGCGATTCCACATGTTGGCATGCTGTATCCCGATATTGGTGCGAAAGCGGGTCGTTCCAGAAGTGCCAGCACTGTCGAGCCCAAGTAGAAGGCGTAAGGGTTTCTCCTCTATTACTTTAACTTTTGCATCAATGTCGCCCGGCTTTTCCCCGCCCAAGAGTGTGACTCGCAATTCCTTCGCGGGATTCTCGTTGGCCAACTGAATATCACGGTCAAGACCCCTCACTGACGGCGTTTTGCCATTTTCCAGATGAGGCAGGCTACTTCTGATGTTAGTCTCGTCGTACCGTTGATTATCCGTAATTTCTACTTTGGAGAGCTTCCCCTCTACTACGCGGATGACAAATTCGCCGCTGCTCAATTCCTGCTCAGGAACAAAGGCGATTACCCCCCCGTATCCAGCCTCGCGATACGCCTGTTGCACCGCAGCCGCCCCTTTCTGAAGATCACCTAAGGTTCTTCTATCGCCAACCAGATGCCCAACCAACACCTCAAGCTTGCTATCTGGAAGCAAGGTATTACCTTGCACATCGATTTTTTTTACAGAGAAATATTGGACTTGAGAGGATGATTCGGGCGCGGGAGTCTGGGTTTGGGCCCTCACGCCACTCGCCCAAATCCATACTGGCGCCAGGAGCAGAAAAAATCCGCGACGCTTAGCTAAACTTTTCAATCCGACTACATCCAACTCCTTGCCCTCTTTTTTTGGGAGGTATATTCGGCAGCGATCAACCCGCTAGTGGCAAGAGAAATAATCTTCCCAAGCTCTGAAATCGTCGATTCTTTTCCAAAAAAAATAGCTTCTTTTCTGAGATGGGAAGGCTGGGTAGCTGGAAGGTTAAGGACGATATAACTTCAACTTACCTACCTCGAAATCAGGGGGCAAGTAAAAATATGTCCTCTTTAAACAGCTAGTTATGGCCGTCTCGCGTCTCGGGATGGCCTATTTTATTTTTCTTCATATACTCCCTCTGTACGGTAGCACTCATAGCGATAAAGTCTACGACGCTAGGAGGCGCAACTTCTCCGTCAATTAAATAGTCGTCCGTGAAAAACCTTGTTTTAGCGGACGAGCATCAGTAACTGATGGGTGTGTGCATTTTGGTTATGTCCGAGGTATTGCAGAATGTGCGTGTACAAAAGCGCCAGTCGGCGCAGAATCTTGCTCAGGTTGTGGCATGCACGGCACAAGAGAGCATTCATGGCATGTCGCGGCTTGGCATGGGCATAAGTCCATGCTTGGCTAACGCTGCTTGGACAAGCGCTCATAGCTCTGACGAAGCCTAATACCCATGCCCTTGGCCATTCTGACCAACGCGCCTCTGGCTTTGTCATCCGCTTTGGGATTTGGGCTTCTGGAACATACTCAGTGATGTGCTGAGCCATTATGCCGTTATCAAGATCAGGGATTGGGGCAGCTATTATCACTTCGTGCATGAAAATTTGAATGCTGCGGAGTGGATAATTTTCTGGCTTAAAGCTATCCGAAGCACGGGAACGCTTCGCGGCATTCGCGGAGGAATGAGCCGGATCATCTGGAAACTTCTGGAGAGGCTGCATGACGAAAGAAAAAATAATCCGGGGTTGTGCATTCAGAAAGACAGGAAAGTACTGGGCCTTGAATCCAGTGGTGGCGAAATCAATGTTCTGATCGAGAATGAGGAAAAATTCGTCAAGGCAAGGAGGGTTATTCTTGCTTTGCCCAAGCGTCCGCTCGAAGAAATGTCCTGGAATGGCCATCCACCGCAAGGAACGCTCAAAGAAGCAGTGAACGCCGTGGCTTGTCTTCCACTATTGAAGTGTTTCTTCGTTATCGATAGGCCGTGGTGGGAAGATAACAGGCCGCTTAACCGCAATGCCGCCGATATACCCACCCGAGAGTTGTTATATATGAAAAGTAACGACGGGACCAAAGGGTTGATAATGGTCTACACAGACCGCCCGGCAATCACCTTCTGGTCCGACTACCTGCGAACGAGGGAATCCAATCAAAACCAGCCCCATCAGGAGCTATCGGAAGATCCCCAGCTTGAAAGCCAGGAAATAGCCAGGACCTGGTTTTTGAAATTGGAAAAAAAGTTTTTTGAGTCTGATGCGTCCGCAGAGCTATATTTTAACGGCGGAACAGCAGTTATCGTAAAAGAGCCAGGCTATCCCCGGTTGTGGCAGCGTTTTGTGCAGTTTGCGAGAGAATACGAACATCATGATTTTACGGAAGACCGTCTGCTCGCCTGCGGCATGCGGGACTGGGGCAAGAAACCCTTTGGCGCGGCGGCTCATGGATGGTTGCCAGGCGTGATGTCCTGGAAGCATATCGAGTTCCTTGAGGCGTTTTCCCTGCATCCGGATGCATCGGGAATAAAAAATATTCATGTCTGCGGAGAAGCATTTTCCGACTATCAGGGCTTTATCGAAGGTTCGCTTCGATCCGCAAGACGTGTTCTGCGTATCATTGAGAAACAAGCAAAGTCGACGGGTTGACAGCGAAGACAGTGCCCAAGAGGTTATCCCATGAACCGGGACACGGTCTATTGCCGGCAATTTATCGGGTGCCGTAATTGAAAAACGGGAACTTCGGTTCCCGTTCAAGAGTGCTTCTTGCTGAATCAATTCATGGAAGCTTTTCTACGACGGCTTATTGCGCCTATCAGCCCAAGACCTGCCAGTAGCATGGCGTAGGTTTCCGGCTCGGGCACAGGTGCGGCATATATGAAATCATCCATGACAACGACATCAACGACGTTATCCGGGCCAAGAGGGCTCCCATCATTGATACCTGCACCAAGCGCCGTGTTTCCGCTGGTGATCAGGGCGTGCGAAATGATGGGTCCTTCGGTGAATGACACCCCAAGGAACGACAAGCTCTCCGAGCCAACCGTGCCAACGGGCACAGCGTAAGTTCCCAGCGAAGCATTGGCGGAATCGAAAAACTCGATCTTCGTTGAACTCGTCAGATCGACGTCCGTAAATACTGCGCCGAAGCCTGAAACGAGTGCGGGTGTGGTAGTCCCTGGTAAGAAGAAAGAAACGTCCACGGTATTGCTATCCACACCTGTAAAGAGGCGTTGCGAACTGAAAACACCAAAAGTCGATGAGTAGTTGGAATTGATATTATCGAATTCGACGGGCGCTACTCCGCTATTTGCGCTGACCTGAACGCCTGTTCCAGGCGTCGAAAATTCCGCGCCCCGCGGCGAGTTGGAGTTAAAGAAATTTCCCGGCAGGTTATTCGGAGCCGAAAAGCCGTCTGGTGTCCCATCCCAATTTATTTCACGGCGCGCATCGCCGAACGAACCATTCGGACCTGCAACGGTGCCTCCGCCTAAATCGGCACGAAATTGATCGCGAGCCCCAGTTATCGACGCAGGCGTGGAATCGCCTCCCGCTGAACGCACAATAGGGCTGGCTATGGCGAGCGAAGATACGCCCAACGATGCTACCGACAAAGCACTTAAAATTAGCTTCATTTTCATTTTCTCATCCTCCGAGATTATGGATTGCTATGGTCCCTCTAGTATCGTTGCGGCGATCCAGTATGCAATCAGCAGTCAGATGGAAACGCCAGCAACGTCTAATTAACAGAGTTGGTTTTATATAAAGTTCAAGTTTAAAAGCGACGCAAATTGCTTTTAAAGTAATCGAAGCATGCTCATGGCCAGGGAAAAATACCGGTAGGGGCGTGATAGAATCGAGCCTCCACCTCAAACGCAGCGTTGCCATGAACGAAACCCCCCAAACCAAATTACTTGAAGACCTCCTCGCGCGCCGCATCCTGATGCTCGATGGCGCGATGGGCACCATGATCCAGAGCCACAAACTCAACGAGGCGGATTATCGTGGAACCCGTTTTGCGGATTTTCCGCACGATCTCAGGGGCAATAACGATCTTCTGACGCTGACCCAGCCACAGGTCATCCGGTCCATCCATGACGGCTATCTGGAAGCAGGCGCGGACATCATCGAAACCAATACCTTCAATTCGAACGCCGCTTCGATGTCCGACTATCACATGCAGGATCTGGTCTACGAACTCAATTTTGCTGCGGCGAGACTGGCAAAAGAAGCGGCGCAGGCAATGGAGGCAAAAACACCCGAGAAGCCGCGTTTCGTAGCGGGGGTGCTGGGGCCGACCACCAAAACCGCCTCGATTTCCCCGGACGTGAACGACCCCGGTTTCCGTGGCATCACCTTCGATCAGTTGGTGGTGGATTATTCCGAATCCATCCGCGGCTTGATCGATGGCGGCGCGGATATCCTGCTGGTGGAAACCATTTTCGATACCCTGAACGCCAAGGCTGCGCTGTTCGCGGTGGATCAATATTTTGAGACGCACGGGATACGCTTGCCGATCATGATTTCGGCAACGATTACGGATGCTTCAGGACGCACGCTTTCCGGGCAAACGCCGGAGGCCTTCTGGAATTCCGTCAGTAACGCGCGCCCGCTGTCGGTGGGGCTCAACTGTGCACTGGGAGCGGAGTTGATGCGCCCCTATATCGAGGAGCTTTCCAGGGTGGCCGGCGTGTATGTCAGCGCGCACCCCAATGCGGGGTTGCCCAATCCCCTGGCCGAGACAGGCTATGATGAATCGCCGGAATACACCGCGGGTTTGATAAAGGATTTTGCGCAGTCGGGTTTTGTCAATATCGTCGGCGGCTGCTGCGGTACGACCCCTGCCCATATCAAGGCCATCGCTGATGCGGTAAGCGATATTGCGCCGCGAACCGTTCCCGATATTCCAAAGAAACTGCGGCTGTCGGGCCTGGAGCCGCTTAGCATAAGCGATGACTCGCTGTTCGTGAATGTGGGCGAGCGGACGAATGTCACCGGCTCGAAAGCTTTTGCCCGCCTGATACTGAATAACAATTATGCGGATGCGTTGAGTGTTGCCCGCAGCCAGGTGGAAAATGGCGCGCAGATCATCGACATCAACATGGATGAGGCGATGCTCGATTCGCAAAAGGCGATGGTAACGTTCCTGAATCTCGTTGCCGCCGAACCCGATATCAGTCGTGTACCGATCATGATCGATTCAAGCAAATGGTCGGTAATCGAAGCGGGCCTGAAGTGCGTGCAGGGCAAGGCTGTTATCAACTCCATCAGCCTGAAGGAGGGCGAAGCGGAGTTTATCGAACACGCAAAACTGGCGCGCCGCTATGGTGCGGCAGTAATCGTGATGGCGTTCGATGAAACCGGCCAGGCCGACACGCTGGAACGAAAAGTGGAGATTTGCAAGCGCTGCTATCACATTCTTGTCGACCAGCTAGGTTTTCCGCCTGAGGACATCATTTTTGATCCGAACGTTTTCGCGATCGCTACCGGCATCGAGGAACACAATAATTACGGTGTGGATTTCATCGAGGCCACTCGCCTCATCAAGCAGACCCTGCCGTACGCGAAGATAAGTGGCGGTGTGTCCAATGTATCCTTCTCCTTCCGTGGCAATGAGCCCGTGCGGGAAGCGATCCATACCGCTTTCCTCTATCACGCGGTTCGGGCCGGCATGACCATGGGCATCGTTAACGCTGGCCAACTGGGTGTTTATTCGGATATTCCCAAGGAGTTGCTTGAACGAGTGGAGGACGTGCTGCTCAATCGCCAGCCAAAAGACGGTGGAGAGGCTACCCCTACCGAGCGACTGGTGGAATTTGCCGAAAGCTTCAAGGGAAAAAGCAAGGAGAATACAGAAGATCTCGCCTGGCGCGACGAGCCGTTGCAACAACGCCTGACTCATGCGCTGGTACGAGGTATCACGACTTATATCGTGGAAGATACCGAGGAGGCGCGACTGAAAGTAGCCGAAGAGGGCGGGCGGCCGATTCAGGTGATCGAAGGGCCTCTCATGAACGGCATGGGTGTGGTGGGTGACCTGTTCGGCTCGGGCAAGATGTTTTTACCTCAGGTAGTCAAGTCGGCTCGTGTGATGAAACAGGCGGTGGCGCACCTGCTGCCCTTTATCGAGGCGGAAAAGAAATTGTTGGGCGATTCCCGGCCCAAAGGCAAGATTGTCATTGCCACCGTCAAGGGCGATGTACATGACATCGGCAAGAACATCGTCACGGTGGTGCTTCAGTGCAATAATTACGAAGTAGTAAATATGGGCGTGATGGTGCCTAGTGCAAAGATTCTGGAAATGGCGCGACAGCAACAGGCCGACATGATCGGTTTATCGGGGCTGATTACGCCTTCGCTGGAGGAAATGGCTTATGTGGCAAAAGAAATGGAGCGCGAAGGCTTTACCATCCCGTTGTTGATTGGCGGCGCAACCACTTCCCGCGTGCATACCGCCGTGAAGGTCGCGCCGCATTACAGCGGCGTTACCGTGTGGGTACCGGACGCGAGCCGAGCCGTGGGCGTGTGCAGTAATTTGCTGTCGGAGGATTTGAAGTCGGATTACGTAAAACAAGTCCAGGCAGAATACGAGAAAGTCCGCGCACAGCATAAAAACAAGCGGGGGCCGGCGCCCATGCTATCCATCGCGGACGCCCGAAAAAATGCGTTTAAAGCCGATTGGGAGAATTACACGCCGCCTGAACCGGAATTTATCGGCGTGAGGTCACTCAGAAACTACCCCTTGGAAAAGCTGGTTCCTTTCATAGACTGGACACCGTTTTTTCAGGCATGGGAGTTATCCGGGCGCTTTCCGGCGATTCTGGAAGATGAAGTCGTGGGCGAGGCAGCCAGCAATCTCTACCGGGATGCCCAGGCCATGCTGAAAAAAATCGTCGAGCAGAAATGGCTTACCGCCAATGCGGTGTTCGGCCTTTTTCCTGCCAATACGGTAAACAGCGATGACATAGAAATCTATGCGGATAAAGCTCGCATGAGGGTGGCGATGACCTTTCACAATCTGCGGCAGCAGACCACCAAACCGGCTGGCCGGCCAAACTTGTGCCTGGCGGATTTTATCGCTCCCAAGGAAACCGGAATTCGCGACGCCATCGGCGCATTTGCGGTAACCGCGGGGATGGGCATAGATGCAAGAATAAAGGCATACGAGGAAGTACACGACGATTACAGCGCGATTATCCTGAAAGCGCTGGCCGATCGTCTGGCGGAAGCTTTCGCCGAACATATGCACTGGCGCGTGCGGCGCGAATTCTGGGGCTTCGTCAAAGATGAAAACCTGAGCAGTGAGCAAATGGTCGCCGAAGAGTATCGCGGTATCCGTCCCGCACCGGGCTACCCCGCCTGTCCCGATCACACAGAGAAAGGGGCGTTGTTCGAAATGCTGAAAGCTCCAGAGAACGCCGGCATCATCATAACCGAGTCTTACGCCATGGTGCCCACCGCGGCGGTATCAGGTTTCTATTTCTCCCACCCGGATGCTGACTATTTCGCTGTCGGCAAGATAGGCAAGGATCAAGTGGAAGATTATGCGAAGCGTAAAGACTGGACGCTGGAGGAGACGGAAAAATGGCTGGCTCCGGTCCTGGCATACGAACGTAGCTAAGCCAGATGGTCGGGTACTGAAAAGATCAGCCTTTGATACGGCTGATTTTCGCTACTTCCGGGATTCGCCTCAACCGCCGTATCACTTGTGCCAGATGATGGCGGTTGCGGAGTTGCAACATGAAATTCATGGTTGTGTATTCGCCATCTCCTTCCATGCCGACATTGTCGATATTGGACCCTGCCTCGGCGATTGCCGCCGCTACTCTCGCTAAAACGCCGCGCTGATTGGCCACCATCAGCCTGATGCTGACCTCGAACTGACGGTTAATGTCTTTACCCCAGGCTACATCCAGCCAATTGTCGGAGTTGCTCCTGTTTTTTGAAACAGCCGGACAATCATGGATATGAATCACGAGCCCCTGGTCTTTCTTGATGAAGCCAACGATGGGATCCCCTGGAATCGGGCGGCAACATTTCGCGAATTGCACTGCCATTCCTTCTGTGCCCAGTATGGTGATGACGTCCGTAGTCCCGTTCGGGCCGGTGTCGGATTCTCCTGGGGTTGCCAACCGCCTTGCGAGTACGGCAGGCAAATGCTTGCCTAACCCCAAATCCGCCAGTAAATCTTTTTTGGATTTAGCTCCGCTGTCGCGCGCCAGTTTTTCCCATTGCGCCTCGGTTATCGTCTGCGGATCGACCTTGAGGGACATTAAAGCCTGGTTCAGCAAGCGCTCCCCCAGCCTTGCCGATTCTTCATATTGCATCGTCTTGAGAAAACGGCGGATGTGCGAGCGCGCCTTTCCGGTAACCACATAATTAAGCCAGGCGGGATTGGGTTTTGCGTGTGATGCGGTAACAATTTCCACGCGGTCCCCGCTTCTGAGAACGGTGCGCAAGGGCGCGTTCTCACCGTTTATTCTCGCAGCTACGCAGCAGTCCCCGATATCCGTATGCACCGCATAGGCAAAATCCACGGCCGTGGATTCCTTGGGTAGGGCCAATATCTTGCCTTGGGGCGTAAATACATAGACTTCGCCGGGAAACAGATCAACTTTGAGATGTTCGAGGAATTCCAGCGAATCGGTGGAGTCGCTAAGGGTTTCCAGCAGGCTCTGCAACCACTGATGGGTTTTCATGTGCAGGTCGTTAAGATCCGCATCGGTGCTCTTGTAGAGCCAGTGCGAGGCAACGCCTGCTTCCGCGATTCTGTGCATTTCGGGCGTGCGGATCTGCACCTCTATAGGAGTGCCATAAGGCCCCCATAAAGTATTGTGCAGGGACTGATAGCCGTTCGCCTTGGGAATGGCAATATAGTCCTTGAATTTTCCGGGAATAGGGTTGTAGAGACTGTGCAATGCGCCCAGCGCGATGTAGCATGAAGGCACGTCTTTGACAATCACGCGGAAGCCGTAAATGTCGAGAATCTCGGAAAACGTAAGGTGCTTTTCCACCATTTTCTTGTAGATACTGTAAAGCTGCTTTTCACGCCCGGTCACCTCCGCATCCAGCCCTGCCGCCTTGAAACGCTGCTTGATGGTATCAAGGATTTTCGACACCATTTCCCGGCGATTTCCCCGTGCCGCCTTGGTGGCGTTGGCCAGAACGCGGTAGCGTGTTGGAAACAGATAACGGAAGCTGAGATCCTGCAACTCGTGGTAGATATTGTTGAGCCCCAGCCGATTGGCGATAGGGGCATAGATTTCCATGGTTTCGCGTGCGATGCGACGCCGTTTTTCGGGCCGCATCGCTTCCAGCGTACGCATGTTGTGCAGCCGGTCCGCTAATTTGATAAGTATGACGCGTACGTCCCGCGCCATGGCCAGCAGCATCTTGCGGAAATTTTCCGCCTGTGCATCGGCATGGGTCTGGAACTCGATCTTGTCCAGCTTGGAAACGCCATCCACCAGTTCCGCGACCGACTTGCCAAATCTGTCGCTGATCTCGGCTTTGGATACGTGCGTATCCTCCATCACATCGTGCAATAGCGCAGCAGCCAGGGTCTGGGTGTCCAGACGCAATTTGCCGAGTATGCTGGCTACCGCCAGCGGATGAGAGATGTAAGGTTCGCCGGACTTGCGGAATTGCCCTGAATGGGCGCTCTGACTGAAAAGATAGGCGTTCTGAAGCTCGGAAACATCCTCGCGCTTAAGATAGCTGGCTAGCTCCCGGAATAGGAAATCCGCCTCGGGCAAGGTAGCAGAGGAATCCGGCAGACCTCGGGCTTGCATCGTGATTTCCTTCATTTCTCCGTTGTGCCAATACCAGTTTTTTCAAGACGACGGCAACCCCCTCCATGACGATCTTATATAATCCGATTTCTTCTTCTAGTGCCGCTTCACAGTTTATTGATTAATGCGTATTCAACCAGATTCTTTATAAAAGCGTCAGCCGCTTATAAAAATCAAAGGGGCACGGTGGTGAGAATTTCCAGCCCCACCTTTCCCTGGGCAAGCTCGCGTAAGGCAATGACCGTAGGCTTATCCCTCGCGGGTTCCACCATCGGGCTACCCCCGATTGAGAGTTGTCTTGCCCGGATGGTCGCCACCAGGGTCATATCGAAACGATTGGGAATTCTTTTCAAACAGTCGTCAACAGTAATGCGTGCCATGGTTTTGCCCTTGTATCAGAGTAGCAGTATAGAATGCCCAGCCAAATAAAGGCAACCCTATCAATAAAAGCCGCGGAGGGAGCCTTCAGGCCAGGGGAGGTATGTTCGAAGTTATCCCATTCATGGAACAGGCATCTCTCCGAGTTGCGTTATCAGGCTGTGATGACGGGCAAGTTGCTTTGTCATTCTCAAGCGTTCGGCATGTACGATGCATTTCAAATCCTGCAAAGCCTTATCCAGATCGTCATTGATAATAACATAGTCATATTCGCCCACATGACTGATTTCCTCTCGGGCGGAAGCCAGACGGCGGCCGATCGCTTCGAGGCTATCCTGAGCGCGATTCCTCAAGCGCTTTTCCAGCACTTCCAGAGAGGGTGGAAGAACAAAAATTCCGATGGTAGCGGGAAACGCATCCCGCACCTGGCGAGCCCCCTGGCTGTCGATTTCCAGCAGAATGTCGCGTCCTGACACGATGGTTTCATTAATCCACTTTTTGGAGGTGCCATAGAAATTTCCGTAGACTTGGGCGCTTTCCAGAAATTCGTCCTGTTTCAGTTTCTGCTCAAAAACTTCACGGCTTATGAAATGGTAATCGCGTCCGTCGATTTCTTCATTACGCGCTGGCCGCGAGGTGTATGAGATTGACAAGTTCAGGTCGATACCAGTGTGAAGTAACGCTTTGACGAGGCTGGTCTTCCCGGCGCCTGACGGCGCGCTGATAATGAATAGATTGCCTGGCGTTGTTGTCATGTTTGAATTCGCCGCGCAGTGGTACCGATTCAGCCTCCTCCCGGCTTCGCCTTACAGGAATGCCTTTACGGAGTGTAACAGCTTCTACCCATCCAACCAACCCGACTAATGGGAGCGAGCCCAACGTGCGATATCTTGAGCTGTCATGGCGCCGGCCTGCCGCGCCAGCTCGCGCCCGCCCCTGAAAAGAATCAGGGTAGGAATGCTGCGGATACTATATTTCGCCCCTAGCGTTTGTTCCGCATCGGTGTTTACCTTTGCAAGACGGACTCGCGGCTCCAGCATCGCGGCAGCTTGTACAAAGGCTGGAGCCATTGTCTTGCATGGCCCGCACCATGGCGCCCAAAAATCCACCAGCAGAGGAATATCGTTGCGTTCAAGGTTTCGTGCAAAGGTTGCGGCAGTCAGCTCTACCGGATGACCGGTAAATAAGGGTCGATGGCATTGCCCGCAATTCGGCTGCTGGTCGAGCCGCGCGGCTGGCACGCGATTGATCGCCTGACATTCCGGGCAAACGAGGTGAAGGGAATCGCTCATAAGAATGTTCCTGCAAGTGGTTAACTTACTATAAACGAATAGAGACAATGCGACTGCCTGGTATGCGAGCCAGCGTACGGATGCAATAAGCAAAAAGCGAAAATAATATTGTGTGGTCTTGTCTCTATCAAGCTGACTGGCCTCCCCCGATTATCACTCGATATTCTGCGCCTGCTCCCGCATCTGCTCGATCAGTACCTTGAGTTCGATTGAAATCTTCGATACCTCTGCATCCACCGATTTTGCGCCTATCGTATTGGCTTCTCGATTAAGCTCCTGCATTAAAAAATCCAGGCGTTTGCCGACTGCCCCGCCTTTCTGCAAAACTCTTTCTACTTCGTCAAAATGAGTCTGCAGACGGGACAATTCTTCATCCACATCGATCTTGCCGGCGAATAAAGTCAGCTCCTGCCGAATGCGCTCGTCGTCGCCATTTATCATCGCTTCGCACAGGCGGCCCCTGAGCTTTTCCTGAAATGCCATGAGCAACGCGGGGATACGCGGGCTCACCTCAGCTGCCAATCGCCGCATAGCGCCGAGGCGCTCAAGTAGTATGAGCTTGAGTTTATGGCCTTCGCGGGCGCGTGCCTCAGCCAACTCATTCAGGGCGCCACGCAGCAAATCCATGCAAGGCCCGAACAGATTCTCGGCAGACAGGGAATCCGTACCCAGCATACCGGGCCAGCGAAGAATATCCGCCACCTCCAGACCCCGCGCATCAGGTAGCACGGCCCTGACAGTGCGGTCCAGTTCGAGCAATTTTTGCAACAGATCGGCATTGATATGCTGCAGGTCTTCCGTACCTGCAAAGCGGGAGAAATTCACGCGGCAGTCGATTTTTCCTCGCTTCAGCCGAGCCGCCAGAAACTCGCGCATTGCCCCTTCCAGCAAGCGGAATTCGTCGGGCAGGCGAAACTGGATATCAAGGTAACGGCTATTGACAGAGCGTAGCTCCAGATTCAATGACCCTTTAGGCAACTCCTTGGCGACCACGGCATAGCCGGTCATGCTGTAGATCGTGGCTAACTCATCCACTGACAGGTCCTTAATACGTTAAAATACGAGTGCCGCAAATTATCGCATATCATCGTCGTGGATAAAGGCGCAACGACTCATACCCTTGCCAATCCGTTGCTCGGTAACAATTGGCATAGGGAACATTACCGGCCCGCCTCCAAGGGAACCTATCACCATGCGCCCCAGCAAACGCACTCCTGATCAGCTCCGCCCCGTTCAAATCACGCGGCATTACACCAAGCACGCGGAAGGCGCTGTGCTGATCGAGTGTGGTGATACGCGGATATTGTGTACTGCCAGTCTGGACGAGAAGGTGCCCCCGTTTCTGCGGGGTAAGGGGCAGGGTTGGCTTACGGCGGAATACGGCATGCTGCCGCGCTCCACCAATGAGCGGATGCAGCGCGAAGCAGCCAAGGGCAAGCAATCCGGGCGGACCATGGAAATTCAGCGGTTGATCGGCCGCGCATTGCGTTCAGTAATGGATCTGACAAAACTGGGCGAGCGTACCATCCAGATCGATTGCGATGTGATACAGGCCGACGGCGGCACCCGAACCGCGAGCATTACCGGGGCTTTTGTGGCGCTGCACGACGCGGTAGAGAAACTGCTGCGCCAGCAACAGATAGAAACCACTCCAATAATTGCGCATGTCGCCGCGGTTTCGGTCGGCATATACGAGGGTGTACCGGTGCTTGATCTCGATTATCTGGAAGACTCCCGTTGCGATACCGACATGAATGTCGTTATGACGGGTGATTTCGGTCTGGTGGAAATGCAGGGGACCGCGGAAGGCGTTCCGTTCAGTCGGCAGGACCTGGACGCCATGGTGGATCTGGCGCAGAACGGAATACGGGAATTGATCCGGATTCAGAAAATGGCGCTGGCAGGATAGGGTCTCGGACATGCAAAAAATTGTCATTGCCAGCAACAGTTCCGGCAAGCTCCGGGAGATAGGCCATCTGTTGGAGCCGCTGGGAATCCAGGTGCTGCCGCAATCCGCATTCAATGTTTCCGAAGCTGACGAGCCTCATTGCACTTTCGTTGAAAACGCCCTCGCCAAAGCGCGTCATGCCGCTGCATGTACGGGCCTGCCTTCTCTCGCGGATGATTCCGGCATTTGTGTTGATGCCCTGAATGGCAAGCCCGGCACTTTATCCGCCCGTTACGCGGGCGAGCCCAGATCGGATGAGCAAAATAATCTGAAACTGATCGAGGCATTGAGAAACCAGAGTGACCGCAAAGCTCATTATTACTGCGTTATCGTACTTCTGCGCCGTGCAGATGATCCGGAACCCATTATCGCCGCCGGAAGCTGGCACGGCGAAATCGCCCTGAAGCCGAGCGGTGAAGGCGGGTTTGGCTACGATCCTTACTTTTTTATCCCAGGTCTTGGAAAAACGGCGGCGGAACTCCCGATGGAGCAAAAAAATCGAATCAGCCATCGGGGGAAGGCGCTGGCGCAACTTTTCGAACAGCTTGGAGAGGAACGGTTTTGACCCAAGTCCCGCCTGTCGCCTGAAATAAAAGATCGATCCTGATCGCAAATTGAAGCGGTAACTTCGTTCGCCTGTTGTTGTCTCTCCAACAACCATGACAACAATCATTTCTCCTGCATCCATATTGGGCTCCCAAGCGCCGAGACTGACGTCACTGCCTCCGCTGAGCCTCTATATTCATATCCCCTGGTGCATGAAAAAATGCCCCTATTGCGACTTCAATTCGCATGAGGTGCGTGATCAGAGCGGCGGCATGCGGGAAGCTGAATATGTGGCCGCGCTTATTCGCGATCTTGAGGCCGCATTGCCCCAGGTATGGGGGCGCAAAGTAGTCAGCGTTTTTTTCGGCGGTGGCACGCCCAGCCTGTTCAGCGCGCAATCCATCGATGCCATCCTTGCGGCCGTCAGGGCCTTGCTACCATTGGAGCTTTTTGCCGAGATAACGCTGGAAGCCAATCCCGGAACGTTCGAGGTACAAAAATTCGCGGATTTTCGCGCTGCGGGGATTAATCGCCTATCCATCGGTATCCAGAGCTTTAATCCCAGGCATCTTAAATCGCTGGGCCGCATACATGACGATAGCGATGCACGCCGGGCGATCGAGATCGCGCAGAAAAATTTCGACAATGTGAATCTCGATCTGATGTATGGTCTGCCCGAACAAACGCTGGAGGAGGCCCGGAACGATATCGAAACCGCAATTGCTTGCGATGTTCCGCATATTTCCGCTTATCACCTGACGCTGGAACCCAACACGCTGTTTCACCGCTATCCGCCGCCGTTACCGGATGATGACCTGGCGGCGGAAATGCAGGCCATGATCGAGCAAACACTCGCGCTGGGGGGTTACGCGAATTACGAGACTTCCGCATTCGCCCGGCAGGGAAGAGAATGCTCGCCACAACATGAACTACTGGCTGTTCGGCGATTATCTTGGGATCGGCGCCGGGGCGCATAGCAAAATAAGCTTCGCTGACAAGATAGTGCGCCAGATGCGTTACAAGCAGCCCAAGGAATATCTTGCAAAAGCCGCAGCGGGCACACCGGAGTCCGGCCTGTTTATCATGGAACAGCATGAAGTCGGGCGCAGAGACCGGGGATTTGAATTCATGATGAATGCGCTGCGGTTGACGGAAGGCTTTGCTACGGAAATGTTCGTGGAACGTACCGGCCTGCCCATCAACAGCATCCAGCGCCAGCTTGACGAGGCGGAGCAGCGGCAACTGATAACGCGCGATTATCAGCGCATCGCGCCTACCCTGACTGGCAGGCGGTTTTTGAACGATTTGTTGCAGATCTTTCTTCCGGAAAAAAGCAAGGCATAGCGGTTGTTTAGAAGTCAGTTCTACTTTTTCCGGAATATCAAATCCCATACACCGTGTCCCAGCCTCAAACCGCGCTGCTCGAATTTTGTTAAAGGACGGTATTCCGGACGCGGGGCATAATCGATAGCCGTGTTGCTTAGCTGCGGCTCCCTGCTCAATACGTCTAGTATTTGGCTGGCATAATCTTCCCAGTCGGTCGCGGCATGGATGTAGCCGCCGCGCTTCAGGTGCCGGCACAACAGCGCAATGAAATCCGCTTGTATCAGCCGGCGTTTGTGATGGCGCGCTTTAGGCCAGGGGTCAGGGAAAAAGATATGCACCCCGTCCAGGCATTCGGGTGGGAGCGCGTATTGCAGCACCTCCACCACGTCATGCTGGATAACACGTATGTTCGTCAATCCGAGTTCTTCGATTTGCTTGAGCAGGCTGCCTACCCCCGGGGTATGAACTTCGACGGCGAGATAATCATTCCCGGGATGGGTCTTGGCGATGGTCGCGGTCGTTTCGCCCATGCCAAAACCTATTTCCAGAAATCTGGGCGCGCTTCTGCCAAAGATATGATCAAGATCAAGCAGGTTTTCCGAAGACGTTCCGGTAAATGGAATGCCGTATTCCGGCATAAGCATTTCATGGGCGCGGCGCTGAGCATTTGAAACTCGCCCCTGACGAAGGACAAAGCTGCGGATGGGGCGGTGCTCTGCCATTTATCAAGTATCGGGAAGGAGGGAGGGGCGGGAGGGTGAAGAAATTATGCGGCTTTGCCCCTGTCTTTAGGGCTTTGACTGCCGCCAATAGTCCCATCGACTGGCGAACTGGGGCTTGCGCTATATAATTTTTTGGCCATGCGTCCAGCGAGGTAGGCTTCGCGGCCCGCCTCAACCGCCTTTTTCATGGCGGAAGCCATCAGTACCGGATTTTGCGCTGCTGCAATGGCAGTATTCATCAGCACGCCGTCGCAACCCAGCTCCATAGCGATCGCCGCATCCGAAGCCGTGCCGACACCTGCATCCACGATTACCGGAACGGTCGCATTCTCGATAATGATCTGCAAATTCCATGGATTCAGGATGCCCATGCCCGAACCGATCAGGGAAGCCAGGGGCATCACTGCCACACAACCCATTTCTTCCAATTGCCTGGCGGCAATAGGATCATCCGAGGTATAAACCATCACCTGGAAACCTTCCCTGATCAGGATTTCCGCAGCCTTGAGGGTTTCCATCATATTGGGGTAGAGGGTCTTTGGATCGCCCAGAACCTCCAGCTTCACCAGAGTGTGGCCATCCAGCAATTCACGCGCCAGACGCAAGGTGCGCACCGCATCCTCCAGTGTGTAGCACCCGGCTGTGTTGGGTAACAAGGTATATTGCGACGGTGGCAGCACGTCCAGCAGGTTTGGCTCTTCGGGGTTCTGTCCAAGGTTGGTCCTGCGGATTGCCACCGTGATGATTTCCGCGCCGCTGGCATCAACCGCCGCCCGAGTCTCGTCAAAATCCCTGTATTTGCCGGTGCCGACCAGAAGCCGTGAAGAATAAGTTTTGCCGGCAATGACGAGATTGTCCATAAGCTTATCGGCCATCTTTAACCCCCGCCTACGGCGACTACGATTTCGAGCCGGTCGCCATCCGTGAGAAGTGGCTGATCGAACTTGCTGCGCGGGACGATTTCGCCATTGCGCTCAACCGCAATACGCTTGCCTTGCAAGCCCATATGCTCCAGCAATTGCGCGATATTTAGAGTTGCGTCATCCCGGCTCTGTGTTATCGATTCGGCTTGATGGGCGACAGGAATGAATTGTGGCTGACCATTGACAATGAGTTGTATCATTTTAAAACCGCCTCATGCGGATCAGTGCGGATATACTTTGGCATAATTTAGCGGAACTTGCTTTAACAACTGATTATACGGCGCGGCAATCCCATAGTCGACAACGGAGGCATCCGCATTTTCCACCGCGACTCTCGATCTTTACTTTGGTAGCGCATAAGTCAGCACCGTTTCTGCATATTCGAGTTTATAGTATCCATTGTAAACGTTGAGCCGAGGAGCAATCTGCCCAACCGCTGCTGCCGCTTTTATTATGGCCGCAGCGGAACCGCAAGAACTTAAAAAAATAAAATCGCCAACGCTGACATACATCGCGTTGTGCCTTCGCATCGGGCAGCGTTTATAAGACTGTTTCCATCGTATAATCCATCTACGCAGCGGGTGTAGCTCAATGGCAGAGCAGAAGCTTCCCAAGCTTACGACGAGGGTTCGATTCCCTTCACCCGCTCCAACTCCCCAGGCCATGAACCGGTGCGACCAGCGTTCTTGTGCCCCTCGCGATCTTGCCATTACGCACAAAGCAATTAGAGTTGGGCCAAAGCCAGGATTGGGACTGAAAGCCGCCAATTCCCGCGCATCCGGAGTCAAGCTGGATATCAGGTCTGATTAGCGTGGAGATCCGAATTTGAACTCTTTTTCCGCAAAGCTGATCGGCTGGCAAAAACAGCATGGCCGCCACCATTTGCCTTGGCAGAATACGCGCGACCCCTATGCAATCTGGCTTTCCGAAATCATGTTGCAGCAGACGCAGGTGAGTACAGTTATTCCCTATTACCAGAGATTTCTGCAGCGTTTTCCGGATATCAAAACCCTTGCTTTGGCGCCGCTTGATGATGTGCTGGCGCAATGGAGCGGTTTGGGTTACTACTCGCGTGGAAGAAATCTGCACCGGGCAGCGTGCTTGATTGTTGGAGACCATAAAGGCCGCTTTCCGGGGAATGCGGAAATAATCCGTCAGCTTCCCGGCATAGGACGCTCAACAGCTGCCGCAATTGCCGTGTTCGCTTATGGAGAGCGGTGCGCAATACTGGATGGCAACGTCAAACGTATTTTTGCCCGCTGTTTTGGAATTGACGGTTATCCCGGAGAGAAACGGAACGAAACGCTGCTATGGCGAAAGGCCGAAGAACTCCTGCCGCCCCCGTCCGGGACAGGCGAGAACCACAGCGACGGGGGGATTGAAGCTTATACTCAGGCGCTGATGGATCTTGGCGCAACCGTCTGCACTCGCGGCAAACCCAAATGCGCGGTATGCCCGCTGCAAGCCGATTGCATCGCGTTGCGGGAAAACCGGACGGACAAGCTGCCTGCTCCCCGGCCTAGAAAGCCCCTGCCGGAAAAGGAAACAGTCCTGTTGCTGCTGGTGAGGCAAGGCATGATTCTTCTGGAAAAACGCCCGGCAAGCGGTATTTGGGGCGGTCTGTGGTGCCTGCCTGAAATGCCGGTGAGTGGCATTTCAACAGAATATTGTACTCAGCGCTTTGGAATGAAAGTGCAGCCGCTGGCGCAGATGCGGCCGTTCGACCATACCTTTACTCACTTCAGGCTACGCATTCACCCACAGCCGCTGCAAGTTGCTTCATCTTCCTGCGTTGCTAGAGAAAAAGGGCAGGAAAGGGGTGAAAGTATATGGATAACACTTGATGAGGCGTTGAAGGCGGCTATTCCCTCACCGGTGAGAAAACTGCTTATACAATATGGCGGTGCATAGCCATCAGCTTGCAGCAAATGAATGACAAATGGTCCTGCTAAGCAAATCCCCTCAATGCCACAGCAGCCAAACCGTAGATCAGAACCGCCAGCAGAATCACTGCGGCAAAGCCCAGGTGAATAGCCAGCAAGGTGGCGAGTACCGCACCCACTACCGAGGC
Organism: uncultured beta proteobacterium; assembly: GCA_963831395.1. Taxonomy (GTDB): domain Bacteria; phylum Pseudomonadota; class Gammaproteobacteria; order Burkholderiales; family Nitrosomonadaceae; genus Nitrosospira. The sequence goes on from CAWHQD010000031.1 coordinate 164,964, forward strand.
AAAACCATTGATTGCCCACGCCCAGGGAATGGATTCCCGGGCTGTTGATGCCAGCCGCATTGTTCCAGTCGGAAAAGGCATCCCCATGCATATTGCCAGAGGCGCGATCAGTGCTATCGAAATAGCTATTTTTGCCGGATCGGGCAAATGGGTTAGCGTCTGGAACAAGCCCGGCAGGACGACGAGATAAAGTAGCGATAACGCTGCCTATCGCTATTACCGCAAAGGTTAGATGCCTGCTTCCCGCCGACCTTTTTTGCAATCGTCCCGCAAGCCAGCTTCCTGCCGCGGCGAATATCAGAAATGCGCACAGCACTACCGCCACCGCATAGAGCGGATGTGCAAGAAACAGTATGAATTTCTGAATGAAGGCGATTTCCATGAACATGAAAGCCAGACCGATAGCAAGAAAGTACAGGGCTACTGGCGCACTGGGTAGCGCATGCCGGGCGCGCGACGCAGCCAACGGAGCCAGGATCAGAAGAACGCTGGCAATAAATGCCTGGACGAGCGTTGCCACCAGCAGGGGGTAGCTCCAGTCGAGGAGCGGCATGCCTCCCTGCTCGCGCAGGGCTAATAACTCTGACGCCGCCTCCCATTTGAAGAGACGAAAAAAATAGGGCCGATCATCGGTCGCGGGCTCGATGTAGAATTTGTACCTGTCTATGAAGGCCTGCCGCTGCGGGCCCAGCAGTGCAACCGCTCCTTCGAAGAAATACGGTTGCTCCAGCATGTTGTAGCGGTTTGCCTCCTCGGGAGACATCCCGGGGTAATAAGCCACATCAAAAGAACGCGCGCGGCCGAACTCCTTGATCGCCTCGATCTCCCGCAACGTAAAATCGCTGTTCTTCACCAGCAGCGTGACCGTTTTCCAGCCTCGCATCATGACCAGCCGTGCAGCGGGGTCGGAGACACCGTTTCGCTCCAACGCAACCACCGCCGTAGCAAACAGTTTCAATGCATCGCGCGGCGGCAGGGTCAACCAGCGGGTGACGGCCAGCATTCCGCTTGGGGTAAGGCGGCTGAGGTAGGTCTGGAGCGCCTCTACCGTGTAGAGATAGCTCTCGCTAAGGCCATAGAGCCCTGCCGAAGCGGTGCCAAACGAATCCATGAGCGCCACCTGGACAAGGTCATACTGGTCCTGGCTCGCACTAACGAAACCTCGCGCCTCGGCTTCATGCACCTGTACTAGGGGTCGGCTGTAAAGATCGCCGGCAAAGGCATGGAAATGCTGCCGGACCAGATCGATGACGTTGCGATCAAGCTCCACCGCGTCAATCGAGGCTGCACCGTGGTAAAGCGCCTGAAGTACGTCGCTGCCTGCTCCCGCGCCCAGCACCAGTACCTTGCGGCTGTATCAACAGATGATAAGGCAGGGCCGAGGTAAGCTGGTCGAGGTAGGCCAGTGGTGCGAGCCTGCCGTCAAACCGTGTCAGCACGGAAGGCCCATCTCCATCCACGAATACGGCCAACTGGGGGGGTGGCTCGTCCAGGGCGTTGAGGCTCATCCCGGGCGCATGACGGAAGGGAATACGGGTATTCTCCACCACGGTGATTTGGCCCAGTGGGCTGGACCGTTCCGCTATCACCCGCGACCCCGCTATATTCAACACCTGGCTTAAATCCTTGTACGGTGAGGGATGCGCCCGCAGCCAACTGGCTGGAAGTGCCGCGGCAACCAGCAATCCCAGCCCGAAAAACGCGCCCGCCAGCCATTTCGGCCGCATCCCCAATTCCATGACGGCGATGGAGGCGGCCAGCAGGGCCAATGCAGTAAGGAAGACCAGCACCTTATCGGGGGGCGCGAGAAACAGCATGCCGATAACGCCCAGGCTTCCCACGCCCGCACCGAGAATATCGGAAGCATAGATGGTCCCCGCCTCCTTGCCGAAGTGCCACAAGATAAGGCCGATGCCCAGCCCCGCGCAAAAGAAGGGCAACATCATCAGCAGGTAAATGGCGAGCAACTTCGACAGCTGGGTTTGATCCCACAGCAGTTCGAGCGGATTGAAGGGAACCTGTTGGGCCAGCAGGAATGCAGCAGGCATCAGAAAAGCCATGCCGGCGACAGCGCAGATATAAATCAACCCGACATGCGGAGCAATTTTGTCCTTCAGCAATGCAAGCGCTGTACCACTCGCCCCATAGCCGAGCATTGCTGCGCTGATAATCATGTAGGCGAAATGGTGCCAGAGCATAATGCTGAGCAGACGCGTCAGCAGCACTTCATACGCCAGCATACAGGCGGAGAGCAGCCCAATGGCAATAAAGGGCGGACGCGGCATGATCATGGCTGTGTCCCGCTAATGTCCACCAGTAAGCGGAACGAAACTGACCGGCACAATTTGACGGGTGGTTATCGAACCGTCCTGCCGTTTCTCGACCAGCATCAGATATTGAGTCATAAAACTGGCGCCCGAGCGGAATTACCATCCGGCCGCCCGGTTTGAGCTGCTTGAGCAGAGGGGGCGGAACATGGCTTGCAGCAGCCGTTACCATGATGGCGTCGAACGGCGCCGCTTCAGGCCAGCCGTAATAGCCGTCACCCACTTTTGTTTTTACGTTGCCGTAGCCAAGCGATTTCAGCCGCTCTTCCGCAAGTTTTCCCAGCGGTTCGATGATTTCGATGCTATAGACGGCTTTCGCTATTTCCCCGAGGACGGCGGCCTGATAGCCAGAGCCCGTGCCGATCTCAAGTACCTTATCGCTTTCGTTGATTTTCAGCAGATCGGTCATCTGCGCTACGATGAGAGGCTGTGAAATTGTTTGGCCATGACCGATGGGAAGAGGATGGTTGCGATAGGCAACGGGAGCAAGCCAGGCGGGCACGAAGCGATGACGCTCCACTTTTCCCATTGCCGCCATGACTTCAGGACCAGGAGGAGAACTACCGGATGCGGCGAGCACCTCCTCTACCATCTTGTGGCGCAACGCATCGAAATCCGCCGCTTGCGACGGTAAAAAACAACAGAAATAAAGGAATGCGCCTAAAGCGAAGCGGTTGCATCTCATAACCTCATTAAAGCAAATTCCCGGCAAGTTGCCGGTAAAAAAATAGCAGCTTGCCATCGTGCGGCAGTAAGAAAACTTTGCCTGAAAATTATCGCGGCGGAGGTGGGGGCGGAATACCGGGCGGTGGCGGGGGCGGCGGTGGTTGCAAGGAGCCTCCGCGTTCAGTCGGGGGGGGAAGTAAGCTGGAGAGGGAGTGTTCGTATATGGGTTGGGGTTGCTACCGTTCCCATAAGCGCCATCCGTTACCTGGCCGCTTATGGGAACGCGATGCCCTTTTCCGTACATACACTGGGTATAGCCCATGTCGTAACGTTGCTGACTGGCAGATCCCGAAGCCTCGGCGGTCCGGGTTCCTGCAAGCGCTCCTGCCAGCAGGCCCAGGCCGGCTCCGATAGCCGCGCCGCGTCCGCCTCCCATAGCCGCGCCCGCCGCTGCGCCAAGGCCCGCACCTACAGCGGCGCTCGTTGCCCCGCTGGATATCGAGGCCTGGTCAGGCGCCGAGCCGCCGATTTGTTCGTAGGCGAATTGTCTGCAGGAGTAATCGTCGTGACGAAATTGATCGAAACTTCTGCCGGAACCAGGCAAAACCGTCATGCTGGGTCCCGTAGGTATGCTTGTGCACGCAACCAGCAACGATATTGCCAACAGTGGGGATAGGCTCAGTAGTTTATGCAAGGCAAATTACGGCCTATTGACTGGGCTGGGGTGATACTTGCAGCCATCCGTCCGGGCATTTTTTCACGTAGGGATAATACCCTTCCGGGTTCCGGCAGTAGTGCCAATAGTTGGCAGCTTGAGCTTGCGGCTGGACCTGCACGGTCTCCCGCTGCTGGATGTAAACAACCGGAGCGGGAGGAGCCACAACAGCAGGGGCATACCCATAAGGCTGCGTATATCCGTAATTAGGCGCATAACCATAATTAGGCGCGTAGCCGGCGGGAGGATAGCCGTAACGGTTTCCGTAGCCGTACGAAGGTGAATAATAAGGCGCCCTGTTGGCATAGTGGCCCAAGCCATAACCCAACAGTCCCATTCCTAGCGCCAGTCCAAATCCTCCGTAACCTCCTCCATGGCGGTGATGATGATGCCCGTTATGGTGATGGCCATGATTGTGATGGCCATGTTGACCATGGTGACCATGTCCCCTGCCTGCCGATGCTAATGGAATCGACCCGAGCAGCATGAGTGCCACGCACATCAATTTCATTTTTCCCATTTTCGTCTCCATACCCATGTAGTGCATGTTTTCAATCAAGGACGGGGTGCGCTCCTTATCACCATCCCTGCTGGATATACACCGGCGGTGCTGGATGTACGACAACGGGGGCATATCCATAACCCGGCGCGTATCCAGGGGACGGATAGCCATATTGAGGTGGATAGGAGGGCGCTCTGTTACTCAGGTAGCCGAGGCCATAGCCTAATAATCCCATCCCTATTGCGAGTCCATATCCTCCATGACCTCCATGGTTATGATGGTGACCGTGGCCGTGATTGTTATGATGGTTGCCCCCATGGTGATTACGGTGATGACCGTGATTATTGTGACCGTGACCATGACCCCTTCCCGCCCAGACTGAACTCGCGGGAGCCATTCCAAGCATGATAAGAGCGATGCAGGCAAGTTTTATTTTTGTCATGAAAAGTCTCCATTTCCTCGATAAGGATCACAGTTGATAAAGAACCGCCGGCCAGAAAACAAATTTAGTGCCCGTAATCGATATAACGCGTCAATACACAATCGGTTGTCGTATAGTTACATAAACTTCACAAAAAAATCACAAAATTGAAAATATGTTGCACTCAAGCTGGCGGCTCAAGAGTAAACGGGCGGAGCTGATCTGCGTTATTGCGAATAGGTAATCCAGATGGACTGCTCTGATTGCTCATGCATTGCAATGTTGTACTTCAGTCCAATAGTCAGGGATACCGAAATAAGTAAAGATTGGGGGCCGAAAAATGAGTTTGAATAGGACATGACATTCCTGCATTCCTGGGACTCGATTGCCGGGCAAGGCTGTCTTCAATAAAAAACAGTTTAATAAGCACAAGAGGAGATCGAACATGCACAAAGGTTGGTCGGTATTGCTGGTTGGTATCGTCCTTGCATATGGCAATACGGCAGTAGCACGTGAAGGTGGTGGGGGCGGGCATCATGGTGGTCATCACGGAACGGTTGATGCTGGTCAACATGGGAAGGGCGGCGGGATGGCGTCCGGACGCATGGGTCAGCAGGGAATCGAGAACTCAAACGCGCAATGGTCCACCGGGGCGACAAACGGCCAGGAGCGTTCTGACTTGAGGAATCAAGACCACCACGGGCCCGAAACACGAGGCAAAGACCGAAATCATGAAGAAGGCACGCATAAGGGTCATGAGCATGCGGCAAGGGACAAAAGTGACAAGAGCAACAAGGGCAAAAGCGGCGATAACAGTAACAACGGGAAAGGCGGCAAGCATGGGTCTCACTGAATAGGCCGGAAAAGCGAGTTGGCCAAGTAGATACCGAATAGATACAGGATAAAAGCAATACATTTCAGAAGGAGATACGATGTCAAACGAATCTATTAATTATTGGAAATTCGCGACGATTGGAATACTGCTGGTCGGCGCAACCGTTGCCGCCACGGTGCTGGTCACAGGACGCGATTCCCGGACTGAGCCGACGTCCTCCACTGCGCAAGTCGACGAAGCCCCAATCGCTGACTCAGCGGAAAAGACTGCCGCGCCGGATCCGGTGGTCAAGGAGGCTACACCTGCCGGACGCAGCGCGGGCGCTGCACGGTCAAACCGGAACGTGTCGGCTGCCCCGCCGCCGCCCCCGACTTATACTCCGCAAGCAGCATACCCGCCCCAGCCGGCCTATCCTCCGCAGTCAGTCATGGAAGCATGCAACAGATATGCGAATGAGCAGGTAAGCAGCAAAACCGAGGAAGTGCTCAAGAACGCAGCGCTGGGTGCTGCTATTGGCGCTGCGGTTGGCGCAGCGGGTGGCGCAATCGCGGGCGGTGGAAAAGGTGCCGGAAAGGGCGCCGCTATCGGTGGCGTAACCGGCGTGGCGGGGGGAACGCTTTACGGGCTCAACGAAACCAAGTCACGCGATGAGCAATACCAGGCCGTTTATGCCGCTTGCATGCGATCGAAGGGTTACTAGGAGAAACATTCCGAGTCAGCCGTATCTATCCAGACAGAGAAGACGAGATTCATCGTTCCCGGGTCTGACCCAAATCGAGTGAGAATTAGCAATGATGCGGCGTGATTCCCGCGCTACATCATTGCTATTATCCGTCTGGCCGCATCTCGCTTGGAATACAGATAATTCCTCGGCGGGAAATAATGAAAAACGCGAGCTTTCCTTATTCCATTACCGCCGGTAAGTGCGCGGCCAGCGCGTTTTTTTCCTTGGTTGACGCGCCCAGGAGGGCATAACCCAGCAGTTTATCCTCCGCGCTTTTAAACAGGGCCTTGACTCCATTTTCATCTTCCTCGACCAGCCATTCGCCCTGGAAAGAGGTATCGGGCGGCGATACGACGGCTGGACAAGACGGTGTTTTAACCAGCACGGGCATGGCAGGATAGCGTACCGGAGTCAGGGTTTGGGCAAGCGTTGCCGCGAGCCCGCGCGCTGCATGCATGATCGGCATCACGAACGGCAGTACTCTGCCTTCCACTTCGGCGCAATCGCCCAGAGCGTAAATATCCTCATAACAGGTTTGCAGCGAGCGGTTGACCGAGATACCGCGATTCACCGCAATACCGGCTGCTTGGGCCAGCGCAGTGCGGGGGCGCAACCCAACAGCGGAAAGCACGATATCCGTCTGGATGATTTCTCCATTGGCGAGAGTCAGGCGCAGGCTTTCATGAATCCGCTCCACAAACTGAGTTGCTGCCCCCAGATGAAAAACAACACCGGCAGCCTCCAGCTTGCGTTGCATGAAGGCTCCGCCTGCCTGCGGCAGAAGCCTCCCCAGAGGTTGGGGGCTGATATCGATCACGCGTACACGATAACCTGCTGTCGTCAAATCGTTGGCAAACTCACAACCGATCAGGCCAGCACCCAGAATCGTTACATCCTTTTTTCCTTCCAGCGCATCACGCAGACGTTGGTAGTCATCCAGATCATTTACGGAAAGAATATCTTCCGCGCCCTCGCCTTCCAGAGGCAATCGGATCGGATCAGCCCCCATCGCCAGGACGAGTTTACTATAGGCCAGTTTCTCTCCATCCTGCAACGTCACTGTTTTATTGGATGGGTCAATGGCCGATACCCGGCTATAGGGCCGGATCGTCATCTTCAACTGCTCGGCCATTTTTTCGGAACTGGCATTCAGTATGGATGCAGGCGTTTTGCCCGTAGCCAGGGCATTCGAAAGCATCGGCTTCGAATAGAAACCGCCATGATCCGCTGAAATGATCAGGATGGGCGTTTCGGTGTCCAGCTTGCGAAATTCGCGAGCGACGGTATAACCTGCCAGACCACTGCCGATGATGATAATAGGTTGAACGCTCATCCCCCGGCTTCTCCCGATGCGAGATCAGACGCTCATACGGTACGCGGCGCTCTGTCTTGGCATGCACAAGGTAGCGACGCTCATTCACATGCAGTTGCAATTCGTTCATTCAGTTTCCTTGAAATTATCAAATGATAAGTAATTTTGATTTTGACCACTTTAAAAAGTTTATGAGCACGCGTTTGAAATACGATAACCATATTTCTCCGGAGGCAGCGGCAGCCAGGCGTTCGCAGGATGGGTGGAGGCTGTAAGCCGCAACCCATCGCGTGTGTCTCTCGATGGCTTACGCTACCATCCACTTATCCTCCGATGATCGTAGAGTATAAGAGCTTGAGAATGCGCTACCCTTATTCGGCAACGGAACATCGCGAAAGTTTATACTAGAGGAAATCCGACGCTCTTCGAATTCATAATCGGATTCGAGCAGACGAAAGAATAGCTGAGATTAGCCCGCAGGAATAATTTTATTGATGAGCGAAAAGGGAATGAAAATTGGTTTCATCGGTCTAGGCATCATGGGCAAGCCCATGGCCGGACACCTTATCAACGGTGGACATACGTTATTTCTGCATTCCCGAAGCGGCGTGCCGGAGGAATTGCTCAAGCAGGGGGGCAGGGCTTGTTCTTCACCCAGGGAAGTGGCGCAGAATGCTGACATCATCATTACCATGCTGCCCGATACCCCGGATGTGGAACGGGTACTGTTCGGTGAGAATGGCGTGGCATCGGGATTAAATCAAGGGCTAAACCAAGGGCGGAATCCGGGGTTGAACGCCGCGAGTACCGGCCTGGACACCAGCTTGAGTAGCGGCAAGATTGTAATGGACATGAGTTCCATTTCCCCAATCGAAACCCGAAGATTTGCCGCCGATATAAATAAGCTGGGTTGCGACTATGTGGATGCGCCAGTGTCGGGTGGCGATATCGGTGCAAAAAATGCAATCCTTACCATTATGGTCGGCGCCACCGAGCCGGTATTCGAGAGAGTGAAACCCATCCTCGAATTAATGGGTAAAAGCATAACCTTGATCGGGACCAATGGCGCAGGCCAGGTCTGCAAGATTGCCAATCAGATTATTGTTGCGCTCACTATCGAAGCTGTGGGCGAGGGATTATTGTTTGCCTCCAAAGCTGGTGCGGATCCGGCAAAGGTTCGGCAGGCCCTCATGGGTGGATTTGCCTCGTCGCGCGTTCTCGAGGTTCATGGCGAGCGCATGATCAAGCGGGAATTCGAACCGGGATTTCGCATCGAACTGCATCAGAAGGACTTGGGCCTGGCGCTGTCCAACGCGCGAGCATTGGGCATCAGTTTGCCCAACACTGCCGCAGTTCAGGAATTGCTCAATGCCTGCACCGCTAATGGCGGCGCCAAACGGGACAGTGCGGCAATGGTACAAATGCTCGAAAAATTGGCGAATCACGAGATTCAGGATTCAGCCGGAAAATCTGAAGGCTGAGCCATACAAAAATGGACATGGAATTTATGAATTCTCCCGAACTTGTCACAAGGCTGCGGGCTTTTCTGCCGCCTGAAGCGGTGCTGCATGAGAAAGAGGACATGAGACCGTACGAGTGCGACGGGCTATCCGCTTACCGGCAAACACCGATGATTGTGGCGCTTCCGCAAACCGAAGAAGAAGTGGCCAAAATCTTGCGGATCTGCCACGCCGCGAAAGTTCCGGTGGTGGCGCGAGGCGCGGGGACGGGTTTGTCCGGGGGCGCATTGCCCCACGCAGAGGGAGTATTGTTGTCGCTCGCCAAGTTGAAGCGGATACTCGAACTGGACCCGGCAGCGCGCACCGCACGCGTACAACCAGGTGTGCGCAATCTTGCCATCAGCGAAGCGGCGGCACAGTACGGCCTGTATTACGCGCCCGATCCTTCTTCGCAAATCGCCTGTTCCATTGGCGGCAATGTGGCTGAGAATTCGGGGGGCGTGCATTGCCTGAAGTATGGGCTCACCGTTCACAACATCCTTAAATTACGCGTGCTGACCATAGAGGGCGAGCTTCTTGAAATCGGCGGCGATAGTCTGGACGCACCGGGTTACGACCTGCTGGCGCTCATGACCGGCAGCGAAGGCATGCTGGGCGTCGTGACAGAAGTTACGGTAAAACTCACGCCCAGGCCTCAAAAAGCCCAGGTGGTGCTTGCCGCCTTTGATGACATACGCAAGGCGGGAAACGCGGTAGCCAACGTGATTGGCGCGGGAATCATCCCGGCCGGCATGGAAATGATGGACCAGATCACGACTCGCGCAGTGGAGGAGTATGTTCACGCGGGCTACAACCTCGAGGCGGCTGCGATTCTCTTATGTGAATCAGATGGCGCGGCAGAGGAAGTGGCGGAGGAAATCGACCGTATCAATGAAATCATGATCAAGAGCGGTGCAACCGAGATCAGAATATCCCGCGATGAGGCCGAGCGGCTCAGATTCTGGGCCGGGCGGAAAGCCGCATTTCCGGCGGCGGGGCGTGTTTCACCCGATTACTATTGCATGGACGGGACGATTCCGCGCAAGAATCTTGCGCAGGTACTATCCGGAATCGAAGCGCTTTCCGCCAAATACGGCCTGCGTTGCATGAATGTTTTTCATGCAGGCGACGGTAATTTGCATCCGCTGATTCTATATGACGCCAACCGGCCTGGAGAGCTTGAGTTGACCGAGGAATTTGGCGCACAGATACTCCAGATGTGCATCCAGGCGGGGGGAACCATTACCGGCGAGCATGGGGTCGGTATCGAGAAAATTGATCAGATGTGCTCGCAATTCAAGACCGCCGAACTGCAAATGTTCCATGCGGTAAAAGCCGCCTTCGATCCGGATGGGCTGCTGAATCCCGGAAAAGCGGTACCGGCGCTGCGCCGTTGCGCCGAGCATGGCGCGATGCACGTGCATCGGGGCGAAGAAAAATTCCCTGAACTGCCGAGATTTTGAAGTTGATGCGTATTTTAAGTAGCTTGTATTGGTTGGGCATTGGATTATAAGCCATGCAATATACCGTCGATCAACTTGCAGATACCATACGCGCGGCCGCTGGAAATAACACGCCCTTGCTTATACGTAGCGGCGGCACCAAGGATTTTTACGGCAACGTCGCCCTGAATCCCGCTAATCCCGTTAGCCCGGCCCGGCATTCTCGATGCCAGAGCTTACGCGGGCATTGTGGATTACGAGCCAACCGAACTGGTGGTGACCGCTCGCTCCGGTACTCGTTTGGCAGACCTTGAAACGGAATTGCGCAAGCAGGGTCAAATGTTGGCGTTTGAGCCGCCGCATTTTGGCCCCGGCGCCACGCTCGGCGGTTGTGTCGCAGCCGGGCTATCCGGCCCGCGCCGGGCATCCGCCGGGGCGGTACGCGACTTTGTGCTGGGCGTGCGCATGCTGGACGGTAAAGGAGACGACCTGAGTTTTGGCGGTCAGGTAATGAAAAATGTCGCAGGTTACGATGTCTCACGCTTGATGACGGGCTCGATGGGAACGCTGGGTTTATTGCTGGAGGTTTCGCTCAAAGTATTGCCCTTGCCGGCGACGGAGCTTACGCTGCGCTTGCCGATGAGCGAGGCGGAAGCTATCAAAAAAATGAATCTTTGGGCAGGTAAATCCCTGCCGGTTTCGGCAACCTGCTTCTATGACGGTGAACTTACCGTGAGGCTCTCCGGTGCTGCACCGGCTGTGCGCGCCGCCCGTGCAATATTAGGCGGCGAGGAAATCATGGAAGGCGCGGCTTTCTGGGAATCGATACGCGAACAGACGCACGCTTTTTTTCAGCCGGGGAAGCCGCTCTGGCGCTTGTCCATCAAATCAACCACGCCGCCCCTTTCGCTGCCGGGAAAGCAATTGATCGAGTGGGGAGGAGCGTTGCGCTGGCTCGTGGCTGATACGAATGCCGGCGCGGATACGGAAGCGGTGCAAATAGCTGTACGCAAGGCGGCACAAGACGCCGGCGGCCACGCGACCCTGTTTCGCAGCTACGGATTACACGCCGCCGTTTTCCATCCGCTTACGCCGGCAATGATGAATATCACCCAGCGGTTGAAGGAAAAATTCGATCCTCACCGCATATTCAATCCAGGCCGGATGTACCCGGAAATATAAAGTGCAAACCAATCTCGCCGATTTCATCAAGGACTCTCCCGAGGGACAGGAAGCGGAAGCCATACTGCGGACCTGCGTCCATTGCGGCTTCTGTCTCGCCACCTGCCCGACTTACCAGTTGCTGGGCGATGAACTGGACAGTCCGCGCGGCCGCATTTATCTGATGAAGCAGGTATTGGAAGGCGAGCCGGTCACGGAAAAGACCCAGCTACATCTGGACCGTTGCCTGACTTGCCGCGCCTGCGAGACGGCTTGTCCTTCCGGCGTGCGCTACGGGCGGCTGGTGGATATCGGACGTGGCATCGTCGAGAAGAAGGTGGGACGCGAATTTGCTGCCGGCGCCATGCGATATGCGCTGCGTCAGACCTTACCCAAACCAGGCGTATTCGCGTCACTGCTGAAGCTGGGGCAGTCTTTCCGTCCATTATTGCCGGGAAGTATGAAGGACGCACTGCCGGCGCCTGTGCAGGGCACGCGAGCGGCAGAGTCATGGCCGCCCGAGCGCCACGAACGCAAAATGCTCGTGCTCGAAGGCTGCGTTCAACCCACCCTGGCCCCCAATATCAATGCCGCGGCCGCGCGAGTACTGGACAAGCTCGGCATATCCCTCATCAAAGCCCCGAACGCGGGCTGCTGTGGCGCAGTGTCCTATCATCTCAATGCCCAGCAGGAAGGGCTGGATTACATGCGCCGCAATATAGATGCGTGGTGGCCATATGTTGGTATGGAAGATGCCGGAGGAGGGGAAGGGGCAGGTGGAGTGGAAGCCATCGTCATGACCGCCAGTGGTTGCGGCGTGACTGTAAAGGAATACGGCCATTTGTTGAGGCATGATCCTGCCTATGCGCAAAAGGCGGCACGGATTTCCGAATTAACCAAAGATATCAGCGAAATTGTGGAAGCGGAAACACCGGCACTTGTACCGCTTCTCGGCAGATTGCCTTCCGATGCAAGCAATACAGTAAAACCCAGGCTTGCCTTTCATTCCCCTTGCACTCTGCAACACGGGATGCGCATCCAGGGCGTCGCAGAGAAGATTCTGATCGCCGCTGGCTTCGAATTGACTTACGTGCCGGACGCTCATCTTTGCTGTGGATCGGCCGGGACTTACTCGATTCTGCAGCCCGAGCTGTCGCAACAGCTGCTGAAAAACAAAGTCTCAGCACTGGAATCGGGCAATCCCACCCGGATAGCCACCGCCAATATTGGCTGCCTCATGCACGTACGAAGCGGCACCTCGTTGCCGGTTGAACACTGGATCGAAATACTGGATGAGGCACTTTGCGATGGCGACGCACGAAGTAGTTGACTTACCCCCGCAAATTTTAAAGAACGTCGGTTGAGGTGCGGTTTCGTGAAATCGGCTCATCGGTTAGTTATAGCCATCTGACCTTTCATTATGCTGCCTTGTTACATAGGGTAAGACACGAACCTAAGACCGGCCTGGGCCAGGGCGGATCACCATCTGGTGGCGGCGGCGGTGGTGGATTGGGCCAGGCGATGGGCACGGGCGCGCGTTTTGCGGCAAACATGGGATCGAATCTTGCCAAGGGGGGCATGGCGGTTGCAAAGGCGGGCGCAGGGGGGCGGGTTAGCCAGACTCCCGGCGGAAAAGTCGCCTCGGCCATTCGTGCCAACATGGAACAGCCGGAATTCACCGGAAACAGATTTGCCCACTCCACGGAGACAACGGTGGATCGGGAAGCCGAAACCGAAGCTTTCGTGAACAGCAAGCCATAGCGATGGCTGATTTGCCGCCCAACACTTCCCGGCCGAATCCGATTGGCTCGCGGCACCGCCTGTTAATTGAAAATCGTCGCCGAGGAGATCAGATAAATCCTTGATTTGTTGTCATGCGATACAGCTAACGAACTTTAATTTCCCTTTCGTCAACCCTCCCCAACACCACCAATATAGAACGATCAATATCTGCTTTGGCGGCAAGTTCTTCTGCGTCAGACAAAGGGTTTTACGTCGCTCTCTAATTCGATTACCTAAGGAAGCGCTGAACAAATAGCGGCTTCCAGATCTGGGTAGGTTGGTTGCTGTTTTTTTAGCACGAACCAACCGACAATTCATTTCCCGGCCATATTTCATTGCCGAGTTGCCCCTTTTTTCTGTTTCATCGTCCGCTCTGGGGCATAGCAGACGGATTTCGCCCCTCAAGCGCTCAGCAGTCGCCTGCGCAGCAGGTACAGATTCGCCAGGCCCACCAGCATGTTCACCTGGACCGCATTCTTTGCCAGTCCCCGGTAGCGGGTCTTGGTAAAGCCAAACTGCCGCTTGATCACCCGGAATACATGTTCCACCCGTGCCCGGATAGAGGAATGTTTGCGGTTGCGCTGCTTCTGACTCGCCGAGAGATTCTGTCCTGGCTTGCGTTTGTCCTGCACGCACCAGCGTATTCCCAGCTTGCGTGAACCCCGCTTGTACTCGTCACTGGTATAGCCCGCATCGCCAAAGATGACCTCGTCTTGCGCCCGCAGCAGCTTGGGCAGGACGTTGATGTCGGCTTCATTGGCAGCGGTAATTTCGACACTGTGCACCGCCCCCGAATCCACGTCCGCCCCAATATGGACCTTCATGCCAAAGTACCATTGCTTACCTTTCCGGGTCTGGTGCATCTCAGGGTCACGGGCCTGCTCCTGATTCTTGGTCGAACTTGGGGCATAAATAAGGGTGGCGTCCACCATGCTGCCCTTCGATACCAGCAACCCTTGATCCTTGAGGTGCATATTGATTTCCTCCAGCAGTCCCGCTGTCAACTCATGCTTCTCCAACAGATGCCGGAAGTTCAGTATCGTGGTCTCGTCCGGAAGCGCATCGGTGACACCGCCAAAGCCGCCAAAGCGGCGCGTGCTCTTCGATCTCATACAGGGCATCTTCCATCTGCCGGTCTGACAGATTGAACCAGTTCTGCATGCAGTAGATGCGCAACATGCTCTCCAGCACCATGGGCTGGCGGCCCCGCTGCCCGCTTCTGGGGTAATGGGGTTCAATGCGCTGCAGCGGAACCTCCCACGGCACTACAGCTTCTTCGTATTCGCCCAGGAAAATCTACGGCGGGTCTGACGTTTCTTGCGGGCGTAATCAAGATCGGCAAAGGTGGTTTGGCGAGGCATAGCGTATATAAAAAAGTTGTCAGGATGCTGCTATTATCTCAAATCTGGCGATTTGTTCAGCGCTTCCCTAACGTCTCAAGATCTGCTGTTTCCATACAGCAAGGATGGCATTTTTAAGGACTATAACTCCACAGACTAAAATACCCATTTGGGCAAGTAGCAAAGTAGATCAGCTAAAAATACCGGAATACCCATACTCGGTGATTGGTGTACCTAAGTCCAATTGTTTGCTCAGCAATAAGATCTAAAATCTAACTGGAAATATTAATCGGTCCAACATGCTATCTAGCATGGAATGCACAGCTCGAAGCGCATTTCTGCAATAAGAAACGGCAACGCTCCTTTATTTGTATGTACTGTCGACGGACGACAGACAGCACGATCGACGTTGGGTTTCCGCAAAGCCAGGGGGATATGGCGCTCATGACTCGGACCGATTAGATCGACAGTCATAAAACATGCGGCAATACGGAGGTTACAAAAATGAAGTTTATCCACGCAGCTGATTTACACATCGACAGCCCCATGCGAGGACTGGACACCTACGACGGAGCACCTGTAGAGCTGCTTAGAGGGGCAACTCGTAAGGCTCTTATTGGTTTGGTAGATCTTGCCATGCGAGAAAAAGTCGATCTAGTCCTCCTGTCGGGTGATATCTACGACCGAGAGCTGGGCGACTTTCGTGCAGCCCTCTTCTTCCGAGAACAGATGATTCGCCTTGTCGACGCAGGCATCCTAGTCTTCGTCGTCAAGGGAAACCACGACGCAGAAGGCCAAATCAGCAAACGGCTACCCGACGTCCAGGGCGTTCACGTCTTCAGTTCGCGTGCTGCCGAAGTCGTTGACCTTGAGGACTTGGGGGTTGCTATCCATGGCAAGAGTTTCCCGGACCGTGTCGTCAGCGAAGATCTCATCCCGTCCTATCATGAACCAATCACTGGCCGCTTCAACATCGGTATGCTGCATACTAGCCTGACAGGTAGGATCGGTCATGAGCCCTACGCTCCTACGGACGTGGCAACACTGTTAAAAAAGAACTATGACTACTTTGCTCTCGGGCATGTTCACACTCGCGAGGTCATCCGAGAGGCCAATCCACGCATCGTCTTCCCAGGCAACTTGCAAGGACGTCGTGTCGGAGAAACTGGATCCAAAGGTTGCGAGCTTGTCACTGTTGTTGGCAATACCGTCACAAGCGCTGAGCACGTCTCGCTAGATGTGGTCCGTTGGCATAACCTGAATCTTGACGCCACCGATTTAGAGACCTTCACTGCACTCGCCTCGAAGTTCCATGACATCTGTAAAGTCTGTATCGTAGGTGCCGAAGATCGCCTGCATGCCATCCGGGTCACGGTCCAAGGCGAATCTGTTCTTCATGCGCTAGAAGCCCGTGAGCCCGGAAGTATCGCCGCAGCCATTCAAGCCGCTACCCAGGATTTCGTATTAGCTGACCTTTGGATAGAGTCCGTTCTGCTGGAACTGCGGTCTCCAATCGATCGTATAGCTGCGGTGAAACGACCAGATGCGGTGGGTGAAGTTGTAAGGCTGGTCGACGAACTGGGTGCGGACGAGCAGGTGCTTCGGACGTGGATACTTGCGAGCCTGGACAACCTGCCGAATCTCCCATCTGAATTGGAAGATATGGATCCGTGCAAACTTACCGCTGAACAGCTCAAAGCCTTCTTGGCCGATGCCGAGGCAACCGTCCTTTCGCAACTCTCTACTCCACGAGGTTGACAGACCATGAGACTTACAGAACTTCACCTCAAGGCCTTCGGGCCATTCACCGATCAAGTGCTGCATCTGGGTGTCAACAATCAGCGACTCGTACTCATACACGGGCTGAACGAAGCTGGCAAGTCATCGGCGTTGCGTGCCATCGCCGGGTTACGTTTCGGGATTACCGGGCGCAGTAAGGACAGGTTCTTGCACGACTATAAACAGATGCGAGTAGGCGGAGTCTTCGTCGACAAACAAGGCAAGCAGTATTCGCTCATGCGCCGCAAAGGCACAGGCTTAACCTTAAAGTTTGTGGATTTCGCACAAGGTGGCATCGAGCTTGCGGAATCAATCCCGGCGGACATTCATCGTTTGCTGACTGCCGGGCTGTCGATTGATGACTATGAAAGCATGTTCGGGTTGGACCACGAAACATTACGAAATGGAGGTAAGGCTCTGGTTAAGGGGGAGGGAGAAATTGGAGCAGCTTTATTCGAGGCGAGCTCTGGCGCTGATGATGTTTCGAGAATCCTCAGCGTACTCGATGCGACAGCTAAAGCATTCTACATGCCTGCGGCGCAAGCTAAAAACGGACGCATCAACCAAGCTTTGAGTGAATACAAATCGCAAGTGGAGCAGTACAAGGATGCGCAGATTAAACCGACAAGATGGGAGGCATTAGCGAAGGCTAGTCGCGAGGCGTCTGCTGACCTGCAGACTATTCAGCACGAACGCAACCAGTACGCCACTCAGCAGTTGCTGATCAAGGAACTTATCGCGGTCGCGCCTATTTTGACCACGTTAGATTATGCAAACAGGGTTCTAGCGGAACTGGATCAAGTGCCTCTGCTAACAGAAAACGCGGCCACCGAACGTGCGACTGCGGAAGCTGGTCTGTCCGACGCCCTTGCCGAGATGTCGATCAATGATACGGCAATACGGGAACAACGCGACCTCATCGACCGCCTCGAATTCGATCCTGTCATCTTGTCTATTTCCTCGTCGGTGACTCGCCTCTACGCTGCGGCTGACACGATTGCTCTACTGCGTGGGCAGGCAGCGACTGCGCAGTGTGATGTGAACGACCACACTGAGGTGCTGAATGCGCTGGCGGGAAAGATTGACTCCACCCTACAAGCAAACGAGGTAGTTCAGCGGGCGCCCACGGCCACCCGAAAAATACAAATCAACGGAAACATTGATGCACTGGAGGAAGCTCAACGTGCGCTCGCTCAGCATCGGCTCATTGTGCCAAACCAGCATTCATCATCGAATCAAGAGTCAGATGCCGTCCCCGATGCAAATCTTCAAGCCGCTGTACGGGTTGCATTGGCAGAGGTAGCGAAGAATAACGCAACGCTTCTACGGCTAAGTAAGTTGTCAAATGAGATTAAAGCGGCAGAGCGAAAAGTCGAAGCCGCGCTGACTGTTGTGAATCTGCCGAACGAACAAGCCGCAAGGCGAGTTCGGCCCCTTCTCGGGGCTGCCGTGGATGAGGCCACCAAGCGACTAATAACGTTCGACAATAGCCGAACCGATAAGGTCAAGCGCGTTAAAGAAATGGAAGTAGCGCTCGTGAAGCAGCAGGATACTATCAATGTTCTTCTCTCACAGGGCCAAGTGCCAACGCGCGATGAAGTACACGACGCGCGTGCGCACCGACAAGAAGGTTGGACACTAATTAAGGCAACATACATCGAAGGTACAAGTCCAGACGTTCAAAGTTTTGCGCAAGGTCAGCCCTTGCCAGAGGCTTACGAGAAAGCAGTTTCTGAAGCTGATGCCTTAATCGACGGATTAGCGAGCGATACCGGTCGAGCTACCATGCTCGAAGGTACTCGGCAACAAATCGCCGTACTCAAACGTGATCTAACGTTACAACAGGGCGAGATTCAGTCAATCGATACACAGCAAGAATCTTTCGAAATGACATGGCAACAAACGCTCGCAGTGGCGGGTATTCCGATTATGCTTCCGGCAGAATTGCGTGATTGGCAAGATTTGCTCGAGGCAGCATTGACCGCTATCGATGGACTGCAGGCCAAGCGTGATGAACTTCAGCACGCGCAAGATGTCGAGAGATCCCTCGCCGACAAGTTGATTCATGCTGTCATGCAACTGGGAATCACAAAAATCGATGGCGACAATCGGCTGGATACCCTCGTCTCAGTTGCGGAAGACGATGTTAGGCAAGTCGATGCTCGCATTGCTGCCCGCAACAAAGCGGTCGGCCAAGCGATAGAGCTGCAGAAACAGGTGGTGCTCCATAGCGCTGTGGACACTGACCTTGTCAGCAATATCGAATCGGCCAGAAGCGCATTCTCCGCCCAAATGGCCCCACTGATGCTGGGCGAAGATGCCACTGTTGCCATGGCCAAGGCCCGCTTGGCGGAGTTCGATGAGCTCCTGTCTATAAATAAGTCGCTTGTCGACGCTACATCGACGCGCGCCAAACACGTTGCATCTTTATCGGTGTACCAGCAAATGGCCCAAAGCATTTCTGCCGCTTTATTGGAGCAACCGTGTGAGGATACTATTTTGGGAGCCGAAATCTGGTCGACGAGGCTAGAGAAGGCTCAGGCGCAGCAGTCTAAGCTTAATATTGCCGAGAAAGAACTCGCAGCCGCCGAAAAAGCTCTCGCCAATAATGAGGCAAAGGCAGTCCGACACCGCACCACTCTAACCCGTCTGTGCGTCTCTGCGGGCGTGCACACAACAGCCGAATTGCCTGAAGCCGAGGATCAATCGAACCGTAAGCGCCAAGCCATGCGCGATGCTAACGGCGCAGCCGAGCAGCTGGCAAAGGCGTCGCACCTTGACATAAAAGAATTACAGGAACGGCTTGCTGGACGTGAGCATGATGACTTGCGCACGGAAGAATCAAGAGTCGAGCAGAAGCTAGAAGAAGTCAACGAACGTCTCGAAGAGGCAAGAGCTGTCGAGGAGGCGGCGCGTCGTGAACTTGACAGCATTAGCTCATCTGATGCGGCTGCCGTGGCCGCCGAAGCGATGGACAGAGCGACCGCGACTGTTCGGAATACTCTTCCACTGCAAATAAGGACTAGATTGGCGCATGCGCTTTTGCAAGAAGCTGTACGCCGGTTCAAAGAACGTTCACAGGCGCCGATGCTCAAGTCAGCATCAGGGTACTTCGCCCAAATCACCGGTGATGAGTTCGAGGGGCTCATCAATGATGACTCCAATGAAACCCCGGTAATTGCCGCTAAGCGACCCGACGGCAAAATTCTATCTGTTGAAGCCATGAGCGAGGGAACGCGCGATCAACTATATCTCGCATTACGTCTCGCTGCATTAAAATTGCAACGAGACCGAGGGGTAAACTTGCCTGTGATCCTAGATGATGTACTCATGGCCTCCGACGATGTCCGGGCTGGGTACATCTTCAAGACATTGGCCGAATTCTCCAAATCTGGTCAAGTCATTGT
>CAWHQD010000032.1:0-71060 GCA_963831395.1 uncultured beta proteobacterium
CAGTAGGAATTGCCCCGTGATTCCTTTGCATTCAAAAAATAACAGTCCATTGACACTGATTGGCCATGAACGCCCATTTATATCAAGGATCACGACGAATTCACAGCTCCCGGTAGCTTTGAGGCCTGCGCATACACTTCTTTTTGGAAATCTAAATTAAACCAAATTCCGGAAGGGTTTGGCCTAGTGCTGGTTTCAGGTACAGACAGGAGGCCAGTAAAGGTTTGAACCGCTATCTGAACATCGTTCGTCTCGCTCCTGACCTCCGAGCTATTTGAAAGATTTCGACGTTATCAAATTTCATTCCCATAGATTCCAGCATCAATGTTCTTTATAGGAAAGACGCTAATTCAAATTCGTTTTTCGATAACGGAACGTTGTAACTCATTTTGCATTATGTGTTCACAACCGCCGCGAGATATTGATGATCATTATCTACTTGATGACATGCTTGAGGCACTTCCGTTGATTCCCAAAGACGCCTTGGAAATCGGGATTACAGGTGGGGAACCTACATTGTGGGGCAACGACTTTATTCGTCTTGTCCAAGCGCTTAGCAGACACATCTTCCAAGAACTGCCTTACATATCCTTTCCAATGGGCGCAATTTTAAGAGTCTGGAACTGGCGGCAAAGGTAGCAAAAATACAACATCCTGATCTGATGATTGGCATTCCCCTCTATGCCGACTATTCGCAATCCCATGATTTCATCGTTCAGGCAGATGCCGCTTTCGATGACACCGTAGGGGAATACTGAATCTAAAACGATGCCGAGTACCGGTAGAAATCCGTGTGGTTGTTCACAAAAAAACTATCATAGGTCCCTCGTCTTGCTGAATTCATAACCCGTAATCTTTTGTTTGTTGATAATATATATAATGGGATTAGAAATCATGGGATTTGCCAAATCAAACTTGGGCGCCCTTTGGATTGATCCGTATGACTACACCAATGCAGCTGGAAAGCTGTCAGAACCCTTTTTTCGCGATATGGAATTCGCGTATCCATTTATAACCACCCACTTTGTGTAATTCCTGAATCAGTGAGGCGGTTTTCCGTTCCCTCGATCAGCGACTGGAAGAACGATTTCCTCGAACAATGCCAATCGTGTAAATCAGTAAGAAGCTACGGGCGGGATTTTTCTCGTCAAACCTTGCAAAAACGAGTGCGCACATAAAAGCACTTTAGTGCAAAATCGACTCTTCTTTTAGTAACGATCTTTGCGCATAGTCATTTTGAATGATGTTACCGCTAAAACGAAGCCATTTAGACAACTCCGGCTGAGCTATAGCCCAAACTCTTTACCTTGTTAAGTTTCGCTATATGAGCACCCTTTATCCCCCTGATGTCATCGAGTCTTTAAAATCGAAGTGGGCTACGCCTAGTGGTTCCAGAAAGCCCCGCCCGCCGTTACCGACTGATCGAACCATTAACAGAACTGCTGTCCATTTGCTACCATGCAAGCTTCTTAAAGGAAGAAGGCCGCCGGGTTCAGTATCGATTAATTGTTTTGGACCTGGAAGGCAAAGGCGAGAATCCCCGCTCTCTAATAAGGATAGGGCAGTTTTATTCCGAGAACCGCGTGAGTTGTCAGTTGCCGAATTGAGACGACTTGCGCCAGCCGCCGAATTTGTTAGGAGTCTGATCTGTGTAGAGCAGTCGCCAAAGGGGGACTGGCTAACTTCAGGGTGTTACGACACAGGTTCCAACTGGTGGAAGTTTAACCGCCATGAAGTAAGCGGTGGGCGACCCCCTCCCGATGGATTAACCATCTCCAGCTACGGTCCAGGCGAGTTGACATTCTCTCAGGGAGCAAGGACGTATTCTTCAGCCTTCGTACTGGACACCTATACTCAACCTCCTACCGTATTCTGTACGACGGTCTTATCGCTGATTTTTTTGCCAATGCAAAAGACCTCCTATATAAAGAGACAATCCAAAATTTAAAAGTTGCAAGTTGGGATTCAGAGGGCGAAGACAATGACTACCCCAGTCGATTTTATAGTTTTTGTCTCTCACGAATTTTGTCGAACATACGTGATAAGGGGCACGGTGGAACATTAATAGTTCTTCGCGATGAGATAACGCACTTTCCGATGACTCTCGTCTCACAGATCGCGCGATAATCAAATACGAGAGTAATTACGATCACGCATGGAAGCTGATGCGCCGTGCGCTTTCCCTTAATCGGAAATACTTCGACCTTCACTTCAGGCTGTGATCGAAGAAGAACATTTCGACAGCTGACTACGGTCAAATCAGCCTGATCGCGCATGCGCGAACAGAAGTTAATGACGAATTATCCGAATGTTTACGCTTTCTAGCTTCACTTCGAGTGTTGATGGTGCTGTAGTTATTACAGACCGCCTTCGGCTTATAGGATTTGGTGCTGCGATTATTGCGCTTTCTCCAACCCTGTCATCGATCAAGCTTGGACTTGACGATCATGGCAAAAATGTGCAGACATCTCGATCGAGAACTATGGCACACGTCATCGCTCAGCGTTTCGGTTTTGTTCAAGTTTTGAAGATTCTGTCGTCTTCGTTGTGTCACAGGATGGGGGTGTTAAAGCAACTAAACGGCACAAAGATGTATTGATGTGGCCCGATGTCGGTTTTTCAGCTTTAGGGGAGGTATGTAGGCTTTGGCTGCTAATCGAAACTTACGAGCGATCGAGCGGACAACCACCTAAGCCGAGTCTAGGCAAAATGAATCAGCAGCGAAGCTGCTCTTTGCATTATTAATATCACCTGCCGGGGTTAATTCAAGGCGCCCAGTACATCTAGCATTCCGTTAGGAACGGGTCGCGCTTCGAGGTATTGATTACAATAACAGAACATCTGTAATTGATAGATAAGCGATCAGGGAGCCAGAATGAGCCTTTTCCGCAACGATTAGGGTACTAAAGCCAGAGCAAAACAGACTCGCACTCTCCATGCCTTTAAGAGTGCTTTTACTGTCGAACCCTTCGCTATTTCCAAACTCATACTCTTGTAGCTTATAGACTCCTGCTACGTCAGCTCTATAAAAATTCGCGTGGCGGCGAACTTGGAGATGTTATAACGCAAATCAAATCCCATATTAATATTGCGTCACCGGACTAAGCTTTAGGTTACAGATAAGTATATTATATAGGCCTACTAGATTTCGAATAAGAATTCTTAGATATTTATAAGTCCTTGTTTATTTGGCTCCCAACCGGCCTCGAACCTGGGACCTGCGGATCAACAGTTCGATTCATTACCATTTTTTCTTTCAGCTACATGGAGGAAATTGCTGATGAGTCCAGCTAATAGAGAATAGAGAAGTCACAACACTTAGGCTGAGGTCGAGAAACTTGTATGGGAACGATAAGAATTCTCAGTTTTAGCCGGATTGCCTAGACCTTACCCCTGTTACTCCTCTTTCATGTCTACATTGCGTCTACATAGACAAATGGCTTATGGATTTTAAACATAAGCCCTTGTTTTTTGGTGCCGACACCAAGAGTCGAACTCGGGACCTTCTGATTACAAATCAGCTGCTCTACCAACTGAGCTATGCCGGCGCAATGCAATTATAGTGGCTGGGAAGCGGGGGAGCAAACCTGTGGAGATGTTACAAAAGCGACCGGAAATTATTATTTGATGACCTGAAAGCGGCGCTTTTCGTTTTTGGAGGACGGTGAGCCGGGGCAGTTGTGGCTTACCAGATTCCTCGGTATCTGCTTCGCCTCGGGCTGGATCGGCCTCGTTCTCAAGCGTGAAAAGTAAGCCCTGAGCGGTTTCCTTGGCAAATATTCCCTGAACCGCGCCAACCGGTATGGCAATTTCACGTGAAACGCCGCCAAACCGGGCGGAGAAGTGGATGAAATCATTACCGAGCGTAAGATGGTGTGCCGCATCATGGCTGATGTTCAGTATGATCTCGCCATCTTTTACAAATTCATCTGGCACACGAGTCTGGGCATCTACCTTAACCGATAGATAGGGAGTAAAACCGCTATCAGAGCACCATTCGTAGATCGCGCGGATCAGATACGGTTTGGTGGAAAGCTCTTTCATTTGCGCATCGCTTTCTCGGACGCCGTAAGCGCGTCAATGAACGCCGGCCTGCTGAAAAGCCGCTCGGCGAACTTCAATAGCGGCGCAGCCTGCTTGGGTAGCTGAATGCCATAGTGATCCAATCGCCATAGCAGTGGCGCAATCGCCACATCAAGCATGGAAAATTCATCCCCCAGCATGTATTTCTGTTTGACAAACACAGGTGCAATCACAGTCAGATTATCACGAATGGCTGCTGCGCGCCTTATCTGCGGTTTTCTGATTGCTGCTCTCGACCGCATCAATATGGCAGAAAAGTTCCTGCTCGAAGCGATGCAGAAATAGCCGCGCCCGTGCCCGCATTACCGGGTCGGCAGGCATCAATTGCGGATGAGGAAAGCGGTCATCAATATATTCATTGATGATGTTGGATTCGTACAGGATGAGATCGCGCTCCACCAGTACCGGCACCCTGCCATAGGGGCTCATTACCGCAAGATCTTCCGGCCTGTTATGCAGATCGACATCGATAATCTGAAAATCCATACCCTTCTCGTACAGCACGATACGGCAGCGATGGCTGAACGGGCAGGTAGTGGCTGAATACAATGTCATCATGACTTGTTACTTTCAGCGTATGAGGGACGAACACTTTGTAGCGGATGAGAAATAGTCAATGGATGTCCTTCCAATATTCCTGTTTCAGGGCATAGGTCAGTCCCAGCATGGCAAACAGGAAGAGCATTACAATAATTCCCAATTGCACTCGTTTAGTGGCGGCCGGTTCACCCAGATAAACCAGGAAGTTAACCAGGTCAGTGACATACGCGTCATATTCCGTTTTTGAAAGCGAACCGGGTTTGTCCAGCTTCAGTTCCTTTACCTCATGTGTGCCGCCATGACCGTCGTCAACATTCTTCACCGAAAGTGACTGCTCACCCTGCAACTGGTATAGCACGTGAGGCATGGCAGCTTTGTCAAACACCAGATTATTCCAGCCGGTAGCCGTGGATTCATCACGATAAAACTTCCTGAGATACGTGTAGAGCCAGTCAGGACCACGCGAACGCGCGATGACCGACAGATCGGGCGGGGCCACGCCAAGCCATTGCTTCGCGTCTTTTGGCTTCATGGCGACGGTCATGAGCTCGCCCACTTTTTGCCCGGTGAATATGAGGTTATCGCTGATCTGGTTTTCGGTGAGGCCTAAATCCCTGCAGCCGGTTATAGCGCATGTATTCGGCGCTGTGGCATGACAGGCAATAGTTGACAAAAGCCTGTGCGCCGCGTTGCAGCGAAAGCTTGTCGCCCGGATTAAGCTGAGGGCGATCCAATTTCACTTCCGGACCGCTGGCAAACGAGACAAGCGGGACCAGGCAACAAATCAATAAGGATACTTGTTATTTTTCTCATTCTGTCACCCTGGTTGGTTCAGGCTTGGTTTTATCTATCTTGCTGTACCACGGCATAAGAATGAAGAAGGCGAAGTAGATTACCGTGAATATCTGCGCAAGTAAGGTATAGAGCGGCGTGGGTGATTTCGTGCCGAGCCAGCCAAGCACAAAAACGCTGATGACAAAGAGGGTGAGGGCGAATTTGAAAATCGGCCCTTTATAACGAATCGATTTTACGGGGCTGCGGTCCAGCCAGGGCAACAGGGCAAAGATTGCGACCGAGCCACCCATCAGTATGATGCCCCAGAGTTTTGCATCTATCCAGAGGAAGTTGATCGTGACCGCCCTCAGCATCGAGTAGTACGGCGTGAAATACCATACAGGAGCGATATGGTCCGGTGTCTGCAGCGTATTGGCGGGAATGAAATTATTGTATTCAAGGAAATAGCCGCCCATTTCCGGCGCGAAAAATATAATGCCGGTGAATATGATCAGGAATACCACCACCCCGAAAATATCCTTCACCGAGTAGTAGGGATGGAAAGGTATGCCATCTACCGGAATATGCGTTACCGGATCCTTGTTCGCCTTGATCTCGATCCCGTCCGGGTTATTCGAGCCGACTTCGTGCAAGGCCAGTATATGCACTACCACCAGCACCACAAGCAAAACCGGCAGCGTCACGACGTGGTAGGCAAAAAAGCGGTTGAGCGCAGCATCCGACAGCATGAAGTCGCCCAGGAGCCAGTTCGAGAGCGTTTCGCCCACTACGCGGAATTGCACCGATCATGCTTATGATCACCTGTGCGCCCCAATAGGACATCTGCCCCCACGGCAGGATATAGCCGGTAAACGCCAGCATCATCAGGACGAAGAAGATGCCCATCCCGATCAGCCAGAGAAGTTCGCGCGGCTTGCGATAGGAACCGTACATCATGCCGCGGAACATATGCAGGTAGACGACCACAAAGAACATGGATGCGCCGGTGGAGTGCATATAGCGGATCAGCCAGCCGAAATTGACGTCTCGCATGATGTATTCCACCGAGGCAAATGCCATGCTGGCGTCCGGCTTGTAGTTCATGGTGAGAAAGATGCCGGTGAGAAGCTGATTCACCAGCACGAGCATGGCCAGCGAGCCGAAGTAATACCAGAAATTGAAGTTCTTGGGTGCGTAATACTCGCTCAGATGAGCTTTCCAGTTGGCGGTTAACGGAAAACGCTCGTCTATCCAACCGATGAAGGATTCCATTCGCTTGCTCATTTATGCGGACTCCTTACGATCAGAACCGATCAAGAGGCTTGTATCGCTCAAATACACGTGAGGGGGAACGACCAGATTAGTCGGCGCCGGAACGCTTTTGTAAACCCGGCCAGCCAGGTCGAACTTGGATCCGTGGCAGGGGCAGAAAAAACCACCCAGCCAGTCGGCGCCAAGATCCGCGGGAGCAATATCCTTGCGATATACGGGAGAGCATCCCAGATGGGTGCAAACCCCTTCCACCACCAGAATCGCTGGTTTGATCGACCGCGTTTCATTCTGCGCATACTGTGGTTGCTGGGTTTTTTCCGATTTGGGATCGGCTACCTGGCTATCAAGTTTCTTCAGGGTCGCCAGCATCTCTGGAGTACGGTTCAATACCCACACCACCTTCCCGCGCCATTCCACCAGCAGCAGCATGCCTGGCTCAACCTTGCTGATGTCGACCTCAACCGGCGCACCAGCTGCTTTTGCGCGTTCACTGGGCAACATGCTCATCACGAAGGGAGTAGCCACCGCAGCAGTCGCGATTCCGCCCGCAATCGATGTTGCGACCAGAAGAAAACGCCTTCTGCTGTTCATTCCTTCTTTTTTCTCAATATCCGCCATATTTTGCAGTCCCGTTTTTCAGTTCGGACCTTCTAAAAAAACTCATAAAAAAACTTAACCATTTTACCATAGTACGTATTGGAAAATAAATATTGATTGTAAAACTTGTTGATTGAATGGTAAAAAACCCATAAATTAACCCTTGATAAACGGCTTGGGCCGCAAAATCCGGCGGGCCTTTTTTTATGGTCAGATGCTGCTCGAGTTTGTCCTGCCTGAAATAAACCATATTGCCGCATACAGCATCTATAATATTTTCATACACGAATATGCGGGATTGCCGTTATTGTCGCTAAAATCAATTAAATGCGGGGTGACCTGAAATGGACAAGAGTGCCAGGTATAGCCCGCCAACAGCACTTCGGCCTGGAAAGGCATACGGATGGGTAGCCTGAGGCCATTACATGTTTTGAGTTCATGACCATGAAGAAACCTGTCGTTAACTGTCCTCACTGCGGCAAGATTGTTATCTGGGATACCGGCAATCCTTATCGCCCTTTTTGTTCGGAGCGCTGCAAGCTTATCGATCTGGGGCAGTGGGCTACAGAATCCTACCGTATCCCGGATACGGAAAAAAAGGACGATTCATTAAAAGATGAGGAATAGCACAACCCCGGGCGGTTGCGCAATTTTATTTGATGGCCGAACGCTTGATCGCGGGCGTTGAAGCGAACCTCGCGGGCAAAATCCCTAGTCGATGCCTCGCATCATCGCTATGCCGTGCCCGCCATGTTCCCATGCCGTAGTTAAATCATCCCGGTGCAATCCACCTAGCGCATACACGGGTATCGAGCAGTTACGGATGAGAGCCGCGAATTTTTGCCAGCCGAGTGTCGCAGAGCCGGGATGGCTCAAGGTCGGCAGTACGGGAGCAAGCACGGCAAAATCCATATCTCAGCTGCTCGGCTCGAAAAAGCTCCTCCGCATTGTGGCAAGACGCGCCGCACCATGCAATGGCGGGACGCCTCGTAAGATTCATCAATTGTGTTGATGAAAAATGTACCCCATCCGCGCCCGCTTCGCGGCAGAAATCCACATTGCCGGTATCGCCATTCACCAACACCCTGGCGCCGCTACGGTGAGCAAGCGAAACCACATCAACCGTAAAAGCCCGCAACGCTTCCTTCGTCATTCCTTTTTCACGTATCTGCACCAGCCGTAGCCCTTTTTGCAGCGCGCATTCGATTTGGGCTAATGAAACTTCAGGGCTCCATTCCGCCGCATTGGTGATTGCATAAACTGGCGGCAAACCAAGTGCGCGCAATACGGGGGCATTGGCGGGAAGCATTGGTTCAACGCGAATGTTGTTTGCGAATTGCCACGATAATTCCTGATTTTCATATGGCTGCGGATCGCCACGCCATGCGACGACGCGGTAAAAGCAGAGGCGGACAGTGGCATGCGTATAAGTAAATATACGAGTAATCCAGGGATAAGCATGCTCGACGTATATACCCAGTTCTTCCTGCAATTCGCGTCGGAGCGCGTGAAAGAGCGGCTCGCCGGGGTTTACCTTGCCCCCGGGAAACTCCCAGTAACCCGCATAAGGTTTGCCTTTTGGCCTGCGGGCCAGGAGAAAGGCGCCATCCGGCCGCGTGATTACCGCAGCGGCAACTTCAACGATATCAGAAGGCTGAAACATGCCGAAAGGAATTCCTACCGGTTCCTGCCGGAACCTGTTTTCTGTTTTCCCGACCAGTCACGCGCAAACTGCCACGCTACGCGCCCGCTTCGGGAACCGCGCCCAGCGCCCATTGCAGCGCGGCTTCACGCACTGCGCGGCTCATTTCTTCGCTGCCGAAGTAGCTTAGCCAATGCTCGACAATATTCAGGTATTGCTCCTGATCAAAGGGGTAGAAGGATACCCACAGGCCGAAACGTTCCGATAGTGAAATTTTTTCTTCGACTGCTTCACTCGGGTGGACCTCTTCTCCTATATGCCTGGTGTCCAGATTATCCTGCATGGATTCGGGCATCAGATGACGGCGATTGGAAGTCGCGTAAACCAGAACGTTTTCGGATGCCGTGGCGATGGAACCGTCCAGTACCACCTTTAATGCTTTATAGCCGGGCTCGCCCGATTCGAACGAGAGATCGTCGCAATACAGAATGAAACGTTCAGGGCGCTGATATATCTGTTCGACGATGTCGTGCAGATCGGTGAGGTCATGTTTTTCCACTTCGATCAAACGTAATCCCGCCGCCGCATACTTGTTCAGCATTGCTTTCACCAGGGACGACTTTCCTGTTCCGCGCGCCCCGGTAAGCAGCACGTTATTGGCGGGATGGCCGCTGAACGAACTGATGCGTATTTTGATCTATGAGATTTTTTTGCCGCTCGACGCCTCGTAAAGCATCGAACGTGATGTGATGAGCGTGGGTGACCGGTCGAATGAATCCTCTGGAGCCGTTTTTTCGCCAGCGGAACGCCACGGCGGCCTTCCAGTCGGGCTCAGGCTGCTCAACCGGCAGCAGTTCCTCCAGGCGGGAGAGTAATGTTTCGGCCTGATTGTATAGCTTGTCCCAGTCCTTCATAAGCTTCCATATCAATATCGAATTATAACAAATCAAAGCTAACCATAACGACTATCCGGAGTAATTACTTGTCATTCAAGCAATACGGTTACTTCGCAAGCATATTTCGATTTTTTTCACCTTCCGATTCGATTTTATTCCAGGGCAGGTGGATGGCGGGCATGATTGTGGACATCCAGTGCGCCGAACTGCACATCTGCTTATGTGTGCTATCGAACGGAACCGCTCAGCTAAGAAGGTCATGATTCGGTATGTTACGTCAAGCGTATGCGAGGTACCGCAGCCTCGGTGCCCACCGTAACAAACTGTAAATAAATAGAGACAAAGAAGATAGAATCCTTGATGGGGTGCAGCAATCGGTTAGTGCTTGCTTTCCCGGAAGTTTCTTTAAATGAAGCAAACATTTAGGAGAAGACATCATGAATATGCCCAGTAAAAAGTCGATTATTTCGCTCGCGATAGGATCCGCCGTCGCCGCGACCCTCGGTACCGCATCGATCGCCTCAGCGGGCGAGAACCCTTTCGCTGCACAATCCCTGGAAAAAGGCTACATGGTGGCCGATTATCACGACAAGGACCAGTATGGCGACAAGAAAGAAGGCTATGGCGACAAGAAGTATGGGGAGGGACGATGTGGAATGCCTATGGCGGATACCGACAATGATGGTCGAGTCAGCAAGGATGAACATGCGCGCCATGCTGAAGCAATGTTTGACAGGATGGATGCCAATAAGGATGGGTATCTTGATAAGGGGAACCGTGAAAATTGGGCAGGCGGGGAGCTCAACTACCGCGATTTACACCATATGCGCCAAATGGGACAGTAGGAGAACCTTCGTTGGCGGTTGCGTAGCTCGTGCCGGGGCCTTGAATGGATAGCTCGGGGCCGGAGTCGAATTGGCTACGGCTGATGTGCGGAAGACGCAACCGCTTGTTCGCTTGTTTTTTTTCTGCTGTCAGCATTTACATAGCCGAGGCTGGCCGATCGTCAGCTTCGATAATCCGCATTGATTTTTACATAATCATAGGATAGATCACACGTCCAGACTGTCGTTGATGCCTGTCCTCTGTTCAGGACAACGCGCACGGTGATTTCGGATTGCTTCATCACTCGCTGGCCGTCCTGTTCGAGGTAATCGGGAGCTCTGCCTCCATTCTCCGCGACCAGCACATCATCGAGATAGAGCTGCAATTTATTGACGTCCAGGCCGTCTATGCCCGCATAGCCGATGGCTGCGAGTATTCGTCCCAGATTTGGATCAGATGCAAAAAAAGCGGTCTTGACCAGCGGTGAGTGTGCAATGGCATACGCAGCTTTACGGCATTCATCCGGCGTCTCGCCGCCCTCGACCTGAATCGTGATGAACTTGGTGGCGCCTTCTCCATCACGTACGATAGCTTGAGCCAGCTGCGCCGCAACTCCGGTGATTGCCTCTTGCAGTAGTGCAAATTCGGCGCTTTCTTTAGCCGTGATGGCGGAATTGCCAGCTTGGCCGGTTGCAATCAGAATGAAAGCGTCATTAGTTGACGTATCTCCATCCACCGTGATGCGGTTGAACGAGTTTTCGGCTGCATGGCGCACGATTTCCTGGAGCAGCGGCTGGCTCAAAGCAGCATCGGTCGCGATATAACTCAACATTGTCGCCATGTCCGGTCGAATCATCCCTGAACCTTTGGCAATGCCCGTAATGGTTACGATTGTGCCGTCGAGAGTGATCTTGTTTCGACACTGCCTTCGGTACGATATCGGTCGTCATGATTGCCTGGGAGGCAATAAACCAGTTCTCTGCCTTCAGGTCGGCTACCGCTGCGGGCAACCCGGCAAGAACCCGTCCCAGCGGCAGCGGCTCCATAATCACCCCGGTGGAAAACGGCAGTACCTGGCGGCTGTCGCAACCAAGCAATCGCGCCATTTCAAGGCAGGTGGCGCGAGCGTCCGCGATCCCGCGCTCACCTGTGCCTGCGTTGGCATTGCCGGTGTTGACTACCAGTGCGCGTATCGGATATGAAGCATCCAGGTTCTCAAGATGTTCTTTGGCGATGATTACGGGCGCGGCACAAAAATCATTTTGTGTAAAAACACCGGCTACCTTTGCGCCATCATGCAGCCTGATTACAAGCAGGTCCCGGCGGCCTGGCTTCCTGATGCCGGCTTCGGCGACGCCCAAAGTTACGCCTTCTATTGGCAGCAATTGCTCGGGTACTGGCGGTGTAAAGTTGACTGGCATAAATAGGAATCACGAAAGTTTAATGAAGTGTTGCGGCTCTCAATCAAAACAGCATGATGATATTATCTCCCGCCCATAACGCTTTGCCTTTGCCTTTGTTTTGCCTTTGGACTGGAAAGGACACGTTACAGAAATAACGCGCTATGCTAACTTATCTTTGATCCTTCGCATATTTTCCTGATTTTAAATGTTCCAATGTTCTCAACGTCATGGTAAAAAGCAGAACTTCAGTTGCGTCATAAGCAACCGCTTATCGATTTCCTGTCTGAATGTTGCGGGATATGAATGTCATTCTGGAAATTAACAAGCGGCGGGCATTCACGACACATGACGACTGTTGGTTGATCGGGAGTTGGGAGGAAACCAATGAACTGTGATAAAGAACTGGATGTGCGCGGCCTCAATTGTCCATTGCCTATCCTTCGAACAAAAAAATCCCTGGTGGATATGACCACTGGTCAGGTATTGAAGATTATGGCCACCGATCCTGGCTCTGTGATCGACTTTCAGGTTTTTGCCGATCAGACTGGCAACGAATTGCTGTCATTGGCAGAAGTGGCTGGAGAATTCACGTTTTACATGAAGAAGAAATGATGAATTGTGGATGTGGCGCCACTATCTCCAGCGTTATCGAAACGGCAACGCAAACGCCTCAAAAGTTCGGACCAGGATGGGAATTATCCCGGCAGGAATGACAGTGAGCAGCAGGAGGAAGTGTTCGCAGCACTTTATCCATGACGACTACGCCCTTGTCTTCCGTGCCGACATCAGTACGGCTTTCCACAGATGGGAATATATCAAAGCGCAGCGCATGCGTCGGCTGCGGCGGTCAGGTTTCGATATCTTGCCAGCCAGGGTAGCGGGACGGGAAATCCGGAACTATTCCGCCTCGCTGCATGCGCCGCAACCATAGCGCCGAGCATGATCGCGCGGCCGCAGCTGTCTCCCCCTGCACGAATATTGGACTCGACCGCGGTACGGTAGTCCGTCGCTTGCCGTGCGATATGAAAGACCACAGGCAAGCCTTGCGCGACATGACAGGCAAGGCCAAAGCGCTCCGCAGCCGCAACGCTATCCAGTTTCGGCATGGCGAGCGCCTCTTCCAGCAGCGGTTGAAGCGTGTTTCCCGCGAACGGCAAAGCATCCGCCAGAGCTTGCGCAATCGGCACGCCATGCAACAGTTTGAACAATGCTACCGAGGCACACCGTGCGGCGGCCACTGCCAGATCATTGTTATTTGTCACCCGCACTACTTCCTCGGCGCGTTCCACCAGGTCCTCCAGGGTCCCCGCGTGTACCGCGGCTAGTGCGGGAAGCGCTGCGAGGGCCGGATGCTGGTCGTCATCGGCGCCGGACGCTGCCGGAAATTCAGCCGGTTCAAGGAACAGCAGGGTGCGCAACGTCAGGCGGGTGGGGGAGTCGATATAACCGACGAATTCACCGCCGGGTCCGAAGTGCGAGCGGTATTCAGCCTGATACTCAACGCGATTGAAAGCTGCGATGCTTCGCGAGATGCTTCAGCATCAACAGGCAAATCTCGCCATAGCTGGTGGACCCACCGGGCATCTTTCCGGCATGCGCAAAGTAACCCTTCGCTTCGGCATAATGATCTGCCTCCGGTTTAAGAAAAACCAGGCCTTTGACTGCTTCAATCTCTGCAATGCGTGCGGGATCGTAAAGCCAATGCAGGCCGAGGGCGGCGGAATCGGCGACAAGCGCGCCAAGAACCGCCGCGGTATTCTCATTCTTCATCGTTACAAATTCCTTTCCTGCCGCTGGATGCGTTGCCGGTTTTTTCAATGTGAAGCAAATTTCTTCTTCCACAGGCAATCTTCGCGCCTCATCTTCCAGCATTACGGGAATGCCGTCCCTGATAGGGAAAGCCAGACGGTCTCCCTTGCAGATCAGTTCATTTTCGGATTTCCTGTACAGCAGCGGCGCCTTGCACAAAGGGCATACCAGAATATCGAGTAATTTTGAATCCATAAGTTAAGCCCTACCTGGGGTTTTCAGTCGTGAAAGTAATGTGATTGTATCCGGCCAGACGCGCGGCTTCCATCACCGATATAACGGATTGATGGGTCGCTTCGGCATCCGCATTGATGACAATGACCGGATCGGGCCGGTCGCCTGCCGCTGCACGTAATTCCTCGCTCAAGCGTTCCGTACTGGAGTCTTGAAGAGGTGTACGGTTGACCGTATAGTCCCCTGCGGCGCTCACGGAGATTTCGATGACATTAGGGCGGTCATGGGGCTTGTCGGAAGTTGCTTGCGGCAAACTGATTTCCAGTTCGGAAAATTTCGAGTAAGTGGTGGTAATCATCAGGAAAATCAGAATTACCAGCAATACGTCGATCATGGGCACCAGATTGATTTCCGGTTCTTCTTTCTGCCTGCCGCGCTGGAAATTCATCGTGTTTGCTATGTGGGAATAAATGAACGATAAACCGGAAACCGCTACAACTGAATATCGAAAAGCCGAATTCTGAGCTCTACCTTGATCTTGCAGCTAGCTGACCGGGATCTGTCAGTTACGATGCCTATAAAAAATATTCCCTTGATTAACCAAGGCCGTGCTGCTAATTTTCCTTGTCAGGCCGGAAATCCGCCTGTCGCTCGCCATGAACGATTTCCACCAGCTTCAACGCTTGCAACTCCATTTCTACCACCAGCGCATCCACTTTAGCGCGGAAATAACGGTAAAACATGATGCTGGGAATGGCCACCAGAATACCGAATGCGGCATTATAAAGCGCCACGGAAATACCATGAGCGAGTTGCGCGGGATTGCCGCCGCCAGTAGGAGAATTCGAGCCAAAAATCTCGATCATGCCTACCAGCGTTCCAAAAAGGCCCATCAGGGGACTCAAGGAGGCGATGGTTCCCAACGTGGTGAGATATCGTTCAAGATCGTGAGCGACGGCGCGGCCAGCTTCTTCGATGGATTCCTTCATGATGTCGCGCGTGCTTTT
Source organism: uncultured beta proteobacterium (assembly GCA_963831395.1). GTDB lineage: Bacteria > Pseudomonadota > Gammaproteobacteria > Burkholderiales > Nitrosomonadaceae > Nitrosospira. The sequence goes on from CAWHQD010000032.1 coordinate 15,023, forward strand.
GTCATTTCTCAAACCCGCGGCAAAAATCTGACCCAGCGGAGAATGCTTCTGTAGGCGGGCCAGCATATCTGTACTGACGCCGCTTTTCCGATACTCGTGGACCACTTTGGGCAGAAGATCTCTCGGTGTTACCATGCTCAGGCGCAAAGCCCACATGCGTTCGCCAATAATGCCGACAGCGACGATGGAAGCCAGAATGATCGGCCAAATCGGCCAACCGGCAGCTTGAATCAGAGCGAACACCAGTAACCTCTCAACTTAAATCAGAGCCGTAATGTATCTTGCCCCTGTGATTTCGGCAAGGACGGGAACGTTTTTCTTGTCCACAATTGCTGTGGATAAGTTTGTGGGTAGTTTGCAAATAGGGCTATTAAGTTGCCCTGCCATAACGACTTTTTCTGTTTAGGTTAATTTTTGAACTTAATAATAGTCGTTAAAATACAAGTACTTGATCCTGTCTCTAGTATTCATGCGGGTTTCCGCTTCACAAATATGCATATTTGGTGACAAGTGTGGATTATTGTAGAATGTCAAGATGAACTTGATTATGGAAATGGAGATTGCAAGGGCTGTCTTGAGCGTGAGCGAACTTAATCGCAGCGCGAAAGCCTTGCTGGAACAAGCTTTCCCGTTGTTATGGGTTGCCGGCGAAATTTCGAATATCAAATGCTACGGTTCGGGCCATTGGTATTTTTCACTCAAGGATGAAGATGCTCAAGTACGTTGCGTCATGTTCCGCGATAAAAATCAGTATCTGGACTGGCAGCCCCGGGATGGCATGCGAGTGGAAGTGCGGGCACTGGTGACGTTATATCACGCGCGCGGCGACTTTCAATTAAGCGTCGAGACCATCCGCCGTGCCGGGTTCGGGTTCATTGTTTGAAGCTTTTGAGCAGCTCAAGGTCAGGTTGGGAAAAGAAGGCCTGTTTGCCCCTGAGCGCAAAAAACCGTTGCCACTATTCCCGAAGCAGATCGGCATCATTACTTCTCCAGCCGCTGCTGCGCTGCATGACGTATTGTCCACCCTGCAACGGCGTATGCCTTCCATGCCCGTGATTGTTTACCCTACGCCGGTACAGGGCGCCGGCGCTTCCATCAGGATAGCAGCGGCTATTCAAAAGGCGGCAAGTCGCGCCGAGTGCGACGTTCTGATTCTATGCCGGGGTGGCGGCGCTATTGAAGACTTATGGGCATTCAATGAGGAGGTTGTGGCGCGTGCAATTGCCGCCTGTCCCATCCCCATCATCAGTGGGATAGGTCACGAAACCGATTTTACCATTGCTGATTTTGTGGCTGACGTTCGTGCACCCACGCCTACCGGCGCATCCCAACTCGTCTGCCCTGATCGTGAAGAATTAATCCGGCTTGGCGAAATTCTTTGGGGCCGGGTGCAGCGCGGCATGCAGCGCTGCATTGAAAGCCGCATGCAGCATGCCGATATGCTTGAATGCCGTCTGATACATCCCGGAAAGCGGATTAATGACCGGCTTGCATACCTGCAGCGTCTGCGCAAGCGGCTTGTCGATTCGTGGCTACGCGATTCAGAGAGCAAGAACTGGCGTTTGCGGGAACTTGATCAGCGCATTACGGCTGCCAGCCCCGATATTTCCCGCCTTGCCGAGCGCCAGCGCGAACTCGGCTTGCGCTTGCGCCGCGCCGTTGCCGTTCGTCTGGAAACGCTTACAATGAATTTGCAGCGCAGGCAAGCAGACCTTGCCCATCTTAACCCGAAGTCGGTGCTGGAACGCGGTTACAGTATCGCTTTCACCGCTGACGGCGAGGTGTTGAGAAATAGCGATCAGATCGATGTTGGCGATACCATTCGGGTGACGTTCGCCAAAGGCTGGAGCAAAGCTTCCGTGACCCAGAAAGGCCAGTAAGTTCTGGCTGATTCTGAAAACTCACAATCATTGTGGACATTTACGCCACGGTGATGCAGACTTGGAATTCACCAGATCGTCTGTATCAGCTTCTCGCATACCAGCTGAACCCGATCCGCGCTGTCACCGAGTTTTATTTAGCTCTCTCATCAGGAAGTATTTCCAATGTCAAGAATTTTTATCACGCTAGGCGCTATCAATGCGTTGCTATGTGTCGCTTTTGGCGCTTTCGGCGCCCACGGTTTGAAACAGAGGCTCACCGCCGACATGCTTGCGGTGTATCAAACCGGGGTGCAATATCATTTTTATCACGCACTGGGCCTTATCGCGGTTGGTCTTGTGCTGTTGCATTTTCCCGCCTCCAAACCGGTGGTATTGTCCGGTTGGCTGATGCTTGCAGGCATTGCCTTGTTTTCCGTCAGTCTTTACGCGCTGAGCCTGACAGGAATACGTGGACTCGGCGCGATAACGCCACTGGGCGGCGTCGCATTCCTGAGCGGCTGGGCTTTGCTCGCCTATGGCGTGTGGACGGGGAAATAAACTCGCACAATCACCAGGCTATTTTTGTAATACCAATATCGTTGTGACGCTACGCTATTTTTTTGCTCCCTGTCCGCGCGGGCTGGAGCCGGTACTCGTTACCGAACTGGAACAGCTTGGCGCATCCTCCGTAAGCGCGCGCGACGGCGGAGTGCAATTCCAGGGCGACTGGGACATCTGCTACCGCGCCAATCTGGAAAGCCGCATTGCCAGCCGCATCCTTTGGCGGGTTGCCGAGGAGCCTTATTCCAGCGAAACCGATGTGTACGAGGCGGCGCGCGCGTTGCCGTGGAAAGAATGGTTTTCCCCGACGCTTACCATTCGCGTCAATCTGGCCGCCATCAAATGCCCATTGCGCAGTCTTGATTTTGTCACACTCAAGATCAAGGATGCCGTGTGCGACAAATTTCGCGAAACTGCCGGTCGCCGTCCCAGCGTGAATACAGTGCAACCGGATATCCGCATCCATGGCTTTCTAAACGCCCGGAAATTTTCTTTATATATAGACACGTCAGGCGACGCGCTATTCAAGCGCGGCCTCCGGAAAAACGCCGGTGAGGCTCCGATAAGGGAAAATCTCGCTGCCGGAATCTTGTCGCTGGCAGGTTGGCAACCAGGCATCCCGCTGCTCGACCCGATGTGCGGCAGCGGCACCTTTCTGCTGGAAGCGGCACAAATTGCGTTGAATATTGCGCCGGGATCAGGACGTCCTTTCGCTTTTGAAAAGCTGAAACAATTCGAGAAAGCGCAATGGGGTCAGCTTAAGGAAGCAGCATTAGCCGGGCAAAAGCCGAAGGCAGCCCAGCCGATATTCGGCAGCGACCTATATGGGGACGTTGTGGCTCTTGCCCGCGCAAATTTGGCTGCCGCGGGCTTCTCGGAAGTGGTTACGCTCAAGCAGGCGAACGTTCTGGAAACATCTGCTCCTGTTTCTTCCGGGTTCCTTGTAACCAATCCCCCCTATGGGGTACGAGTAGGTGAGCAGCACGAGCTTGCAGAGTTTTATCCTAAACTTGGAGATGTGCTGAAGAAGAAATTCAGCGGATGGACTGTTTATATCGTTACCGCGGACCCGCTTCTGCCAAAATTGTTGCGTTTAACGCCCTCACGGCGTATTCCCTTGTTTAATGGCGCACTGGAATGCCGCTTGCTGGAATATAAAATGGTTACCGGTGGAATGCGCAAAGTCAAGAAAGCCATCGATGCGGTCCCGTCGGATCATGTTGTCAAAAGCGGTCATGGTTAGCCATACGAAGCCAGGAACAAGAACGATTTTTTTATTGATTTTTGTAGGCTGCGCGAGCCTGGTCAGTTACGCCCTTTATCTACAGTTGGTAAAAAATCTTTTGCCCTGTCCGCTGTGTGTTGTGCAACGCATTGCGTACTGGTCGGTAGGTTTAACTGCGCTATTGGCGTTTTTCCATTCACCTGGGGCAACAGGGCGCCGGATTTACAGCGGATTGTTGGCGGGCTTTGCCGTCGCTGGGGCGGTAGTCGCTTTGCGTCACGCGTGGTTGGTGCGCTATCCGGAGGCATTTGAATGCGGCGTCAGTCCGGAAGAAGAACTTTTGAATGCCCTGCCGCTCGCTCGGTGGTGGCCTAGCATGTTTGAAGCAAATGGAGATTGCGCTGATGTGACGTGGAAGTTCGCATCGCTTACCTTGCCGGATTGGTCGGCAATTTTTTTCATGCTCTTTGGAGGCCTGGCCATTTATGTGTTGCTTGCCGGACGCAATCGGCGCTAAGCGAGCCGGGGTTTTATATCAAGGTGTGATAGTAAATCGCGGAAACCTGAATATTTTGCAAGAATTTGTCGGCTTCGAACAGGGAAGCTGAACTTTTGCACGGATGAGGTTGCCGGGCCTTGAAAACTGAACTTACCACCCCTACTTATGATCTACCTTTGACACGAGAAACGGAACTAAATCTATGAAACGGATTTTTCTATTTGTAGTTACTAACCTGGCAATCTTGCTGGTGCTGAGCATTACGCTGCGAATACTGGGCGTGGACCGCATGCTGGACGCCGAGGGCGGCATAGATTTCAATTCGCTGCTAATCATGTCCGCTGTGATTGGCTTTGGCGGCTCATTGATTTCGCTTGCCATGTCCAAATGGAGCGCGAAACGCATGACCGGCGCCGTAGTAATCGAGCAGCCTTCCGATCCAACCGAACGCTGGTTAGTGGATACCGTCCGGCGCCAGGCCGAGCGCGTCGGTATCGGCATGCCGGAAGTAGCGATTTATGACGCGCCCGACATCAATGCCTTTGCGACCGGCATGAACCGCAACGAAGCATTGGTGGCGGTGAGCACAGGCTTGCTGCAGAACATGCACAAGGATGAAATTGAAGGCGTACTGGCGCATGAAATAAGCCACGTTGCCAACGGCGATATGGTGACACTCGCGTTGATACAGGGCGTGGTCAACACATTCGTGATTTTTCTGTCCCGAGTAATCGGGCATTTCGTGGACCGGGTGGTATTCAAAACGGAACGGGACCAAGGTCCTGCTTTTCTGATTACAACCCTGGTGGCGCAGATGGTGTTGGGAATACTTGCCAGCATGATAGTCATGTGGTTCAGCCGTCAGCGCGAGTTCCGCGCTGACGCAGGCGGCGCGCAGCTGGCTGGCCGCAACAAGATGATTGCCGCGCTGGAGCGTCTTAAACAACGGCATGAGCCATCACAGTTGCCGGATCGGCTGGCGGCGTTTGGAATTTCCGGGGGAAACGGCGGCCTCAGAGGGCTCTTCATGTCGCATCCCCCACTTGAGGTTCGTATCGCGGCGTTGCGTGAAAAGGCCTGATCGGCCGGAATTTTAAACCTTAAAAAAGGCGGGAGCATATAATGCTCCCGCCTTTTTTAATCCTGCCAATTTCTCAGATCGTTTTTAAATGTTGCACACCTGGCCGGATTTATCGAAGCCGGATTTATCGAAGGACGAGCTATCAATTCCCTGACTTCGAATCCCTAAATATCTTCATCCTCTTCACTCTTGGGTGGATTCCCGTCATGTACCAGGTTGCGTCGTCGCTGGAGGAAAGCATCCCGTATAAACTCGTACTTATCCAGCGCAGCTTCATCCAGCGTTTTCTCGGATTTGAGAAATCCGGCGCGCATATCGGCGGCTCTGCTTCCCCCAACGATGGGGCCTATAAAAGGAGCGACGAAGAAGCTGCCTACAAAAACAGGGTCAGCGGCCATGTCCAGTACACGCCCACCCGCATCCCGCGCCGAGCTGGGGCCGAGAAAAGGCAATACCACATAAGGTCCGCTTGCAACACCGTAATACCCTAAAGTTTGTCCAAAATCCTCATCGTGCTTTTGCAAACCAATATCGCTGGCCAGATCAACGATGCCCGCCAGGCCGAACGTGCTGTTGAGCAGCAGCCGCGTACTGCTCGTCAAAGCATTGTTGAACTTGAATTGCAGGAGACTGTTGATTGTAACGGGGATGTCGTTCAGGTTGGAAAATACATTTCCCACTGCGACTTCGAGGAGGTCGGGCATCACCCATTTGTAACCCTCCGCTACTGGCCTGAATACGTAGTCGTCAACCGACTCGTTAAATTTGAATACCGCGCGGTTCATCGGCTCCCACGGATCTTTTTTACTATAGGCGGGGTAACTAGCCGGCGGGGCGGCATTCTTGAATACAGGCACGTTGAAGGATTCCAGCGCTTCTTTTCGTTTATTTTCGCTCGTGCGGTCAATATTAACTGAGGGGGCCGAATCAGCCGAAGCGCTCACACCAGTCGAGGCGCTTGCGCTTGTCGTGCTCGCGGCCACCGGGATGATGCTCTTGTCAGCCGCCGCGTCCGTGTCCGCGCTTGTGTTGGTACCGGCGGCGGTATTCGTATCCGTCGTGGTGTTCTTGTTGGCCGTGGCGCAGCCGTTAAGAAAAAACCCCAGCAGTAACAGCGATAAGGTGGAAGGTTTGACGAAGCGAGCCATAGTCGAGAGATAAATGGTTTTGCAGTTGATTGTGTGAGTACGCTACCGCTGTTGATGGTATGCGCTGTGGATGGTGTGAGTAAATTGCCGCCATTATATGGCTAATCCAGATCGGATGCGCAAATTTTTTCGGAAAGGAAAAATGTTCTCTTGTACTTTCTTTCACTTCTTGCACCGGTATATCCATCACTGCTGCGGGCCCTCCGGATATGCCCAGCTCGCCCATTCGTTCTCCTTATAATTCGCCGCGCCGCGAGAAATTTTTCAGGCGGAAGCCGAGCAGCCACAGCATGCCAAAGTAACTTGTTGCCCCAATTGCCACAATCCCCGTCAGCCGTGTCCCGCGTTCGAAAGCAGAGTCTGCGAGCCATGATGCATCGCTGCCCGAGCCAAACCACAGCGCGCTACCCATCGCTGTCAGCGCCAGCAATATTTTTGCCATGAAAACCAGCCATCCAGGCTGAGGCTGGTAAATTCGATGGCTGCGTAATTTGTAGTAAAGGAGCCCCGCGTTTAAGCACGCGCCCAAGCCTATGGCTAGCGCAAGTCCGGCATGGCGCAGCGGTATAATGAAAGCGAGATTCATTAACTGCGTGGCGACGAGCGTGATGACGGCAATTTTTACCGGTGTGCGAATATTTTGCCGCGCATAAAATCCGGGGGCCAGCACTTTCACTAAAATCAACCCCAGCAATCCCAAACTATAAGCCACTAATGCATTGCGCGTCATCCACACGTCGTTGACCGAAAATTCGCCATGGTAAAAGAGGGTGGTGATGAGCGGCGTGGCAAGCAGCGCCAACGCCAGCGCCGCGGGCAGCGTCAGCAGCATGGTCAGGCGCAAGCCCCAGTCCAGCAGGCGGGAATATTCTTCGTTGCTGTTATCGGCATAATGCCGGGACAGTGACGGCAGCAATATTGTCCCAAGCGCCACGCCAAGCAGGCCGGCGGGAAATTCCATCAACCGATCGGCGTAGTAGAGCCAGGACACGCTGCCAGTGATGAGAAAAGAGGCGAATATAGTGTTGATCAATAAGCTGATCTGGCCGATCGATACGCCGAACACCGCCGGTCCCATTTGCCTGATGACGCGCCACGCACCGGTATCGGCGGATTTAAGGCGCGGGCGCGGCATTAATTTCAGACGCATGAGAAACGGCGCCTGGAAGGCCAGCTGGAGTAAGCCGCCAATAAATACCGCCCATGCGAGCGCCAGTACTGGCGGGTCCATCAAGGGCGCGAGCCATAGCGAACAGCCGATGAATGACAGATTCAGCAATGCTGGAGTCAGCGCAGGCACGGAAAATCTTCCGTAGGTATTGAGTATGCCTCCGGCGAGCGATACAAGCGAAATGAACAGGATGTAGGGAAACGTGATGCGCAGCAGTTCGATTGTCAGCGCAAATTTGTGCGGGCTGGCGGCAAATCCCGGCGCGCTCACGTAAATTACCAAGGGCGCAGCAATGACGCCGATCAGCGTGACCAAAAATAAAACGATGGAAAGCAGCGTGGTAACGTGGTTGATGAGCTCCCGTGTTTCTTCGGCTGTGCGGCGGTTTTTATATTCGGCGAGGATGGGTACGAATGCCTGTGAAAATGCACCTTCGGCAAACAGGCGGCGCAGCAGGTTGGGGATGCGAAAGGCCACAAAAAAAGCGTCGGTTGCGATACCTGCGCCAAAAATGCGAGCGATGAGCACATCCCTCACGAATCCCAGAATGCGGGATATCAGCGTCATTCCGCTGACAGTAGCGAGGGCTTTAAGCAGATTCATGGATGGGTATGTTAACCTGAATAGTTCTACTGGTTCGTATTGGCAGGTGAAAATCCGAGCAGGGCTATCAGGGACTCGAATAATTCGCTGTGGATCATGGTTTGAAAATGGGAAATGATGATAGGGGGAGGGGAGTACCGGCGACCTGACTGATAGCGCGAGAATAAGCAGCAACCCATGAAGGGAAGGAACCGGGCAGCGGTTTTCCGGGGTAATCAGGATGCCGAACGTCCCGTTATCCTTGCAATATGGTCGAAACATCCGTATCATTCAAAAAATTTGCGCAACAGTTAATTTAAGGAATTTTCATGGCCAATAGTGCACAAGCCAGAAAACGTGCGAGGCAGAACGTCAGTCAACGCGACCGCAATATGAGCCTGCGCTCCGAATTGCGCACGGCAATCAAGCATGTCAGAAAAGGATCGAATCTGCCGACAAAGCCATTGCACAAGCGGCATTCCAGGCATCCGTCGGCACGATAGATTGCATCGCCGACAAGGGAATCATCCACAAGAATAAAGCGGCCCGCCATAAAAGCCGTTTATCAGCCGCGATCAAGGCAATGGCCTGAGCAGTCAATGTCCTGATAAAAAAGCCCGGGTGCTTCCCGGGCTTTTTTATTTCGGGCATCACGTTTTCATAGTAGGACCGGCGTTCACGCCTCAGCGGATGTCAGCGAGACTTTGAATTGCGTTTCTTCAGGGCATCCGTTAGTGCCGCTACCAGATCCATGGGTATTGGAAAAAGGATGGTATTGGATTTGTCACTGGAGATGGTCGTGAGCGTCTGCAGATAGCGTAGTTGCATTGCCCCGGCCTGCTGGGAAAGAATTTGCGCCGCTTGCATCAATTTGTCCGATGCCTGCAATTCGCCTTCCGCATGAATCACCTTTGCGCGCCGCTCGCGCTCTGCCTCGGCTTGCCGGGCAATGGCGCGTATCATGGATTCATCAATATCCACATGTTTGATCTCGACGTTGGAGACCTTGATGCCCCAGGCATCGGTCTGAATATCCAGCGCCTTCTGAATGTCCATGTTGAGTTTTTCGCGTTCCGCCAGCATTTCATCAAGCTCATGCTTGCCGAGTACGGAGCGCAGAGTGGTCTGTGCGAACTGACTGGTGGCGGCAAGAAAGTTCTCCACCTGAATAATGGATTTTTGCGGGTCAACTACGCGAAAATATACGACGGCATTGACTTTCACCGAGACATTGTCGCGTGAAATGACGTCCTGGCTGGGCACATCCATCACCACCGTGCGCAGATCAACCCGCACCATTTTCTGAATGCCGGGAATTATCACGATGAGTCCCGGACCTTTTACCTTGTGAAAGCGGCCCAGCAGGAACACCACGCCGCGCTCATATTCCCGCAATATGCGGAATGCCGAGAACAGCAGGATAATCAGGATCATGATGAAAGTACCAAAACCCAAATTGGCGAACATGATTGTCTCCTTTGGTTATTTCTCTGCCGGGGTCACCTCTAAAACCAGACCGTCCATTCCTGTCACACGCACTTTCTGTCCATGGGCGAGGGGCTGCGCACAACGCACGCTCCACAGTTCGCCATGAATACGCGCCATGCCTTCGTCCGGCCTAGCCTCCAGCATCTCCAGCATTTCCCCCACGGAACCGATCAGCTCTTCACGGCCGCTGACGATGGGCTTGTGCCGCGACTTCAGCGCCATGCCGACGACTGAAATCAGGAATAAGGCGCTGGCTATGGATATTCCGGCGATCAAGGGCCAGGGAATGCCGTAGCCGGGCATATCGCTGTCAATCAGCATCAGGGAGCCGAAGACAAAAGCAATCATGCCGCCGATGCCGAGTGCGCCGAAGCTCGGTAAAAAGGCCTCCGCCACCATGAACGAGATGCCGAGCAGGATCAAGGCGAGGCCGGCGTAACTCACCGGCAGCAACTGAAATGCGTACAGGGCGACGAGGAGGCAGATGGCGCCTGCTACGCCGGGCAACACGAAGCCGGGATTGGAAAATTCGAAAAACAATCCGTAAATGCCGATAAGCATCAGGATATACGCCACGCTCGGGTCGGTGATGATGGCCAGGAGTTGCGTGCGCCAATCGGGTTCGATGATCTCTACTGTCGCTGAAACCGTATCGAGGGTAAGGTTCTGGCCAAGTACGTTAACTTGCCTGCCATTCACCTGCTTTAAAAGATCCGGTACGTCAGCAGCGATATAATCGATGACTTTGAGATTCAGCGCTTCTGTTGCGGATAGACTTACCGCTTCATGCACAGCGCGTTCCGCCCATTCCGCATTGCGTCCACGCATCTGTGCAAGCGAGCGGATGTATGCGGCGGCGTCGTTTATCATTTTGCGCGACATCGCATCTTTTTTCGGCGCCCTCTCGCCTTTAAGTACATTCGGATCGCGATTCTCGTCCGACGATATCGCAGGTGAACGCGGCGATGACTTCGGCCCGGTTTCAGGCGCGGGCTCCGGCTCAGGCTCCGGCATGCCACCGATCTTTACTGGTGTGGCCGCGCCCAGATTGGTGCCCGGGGCCATCGCCGCGATGTGGCTGGCATACAGGATATAGGTTCCGGCACTGGCTGCCCGGGCCCCGCTTGGCGCGATAAAAACCGCCACCGGCACGGGTGAAGCCAGAATGCCGCGAATGATCTGCCGCATCGAGGTGTCGAGACCACCGGGCGTATCCAGTTGCAATACAACGAGAGACGCGCTCTCCTCGGCGGCACGCTGCGAGACCGCGCTGGATGAAGTCAGCATTGGCGGGAGCAATAGGACCGTCAACTTTCAGTACCACCACCGGCGCAGCCAGAACCAGCACCGGCAACAGAAGCAGCAAGGCCGCCACGCCATGATGCAAGGTCGGGATGAACGGTTTCATCGTTTTACTATAGACCGTTTCAATCTCGCCTGCGTTCAGCGGGGCAATGCGATCCAAGGATTTATAGACTTGATTCATCAGGCGCCAATAGTCCTCGAGGCCCCAAGCTTGCAATCAACCTTGTTTTAGCGCATAAAGCGATTTTTCTATCAAGAACTGGTGCATTCATGAAACGACCAATAAGCCGGATTCTCATCATCAATGACGAGAAACTGATACTGAAGGAACTTATCAAGGGCTTGAATGCCGCTGCCAAATCCCTGGAAAATCCCTTAGGCATCACCTTTTCCGGCGTTACTACCGCGCGCGAAGCGCTGCAGGCAATTGAAGATGACGGCGACATTCAGTCGGTATTGGTGGACGATACGCTCTACACCCTGAAAAACGGCGAGAAGGGTTCCCGCAACCTGCAAATGACGGCGCTGAAGCTGGTGCAGGAAATCACCCGTTTTCGTCCTGAACTCGATATCTATATCTTGATCGCGCAGGAAAAAGAGGATGAGGTGGTGGATGCGCTCTTTTCCGAAACGGTTGACGGCTATTTCTATCGAGAAGAGCGCGATTATCGGGGCATGTATCGCATCCTCAACGCTCAAATTCAGGAAAAAGCGCGCACACCTTTTTATGATCAGCTCAAAAATTACGTATTGATGGCAAAGGATGCCTGGCACACGCCAGGGCACTCTTCCGGCGATTCGCTGCGCGACAGCCCGTGGGCCAGCGATTTTTACCAATTTATCGGCGAGCATATTTTCCGCGCCGACTTGTCCGTGTCGGTGCCGATGCTCGATTCGCTGATGGAACCCACCGGCGTCATCGCGGAAGCGCAGAAGATTGCAGCAAAGGCATTTGGCGCGCGGCGCACGTTTTTCGCCACTAACGGTACCTCCACCGCCAACAAGGTGATATTCCAGACACTGCTCGCACCCGGCGAAAAGCTGTTGCTGGATCGGAACTGCCACAAATCCGTGCATCACGGCGTCGTATTATCCGGCGCTCATCCGGTCTATCTCGACTCATCGGTGAACAAGAAATTCGGTGTTTACGGCCCGGTGCCGAAACAGACGCTGTTCAACGCCATCGAAGAACATTCGGATGCACAGGCGCTTATACTCACCAGTTGTACTTATGATGGTCTGCGCTACGATTTGCGTCCCATTATCGAGGCAGCGCATGCCAAGGGCATCAAGGTTATCATCGACGAAGCATGGTACGGGTTCGCCCGCTTTCACCCCGCTTTCCGTCCGACCGCACTGGAGGCGGGCGCAGATTACGCCACCCAGAGTACGCACAAAGTGCTATCGGCATTCTCGCAGTCCAGCATGATCCACATCAATGACCCCGAGTTCAACGAGCATCTGTTTCGCGAAAATTTCAATATGCACACTTCCACCAGCCCGCAGTACAGCATGATCGCGAGCCTGGACGTAGCGCGCAAACAGGCAACGCTGGAGGGTTACAAACTGCTGTCGCGCACGCTGGAATTGGCGAAGGAAGTGCGTGACCAGATCAATTCCACGGGTGTATTCCGCGTGCTGGAACTCGCTGATCTATTGCCTGATGAGGTGAAGCATGACAATATACTGCTCGATTCCACCAAAGTTACGGTAGATATTTCCCGGTGCGGTTTTACTGTGGAGGACTTAATCCGGGAATTGTTCGAGCGATATAATATCCAGGTGGAGAAATCTACATTCAATACCCTCACTCTGCTTCTTACCATAGGCACTACGCGTAGCAAGGTTTCGCGTCTTTATGATGCGTTGATGCGCATCGCGCGCGAAGGCCGTGCGCCGCGGCGGCTCTACCAGATTCCGGAGATTCCAGGCTTTACCGATCTGAAATATCTGCCGCGCGATGCGTTTTACTCCGGGGGCGAACGGGTGCCGCTGCTGGATGAACAGGAGCGAATAAATGACGAGCTGAAAGGCAGGGTTTGCGCGGATCAGATTACTCCGTATCCGCCCGGCATTCCCGTACTGGTGCCAGGGCAAACGATTACGCACGAGGTCGTGCAATATCTTGTGAGCATGCTGCGTTCTCAAAAACGCGTGGAAGTGCATGGGATTGTTTACGATGGCTATCTGCCCTGTTTGAGGCTACTTACCGCCGCTGAGGAAAAAGGCTTGAAAAAGCTGGTTAAATAGGTAACCATAACGAGTTGCACAACAAACTATTCATCATGGCGCACGGCGGCTTATTGCCGCCGTGCCGCTTTCCAAGCTGGCGAATGCGGGCGCCCTACCTATGGAATCTCTGAACAAATCCCCTTCGGATGCGACGGTGACGCCGCCCCATGCGGATCACAGCAAGACGGATACTTATATGCCCAATTTGATGAACACTTATCTACCGCTACCCGTCACCTTCGTAAGGGGGGAAGGCGTGTGGCTGTGGGACGAAGAGGGCAAGCGTTATCTCGATGCGCTTGCAGGCGTTGCCGTATGCGGGCTGGGACATTGTCATCCGGAGCTTGTTAAGGCGATTTGCAAGCAGGCCGGTACGCTTATCCATACTTCCAATCTTTATCACATAGGGAAGCAGGAACAGCTCGCCACCAGGCTGGCCTTGCTGTCGGGAATGGATAATGCATTTTTCTGCAATTCTGGCGCCGAAGCGAATGAAGCTGCGATCAAGTTGGCAAGACTATATGGACATGGCAAAAATATAGATCTGCCTACCATTATTGTCATGGAAAAATCCTTTCACGGACGAACCATGGCAACCTTGACAGCGAGTGGCAACCGCAAGGTTCAGGCGGGTTTCGAACCGCTGCTAACCGGTTTTGCACGGGTTCCGTACAACGACCTTGAAGCCGTAGCGCAAGTGGGCGTGCACAACAAGAATGTAGTAGCCATATTGGTTGAACCCTATCAGGGCGAAGGGGGCGTCAATGTACCGCAAGCGAACTATCTGCAGGGCTTGCGCCATCTCTGCGATCAAAACGGCTGGCTGCTGATGCTGGATGAGGTGCAGTGCGGAATCGGCCGCAGCGGTAACTGGTTCGCCTTTCAACACAGCTGCATTACTCCCGATGTGATTACGCTGGCCAAAGGCTTGGGTTCTGGAGTAGCTATCGGTGCGTGTCTTGCAAAAGGTACGGCGGCGAAAGTATTCAAGCCCGGCAATCACGCCTCCACTTTTGGAGGCAACCCACTTGCCTGTACGGCCGCGCTGACTACGCTCAAAGTGATCGAAGATCAGGATTTGCTGAGAAACGCAATGGAGCAGGGCGACTTCATGCGCAGCATGTTCAAAGCGGAGTTGGCGGGCCTGCCGGACGTAGTGCAAATTCGTGGTCAGGGATTGATGATTGGTATCGAACTTTCCAGACCATGTGGCGAGCTTGTAAAAACGGCATTGAAAAAAGGACTTCTGGTCAATGTGACCTCGGACAAGGTGGTGCGTCTGCTGCCGCCGCTGGTAATCCAGCGGAGCGAGGCGGAGCAGGTGGTATCCATTTTATCCGGCATAGTGAAGGACTTTTTGGCGGCTTGACGAGGTTGCAAATCCCGAAAAGTGGGTCGTGATACCTGCCGGTACATGTTTTCGCGATTCGGGTTCCATATGTGTTTCAAAAAATTATGCAGATCAAGCACTTTCTACAGTTCAACGATTTTTCCCGGGAGGAATTCGAGTATCTGTTCGAGCGTACACGCTGGATCAAGCAGGAGTTCAAGCAATACAGGCGCTATTGGCCCTTGCAGGACCGGACTCTTGCGATGATTTTCGACAAACATTCGACTCGCACACGCCTCTCGTTCGAGGCGGGCATGCATCAGTTGGGCGGCGCGGCGATCTATCTCTCCACCCGGGATACTCAGCTGGGCCGGGGCGAGCCCGTAGAAGATGCGGCGCGCGTCATCTCGCGCATGGTGGATATCGTCATGATCCGTACCTATGAACACGATATTATCCGGCGTTTCGCAGCAAATTCGCGTGTGCCCGTAATCAACGGATTGACAGATGAATATCACCCGTGTCAGATCATGGGCGATATTTATACTTTTATTGAGCAGCGAGGAAGTATCGCCGGCAAGACGATCGCGTGGATCGGGGATTCGAATAACGTCTGCAACACATGGCTTCAGGCAGCGGAGGTGTTCGGCTTCAATGTGCATGTCTCGACTCCCCGGGGTTACGAAGTGGAGCCGGAACGGGCCGGGCTTTATGGTACGGACCACTACGAGGAGTTTGCGGATCCGCATGACGCAGTGAAAGATGCCGATCTCGTCACCACCGATGTCTGGACCAGTATGGGATTCGAGGCGGAAACCGAGGAGCGAAAGAAAGATTTTGCGGATTTTCGCGTAGACGCGGAAATGATGTCCTGCACCAAGAAAGATACGCTGTTCATGCACTGCCTGCCGGCTCACCGTGGTGAAGAAGTGGCGGCGGAGGTCATCGAGGGGCCGCAGTCGATCGTATGGGAAGAAGCCGAGAACCGGTTGCACACCCAGAAGGCGCTGATTGAATATTTGTTGTTGGGAAGATTGAAGGAAGTCTGACCACTCAAATTTCAAACAGCCGTTCCACTACTGCTGCTACGCGAGTGAGCAGCCAATCCGGATCAGGCAGACAATGCGGAAACCGCGATGCGCGTATCCCGAAAAAATTCTGGTTTTAGAAACCGCTTCGAAAATTAGGTTGCGTTTGGAGTTTTAACAGCGAGTCAAGCATGAAAAAAATAAGCAAGGCTGATGTGCCTGAAATTAACAAGGTTGTTCTGGCGTTCTCCGGTGGTCTGGATACCTCCGTGATTTTAAAATGGCTGCAAGATACTTATCAGTGCGAAGTTGTCACCTTTACCGCGGATATCGGGCAGGGTGAAGAGGTGGAACCTGCACGCGCAAAGGCCCGGCAGCTAGGGGTAAAGGAAATTTTCATCGAGGATCTGCGTGAAGAATTCGTGCGCGATTTCGTATTTCCCATGTTCCGCGCCAATGCTGTTTATGAAGGTGAGTACCTGCTCGGCACCAGTATCGCCCGGCCGTTGATCGCCAAGCGTCAGATTGAAATCGCGCATGAAACCGGGGCAAACGCGGTTTCTCATGGCGCGACGGGAAAAGGCAATGACCAGGTGCGCTTTGAGCTCGGCTATTACGCGCTTGAACCCAATATTCGGGTGATCGCCCCGTGGCGCGAATGGGACCTTACATCCCGGGAAAAGCTTTTGAACTATGCGGAACAGCATGGCATCCCGGTAGAGATGAAGAAGAAGGGAGGCTCCCCGTACAGCATGGATGCCAATCTGCTGCATATTTCTTATGAAGGCCGTATTCTGGAAGACCCCGCGCAGGAGCCGGAAGAATCCATGTGGCGCTGGAGCGTATCACCCGAAAGCGCGCCAGACAAGGCGGAATACGCTGGACCTGGAATTCAGGCAGGGCGACATCGTGGCGCTCAACGGCGACGATCTCTCGCCGGCCAGTGTGCTTGCACGGCTTAATCAATTGGGCGGCAAGCACGGCATCGGACGACTGGACCTGGTCGAGAACCGCTACGTCGGGATGAAATCCCGCGGGTGTTACGAGACCCCGGGCGGGACCATCATGCTGCGCGCCCACCGCGCCATCGAATCCATCACCCTCGACCGGGAAGTAGCGCATCTGAAAGATGAACTGATGCCGCGCTATGCCGAGCTTATCTATAACGGTTATTGGTGGAGTCCGGAGCGTAAAATGATGCAAACCATGATTGATGCATCCCAGGCTCATGTAAACGGCTGGGTACGGGTGAAGCTTTACAAGGGAAATGTGATCGTGGTCGGAACGGGACTCCAGGACAGATTCGCTGTTCGATCCTGATATCGCTACGTTTGAGGACGATCAAGGCGCATACAATCAGGCAGATGCCGCAGGGTTCATCAAATTGAACGCGCTACGGATGCGTATAGCGGCAAATCTGGAAAACAGCAGGTAATTGTCCGGCTGCGATTCCATGATCTTCGGCTAAGCATGTTTTCAGTCCGATAAAAGGAGAGTTGCTCATGCCATCGTTCGATATTGTTTCCGAGGTTGATAAACAGGAAGTCAGAAACGCGATTGACCAGACGAATAAGGAGGTAAGTACCCGATTCGACTTCAAGGGATCGGATGCGCGCGTGGAACAGGCTGATTACACCCTCACCGTTTTTGCCGATGATGAATTCAAGCTGAGCCAGGTGCTGGACATTCTGATGGCCAAGCTCGCCAAGCGCAATGTCGACGTGCGCTGCCTGGACAAAGGGAGAGCCGGAAAAGATCAGCGGCAATAAGGTCAAACAGCAAGTCACGGTTAAAACGGGAGTGGAAAGCGAACTGGCAAAAAAAATCATCAGGCTTATCAAGGACAGTAAGCTCAAGGTGCAGGGCAGTATTCAGGGAGAGGCAGTGCGTGTTTCAGGCGCTAAGCGGGATACCTTGCAGGAGGCGATACAGCTGGTCAAGAAATCCATTACTGAATTTCCCGCTTCAATTCCAGAATTTCCGCGAATAACGCATCGGATTTGTCATCGCGGAAATTTCTCACAACAGGCCTGAAATCCACTTCTCGTATAGGCGACTCGCGACCTGATTCAACCGCGGCACTCGCTGAGCGAGGTCCATCTGGATTGCTTCTACCGATTCTACCGATGGTTCGGGACTGGCGGCGATTTCCGCAGCGCCTGATTTGCACCAGCTCCTTACCATTTCTTCAGTCATTTCGACATGACATTGCAGCCCGAGGTGCTTATCCATCGCGAACGCCTGATTCTCGCAACAGGGGCTTGAAAGCAGAGGGGTTGCGCCTTTCGGGATGGTAAAAACTTCGCCGTGCCAGTGGAACGCCTCAAATTTCGACAATTCTCCAAACCAACGGCGTGCCTCTGCATTATCCGCGACGCACACTTCACCCCACCCGATTTCCTTGACCGGGCTTCTGCTTACGGTTCCGCCCAGCGCCTTTGACATCAATTGCGCACCGAGACAGTGGCCCAATACGGGCGTATTGCTCGATACCGCCTGCCGGATCAAGGCAAGTGCCGGCCCGATCCACGGCAAGTTGTCGTTCACGCTCATTGGCCCACCCATGAATACCAGCCCACTGAACTGGTCCGCCCTAGCGGGCAGCGTCTCGTTGGCGTCGATCTTGACGAGTTGCCATGGGATAGCATGAGAATCAAGGAATGTGGCCAGATAGCCGGGGCCCTCGGCAGGAAAGTGTCTGAAGATTGCAATGGGCTTCATGGGGTGCGCTGGTTTTCAGCTGGCGGTAGAGTGATGGTGGCGCTGGAGCCAGTGCCGGACCAGGGACAGGAGTAGAGTGTTGCATCCGGCGACGTTGCGCCAGTACCTACGCAAAGAGGTCCGTAAAGGAGCGGACAGGAGAAACAAAATATCTATCGGGCGGGATGCCAAGGCGCCACGTCCGCATCAGCGATGATTCGCTGACCGGTAACACGTATACCATCAAAATCCGCTCGCTCGTGCGCCCCGATCAGGTATTTTCCCGTTTCTACCTGGATCTCTACCTGGCCATTGGAAACGGCAATTGTGCCCCCGTTCGCAAATTTACGGACGCTGAAACGTGTTCCGATATCCCTGATGTATGTTTTGCCCACTTTTAACTGCAGCTTGCCGGCGCCATTGCCCTTGGCATCGAAATAAGCGTTGCCGCGCAGCAACTCGATCTGGGGAGGTTCCGCGTTGCTGACAGTCACACTGCTGTCGGCATCCAGACTGATGTCGATGTCCGGCGTGGCGTTAACTGTGAGCCGTTCTCCTGGGACGGTCTGGTGGATCCGGGTTGCCATTGGCTTGGCAATGTACCAGGACATTAAACCCAGGCCGAGGGCTGTGCCGGCAATGGAACCATGCAGCAGGAAGCTTCGCCAGCGAGTTCGAGCGGCTAAGGGCATAGGGCTTCGATTACGGAGACCGGAAG
Organism: uncultured beta proteobacterium; assembly: GCA_963831395.1. Lineage (GTDB taxonomy): Bacteria > Pseudomonadota > Gammaproteobacteria > Burkholderiales > Nitrosomonadaceae > Nitrosospira. The sequence continues at coordinate 33,953 of CAWHQD010000032.1, forward strand.
GCATCTGCTACAACGTATGCCCATGCCTGGATTTCTCGCGATTGACATCGTGTTCCAGCCCATACCTCTGCAACTTGCCTTTTTAATGTTGTGAAGGATCGGTAACAAATCCGATTCGTACCAATCCGGCTTTTGCTGCAATAGACATCACTCTTGCCACATGTTCGTAATCAACATGCGCGTCGGCGCGAATATGCAGTTCGATATTGGGGTTCTGTTCTGTCGTTGCGGCAAACCGCGGCGCCAACTGGTCGATGGTGACCGGTTCCCCATTCCAGTAAAGGCTTGCGTCTTCGCGAAGCGCGAATTCGATATGGTCCGGTTGCGTAATATTCGGGCTGCTTGATGCTTTCGGTAGATCGACTTTAACCGAATGTGTCAGCAACGGTGCGGTAATGATGAAGATCACCAGCAATACGAGCATTACATCGACCAGCGGCACTACATTGATTTCAGTCATCGGTAACTGGCGATTGCCACGGTCCATGCTGCCAAATGCCATTACGACCTCCGTTCGGTGGGAGCAACCGCGGGTGAAACGATAGGAGCAACGACCCGCAGCGATCGTTCATCCCCTGCGGAGCTATTGGTTTTCGTGCCGACAGCGATCAATACAAAAAGATCATGCGCAAAAGAATCCAGACGCGCCAGCCATATGCGATTACGCCGCACAAACGTGTTATAGGCCAAAACCGCGGGAATCGCAACAGCCAGTCCCAGTGCCGTCATTATCAATGCTTCGCCGACCGGACCCGCCACTTTATCGAGCGTGCCCTGGCCGGATAGCCCAATCTGCACCAGCGCGTGGTAGATGCCCCATACCGTGCCGAATAAGCCGATATATGGCGCCGCCGAACCCGCTGAGGCTATCACGGTAAGACCGTTTTCGACGCGGGTAGCTTCCTGGTCGAGCCCATTCCGTAATACCCGTGTGATGAATTCGCTTGCCCCACCCGCTGCGGCCAGCCTCTGCAAGCCATGCTTTTCAGAATCCACCGCGGCATCCATCGCCTGCTGGGCAAGTTGCGCAAACGCATTATCGTCGCGACCCTTCCTTCAGCGTCGAGTTCACTTCCTGCAACGAACTGGCGCTCCAGAAACGCTTGAGAAAAGCATCTGCGCGTCTCCCTGCCAGAAAGTTCGAAATGCTCTTGGTGAGTATCAGGTACCAGCTCGCCACCGAAAGCGCAAGCAGCAGTACAAGCACACTGATACCCACGCCATCGAGCTGCGTGAGAAAATTTGAAAAACCGAGGCCTTTTTCCATAGAATCAATCTCCTTGGAGTACAAAGTTGAAAGGTTGCAAAGCAATGGCACGGACGGGCTGGCCATTGCGCATGGGCGGATTGCAGCGCCAGGTTTTCACCGCCGCCATGGCGGCTTCATCGAGCCGTTTGAAACCGCTGCTGTCGACGACCTGTGCCAAATGAACGTGACCTTTTTCATCCAGCTCTACCCGTAATACCAGCTTTCCCTCCTCGCCAAGCCGTCGCGAAAGCGGAGGATAAGCAGGCGCGTTCAGTTGCGGACATCCAACAGATAGCTCCGAGGACAACGTGACGGGTCCTGCCGGCATTTGTGGGGCTGGAGGCGCAGGCGGCGCTTCCACTACCGGCTCTGGTTCCGGTTCTGCCGGGGGAGGGGGTGCAATCGGTTCGCTCTCGGACAGTACCGGCGTTTCCGCCACCAATTGGCGTGCTTTCGGTTTCTTCACGGGTTGGGGTTTGGGTACAGGGGGAGGCGGCTCAGGCTTGGATTCTTCCTTTGGCCTGGACGAAGGGATAAAATCGACCATCAGCGTCACCAGCTGTTCCGGCGGAGGAATTATCTCCTGCTTGAACAAGTAGTAAAGCAGCGCCCCGTGGATTGCAAGGACAAACATCAGGCTGGGCAAGAAAGCAGGATTATGCTTCATTGCATTGTGCCCAATGTTACGAGTCAGTTGCTGCATTGCGGGCTAACCAGTCTTCGACGAACTTCTTGTTTATCAAGCCGGTCTTGACTTCGCGCTGGTGCTTTCGATCATAAAAATAGGTTCGCGGCACTTCGCCATACCAGCGGCCATCAATTTCAAGACGCAAGCGCTCCGGCATGTCCTCTGCAAAGACCCATTGCTCAACCTTGCCCATCCCGTAGCTTTTCGCCCGAGCGCCGATTTGTGGCGTATCACTTACGGCATCGGTGGCAATCAGTACGACGTCCAGCTTGGGATGGCTGCGTTTGAGTTCACTCAGCATTTTAAGCTCGGTTGGGCAATACTGACATTCAAGCGACCACAAAACGAGAATGAAAGGTTTGCCCGCACGAGGCGCAGAGAATCTGATCAAGACTTCCCACAGTAAAAGGACGAACGCTCTCAGCCGCACTGGCGGCGTTCGCGAAACTCAGCATCAACACGAGAGCCAGACAGCGCAGGGTGGAACGTCCTCCATCGGATCGACGGCGCCAGGCGGTATTTGTGCGCCAGCCAGCAATCCTGTAAGGCTGCTGCGTTTCAGGCCCGGTCTCCCGAGAGCGCGAGGGATAGACCAGGGGCAGCCTTGTCCGGCTGTTGCGGAATAACCAGAATGGGGATTTCAGAATATTGAACATTAATAATGTAAATCTAATTAAGAATCAGTCGCAATCCACATTAAAATTTTACCACTAACCTGCAAATCTACGTATAGTAATATTTTTACCTATGCTGAGTTCCGATCCCTGCCTGATTCCCTATCAAACGGTAAGCAGCATGATAGGCTGGAAAAGCGGTCGTAACAATGCGACAAATTGTCGCAGGGTAGAAATTGAATGATACGACTGAAGTTCCCGCAATTGGTTCGCGATCGAGTTGGGCTGCAGAGCTGATAAGCATTGTTTTGCTTGCCGTTCAAATCAATCTCGCAAAAGCAGACGAAAAATTACTGCTCCACCGAGTCATCTTCCCGATAGTTTAGCCGCTAAACGCGCCGCATTCTGGAGTTGGCCGGCTGGCTCAATAGTACGAGTATTTAATTCCGCAAAATTCAGCCGTGGTTCCTAGTAGCGAGTAGCGTATGCTCTGCCTTTTTCCCGCAAACTGTTCGGGTAAATCGGAAAAAATTTGCTAATATTGCGGCGGGTGCGAGTCTGTCTCCTGTTTTTCATCTTCCCATAGGCAAATTGTCCTGGCTACTAAACAGGAATTTTCCAATTTTCTGGCTGAAACTGAACGGCGCGCCTACAAGCAGGCTTTGTTCGCCGTACGAGATGAACATCTTGCGCTGGATATTGTTCAGGATTCCATGACCAAGCTCGTGGAGAAGTATGCCGGCAAGCCGTTAGAAGAATTGCCTCTCCTGTTTCAGCGTATTCTGCAAAATACCATACGGGATTTTTACAGGCGGCAGAAAACCCGCTCCTTATGGACCACCTTGTTTTCATCATTTATTCCTCGCAATCGGGAAACGGAAAATGAAGACTACGATCCACTGGAAACACTGGAAACTTTGCAGCCCGGCGGGTCGTCTAATTTTGCGGACCCACGTGCACAACTAGAACAATCGCAATTGATGGATCTGATCGAGAAGGCCATTAAAACCCTTCCGCCACGTCAACGGGAAGCTTTTCTCCTGCGTTACTGGGAGGAGATGGATGTTTCTGAAACATCAAAGATTATGGGGTGTTCGGAAGGAAGCGTGAAGACTCACTGTTCGCGAGCAGCCCATACTCTTGGCAGGATATTGAAAAAAGACGGAATTGAGCTATGAGAGAATCTGAAGTAGGGAGAAAGGTAGCGCATCTACTGGATAACGGCCTGGACGATATCAAGCAAGGCACCTTGAATCGCCTTGAATCTGCGCGTAGAGCTTCCCTTGAGAATTACCATACGGCCGAGGCAATGGTTGACGCTGGGCAGGGCGCTTCCGCGCGGACCGGTCACGATTGGCATTCCAGGACCAGAAAACTGCTATCGGCTATAGCGCTGCTGTTTGCCTTGGCGAGTGTCGTCTATTGGCAGGCTCTTCAGCAGGGCGACGAAAATGAGGAAATTGACATCATGCTGCTCGTCGACGAGCTGCCAATAAATGCTTATCTCGACGATGAGTTTGATGCATGGCTAGATCCGTACTAGTAGCAGCGTTTTGCTTATGCCTGTCACTATCCGCTTTATCTGAAGCTGGCCAGCCTTCATGGGAGAAGTTGAAGCCTCAGCAACGGGAAGTCCTGGCTCCGCTTGCGCAAGAGTGGAACGATATGGACCCCGCAAAAAAGAAGAAATGGCTGGGCATCGCGAAACGCTACCCCGGAATGACACCTTCTGAGCAACATCGCACCCAGTTGCAGATGCGCGATTGGTACTCGCTTACTCCCGAGCAGCGCGAATTGGTGCGAGAGAAGTATAAGACGATCAAAAAAATGCCGCCGGACAAGCGTCATGAAATAAAGCGGAAGTGGCGCGAATATGAGCAAAATTCCGGGGGTCGGAGAGAACAATAAGGCGCCAGCTGGCCTTCCTGTTTTTTTGCCGTTTCTATTAGTAGGGCATTATAAAAAAGACGAAAGCGCTCCTGAATGAGCCCTCCCAAATGATGAAAGCCTCCGCACCCGGGTTGTGGCGGCGGCTGCTGAGCATGATCTATGAATTTCTGATTCTGGTTGCGGTTCTGTTTATCGCGAGCTTCGCGTTTCATCTGGTATTCCGGGACACCGGTTCTCTTTTTTCCGGCCCGCGTTTCAGCTTTACCTCCTGATGGTTGCAGGTATTTATTTCACCTGGTTTTGGACACATGGCGGGCAAACACTACCCATGCAAACCTGGAAACTTCGGGTGATCAGGGCGGATGGAGGACAGCTTTTTCTGAAGCAGGCGCTGGCGCGTTACTTATTCGCAGTAATCGGCTTTTTTTTCTTTGGCTGCGGAATACTGTGGGCGTTGTTCGACCGTGACGGCCTATTCCTGCATGACCGGTTGGCGGGTACCAGGATCGTTAGAATCGGGAATGAGGTGAAGTAGAATCGGGTTTTTTGTACTGGCTGGAGGTGAAGCGGCGGTTCGGCGGTCCGGTGTACGCACTTATCCGCGGTTTTGCGATCGCAGGACGAACTCCCAATCAGCCAGTTCCTCCTACCGTTAATCCATCTATGCGTAGCGTTGGCTGACCGACCCCGACCGGTACGCTTTGACCTTCTTTACCGCAGGTACCAACGCCCGGATCAAGCGACATATCGTTGCCTATCATCGAAACTCGAGTAAGCACATCGGGGCCATTGCCAATCAGAGTCGCGCCTTTTACCGGATAAGCGATTTTTCCGTTTTCGATCATATACGCTTCCGCAGCGGAGAACACGAATTTCCCGCTGGTGATATCTACCTGGCCTCCGCCGAAATTCACGGCATATAAACCATGCTTCACTGAAGCAATGATCTCATCGGGGCTTTTATCGCCGTTCAGCATATAGGTGTTGGTCATGCGCGGCATCGGGATATGCGCAAACGATTCGCGTCGCGCGTTACCCGTCACGGGTACATTCATCAGCCGCGCGTTCAGGCTGTCCTGCAGGTAGCCCTTGAGTATCCCGTTTTCGATCAATACGGTGCATTGCGTAGGATTTCCCTCGTCATCGATATTTAGTGATCCGCGCCGCCGTGCGATCGTGCCGTCGTCCACCACGGTTACACCTGTTGCAGCCACCCGTTCGCCGATGCGCCCGGCGAATGCGGAACTACCCTTGCGGTTGAAGTCCCCCTCCAGGCCGTGGCCGATGGCCTCATGCAACAGTATTCCCGGCCAGCCGGCGCCCAGCACTACCGTCATTGTCCCCGCCGGCGCCGGTTTGGCGCCCAGATTGACAATGGCCTGGTGCACTGCTTTCGCAGCATAATCGCGCAGTACGTCGTCAGTGAAATAAGCATAATCGAAGCGTCCTCCGCCACCGGCCACCCCTTGCTCGCGATTGCCGTTTTCTTCGGCGATGACTTGCACCGAGAGCCGCACAAGAGGCCGCACATCCGCAGCGACGAGACCGTCGCTGCGCGCCACCAGCACCACTTCGTATTCTCCCGCGAGAGACGCCATCACCTGGATAACACGTTTGTCCAGGGCGCGGGCATAACCCTCGAGCTTTTCCAGCAACGCCACTTTGTCAGTATCTTTAAGGCTGGCGATAGGATCCTGGGGCAAATAAAGTTCGCGCCCTTTACTGCGTTTGACCGCTTGCACCGATTGCGCTACGCCATGACTGGCAATGGCGCGGGTAGCCTGAGCGGCTGAGGCAAGGGCAGGCATGCTGATGTCGTCCGAATAGGCAAACGCCGTCTTGTCCCCGCTGACCGCGCGCACGCCTACCCCCTGATCGATATTGAAGCTGCCCGATTTGACGATGCCTTCTTCCAGAGCCCAGCCTTCGGCGCGGCTATACTGAAAATAGAGATCAGCATACTCGACGCGATGCGTGAGCATCTGACCGAACACCTTCTGTAATCCAGCTGTATCTATCTCATGAGGTGCGAGGAGACAGCTGTTGGCAGTGGCGAAAAGATCGCTGGGTTGGATGAGGGGTTCTGTAATCATGATATCCGGTAGACAGAAAAAAAGGCGATAGATTCAACAATGATGCAAGGTACGGTGATTCAGCGCCGGCAAACTATTGCGCAAGCTGGCCTGATATTCGCGATTGATATCCGCAATCACGACGCCTGATCCCCGTGGAAGGCGATCCAGCACCACGCCCCATGGGTCGACAATCATGCTGTCCCCGTGGGTTTCACGCCCGTTGATATGGTAGCCCCCTTGAGCGGGCGCAACCACATACGCGAGATTTTCTATGGCGCGGGCACGAATCAGGGTTTCCCAATGAGCTTTCCCCGTAGTTGCGGTGAAAGCCGCCGGAGCGAAAATGATATCCACTTGTCCCATGGAACGGTAGAGCTCGGGAAACCGCAAATCATAACAAATGGAAAGACCGATACGGCCAAACGGCGAGTCCAGGGCCACGACGCCGCAACCCGCTTCGATCGTTTCTTCCTCGGCATAGCGTTCGTTCCCGAGTTCCAGGCCGAATAGATGTATTTTATCGTAACGTGCAACCTGCTGTCCTTTGTCATCATACACCAGGCAGCTATTCCTGACCTTGTCCGGACTGGAAGACTCCAGCGGTACAGAACCTCCCACCAGCCATATACCCAGCCGTTTGGCGATATTGCTCAGAAATTGCTGTATGGGCCCGCTGTTGATCTGCTCGCGCGCCGCTACCCTATCGGCGTCTCTCATGCCCATAAGGCAAAAATATTCGGGCAGGGCAGCCAGTTTCGCTCCCTGCGAAGCAGCCATGGCAAGCAGACGGGCAGCTTCTTCCAGATTGCCATTTATATTAGGTCCAGCCGACATTTGAATGGCGGCGACACGAATAGAACCCTCCTTTGCCTCTCCAGGCGCAGGCGCGTTACAGGTAATTGAGCTAAAAGACATATTTATGATCAGGATTCGGCTGGCGGCGATAATAGGGCTTCAATCGCCATAAAATGAGCATGAAGATGAATCGCCCTCAGGAAACAGAGTAACTTAAAACAATGTCAAAATAAACCCTTAAAGCCTGTATCCATGACGATCCGGCATATTTTTTGCCTTCCATGGGTGGCTTGAGCTCGCTAGCTGCAAAATCCGGAACGTCCGTGCGCTTTCATTATGCTTCCGCCTTCAAGAGCTTCGAAGTTTTTTTCATCTGTGCGGCTCGTGGCCATTGACATCAAGGCGCCCGTTCGATTGTACCCCGCTCCTGCTGCCGTATTTTAGTTACAACCGGATCGGTCCAGGTACCGGTAATATCATATTCATTGGATGTGGCCGGGGTTTGCATTGCCGTGCTTGCAATCACGGTTGCCATGCCGACAACGGGAGTGGCCAATCCAAATGACGGCGTAACCTTGATATGCAGCTTCTGGGTTTCCGCTTCCAGATTCATCTCCCCATCCATGACAACCTTTGCAGAAGGACCTTCGATTCGAAGGTCATCGGTAAACGCCACGCCACGCGATAATTTTCACATCCCCGGAAATATCATCAAACCCGAAACCCTCACTGAATACATCGTGGAAATCCAGGGTGATTCTTCGTGGTAGCGATCGGAGGTTGAAAATACCGAACAGTCTGCCAATTCCTGGCTCAAATCGAGGAAATTGTCCTCGTCTGGCATTCAGCTTGAAGTTTCCAGACAGGGTGGAGTAATCTATCGACTCGGGATTGCCATGCCAGGACAATGCGCCCTCAACCGTGCCGCTTCCACGTGTTACGCGATCTTCATGGCCGAGGCGCGTCAGGAACTTGCCGATGTCGGTCGCCTTCAGTGTGAGATCTGCATGAACGCGAGGCGACGCGGTCCGATTTTGCCATATCCCATGGATCATTATCGAACTGTCCGGATTGGTTATTTGCAGCTTCTCGATGCCCCAATTCCGCCCTTCCTGACCAGCCAGCAATTCCAGCTTGCCCAATTGCGCCTTGCCAATGACGAAGTCATCCGCTGTTATATCAAGTGCGGGCAAGTCGTTTCCTCGCCGCCGTCCTTGTGTTGGCCAAACCCGGATCAGAACTGGGAGAGGCTGTGGGAATGGCCAATCTGTTCAATCTCGCCACTACCTTGCCATTGCCGGACGGATCCCAGCTGATACCACCATTGATCTCCTTGCTTGCAACAGTTGAATACCATAAGTCGTCTTCCCTGTCGGCGTTCAGCGTAGCGTCATTAAGGCGCCTGCCCAGAAAGTCGAGCGCGTCAATTTTCAGGTTGATTTCCGCCAGGCTGGATGCGGACGCCGGCTCATTATTGAACTGCTTCAGTAAATGATGCCACCGGTCCAGATTCAATACCGGCAGCGCACCGCTTACCAATATCCCGGTCTTGTGAGGTAAAACGACAGGCATGGTATTACCGAAATTCACATGGCCCCGCTCCGCGTGATACTTGCCGGAATTATCCTGAATCCGTTTGATTTTCGCCGTAATCAGGTCGCTGTAACTCAAAATCAATTCGTCCCGGTTCGGGGCCACCGCTTTTCTTTCAAAACGCAGCGGCGCAGCATCTGTGGCGGCCTTGGAAAAAGGTTCAGGTAAATCCGAAGTAATGCCGAGCAACGGCGATTCAATGGATACATCCATCAACGCATGGCGTATCTGAACTTCTGCGCGCCAATCCGTGCTGCCGTGCAAATACGATGTCCATAGCTGCGCCGAGTGGGTGATCCTGCCTTGTGAAGGCTGGTATGACTTGTCAAGGTTGACCTTGCCCACGGCGGACAAATGCTTACTCCCGTCCGGCATCTGGGCGGCGTTGATGACTACCGGCCCCCCGAGGAGCCGAGCAGTTATATTTTCTATCGTTATCCCGGCGTCGCCAAAAGTCAGTACCCCATTGATGTTTTCCAGATCGGGCACATTCGCACCGGCATCAATCTGATTATCGATGAGCTCGTACTTTCCCGCTATTTTGACCGCCTGGGGGCGGTGCAGCGGAATATTCAGCTTGAGCAGCAATTTCCCATTTCCGGTAATGTAGATATTCTCGGCAAGTCTGTTGTCATAGTTGTCGGCCGTGCTGGCGACGGCGAATTCGAGGAATTTTCGGGTAGCGCCGTCCGCTTCAATCTCGCTGCTCAGCGTTGCATCGGGCGCGGTCATGTCGGCAATGCGCAGCTTCGCATTGCTTACGCTGGTGCCGAAAATATCAGCCTGCGAAGCGTCGAATTCCATCCGGCTGCCGCGAATCTGCAGATTTCCCGATATATCCTCTATTCGCGGCCATCCCGGAATCTGATCCAGGGTTATGCCGGAGGCTTTCGCATTTAGCCTGAAAATGCCATTTTTATCGTGGTCGAAAGGAAATTGCGCCAGATCGCCCTTGAGATGAAGCCCGGCATCGAGAGATCCTTCCTCAACAATGGATTCCTGAAGCCAGTCAGGAGAGCCACGGCTTGTCTCTGTTGGCATGTAACGCATCAAATAGCGCGCATCGGCACGCGTCAGATGACCTGTGAGGTCAATCGTGCCCGGCCCATCTGCTGCAGTACGATAGCTTCCGTAAGCCAGTCCGGCCAACTGAGGATTGGAAAAAGCGATATTGGCGAACTTGAATGCAATGGAATCCGCCATGGAGTCTTGACCCGTCAATACTTCCCAGCTCGCCTGACCGGTAAAGGTGTCCAATGAGAGCGGGTGACCGAATACGTCGGGCAGTTCCAGTATGGCGTTTTGAGAGTTTAGATTCAGCGTGCCGCCTCGCTGGGTAACATCGATATTGCCGGTAATACCGCTGAACACCGGCATGTCCCCGGATTTCTTCAAGCCCAGATTGGTGAAACTGCCCTTTGCACTGAAATATAAAGGTTTCGGCAATTCACCGCTCCATTGTGCCCGCATAGAATGAATTTCTCCGCGAGGCGAGATCCTGCCGAGTTGCTCGCGCAGTGAGGCGCTCAGCGGCAAGTATCTAATGAGGCGCCCAAGAACCTCCAATTTTGAGTTGTCGATTATCAGTTTTCCGCCACCGGATTTCTCGCCATGAGCAGGAATCAACTGCAGCAAGAAATTTACCGGCGGCAGTTCCCCTTTCTGTTTCCCGGGAACAGAGGTTCTCAGTTTTTGTGCGAAAAATTCGTCGCCTTCTGTCTCTCCGGCGTTTATTTTTTTCCATCCAACTCTACCTTGTAAACGGGCAAGGTTCAATTCGGGTAAATCCGGCGCCAACTGTGTTTCTACATTGTATAAACGGACATCTGCCGTTAATTTCGTCATGTCCGCCCCGTTAATTGCGCTCCAGAGACGTAGTGCGCCAACGCCGCGATTCAGCTTGATTTCCGGGGGAAAGGGCAGCCAGACATGCCAGGCGGCAATATCGGCATGATCTATTTGCATGAACATGCGGCCTCGCCATGCGTCGGAATTATTCAAAGACTCGCCAGTAAAATCACCGCGCAGATCCAGCCTTGCGGCAAGCTCGGCAGGAGGGATGGCGCGCATGCCGAACCGGTGACGGCTGCCGCGATTCTCAAGGCGCAGGTTGACCAGCAGTTCCAGTTCCGCCGCGCCGCGCTGATCATCCTGCCACAGAATGCTGGCGTTATTGATCGTGACTCGCCGCTGATTCAAAAGCCAATCGGAAAAGCCCTGGTCCGTTCCGGTGAATTCTTTGCTGAGCGCGAATCCAGCCACGTGAATCCCGCCTGCTGCGTCGCGGCGCACGATCAGGTCGGGCTGCTCGATCGCGATTTCGCGAAAGATCAATTTACCGTGTAATATCGAACGCCATGAAACCGTCCCTTCCAAGCGGTGCAACAGCAAGGTGATATCACCCTCGATGTCATGCACCTTTACGACGCTCAGCATCATGTGGGGGCGCAACCCGTCCCAATCTGCGCTGATCTCACCTATGGTTATATACTGCCCGGAAGCTTCGCTAATGGCGGAAGCGATGTTTTCACGATACTGCTCTATGTCAGGTAATAGCCAGTAGCGTAGTGATAACAGTAGCAGTGAAAGACAGACGGCAACAACGATCAGGACCCAGGTCAGCAACCGGAACATGAAGCCGCCCCGGCGGGCAAGAGGCGAAAATGCTGATAAGTTCAATAAATAGTTCCGGTTTATATACCTGGATCGCTGCCCCTTTACAAGGTGTGCAGAGCCTTGTTCCAGAGGGCAAGCCCAACGATAAAACGCTTAGATATAGCCACGACTTGTTTGTTCAATTCCATAGGTGGACGCAAGTCAACCGGATACCATCTTTGCCGGTTTATTGTAACCCGAATTTCCAGCCATGCATCGCGATCATCCATCAAGGGAAATAATCGAAGCTGTCCTGCCGTTCAGCCGTTATGTGCAGCGTCTGGCGGAGAGTGAGCCCGCATTGGTGGGAGAGTTGGTGCAAACCTTGAAGCGCCCTTTTGGCCGGGAAGAGATGCAGGTATTTCTGAATGCGGACTCCGACGCCGGAAATGACGAGGCAGGTTTGCATGGCCTCCTGCGCAGCTTGCGCAAACGGGTAATGCTGCGTCTTGCAACGCGGGATCTGGGCGGACTGGCAAGTTTTGCCGAAGTGGTAACCACCATGACTGATCTGGCGGAGCTCGCTATCGGCTTCGCACTCGAGCGCCAGCAGCGCTGGCTGGCTGATCCCGGCCGTTATGGCCAACCCAGGAGTACCAAAGGCGCGGTTCAGGAAATGCTGGTGGTTGCCATGGGAAAGCTGGGCGGTAGCGAGCTCAACGTGTCTTCGGATGTGGATTTGATTTTTATCTATCCCCGAGGATGGGGAAACCAACGGATACAGGTCTCTTTCCAACCATGATTTTTTTGTGCGTCTCGGGCGGAAGCTGATCGCCAGCCTCAGCAATGTGACGCCTGACGGGTATGTGTTTCGCACGGATATGCGATTGCGTCCGTATGGCGAGAGTGGGCCGTTGGCAATGAGCTTCGGCATGCTTGAAGAGTATTTCATTACTCAGGGGCGTGAATGGGAGCGCTATGCCTGGATCAAAAGCCGGGTAATAGCCGGGCCAGATGCAGAAAGGCTGGTTCTTATGGAGCAGATAGCGCAACCGTTTGTATTCAGGAAATACCTGGATTTCGGCGCATATGAATCCTTGCGGAGTCTGCACGCGCAAATACGGCAGGAGGTTAATCGCCGGGAAATGCACGGAGATATCAAGCTCGGACCGGGCGGCATTCGCGAAATTGAGTTCATTGCCCAGTTGTTTCAACTGATTCGGGGCGGGCGGGACGCCAGTTTGCGCATCCGTTCCACGCTTGCCGTATTAAAGCGGCTGCGGGAAAAAAAACTCCTGTCAGATAAAGCCGCAGCAGAACTCTCTGATGCTTATTGCTTTCTGCGCAAACTCGAACACCGCCTGCAGTATTTAGACGACCAGCAAACGCAAACCCTGCCGGAAATTACAGCGGACCAGTCATTGATCGCTGCTTCCATGGGTTTCTCTTCCTACGACGAGTTTCTGCTCAGGCTCGATATCCATCGCCACAATGTAACCGGTCACTTCGAGAAAATATTTGCTGCTCCGCGGAAATCGCAGGCTTCGAGCAGACTTGCGGGATTGTGGCAGGATAGGGATAGTGGGAACACCGAGGACAATAAGGACAATAATGAGGAGGAAGGGATCGAAGCCGGGGCGGCTGCCGCACAACTGGTAACAATGGGATTTTCCTCTCCGGAAACCATTCTTTCGCGCCTGCAGGAATTCCGTGGTGGCACACGCTACCGGCAATTGCCGGAATCCAGCAAAAAACGGGTCGATGCGCTTGTGCCAGCCGTGATTGAAGCGGCGGCCAGGTTTACGTCTGCCGACCTCACACTGGAACGTTTACTGCAGTTGCTGGAAAGCGTAAGCCGGCGCGCGGCGTACCTGGCGCTGCTGCGGGAATATCCCAGGGCGCTGGAACGGGTAGCCCGGCTTGTCAGCGCAAGCCAATGGGCCGGTGATTATCTGAGCCGCCACCCGATATTGCTGGACGAGTTGCTTAGTCCTGCCGATTTTCAAAGCCCACCCGACTGGTCCCGATCCAGAGCAAGATTGATTCAGCAATTGGAAGACGCTGGCAGTTCGGGAGGCAACGACATCGAGGAACAAATGGATGTACTGCGGCATTTTCACCATGCCCAGGTATTTCAATTGTTGGCCAGGGATGTGGAAGGTTTGCTGCCGCTGGAAACCTTGAGTGATCACTTGACCGAGCTGGCAGATTTGATACTCGATACGGTGTTGCGTCTGGCGTGGTCGGGATTGCGGAGGAAGCATCGGGATGAACCTGCTTTCGGCATCATCGGCTACGGCAAGCTGGGCGGGAAAGAGTTGGGTTATGCATCGGATCTCGACATCATTTTTCTTTATGATGATACCCATCCCGATGCATCCGAAATATACGCCAGGCTGAGCCAGCGCATCAACGTCTGGCTTACCAGTTACACATCCGCCGGATTGCTGTACGAAACCGATTTGCGCTTGCGCCCGAATGGCAGCAGTGGCTTGCTGGTGAGTTCCATCCACGCTTTTGATCAATATCAGCGGAACCAGGCTTGGGTGTGGGAGCATCAGGCATTGACGCGGGCCCGGTTTGTGGCCGGGGATATTCAGTGTGGGAGAAGCTTTCGAGCGTATTCGCAAGGAAGTTCTTTGCCAACAGCGCGAATCGTCGGTGCTGAAGCGCGAAGTGTTGGCGATGCGGCAAAAGATATTCGACGCCCATCCGAATGCAAGCGGATTATTCGACGTCAAGCACGATCGCGGCGGCATAATCGATGTTGAATTCATTGTGCAATATCTGATCCTGAGCCATGCTTTCAAGTACCTGGATTTGACCAACAATATTGGTAATATCGCACTGCTGAAACTTGCGGGAAAATTGGGGCTTATCGACGCGGATAACGCGCGAACGCGCCCTCAATGCCTATCGCGAATTCCGGCGCTTGCAGCATCAGCTAAGATTGAGCGGCGACTCGGGCCTGACGGGAACGCCTTCAGCGGATAGCAAATCACAAAAGTTTGCCCGGGTTGAAGCAGATCAAGTGAAAAACGAAACCGCGGCAGTACTGCGCTTATGGGATGAGGTCTTTGGCTCATCCCATCTTTAGCTGCTTTTGACCATAAATAAACCTTATTTTTTCCGGCAGCGGTCAGGGCGATTAAACCGGGGCATTCTTCAGCAAGTGCACACAAGCAGACTATTTTCGGTTCCCGCGTCCGATTGTCGGTTGATCAAATATGGCAACCGCGGGCATTCGTTACATTGCAAGAGCGGCATGCGCCGCCGCCTCTCATTTTCCACTGAAAAATGCGTTAGAATATGCAAATCTAAATTCTCTCCGGAGTCCTCTGAATGTCAATGGCTGACCGCGACGGCGTAATCTGGAGCGATGGAAAAATAATTCCGTGGCGCGACGCAACCACGCATGTGCTTACCCACACTCTTCATTATGGCTTGGGGGTATTCGAGGGCCTGAGGGCCTACCAGACACCACGGGGGCCTGCGATTTTTCGTCTGCGGGAACATACCGACCGATTATTCAATTCGGCGCATATTTTCATGATGAAAATGCCATATGACAAGGCCACGCTGATGCAAGCCCAATGCGATATGGTGAGGCATAACAAGCTGGAGTCATGTTATATCCGTCCCATTGTTTTTTATGGCTCGGAAGCCATGGGCATTTCAGCCAAAACGCTTTCTGTGCATGTCGCTATCGCCGCCTGGCCGTGGGGCGCGTATTTGGGCACGGAGGGGCTGGTAAACGGCATCCGTGTCAAAACGTCCTCATTTTCGCGTCACCATGTCAACGTCAACATGTGCCGCGCCAAGTCAGTCACCACTTATGCCAACTCAATACTGGCCCATCAGGAAGTTGCCAATGACGGCTATGATGAAGCGCTGCTGCTGGATGTGGATGGGTATGTGGCGGAGGGAGCGGGCGAAAACATATTTATCATCAAGCACGGCAAGCTCTACACACCTGACATGACTTCCTGCCTGGAAGGCATCACCCGTGCTTCCATCATAGAGTTTGCGGGAGAGATCGGAATCCCGGTTATTGAGAAGCGCATTACCCGCGATGAGGTTTATTGTGCTGATGAGGCTTTTTTTACCGGCACTGCGGCGGAAGTTACGCCGATCCGCGAACTTGATAATCGCAGGATAGGCGAGGGGAGGCGTGGGCCGATCACCGCCCGATTGCAGGCCATGTTTTTCGATTGTGTCAGCGGCAAGGACCGGGAATCACGCCGACTGGCTCACTTATGTCTGATTACGTCCGATACACCTGATCCATGCAACGGTAATTGAGGAAACTAGCGATGCAGAACCACGCGACCGATAACAAACAGCGGCAGATCGAAGTTACTGCCGACGATTTGCCGCTTCACTGCCCCATGCCATCCATGCTGTTATGGAATTCGCATCCTCGCGTATTCCTGCCGATAGAGGATACGGGTGAGGCGTTGTGCCCATACTGCGGTACCCGTTACATGCTCAAGGGCGGTGCGGTGGCGGGCCATCACTGACCAGGCGATTGCTTCGAACGCCGGAACGCAAAAAAGCGATGGCGGGATACGGTTGCTTTAGCCTATCGCGCCATATACACCTGTACAATTTAAATCCGTACTGATTAGCTACCGCCAGAAATGTGCTGGCATCAACCCGTCACGCTTATCTCATGCATAAACTCCCGCAAGAAATCTTCAAGGCCTACGATATCAGAGGTGTTTTCGGAAAAACGCTAACCGCCGAAATTGTCGAAGCCATCGGCCAGGCTATCGGTTCTGAAGCACAGGCACGTGGGCTGACAGAGATAGCGATAGGCCGCGATGGCAGATTGTCAGGTCCGGAACTGGCGCAGGCGCTGGCAAGGGGGGTGCAAAAAAGCGGTGTCGACGTGGTAGATGTGGGAATGGTGGCCACTCCCATGCTCTACTTTGCCGCTCATACATTGTGCAATTATTCCGGAGTAATGGTTACCGGAAGCCACAATCCTGCCGAGTATAACGGCTTGAAAATGGTGCTGGGCGGTGAAACTCTGGCGGCAGAATCCATCCAGTCCTTGCGCCTGCGCATTGAAAATGATGATCTCGCCCACGGTGAGGGCGCGTACCGCAAACAAGACATTGCTGAAGCCTATCTCCAGCGCATAACCAGCGACGTCAAGCTGATACGCCCGATGAAAATCGTCGTCGATTGTGGCAACGGCGTGCCCGGCGCCTATGCGCCGGACTTATACCGCAGACTGGGGTGTGAGGTCACCGAGCTGTTTTGCGAAGTCGACGGAACTTTTCCTCACCATCATCCCGATCCGTCCGTACCCGAGAACTTGCGAGACCTGATCCAGGCGCTTAAAACTACCGATGCGGAAATAGGACTTGCCTTCGATGGTGATGGTGATCGCGTGGGCGTGGTAACAAAGAGTGGCACTATTATCTATCCTGACCGGCAGTTGATGCTGTTCGCTGCCGATGTATTGTCCAGAAATCCTGGAGGGCGAATCATTTTCGATGTGAAGTGTACTCGCAACCTGGCGCCGTGGATCAAGCAACACGGTGGCGAGCCTATCATGTGGAAAACCGGACATTCGTTCATCAAGGGGAAATTGAAAGAAACCGGCGCCCTGCTTGCCGGGGAGATGAGCGGCCACATATTTTTCAAGGAACGCTGGTATGGGTTCGATGACGGGCTTTACGCGGGCGCGCGTTTGCTGGAGCTGCTCAGTGCCAAAGCGGATATCAACGTAGCACTGAACGAAATTCCCGATGCGCTCAGCACGCCGGAACTGCAGATCAGATTGAAAGAAGGCGAGAATTACGCGCTTATCGCACAACTACAAAAGACTGCACGCTTTGATAATCCGGAGCGCGTAATCACCACCGATGGGTTAAGGGTCGAATATAAGGACGGTTTCGGCCTGGCGCGCTCATCCAATACCATGCCGGTGATTGTGCTACGCTTTGAGGCAGATAACGAGGCAGCGTTAAAGCGAATACAGAATGATTTTTGCAGAGTCATTTTGCAAGTCAAACCGGATGCGAAGTTACCGTACTGATTATCTATCAAGATCCGCCTTCTTTAATCTGTCAGCACGGGTTGAGCATTGGATACTCCGATGAGTTACGTATTATGGCTATGTTCGGAGCAGGCGGCATACGTCAAAATGAGATGGATGATTATTATGAACAGGAAAGAAAATATTAAAACCAGCGTTCTATTCGTTTGCATGGGCAATATTTGCCGTTCTCCCACTGCGGAGGCCGTGTTCAGGCAACAGGTGAAAGCCGCCGGCTTCGAGCACGCTATTCACATAGACTCCGCAGGTACTCATGATTATCACATGGGCCAGCCACCGGATGAAAGGGCTCAGAAAGCGGCGGAACGGCGAGGGTATGATACGAAAGAATTGCGCGGGCGTCAGGTACATGAAAGGGATTTCGAGGTTTTCCATTATATTCTGGCAATGGATAGAGCCAACCTTGCCATACTGGAGCGGGAGTGCCCGCCTCAGTACAGCCATAAGCTCGGATTGCTAATGCAGTATAGCGAGAGGTTTTCTCAGGGCGTACAAGAAGTACCTGATCCTTATTTCGGAGGAAGCCAGGGTTTCGAGCACGTGTTGAACATGGTGGAGGAAGCAGGGCGAGGATTGCTCAACCGGATTTGTAACGAAAAGTAGCGGAATATATTGGCCGTGGCAGGGCGATGGCGAAAAAAAAGCGGGATGCATCATCCCGCTTTTTTTGCCAGCGCCCGATTACTTATGCGTTTCGATCTGTACCAATGGTTCCTCCTGCGCTGTCACCGGCGGAGGAGCGGTTCTTTTCCGCCGCCGCTGCGTTAGCGTTGTTTCCCCTATTGCATCATTTTTAGCAGGCCGTACTTTTTCTGGTTGGGTCTCGATCATGATCAGACCACTGGCGGCCAGATTTAGTGGTTCGCTCACACGCGCTGGCTGGACCAACTGGGCTTCTTCCCGTTCTTCCTGTTTGGATACGGAATCAGAGACCGTCGCTTCTATTTCAGCCACCGCGATATTTTCTTGGGTGACGTCAATTTCGTCTTCGGACGGTCCAGGTATGTTTGTGATAGAGGCAGGCAAGTTTGCAACCCCTGTTTCTTCGATTGGCTCCTCCGCAAGCTCCTCAACAGACTTCTTGATAGGCTCTTCAACAGCTTCCTGGACGGATTCCCCAACGGATTCCTGGACTGACTCCTGTGTATGTTCGACTGGCGGGGTTTCAGGCTTCGTTACTAAAGGCACCACCCGCGCTACCGGTGCTTCGGCCGGAACCGGTGTTTCAACCAGCAACTTGGCTTCATCCACATGGGACGGATTCGGAATGAGCGTCTCTGCTTGAGAAGACGCTTCTCCTTCCTGTACGGGAGGAAGCGTAAGGACGAGTGCGGACGTTTCCTGCATTGATGCGGGAGGGGTTTCCAAAACCGGGCTCTCGTCACGCCTTGCCTGATCGGCTGCCTCCTGAGGATGAGAATCTTTGGCCGCAGCCTGCTTGTTTTCACGCGAAACCCGTTCTCCCCGCTCCCCACGGTCGCGCTGCCTTCCGCCGCGACGGCGGCGGCGCCCGCCATCTTCACCTTGCTGCAGGATGTCTTCGGTAGCAGCGTGTTCTTCTGGCAGCTTGGCTTCCACCCGGATTTTCTCCTCGCGCGGTGGCCGTGGGTGCTTTTTTTGCGTAGTCCTTTCACCCTGGGGTTTTACATCGCCTCGTTCCGCGCGTTGAGACGCCGCCTCCCGTACCGGACTCGTGGGCGCGCCCGTAACGCCGCTGGCCTCGCCCCGCTCTGTTCGGTCGTCACGGGCGCGCTGAGCGGCTCGGGGTGTTTTTTCGTATTCACCCTCCCGCCCTTCGCGCACTCGATCTCGCCGTCCACGTCCGCGCTCGGGACGCTGTGGAGATGCTGCTATCTGTTCCGGGCGTTCTGGACGCCCATTTTTTTCCGGCGTGCCCGCCTGCTTGAACCAGTTAAAGATTTTGTCCAGAAGGGAAACCTGCACAGGTTCATGTTGGGATATCCGCTCACGTATGGGAGCGGGTTGTGCTGGCGTAATGCCTCGTACCGCGGCTTGCGGCCTGACCGGTTTGGCTTCTTGCCCGGTCGAGGGCAAGAAAGCTTCCGGGGTTGGATTTTCCACCATCTGGTAACTGCTCTGTACTTCACCCAGTTTTACATCGTCATGGCGCAAGCGGGTGATATTGTAGTTTGGCGTCTCCAGATGAACGTTCGGAATGAGTACTACGCTCACCTTTAATCGAGCCTCAATTGCATGAATTTCAGCACGTTTTTCATTTAACAGGTAGGTGGCGACGTCAACCGGCACCTGGACGTGAAGTACGGCAGTGTTCTCTTTCATCGCTTCTTCCTGAATAATCCTCAGGATATGCAACGCAGAAGAATCAGTGCCGCGCATATGGCCGGTGCCGTGGCAACGCGGGCAAGAAATATAACTGCTTTCGCCCAGCGAAGGACGCAAGCGCTGACGTGATAATTCGAGTAAGCCAAACCGGGAAATCTTGCCCATCTGCACGCGCGCCCGGTCGTAACGCAATGCATCATGCAGGCGGTTCTCCACCTCACGCTGGTTACGAGCGACCTCCATGTCGATAAAGTCAATTACCACCAGTCCGCCCAGATCGCGCAGACGCAATTGCCGCGCGATTTCCTCTGCGGCTTCCAGATTCGTGTTCAGTGCAGTTTGCTCGATATCGGAACCGCGAGTGGCGCGTGCCGAGTTCACATCAACCGACACCAATGCTTCGGTGTGATCAATAACGATGGCGCCGCCAGAAGGTAGCGTTACCTGACGCGAATAAGCGGTCTCGATCTGGTGCTCGATCTGGAAACGCGAAAACAAGGGCACATCGTCGCGATAGAGCTTCACCCGCCCGACGTTGCCCGGCATGACGTGGCTCATGAACTGGCACGCCTGTTCATAGATGCCTTCAGTATCAATCAGGATTTCGCCAATCTCTTGATGAAAGTAATCGCGTATGGCGCGTATTACGAGACTGCTTTCCTGATAAATAAGGAAAGCCCCGCTTTGACTGCTGGAAGCATCTTCAATGGCACGCCACAGTTGCAGCAGATAATTAAGGTCCCACTGCAATTCTTCTTCACTGCGCCCTATTCCAGCAGTGCGGGCTATGATGCTCATGCCGGGGGGGATGCTCAGTTGCGACATGACATCGCGCAGCTCAGCACGGTCTTCACCCTCGATACGGCGAGATACACCGCCGCCGCGAGGATTGTTGGGCATCAGGACCAGATAGCGGCCAGCCAGGGAAATATAAGTCGTGAGTGCGGCTCCCTTGGTTCCACGCTCATCCTTATCTACCTGAACAATGAGTTCCTGGCCTTCATGGAGCGCATCCTGAGCGCGAGCACGGGTGGAGTCCCCGCTTTCCTTGAAATACGAGCGGGAAATTTCCTTGAAGGGGAGAAAGCCGTGCCGATCGCCGCCGTACTCGACAAAAGCGGCTTCGAGGCTGGGCTCGAGCCGGGTAATAACAGCTTTGTAGATGTTGCTCTTGCGTTGTTCCTTGCCGGCGGATTCAATGTCGAGATCAATCAGCTTTTGACCATCGACAATGGCGACACGCAGTTCTTCCGGCTGTGTCGCATTGAATAACATGCGTTTCATTTTATGCCTCCCGCGCTCTGGTCACGGGCAGACAGCCTACGCGCGAGGGACGACGTATCCTTCGCGGCGTATACGAGCTTTTAGTCAGGCAACTTGGTCATGGTGTCGGGCTACTTGTTTAAAATGACTTTAAGATGACTATTCTCTGGCTTGTCACAATGGTCCTGCTTTTGCCAAGCAGAACCAGGAAATTAAGTTTCAATCAGGCTTCGACTAAGGCTGCCCGCAAGCAGGCGCTACGAAACTGAAAACTGAAATCGACGTGTGCTTTGAGCGCGTATCAATTACTATCGCTACTTTATTGGTGAGCGACGTTAACCAGATTCCGGGGTTGACTCTGATCCCTTGGACAAAACCCCATCAACAGCGCCACTTTACGCACCGGATAAAGGATAGGCTGGAACCCCGAATTGGTAAGTATAAGTAGAATTAAGGATTTAGGCAAAGAATTTCCTCTGAGTGCCGCGGTCACCGAAATTATAGGAGAGGACAGCGGAGGTCAGCGTATTGATAATTTCCTGATCAAGCGGCTCAAAAATGTGCCTAAAAGCCATATCTACCAGCTATTGCGCAGCGGGCAGGTGCGGCTTAACAGCAGGCGCGTAGGAGCAGACCACCACCTCCAGCCTGGCGATGCTGTTCGCATACCGCCGGTGAGAATGACGGAAAGAAATTTTTCGATTGGAAAGAAGCTCACCAAAAGCCAATTCATTCCGTTCGAAGTTTTGTTCGAGGATGAAGCGCTGATCGTCGTCAATAAGCCTGCAGGGGTTGCGGTGCATGGTGGAAGCGGCGTGAGCTTCGGCATCATCGAACAATTGCGCGCTCAGCATCCGGATTGGAAATTTCTGGAACTGGTCCATCGCCTTGACAGGGAAACGTCCGGGGTATTGCTTCTTGCCAAAAGACGAGCCGCGCTGGTTGAACTGCACCGGCAAATCCGCGGAGGAATGATGGAAAAGCGTTACCTGACGCTCGTGAAAGGCAGATGGCGCAATGCGAGACAAAGCGTGAAGCTGCCTCTCAATAAATACGTGACTTCCGCCGGGGAACGGCGTGTAGCTGTGATTGCCGATGACAAGGGAAAAAAAGAGGGAATAGCGGCTCATACCATTTTCACCCTCAAGAAATCCTGGCGGGATTTCAGCCTGCTGGAGGCGGAACTGAAAACCGGCCGTACTCATCAGATTCGCGTGCATCTCGCTCATCTGGGTTTTCCGATAGCGGGTGACGATAAGTATGGGGATTTCGCGTTGAACAAGGAGCTTGCGAGACGAACTCGCCGGCCGCGTCTGGAGCGCATGTTTCTGCATGCGTTCCAGGCCGGGATAATACATCCCGTAACCCTTGAGAAGCTACGTCTTGAAGCGCCGCTGGCGGAAGATTTAGCTGAATTCGTGAGCGGATTGGATGATGCTGACTAGCCGTTGCGTCCATATTGGAGGACGGGCGCAATGATATGGCTGAATCCAGTGGCACAATGAGGTAATGCATGCCCGGGGTTCCGCCCGTGGCCGCCACTGGCTTATGCGGGAGAAAAAACGTGCAGTATGAGAAAATGGATGGGAAGTGTGGTATTCCTGGCAAGCCGCGCCATGCGGTGCCACTTTATGAAGGATTGAAATAATCATGGCTGATTCGGAAAATCGAAACGAGGGTTGGGAGAAACAGGTACTGGAAAAATTGGCGCTTGCGACATTGCAGGAGCAGCGCAGGGCTCGTCAGTGGAGCATTTTTTTCAAGTCTCTCGCTTTTATTTACCTGTTTATTCTTTTATTTTTCGGCCTCGGGTGGTTTGGCGGCGACGAAATGTCCATTTCCGGCAAACATACCGCTTTGGTCGAGTTGCGAGGCGTTATTTCCCCCGATAGCATTAGCAGCGCGGATAATGTGAACGCGGGCTTGCAACACGCGTTCAAGGATGCAAAAACGCAGGGTGTGATTCTGCGCATCAATAGCCCCGGCGGCAGCCCGGTACAGGCCGGCTACATCAACGATGAAATTCGTCGTCTTCGTGCCGAGTACCCCGAAATCCCCCTTTATGCGGTAGTGGAGGATATCTGCGCTTCCGGTGGCTATTATGTCGCTGCCGCTGCCGACAGGATTTACGTGGACAAGGCCAGCATGGTCGGCTCCATCGGAGTACTGATGAACGGATTTGGTTTTACCGGTGCAATGGAAAAGCTTGGCGTCGAGCGCCGATTGATTACGGCAGGGGAGAACAAGGCTTTTCTTGATCCGTTCTCTCCACCGAATAGCGAACAGGAGGAGTATGCCAAAAGAATGCTGAACGACATTCACCAGCAATTCATTCAGGTAGTGCAGCAAGGCAGGGGCGAACGCCTGAAAGAAGAGCCGGAGATATTCAGCGGCATGGTCTGGACGGGTCAAAAAAGCATAGAACTGGGACTTGCCGACGCCATGGGCAGCGCAGAGTATGTCGCGCGGGAAATCATCAAGGCGGAACACATTGTGGATTACACGACTCGAGAAGGATTTGCGGAGCGTTTTGCGAGACGTTTCGGAGCAGTAACAGCGGAGGCTCTAATTAAAGCAGGGAGCGGCTGGGGCTTGCGCTGATTGCGATTTTTGACGGTTACCCCTGGAGCAGGAATACAGCCGGTTTATTATGAAGATCGGGCAAGGCATGCCTCCATTCCTTGATTGTTCTGGTTGAAATGTATTCATTTTCCCGAGTGAGGCTGGATGCAATGCAGAGGCTGGTATTGTCGCGGCAGGAAGAAATGATAGCTTCCAGCAGCTTCTGATTGCGGTATGGTGTTTCGATAAATATCTGGGTCTGATCCCGAACTAGCGAATCTTTTTCCAGATCCACGATTTTTTTTACACGCAGGTTATTTTCCACTGGTAAATAACCGTGAAACGCGAAGCGCTGACCATTCAATCCCGAACCCATCAGTGCCAGCATTATGGAAGATGGTCCGACCAATGGCACGACGCGGATATTTTTTTGATGAGCAAGGCGGATCAGTCCTGCCCCCGGATCCGCTACTGCCGGACAACCGGCTTCCGATAAGAGCCCTGTGTCTTTCCCTGCGAGCAGGGGTGCAAGCAGATTTCCGAATTCCCTGGCTTGGGTATGTTCATCCAGTACCTGCATGCTGATTTTCTGCAAGGGCAGGACGCAGCCAATCTGTTTCAGAAATTGCCTGGCTGTCTTTGGATGTTCGACAATATAGTGATCAAGTTCTGCTATATGTTGCCGGACAGCAGCGGGAATTGTCCAGGCGATATCCCCGTTGCCCAGCGGAGCAGGAATAAGATAAAGGGTTCCTGAACTCACACTATCTCGACACCCGCGCGCGTCAGCATTTCCACCAGCGCGATCAGCGGTAACCCGATCAGCGCAGTGGGGTCTTCGCTTATTATGTGTTCAATCAATGCAATACCCAGTCCCTCGGCCTTGGCGCTTCCGGCACAGTGATAAGGCTGTTCTCTGTCGAGATAATTATCGATCTGCCGGTCGCTCAATTTGCGGAATTTGACGCGCGAGGGGATAAGCCGTGACTGCATGTCGCCGGTGCGGCTATTGAAGAGGCTCAATGCTGTATGGAACACAACCTCTTTTCCACGAAGGGAACGTAACTGTCGGGTTGCGTTCATACGATTGAGAGGCTTGCCGAGTTGAATGCCTTCCAGTACCGCTACCTGATCAGCGCCGATTATCAGAGCGTCGCGATAAAACACGGCCACCGCGCGGGTCTTTGCTGCGGCCAGGCGAAGCGCGGTAGCGTCGGGGCCCTCTTCAGCGAGAGGGGTTTCATCTATTTCCGGGTTACAGACTTCAAAAGGAATTTGCAGGCGCTGAAGCAATTCGTGGCGATAAATGGAACTGGACCCCAATACGAGTTGCTGGGCAATTTGTTGTGTTTTCAAGGTTTATTTTCAGAGGTTTTTGACACTCAAGGGCAAAAAATATATTATGCGCGCCGTATAGGCACCCTTGAGATTTTAAACCCTGAATGCGCACTTTTATCAATTGAGCGCAAAAAAGGGTGGAAATTGGAAAAATAGAGTGCAGATAGCGGGCAAGGCGCGAAGCGCCGTGCCCGCATTTTGATTCATGAAAAAAGAGTTTCACCTTTATGTCGGCACGGCTCGTCATGGATGCTCTTGATTTTGCCAGAAATGGGGGGACGCATCATGGTAAAATTGCACTTTCCGAGCTTGAGCGTCTGCAGGACTACCTGACAGATAACAGCGGCGAGGTGCAGTACGCGGTCACGGGGGCATTGAACAGAAATTCCAAGCCCGTGCTGCAGATAGTCGTTCGGGGGGTGATAAATCTCCGTTGCCAGCGTTGCCTGGGCAAATTCGCACATGTGCTGGATTTGCAAGCGGATCTGCTGCTCGCGCAAGATGAAAATGAGCTGGCGCGCCTTGATGAGGATGAATCGGTGGATTGTATTCTGGCGACAGCGAATATGGACGTTCTGGCGCTGATTGAGGATGAAATAATCCTGAGCTTGCCGCTTTCTCCCCGTCATGGAGAAAGCGAATGCTCGATCGATAAGCCGGGTAGCGATGATACAGCAGAGGAAAGGCCGCTTTTTGCCGCGCTGGCAGCATTGAAAAACCTGCATTGAAAATATTTAAGGAGTTAACGTTATGGCAGTCCAACAAAACAAAAAATCTCCGTCCAAGCGCGGCATGCACCGTTCACACGATTTTCTGACCAGCTCGCCGTTGACGGTGGAGCCCAGCACCGGCGAAGTGCATTTGCGCCACCACATCAGCCCCAACGGTTATTACCGCGGCAGAAAGGTCGTCAAAACAAAAGGAGATTAAACTTCGCCCCATTATTCCGGGGGTGTACGGAAGTTTATCCCGGCCTCAAGGGCCTCAAAATTGAATATTACCGTAGCTGTAGACTGCATGGGCGGCGATCACGGCCCTCCTGTGACGGTTGCTGCAGTCGTCGATTATCTTCATCGTAATCCCGGAACGGATATCATTCTGGTAGGACTCCCTGATGCCATCGAAACCGAATTGCGCACCATCAAGGCTGCTACCAGCGACAGGCTGAGGATTCATCCGGCAAGCGAAGTTGTTGGCATGGACGAATCGCCGGCGCTGGCATTGCGCGGCAAGAAAAATTCTTCAATGCGCGTTGCGCTCAACCTGGTCAAGAGCGGCGAGGCCCAGGCGTGCGTCAGCGCGGGCAACACCGGAGCATTGATAGCCACTTCCCGGTTTGTGCTGAAAACTTTGCATGGCATCGACCGGCCGGCGCTTGCAGTGGTATTGCCCACAATCAAGGGGCATACCTATGTGCTTGATCTTGGCGCCAATGTGGATTGTAGCGCGGAGCACCTGCTTCAATTTGGCGTCATGGGAGCTACTTTGGTGTCCACCGTGGAAAACAAGGAGAGGCCCAGCGTTGGCTTGCTGAACATAGGCGAGGAAGAAATCAAAGGTAATGAAGTGGTGAAACAGGCAGCGGAGTTGTTACGTGACAGTGGACTTAATTTTTACGGAAACATCGAGGGTAACGACATCTACAAGGGAACGACTGATGTGGTTGTGTGTGATGGTTTTGTTGGAAATGTGGCCTTGAAAGCTTCAGAAGGTGTGGCGCAGATGCTTTCCACTTACCTGCGCGAAGAATTCAGACGCAACGTTCTTACCAGGTTCGCGGGGCTCGTCGCGCTACCCGTCATTAATGCGTTCAAGCGCCGTGTGGATCACCGCAGATATAACGGCGCCAGCTTGCTGGGGTTGCGCGGCATAGTCATCAAGAGCCATGGCTCGGCTGATAGTCACGCCTTCGGTTTCGCTATCGCCCGGGCAGTGGATGAGGTTCGTGGAGGAATGCTCCATCATATAAGCGAACGTGTGGCGCAATTGCCGCATTCCTCGAAAAATTCATCCTCATATCCCCAGTCTCTGGCGGAAGAGAGTCCCGCATGATTTACTCCAGGGTCATCGGGACGGGCGGCTATTTGCCGGAAAAAATTCTCACCAATCATGATCTGGAGCGGATGGTCGA
This sequence comes from uncultured beta proteobacterium, assembly GCA_963831395.1. GTDB lineage: Bacteria > Pseudomonadota > Gammaproteobacteria > Burkholderiales > Nitrosomonadaceae > Nitrosospira. The sequence goes on from CAWHQD010000032.1 coordinate 61,120, forward strand.
TACCAGCGACGAATGGATACGCAGCCGTACCGGAATTACACAGCGGCACATCGCAGCGGATAACGAAACAGCGAGCGACTTGGCGCTTAACGCAAGCCGTGGGGCAATGAAGGCGGCAGGTATCTCTGCTGAACAGATTGATTTGATCATTGTTGCCACAACTACGCCGGATGTGATCTTTCCCAGTACCGCCTGCATCCTGCAGGACAAACTCGGCGTCAAGGATTGCCCGGCATTTGACGTACAGGCGGTTTGTAGCGGATTTATCTATGCGCTTACTACCGCCGATATGTTCATTCGCGCCGGGAAATGCCGTACGGCGCTCGTGGTTGGCACGGAAGTTTATTCCCGCATACTTGACTGGAATGATCGGAGCACGTGCGTATTATTCGGCGATGGCGCGGGCGCTGTAGTGCTGACAAAAAGCGATCGGCCGGGAATAATCTCGAGCCATTTGCATGCGGATGGCAGCTACAACAATATCCTGTCAGCGCCGGGCAATTTCTCGCGGGGGCAAGGTTCAGGGGAAGCCGTTTGTGATGATGGAAGGTAATACGGTTTTCAAATTTGCAGTAAAAGTTCTGGAAGATGTCGTAAACGAGGCTCTGACTGAAAATAATCTGGAGGTATCGGACCTCGACTGGTTGATTCCCCATCAGGCGAATATCCGCATCATTATTTCCACTGCGAAGAAGCTGGGTTTACCGATGGAAAAGGTGATCGCTACCTTGGACAAGCACGGTAATACCTCCGCTGCTTCCATTCCACTGGCGCTCGACGTTGCCGTACGCGATGGGCGCATCAAATCAGGTCAGCATGTGCTTCTGGAAGGTGTGGGAGGAGGCTTTACCTGGGGGGCGGTGTTGCTTTGCTGGTAAATCACGCTCGAGAATTTGATGGGCCAATGGTAGCAGCATCTGCCGGATATCCATTTTACCGTCTGATATCTTCCGCATTTTTCAGAAATACACATTGGAGTATGCCTGATCGTTATCCTATGCAGTACGTCCGTTTTTTTGGCTTCAGCCAACATCCCGTTTCTTTTTCACGTGATTCAAAAACGCGGATGAATTACCCATCGATTCTGTTCAATTGACGCAGTTCACAATGAGCCTTCCCGAAAAGTTCGCGTGCGTGTTTCCCGGCCAGGGGTCGCAATCGACAGGCATGATGGCGGGATATACCGATTTTCCGGTGGTGCGCGAAACCTTTTCCGAGGCCTCCGAAATTCTCGGGCAGGATTTCTGGGCGATGGTGAATGACGGCCCTGCCGATAAACTTAATCTGACGGTCAATACCCAACCATTGATGCTGATAGCCGGCATTGCTGTTTACCGCGCCTGGCAAAGTATGGGGGACATGAAACCGGTTTTCGTAGCTGGCCATAGTTTGGGGGAATATACTGCGCTGGTCGCTTCCGAAGCACTGGCTTTTGCCGATGCGCTGCCATTGGTCCGTTTTCGGGGGGAAGCGATGCAACAGGCGGTACCGGAAGGAACCGGCGCCATGGCGGCCATTCTCGGTCTTGATGATGAGGTGGTACGGGCAGTTTGCGATGAAGTCACGAATTCTTCAAATGGAGAATTGCTGGAGCCGGCAAATTTCAATTCGCCTGGCCAGATAGTAATCGCGGGTAACAAGGCCGCAGTATTGCGCGGTATGGAACTGGCCCGGACAAAAGGCGCAAAACGGGCACTCATGCTGCCCATGAGCATACCTTCGCATTGTTCACTGATGAGCCGGGCTGCCGGTAAAATGCAGCAGCGGTTGGAGCTTGTGACGCTTGAAGCGCCAAAAATCCCATTGTTGCATAATGCGGATGTGCAACGGCACGAAAATACCGATACCATAAAAGAGGTTTTGATACGGCAATTATCCAGTCCGGTACGCTGGACGGAAATCATTCGCTCTTTTGTTGCTGGTGGCGTTACCCATGTGGTGGAATGCGGGCCGGGCAAGGTGCTCTCGGGACTTAACAAGCGCATAGATGCAAGCTTGCACAGTCTGGCATTGACGGATGGCGCGGCGCTCTATTATGCCAGAAGCGTATTGATGCAGGATGGCATAACGTGAAGGGATGGATATGGTCGGGCGGCTTCTGGCACACAGAGCTTATCCGTGTTGATCGTGACTGAAAGAACTGGGGAATAATGCAAGATCAAGTAACGCTCGTAACCGGCGCCAGCCGGGGCATTGGACGCGCAATTGCGCTTGAATTGGGCAGGCAAGGCGCCACCCTGATCGGTACCGCCACCACTGAGGCTGGCGCTCAAGCTATTAGCAACTACCTGAGAGAGGCGGGAGTCAAAGGGACTGGAATGGTTCTGAACGTAAATGATGCTGCTCAGATCGAAAGCGTTCTTAAAAGGGTGTGCGAGGAATTTGGGGACATCGCAATATTGGTGAATAATGCGGGTGTCACTCGAGATAACCTGCTTCTCCGGATGAAAGATGAGGAATGGGATGAAATTCTGGAAACCGATCTCAAATCGGTATTCCGCTTGAGCCGCGGGGTATTGAGAGCGATGATGAAGGCACGCTACGGGCGAATAATCAATATTTCCTCGGTAGTGGGCGCGACTGGCAACATGGGTCAGGCGAATTACGCGGCGGCAAAAGCGGGAATATTTGGCTTCAGCAAATCGCTTGCGCGTGAAGTGGGCAGCCGCAATATCACGGTCAATTGTATTGCGCCGGGCTTTGTAGAGACCGACATGACCCGCTCGCTCACCGAGAAACAACAACAAATCCTGCTCCAGCAGGTGCCGCTGGGCAGATTGGGACGACCCGAGGAGGTGGCTTCAGCGGTCGGCTTTATAGCCTCGCCGGCCGCAGGGTATATTACTGGCGCGACGCTTCATGTCAATGGCGGGATGTATATGGATTAAGATGAAAGTCCTTCCATGAATTTCATGCGTCATTCAGTCTGCCGATCATTAGTCGCAGCAAGCTTAAGATCAAGCCCTCATGGGGCCGGCTCGACAGCTTTTCGAGCCTTGAAGCGTTCAGATTTTATTAATACCGAAAACTTGCTAGAATGGCGGCGTTTTTCTTACCGGAGAAGAGGTGCTAGATGGAAAATGTAGAACAGCGTATAAAAAAAATCGTGGCTGAGCAACTCGGCGTGAATGAGGCCGATGTCAAGAGCGAATCCTCTTTTGTGGATGACCTGGGCGCAGATTCGCTCGATACCGTAGAGCTGGTCATGGCTCTGGAAGAGGAATTTGAATGTGAAATCCCGGACGAGCAGGCAGAGAAAATCAATACCGTCCAACAGGCCATCGATTATATAAATTCTCACACCAACTAATTTGCTTCAAGCACATCCCAATCGGAGACATCTTGTCCAAGCGTAGGGTAGTCATCACCGGACTGGGCATGATTTCGCCTGTCGGTAACAACGTTCCAGATGCATGGGCCAATGTTCTCGCCGGAAAATCCGGCGTAAACAAAATAACCCGTTTCGATTCTTCCGCGTTTTCGTCCCGGATAGCTGGAGAAGTCAAGGAATTTGACGTTACCCATTACCTTTCCGCCAAGGATGCACGTCGTATGGATATTTTCATCCATTATGGCATGGCTGCCGGAATCCAGGCGGTGAGGGATGCGGGCATCGGAGATATCGCCGCTACCGGACTCGATGCCGAGCGTATCGGAGTCAATATCGGCTCGGGCATCGGCGGTTTATCGATGATCGAGGATACGCATGACGCCTATCATGCGGGTGGCCCGCGCAAGATATCGCCGTTCTTCATTCCCAGCACCATCATCAACATGATCGCAGGCAATCTGTCCATCATGTTTGGCTTCAAGGGACCGAACCTCGCAATTGTCACTGCCTGTACCACGGCCACGCATTGCATTGGCGATTCAGCTCGTCTGATCGAGTACGGGGACGTGGATGTGATGATCGCGGGTGGCGCGGAGTCCTGCGTAACGCCACTCGCCATCGGCGGTTTTGCCTCTGCGCGAGCCTTGTCGAGCCGCAATGACGATCCTGCTACTGCCAGTCGACCTTGGGACAAAGGCCGGGACGGCTTTGTTCTGGGTGAGGGCGCGGGAATTCTGGTACTGGAGGAAATGGAGCACGCCAAACGCCGCGGTGCGAAGATCTACGCCGAACTGGCCGGCTTCGGCATGAGCGCGGACGCCTACCATATGACCGCACCCCCCGAAAATGGGGAGGGGGCCGCGCGCTGTATGACAAATGCGCTGAGAAACGCAGGCATGAATGCCGCCGAGGTGGATTATATCAATGCTCACGGCACGTCCACGCCGCTGGGTGACATCTCTGAAACCGTCGCAGTGAAGCGCTGCTTTGGCGAGCATGCCAAGAAGCTCGCTGTGAACTCCACAAAGTCCATGACCGGTCATTTGCTTGGCGCCGCAGGCGGGATAGAAGCCATATTTTCCACTTTGGCGATATATGATCAGATTTCCCCCCCCACGATCAATATTTTCGAACAGGATCCGGAATGTGATCTGGACTATGTTCCCAATACTGCGCGCAAAATGAAAATCGACGTGGCGATGTCAAATTCATTTGGCTTTGGCGGCACGAATGGTACACTGATTTTCCGTAAAACCTGATCTTTGCCGTTGTAGCGCATGCGTACGCTAAAACGTCTGATTTATCTCTCCCTTGCAGGCCTCTTGCTGTTCACCGGATGGCTTGCTTACCACGTCAATGCCTCCGTTCAGCTCCCCGTCGTCCCATACGAATTTTCCATCACCCCGGGCAGCAGTTTAAAAAGCATTGCACAGCAATTAGCTGACGCAGGGGTTTTGCATGACAGCTGGTCATTTGTCCTGCTGTCGCGATTAACCGGAGTTGCGTCATCAGTCAAGGCGGGTGATTATGAGATTGCCGAGAGTATCTCGCCCGTGGAACTGCTTGCGCGCATCACCAGGGGCGATATAAACCAAAGCGAGATCAGGTTCATAGAAGGCTGGACTTTTTCCCAGCTCAGGCAGGCTCTGGATGAGCATCCCGGCCTCCGGCACGATACCGCCAACTTGACCAACGGAGAAATTTTGCAGCTGATCGGCGCAACCGAAACAGCAGCAGAAGGGTTATTTTTTCCGGATACGTATTTTTTCGCGCGGGGTAGTAGTGACGCGGAAATACTGAAGCGCGCGTACCGCGTGATGCAGCATCATCTTCATACGGCCTGGGCTGAGCGCGCCATTGACCTGCCATTGGCAGACCCCTACCAGGCGTTGATTCTGGCTTCAATCGTGGAAAAGGAAACAGGCAGGGAGAGCGACCGGGGCATGGTGGCCGGCGTATTCATAAACCGCTTGCGATTAAACATGTTGCTGCAAACTGATCCCACCGTTATTTATGGTCTCGGCGATAAATTTGATGGCAATCTCCGTAAAAAAGACCTTTTAACCGACCAGGAATACAATACTTATACCCGCCGGGGTCTTCCGCCCACCCCTATTGCCATGCCAGGATTAGCCTCGATACTGGCGGTGCTCAATCCAGCCAAGACCGATGCGCTGTATTTTGTCGCCAAAGGGAATGGGGAGTCACACTTTTCCCGTCATTTGACCGATCACAATCGGGCAGTATCAAAATACCAGAAACGATAGCGCGACGGCTGATTTCTTATCCCTGAGTGAATAGCCCGTTTTCCTTTCACCGAAAAATCCTGCGAATTTTACGTTGAGGACGATAAATTGAGCTTTTCGATTATCTCATCCTGCTATCTGTAATTTGCCGTTCTTGTCATCCTCGTAAAAGTAAAAATTGAACATTGGCGTCTTCAAAAGTAGAATGGCGGATTGAATAAATAATAATACAGACCGGGTTGCTTCTTCCTCAACCGGGTTATCAGAAATCCGCGAGCCCTCCCAATACGCCAACCACGCCTTCAGATTTAATAATTCAACAGGATAGATCATGAGTCACACATTGTATGAAGCGTCCGTCCTGCGGGTGCAACGCTGCGAACTCGCTGTTCCGGGTTCGAATCCAGGCATGTTCGAGAAAGCGCTGAAAAGCGGCGCGGATTTCATTTTTCTCGATCTGGAAGATGCCGTAGCCCCGGACGATAAAATAACGGCGCGTAAAAATGTTATTGAAGCACTCAATGATCTGGATTGGCGAGGTCATGGCATAACGATTTCGGTGCGAATCAATGGGCTGGATACTCAATTCATGGTCCGGGACGTAGTCGATCTGATCGAAAAAGCAGGCGAGAGGCTGGACACCATATTGATTCCGAAAGTAGGGGTATATGCTGATGTCTATATGGTCGAAGCCATGTTGAATCAGTTGGAAATGCAACAGGGACTGAAAAACAGGATCGGTATTGAAGCGTTGATCGAAACAGCTCTTGGGATGGCAAATGTGGAAGATATCGCCAGGAACGGCGCATCTGGCCGCCTGGAAGCACTACATTTCGGCGTAGCCGATTACGCTGCCAGTAATCGGGCCAGGACAACGAATATCGGCGGGCTCAACCCGGACTATCCGGGTGATCAATGGCACGCAGCCATCAGCCGGATGACTGTAGCGTGCCGCGCCTACGCCCTGCGTCCCATCGATGGGCCTTTTGGCGATATCAAAGACCCGGACGGCTTTAAAGCGGCAGCTAGGAGAGCCGCTGCTTTAGGCTGTGAAGGTAAATGGGCGATTCATCCATCCCAAATCGCGCTTGCGAACGAGGTGTTCACGCCCCCCACCGCGGAAATCGAAAAAGCACACCGTATTCTGCTTGCCCTGAAAGAGGCGGCAGCTCAAGGCAAAGGCGCGGCGGCACTGGATGGCCGGTTGATCGATGCGGCGTCCGCGCGCATGGCCAATAACGTGGTCAAGATGGCGGAAGCAATGCGCGCAAAAAGTGCGTAAAGTATTCTCGGGGCCGCATTTGCGGCCTTTTTGATTTCTGACTTACAAATCATGAGGGCATGTAGGGTACGCGAGGGCATATTACCGGAACATTAATAAAAAACTCAGGGAACTGCTAATCTGAAGAAAATTTGGCTGCGGTGGCATCCAGCATACGGGTGACCGTTTCCATGCGTAGTTTGCCGGGCGTGAAAGAACGCTCGCGCCTGTCCGGCGTTTTTATCTATTCCAGCTGATGCTCGGCATCGGGCATAGGCTCCAGTTCCGAAAATAAAAATGCATTCAAATGGCCCTCGGCCAATCGAGATGAGACGCCGGATTTCTCCATCGAAGTGATTTGATCAGTTTTTCCGCTCAAATGCACACATGCAGGATCCGGATAAGCTATTTTATAAACGAAATAAGGTGATGCATTGGATATACACGAGTATCAGGCAAAAGAGATTTTGATGAAATATGGCGTCAAGACCGCGGAAGGGGGCTTGGCTTACAGTGCGGAAGAAAGTGTGCAGCGGGCCCGGGAAATCGACGGAAATGTGTGGGTGGTAAAAGCACAGATTCATTCTGGAGCGCGCGGCAAAGCCGGCGGCATCAAGGTCTGCAAGAGCCATGATGAAGTCAAGGCGGCTGCGGAAGAGTTATTGGGAAAAAATTTGATAACGCATCAGACCGGCCCGATGGGTAAAGTCTGTTCAAGGGTTTATGTTGAAGCGGGAATACAAATTGTCAAAGAAATATACCTTTGTTTTCTGATTGACCGGACTTCCGAAGGTATCGTCATGATCGGTTCCGCACGGGGCGGAATGGAAATCGAGGAATTGGCTGAAACAGATCCGGACGCAATCAAAAAAATTTATATTGAACCCGCTGTCGGTCTTCAGGATTTTCAGGCACGGGAAATGGCTTTTGCCCTGGGACTGGAAGCGGCGCAATTAAGCCACGCCGTCAAGACTATCAGAGGTTGCTATCGCGCCTTGCGTGATCTTGATGCAAGTATGCTGGAAATCAACCCTCTGGTCATCACGGCGGGTGGCGAGCTCATCGCGCTCGACGCAAAAATGAGTTTTGATGAAAATGCGTTATTTCGCCGTCATGAAGTCGTCGAACTGCGCGACAAAACCCAGGGGGATTCGCGCGAAATGGCGGCTACCGATCATGGCTTGAGCTATATCGGCCTGAACGGCGATATCGGCTGCATGATTAACGGCGCAGGGTTGGCGATGGCCACGATGGATATGATTAAACTCTCCGGCGGAGAGCCGGCGAATTTTCTGGACGTCGGCGGCGGTGCATCCGCAGAGCGCACGGAAAAGGCATTCCGTCTGGTATTGGCCGACAAAGGCGTCAAAGCAATATTGGTCAACATATTTGCAGGAATCAACCGCTGTGACTGGATCGCTGAAGGCGTCGTGCATGCGGTAAAAAATATTGATATCAAGGTTCCGCTGGTTGTGCGTTTATCAGGCACAAATGTTGAGGAAGGCCAACGGATCATTGCCGAGAGCGGTCTGCCCATCATCACGGCGGGAACATTAGCGGAAGCGGCGGACAAAGTTGTCCAGGCTCGTAATGAAGTCATTGCGGAAGAAAGTAAAGGAAAAAGAAATGGCGATCTTAATTAGCGAGAGTACACGTATCATAGTCCAGGGTTTCACTGGTAAAACCGGTACTTTCCATGCGCAGGATATGATCAACTACGGTTCCAATATAGTGGGGGGCGTAACGCCTGGCAAAGGGGGCCAGGAGCATCTGGGGCTACCCGTTTTCAACACGGTAAAAGAAGCTGTCGAGCAAGTCAATGCGGACGCCAGCATCGTATTCGTGCCGCCGGCGTTCGCGGCCGATTCAATCATGGAAGCGGCAGATGCCGGTATTAAATACTGTGTGGCGATTACTGACGGGATTCCAACGCAGGATATGATGACTGTGAAGAACTTTTTGCGGCGCTTCCCTATCGAAGAAAGAATGGTGCTGACCGGGCCAAACTGTGCGGGTACGATTAGTCCCGGGCGCGCCATGCTGGGAATCATGCCCGGACATATCTACATGCAAGGTGTTGTCGGAATTGTTGGCCGCTCCGGAACGCTGGGTTATGAAGCAGCGGATCAAATGAGGATGCTCGGTATCGGCGTATCAACTTCGGTAGGTATTGGGGGAGATCCCATTATAGGTAGCTCCCATCGAGATATTCTTGAGAGATTCGAAGAGGATGCGGAAACGAAAGTGGTGGTCATGATAGGCGAAATTGGTGGGCCGCAGGAAGTTCAAGCAGGTATTTTTGCCAGGGATCACATGAGTAAGCCCGTTATCGCCTATATTGCCGGTTTAACCGCTCCGGAGGGCCGCCGCATGGGACATGCCGGTGCAATTATTTCGTCGGCAGACGAAAGCGCCGCCGAAAAAGTTTCCATGCTGAAAGAACTCGGTGTCACAATTTGCCCTACCCCCTCCGCCATCGGCGACACGGTCGCAGAGGTATTGGCGCAGATGTAAGCTGTGCGGCTCATGGTTTTTATCAGGTTGATTGAATGTGGAGGCTTGAGACATGGCAATCTGGATGACAGCGTTGAAAATTATTCCGTGGGGAAGCGTACTGGAGTCCGCGCCGCATATTGTCAAAGCAGCAAAGCATCTTTTTTCGGAAACAAAGACCGACACAAGCGGTTTTTCGGAGGCTGCAGACGCATCAGCAAGCGCGGGCCCGGCTGATCAGGATAAACGAGTTCGCCTCCTGGAGGCAAAAATCGCTGAATTGAGCGATGAACAAAGATCGTCCGCTGAGTTGATCAAATCGCTTGCTGAACAAAATGCACTTGTCGTTGAGGCCATCGATGTTCTTCGGGTTCGCGTAAAGCTTCTGCTTATTGTCTGTGTTTCACTGCTTGCTGTGCTGGCGGGTGTCGCTTCCTGGCTCGCGACGAAATAATCAATGAATACCCGGCAAGAAAGACAGCTTTAGAAAAATTATTTCCAAAAGGAATCACATTAAATCCTGCAGCCCTTGCCTGGGCTCACCCAGTGCCTCTAGCTCTCTCATTTGATCGTCCGTAAACACTACTGAGCGAGTTAAAAAGCGGATTCC
>CAWHQD010000033.1:0-16574 GCA_963831395.1 uncultured beta proteobacterium
TTCGGGAGCTTCGAGCGAGAAGCCGCTTCCCCTTCCCTTCACCACATCAATCAGCAATCCAGTATGACGCCAATACTCGAATTGTGGACCACTAATATAAAATGGCTGGCCCTCGATCGCGCCAAGAAAAACGTCAGAATCGCCGATCTTGAACTCGTTGCGCATGTAACACATGGGTGAGCTACCATCACAACATCCGCCGGATTGGAAGAAAAGAAGGGGCCCATGAGCAGCTTCCAGTTTGTGGATCCATTTAGCCGCTTCAGGTGTTACGTCGACACGACGGATAATATTTGAGTTCAAATGGCGCTCATGCTCAGAAAAAACCCATTGGCTTTTTATCGTAACTTACCAGCAAGTTCTTGGTTTGCTGATAATGCGCTAACATCATGCTGTGGTTCTCGCGACCGAACCCCGACTGTTTGTAGCCCCCGAACGCGGCGTGTGCCGGATACAAGTGGAAACAATTCGTCCATACTCGACCTGCCTGAATGCCGCGGCCGATCTCTGTATGCTTTATGCATATCGCGCGTCCATACTCCCGCTCCCAGGCCATAAAGCGTATCATTTGCAATTGCCAGCGCCTCTACTTCATCCTTGAATCTCGTCACCGACACGACAGGACCAAAGATTTCTTCCTGGAAGATACGCATCTTGTTATGGCCCTCAAAAACTGTCGGTTTAATGTAGTACCCGTCTTTAAGATCCCCCGGTAATACGTTGCGTTCACCACCCGCGAGTACCTTCGCTCCTTCTTTCTTGCCAATGTCAATGTAGGACAAGATTTTCTCGAGCTGATCGTTTGATGCCTGCGCACCAACCGTTGTTTCAGTATCGAACGGATCACCCTGGCTATTATGGCTCACTCGTGAAACAGCCGATGCAAAAAGTCATCATAGATGGCATCCTCGATCAACGCTCGAGACGGGCCGTGCAAACTTCTCCTTGATTAAGTGCGAACATTCCAAAACCCTCAAGTGCCTTCTCAAGGAAATCATCATGTTGAGACATGACATCCGAAAAAAAGATATTAGGTGACTTTCCACCTAACTCGAGTGTTACGGGAATTAAATTCTCCGACGCGTACTGCATGATAAGCCGTCCCGTAGTGGTCTCGCCTGTGAACGCTATTTTGGCAATTCTCTTATTCGAAGCCAATGGTTTCCCTGCTTCTGCTCCAAATCCGTTCACGATATTAACAATGCCGGGGGGCAAAAGCTTCTGAATGAGCTCGGTTAAGACTAGTATGCTCCACGGTGTCTGTTCGGCGGGCTTGATAACAACGCAGTTTCCTGCAGCTAAGGCAGGCGCCAGCTTCCATGCCGCCATAAGGATCGGAAAGTTCCATGGAATGATCTGACCCACCACTCCGAGTGGTTCGTGAAAGTGATATGCGACCGTATGCTCATCAAGTTCACTGATACCTCCTTCCTGCGAACGAATGCAGCTTGCGAAATAACGGAAATGATCGATTGCGAGCGGGATATCAGCTGCGAGTGATTCACGAATGGGTTTTCCATTGTCCCATGTTTCTGCCACCGCCAGCATTTCGAGATTTTGTTCCATCACGTCGGCGATTTTGTTCAAGAGAAGGGCGCGTTCTGCTGGTGACGTCTTTCCCCACTTATCTTTGGCATGATGAGCCGCATCTAAAGCCATTTCAATATCTTCTGCGGTGGAGCGCGGGATGTCACAGAACGGTTGACCTGTGACTGGTGATATGTTTTCGAAGTACTGCCTCTTCATTGGTTCAGCCCATTCGCCATTGATGAAGTTACCGTACTTTGCTTTGAACTGAACTTTTGCACCTGCTTGGTTTGGACGCGCGTAAATCATTCGGCCTCCTCACGAGATACTGTAGAGATATAGAAAACTACAACATCTTTTGTCCCACATTGATTGAAAGTAACCCTGCTTTCTGTACGGCAACCAACACAGTACAAATCGATACTCTAGCTGGGCAACCTCCATTAGCTCGCTGTACGGATAGTGACTTTACCCTGCTACCCCAGGATTATTTCCCGCTCTCCGGAAAACGCAACGTTTTCGGACGGGCATGTCTAACAGGCGGAAGTATGGATGTAGTTCAATAGACGGTTCTGTGGCCGGGAAAATGCACGTTCATTTGCAGTTAATCCCGGTTTGATGGTTTGGATAGTCCAGTTATTCCCGGCTCAAAACCGCGCCGATGCTGGTCGAGTCATTTTCAAACGCAGGTTGCTACTTTGATTCCTTCGTCGGCGAACTACATAAGGATCGGAAAGGCTCTGCTCAAGCCAGGTGGTTTATCCGTTCTCTACATCAACCTCAATTTTCTTGACACATGAGTATCTCGCGGGTAGTCTACGCGGTGTTTCAGGGAGGGCCTGGGGACAGTCCTGGGTTTTTATCGGACAAGACAGGCATCGTGAGAATAGGGACGCGGTCTGGTTTCTGCCAATAGAAGGCAGGCAGAGCAGTTTCAGGCAGGCAAGAGCCCACTGATAGCGAAGCACAACGAATATCAAAAACGGAGTAAAGGAGAGACAAATGTTAGTGAAGCCTTGGCTGAGGCTGGTCACGCTTACGTGTGGGGCGCTATTGGCGGCCTCCTCGTACGCGAACTTTCCCAGCGTTCCCAAAGAGACGTACAAAGCGCTGAATCTGGAGCAGTCGGCCTCGCCCAAACAGCTGCATGAAGCGTTGGTAAAGCGTTACAAGGACCCGGCGCAAGGCGCCGGACGCGGGACTCTGGCCAAGTACTGGGAGCCGATTCCCATGAGCATGTACTTTGACCCGGCCTCTTTTTACAAGCCGCCGACCTCGATGAAGGAAGTAGCGGGTCGGGACGAATGCGTCAAATGCCACACCGACGAATCGCCGGTATGGGTCAATGCCTGGAAGAAGAGCACCCATGCCAACCTGGACAAGATCCGCAACCTGAAGCCGGAAGACCCGATCTACTACAAGAAAGCCAAGCTGGAAGACGTGGAGAAGAACCTGCGCTCCATGAACCGGCTGGGGGCCAATGAAAAGCTCAAGGAAGTCGGCTGCATCGACTGCCACGTCGACATCAACGCCAAGGGCAAGGCCGACCACATGAAGGACCTGCGCATGCCCACGGCGGACGTATGCGGCGTGTGTCACCTGCAGGAATTTGCCGAGCGCGAATCCGAGCGCGACACGCTTATCTGGCCGAACAAGCAATGGCCGCAGGGACGTCCCTCGCATGCACTGGACTGGAAGGCCAACGTGGAAGTTGCCGTGTTTGCCTCCATGCCGCAACGCGAGATTGCCGAAGGCTGCAGCATGTGCCACACCAACCAGAACAAGTGCGACTCCTGCCACACCCGGCATGAATTCTCCGCGGCCGAATCACGCCAGCCGGAGACCTGCGCCACCTGTCACAGCGGGGTAGACCACAACAACTGGGAAGCCTACTCCATGAGCAAGCACGGCAAGACCGTGGCCATCATGGGCAACAAGTGGAACTGGAACGTACCGCTGAAGGACGCCTACGCCAAAGGCGGGCAGACTGCCCCGACCTGCCAGGGCTGCCACTTCGAATATGAAGGCAAATACAGCCACAACGTCGTGAGGAAGATACGCTGGGCCAACTATCCTGCGGTACCGGGCATCGCCGAGAACATCGACAGCGAATGGTCGGAAGCGCGTCTGGATTCCTGGGTCAAGACCTGTACCCAGTGCCACTCCGAGCGTTTTGCCCGCTCCTACCTGGAATTCATGGACAAGGGCACCTTGCACGGCCTGGCCAAATACAAGGAAGCGCACGCGGTTGCCGAGAAGCTCTACAAGGAAGGCATGCTGACCGGGCAAAAGACCAACCGTCCGGCCCCGCTGGCGCCCGACAAGGAAATGTTTGCCGGCTTCACCCAGCTCTACTGGTCCAAGGACAACAACCCGGCCGCCATCGAACTCAAGGTGCTGGAAATGGGAGAGAACAACCTGCCCAAACTGCACGTAGGCCTGGCCCACGTCAACCCGGGTGGCTGGACCTACACCGAAGGCTGGGGCCCGATGAACCGCGACTACGTCGAAGTCATGGATGAGAACACCAAGATGCGTGAAATGGCGGCCCTGCAGGCACGGGTGGCCAAGATGGAATCGAAGCGCAGTTCGAGCCTCTTCGACCTGAACAGCACCGGTGAGAAGATCTCGCTTGGCGGCCTGGGTGGCGGCATGCTCCTGGCCGGCACGCTCGCCCTGGCAGGCTGGCGCCGGCGCGAGAAGAACGACCGCTCCTAAAGGTTCGATATAAGCTTGATCGCCTCGACCTCAAGCCGCGCCCCCACCCCCGGGGCGCGGCGCAGCAGCAAACTCCTCCCCTCACTGGGCATCCTGCTGGTGACGGGAGGAATTCTTTTGCTCCTCTGGTTTGCCTGGCTCTGGTTCAATCCCGGCCCCGCCCCCTACCGCTACCAGCTGGTGGAAGAAGGCGACGTGGACAAATTCAGCCAGCTGGGACTGGCCGCCTGGCCCGACCTTAAGCTGGCCAAATATGAAGTCTATGCCGAAGGTGTCGACCAGCCCCTGGCCGTCACCCATATCGCAAGACAGGGGACGGGCTCACCCGTCCTGCTGGACTGGGAAAACCGCACCAGCGAACTGCTGCTCACCACCGACAGCAAGCTCAGTGAACTGACCGCGCTGTCCACCGCCATCAACAAGTACGCCGCCAAGGACGCCCTCGTCCTGGCCTGGTGGGACACCTCGCGCCAGATCAAGCTTCTGGCCGGGCGCGACACCCTGTTCACCCAGCGGGTGGGCGAACCGCTGATCGTGCCCGCCCACTGGCAGGATCAAATGGACGCCATCCGGCACTACGAGAACGAATTCTGGGATGCGAGTCGCCTCCGCCGAGGAGCAGCGCAAGTTCCAGCGCTTCGCCGACGCCCTCCTGGCCGAGCCGCAGGAAGGGGCTGCCATCCTGCGCGAGCTTGCCGGCATGGATGGCGCGGGCAAGGGGGACAAGACTCCCCGCGAGGCCTATATCGCCATCCACGTAACCGACCTCTACAAACTGGGGCTCATGCGCCCGGCGCAATTTGACATGGCCTACAAGAACTTCCCCATGGAAGGCAACATGCACGGCATGATAGGCTACCTCAAGAGCTGGATGCAGGAGAACGGCTTCAAGACCCACACCCTGCAGTCCCTCTCCGACAAGATGGTGCGCGGCTACTTCCTGCGCGATGCCAAAAGCAGCAACAGCCTGATTGCCCAGATGCTGCCCTTCACCGAATCCCAGCCGCTGGATCTGACCGCCGTGCAGCTCATCTACCAGCAGGGCGGCTACTGGGTCTACCAGATTCCGCCCGCAGGCGGCGCGCCATCCTCTGACGCCACCCCGTCCCTGACGCTGCCCCGTCCCCGGCCACCCCATCGTCGCCTGGCGCCGAGCCTGCCGAGGGCAACTGATCCAGTCCGGGCCAGCCCCACCGGGCTCACCCCATCCCGCAACACCCCCAAACACTCCGCAACCCGCAACCGCTCCCGCCAGGACCGGCAGCGGTACCAGTGGTACCAGAAAGAGTCATGGTACTGGTGCTACCCGTTTATATAAACCGGAGATACAGTATGGGAATAACAGGTTTGCTGTAACATCCCGTTTCAATGCGGTTTGCTGTACCATCGCATTGCCAAGAGCCTTTCCATGGGCTTTGCTGGCGCATCACGCACCCATAACGATAACGATACAAACGGATATAAACGGATATACTTGCCCGAAAGAAAAAAGGAGAAACCATGAGCCATCGCATAACATTAGCCTTAGCCGCAGCCACCATGCTTGCGGTCATGTGCGGCACTGCGTCCGCCCAATCGTATGAAGGCCGCAAGAAATGCAGTTCCTGTCACAAGAGCCAGGCCGAATCATGGGGAGACACGGCGCACGCCAAGGCCATGGACTCCCTGAAGCCCAACACCAAGGCCGAGGCCAAGAAGAAGGCCAAGCTCGATCCGGCCAAGGACTACACCAAGGACAAGGACTGCGTGGGCTGTCACGTCGACGGCTGGGGCAAGGAAGGCGGCTACACCATCGAGGACCCGAGCAAGTTCACAACCGGGGTGGGCTGCGAATCCTGCCATGGTCCCGGCTCCAAGTATCGCGGCATCCACCGCAAGGCCGGGGCGGCGTATGAGAAGTCGAAGAAGACCGCACCACGCCAGACACTGGCTGACGCCGGCCAGGACTTCAGCTTTGAAGAAAGCTGCAACGCCTGCCACCTGAACTACGAAGGCAGCCCGTGGAAGGGCGCGAAGAAGCCCTACACCCCCTTCACCCCCGCGGTGGACAAGAAATACACCTTCGACTTTGACAAGTACGTCAAGGACACCAAGGCCATGCACGAGCACTACAAGCTGGACGGCACCTTCACCGGTGATCCGAAGTTCAAGTACCATGACGACTTCCAGTCCAAGGCGAAAGTCGGCGAGAAAGGCTCGGAGGACTAATGGCGGGAATCAAGGCGGGCGGCACCCTGCTCACAGGTGCGGTACTGGGGATAGTCATGGTGGCGGTGGTGTTCGGCGGCGAGGCCGCCGTCTCCACCACGGAATTCTGCACCAGTTGTCATTCCATGACCTATCCTGCGGAGGAGTTGCGAAGCTCATCGCACTATGGGGCGCTTGGGGCCAACCCCGGCTGCAAGGACTGCCACATACCGCAGGGCTTCAAGAACTTCCACCTGGCGGTGGCGACCCATGTGGTGGACGGGGCGCGCGAGTTGTACATGGAGTTTGCCGAGGACTATTCCACGCTTGAGAAATTCAACGAGCGCAGGCTCATCATGGCGCACGATGCGCGCATGAACCTGAAGAAGTGGGATAGCCGCACCTGCCGCGAATGTCACAAGAATCCGCAGCCGCCGGGCGCGGACGCCAAGGCCGCGCACAAGAAGATGGAGACCGAAGGGGCCACCTGCATCGACTGCCATCAGAACCTGGTGCACAAGGAAGCCCCGGAAACAGACCTCAACGAGAGCATCAAGCAGGGTAAAATGGTGCTCAAGCCGGAAAAGAAGGATGACGATGAGGACGAAGACGAGGATGAGGAGGAGTAATCCGGGTGACGATTTCGCCTGATCGATTATGATTATGGTGTCACTTCAGGACCGGTTTTTCTCTCATCGAAAGCTACAGTTAAATTGCAGCATATCCATTAATGCACCTTTGCTGGATTCGGGCGATGCGAATCCAGCAAAGGTGCTCCTATTATTGCCGTAATAATAACCGTTCGGTTTGATCCAATCGACCCAGCCGGTGATTTTTGGGTTGAATCAAACCCGTCAACTCTTGAATAGACCCAAGGCCGAACGGCTTTTCTGTGCTGTTATAGGGTGTCACGAAACTGTAACATTCCCATCGTAACATGTAGGGCTCGAGTAACTTCCCTTTTAAAATGCGGTTGCCTGTGACAGCACAGTCCGACGAAATAACTCATCCTAAAAGACTCGGGTATAGCTATCGTCGTCATCTGGGTGAGCGTTTTATCGAGACCTTGCTGTTCCTCATGGCATTTGTCTCGGTCGCGATTACCATTGCAATCGTGGCAATGTTGGTAAAAGAGTCTTTTGTATTTTTCGAGCACGTTTCGCTTTGGGAATTTCTCACCGATACCCAATGGACCCCCCTGTTCGATGATGCGCACTACGGCATACTCCCGCTGATCTCCGGTACCCTGGTAAGTTCTGCCGTGGCGCTTCTGGTTGCCATCCCTCTGGGCACCATCACTGCGATATATCTTTCAGAATTCGCACCCTTTGCCGTGCGTGAAGTTGCGAAGCCATTTCTTGAGTTATTGGGCGGAGTCCCGACTGTCGTATATGGCTATTTCGCATTGCTATTCGTAACGCCCCTGTTGCAAAAAATTTTTCCGGAATTGCCTGGCTTCAGCCTTCTTTCAGCCGGGCTGGTGATGGGCATCATGATTATTCCCTATGTGAGTTCCATGGCTGAAGACTCGATGCGCGCGGTTCCCATGCACTTGCGCGAAGGCTCTTATGCGATGGGCGCCACGCGATTCCAGACAGCCATCAGGGTAGTGATGCCCGGTGCGTTTTCCGGTATTGCCGCTGCCTATATTCTCGGTATTTCACGCGCGGTGGGCGAGACAATGGTTGTGGCGATTGCTGCCGGCATGCAGCCCAATCTCACCTGGAACCCGATGGAGCCGGCCGCTACCATTACCGCCTATATCGTACAGGTAAGCCTGGGCGATCTGCCGCATGGCAGCATTGGCTACCAGACTATTTTCGCCGCCGGACTTACATTGCTGCTATTGACGCTGACATTCAATATCATCGGGCATGTTCTGCGCAAACGCTACCGTGAAGTGTATTAAAAAATCAGACGCGGTCGTTAGCCCAATGCAATGAATGAATGCGATACTTCTCCTACTGTGCAACCGTCCCTCCCAGTTTGCCTGATGAACCGTCTCGGATCTTTTGCGGAAGGCGTCAATGAAAGATAAGGACCTGAGCGAAATACGCTCCATCATTGCACGCCATAAGCTTTGGGACTTCATCTTCATGATTCTTGGCGTGTTTGTACTGATGATTGCAGTATTGACATTCATGGCATTATTCTCTCACATGCTTATTGATGGAATGCCGCGCTTGTCCCTGGATTTTTTTACTTCCTTTCCGTCACGCCGTGCAGGGTCAGCAGGCATACTCTCTGCCTGGGTTGGAACAACCCTGGTCATGTTGGTGACCGCGGCGGCGGCCGTACCCATGGGTATTGGAGCGGGAATTTATCTGGAAGAATACGCCCCAAAAAACATCATTACCGAGATCATCGAAATCAATGTTACCAATCTTGCCGGCGTTCCCTCCATTATCTACGGTCTGCTCGCGTTAAGTCTCTTTGTACACCAGCTTGGATTCGGCCAGAGCATTCTTTCGGCCGGCCTGGCATTGGCATTATTGATCCTGCCGGTAGTAATCGTGGCGACCCGGGAGGCTATACGCGCTATACCGGTGGTTATCCGGGAAGGAGCTTATGCGCTTGGCGCGACCAAGTGGCAGACAGTCTGGGACCATTTACTTCCTTATTCCGCAGCTGGTATTTTAACGGGCGTTATTATTGGCCTTGCTCGCGCTATTGGCGAAACAGCGCCCATCATCACGATCGGTGCGCTAACTTTCATCGCTTTTTTACCGCCATCCCCCATTAAGCCCGATTTTCCTTTCATATCGTTCGAATGGCTGATGGCGCCATTTACGGTGATGCCCATTCAGATGTTCAACTGGGTTTCGCGGCCCGAAGAAGCGTTTCAGGTCAATGCCGCAGCCGCAGGGTTGGTGCTGGTCGTGATGACCCTCACCATGAACGCGCTCGCCATTTATTTGCGCTATCGTATGCGCAAGAATCTTAAATGGTAGACAATCCCGCGCTTGCTGCTGCCATGGCCGAAAATCCTGCTGCGGATATTTCGACAGCCCGGTATAAGTCCGAAGTCCGAAACTTGAGTTTTTATTATGGCGCGTTCTCTGCGCTAAAAAACATTAGCATGATGTTGCATGAAAAACAGGTGACCGCATTGATCGGTCCGTCGGGATGCGGTAAGTCCACTTTTTTGCGCTGCTTCAACCGCATGCACGACCTTTACCCCGGTAATCGTTACGTGGGTGAAATTATTCTGCATCCGGACAACGTCAATATTCTTTCTCGTAGTGTGGATCCGATTGAAGTACGGATGCGTATCAGCATGGTATTTCAGAAACCGAATCCTTTTCCAAAATCCATTTATGAAAATGTTGCGTATGGCTTGCGGGTGCGAGGTGTGAGACAGCGTGCCATACTGGATGAGAAAGTGGAGGAAGCCCTGCGCGGCGCGGCACTGTGGGATGAAGTAAAAGATCGCCTGAATCAGCTTGCCTATAATCTTTCCGGCGGACAGCAGCAACGCTTGTGTATTGCCAGGGCGCTGGCCACCGACCCCGAAATCCTGTTGTTCGACGAACCTACTTCTGCGCTTGACCCAATTGCTACAGCCAGCATTGAGGAACTTATCACCGACCTGAAGGATAAGGTTACCATTCTGATCGTTACCCACAATATGCAGCAGGCCGCGCGCGTGTCGGATTACACTGCGTATATGTATCTCGGCGAGCTTATCGAGTTTGATGTCACAGACACGATTTTCATAAAGCCTAAAAACAAACAGACCGAAGATTATATTACCGGACGTTTTGGGTAGTTCTGCATTTCTATCGTCTATGTTTTCGTTGCCGTAGACCGATGATCTCCGGCCCCTTGGTTTTTAGTACTTCAACTTCCGCTGCATCCGTCCCTTCGTTTCATCCTCTCCAACTGTTTTAATTATTTTGGGCTTTTGTTCCCGATGATTATCGTTGGCCGTGATTGACCCCGTATTCATTCACAGGTAACATTCGCAGCTTTAAGTTCAAAGGCGACGCCCTTATGGCCATACGTTCGAAGCTTGTTGCGGGCAACTGGAAAATGCACGGCGGAACGATACAGAATCGGGAGTTGCTGAATGCCATCATTGCCGGGACGGAAGAATTGGGCGAGGGCGATGTCGCGGTGTTTGTGCCTTATCCTTATCTTTCGCAGTCTCAGTCAATATTGCAGAAAACTCACGTTTCCTGGGGTGCGCAGAACGTCAGCCAGCATGACAAAGGCGCTTATACTGGTGAAGTTTCAGCGGGCATGTTGATGGATTTTGGCTGCCGCTACGTAATTATCGGCCACTCGGAACGGCGGGCGTTGTACGGCGAGGATAGTCATACCGTGGCGCTCAAGTTCAAGGCGGCTCAGGCAGCCGGCTTGATACCTGTTTTGTGTATTGGAGAAACACTTGATCAGCGCGAGGCTGCCATTACCGAACAAATAGTGGCGGAACAGTTGGATGCGGTGATCGAACTGGCGGGGATAAATGCGCTTGCCGATTCGGTACTTGCTTATGAGCCGGTATGGGCTATCGGTACCGGTAAAACCGCTACGCCGGAACAGGCCCAGGACGTACATGGATTTATTCGCAATAGAGTTGCCGCGAGCAATCCTGAAGTTGCTGCGGAACTGCAAGTTCTTTATGGGGGCAGCGTGAAGGCGAGCAATGCTGCCGAGCTATTTGCCATGCCCGATATTGATGGCGGCCTCATCGGCGGTGCTTCGCTTATTGCCGATGAATTCATCGCCATCTGTCACGCGGCTAGAAACTAATCTATTTTGGAGTAGGCTTTGGAAACAGTCATCTGGATACTACACCTCTTGTCGGCAGTTACCGTAATTGTTCTGGTTCTGCTGCAACACGGTAAGGGTGCCGACATGGGCGCCGCCTTTGGCAGCGGCTCATCGGGGAGCCTGTTCGGGGCCAGCGGTTCAGCAAATTTTCTGAGCAGGACGACCGGTGTGCTGGCTGCGGTGTTTTTCATCACCAGTCTTGGGCTTACCTATCTTTCCAGTCATAAGATAGAAGGCGGGGGAGTGATGGATAAAGCGGTCCCGGCTGAATCAGCCAAGCCGGCAGAGGCGGCGCCGGAAGTTCCTGCGGATGGAGGGGCTTCCAAGGCTACAGAAATACCGGAATAAGAAATACCGGAATAAACTTAATGATGAGTTAAACTGCTTTAATGATGAGCTGATTGAACAATCGATTAAAGCAGTGTTCTAATAATGATTAAGCTTCAGAACTCAAATTAAGCCGCCGACGTGGTGAAATTGGTAGACACGCCGTCTTGAGGGGGCGGTGGCGAAAGCTGTGCGAGTTCGACTCTCGCCGTCGGCACCACTTGAATGGAATAAGGTGGAGAATCAGGCCGTAATTATATGAATGAAAGTATGCCTGGTCCCTAGCTCTATACTTTTGGTTGCATATGCTCGAAAATTATTTTCCCATTTTGTTATTCATTTTGCTTGGTCTGGCCGTTGGCGCCCTGGCCATGGGGTTCGGCTGGCTATTTGGTCCCAACCGTCCCGACAGCGAGAAATTATCCCCATACGAGTGCGGTTTCGAAGCGTTCGAAGATGCGCGCATGAAATTCGACGTACGCTATTATCTCGTGGCCATCCTGTTCATCCTGTTCGACCTGGAGATTGCATTCCTGTTTCCCTGGGCGGTGGTGCTGAATGAGATTGGCCTTTTCGGTTTTATCGCAATGATGATTTTTCTTGGCATCCTCGTCGTCGGCTTTATTTACGAGTGGACCAAGGGTGCCCTGGAGTGGGATTAAGGTCATGAGCACTAACGGTACGATGGAAAAAGGTTTTGTCACCACGAGCCTGGATTCGGTTATCAACTGGGGGCGTACCGGGTCCATGTGGCCGATGACTTTTGGTCTCGCATGCTGTGCAGTGGAAATGATGCAGGCGGGTGCGTCGCGTTACGACCTCGACCGTTTCGGCGTGGTATTCCGCCCAAGTCCGCGTCAATCGGACGTCATGATTGTTGCGGGCACCCTGTGCAATAAAATGGCGCCCGCACTGCGCAAAGTCTACGACCAGATGGCCGAGCCGCGCTGGGTGATATCCATGGGTTCCTGTGCCAACGGAGGCGGTTATTATCATTACTCGTACTCTGTCGTGCGCGGCTGTGATCGCATCGTGCCGGTCGATATTTATGTCCCAGGCTGCCCACCCACGGCGGAAGCATTACTCTACGGGATTATCCAGTTGCAGAACAAAATCCACCGCACCAATACCATCGCCCGTTGAGCCATAAAATGTCGTCGTCCCGCCTGGAAAAGCTCTCCTTTTGCCTTCAGAATGTGTTGGGCGATAAACTTACCAATGCCACCGAGCAATTGGGCGAACTCACCATATCCGTGCTTCCCGGTGATTTGCTATGGGCGATGAGGACACTGCGGGATCACCCCGACCTGGGCTTTGAAATGCTCATCGATTTATGCGGTGTGGATTATTCGGCGTACGGGGCCGAGTCTGTCACCGGGAATGACCTGACGGGCAAACGCTTTGCGGTCGTATATCACCTGCTTTCGATCAAACATAACCACAGGTTGCGAATCAAGGGGTTCGTCGACGATGATGAATTTCCGGTGGTGGATTCAGTGATAGGTATCTGGCCATCCGCCAACTGGTTCGAACGCGAAGCATTTGACCTTTACGGCATCGTTTTTAGCGGTCATCCGGATCTGCGCCGTATTCTTACCGACTACGGCTTTATCGGCAGTCCATTCCGCAAGGATTTTCCACTGAGCGGAAATGTTGAGATGCGTTACGACCCTGATCAGCAACGAGTAATCTATCAGCCGGTAAGCATCGAGCCGCGCCAGATTACGCCGCGCGTAATCCGTGAAGAGCATTATGGGGACACTGAATGAAGTCACGGTGGCATAGGTTGCTCAAGCATGGCTGAGATACGTAACTACACCATGAATTTTGGTCCGCAGCATCCGGCTGCGCATGGCGTGTTGCGCCTGGTGCTGGAGCTGGACGGTGAAGTCGTCCAACGTGCCGACCCGCATATCGGGCTGCTGCATCGCGCGACGGAAAAATTAGCCGAGTACAAGACCTATATTCAGTCGGTTCCGTACATGGATCGGTTGGACTATGTTTCCATGATGTGTAACGAGCATGCTTATGTAATGGCTATCGAGAAGTTGCTTCAACTCGAGGTGCCGGTCCGTGCGCAATATATTCGCGTGATGTTTGACGAAATCACGCGGATACTCAACCACCTCTTGTGGCTGGGCGCTCACGCTCTGGATGTGGGCGCGATGACGGTATTTCTCTATGCGTTCCGGGACCGGGAAGACCTGATGGATGTTTACGAGGCGGTCTCGGGAGCCAGAATGCATGCCGCGTACTACCGTCCCGGTGGAGTCTATCGAGACCTTCCGGAATCCATGCCGCAATACAAGGCATCAAAAATCCATAACGAAAAAAGCACCAGGGTACTGAATGAAAATCGTAGTGGTTCGCTGCTCGATTTTATCGAAGACTTTACCAACCGGTTTCCTACCTATGTGGACGAGTATGAAACCCTGCTTACCGATAACCGCATCTGGAAACAGCGCCTGGTAGGTATCGGGGTGGTCTCGCCGGAACGCGCCATGGCGCTGGGCTTCACAGGTCCCATGTTGCGGGGTTCCGGTGTGGAGTGGGATTTGCGGAGAAAACAACCTTACGAAGTTTACGATAAGGTTGATTTTGACATACCCGTGGGTGTGAACGGCGATTGCTACGATCGCTACCTGGTCCGGATCGAGGAATTCCGTCAATCCAACCGCATCATCAAACAATGCGTCGACTGGTTGCGGAAGAATCCCGGCCCGGTAATAACGGATAACCATAAGGTGGCGCCGCCCCCGCGAGTTGAAATGAAGCAGAATATGGAAGAGCTGATTCATCATTTCAAGCTTTTTACCGAAGGCTTTCACGTGCCGCCCGGCGAAACCTATGCAGCAATCGAGCACCCGAAAGGTGAATTCGGCATTTATCTGGTTTCGGACGGCGCCAATATGCCATACCGCCTGAAAATCCGCGCGCCTGGTTTTGCCCACCTTGCGGCGCTGGATGAAATGTCGCGCGGACATATGATTGCCGATGTTGTAGCCATTATTGGCACCCAGGACATCGTGTTCGGTGAAATAGACAGGTGACGTCCTTGACAGTTAAACAGTTATCAAGATGTTAAGCGCCGAGTCCATAAAAAAAATCGACCGCGAAATTGCCAAGTACCCGGCCGATCAAAGGCAATCGGCGGTGATGTCGGCCCTTGCCATTGCTCAGGATGAGAAAGGGTGGCTGGCCACTGAAACAATGGATTTTGTTGCCCACTATCTCGGAATGCCGCCCATTGCGGTATATGAGGTGGCAACCTTTTATGGCATGTATAATTTGCAGCCGCTGGGCAAATTCAAGGTCACTATCTGTACGAATCTGCCTTGCGCACTATCGGGCGCGAATGAGGCTGTGGCGCATTTCCGGAAAAAATTGGGTATCGATTTCAACGAGACGACTGCTGACGGTAAATTCACCTTGAAAGAAGGCGAGTGCATGGGGGCATGCGGTGACGCGCCTGTGCTTCTGGTCAACAACAAACGCATGTGCAGTTTCATGTCCAACGACTCGATCGACCAATTGTTGGAGGAATTGAGCAAATGACCCAGCCTACACAGGTACTGCTGGCCGGCGTGAATCCATCGGACCCGGATAACTGGCGGCTCAAAAATTATGAGCAGCGCGAGGGCTATGCCGCACTGAGAAAAATTCTGAGCGAAAAGATCCCGCCGGAAAAGGTCATCGAGGAAGTAAAAAAATCCGCCTTGCGGGGCCGCGGGGGTGCGGGCTTTCCTACCGGGCTGAAATGGAGTTTCATGCCGAAGCAGTACGAAGGCGACAAGTACCTCGTGTGCAATTCGGACGAAGGCGAGCCCGGCACTTTCAAAGACCGCGACATCATGCGTCACAATCCGCACATCCTCATCGAAGGCATGATGATCGGTGCTTATGCGATGGGCATCAGGACTGGCTACAACTATGTTCATGGCGAAATCTGGGATACCTACGAGCGCATGGAGGAAGCGGTAGACGAAGCGCGAGAGGCGGGATTGCTCGGGGATAACATTCTGGGTTCCGATTTCAGTTTCCAGTTATACAACCACCATGGTTACGGCGCCTATATCTGTGGCGAGGAAACCGCGCTGCTGGAATCGCTGGAAGGCAAGAAAGGCCAGCCGCGCTTCAAGCCGCCTTTCCCTGCAAGCTTCGGTCTCTATGGCAAGCCCACCACCATCAACAACACCGAAACATTCGCCTCCGTGCCCTGGATCATTCGCAACGGCGGGGACAAATTTCTGCAACTGGGCAAGCCCAACAATGGCGGGACGAAGCTTTTCTCCGTTTCGGGTCATGTCAACAAGCCGGGCAATTATGAGGTGCCGCTGGGCACGCCGTTCGCGACACTGCTGGAGATGGCGGGCGGCATGCGGGGAGGACGAAAACTGAAAGGTTGCATTCCAGGCGGCTCGTCCATGCCGGTACTGCCTGGGGACGTCATGATGCAGACAGACATGGATTATGACTCCATTGCCAAGGCAGGGTCCATGCTGGGCTCGGGCGCAGTCATTATCATGGACGACACCACCTGCATGGTGAAAGCGCTGGAGCGGTTATCCTATTTTTATTTTGAAGAATCATGCGGCCAATGCACACCTTGCCGGGAAGGCACTGGCTGGCTCTACCGGGTAGTGCATCGCATCGAAACCGGCAAGGGGCGGATGGAAGATCTCGATCTGCTCAACAATGTAGCCGACAATATTCAGGGGCGCACCATCTGCGCACTGGGCGACGCGGCCGCCATGCCGGTGCGTGCCATGATCCAGCATTTTCGCGACGAGTTTGCATACCATATCGAGCACAAGAAATGTTTGGTATAGCGCAGGAGGCGAATGGCATGGATCAAGCCGATGAGTTCACCTTCCTGTCTGCGTTTACTCGCTAAGCCGATTCGTTAAGCCGAGAGTATTTATCCATGATCAATTTCGAAATCGACGGTAAACCGGTATCTGTGCCCAAGAATAGCACCGTCATGGACGGCGCGAACCGGTTGGGCATATCATGCAGCCATTTCTGCTATCACAAGAAGC
>CAWHQD010000034.1:0-84647 GCA_963831395.1 uncultured beta proteobacterium
TGCCAGCAGGCGCTTTCGCCGGGCCATGAATCCGACCAGGATCAGGCCGGCGAGCATCAAAGCATAGGATTGAGGCTCAGGGATCACCCAGTGGCGATGACCTGTCCCACGTTATTGATGTCGGCGGCTTCCGTTAGAACAATTCCGGCCGGCGACTCAAGCAGCGAATTGAGGTCGGTCATGCCCACGCCATTGGGGCCGGTGATGAAAGCGTGCCGAGCACCTGCGGCCGTGTCGGACCACCCCACCACCTGCCCGGCGTCATTGATGCCAGAGGCGGAACTGTAATCTCCACCCAGCGTCCCGAGATCGGTCATGCCCACGCCATTGGGGCCGGTGATGAAAGCGTGCGGAGCACCTGCGGCCGTGTCGGACTACCCCACCACCTGCCCGGCGTCATTGATGCCAGAGGCGAAACTGTAATCTCCACCCAGCGTCCCGAGATCGGTCATGCCCACGCCATTGGGGCCGGTGATGAAAGCGTGCCGAGCACCTGCGGCCGTGTCGGACTACCCCACCACCTGCCCGGCGTCATTGATGCCATAGGCGAAACTGTAATCTCCACCCAGCGTCCCGAGATCGGTCATGCCCACGCCATTGGGGCCGGTGATGAAAGCGTGCGCGAACACCTGCGGCCGTGTCGGACCACCCCACCACCTGCCCGGCGTCATTGATGCCATAGGCGGAACTGTAATCTCCACCCAGCGTCCCGAGATCGGTCATGCCCACGCCATTGGGGCCGGTGATGAAAGCGTGCCGAGCACCTGCGGCCGTGTCGGACTCCCCCACCACCTGCCCGGCGTCATTGATGCCAGAGGCGTAACTGTAACCTCCACCCAGCGTCCCGAGATCGGTCATGCCCACGCCATTGGGGCCGGTGATGAAAGCGTGCCCAGCACCTGCGGCCGTGTCGGACTACCCCACCACCTGCCCGGCGTCATTGATGCCAGAGGCGTAAGCTGTAACCTCCACCCAGCGTCCCGAGATCGGTCAGTCCTTTGCCATTGGAGTCCAGGATGTATGAATGTGTTACCTGTGCGGAGACAGGGGAAACAAAACCCAGTCCGATACTCAGGGCTGCCGCCAGAATCAAGCTCTGGATTTTAGAGCTGCGGGTAATTTTCATGATTTTCTCTCCAGTAAGAGAAGGTTTTCAGAGATTCGGGGCTCTCCGGATTTGATGGAAGCGTGCGGACAGCGCCCTCCCCTGCGTCAGATAACTGCCCACCTGCCATTTCTCACAATCCAGCTTAGATCAATCAAGGGAAAAGTAAATGAGCCGAGCGGCCTATCCAGCGGAAGACATCTGCTCCTGGTTTCGCAAGCACTGAACAGTAGCGATGGACTATTTTGTCGAAGACAGTAACTTGAATCTGACAACCAGTGTCGGATCAAATCTCGACTACGACACATGTATTAGTTTGGATTTGATCTGACAAACAATGTCGATTCGAACTGCCGCCAAGTGCCAGGAACAGACTTCAAGCCGAAAAAGCTACAGGGACGCTGCCTTCATAGCTCTGGATCAGCTTTTGCTTGAGCAGTCTTGTGGCAGCGACATGGCCCATCAGCCCAGCAATAATCACTCGAAGACGAGAAGAGCGCACGGCGGGGCAACCAATATAGTTTCCAGGTATTTTTATGCCAGCAGGCGCTTTCGCCGGGCCATGAATCCGACCAGGATCAGGCCGGCGAGCATCAAAGCATAGGATTGAGGCTCAGGGATACCCCAGTGGCGATGACCTGTCCCACGTTATTGATGTCGGTGGCTTCCGTTAGAACAATTCCGGCCGGCAGACTCAACCAGCGAATTGAGGTCGGTCATGCCCACGCCATTGGGGCCGGTGATGAAAGCGTGCTGAGCACCTGCGGCCGTGTCGGACTACCCCACCACCTGCCCGGCGTCATTGATGCCAAAGGCGAAACTGTAATCTCCACCCAGCGTCCCGAGATCGGTCATGCCCACGCCATTGGGGCCGGTGATGAAAGCGTGCGTAGCACCTGCGGCCGTGTCGGACTACCCCACCACCTGCCCGGCGTCATTGATGCCAGAGGCGAAACTGTAATCTCCACCCAGCGTCCCGAGATCGGTCATGCCCACGCCATTGGGGCCGGTGATGAAAGCGTGCGGAGCACCTGCGGCCGTGTCGGACTACCCCACCACCTGCCCGGCGTCATTGATGCCAGAGGCGGAACTGTAATCTCCACCCAGCGTCCCGAGATCGGTCATGCCCACGCCATTGGGGCCGGTGATGAAAGCGTGCGCAGCACCTGCGGCCGTGTCGGACTACCCCACCACCTGCCCGGCGTCATTGATGCCAGAGGCGTAACTGTAATCTCCACCCAGCGTCCCGAGATCGGTCATGCCCACGCCATTGGGGCCGGTGATGAAAGCGTGCGCAGCACCTGCGGCCGTGTCGGACTACCCCACCACCTGCCCGGCGTCATTGATGCCAGAGGCGACACTGTAATCTCCACCCAGCGTCCCGAGATCGGTCATGCCCACGCCATTGGGGCCGGTGATGAAAGCATGCGCAGCACCTGCGGCCGTGTCGGACTACCCCACCACCTGCCCGGCGTCATTGATGCCATAGGCGTAACTGTAATCTCCACCCAGCGTCCCGAGATCGGTCAGTCCTTTGCCATTGGAGTCCAGGATGTATGAATGTGTTACCTGTGCGGAGACAGGGGAAACAAAACCCAGTCCGATACTCAGGGCTGCCGCCAGAATCAAGCTCTGGATTTTAGAGCTGCGGGTAATTTTCATGATTTTCTCTCCAGTAAGAGAAGGTTTTCAGAGATTCGGGGCTCTCCGGATTTGATGGAAGCGTGCGGACAGCGCGCTCCCCTGCGTCAGATAACTGCCCACCTGCCATTTCTCACAATCCAGCTTAGATCAATTAAGGGAAAAGTATATGAGCCGGGCGGCCTATCCAGCGGAAGACATCTGCTCCTGGTTTCGCAAGCACTGAACAGTAGCGATGGACTATTTTGTGCCGAAAGCAGTAACTTGAATCTGACAACCAGTGCCAGATCAAACCTCGACTACGACAGATAATGTGAGCCAACTGTTTATTTCAGCTGCAATTATTCGAGCCAAATGAGTGTTAAATGCGAGTCCGGCCGGTTTCAAATGCGATCCGTTACACCTGCCTCTTTACACGCCGCCTTTAACCTCTCCTGTCGAGAATATTCAGAGGCGGGACACCGTGAGGGATTCGACGCCTGTCAAATGCAGGTTATCGGGTAAGGCTTCGGGTAAATCTTCAGGCAGGATTTCGGGTAAAGTTTCGGGCAAGGGTTCGGGTGGGCTGGAAAGGATCATAACGGTGACCCGGCGATTGCGCGTCCGGCCTTCCTCGCTATCATTCGAATCGACCGGCAGGTTTTCTCCGTGACCCACTGCTGTCAGGCGCGTCGCTTCCACTCCATTGTCAATCAGTAATCGCACCACACTGCTGGCGCGCACAGCCGACAGTTCCCAATTGGAGGGAAATTTCCCGGTAATCGGTATATTGTCGGTGTGACCTTCCACCTGGATTGCGTAGTCGTCGTTCTTCAACACCCGCGCTACTGCCTCAAGCAACCTGCTCGAATTTTCCTGCACAATTGCCTGGCCCGGCGCAAACAGCACGCTGGCGTTGATCTCCACGCCCAGCCCGCGGTTACTCTGGATGACACGCACCTGACCATTTTCTACAAGGGGAGCGAATGTTGACATGATGTCATGGGCGATGCTCTCCATTCTTTCCTGCTGCCGGCGCTGCGCTTCCGCAAAATGGCGCGCCTTCCTTATCGCCTGGCGGTCTTCGATCAAAGGCGCCGGACACTGGTGGTGGCGCCGGCACTGCTGGGGGCGCCGCGATGGTGCGGCGATCCGGTTGCGCATCGAAAGCACTGGCGAGCGATTCCGCCAACACACGGTTTTTATCCCCATTTACTTGGGAGACAGCATACATGACGACAAACAACGCAAGCAGCAGGGTGATAAAGTCCGCGTAGGACACCAGCCAGCGCTCGTTATTTTCATGCTCTTCCGGTCTATGTCTGCGCGGCATTTCGTGTATGTCTTGTAAGGTATGGATGAGTAGAGAAATACTCATCCGGTCACATTTTCGCTTTATTCCTTGTCGCTTCGGCGTTCCGCTCGCCGGCGATCCGGCTTGCTCCTGTCAGCCTTGTTCGCGCCACTGCTATGCGGATCACGGCGTTGTATACCGGAGCGTCTTTCGCCTTGCCGTCTCTCTATACATTCCGTACCGTTCGATAATGCTTCCTTATCACCATCCGGATTGGCGGTATTTTCAATTTTGTCTACCATTGTTGCGTTGCGCAGTCGCTGTCCTTCATCATTCCTCCTGAATAAGCTGTCTTCATTGTCATCATCAATACCGATCTGCGAGGTTACGCGTCACACCACATAACCCCTCAGCCGTCCTGCGATCAGTCGCGGATTCTCGCCTTTCGCGATCCCCACCAGCCCGTCCACCAGCATTTCACGCATCAGCACTTGGCGGGCAATAAGAGTTTTCAGTTTGTTGGCAATCGGCAGAAACGCCAGATTGGCCAATCCCACGCCATAAATCGTCGCCACGAACGCCACGGCAATGCCAGCGCCCAGATGGGCCGGGTCCGACAGATTCTCCATCACCTGGATAAGCCCCATTACCGCGCCCAGGATACCGATCGTCGGCGCATAGCCACCAGCCGCTTCCCATACCTTGGCGCCCTGGCGATGAAGTTCGTCGAATGTATCGATCTCCACTTCCAGCACACGCTTCAATACCAGCGGCTCTGTGCCATCGACTACCAGTTGCAATCCCTTTTTCACGAAAGGATCATCGATGCCCTCGATGTGCAAATCCAGGGAGAGGAATCCCTCCTTGCGCGCAGCGGCACTCCAAACGGCGATATGCTCTACCAGGGCCGCCGCGTCGAGTAAGGGAGGAACGAATACCCATCGGCTCATTTTCATGCCGAGCACAAACTGGCGCACCGGGCTTTGCAACAGCACCGCTCCCAGCGTGCCTCCCAGAACCATCGCAAACGCGGTAAACTGGATGAGTGAACCAGGATTGCCGCCTTCCAGCGCCTGCGCGCCAAAAACGGCAACCAAGGCAATAACGATACCGATTATGCTATTGAAGTCCATGCGCACTCCTTGAGTCTGGCGCGTAGCCGCGCAACCGCCTGGCTATGAATTTGACATACCCTGGATTCAGATACACCCAGAACCGCGCCAATCTCCTTGAAATTCAACTCCTGCTCGTAGTACAACCCCATCAGCGTTTTCTCCCGCTCGGGCAAGTTGCCTATCGCGCCGATCAACGCTTGCCGCAGGTCTCCGTCCAGTAGGCTTGCAAGCGGGTCGGCGCTATCATCGGCGCAGTTGCGTTCCAGGAAGTTGCCATCTTCACCATCCGTGAAGTCTTCGTAATGGACCAGCTGGGCGCCTCGCGCATCGAGCAGCATGTGGTGATATTCATCGATCGGCACCCCGAGCTCGCCGGCGATCTCCGTCTCGCCAGGTGAACGGCCAAGGCGCTGCTGCAATGCGTTAATTGCCGCTTCAATCTGACGCATGTTCCTGCGCGCCCCCCGCGGCAGCCAGTCCATCTGGCGCAATTCGTCCAGCATGGAGCCGCGGATGCGCTGTTGCGCATAAGTCTCGAACTGGGCTCCCGGCATCTCCTCATAACGGTTCAGCGCATCCATCAAACCGATCATGCCGACCTGGATCAGGTCATCGGCCTCTACGCTGCCCGGTAGCCTGGCAATCATGTGATGAGCAATTCGTTTGACAAGCGGAGCGAACTTGGCAAGATGCTGCTGTTTATCTATCACGCCGGCTGAGGTGTATATCGTCTGGTTCATCGCGAAGTCGCCATAACAGTGTTGGCCGTGCTGCTTTGGTTGCTTTGGTTGCTTTGATTGCTTTGCAGCAGCCACTGCATGAAGCGTTCGAGGCCCCTTCCCTCGCCCTTTGCCTCTGCATCCTGATAGGTAAGGTGAGTCAACGATTCCGCCGCGTGGCGGAACGCAGCCGCTGAAGTGGAGCCCGGCAATTCTCCGGCCACGAAGTGGCCGAGGCAGAGCTTGTTGTCCTGCGGAACAAAGCCCATGAAGTCGAGGGCTACCCCCAGATAGCGGCTGGCCGTACCAGCCATGTTGTCAAAAATCATCCGCGCCTCGGTCTCGTTACGGGCTCTGTTGACGAGCACATGTAGATCCCGCTTATCCTGATGATGACTGCTGATATGCTTGATCAACGCGTAGGCCCCGGTAATCGAGGCCGGCTCGGGAGAAACAACCACCAGGATTTCATGAGTGGAAAAGGTAAGCGGGAGAAGCGGGCTGGAATAGCCGGGCGCGGCATCGATCAACACTACGTCCACCGGTTGGGCAAGACGCGCAAAACTGGCGATCAAATGAGCTTGTGTCGCCCGCGCTGAGCTTTCCCAGCACGCGCATACCGCGCCCTGCTGGAAGGATAAAAAGTCCCCCGGGCCTGGAAATGATCACTTCATCGAGCGCCTTGTCGCGCCGGATCACGTCCAGTAGATCACGATGAGCGCTAATGCCCAGCATCGCGCTGACGTTATTGGCGCCCGCATTCTCGTCGATCACCAGTACGTTTTTGCCGTTTCCCGCCATTGCCGCCGCAAGATTGATTACAGTCGTTGTCCTGCCCGCGCCCGTGCTGCCGGAAGCAACAGTGATTACGGGCAGGAAATCCTGCACCAGCAAGCGGCGCAGGCCCTCTGCCTGGTCATGGATAGTCTCAGCCAAGGCGGGCTCCGCTCATATCCAGATTGCCCGCACCGCTATTGCGGCCTGGCATGACTAATGGGAACGCTTCCTCCGCAGCTTCGAAAGGAGAATCGGAAGCCACGTGGTCCAGCGCGCAGTTGACCAGATGCGTGGGGTCGGCCAGTTCCAGATCTTCCGGAACACGCTGGCCCCGCGCGATATAGTAGAGTGGCAAGCGATGACGAATTGCGGTGTCCAGTGCACTCCCCATAAGGACAGCTTCATCCAGCTTCGTGATGATTGCGCCTGCCAGACCGTCGCCTCGGTAGGCGTGAGCCACTTCATTCAGCGTCTGACAATTGGAGGCGGCGTTGAGCAGCAACAGGCGTTTGACTTGAGTCCCGCAGCCAGCCAGCATTGCAACCTGTTCGGCAACCATCTGGTCGCGCTGTCCCATGCCAACGGTATCGATCAGCACCATGTGCTTGCCGCGCAGCTCAGCCAGGGCAAGAGTCAGGTCATGCGTGTCCCTCACCGCGTGCACGGTGACGCCCAGAATTTTTCCGTAAATGCGCAGTTGCTCGTGCCCGCCTATCCGGTAGCCGTCAGTTGTGAGCAATGCGAGCTTATCTGCCCCATGGCGCACGACACAACGCGCTGCGAGCTTGGCGGTGGTAGTGGTCTTGCCTACGCCGGTTGGACCCACGAGCGCATATACGCCGCCTTTTTCGAGAATTTCACCTTCATTTGCAATGGTGTGAAGATTGCAGGTCAATATGCTTTTTACCCGGTTGACCAGGTCTTTTTCATCATTCCCGTTATTGCGCTCGTCCTCTACAGGCAGTTGATCCAGCAGATCGTGTGCGAGGGAATGGCTGAAACCCGACATGAGCAGCCGCTGCAATAACCGTCCGCGAGCCGGGTCGCGCCGCTCCTGATCGTTCCAGTTCAATGCGGCCAGTTGTTGCTCCAGCGTGCCTCGCAGTGATCTGATCTCCCGGAGAACACTTGCAGCCACTTCGCCGGCCACCTGAAGGGGATCGATCACGGACGGCTGCGTTTTATGGGGAGTTGCAAGGTCCGGAATCACAGTAACGGGTGTCTTGCGAACATTGCGCAGCCGTTTACCAGAGGCGGGAATAGCTGGCGTTGCGGCGTGAACCGCCACATGCGCATCTGAGGGCAAAATTATTTCTGCGCGCCGTTTTTTTTCTGGACTTGCCGTGTACGGCGCGGCCTGTATTACTGGCGCTATTGAACTGCTTGCTCGAACGGGTTTGCTTGCTTGACCTGAAATTGACCTATCGTCTGGAATTGCCGGATCGTCCGCCCATTGATCCTGCTTCTCATCGGAACCAACAAGATCGGGGCGATGCAGATTTTTGACATCTGTATGAGCTTCGTCGGCATACGCCTGGGCTTGCCTCCGATATCCCTCGTCCACATGCTGCTCCTCATGCATTCCTGGCGCAGCTCCTGCCTCATCGGGCTCGGGTGGCGGTATAAGCGCTGTCATGTCGTTGTTGCTCAAGGCCAGTATCTCGATACCGCCTTCCATCGCGCGGTTGGATAGAATCACCCCTTCGGGACCGAGCGCATCGCGAACCATGCGCAATGCCTCGCTTGTTGTTTTGGCGAAAAATCGTTTAATGCTCATGCTCTGGCTCCCAGAATGGATGTGACTTTAATGTTGCTCGAATCGGGTACTTCAGCGTGCGACAGTATCTTGAGCTGCGGCACAGCGCGGCGCAGGAAGCGCGCCAATAATATTCTCAGCGGCGCGGGCACCAGCAGTACCGGTACCAGGCCTACCTGTTCCTGGCGCTGGCTCGCGCCCGAGGCTTCCCGCAGCAGCGTGTCGGCCAATCCTGGTTCGATACCGGTCCCGTTCGGACTGGCTTGCAAAGCCTGCGTCAGCAATCTTTCCAGTCCAGAATCCAGCGCCATGACCTGCAACTCGCCAGCCTGGGGCCATATCTGCTGAACGATGGCACGGCCCAAGGCGATACGAACCAGCGCCGTCAATTCATGCGGGTCCTGTACGCGTCCGGCATGCTCGGTGAGCGCGTCAACAATGGTCCGCATATCGCGAATATGCACGTTCTCTTCAAGCAGGTTCTGCAAAACCTTCTGCAGGGCCGAGAGTGAAAGCAGCTTTGGAATCAGATCTTCTATCAGCTTGGGCGAGTCCTTCGCCAGACGGTCGAGCAGCTGCTGCACTTCCGTACGGCCCAGCAGCTCCGCGGCATGCCCATGCACCAGATGATTCAAATGTGTTGCCACGACCGTACCGGCGTCTACAACGGTATAACCCAGCGTTTGGGCCTGCTCGCGCTGATGGGCTTCGATCCATACTGCCGGCAGCCCGAATGCAGGGTCAGTAGTGGCGAGGCCGGGGAGATTTCCGGCGACACTACCTGGATTGATCGCGAGGTACTGGCCAACGTTGACCTCGCCTGCACCGATCACGACGCCTTTGAGAGCGATTCGATAACCATTGGGACGCAATTCCAGGTTGTCGCGGATGTGCACCGGCGGTGGAAGATAGCCT
This sequence comes from uncultured beta proteobacterium, assembly GCA_963831395.1. GTDB lineage: Bacteria > Pseudomonadota > Gammaproteobacteria > Burkholderiales > Nitrosomonadaceae > Nitrosospira. The sequence continues at coordinate 9,302 of CAWHQD010000034.1, forward strand.
ATTTCCTGAGCGAATTTCTTTCGCACGCCCTTGATCCGCCGCAGCAGTTCTCCATCCTGCGCCCTATCCACCAGCGGGATCAGCCGGTAACCCACCTCCAGTCCCAGAATATCGACGGGCATCACATCGTCCCAACTCGCGTCCTGCACTTCCGGTTGTGCGGCAGGCATCGCCGGCGCCTGCGCGGCAATCTGCTTGCTGCGCTGGGTCAACAGGTAGGCGCCGCCACCCAGGACAGCGGCCAGCAGCAGAAAAGCGATGTGCGGCATACCCGGTATCAGGCCCATGAGTCCGATGATCGCTGCTGTCAGAATCAGTACCTGTGGCTGTGAAAAGAGCTGGCCCGCCAGTTGGGTGCTGATATTCTGGTCTGTGCCAACGCGGCTTACCACCAGGCCCGCTGCGGTAGAGATGATAAGCGCTGGAATTTGCGCGACCAGACCGTCTCCAATGGCAAGCAAAGTGTAGTTTTTGGCGGCGGTGGCCATGTCCAGATCGTGCTGCAGTACGCCTATGATCAATCCGCCGATTACATTGATGAACAGGATCAGGATGCCCGCGATCGCGTCACCCCGCACGAACTTGCTGGCCCCGTCCATCGAACCGTAGAATTCCGCTTCCTGGGCAATGGTTGTACGGCGCTTTCCGGCCTCTTCTTCGCCGATGAGACCGGCGTTCAGGTCTGCATCGATCGCCATCTGCTTACCCGGCATCGCGTCCAGGGTAAATCTTGCGGAGACCTCCGCAATGCGGCCCGCACCCTTGGTAATGACCATGAAATTGATCACTACCAGGATGATGAACACCACGATGCCCACCGTGTAGTTGCCGCCAACCAGATAATGGCCAAACGCTTCGATTACCTTGCCGGCCGCGTCCGGCCCCTTGTGTCCTTCCATCAGCACGATGCGGGTCGAGGCCACGTTGAGGGATAACCGCAGCAGGGTGGACAGCAGCAGCACTGTCGGAAACACGGCAAAATCCAGCGGCTTGAGCGTGTGGATGCTGACCAGCAGCACCATGATGGAAAGCGCGATATTGAAGGTGAACATCATGTCCAGCAAAAACGCGGGGAGCGGCAGTACCATCATGCCGAGAATCATGAGTATCAGTAGCGGGCCAGCGATGCTATGCGCCTTCACGCCACTAAACAGGTAAGTCAGTTTTGCCGTTAACGTCGTGGTAGTCATGGAGGTCATGGTATTTCAGCTTTATTCAGTGCGGCTGATTCGGTGTTTTCGGGGTCCAGCTCGGGAGGTACTGGCAGAGTCTCCGGCGCGCGAGGAATCCTGCCGCCCGGCTCGCCGTATTCACGATAGCGGCGCAGTTGATAGACATAGGCCAGCACCTCCGCCACGGCGTTATACAAGGGTTGAGGAATTTCGTCCCCCAACTCCGCGTGGTGATACAGCGCTCGAGCCAGCGGTGGCGCTTCAAGCGATGGCACCTGATGTTGCTGCCCCACTTCGCGAATTTTGAGGGCCAGAAGATGCGCTCCCTTGGCGACGACCCGCGGCGCGCGCATCTTGCCGTCTTCATACCTGAGCGCAACGGAATAGTGGGTCGGATTGGTCACGATCACGTCGGCTTTGGGAATTTCGGCCATCATGCGCTTTCTTGCCATGGCGCGCTGCTGGCTGCGGATGCGAGCCTTGACGTGCGGATCGCCCTCGGTTTCCTTGTTTTCCTGGCGCACTTCCTCCTTGGTCATCTTGAGCTTGCGAAAGTGGTCCCATAGCCTGAACGGTACGTCGACCCCCGCGATCAGCGCCATGGTTCCCGCTATGGCCAGGAAGCTCATGACAACCAACTCGCCGATGTGGCCCGCGCTCGCCATGAGCGGCGCCGCAATTAATGACAGCACGGCGTCCTTGTTATGCCAGATCGTCCAGACACTCATCGAACCGATCAGTGTGGCCTTGAGGAGAGCCTTGGCCAATTCGACCAGGCTATTCCAGGAGAACATGCGGCCTATCCCCTTTAGGGGGTTTAGCCGCTTGAGGTCGGGTGTGAGTGACTTCCAGGTAAAGAGCCAGCCGGAAAGCAGCATTGGAGCGGCTAGCGCCACCAGGAACATCAGGATCAGGAAAGGTGCGAAAGTAAACAGAGCGTGCAGGGATTGATCGAACAAACGTTCGGTGAGCAGGCCGGAATCGAAACCGGCCTCGCGGGATATCTTCATCCCGTCTTTCATCAGATTCATGAGCTGCCGGGAAAGATGGCCGCCCATCAGCCACAGGCCTGCCCCGGCCGCGATCAAGACCACGAATGTGGAAAGTTCCGGGGAGCGCGGCACCTGTCCCTCGTCGCGCGATTTTTCCAACCGTCTCGGCGACGCAGGTTCCGTTTTTTCCAGATCGCTATCTTCGCTCACCGCCAACCCCTGAAAGCACATCCATAATCGAGCACATGGCGATTATCGAGTGCTTCAGGGATAGATCATCGCGGGAAAAGAGCGAAGTTCCTCCCGTAATTCTGGTTTAAGGATGAAGCGCGCCGGGAGCGGCTCGCCATCCCGATTCTGATATACGGCCTTCAGGAACCTCTCAGCCGCGGGGCTTGCGAATCCACCAAGGTCCCGTTTTTGATATTTGTCGTTTCGCCACCTTCGTTACCAAGTGCCGTTGCTGCCTTTTTGCTCATTACAATAATGCTGATACGACGGTTGACGGGATTTGCCGGGTCATTCTTGTCAAAAAGCGCAGCTGAACTCAAACCAACCACCCGCATGATCTTTTGCTCGTTCATTCCCCCCATGACAAGTTGGCGCCGTGAGGCATTGGCCCGGTCAGCCGACAGCTCCCAATTGCTGTAATGTTTCTCGCCGCTTGCATAGGGCGTCGCGTCGGTGTGACCGGCCAGGCTCACTTTGTTCGGCATCTCATTCAGCACTTCGCCGAGCTTTTGCAGGATAGCTTTGGTATGGGGTTCCAATTCCGCTCTGGCGAGCGCGAACATCGGCCGGTTCTGGTCATCGACAATCTGGATTCGCAATCCTTCAGTGGTAATGTCCAGCAGCAATTGCTTTCTGAATTCGCGCATGGTCGGGTTGGACTGGATGAGCCGTTCCAGCCGGCTCTTCAAATCTTCGAGCCTGCGTGCATCAAGACGCTCCAGTTCCGCATGCGCAGCCTTGAGGTTGAAAGATCTTTCGGAAGCCTCTTCCTCGTATTTTCTGATATATCCATTCTGCTCTATCAGATCCCTCCCCCCTCCCTGAATCACGCTTGAGCCATTGTGACTGCTCGAACCACTTTTCTGCACGATTTGCGATGTTGGCTGGAAATAGCCGGAGATGCCTTGCAACTCGGCTCTGCTGGAGGTACTGAGCAACCACATGAGCAGGAAAAATGCCATCATTGCAGTGACAAAATCCGCATAAGCAATTTTCCACTGGCCGCCGTGGGGCCGGCTGGATTTTCTGATTTTCCTGATTACAATGGGACGAGGCTGGTCAGCCATGATACCGCTATGGCTCCGTTATCTATTTCTGGCCTGTCCTGACACAATCTTCCAGTTCATGAAGCTGGGCCGTTCGGTCGAGTACAGTACCTTGCGGCCAAACTCAACCGCCAACCCCGGAGCATAGCCATTAATGCTCGAAAGCAGCGTAACCCTGATGCATTGCAACATCTTCGTGGATTCCCCGAGCTTCTGCTCCAGCACCCCGGCGAGCGGCCCCACCAAACCATAGCCAAGCAGGATCCCGAGAAAAGTACCCACCAGTGCTTGAGCAATGAGTTCACCCAACTGGGATGGCGGCAGGCCCACGGAAGCCATGGTGTGCACCACACCCATCACTGCCGCGACGATGCCGAAAGCCGGCATGCTGTCGGCCATTTTGCTAATGCAGTGCACCGGTATTTCGCCTTCCTGGTGATGGGTCTCGATCTCGTTATCCATCAGGTTCTCAAGCTCGAAAGCGTTGAGATTTCCCCCTACCATCAGGCGCAGATAATCCGTCATGAACTCCACCACCTGGTGATCTGCCAGGATATTGGGATAGTTCGCAAAGATTGCGCTCTCATAGGGGTTATCGACGTCGATCTCTATCGACATCAATCCTTCCTTGCGTGCTCTGGCGAGAAGATCGTAGAGCAAGGCCATGAGATCCATATACATGGCCTTGGTATATTTGGGGCGCGCCATGATTTTAGGCAGCGCCTTCAGCGTGGCTTTCTGCGCCTTGCCTGTGTTGCCCATCACAAAGGCGCCCAGTGCGGCGCCGCCGATTATCAGCAGTTCGAGGGGCTGGAACAGCGCGCCCAGATGTCCCCCCGCTAGAGCGAAGCCCCCGAACACCGATCCCAGAACGACGAGCGATCCAATTATGATTAGCATATTTTCCGATACATCCTCATCCGAACTGCTGCGGCAACCGCATAGCCCGCATTCATTTTGCCCCGTAGTTCCTGCCTCTTGACCACACTCGAGCTATAAATGAACGGAGCACGGAGCGAGGGCAAACAGTGAAATACTCACTCTTGTAACGGCTGGGCTTCGATAAACTTTAGGGGGAGGAAAGCGGGGAAGACGAGAAGGATTGGAAAAATTCCAACCACAGGAAGAAGAAATCTTCCTGCCGCCAGGAGGGGGAAGATCGAGTGCTAGGCTATTGCCGCGGTGAGCGTATTAACACGCGGTTTGTTGGTTTTGCCGGCTCTTGAGGGGGTACGGCATAATCCGCACACGTAGCGGTTATGAAGGTCATTGGCGTGCACTACGAAATGTCCGCCGCACTGGGTGCAAGGGGTGGTTTGCAAAATCCTGCCCTCGAAGAAGCGCACCAGAGTCCAGGCACGGGTCAAACTCAACACCGGTTCCATCTGATTCATCTGGCAGTGTTCCAGATAGAGTTTATAGCTCTTGACGATTGCTTTCATACCGCGGCAATCGGCATTTGTGATGAGATAGCGATAAATATCGGCAAATACAGAGGAATGAACGTTTGGCTGCCATGTCAGGAACCAGTCAGCGGAAAATGGCAACATTCCCTTGGGAGGCGAAACGCCTTGCAATTCCTTGTAGAGCTTGATGAGCCGTTCGCGGCTCAGGCTCGTTTCACTCTCCAGCAACTGCATGCGGGCGCCCAGGCCGATCATTTCGATTGCGGCCTGAATCTCTCTGGCTTCCGACACTACACTTTTTTTACGCATGATGATGTCCTTGGGGAGAATTCAGGGATTGCGCGAGCGTCAGGCAATTTCTTCTGCTGGCTGACCCGCCAACAGGATGGTCGCGTGGGATTGCGCCATCGTCTTTTCTTTGCTGTAGTTGGCGAGCATGCCAAATATCAGGCTGTCGTCGAAACGGATGCGGCATAACATCATATTGGAGTTGGACAGCTTGAGGATCTGCCCTGGTGTCAGAACCTCCAGTATGCTGGCGATATCCTTGCTAATCCCCAACCGGAAAATTGCCATATCCTTGTCGATAAGAACCATCTGCTTGGCCAGCATCAGGTAGGTGAGATTGAGTTCCTTGATTTCACTTGTAAGTTCGTTGGCTTTCATTGTCGACCCCCATCTGTGTAAGTGTCGCCATTGTGCGCAGTCGCCCGCTGCAAGAAAATTGGAATCTATCGGATTTGCATGTAGGAAACGACCAGAATGCCGTGTAGGAAAATTTCCTACACGGATTACTCAGGGAGGGGGACGGTGGCTGCGTTACGCACGAGCTTTTTAGTCAACGTCCATCTTCCATACAACTTTAACGCGGAATGAAATACGATTCGAGGAAACAGTATGTCAAAGAGATTCAATGTAAGAAGCAAAAAACATGGGACTAGCGGTGATTGCCGAGGGAGTGGAAACAATTGCACAACGAGGATTTTCCCGCCAAACATGCCTGCGCCGCTTATCAGGGATACCTGTTCAGTCCGCCACTGCTGCTGGATGAATTTGAGGAATTCATGCTGGCAGAGATGGACAGCGGTGGTAGTTTGTGTTCAGCGCCTATTTTTGGAAATATTTTAGCCTTTTGATTTATGGTGCCCGGAGCCGGAATCGAACCGGCATGGGCGATTAAGCCCGAGGGATTTTAAGTCCCTTGTGTCTACCAATTTCACCATCCGGGCAATTGATCTGAACGGTTAATTGTAACCCGAAGTAAGGAAAGCGGGATATATGTTCAGCTACCTAGCCTTCAACGTGCTCTGCATAATGTTCGAGCAGGCTGGCTAATGACAGATTACAAAAGCTGCGGTAAAGAGGGATCAATACAAGAAACAGGTGCGCTTGCCATACTTCACAACGAAGCCAACCAAAATTCAGACGAGTATGGAATTACGCTTCATGACCCAAGCCAAAAAAAGGGGGCCGACGGGCCCCCATCTGGTAACACAATTCCTGGATCAAACACGGCGGCGACGGGCCATCACGCTTAACAGGCCAAGACCGGCAAGCAACATCGCATAGGTTTCGGGTTCCGGTATGGGAGCAAGGAAGCCGCGAATCTCGCCGCCAGGGAACATGCTGGTATGGATGTTTGCGTACGCGTGTCCGCTGTCCAGTCCCGCCACCAGTGTATTGAATGCATTCACAGCGGATCCTCCATTGGCCGTGAGGAATGGCGGATTGTAGTTTGATTCGTCCGTCATATCAAAGTATTTGAGAATCGTAGTTGCCCGCCGTCACCCCCAACGGAAAGCCGGGAAACGCTGGCATGGGGGTCGCCACACCCGCGAGCCCAGTATTTGCTACATCCGTACAGCAATGAATGTGCGAAGCTGTGGTATTCGCCAGGAGACCGCTGAAGCTCTCCTGAACACGCATGGTGCGCAGCTCGGTATCGATGGTAACTGTCGCCGTGCCTAGAGCGGGAGACGTATTCGGCGGCTCTTCGTTCGGACCGTTGAGATCGGCTGTATAAACTATCTTCTCAGCGGCGGCTGGCATGGCTACTGCCGCCGTAAATAGACATCCTGCAACTAATATGTTGAGTTTCATGATTAATTATCCTCCCTTAAGGTAATTGGACCGCCACGCGTTACGGATACGAGAATAATTGGTGAACGTGAACGAGTAGCTGAGTCAGGAATACAATAATTCCTGATTAAGCATAGTACACATCGAAATCGGTTTTTCAATAGACCATCTGGTTGCTTATGAAGGTTATAGAACGGTTACACTTCAGTGCGGTTCAGCTTCCAATAAACCGCGTACCGAAGTGGGCGATTCCGCTTCAGTCAAATGATAAAATGCGTCCGCACCCAGCTCTAGAACTAGTCCGAACAGCGGATTGCCTTATTGATTAAATGAAAAGATGTTTTTCACTTTCGGCTCACGCAGGTATATTTACAACCTCTGATGAGCACAACAAATAAAAGGTTTTTCCATCTCGATGATTCAGGTCAACATGTTCAAAAACATGACCATCAAATCGCGCTTGATCTTTACCCTGTCCTTCCTGGTAGCGTTCCTGCTGGGAATGGGAATAATCGGTCTGTTCGGGATGAGCAATGCGATAGATGGCTTGAGGAGCGTTTATCACGATCGGGCCATTCCGCTCAGCCAGGTGGGTTATATCGAGTCTCTGCTATTGAAAAACCGCCTCGCGGTCACGTCGGCGTTGGTTCTGCCCACGCCCGATACCATCGAGAAAAAAACAACGCAGGTCGAAAAGAATGTTGCGGAAATCAGGGAAACCTGGGAAACCTATACAAAGACTCACCTGACCCCGGTGGAAAAAAAACTTGCAGCGAAATTTGCCGAAGACCATCGGATATATGTCACCGAAGGTCTCGTCCCGGCAGTCGCCGCTTTACGTGCAAATAAAATCGGGGAGGCGAACCGCATTCTCGTCGAAAAAATCCGCCCCCTCTATGTACCGGTTGGCGAGAGCATTGACGCACTTGTTTTGCTGCAAGTAGACGAGGCCAGAAGAAAATATGATCAGGAACAACAACGCTACCAGAACATTCGCAGCATTCTCGTCGCCTCAATAATAATTGCGCTTGTTCTGGCTGCATTGTTCAGCCGCATGTTCATTCGCGTCGTTTTCCGGCCGCTGGAGGACTGTGGTGAGCATTTCCCGCAGTGTTGCCGCAGGTAACTTAAGCCAGGAAATCGAAGTCCTCTCGCATGATGAAATCGGTCAACTCATGCAAGCCCTGAAGGAAATGCGGGACAGCCTGGTGGACACCATCGCTCAGGTTCGCGCCAGCGAAGCACATACCCAGGCTCTGTTGAGTAATTTGATTGACGGTGTTGTCTCAGTTAACGAACAAGGTGTGATCAAAACCGTTAATCCCGCCGCCATAACGAATTTTTGGTTACCCTGAGAGTGAAATTATCGGGCAAAATATTGGCCTGCTGTTCCCGGAACTGGAGCAGGAGCAAGGCCACCGCGTCGACTATTTCAGAAAATATCTGGAAACAGAAGGTTCCAAAGCGCTTGGAGTGGTTACTGAAGTCGTGGGGTTGCGCAAGAGCGGCGCATCGTTCCCTCTGGATCTTGCGGTCGTCGAGATGCACGGCGAGGAACATCGCATGTTTGTCGTCATTCTGCGCGACATCAGTGAACGTAAGCATGCGGAGGAGCTGAAAGCAAGTCTAATGGCCGACCTGGAAAGCGCCAACGAGGAACTGAGAAGTTTCGCCTATGTGGTATCTCACGATTTAAAGGCGCCGCTGCGCGCTATCGGCGCCTTGGCGGATTGGCTTTCAACGGATTACGCGGACAAATTCGACGATGAAGGCAAAGAACACATGCGCCTTCTTGTCAGCAGGGTGCACCGCATGGGGAACTTGATCGATGGCATTTTGCAATATTCGCGCGTGGGCCGGGTTAGGGAAACACCGGTGGCAGTGGATGTGGGAGAGATGGTGCAAGACGTGATTGATCTCCTCGATCCCCCGCCTAATGTTACCATTACGGTTGAAAATACCTTGCCGACCGTCGTCATAGAACCAACTCGCATCCAGCAGATATTTCAAAACCTGCTTTCCAACGCCATCAAATACATGGATAAGCCCCGGAGCGAGATTCGCATCGCCTGCAGCGCTCAGGGCGAGCAGTGGAAGTTTAGCGTTACCGATAATGGGCCGGGAATTGAATCCCGCCATTTCGAAAGGATCTTTCAGCTATTTCAGACGCTCGCCCCTCGGGATCGAATAGAAAGCACCGGTGTGGGCCTGGCTCTGGTAAAAAAAATTGTGGAAATGTATGGGGGCCACATCTGGATCGAATCCAGCAGTGGGTGAAGGCAGCACATTCTTCTTCACTCTCCCTCAAGCTGTAGCAAATCGCAACTCGAATTAAAGGAAAAAAGCAAACGTGAAAATTACCAACAAACCCATTCTCCTGGTGGAAGACGATAAAGTGGATACCATGACGGTCATACGCGCCCTCAAGGAGATCCATGTAACGAATCCGCTCGTGCATCTGGAAAACGGCGAGGAAGCGGTAAATTATCTCAGGGAACCAGCAAGTGAAAAGCCCTGCATTATCTTGCTCGACCTGAACATGCCCATCATGAATGGTATCGAATTCCTGCAAGTAGTGAAAAATGATGACCAGCTGAAGCGTATTCCGGTGGTGGTATTGACTACATCGGAGGAACAACAGGACAAGGTAAACAGCTTCAACATGGGGGTTGCCGGATATATGGCCAAACCGGTCGATTACCGGCAATTCGTCGAAGTAATGCGCTCCATCGACGCGTACTGGACCATTAGTGAAATGCCATAACAAGATTTTAGCGGGGCGCTTTCCGGGATTCATGTCACCTCTGATTCTCCTATGTCCAAACCACTGATTCGCGTACTCCTCGTCGAAGACGACGCTGTGGATCGCATGGCTTGCCGCCGCGCCCTGGCGCGGAACTCGGACTACGAATTCCTGCTTTCCGAAGCGGAATCCGGTCAGGAGGGATTGCAACTCGCTCATGAGCAACAGCCGGATTGTGTTTTGCTCGACTATCACTTGCCGGATCTCAACGGGCTGGAGTTTCTGGCCGCGTTGACCGATGAAACCGGTGGCGTTTCCATACCCGTTATGATGTTGACAGGCACAGACAACGCCACAATCGCGGTAGAGGCGATGAAGCGTGGCGCCAGGGATTACCTGATCAAGGATGTAGAGCACCAGTACCTCGAACTGCTGCCCGCCGTTATTCAGCGCGTGCTGAGCGAACGGCGCATGTTGATGGAAAAGAAACTCGCGGAAGATAAGCTGGCTCAGGCAGAGGCCAAATATCGCTCCCTGGTCGAGACAATTCCGGCAATCGTTTATATCGCTGCGCTGGATGGCACCAATCGCTTCCTTTACGTCAGCTCCCGAATCGAAATGCTCGGGTTTCCTCCGGAGGAATGGCTGAACGATCCCGATGTCCTCCTTGCCCGGACTCATCCCGACGACCGGCAGCGCACACTTGAGGAACGCGCAAAGAGTCGCGCAACCGGGGCGCCCTTGCGATGTGAATACCGGCTGCTTTCCCATGACGGAACAGTTTTATGGTTTCGAGATGAAGCGAGCGTGGTACGCGACGAGTCCGGGCGCTCACTGTTCCTCCAGGGTATTCTGGTCGACATTACCGAAAGCAAGCAGGCGGAAGCGGAATTGCGGGAACACCGCTATCGCCTGGAGGAACTGGTGGCAAAGCGCACAGATGAGTTGGCGAGGGTAAACGCGGAATTGCGCCGCGATATTGCTGAACGCAAGCTGATTGAAACAGAACTGACCAAAGCCAAGACAGACGCGGAAAAGGCAAATTTTGCGAAATCGGACTTCCTTTCCAGCATGAGCCATGAATTGCGTTCCCCGCTCAATGTCATGCTTGGTTTTTCCCAGCTAATGGAGTCCAGCACGCCGCCGCCAACATTCACGCAAATGACCATGCTCAAGGAGATTAATGCTGCGGGATGGTATCTGCTGGAGTTGATCAACAAGATCCTCGATCTCGCCACCCTCGAATCGGGCAAACTCATCGTGTCGCAGGAACCGATGTGCCTGGGGGAAGTCATGGTCGAATCCCGGACGATGGTCGAACCGCAAGCTCAGGAGCGTGGCATACAACTGATCTTTCCCCCGTCGGACATGCATTTCTTTGTTAAAGCTGATCGAACGCGGGTGAAACAGGTTTTGATCAATCTTCTGTCGAACGCAATCAAATACAACCGTGAGGGCGGTACTGTTGAAGTCACCTGTGACGTGATGGCGCCCGAGCGTATCCGGGTCAGTGTCAGGGATACAGGAACAGGATTGCCACCGGAAAAATTGACGCAGCTTTTTCAGCAGTTCAATCGGCTTGGCCAGGAAGGCGGCTTGGTAGAGGGCACAGGTATTGGCCTGGTGGTGACAAAGCAACTGATCGAACTGATGGGAGGCGAAATCGGCGTGGAAAGCACGGTCGGCGTAGGCAGCGTGTTCTGGTTCGAACTGATGGCGGATGATGCCCCCGAACTTCCAACGGCAGGAAGTAAAAACGAAGAGTTCGGCACTGAAGGTTAAGCCAGCCAAGACAACTCCGGACAGCTTCATAAAGGTAATAAGAGGCTCTGTATCCACACACAGCGCAGCAGATCAGGAACCCACAGAAGCATCGCACCTCGCCCTGTCGAAGAACCAAGACCCCTTCTCCCAAAAAAAGTTGAGCCGTTCACACGGCTGAGCTCCCCAAAAACCGGGATAAAACCGGGCGTAAGCTGTCTGCACGTAATTCCGCCAGTATCGCGCCACCTAATCCACGGAGAACGTTTCTACCTCCATTACTGGCGATCTCCCGCCGCAACAACTAAACTGTTTAGACCCGACGTGTTTTTCCTTTTTGAAAAGCTTATGAGATTTTTAGCCATATTGATCCGCCGATAATTTTCTTGCTCTTATCAGACTTTTCGTAAAGTCCTACCGCGCAAAACCATGAAAGCTTATACGGAAGACGCTTCACATCCTGCAGAGCACGCAGGAAACTCGATCGAAGCCCTGCGTAAAGCGGCTGCAGCTTGCCGCGCCTGCCCCCTTTGGGAGAACGCAACGCAAACAGTATTTGGTGAAGGCCCATCGCACGCGCCTATCATGCTGGTCGGCGAACAGCCTGGGGACCGGGAAGACATAGCGGGCCGCCCATTCGTAGGCCCCGCCGGCCAGCTTCTGGAGCGGGCGCTGGCGGCGGTCGATATCCCGCGAGAAGACGTTTATGTCACCAACGCCGTCAAGCACTTCAAGTTTGAAATCCGCGGTAAGCGCCGCATGCACAAGAAACCTGTCGATTCCGAAATCATTGCGTGTTATGACTGGCTAAAGCGTGAAATCGAATTGGTGACTCCCCGCCTCGTGGTCGCGCTGGGCGCAACCGCCGCACGCTCACTGCTGGGCCGGGCAACGCCGATCACCATTAATAGGGGCAAACTGCGCGAATATGCCTCGGGTGTATCGTTGCTGATAACAATCCACCCGTCGTTCTTGCTGCGCATGCCCGAGCGAGACAAGGATGATGAATATGATCGTTTTGTAGATGATCTCAAGCTCGCGAGACCTTTTCTTCGCTGATCGTATCGTGAGGATTTCCGCTCCGCGGGTTTAATCTCCACTGCTGAGCCTGCTGATTCTGCTGTTATGCCATCACCCCTCTCCTTCATTTCGAAACCGCGTTATTTTTCGATTGTCCAACTTTTCCTGAAGACAGGGGACTGTAAAATGAAACGGAAGAACCTGCAGTTCGAAAATGGATTTCACGTGGTCCTCGGCAATCAGGCCTCCCAAGCGGCGGAAATGGTTTTACCGCCAGGCGACGCGGAAGGTGGCGCGGAAAATCGCCATCGCGGCGCTGACCAGTGGCTGTACGTGCTGTCGGGAACCGGTATTGCGACGGTAAATGGCAAGCGCTACCGGCTTGGCGAGGGTTCCCTCATGCTCATCGAGCGCGGTGACGAGCATGAAATACGCAACACCGGTGATGACCCGCTCCGCACGCTCAATTTCTATGTGCCCCCAGCCTATACCGAGGATGGAGAAGAACTGCCTCGCGGGCGGAGCTGAATAGCCGGTGAGCGAGGCCTTCATCGGCATTTCCGGCTGGCGCTATCCACCTTGGCGCGGAGTCTTTTATCCTCCCGGCCTTCCGCAGAATCGTGAGCTTGAGTATGCTTCCAGGGCATTGTCGACCATAGAGATAAATGGAACGTTTTACTCCCTCCAGAAACCGGAGAGTTTTCAGCACTGGTATGACGATACGCCGCCGGGGTTCGTTTTCAGCATAAAAGGAGCACGCTACATAACCCATGTACGGCGCTTGCGCGATATTGACGGCCCGCTTGCGAATTTCTTTGCCTCCGGCTTGTTCAACCTGCGGGAAAAACTCGGCCCTATCCTCTGGCAATTTCCTCCAAGCTTTCGCTATGACCCTGAAAGAATGGCGAGTTTCTTCGAGCTTTTGCCGCACGATACTCAACAGGCGCTGAGCCTTGCACGCCGCCGGGAGCGCCGCATGACCGGCCGCGCACGGCTGGCAATTGATGCGATACGCACATTGCGCCACGCGATCGAGATCCGGCACGAAAGTTTCATTGATGAATCTTTCGTGCAACTGCTGCGCGAGCACAACATTGCCTTGGTCGTTGCGGACACAGCAGGTAAATGGCCTTACCGGGAAGACGTTACAGCGGATTTTCTCTATCTCCGCCTGCATGGCGACAAGGAAATTTATGCAAGCGGCTATACCGATGAAGCACTGACACGCTGGGCATCAAGAATTCACGCGTGGCGTGCCGGTTCCCAACCGGCAGACGCACATCTCATCGCGCCGCAATCCAAGCTGTCGCACCGGCCGCGCGATATCTATTGCTACTTTGATAACGATGTGAAAGTGAAGGCGCCGTTTGATGCCCAGGCCCTGGTGGCAAAGCTGTGAAACGATAACGAGCCGGGTAACCCGGCTCGCCGTCATGCTGAACCGCTATTTATGGTTTTTATGGCTTTGGCTGTCCGCCTTGGCATGCTGCCCGGATGTTCCACCTTTGGTTGAATGCGAGGATTTATCGTCATACGAGCCGCTTCCACGAGATTCTCCTCCTTTTCGACCAGCTTCCCGAGCCTCTTCCGAATCAAACTGGTGAGCAGTACCTTTCTCATGGGCCGCCTTGCCACCTTTGCTGCCGGCACGGCGCGCCTCTTCCGAATCAAACTCGTGGGCTGTGCCTTTTTCATGAGCAGCCTTGCCACCCTTGCTGCCAGCTTCGCGAGCTTCCTCTGAATCAAACTCATGCGCGGTGCCCTTCTCATGAGCTGCTTTGCCGCCTTTACTGGCTATTTCACGCTGCTTATCTTGATCCATTGAAGCAAAGCCTCGCTTGCCGCCACTGCTCCGGTCATCGCTTTTTTTTTCTCTATCTGAAGCCATCATGAATCTCCTTATCGAACACTTCGAAAGTCTCCCTCTGACACGCGATCAATCGATCAGCCATTCATGTCTTTGGGTTCTTGTCTCCGTTATTAAAGATTAAAATCAGAGATGGACAATGATCATAGAGAGGAAAAGCACCTCGCTCCGTTCGGAAGCATACATAGGAGAAAAAGCTGGCGAACTCGGTTCTTCTCATGCTTACCCGCGTTTTATTGCACCCCCTTCCGGCTCCGGTCAACTTGAACCGCAGTCACGAGGCTGCCACGGTTTCCCCATGCGTTACGGATATAGGATAAAACCAGCGCGATCTCTTCATCGCGCAAGACTTGCGCAAATGGCGGCATGCCATACGGACGTGGATTAGCTGCGGTAACCGGCGCATAGCCACCATGGAGAATGCTGCGTATCGCGTTAATCGGAGAAGCCAGCGTTATGCCGCGGTTGCCCGCCAGCGGCGGATAAACACCAGGTGCACCCTGCCCCAAACCCCCGTGGCAATCCTGGCAGTGAGCCTCGTAAATTTCGCTTCCTTTCCGGAGTTGCCCGTCGACTTCCTGAGTAAGCTCGGGAGCAATCCCCCGAGAATACGGCGCGCTCTCGGGTAATGACTTCAGGTAAACAGCCATGGCGCGCGCGTCAGCCGCAGTCAAATGCTGAAGGCTTTGGCTGACGACATCCGCCATCGGTCCTGTCGTGACTGCGCGAGATGAAAGGCCTGTCGTAAGCATCTGGACAATATCGTTTAGCGGCCAGTCAACGGTGCTCGCTTCCTGAAGCGAGGTCAGGGAGGGCGCGTACCAGTTCGAGCCCATGATTTGCCCCCCTCCCAACCTATCCCCCTGGCTTGCGCCAAGCGGATTGCGGGTAGTGTGGCAGGCATTGCAATGCCCGAGTCCCTGCACGAGGTATGCGCCACGGTTCCATTCATCGCTCTTTACAGCGTCAGGCTGGTAAACACCCTCCGTGAAGTAAAGGGCGCGCCAGAGGTACAGAAGCGGGCGGAAGTTGAAAGGAAAATTGATCTGGTGCGGGGGATTGCGTTGCTCGACAGGGGGCAAGGACTTCAGGTAGGCGAAGATAGCATCAGTATCCTCGCGCGTCACCTTCGTGTAATCGGTATACGGAAACGCGGGATATAAGGGACTGCCGTCACGGGATTTGCCGTGATGCATTGCCCGCCAGAAGTCCTCTTCATTCCAGAGCCCAATACCGGTCTCCTGATCGAGCGTGATATTTGGCGTAACAAATATACCGATAGACGTATCAAGGACGTGCCCGCCGGCATAAGGCCGACCGCCTTGCGAGGTATGGCATCCCATGCAATTGCCCGCTTGCGCGAGATAGGCTCCCCGCATTTGCCGCGCCTGCTGGATTTGCTGTGCTTGCGGTGTCTCCACACCGCCGATCTTTGCCGCCGGCTGTTCCGCGTTGGTCGACTGCGGGCCCATCGGTGCAAGGAGCACGCCAAGACCCGCGAATATGGCAAAGGCAGCTGCGATGACTATGCGTTTCACGAGTTTCATTGCGGGGCTCCCGGTTGCAGAACGACGCTGCTGCAACGCCTCGCCAGTTCAGCTGGAAAGTGTTGCTACCTGGCCGGCTCGCCTTGACAGGGACTCGGAAACGGGCTGCGCAGCCAACCATGCCGCAATGGCGCTTACCTCGCTGGTAGTAAGCTGTTTGGCAATTTCAGACATGCAATCGGGGGTCTGTCCACGCATCAGCGCTCCGTGCTGCCAGTTGCCGAACTGAGCGATTATGTAAACGCGGGGCAGGCCCAGCAGTCCTGGAATAAAAGGCGCTGTTCCCATCAGGTCTTTACCATGGCATTCAACGCAGGCAGGAATCTTCCGGGCGGGATCACCGCGGTAGATAAGTTTACGGGCCAGCTCGACTTCGCCAGGTGAGGAGGTCAGGCGCTCGGGTGGAGGAAAGGCCTGATTCAGCGAAGCAAAATACGCGAGCCATCTCCCGCAGATATTCATCCGGCAAGCCTTCCAGCAGCAAGGCCATGGGCCGGTAGTGACGCCGGCCATCTCGAAAGTTGCGCAGTTGGTTGAAAAGATAGCCTTCCGGTTTGCCCGCGATACGCGGGTAGTACGCATCTCGTCCCGCTTTATCCTCGGGGCCGTGGCAGGTAGTACAGGCTTTTACCCGCTCGGCCATCGTGTCGGGAGCGTCAACCGGGGAAATATCGGCGGCAAGGGCAGGCGCCGCAAAAAACAGGCAGGCAATCAGCACAAATCGTCTCATAGGCGGACCTTTATAAGATGAAAATCGGCAAAGTTGAAATGCCGGGCCCCTGCTATCGCGCAAATTTCCGCACTACCGTCATCAGCTCATCAATAGCCTCATCACCTTGGCCGGACTGGATGGCGCTCTGCATGCAGCCGTGGGTATGGTTCTCCAATAACAGCATGGCGACGGCGTCCAGCGCGGACTGCAGCGCGGAGACCTGGTTCAGGATATCAACGCAATAACGATCTTCCGATATCATCTTGTTGACTCCGCGAACCTGGCCCTCGATGCGGTTGAGGCGCCTGATCAGGGCTTCTTTATCCGGTTGCACCACCGTCTGGGGCTCATGGCATGGTTTCTTGCTACTTGGCGACTTCAAAATCAGTATCCTTAATGTTATTCTTCAATTAAACATTCTTATCAATTGAATTAAAGAGGAATTACCAGCGAGCAAAGTTTTCCTGTCAGCCTGTGGGTTCAAAACCCGCATTCCTGATAGCTTGCTTGAACTGTTCCGGAGCGGCGTCGCTTTCATCGTACTGAATGGTCACCTGCTTTTGTTCCAGCGAAACATCGGCACGCTTCACTCCTGCGATGTTTTCCAGCCCGGTTTTCACCTTATTGACGCAACCCATGCAATTCATTCCCTCAACTTTAATAACTTCTGTTTGCATTTCAGAGCTCCTTTTCGTTAAGTTACCGGCAAATTCAGCCCCCTGCCCGCCAGCGCTTCAGCAACAATGAATTACTGACTACCGATACCGAACTCATTGCCATTGCCGCCCCTGCAATGACCGGATTAAGCAAGCCTATCGCCGCCAGCGGTATGCCCAGCACGTTATAGATGAAGGCAAAGAAAAGATTCTGGCGGATTTTCCCCAGCGTTGCGCGCGAGAGCGAGATGGCGTCGGCCACGCTCATCAAATCGTCGCGCATGAGGGTGATGTCGGCAGCTTCTATCGCCACGTCGGAGCCTGCGCCGATTGCGAAGCTCACATCGGCCGCGGCCAGTGCCGGTGCATCGTTAATGCCATCGCCCACCATGCCCGTAAATTTACCCTCAGCCTTCATTTTGCCCACTTCAGCAGCCTTATCCTGTGGCGGCACCTCGGCCCGATAAGCGGTAATGCCGGCTTGCAGGGCAATGGCTGAAGCAGTGGCGGCGTTATCACCCGTCAGCATCACCACTTCAATACCCATTGATTGCAGCCGCTCCACTGCTTGCGCGGAAGTGCTGCGCAATCGGTCGGCAATGGCAAGATAGCCAAGCAACTTTGGAGTTGTCCGCGGATGCAGATTGCCACTGCCTACGACGGTTTTGCCTTCGGCCTGGAGATCAGCGATTGAGCTTTCATCAACCTGAGCGCCACGTTCCCGCAGAAATCTGGGTGAGCCCAGAATATATTCGGCGCCATCCATCCGTGCGGTGATTCCGCTGCCGGTAATGGCGGAAAAATCGCTCATGGCCTGCGGCCTGATATTCATAGCCGCGGCGCGCTCCATTACCGCTTTTGCAAGGGGATGTTCCGAGCCTTGCTCAAGTGTTGCGGCCACTTGCATCAGGGCCTGCTCTGTAATCGCTCCCAGGGGAACAATATCCGTTACCGCCGGTTTGCCCTCCGTCAGCGTGCCGGTTTTATCCACGATCAGAACCTGAATTTTTTCTGCCTGCTCCAGCGCAGCGGCATTTTTCACCAGCACACCCGCTTGCGCGCCACGCCCTGTTCCAACCATGATTGCAGTTGGCGTAGCCAGCCCCAACGCGCAGGGGCAGGCAATGACCAGAACCGCCACGGCGTTGATGAGAGCCGGAACAAAATCGCTTGCGAGCCACCACGTAACGATCAGTGTCAGCACACTGATGATCACCACAACCGGCACGAATATGCCCGAAATGACGTCAGCCAGCCGCTGGATGGGCGCCTTGGAGCCCTGCGCTTCTTCCACCAGGTGAATGATGGCCGCAAGCTGGGTATGGGCGCCGACGCTGGTGGCGCGGCATCTAAGCAGGCCCTGCTGATTCGAGGTTGCCGCATAAACTTTCGCCCCCACCCGTTTTGTAACGGGCAGGCTCTCGCCAGTCAACATCGCTTCATTCACATCGGATGCGCCTTCGATGACAATCCCATCCACCGGCAGGTTCTCGCCCGGCCGCACGATAAAAATATCGCCCACCTTGAGAGTATTTGCGTCTACCTCGACGATTTCGCCGTCGCGCTCTACCCGGGCGGTTTTAGGTTGCAGTTTGATGAGCTCTTCAATGGCCGCCGAAGTCTTGCCCTTGGCACGGGCTTCCATCAGCTTGCCCAGCAGCACCAGCGTGATAATAGCCGCGCTTGCTTCGAAATAGACATGTTGATCCAGCGCCAGCAAGGTCACGACCGCGCTGAAAAAGTAGGCCATGCTGGTACCCAGCGCGATCAGCACATCCATATTGGCGCCGCCGCCGCGCAATGCGTTCCATGCCGCGATATAAAAGCGCCTGCCCACCCAGAACTGCACCGGAGTCGCCAGCAGCCATTGCAGCCAGCGCGGCAGAAATTCCGGCATGATCGCCCCAGAGCATGGGGACCATCTGCAGCACCAGCGGCAAGGTAAGCGCCGCTGATATCCAGAACATGCGAAGCTCCGCATGGTATGCGGCAAGCTTTCGGGCCTTTTCCTCGGCGCGGCTGGCTTCACTGATCTCTGTCGCGCCATAACCTGCCTTGGCGACAGCGGCGATCAGGTCATCCACTATCGCCGTCCCGGGCCTTAAGCTGACATGGGCTATCTCCGTGGCTAAATTGACGGACGCGGAGACGCCGGGAAGCTTGTCCAATGCCTTTTCAATACGCCCGCTGCATGCCGCGCAGGTCATGCCGCTGATTTGTAGTTGTACCGATTGCGGAACAACATGAAACCCGGCTTTCTCGATCGAGCGCACCAGTTCTTCAGGCCGGGTGGCGGCGTCATCAAACTCCACGCGCGCCTTTTCGTTGGCAAAATTGACCACCGCATGAACGCCAGGCAGCTTATTCAGGTTTTTTTCGATGCGTGCCGCGCAGGCCGAGCAGGTCATGCCTTCGATGGGCAATTCGATTTGTTTAAGCACCAGCGAGTTCATGAATATCCGCTCTCCCTATCGAAATTATCAATGTTCAACTTGATTCGACCTGCAATCAGCCGTCTGGCGCTCCGCCTGCTCAACGTTGCCCCGCAGTATCATTTAAGGCAGGATTTTATCCGCTGGCATTACCTGCTGCGAGCGGGAAGGCACCGAGTTGAAATCAGAGGCAGACCCGATAAGTTTGAGCCCCCGATCCGCCATCATCAAACCCATTGCAATAACCAGGATAGCGGATGCACGAACAAGCAAGTTGATCATGTCTCTGGATATGGAACTTGCAATCAGGCCAAAACTCAAGAGCGGTACCAGCGTGCCCAGGCCAAAGAAAAACAGCATCGTAGCGCCTTCCTGAGGGCTACCGGTCCCCGCAGCCATCACGTACATGGCCTGCAAAGGACCGCAACCCAACATCAAACCATTCAGAAGCCCGATAACCAGGGGACTGCGCCGCTGGCGCAACTCGTTCGATACCCCTCGCACGAGAAAGCGAGGCAAGCGCAAGGTGAAGTTGCGTAATACGGGAAACACACCCAGCATCTTCAGACCATAAACCACAACAAAAATGCTGGCCCCAAGCGTGACAACACCCCGCATATGAGGTGTAAAGGTCATGACGGAACCCAGCAAACCCAAACTGCCGCCAATAACCGTATAAGAAGCGGTTTTACCGGTGGCGTACATCAGATGTGCCATCGCGGTGGCGCCTGCGGAGCGCGGCTCGATGTTCGCCGCATAGCCCACTACAAAACCCCCACACATGCCTATGCAGTGGAATCCGGTAAAAAATCCGATCGAAAACAACATCGCGTAGCCGAGCTGGGCATTCATCTCTCCCACCAGGCCCGGAATCATGCTTTTACCCCAGTACGTCACCCCGCCCACCAGCAGCACGAAAGACAAAAAAATCAATCCGTTTCGTACATGTTGACTTGAAGATTTTATGGATGAGCTTTCAAGCTGATAACCTTTTTCTTCGATTGCGCGACGAATGCCGCTCTCTGGCAGGGACTTACTATCGAATTCGACATCGACAACTTGCTTCACATAGTCCGCTTGGACTTTGTACACGCCGGGCAAGGTAACGACCGCGTTCTCAATTGTTTCCTCGCAGCCCGTGCAATGCATGCCTTTGATTTTCAGATGAATCGATTTGGCAGCCATATATCACCCAACGCTTACAGTAGCGATATGAAACCAGCGGAAGTATTCGCAGACAACATCTATAATTACCGATGATAAGCAATCCTATACCTGTATGGGGTATATGTCAACAATACCCCCAGGCAGTATAATAACCTTTTGACCGGAATTATCAAATTAACGATTGGCCAATGGTGAACGCGTCGACTACCCCGCAATTCTCAAAAACGATCGCGTGGCTCAATATGGCCAAGGGAAATTAATTGAACGTGTTACAAGTGAACCGCCCTTCGTCCTGCTCCGGCAGAGAAGACTTGTTTCTCGGACGATATGATCTCAGGCGCATTTATCCACTAAGAGTGGATAATTTTGACAGGACTGTTACTTTTGCTTATGGGATTTGGGAACAGAAAGCGCGCTGCCGGACATCTGCGTGGCGCTTGATGAGGGATTCTACGAGGAGACGAATGCCGAATAGCGCGGCAGATTCGAATAGTTGGGGCGCGTCTTCAGCGGGCGGTGAAATCTTCTACATTTCCGGGGGCTCTAGACTCAGGCCAGACATCACGACGATCTCCATTGGCGCCAAACGGCTGAGGTTGGACGCTCTGGCTATCACATCCTGCTCCTGCAAAAGCTGATACTGAAACACCTCCTCGTACATATCCTGGACGAGAAGTTTCACGACTCTCTTCGGCCATCCCATCAGCCACCGGTTTGCAATCTCGATCCCGATCTCCCCCGATTGTAATATCATCTCCCGGACTTGATCGGAGTATATGTCCGGGTTGTACAGTGATTGCATTTTTGTTCCCCTGATTCACTTCACGCGTTTTAAGATACTTTGCTAGTTTTTGCTAAATCAGACCCTTGTCATAGCTGACTTCAACGGATCCGTTCGCCCCCGCTACGGCAGCGCATCCATAATCACATCCTGAATGACTGAACAACACTGTTTTGAAAACGATAGCAATTTTTATTGCTTCAGCTGTACTTTCTGGCGTGCCACGTTATGGGACAAAGCGCCCCGGAAGCTTTAAACGTTCGCAGCGCTCCAGATCAAGCCAATATTGTTATTACTGATGAGTCTGGTACTAAAATATTTGAAGGTAAAACTCCGACATCTCTATCTCTACCACTAGAGAAAAAGAAAGCCTTTTAACGGCAAAAAATATACCGTAACCATTAGTAAAGATGGTCATACCGAGCGGACTGTTACCGTAGATACAAAGGTAAACGGATGGTACGTTGCTAACGCCCTATTTGGGGCATCACAGGTTTGCTGATCATTGATCCAGCGACTGGAGCCCTGTGGACGCTGGATCAAAAGGAAGTCTGACGAGGTTTTTTTGCCTATCTATCTTAGGGTCATGCGTATTCAATAGCGAAGGTGATTATCTTGTCGACCCTACAAGGATAACGCCGCTTCTCCTTGTATGTCATACACAACTTTTAGCATAACTCGGTCTAAGCGACTCCTGCTCCCACTTTTCGCGCAGCATTGAATTCTAAATTTCGCTCTACGCTTTCCGGTCCCCTTACCATGGCATAAAAAAAGACGACAAAATAACTTTTATCGATAATTGCATTCTGACGTGTGATTTCAGGCAGCATCTGCGCATGCAATGCTTGAAGATTATACCAAGGCACCGCGGGATACATATGGTGTCCGATGTGGTAATTAATGTTGTTCCAGAACCAGGAATTTATCTGGTTGCTGATAATAGTGCGAGTCCCGGCAAGCTGTCCGGAATTCCAAGGGGTTCCATAATGTTCTGCCACAAAGCGGACACTATTGAAAAATCCGAAAAATATGAGTGGCCAAAACCAAATTGCAAAAACTTCAGATACAATTCCTTGGCTGGAAGCCCAGTTAAAAACGGCCGCAAAAACAACTATGTGAAATGCAATTTCGCTCCAATGAATCAGCGCCTTCTTACCTCTGAATTTTTGTAAAGGAAAAATAAAAATAAACTGAATCGCCGTGAGAAATACCCCAAACATAGCATAGGCGTAAAACAGGATATAGTCGCCGACTCCACGTTTACCCATCGTGAATCCATCCGGATCTTTTGGAGAGCGGTTATGGCGATGATGTAGGAGATGATCTTCCTTGAAACAAATAAATGAAATAAGCATAGGCAGTATGGCGAAAGTGCCGAATGCCCAATTTTTCCACTTTACCTTAAACAGGACGCTGTGAGTGCAGTCGTGCATAAATGTCATAATGCCCATCTGCATGTAGCCCATGGCAAGATAACAGAGCCAAGTGATGGTCCAATGGGAGGAGTTCCAGGCGATGGCTCCTAATCCAATCCAAATTCCGTAAAACAAAGGAATTTTGAGGTTAGGCTGCCATCGATGTTGATAGAGTTTCTTTAGTTCAGTGGAATCAATTGGACTTGTTTTGGGGACAAATCCGGGGAGGAATGAATTTTCGGAATTGTTAATTTTTGGGTTGCTCCCGTTAAACTGGACAGGGTGCGATGAGTATTTGGCTGCGGATGAATTGTCTTGGCGACTTCATCTTCAGCCCCTCCTGCGGATAATGTTGAGCTGTGCCATCACAGTTTCTGCATCGGAACGATCATGGACATAGACGTAATTCCGTCTGAAGGTCTTGACGAAAGCTTCGGCCATGCCAATGGATTCGGGCTTCTGACTGGGTTGCATAGAACCCATGCAATTTAAAAAGTAGCAAGAATGATGTGAACAAGTGTAGCCTAACCGTAAAAAGATCGTCAAGTTCATCCATGCTGTGTAAAACAGGGGAACGTGCCACGGCCGCGCGATGACCCTGCCCCAATAAAGCGTACCGTTTAAAAGTAGAATTTCCGGCATTGACGCCCCCAACCCAGCGGGGTTACCTGCCACCATCAAGGTGGATAATGGCAGCGAATTCATCTTTAAGGTCATGGACAAGTGGGCTTACGAGCGCGGCATTGAACTCGACTTCAGCCGCCCGGGCAAACCCACTGACAACGCCAGGGTGGAAAGCTTCAATGGCGGTTGCGCCAGGAGTGCTTAAACGCACACTGGTTCTTGGCTTTAGAGGATGCCAGGCGCAAGATTGACGAGTGGCGGCAGTACTATAATGAGATGCGTCCCCACTCTGCATTGCAGTGGGCACACCTGCTGAATTTGCCCGCCAGGCAAGGGAAAACACCTTGTCCGCCAGTCCAAAGGAGCCGAAAATTTCCATTTTTTACCGGTACTGATTCCGGGGGCGGGTCATAATTTCCGGTTACGCCAACGGGAAAAATCCTGATCTTAGGAAATGTTTGCTAAAATTATATTCTACGTTAAATAATTGGAGGCGGGGGTCGGAATCGAACCGGCGTCCACGGCTTTGCAGGCCGCTGCATAACCACTCTGCCACCCCGCCTTTGCTCCGCAACCTGAAATGGTCGCACTGCATCGTTGCAATGCAATAGCAAAAACTAAAAAGGGAAAACGGATTTCAGCACGGGCACGTAACTGCAAACAATGGCCTCATGCTAACGGATCCATTTTCCCAATAACTGGAGCGGGAAACGAGGCTCGAACTCGCGACCCCAACCTTGGCAAGGTTGTGCTCTACCACTGAGCTATTCCCGCAAAAAAGCAATCTGGCATTATAAGGATGCTGCTGTCTTTGTCAAGAAAGGGCAATATTTAAAACCGGCTTCAGCCATGTTTAAGCGCCTGGGGGATCGCCACTTTAAGATAGTAGGCCATCGACCATAGCGTCAGTATTGCGGCCAGATAGATCAGCCAGGTTCCCACTTCCTGCGGGTTGAAGTTTTCCCCTATTTTTTCGTGATATAACAGCAGCGGGATGGCCGCCATTTGTGACGTGGTTTTCAGTTTCCCCAGAAACGAAACCGCCAGATTTTTTCCCTTGCCTATTTGCGCCATCCATTCACGCAGCGCTGAAATGGTGATTTCCCGGCCGATGATGATGAAAGCAATAAGTGCGTCGAGCCTGCTCAAATAGACCAGAACGATCAAGGCTGCCGCCACCATCAACTTGTCAGCCACCGGGTCAAGAAATGCGCCGAAAGCCGAGGTCTGATGGAGCACTCTCGCTAGATAACCATCCAGCCAGTCGGTAATGGCGGCAACGGTAAAGATAATGGTAGCAATCAGGTTCTGCTCTGATTGGGACAACCATGTGGGTGGAAAATAGAAGATGCCTACAAAGAGCGGGATCGCAAGTATGCGCATCCAGGTAAGCACGTTGGGCAGGTTAAAAGGCATAAGGATCAGGGTATGCCATAAAGGTGCTGGGTCAAATGGGTGCAAACCTCCGCTTCGGATCGACTGCTTACCCTGCCTCGCCTGCCTCGTTCGGACACTTCTTCGTACTTAAACAATATTCCCCTGCATATCCATGGATCTTGATCCACGCGTTCATGTTTGCACCCGGACTGGCAATAAGCGCCTTGCAATCAATGCAATTCCCGGTAGATTTTCTCCGCCAGCGCACGGCTAATGCCGTCAGCCTGCTGCAATTCTTCAATGCTGGCGGTTTGTACGCCTTTCAATCCGCCAAACCTGGCCAGAAGACTTTGGCGGCGCTTGGCGCCGATACCCCCAATTTGCTCCAGACTTGAACTTGTGCGAGCTTTTCCAAGCTTGGCGCGATGCCCATAAATGGCGAATCGATGAGCTTCATCCCGAATCTGCTGGATCAGATGCAATCCCGGATGGTCCCTTGACAATTGTAACGGCTTTTCCTCCCCCGGGAAAATCAATTGTTCCAGCCCGGGCTTGCGCTCCTCGCCTTTGGCTACGCCTAACAGATTCGCGTCGTTCAACCCGAGCTCGACCAGAACCTCCTCGGCGGCGTTGACCTGTCCTCTGCCGCCGTCGATCAGAATCAGATCGGGAAGGCTTCCCTCCCCCTCGGCAACTTTATGGTAGCGCCGCGAAAGGACGTCGCGCATGGCGGCGTAATCATCGCCGGGTGTAATGCCGGTAATATTGTAGCGGCGATATTCACTGTTACGCATGGCGAAGTTGTCATAAACGACGCAGGACGCGATGGTGGCTTCGCCTAGCGTGTGGCTGATGTCAAAACACTCTATCCGGCCAAGTCCCGTCATATCCAGAGCTTGCTGCAAGGCTTGCAGCCGTTCCTCCTGGCTGGCCTGGCGGCTCAGCATCTGTTCCAGAGCAAGCCGCGCATTCTCGGTCGCCATATCCAGCCACATGCGGCGGTCGCCAATCGGATTGGCGTTGATAATGACCTTATGGCCGGATTGTTCGGCGAGCAATTGCTGAAGCGTGTCCCGCTGAATTTTTTCGCCGACGATGACAAGATTGGGCACGCTTCGATTAAGGTAATGCTGGGTCAGAAAAGCTTCTACTACTTCAGGCGGATCATAGCCTTCCGCGTTTTGCGGAAAAAAACTCTTGTCCCCCAGATGGCGCCCTCCCCTGACCATGGCAAGGTTGACGCAGACTCTTCCATTACCTTTATTCTCGCTAACGCATGCAACCACATCGGCATCCAGGGCCTTGCCGCTATCCACGAACTGTTTTTCGCGAATTCTGCGCAGCGACTGAATCTGGTCGCGAAACAACGCCGCTTGCTCATATTCTTGAGAATCCGCGGCTTCACGCATTTTTCTGGCAATGCTTTCCAGAACCTCCGTTTGCTTGCCCTGCAAGAAAAGCTCAGCATCCCTCACATCGTCCCGGTAGGCCTCGGCGGTGATCAGATCGACACATGGACCGCTGCAACGCTTGATCTGATAGAGCAGGCAAGGCCGGGTACGGTTGCTGAACACGCTGTCTTCGCATGTGCGGATTCGAAACACCTTTTGTAGCAGCTGTATGCTCTCTCTTACCATCCCCGCATTCGGGAAAGGGCCGAAGTAATGATGCTTCTTGTCCAGTGGGCCGCGGTAAAACCCAAGCCGGGGGAAGCGATGGCCGCTCAACAAAACATACGGATACGACTTGTCGTCTCTGAACAGTATGTTATAGCGAGGAGTTAAAGTTTTTATTAAGTTATTTTCGAGTAACAGCGCCTCCGCTTCAGAACGGGTTACGGTGGTTTCAACCCCGGCGATTTGCGATACCATTAACTTCGTGCGTGGACCCAGGCCATTTTTCTGAAAGTAGGAGGAAACGCGTTTCCTCAGGTCAATGGCTTTGCCGACGTAAATCACCTGCCCCGCTGCATTCATCATGCGATAAACCCCGGGCTGTGAAGGGAGGCTGGAGCAAAATGCCTTGGCGTCGAAATCAGATTCTGCCAGCAAGGCGATCAGTCCTCCTTGCCCAGCAGCTTGCCTCCTATGGCCCAGCTTTCGTGCGGTAGTTCATCGAAAGCGATATAGGTGTAGGACTTGGGCTTGTGTGCGACGCGCTCCAGCGTATCGGTAATTTCCTGGGCAATCTGCTTCTTCTGTTCGCGGGTGAGCGAACCGGCAATGCGGATATTGACGTAGGGCATGGTTAGTCTCCGGTTTCCTGATGAGTAGCCAAATCGGAACGAATTTTGGCAAATACCTGCTCGAACATGGCGGTGGTCAAACGTCGAGTCTGGGTATTGTAGCGGCTGCAATGATAGCTGTCATAAAGCGTCAGACTGCTGGGCTTCAGACTTCCGGATGTTAAACCCGCGGGTAGCGCATGAACGGCGCCGTGACCAAAAGGATAGTCCCTGTGCTTGAGCCCGAGTGCCAAAAGCCCCGCCTGATGAGCGATCGTGCCGAGGGCGAGTAGCGCAGTGCCGCCGCCACTCATGAAATCAGCAATCTCGGCCGCGAGATACCCGTTGCATTGGCGGATCTCGCGTGGCTCCGGCTTGTTTTCCGGTGGCAGACATTTGACTGCGTTGGTGATGCGGCATTGGATGAGCTGCAGCTTGTCTTCCGGTGAAGCGGAGCCTTCATGGTTGGCAAAACCGAATTTATAGAGTGTCCGATATAATAAAATACCGGCAAAATCCCCGGTAAAAGGTCTGCCGGTCCGGTTCGCGCCATGCATGCCAGGGGCGAGGCCAATAATGAGCAGCTTTGGCGATACATCCCCGAAAGCGGGTACCGGACGGGCGTGATAATCAGGATAACGGGCCTTCACCTCATCCAGAAATCCAGCCAGTCGCCCACACTGGCGGCACTCGATGGAAAACCTTGATTGCATGGGCTTATCGCCAGCTTTTTGTAGTAAGATGCGCGCTTCTTGATTCATTGGAAAAATGATGGCTAAAGTTCTTGCAACAGAAATCCGCGTCGGCAACCTGATCGAGTGGGACAAGCGCATCTGGCGCGTGTTGAAATGTTACCACGTCCATGTCGGAGGCCGGGGTGGGGCGTTCATGCAGGTAGAGATGAAGGATATCGAAGCAGGCACCAAAACTAATCAGCGCATCCGTACGGAGGACAAGGTGGAACGCGCTTTCGTCGAGCCGCGGGATATGACCTTTCTCTATCAGGAAGGCGACAATTATATCTTCATGGACAAGGAAAATTATGAGCAATTGAGTCTGTCGCAGGAATTCCTTGAGGGCCAGTATGAATACCTCTTGCCGAACACGGACGTGCAAGTCAATTTCCACAATGACCGTGCAATTGGCGTGCAGCTTCCTGCCAGCGTGGTGCTGACCATCAGCGACACCGAACCCAACCTCAAGGGGGCCACCGCCACCAGTTCTTATAAACCGGCGAAGATGGAGACCGGACTTGTTGTCATGGTTCCGCCATTCGTCCTGCAAGGCGAAAAGATCAAGATCAATACCGACAGCGGGGAATATATCGAGCGGATGTAGCACAACGCGAGCTGTTCCGTGTTTAAAAACTCAGTTGAGTGCGGAAAGAAATTACGGAAGGACTGTCTGTGCGATTCGGCGTGCCAGCCCCGGCGTTGCCGATCGCAGCCTCAGTAAGATAGTAATTAAGCATGAAGCGTAAACCTTGCCGAACGTACCAGTTGGCGCCCAATGTTATTACCTGTACCTCGCATTTCGACGTACCGGTGCGGCAAGGATCCGCACCCAAACCCTGGTCCAGGTTCTCCGCCAGATCATACCGCGCGGCAAGTTCGAGCGCGCCCCATTTGCTGATCGGCTTAGGCTTGCCGAACGCGCCACGTTCTTTCCTGTAAACTGTTCTTTCGCCGGTTACAAACCAGCTGGCTTGCACATAGAATGCCTGCACGTGGGAATTCTTTTGTGCGCCCCCTACCATATGGGTGTTATCAAGTTTTACGTTTGCGTACTCTCCCTGCAGGGTTACAGGCCCGATTGCATAAGCAGCTTCCGCTGCAAACGTAGATTGGCTATCTGCACCAGATAAACCTGCGCTCGCGCCTGCGATACCCAGAGATTTACTGATACCCCTGCGTCCGCCATATATATCCACTATTTTTGCAGATAGAGATTTTGGGCTGGGGTCATCCACACTATAAGAAACTCCAAAATGGAGGGTGTTGCCCTCCTCCGCAAACGGCACCCAAAACACGCGCCCACCGTAGGTGATACCTTCATAAGGCGTACCTGCGTTTGCCAGGCTCATCACATCAGCGGCATAACCAAGCTTATCCGCGATTATGCCTTTATACCCCAGTCCTACCAAAAACTGCCGCCCCGAATAAATGCCGGTGGATGAAGTCGAGGGACGTTCCATCATCGTAATCTCGTTTGAACTGGTCAGTTCTTCCATCCCACGGTAAGGCTTGAACTGGCCTAACGTAATCTGCCCTGTTCCCAGTTTGGTCGAAATCCATGTTTCCCGGAGACTGCTGGGAAAACTGCCTGCCGCAAAATCATTCTCGAATTTGAAATTCAATCCGTAAATTTTTCCCGTGAGCGTAGTATAGGTTCGGCGCCAGTCGAAACCGCTGCGGTCCTCGTCGGCGGGCAGTTGACTACCGAAAAGAGGAAATCCTGTGTTTTCCCGGTCCCGATTGAAAGAATGTATATCCAGATGGGCACGCGCATTGAATCCTATCTCAAAATTGCCATCTTCGCTTTTAATCTTGGGGCCGCCCTTGGTTTCTATGACGAAAGCATTGGCCGGAGTGATGCTTATGCTCATGAACACTGCCAAAACACAGCATTTCCAGATGTTACTTATGTCAACCGACGTAGAGCGGATGAGATGATATTGGCTTATTTTGACGTCTGAATCCCATAGTCTGCAATGATATGGATAAATTGCCGTCCATCTGCGCTGTTATCGCTATCGGCGCCACAGCATCCGGGTGGCCGCGGCATTCGTGCGATAGCGCACTGAACAATAACGAAACGGGCGGTACCATCGCCGCCACAGCAATGTTGCTGGATCGATAAAAGGAACGATCATGAAATCTTCTTCGATTTTAACCGCTAAATCCCTGGTGTTGGCTAGCGCACTGATATTCAGCACCGCCGGCGCCGTGCACGCGCAGGGTTATTCAGATAAAGACGATTCAATGCAGAAGCCTGGTGATTCCATGCAACAGCCGGGTAGTTCAGGGGGCTCTGGTTATGGCACGAGCGGAACCGATCAACAAAACCAGTATGACCGCCCTCGCGATTCGGGCAACGGTCAGTATGACCAATACTATCAGGGTTACACCAGAGATGTGGGTGATGATAGGTACGACTGGTCGAGCACCGAAGGTACGGGCCCCAAGATCAAGGGTAGATATTAACATCAAGGTTCGAGGGGGAGCTTCCAGAGACCGATACTGGAACCCCTCATCTCAAGCCGGTGCCTGGCCAGCAGGCTTTTGATGAAGGAGCGCCGCAGCGTCGTTATCTGTCACATCCCGACCTTTTTCTTATCTGAAACTTATCATTTATTAGAAAAAATGAGCTTCGTGTGCTACCGCACTGAAGAGTTGGAGACTGGTACGTAATCTTTCTAACACAGCAATATCGCTGGATCAATAAGAAGGAACAGCCATGAAATTACTTTCTATGTCAGTCAAACAGTCGCTGGCAACCACATTGGCCCTTGCCGGCGCTGCGGTCTTTAGCCTGGCGGGTGTGGCCTATGCCCAGCACGGCGATAACACTTCCGGTCAGGGCAGTTCTGCGGGACAAAGCGGATATACCGGCCAAAGCGCCGGTCAAGGTAGTTCCCAAAAACCCCAGGGTGGAGGTCCAGCCCCGTACGACACCCTTGGAGACCCGGTGGATACGGGATATGTGGATCAACGGAAAAGGGACGAACGAGCCAAAGATCCAGCATCGCCAAGCAGAGATCCGCACGTGCCGGACTTCCCCGTGGATAAAGAAGGGAAACCGCTTAAGGATCCGAAATATGAGCAAGGGGGACCAATCGGACCCAATTAATCCGGTCTGGATAAATGTTGCCGCGGCATTTTGAATGTTGACGCATAAAATTGCCGCGGCGTCCCACAGCAGGCACCGCCCGCCACCTGCTTATATTTGCCTTTGCATCCTCGCCATATTGATCGAGAAAAATGAATAAGCTGATTTATTTTTTTCTGATCGCGTCAAGCCTCTTGCTGAACACGTCCTCTTTTGCGCAAAATGGTATTGCGAACCGTGGTGTTAATATCAGAATAGGCAGCACCAGCGGCAGCGTGGATAACACAGCTGTGCGGATGGTCCGCGAAGCGATTGGAAATGCTATCGCCTCCGATACTGTCGACATATTCGACGTTTATAACCCGAGAGTGGACGGACCTGCCTCAACCGAGTTTGGCTTATCCGCTTGTGCAGAAGCGGGAGTTAACGCAACACCGCGAAAATTTGATGACTTTATCAAACAGTTACGTTCTATTCGTCCGAAAGCGGGCACTTTTCTTAATGTTGAACTTGCGGAGCGTTGCACAGAAATGGAGCCGCTCGAACCATTGGATTGTGGCGGAGTTCTTGGAACGCCCTGTCCTCAGGCCCAGTACTGTGAAATCGGTACCGGTCAATGCAAGATAAAAGATGCGCAAGGGACGTGCAAGGCTATACCCGACATCTGCACCAATGAGCACAGACCTGTTTGTGGTTGCGACGGCAAGATCTACGATAATGCATGCGAGGCCGCGCGCGCCGGCGTTTCCCTTGATCACCACGAGAAATGCAAAACACCCGGCGAGTTGGCATACCAGTGAGTCAGAGCTGAAACAGGCAACAAATCCTGCAGTGAATCTCGCTTAGTCTCATTCAGGGTCCCGGCGCCGTATCAATGCGATTGGCAGGGGTAAGGGATTGGCGCAACCTTGCAGCCGCAATACCTGCCAACGCGATCAGGCCCATGCCGAGCAGCCCCAGTCCCGTGACAAGATCGTTGAACAGCAGCACGCCATAAAAGTAGGACCACAGGATACTCAGGTACTGCAGGCTTCCGTTCACAAGCATGCGGCCAATCGCATAAGCGCGAGTCATCAGTAACTGCGCGATTGTCGCGAGCAAGCCCACCGCAAGTAACATACCCAGACCCTTCGGAGTATGAACATGCCATCCGCTGACAAGTGAGGTAACCAGAGCGCCTGCGCCAATGCTGCACAGGGAGAAATAAAACACCACGCGGCCCTCCGGTTCACCCGCCTTGCCAAGTGCGGACACCTGCAGATAAGCCATTGCTGTAAGTAATCCCGAGAGCAGGCCCATCAGCCCGGCCCATAGCTGATTGTGCTCCATTGTAGGCTGGAGGATGCAAACCACACCCGCAAAACCCAGGAGTACTGTGCACGCCAGGCGAACATCCACTCCACGGCCGCCAAGAAAAGCCGAACCTCCCATAAGCATCAGAGCCATCCAGATCGGGGACATGTAATTCAGTGTTACCGCCGTGGAGAGCGGCAACTCCCCTATCGCATAAAACCAGAGGCCGAGCGCGGAGACGCCAGTCATGCTCCTCGAGAAATGCAGGGATGGCAGACTGGTGCGAAGCGTCAGACCGTGCGTCCGGGTAAGCAGCAGCATCACTGCTGCACCCACAAGGCCACGATAAAACACGATTTCACTCGTGCTGTACTCGGCCGAGGCAAATTTGACACACATACCCATGGTGGCGAAAAGAAGAGTTGCCGCAACCATCAGCACAGGCGCCGGTAATTTTTCCTTCCTCTTCCTGTTTAAAATTCTATTAGCCAGCATTTGTATGACCCTTGCTCCAGGAGAGGAACTCATGCATTGGTTACGTAGTCACGTATGGACCGCCCTGTAAGATATTACAGCTATTCATGCTTTCCATTCCCTAGTTAAATACCTAGTTGAGCAAACAGTTCACCGGTCGGTAACAATTGTGTGGAGGTAGAGTGAAGCTGGATAAGCCAGAGAACCACGTGCGCTCTACCATAGAAGCAGAGAATGCTCTGCAGGCCTCGGAACAAGCCTTGGGTCCGGATCATCTTGAAGTGGCCGTCGCACGTAACAATTTAGCAATGCTGTATTATGCCGAGGGAAAATATACTGAAGCCGAAACGCTCCTGGAACAAGCGCTGTTGTTCTGGAAGCAGAAACAGGGCGCATATGACCTTGATCTAGCTGCAAGCCTGAACAATTTGGCGGAGATACACCGCGCCCGGGGTCACCTCGAGCTGGCTGCGCCGCTTTTCATGCGTGCATTGGGGATTTGCGAAAAAGTACTAGGCCCCGATCATCCCGATGTTGCCACTTGCCTCCATAACCTGGCGACGCTTTATCGCGATCAGGCGCGGTATGTGCAAGCAGAGCATTTCCTCCAGCGAGCGCTGGAAATTTCAGAAAAAGCCTGCGGTCCCCATCATTCCACTGTGGCAACCTGTTTGAATAATCTGGCCGAGATACAGCGCGCGCAGGGCCGGCTTGAAGAAGCCGCCGCTCTTCTCGCACGGGCTTTGGCCATTGGCGAGGAAATCTTGGGTCCCGATCATCCGGACATAGCAACGAATCTAAATAATCTTGCATTGCTCCATCTCGCCCGGCAGCAGTATGCCGAGGCCGAGCCACTTCTTCAACGTGCGCTCAAGATTTCCCAAAAGGGATTGGGGCCCGATCATCCCGATGTTGCCACCACCCTGCACAACCTGGGCGCACTTTGCTCAGGTCGAGCGGAATACGCTCAAGCCGAGCGGTTTTATAAACGCGCGCTGAGAATAAATGAAAAAAACTTCGGGCCGAATCACCCTAGCATAGCCATAACTCTCAAAAGTCTCGCAACCCTGCATCGAGATACGCACCATCCGGAAAAAGCAGAGCCTCTTGAGAAACGCGCATCGGCAATATCGGCAAAAAATCGGTAGATCTCGCATTCGGTCCGGCTAATTCTCCCGCCAATCTATAGATTGTGCTTCAGCGTCTGACGCTGTCTTTGGCGCCCATTTCTCTATTACATCCCATATGGTCTATATTTAGCTTGCAACTTCTTCACGCGTTGCATGCAAAAAGACAATGCGAAGAGTCAAATATAAACCCATCTAACGGAGGTTTACATGAATGTGCTTAGAGGAAGTCTTTTCGTAATGGCGTGTTCAATCGCGGCCGGATTCAACCAATCAGCGGTTGCATCAGAGGGGACAGCTTTTCTCGACTGGAGCCAGCTTCAAGTATCAGTTACCGGCGTTGGCGCGCCAACCCCTACGTTGACGTTAACCGATCAAATCACAAAC
Source organism: uncultured beta proteobacterium (assembly GCA_963831395.1). Taxonomy (GTDB): domain Bacteria; phylum Pseudomonadota; class Gammaproteobacteria; order Burkholderiales; family Nitrosomonadaceae; genus Nitrosospira. The sequence continues at coordinate 43,663 of CAWHQD010000034.1, forward strand.
TTGACCTCGTCTGCCACAATACCCGGCCAAACGTCCGTAAGCGATAGCACATCGCTATCTGACTGGACATCGACCGAGGACACCCATGCCCAGACAGGAGATACGTTTTCCAACGCGCTAGCTTCCCCGCAATTTCTCTCGGGAAATGTGCAAGCGACCCGGGAACCTGCGGCGCCTGACGATGCACATCATCCGGTAGAGGCGTTATCCCAAGGAAGCCGAAGTGCGGACTTTTCGCTGGATGGCCCCGGTGTCCTTACAGTGTCCGTTCCTTATACGATCAGCATTGCTGGCGGGCGGCCTTTCAATTTCTTTGACGCCATTTCCGCCAGTGTGAGTGGAAAATCATCATTCAATGATTCCGTAAATAACGATGTCGTTTTTTCGCTGACTTCCTTTGAGGAAGGCTCCTCTCCCGGGACACAGTCTGGAAACTTGTTATTCGATATTGTTGCCGGGACAGCGGGCACAGGAACGTTTGAGCTCGGTTTCACCCTCTCCTCTCAAGCTCCGGTTATCCCGATTCCCGAGCCGGAATCATACGCGATGCTACTGGCTGGCTTAGGTTTAATCAGTGCGATCATCCGGCGGAAAAGCATGACAAACGTTGGACGAGTTGTCTGACATTCAAAGCCTGTTGCTCGATTGGAAATATTGATACGGCCTCTTGCGGGAGGCCGCTTTCTTGCTGTGCTTTACCTTAAGGACAGCGCGAACAAGTAGCGGTACCAAGTCTGGGTAGGTTGACTGCTGTTTTTTCAGGCACGAACTCACCGACAATTCTATTTCCCGGCTATAGAATTACTGCCATGAGTGCCGAGTTCGCCCCTTTTAGTTCTGTTTCATCGCTCCGCTCTGGGGCATAGCAGACGGATTTCGCCCCTCAAGCGCTCAGCTAGTCGCCTGGCGCAGCAGGTACAGATTCGCCAGAGCCCACCAGCTTATGTTCACGCTGGATCCCGCATTCAGTTTCGCCAGTCCCCGGCGTAGCAGGGTACTTGGTAAAGCCAAACTGCGCGCTTAGATCACCGTTCTATGGAATACATGGTTCCACATCCGTGCTGCCGGCTAGACGGAATGGTTGCGGGCTGTGAATTCCATTCGTCGCGACCGAACAGATCTGTCCTGGCTGGATATCCTGCGCGCACCAGCGTACTAGCTTGCGCGCCTCCTTGTATTCGGCACCGGTATCGACGATCGCCAGGCCCTCGTTATTGCGCACGAGCAGCAATGGCATGACGTTGATGCGGCTTCATTGCAGCTAATATCGCCACTGGAACAGGTCCACGTCGAACGGCCCCGAATATGGGATCTTCATGCCAAAGTACATCCCTTCATTTCGGGTCTGCTGCATCTCAGGTTCACGGGCCTGCTCCTATTCTCGTCGAACTTGCGGCAGGGATGAGCTGCGAACACAATGCTGACTACGATACCACAACCCTTGATCCTGAGGTGCATATTGATTTCCTCCGCAGCCCGTTGAAACTCGCTCTCCAAGAGATGCCTGATAGTTCCGTCGGGTCTCGTCCGGAAGCGCATCGTGACACCGCCAAAGCCGCAAAGCGGCGATGTTGCTCGATCTGCATACAGGGCATCTCCATCTGCCGGAAGTGATCAATTGAACAATTCTGCATGCAGTAGATGCGCAACATGCTCTCCAGCACCATGGACTGGCGGCCCGCCGCCCGCTTCTCGGGTAATGGGGTTCAATGCGCTGCAGCAGTGCTACCCACGGCATTACAGATTCCATCTCGCCCAGGAAAATCTCCCGGACGGGTACTGACGTTTCTTGAGGGAGTAATCAAGATAGGCAAAGGTGGTTTGGCGAGGCATAGCGTATATAAAAAAGTTGTCAGGATACTGCTATTAATTCAGGTCTGGTGATCTTATTCACCGCTTCCTTAAGGTACTAGAGAAAGACGGAAGAAAAAATCAAACTGATCTGATTTGCCAGGCGGTTTCAGCAATCCTGTCTTCCGTATAGAATTACTGCCATGAGTGCAACTTCGCCCCCTATCGATTTTTCAGCCTCCTCCGTTGAGGTGGCCCGTTCCCTCATTGGCGCGACCTTGCTGATCGATGGGGTTGGAGGCCGGATTGTAGAGACAGAAGCTTATGACCACGCTGATCCCGCTTCCCATAGTTTCCCGGGTCCAAACCGGCGTAACAGGGTAATGTTCGGTCCGCCCTGCCGCGCCTATATCTACCGTTCTTATGGAATCCATTGGTGCCTCAATTTCGTCTGCCGCCCGGACGGACATGGCGCAGGCGTATTGATTCGCGCGATCGAACCGCTTGCCGGGCTGGATATCATGCGTGCTCGACGCGGACTAAACGATGCGCGCCTCCTTTGTTCCGGGCCCGGACGAGTTTGTCAGGCCCTCGGCATCACGGATGAGCATAGCGGCGAACCGATCGATGCGCCGCCGTTTCAACTCATACCAGCCACGGAACAGGTCGATGTCGTGACGGGTCCCCGCATCGGGATTTCCAAGGCAAAAGATGTCCCTTGGCGTTTCGGGCTTGCCGGGTCCCGCTTCCTGAGCCGTCCATTTCGTTAAAAAGTCACCCCAGGAGTGCCCGGCAATAAGGCTTGAAACGCATTTGCCCTACCCTTGTTCCCTAACATGAATTTGTGAACTGTGCCGCCCACCGCATTTACCGCCCTCCACGATCACATGGTCGCCACGCTCAAAAAGGCGATGGCGACGATCCAGAGCAAAACTATTTAGGAGAAAGAATGAGTAGTCTAACCAGTAAACTTGGCTGGACCGTATTTGCCACTGTCGGCGCCTTTGCATTCGCGGTCATCGCCTTGCAGCGGGGCGAGCCCATCGGCGCCATCTGGATTGTCATCGCCACCGTCTGCGTCTATACCATTGCCTATCGCTTCTACAGCCAGTTCATTGCCAGCCGCGTGCTGCGGCTGGATCCGACCCGCATGACGCCGGCCTACAAGTTCAACGATGGCCTGGACTACGTGCCCACCAACAAATACGTATTGTTCGGGCATCACTTTGCCGCGATTGCCGGCGCCGGTCCTCTTGTCGGCCCGATACTGGCCGCACAGATGGGTTACATGCCGGGCATGCTTTGGCTCCTGGCAGGTGTCGTCTTTGCCGGCGCAGTGCAGGATTTCATTGTGCTATTCATTTCCACCCGGCGCGACGGCCGCTCGCTGGGCGATCTGATCAAGTCCGAATTGGGGCAGATACCCGGCATGATCGCCCTGTTTGGCACCTTCTTCATCATGCTGATCCTGCTGGCGGTGCTGGCGCTGATCGTAGTCAAGGCGCTGGCCGAGTCCCCCTGGGGAACCTTCACCGTCGCTGCCACCATTCCTATCGCCTTGTTCATGGGGGTCTATGCGCGCTATCTCCGCCCGGGCTCGATTGGCGAAGTTTCCCTGATCGGCTTTGTATTGTTGATGCTGGCAATCGTCGGCGGACAATATGTGCAGGAAATTCCCTCGCTCGCCGCCCTGTTTACTCTGACCGGCGAGCAGCTGACCTGGCTGCTGATCGGCTACGGCTTCATCGCTTCCGTGTTGCCGGTCTGGCTATTGCTGGCGCCGCGCGACTATTTGTCCACCTTCCTGAAAATCGGCACCATTGTCGGTCTGGCGATCGGCGTCATATTCGTTTCGCCGGAACTCAAAATGCCGGCCTTTACGCAGTTTGTGGATGGCTCCGGCCCAGTCTGGTCGGGCAGCCTGTTCCCCTTCCTGTTCATTACCATCGCTTGTGGTGCGGTATCCGGTTTCCATTCGCTCATATCGTCCGGCACCACGCCCAAAATGATCAGGAACGAGCGTGATGCGCGTTTCATCGGCTACGGCGCCATGCTGATGGAATCGTTTGTCGCCATCATGGCGCTGGTTGCGGCCTCCATCATCGAGCCGGGCGTCTACTTCGCCATGAACAGCCCGGCCGCTATCATCGGCACCACAGCGGAATCCGCTGCTCAAGCCATATCGCAATGGGGCTTTTATGTCACACCCGAGATGATCACCCAAACAGCGCGCGACGTGGGGGAGCATACAATCATTTCGCGTACCGGCGGCGCGCCAACCCTCGCGGTAGGCATGGCGCAAATTCTGTCGGATGTGGTCGGCGGCCGAAGCATGATGGCTTTCTGGTATCACTTCGCAATTCTGTTCGAGGCGCTCTTCATCCTCACGGCGGTCGATGCGGGCACCCGCGCCGGACGCTTCATGCTGCAGGATTTGCTGGGTACATTCATCCCATCCATGAAGCGCACCGATTCACTGGTTGCCAGCCTGATCGCTACCGCTATTTGCGTGGCCGGCTGGGGCTATTTTCTGTACCAGGGCGTGGTCGATCCACTGGGAGGTATCAATACTTTATGGCCATTGTTCGGCATCTCCAATCAGATGCTGGCGGGTATTGCACTGATCCTCTGCACCTGCCGTATTGTTCAAGATGAAGCGCGACCGTTTTGCCTGGGTCACGATCGTGCCCGCCATATGGGTGCTCGTTTGCACGCTGACTGCCGCGTGGCAAAAGATTTTTGACGCCAATCCGCGCATAGGCTTTCTGGCGCATGCCAACAAATACAAGGAAGCGGTTGCGGACGGCATAGTCCTTGCCCCGGCCAAATCGATCGGACAGATGCAACAGGTGATTTTTAATGATTATGTGAATGCGTCGCTGTCCGGCCTGTTCATGCTGGTACTGATCAGTGTGCTGGTGTTTGGCGTCAGGGCAGTGCTGCGCGCCCGCGCCTTGGGCAGCGCCGAGCGCAAAAGAGGCGCCGTTTGAATTATTGCCGGTTGAAGCAGCATCAAGGACAGGATAAATGGAAGGTGGATCGTGTTAACTAAAATTACCAGGATGGGGCGCTATTTCGGGCAGAGCATGCGGCTGATGGTCGGCGTGCCCGAATACAGCACTTATGTGGATCACATGAGAAATTCTCATCCTGATCAACCGGTCATGTCTTATCAGGAATTCTTCGGAGGCAGGGAGCGGCAGGAAGCACGGTATGGCGGCAACGGAAAGATCACCCGCTGCTGCTGATCACCCATGAAGGATCGGTGATTTGAGTTCATATTTCTGATGCTTCTTTCGACCTGAACTCCGGCCACGGCTCGTCCGGCCCGAAAAATGGCGCCAGCCATCACAACTATTGCCCATGACCCTTGCCAAGGCCATGGGCGGATGCTGGATCTACTCTTTCAAAGAGAGAACTTAAAAGTTGGCAACAACGGTCAACCGGAAGATGCGGGGCGCACCCGGTAAGATGTTGTTGTTGTTGTGTGCGGACGCAATGTAGTCCACGTTGGCGATGTTTTCGATATTTGCCTGGACACGCAAGGTTCTGTTAAGCCTAACGAACATAGCCGCATCCAGTCGCGTAAAGCCTGGTAAAAGCACGGTATTGTCGAGTGCGGCGATACTTGCTGCTACGATGAACCACCCCAAGCCCGAAAAAAGCAATAATCTCAGCAGGGATTTACTTGCTGCTCAAATGCCGTCACTCGGAGGAGGGCCCGCTAGAGGCAGATTCAACCAACGCAAGACGCAGGAATGAAAAAGTACTTCCTCCCCTGGCGGCATGAAAATACGTAGACTATAGTCAGTACAATATCAAGAGAAGGAGAAATCGACTCACCATTTTACGCCTTGGACGTACTCATCCCTTGGGCGGGTCATTCGTTTGGCTTGAACTGAGCCTGAAGCAGAGCAGGAAAAAAGGAGTAAGTCTTTCGGTATATGCTGTCACACGTGCGTAACATTGTCATGGCAACGTTTCAATAATTTATGGACAGCCATTCATGAAACCGTCCCGCAAGAGCGCTAGCCCTTCGCCAAGGTACGGCAAAAAAAATGCTTACGCCGATTTACTGCAGGAACTCACTTCACTGCAGCACGACTTGATAACGCTGGAAAACGAGTCAGTCGAAATATTACAAAACGTAAATGCGCGTCATCACGACGACGCGGCTAATCTGATTCATTACCTTGGCTTGCGCCGGCGCGACATCCGCCCTTTGCAAGAGAAGCTCGCGGCAGCTGGATTATCTTCTCTCGGACGCGCTGAGTCGCATGTCCTCGGCAACCTTCATGCGATTATCGTTCTATTGCAGCGCGCCCTGGGCAAACAGGTGCAGCTTCCGCCCTCCTCCATCGTTGATGCTTTGAGCATTGGCTCGGCCCAGCTCGAGGCCAACACCAACAGATTGCTTGGTAAACTTCCGCCGCATAGACAAGGGCGAATCATGGTCACATTGCCCGGTAATGCCGCTGATGACTACCCGCTGATCAAGGAAATGCTTCTGCAGGGTATGGATTGCGCCCGTATAAATTGCGCGCATGACGACACGGCTACCTGGTTGCGCCTGATCAAACAGATCAAACGCGCGCGCCGTGAATCGGGACGGCCGTGCCGCATCCTGATGGACCTTGGCGGGCCAAAACCGCGCACAGGAAAAATCGTATCCGGTCCCGCAGTGCTCAGATGGCAGCCGCAACGCGACGTATACGGTAAGGTGACAGCGCCCGCCCGTATCTGGGTATATCCTGAGAATGATGCATCTGCCTGCCCGGCATCCGCCCATGCATGCCTTCCCGTCAAAGGGAAGTGGCTGACTCAGGTAGCGGTACGGGACAAACTTGAACTCACAGACGCACGAGGAGCTTTGCGAAGCCTGCAACTGGTGGGAAAGGTGGGAACAGGCTTTTGGGCCGAGTCAAAGCAAACCGCCTACGTCAAGCCGGGCCTGGAACTTTACCTGTTGCGGGCGCCCGCCTCCGGTCATGCGCGAGGGACCGGCTACGCCGGTGAAATAGGGGCACTGCGCGAGACGCCGGAAACAATCCGGGTGCACCGCGGTGATGGTCTGATCCTTACGCGCGAACCAGCCCCTGGGCGTCCCTCGCAGTTCGACGAACAAAGACGGTTGTTGCGCGCCGCAAGCATTCCATGTTCGATACCGGAGATCTTTGCGAGTGTGCAACCCGGTGAGCGGATCCTGATCGATGATGGCCGTATTGGTGGAGTGATACGCAGCGTCAACTCCGCGGAAGTCCTGATCGAGATTACACAGGCACGCGACAGGGGAGAAAAATTAATGGAGGACAAGGGCATCAACCTGCCGGATACCAGACTTGATCTGGACGGTTTAACGGCCCGGGATATTACACATCTGGAATTTATTGCCCGCCACGCGGATATGGTTGGACTTTCGTTCGTGCGGCGCCCCGCAGATATCATATTGCTACAGCAACACCTGAAGCGTCTCGATGCAGATAAGCTTGGCATCGTGATAAAGATCGAGACACGAGCGGCCTTCGAGCAGTTGCCCGAATTGCTGTTTACCCTGCTACGCTCGCCGGTAGTTGGGGTCATGATCGCACGTGGCGACCTGGCAGTGGAATGCGGTTACGAGAGGCTGGCGGAATTGCAGGAAGAAATATTATGGCTGGCCGAAGCGGCTCACCTTCCGGTGATCTGGGCCACTCAGGTATTGGAGGGACTAGTCAAGACGGGGAAGCCCAGCCGGGCCGAAGTCACCGATGCCGCCATGAGCGAGCGAGCCGAATGCGTCATGCTTAACAAGGGGCCGCACATTATTCAGGCCATTCAGATGCTGGATAATATTTTGCAGCGCATGCAAGGACACCAGCGAAAAAAGAGCGCCTTGCTGCGCCGCTTGCACTGGTAACAAGCAAGACAACGTTGCCCATACCTACGCGTTACCTGCCTCAATCTTGATCCGAACCTTGTCTCTATTCAGAGACATCTAAATTCTTTTTTTTTTCAGTTACTTATAGCTCAGCAGGCGGCGTCTTCAGTCGCTCTGGAGCGACATTCGATATACCTACTGTCCCCGCTTACGTCACTAAGTTGCTGTTTTACAAATACTTAATTGTGAGCATTAATTCGGCACGATTAATGCTTGTCTACCTAAGCCGTGTATTCTCTAGCCTCATCTCAGACATGACATTCCTGAACGGTGGATATATGGCGTATGGAAGTGATGTTTTCGTTTTTCAAAACAGAAGCATAACTCATCATTAGGAGAAAAAGAAATGAATAATTTGTCTAAGGCAGTTATAGCAGCTTTAGCGTTCGGAGGTTCCATTTCCGTCGCATCAGCGGCGGGCGTCATTACCGATATAGATGCAAGCGGCGCAGGCCTCGGAACGTTTGATTTTAACATCGACGAGGATAACCGGGCGCTGGACCTGACCAAAACCTTTGAGACCCAGAACCCTCCAATTGGCCAGAACCTTGACCCAATTGTTCTGACTTTTACGGTGGCGCACGAGCCAGGTCCGGGCACTCCCTATACCGTGAGCGAGGCGGTCACCAACAGTACCAACTTTGATTGGATCGACTTTCACTATACTATTGGGGAACCAGCCCAGGGCCAAGGGGTAGTATTTACCGAGCACAATAGCTCAACTCTCGAAGGCTTTACGCTTGATCAGTCGAGCGGTCCGCGCAACCTCAACTTTACGGGATTTCAGGAAATGGGCGCTACGGCCAACGCAGCTTTCAATATAAGCCCGTTCGATCCCGGCCAGGGGAACACGACGACCTTTACTTTGACACAGGTTCCGACTATTCCTGAACCGGAAACCTACGCCATGCTGCTTGCGGGACTGGGCTTGATGGGTGTTATAGCAAGACGCAAGAACAATAAGCAAAATGCTTGATCTGTAATCAGCGGTTGCACCCGCCCCGCCCGGTTGGGCGGGGTTTTTTTTACCCTCATTTCCTGTTAGTCCCCTTGAGTAAGCTGAGTAAGCCTGCTTCGACGCTACTCGGCATCACCAAGCTGGGCCGTCGCCATTCTTATGCGCACTCTTGCCTTCCTTCGATTTCTCCACATGATGTACCCGGTAGCAAATAGAACCAGTGGCAAAAAACCAATCATCACTTGCAAGACACGAGTAGGCAGTCCTCCCATTATGCCAATATGGATGGGGTAAAAAGTATTATAGATCCTTGTACCGACAGGAGCCGTTGCGGCATTTTCGACAAGTAGCACCTCACCGGTATATTGATCCAGATAGATGAAACTTCTTCCATTGGGATGAAATTCTTCCGGCATTTTTTTTCGCACCACCAGGGGCGCCTCGGGCGTTTGCGGAAAACTGACCCAGGTAGTGAGCGCGGGCAGGAGGCTGTCAGCCTTATGCAGCAAATCGTCGAGTGAAAGCCGTATCTGATGTGCTCCGGATGTGTCCGAAAGAGGCGGAACAGGTCTTGGCGGGCTGGCTGTCAGAAAATTTGTAATTTCTGCTACGGATTTGTTGAAAACCAGAGATGTGCCCGTGACGGCGACGATCAGAAGAAAAAGCGACGCATAGATACCTACGGCGCGATGAATATTAAAAATGAGCTTTTTCCATGGAGCAGACCACGCGATCCAGAAGCCTCTGGAAATCTTTCCGTTCAGCGGCCACCAAAGTATTATCCCGGTGATGCTCATGCAGATTAACAGCAAGGCGCTGATGCCAAGGATGGTTTTACCACGCTCCCCAATCAGGAGTTCGGTATGGACAAGCGCGACCCATCCAATAAATGTCTCTTCCTGCCTATGCCCGCCTAACACCTTGCCGCTGTATGGATCCGCAAAAACAAGCAAGCCATGTGCGTCGTTCATCTTCAGCAGATAGGTCTGACGCGGAGTGCGCGGCAAGCGCACAGAAAGAAGTAAGTTTGTCTTGTGGATAGGCGTGTTTGACCGCATCCAGCACCGTTTGCAAGGAAACTCGCTTGTCGCGGACCTCGGTTTCCATCAACTCACTGTGCGTGAAGGCTTCGATCTCCTCTCTGAAAACAATTGCGGCCCCAGTCAATCCACTCAGCACCAGGAATAGTCCGGCCGCCAAACCGAGATACAAGTGCAAGTTAAAGAAGACTCTTCGTATCTTCATGCAAAATAGCCGAAGGTCAGTTCAACTCTGAAAAGCAGCACGCTTCAAGGGTTCAGGCCTTCCAACCCTCCGGACTGTCAATCAGAATTCTACCCGAGCCACGGTCTTCACCATGACAGGAGCGCCCACGCCAAGCAATCCATTGCCTGCGGTACTCCAGTAATTGCTGTTGGTCGCATTATCCATTACCGCCTGGAACATGGTACGTTTACCCGCAATGCGAGTCGCATAGCGCGCACTCAAGGACAGGATCACGTAGTCATCCACAAAAGCCTGGTTTGCGGTGTTGACCGGACGTCTGCCCACGTAATACACCCCGCTGCCGAGCGCCAGCCCGGGCACGCCCGGCAATCGGTATTCCGCGAACACGCTCGCCGTACGCTCCGGCGTGTTGTCCGGTATCTTGCCGAAAGTCTCCGCATTGGCCCTATTCAGCTGCTTTGCTTCCATGAACAAGGCGGACGCGATAAGCGACAAATTCTTCGTTATTTCCCCGGTGGCTGCCAGCTCAAAGCCGCTATATTGCGCCATGCCGTTCAGAACAAAGCGATTGGCAGAGTCAACGGTAGTCGAGGCGCGCTTTATGTCAAAGTATGCGACTTGCAGCAATATTCCCTGGGCAACTATTGCCTTCACCCCGACTTCCTTTTGCTTTGACACCGCGGGCGCAAGAATCTCCCCGCTATTGGCGCGATTGGCGGGCGCCTGCCCGCTTTCCTCAACCCCTTCTATGTAACTCGCGTATATCGACACATTGTCAACGGGCTTATACATCAGCGACAGCGAGGGATTGATATTCTCCGCTTTGTAATGGGTGGTGGCCGCCACGCTCTCATAGAAGCTGCTGCGTACTCCCAGCATGGCTTGCAACCGGCCGCCAATCAGAATTCGATCCGACACATACAAGCCCCAGTCCGTTATTTTCGACCGATTTGGACCGAACGGTACGGTGGAGAGCGCTTCGGGATATCAACCGGATTGAACAGATTCTGCGCGGTATCGAACGTGGCATGAGGTACGAGGGTCTTGGCGGCGCTCGTTACCGGTAAAACCCAGGGATACCTCATGCGTGATGAATTGGCCGGGTAGCCGCCCGAACACTTCGGCGCGGATATTCCCGTTATCCCAGTGCTGACCACGATTGAAAAAAGTGCGTAGCGTCCCCTGGCCAGTGGCGAGATCATAGTTCTGGAACTGGGAGAAGTTGCGGTCGCGTCTGGTCTGCGCCTTGCCTAACTCGAATAGCAGTCCCCAGTTGTCACTTAGTGCGTAATCGGCACGGAGCAGCAGGTTGGTGGCTTCGGCATCATATTTCTGCCATTCTCCAGCGAGATTGCGGCGGGCATTCGGAACAGGAGGCAACGTTATAACGCCGTTGACCGCCGGAAGGGCCTGTATTGCCGCTTGCTCGGAAACCTCTTTACGGTAATGTTCCACATCGAACTTGAGGGAAAGCTTATCGGTGACCCGCCAGTCAAAGGCTCCCGACATCAGGGCGCGGTGACCGGAAAAATTGTGGATACCGATATCTTCGCGCCCGGCGAGAAGATTGATGCGTGCCCCAAATTGCTGCTCGCTGCCCAAACGCCGGCCCGCATCGATATGCGTATTAACGCCACCATAGATATTCGCCATCACCGAGACATTCAAGATGGGATCCTTGCCGGCGCGCTTGGTCACCATATTGACGATGCCGGATGGAGGCACGAAACCATAGTATAGCGATGAAGCGCCTTTGAGGACTTCGACGCGTTCCTTGTTCTCCATCGGAATATCGATCAGGTTGATGACCGGCAAAGATCCGTTTAGCCGGTAATTGCTGCGATTCTCTACCAGAATGCCGCGAATCGCGATATTGTCGTAAGTCGAACCGTTCAATTGCGAACGTGTGACGCCGGCTGTATTGCGTAAGGCGCCGAACAAACTGGTCGTCGCTTGCGCATCGAGTACCTCTCGTGTAATCACATTACTGGTCTGAGGTACATCAATCGGCGCCATATCCCGGAATGTACCGACTTGCACAGAGTCGGACTTATAGCTGCCGACCCGCTCTCCCGTCACGGTCACAGCGGGAAGCTTCTTGCCTGGCTCAGCCTGGTTTGGAGTCTGGGCATCTGCGTGCCGAATCCAGAATGCCAGTAATATATAAGCCGTCGCAGCCGGTATGGCGGAAAGATTATCCCGCGATGCGGATTTCATACGGCGCCAGTCTGACACTGAAATCTTATTTTTTTTATTTTTCACAGCATATACCCGGAAATGGGTAGTCAACCAGGCTGGCTTGCCCCTAGGCGGGCCGGCGAGCTCTTGAATAAAAATATGGCTGGCTTGCCCAGGATGGGCTGGCGGGCTAAAAGCCGCTGGGAAAGGAGAACCCAGCGGCAACGGATAACTTATACCTGGTTTTTCAGCTGATTCAATTTTTCTACTTTACTTGTATGCCATCAAGAAAAGTACGGGCGTCCCGATATTTTTCCTAAACCCTTACGCTACTCGTGCTGACGCCGTAATCGTTCAAAAATATTACTTCAGGACGTAATTAATAATGATTCTCATTATACTTAATAAGGATGGAAACGCAAGGACTTTTGATGCAGAATTGCGGCAGTTTGCCAATCTCTAAACCTGAATCCACCTAAACGGCTCTGCGAAAGGTCAGGTTTATCCGATATGCGCCTGTCAAAGGATGGCAGCCTTCCTTGAGCGGCAGCACTCCGTGATAACGCAATCTTGCGGGTCCGCCCCATACCATGACATCACCATGAACCAGTCCCACTCGCTCCGGCTTGTCCTTCCGCCGCAGACCGCCCCACAGGAAAACGGCTGGAATGCCTAGCGAAACCGAGACGATGGGCGCATCAAACCCGCGTTCGTTCTTGTCCTGATGCAATGTGAGGCGTGCCCCCGGTTCATATCGATTGATAAGGCAGGCATCGGGTTCGAAATTTTCAAAACCTGCGCTGGCCGCAGCATCCTGCGCCAGCTTCATAAACACGTGAGGCATGCTGGGCCAGGGCTTGCCGCTTTGAGGATCGATCGCATCATAACGATATCCCGTATTATCCGACACCCAGCCATAGGTGCCGCAATTTGTCATGGCAACCGACATACGGAAGCCGCCCGGTGTGATCAAATGGCGGAACGGCGCATTCATTGTAATATCGGGCAATGCCTCAAAAATCGCTGCTTCACGCGGAATCGCAAAACCGCGCAATATGGCTGCGCCTGGGCACAGATCCTCCCGCCATGCCTTGGGTTGCACTACATCCTGAAATAAATCTGCTGTCATGTTACTCATCCGTTTTCAGTTTGCGTCATGGAAAATGATGCCCAACGTGTGACGATGACCCGACCGGAGACGGCTTACGCCATGCCGTAGATTCACCCGGTATACTCCACGCGTGCCCTGCACCGGCCGATGATGCACGGCGAACAGCGCAGCGTCTCCCTGTCTGAGGGGTATGACTTCGGGGCGCGATTGCATGCGAGGCCGCTGCTCGGTCAATACGAATTCCCCGCCCGTGAAATCCCGAGCCGGTTCGGATAGCAATATGGTGAGCTGGATCGGGAACACATGCTCCCCATATAAATCCTGATGCAGGCAGTTGTAATCACCGGGCCCGTACTGCAACAGCAGCGGAGTCGGGCGAAGCTGGCCCGCATCATGACAGCGCTGGATGAAATCCACATGTTTTTCAGGATAGCGCACGGCTATGCCCATTGCTTCATTCCAACGGTTGGCGATCGGCGCCAGCCAAGGATATATCGCCGTCCGCAATTCCGAGATGACGCCGGGAAGCGGATAGCTGAAATACTTGTATTCTCCTCGGCCGAAACCGTGGCGCTCCATCACAACGCGGCTGCGAAAAATCTCGTCTTTCGGGTAAAGCCCGGCCAAGGCATCGCATTCCTCAGGAGTAATAAGTTTTTCGATCACCGCGCACCCTTGCGCATCGAGATCGTCGGATATCCGTCCCCAGTCAACTCCTTGCACTCGATCGGCAATATTCGAGGGCGATGGTATTTCTCGTGCTTCCCTGGCCACCCTGTTCATGCCGAGGGTTCCCCAGCCGTTTCCGCGCCCTCCTCTTTCTCGAGAAGAGCGCGCTTGCGCTCGACGCCCCAGCGATAGCCTGCCAGAGCGCCGTCATTGCGCACCACCCTATGACAGGGAATAGCAACCGCCAGCTTGTTCGCAGCGCATGCCTGCGCCACCGCCCGCACCGAGTTCGGTGAACCGATACGCCTGGCAATCTCGGTGTAGCTCTGCGGTTTCACCTGCCGGGATCTCCTGAAGCGTCTTCCACACGCGCTGTTGGAACGCGGTCCCGCGCACATCCAGCGGCAGATCAAGACCGATACCCGGCGCCTCGATAAAACCAACCACTCTGGCGACGAGTTGCTCGAAATCAGCATCGCCCCCGATCAGGTTGGCACGGGAAAAGCTATCCTGCAGGTCGCGCGCAAGCTTGTCCGGGTCATCGCCCAGGAGGATGGCGCAAATGCCGCGATCGCTTTGAGCTACAAGGATAGATCCCAGGGAGCATTCCCCAATGGCAAACCGGATTTCGGTATCGGCGCCACCGGCTCGATAGTTGCTCGGCGTCATGCCCAGGATACTATTTGACTTCTCGTAGAAACGGCTATTGGAGTTGTAGCCAGCGTCGAAAATGGCTGCCGTCACAGTGCTGCCACCGCCAAGCCCATCGCGCACCTTTTTCTCGCGCTGCGCCGCCGCGTATTGCCTTGGCGTCAATCCAGTAAGCTGCTTGAACACGCGGTGGAAGTGATACGTGCTCATGCCTGAACGGCTCGCCAGATCTTCCAGCACAGGTGCGGTCTCGGATTCTTCTATGAGGCGGCAGGCCTGGGTGACTTTTGCCGCATACCGCTCGGCCAATGGAGGCTGGTCCGGCTGGCAGCGTTTGCAGGGCCTGAAGCCTGCCTCCTCCGCTTCCTCGCGCGTCGCGTAAAAATCGACATTCTCCGGCCGCGCACGACGAGCCGCGCATGAAGGATGGCAGTACACGCCTGTCGTCTTGACTCCGCAATAAAACTTGCCGTCGAATTCAGGGTCACGCGCCACGACGGCAGCCCAACGGGGGTCACCGGTCGTTTCGGCAGCAAGTCTTTCCTTTTTTGCTAACGTAGTCATATTGTGCTCCTTTTAACAGTTTGCATGAGTTGGTAACGTTACCAATTTATCAACGTCAGCAATCTGCCGCACTCCGGGTCTTGCTTTTAAATTTTGATCTCGCTGATCGCCTGATAGGCACGGTGTGTGGTGCAATTGCGTTCGCCCTCCACACTCAAAATGGCGCGTTCCTATAAAAATTTTTGACTACTCTATTCGTCTTTAATTCTATATTGCACTGCTCCAGTGTCTCCGCAGTTCATCGCTGAGCTTCCAGACACTCATGAGTCAAACGGATTCCTTTTGCTACGGTACAAAACAATGCATACGGCAAATTGTTTTCATGCATTATGGGTACTCTGGCCAGGCTTGAGCGCTAGCTTAACCTGTCCTACCCACGCACTTATCATTCCGCTACTTCGACACTTGGCCGGTGGTGGTCCATTGTGGAGCATTGAGAGCAAAACCTGCTGTTACACTACAGCGCCTTGCAACCCGCGGACGCAGGGATTTCGTAGTGTGCGGTATCGAACATATTCCTTGCATGAAGATTGGCAAAATGCGCCCAACCCTGAAGCGCTGGGGCTTTTTTTTGACTGATTGTTTCCCCCGCCCGGAAGAATTATTATGAAGAAACGAAGATACGTTGACTTGTACGGTTACACACAGGATGAGTTTGACCGCTGGTTGGAAAGCGGTATTAACAAAAAGCTTCGCCATGCGGGAAAACCCAGGCGGGAGCTGGACAGAGGCGCTGTCTTTACAGCTTATAAAGATGAAACTCGCACACTCCCTCGCCGTAGACTCCGCGAAATGCGTATTGCCGCCTGATCTCCAACATTTAAGCACTGTAAGAGCAGTCTGTCGCGCTGTCCGTGAAGTTGCATCGAAGCGAAACCGCGGCGCCTAACTTGTTTTGGCGGACTTCTGCCGCTGCAAAGCTTGAGGCAAGGGGGCAAACCCTTTCGAAGCAGGCTTTTCAGGCAACGTCCAGCACAACCCGATAACGCGCCTTCCCCGCTGCAAGATGCTCAATCGCATCGTTCACCTTGCTCAAGGGGAAGTGTTCCACTTGCGGTGCGATATTGTGTCGTGCAGCAAAATCCAGCATGGCTGATATTGTCGCAGGTCCTCCTGTCGGCGATCCGGAAACGCTTTTCTGCCCCATGATGAGGTCGAAAGCGGGAATTGGCATGGGTTCGAGCACGGCGCCCACGACATGCATGCGGCCGTTCGGCTTCAATGTCTTGAGCAGCGAGGCCCAATCGAGCGGGATATTTACCGTGATAAGCAGAAAATCAAGCGAATTGGCGGCCTGGAGAATTTCAGCGCTATCACGGCTTGACACTATGCGATGCGCCCCGAACTTCCGCGCTTCGTCAGCCTTCGACGGGTTCGACGTAAAAGCGGTTACTTCGCAGCCCCATGCATTGGCGAACTGAAGAGCGAGATGGCCGAGGCCGCCGATACCGACCACCCCAACCCGGTCTGTTGGCTTGACTCCGAATGTAATCAGCGGCGCAAACACAGTGATACCCCCGCACAACAATGGGCCTGCGGAAGAACTGTCCAGCGCATCGGGTAGCGGAATCGCCCACAACCAATGCGCGCGTATCCTGTCCGCAAAACCTCCATGGCGCCCAACAATTGTCGGCGCTGCTTCCAGGCAGAGATTGTTATTACCAGTTATGCACTCGTGGCAGTGCATGCAGCTATCGGCGTTCCAACCGACACCTACTCGCTGCCCGATGTGCAATCCCTTGACATGATCGCCTGCGGCGATTACCCGGCCCACCGCCTCATGCCCCGGCACGACAGGATATCGGGATAGCCCCCAGTCGTTGTTGAGAATGGAAATGTCAGAATGGCA
The DNA here is from genome assembly GCA_963831395.1 of uncultured beta proteobacterium. Taxonomy (GTDB): domain Bacteria; phylum Pseudomonadota; class Gammaproteobacteria; order Burkholderiales; family Nitrosomonadaceae; genus Nitrosospira. The sequence continues at coordinate 60,578 of CAWHQD010000034.1, forward strand.
GAGTCCGCAATACTCGACAGCAATCTCCACCTCCTCAGGTCCAAGGAGACCGGCATCGTAGGTAAATGGTTCGAGTTTCCGTTTGGCGCCATGCGCTGCCCATCCCTGAATCTTCATTATTTATCCTCTTTAGTTGACGTGCGTCAACAATCTTACACAATTCGGCCTTCGTCAAAAACCTTTTATCCGGTTTGCACTCTGTTAAATATGGTCTAACTTGTTAAAGAAGACGCATGCACTGCGTGCACAATCGGAGCTGTCTATGCAAAGTCGCACTTCCCGTTATTTCACTACCTTCAAGGCTTTCAGCACTATCGTGCTCATAGCCATCGCGCTGGCAATCATTTATGCCGCCGCGATTTCAATCAAAAACTGGACCGGCATCAGCGTCTAGAATTGCTGTCCTAAAACTCGTCCAATCAAAGAGGTGCACGGCGATGACTAAACGACAGGGACGGCTTTTTTTTATCATTTGCACATTCCTGACGGCAACGGCGTTTATTGGCATGACGATTCACAGCCACAGCCGCTTTGCCGAACTCACCAATGAAGACAAGCTCACGCCAGCCGTCATTAGTGGCAAAGACATCTGGCACAAGAACAATTGCATCAACTGCCACACCCTTCTTGGCGAGGGCGGCTATTACGCGCCGGATCTTACCAAGATAACACAGCAGCGCGGCACACCTTACCTCACGGCGTTTCTGAAAGACCCATCGCAGTTTTATTCCGAAGAAAAGCATCGGCGCCTGATGCCGAATCCAAATCTCAACGAGACGGAAATCAGCGATGTGATCGCGTTCCTGGACTGGGTCAGCCATATCGACAATCAGGGCTGGCCACCCCGGCCCATCATCGTTTCCGGCACAACGATTCCCGGCACGGATGTCGGTCAACCCGCAACACAGGCCTCGGTATCGTCAGATCCCGTCGCCCAGGGTGAAGCGTTATTCCGCTCCTCGCCGCCCGCGTGCAACGCCTGCCATTCGGTTGTGCCCGGCACGAACCTGGCGGGGCCGACGCTGGCAGGGCTTGTAACCCGTGCCAAGGCAATTATTGCATCCCCCGAATACAAGGGCGAGGCGAAGACTCCCGCCGAGTATATTCGTGAATCGATTACCCATCCGAGCGCTTATCTGGTTCCGGGTGCAATGTACTCCGCCAATAACCAGTCCTTCATGCCCGACAATTTCATAACCGATCTCGAGCCAGGGCAGATCGATAGCCTCGTTGCCTACCTCGAAACCCTGAAATAGGAGTTGCCATGCGCTACCGCTCACAGTCCGTCGCATACTGGTATTTTGCTGTCGCCATGTGCCTGTTCGGCTTGCAACTGGTATTCGGCCTGCTTTCCGCGAGCAAATACCTTGGGCCCGATCCGTTGCTGGACTTTCTTCCGTTCGACAAGACCAAGGCCATTCATACCAATCTACTGATCGTATGGGTGCTGACCGGTTTCATGGGGGCAACCTACTACGTGGTCCCGGAGGAATCACGAGGCGAAATTTACAGCATCAAACTGGCATATGCACAACTGGTCGCGTGGACACTGATGGGGGTGACCGCGATTGTGGGCTACATGTTCGGCTGGACCGCAGGCAACAAAATGCTGGAACAACCATTTCCATTGAAGATCGTGATTGTCGTTGTCATGCTGATGTTCCTGTTCAATATTCTGATGACCATCAAGCGCGCCGGGCGGTGGACCGTCACCGAAGGCGTTCTGGTAGCGGGTCTTGTACTGGCGGCTGTGCTGTACCTGCCTGCGCTCATCGAATACGACAATTACACGGTCAGCATATTCTATCGATGGTGGACGATCCATCTCTGGGTTGAGGGCGTTTGGGAAATGATACAGGGCGGGCTGTTGGCGTATCTGTTGATCCGCTTGTCCGGCGCCGACCGCGAAGTCATGGAAAAGTGGTTATACGTCATTGTCGGCCTGGTTTTTCTGGCCGGTATTCTAGGAACAGCCCACCATTACTACTGGGTAGGGGTGCCATACTACTGGCTTCCAATAGGAGGGTTCTTCAGTGCGCTGGAACCGCTGGCGTTACTGGGGATGGCGATGTACGCATATTTTGCGATGCGCCGCTCCGGGCTTTCTCATCCCAATTCGCTGGCGGTGCATTGGACGATCGGCAGTGCTGTCTTTACAGTTTTTGGCGCAGGTCTGCTCGGCTTTGCCCATACGTGGCCCAGCGTTAATAAATGGACGCATGGCACGCTGGTTACGGCAATGCACGGTCATGGGGCGTTCTACGGCGCCTACGCCATGATCGTCATGGCGATAATCAGCTACACTTTGCCGAGCCTCACCGAAAATCGCAAGGTGGAGGGCAACAACATTGGGTACTGGGCGTTCTGGATGCAGGTAATGGGCATGTTCGGGATGACTCTCTCCTTTGGCACAGCAGGGATAGGTCAGGTGTATCTGGAACGGATTCTGGGTTTGGGCTATCTTGATACGCAACTCAAACTGCAGGTGCACTTTCTGATGCTGATCGCGACAGCGTCGGTTTTCGCTATCGGCGCCGCTTTTTTTATCTGGGATTTTTTCCGTAATGCGCCAAAATCCGTCAGCGACTCCAGGATACCGGACCCGAGCCCGGTGATCGACAATAATAACGAGAGGGCTTCTTTATCAAAAGCGGTGATCACGTAAAACAACCCGAAGGCGTCCGGTACCCGGATCGCGTCGAACCTTATTACCTCTCCGTTGGGGAGGAAGTCAGCGTTTTCGAGCAATGCCACCAGCGAAACCTGGCCGTTATGCTGAAAGGCCCTACCGGGTGCGGCAAAACGCGATTCATCGAGCATATGGCATGGCGCCTCAAGCGTCCCTTGGTAGTTATCTCCTGCCACGACGATTTATCGGCCGCTGATCTGGTCGGGCGTTTTTTAATCCACCATAACGGTACGGTGTGGCAGGATGGGCCTCTTACGCGCGCGGTTCGCCTGGGGGCAATCTGCTATCTCGACGAAGTCGTCGAAGCGCGTGCGGATGCGGTTGTTGTCATTCATCCATTAACAGATTACCGCCGTGTTTTGCCGATCGATAAAACAGGCGAACTGATAGAGGCCGCGCCCGGTTTTCAACTCGTGGTTTCTTACAATCCCGGTTATCAACACGTATCGAAAGATCTCAAGCCGAGCACACGCCAGCGATTTGTTGCTCTGGATTTCGATTTTCCCCCACCGGAACGCGAGGCCGAAATCATCATTCATGAAAGCGGGGCGGAACGCGGAGTAGTGCACGATCTGGTTGGACTGGCCGGTCGAATTCGTGGTTTGGCGAACCGGGGACTGGCCGAAGTGCCGAGTCCCCGCCTGCTGGTGGCAACCGCGCGCCTCATTGCCAACGGCATCGCACCGCGATTGGCATGCTATGTAGGGCTTGTGTCTCCGCTATCCGATGACCCCGGCTTGACGGCGGCAATGCGCGACCTGGTAGATGCAATAATGGTCGATTAAGAGGACCGCCGCTTCGGCTAATAAATGGATTTATGGCCTGACCCCGCCCCCACCTCCCGCCTTTATGATTCATTCTTGAAGTGCTCTTGAATTTCAATTGAACCGGCGCTGTGTGTCAAATCAGTAATCATGGCAGAGCCTGAAGAAATTATCATTGACGCGGCGCGTCATGCAACGACATTCATATCGCGCTTGTGGCACAGTGGCGATCCGAAGGACGATAACAGTGCGCTCACTGCCTATAAGGACCGCCTTGAATTGCTGCTCGCGGCGGTGCATGGATATGAGATTCCGGTCCACGTAGCCCAACCGCCTGCGCCCCCGTCGGCACTATCGCGCCTCTTCGAGCGCGCGCCTGGCCACCTCATCGAACCGTACGCACTGCCTGCTAACGATGCTGCCCGGATTTTCCTGCCGATGCGGCTCGCATATGACGACCCGCCTCCACTGCAACTGTTCCGAATACTTGCCGTGCAGCAGGCGGCGCGAGCACAACGCAGGGCCTTGCATACGTATCCCGCAGAAAACACATTTCCGGGGGATGGGCTGGTGCAGGACCTTTTTTACATAAGCGAAGCAACAGCAGTCGATCATGCGCTCGCTCTCGAGCTTCCCGGGCTCACGCAAGACCTTATCGCCTTGCGCCACGCTACCTTGTCCGAACGGCCGCAACCGCGGCTGTTGAATATGCCTGAACGTGCAATTGAAGAGCTTTATTGCCAGGTACTTCGCGCTCATCCGGCCTACATTCCATCTCCTCTGATTCTCGCACCAGATACCGGGAGATTCACTTATGTGGGCAATTGCAACGGCGGAACAGATCTGGGCGGAAATCCCGGCTGGAATCGCAAGGAAAAAAATACGCTATCGCGGCATCCGCAAAGGCCTTTGGCTCGGCAGAACGCTTCCTGCAATGGCGCATCGGCAGTCGTGCAGCATCGAGCCCACTACCGATGAGTCAGATACGCTCCCTCGACCCCAGCGCAATGCGCAGCTTGCGCGCCGTCCCGAAGTGCGGGAGAAAAAGATGGATGAAGACGATCGCGCCCAAGGCATGTGGATGCTGCAAATGGATGACCCGCAGCAGCATGTGGAAGACCCGGCGGGAATGCAACGTCCTACCGACCGCGACGATAATGCCAATGCGGGAGACCTTGCCGATTCGTTATCCGAACTGCCCGAAGCCAGCCTCATCGCTTCTCCAAAACCTGCACAGGAGGTGTTGCTTTCCGATAATCCGGTGAACGGGCGCACATTGCTCTCTGCCGACTCCAGGCGCACGGCAGCGGGCATATCGTATCCGGAATGGGATTTTCGCATCTCCGGCTACCTGCAAAATGGCGCAGTTGTCCGGCTTCAGTCGCCGCTCTTGGGGGACGCAGCGTGGGCCGAGTCCGTGCTTGCCAGGCACCGTACGTTATTACGCGAGATTCAGCGGCGCTTCGAGGGCATGCAACCGCGCCGAATCCGACGACGCCGGCAGCCGGATGGAAATGACCTTGACATTGAGCGCCTATGTTAACGCATATGCGGAGCAGCGCGCTGGCCTGCCGCTACAAGATCGCTTGTACCAATCGGCAAGGCGCGCCCGGGGCGATATTGCCATCGCATTGCTGATCGATATCAGCGCCTCGACAGATGGCTGGGTTTCCGATGATTTACGCATCATCGATGTGGAAAAGGAAGCGCTGCTGCTGGTGCACCAGGCGCTGATGGCCCTGGGCGACCCATTTTGCATCCAGGCGTTTTCGGGTGAGAGCGCACAAAACGTAAGCCTGTGGACGCTGAAAGGTTTCGATGAAATTGGCGGGAGCCTCGTACAACGCCGCATCGCCGCGCTGGAACCTCAGCGATACACGCGAGCCGGTGCGGCTATCCGTCATACGGCGTCCTTGCTCGCCGCTTGCGCTGCCCAACATCGTTTGCTTATTTTGCTGTCGGACGGCAAGCCGAACGATGTCGATCAGTATGAAGGCCGATATGGCGTGGAAGACATGCGTCAAGCCGTTGCTGAAGCCATGCTTCAGTCTATCCACCCTTTTTGCATAACTGTCGATCGGCATGCGCCACAGTATCTTGCAGGTATATTTGGATCTGGACGCTACGCTGTGCTACAACACCCTCAACTCTTGCCCGTCGTGCTGGTGGATATCCTCAGGAAATTAATAAGGACATGACCCCGATTTTACCCTGATGACAGATACTGCAATAACAGATATGGACGTCCAGAGCGATACGTATAAGCACGCCATTGATCATCTCTGTTCGATCGATCAGGATTGGGCGAGGCTGGTAGCAATCGCGGGGCCATGTACGCACCGGCCGACACCCGAGCGTGAACCCTACGAGGCGTTGATAAGAGCTGTCGCATATCAGCAGCTGCACGCGCGAGCCGCTGCTGCGATTGTCGGCAGGTTTCTTAATATGTATCCCGGAAACATATTTCCGACTCCGGCGCAAATTCTGGCAAGCGGGTTTGATGATTTTCGCGCCTGCGGATTCTCGGCGCGCAAGATCAGCACCATAAGACACATTGCGGAAGGCGCGCAAACCGGCTTGGTGCCATCTCGCAGTACCGCGGATAAAATGCCCGACGACGAGCTGATTGCCCGGCTCGTCAAGCTACCAGGTATAGGCCGCTGGACAGTCGAAATGCTGCTCATTTACACGTTGATGCGAACTGATGTCCTGCCAGCCGATGATTTCGGCATACGAGACGGATACCGGTTTCTTAAATCTCTCGATACCATCCCCAACCCCAGGGAGATGCAAAAAGCCGGCCTGCCTTGCAGCCCTTATCGAACCATCGCATCCTGGTATTTATGGCGCGTTCCGTCGTTACCGGACTACGTGAAGAAGACAAGGGATAGATAGCGTTTTTTCTGCGCCATCAATTTGCCGCTTGATTTAAGGCGGCATTGGCGCCGTCGCGCTTTTTTATCGTATTTCAGATAGCTTCCCGGCTGTTCTCCCGGCAGCATTCTTATCGCACTGCGTCCGGCTGGTTTAGAATGCGGTCTTTGCCAAAAAAATGCCGATGCACTTGAGCATAAACACGAGCAGCTCCGTTTGGCGCTTTTTGCCGGAGAAAACAGATGTTGTTTGAGCGGGTCAAATCCCTGGATCATATCCTTGAGTCGGCACGAACAAGAGGGCTCAAGCGGCAGCTTGGGGCATTTGACCTGACCATGCTTGGTATCGGCGCTATCATCGGCACCGGCATTTTCGTGCTGACGTCGGTTGCCGCAGACAAAGCCGGACCGGGCATGATGTTTTCATTCGTGATCGCTGGTTTCGTCTGCGGGTTGGCGGCGCTGGTATATTCCGAACTCGCCTCGATGGTGCCGGTCGCCGGGTCCGCCTATACCTACTCTTACGCGGTATTCGGCGAATTGACCGCATGGATGGTGGGCTGGGCGCTTATTCTGGAATATGCGATTGCCGGGGCTGCTGTGGCCGTGGGATGGTCCGGCTACATCAATGGCTTCCTGCATGAGATAGGCTGGGGATTGCCCCTGGCTTTGACTGCCGGGCCACGCGACACCATCCTGCTGGCGGATGGCACAATCGCTGCAGGGAGGTTTTAATCTGCTGGCGTTTCTGATCTCGCTCTTCGTCACTTTTCTGCTGGTCATAGGCACCGCAAAAAGCGCCAGATTTACTGCCATTCTGGTCATCGTAAAAGTTATCGCGCTCACGGCGTTTATCATTCTCGCCCTCCCCGCCGTCAATTCCGTCAATTTTGAACCCATGCTGCCTAATGGTTGGGGTACGCCGCTTTCCGGGGTCGGAATACTTGGAGCAGCCGCTTCCATCTTTTTTGCCTATGTCGGGTTTGACGCCGTCTCGACGGCGGCGGAAGAAACTGCCAACCCCAACCGTAATGTGCCGATCGGACTGATAGGTTCATTGACGATTTGCACGGTTTTTTACCTGATCGTCGCCTTCGCCGCGGTAGGGGCGGTCGGCGCACAGCCGGGGGGTGCGCTATCCTTATCCAAAGAACCCCTGGCCTTTGTGCTGCGGGAAGTGGGATACCCGAATATCGGCAACTGGGTAGCTTCCGCCGCAATCATTGCCCTGCCTTCTGTCGTGCTCATGATGCTCTACGGGCAAACTCGCGTCTTGTTCACCATGTCGCATGACGGGCTCATGCCGAAGTTTTTCTCCCGGGTGCATGAGCGGTTTCATACCCCGTATGTGGTTACGCTGGTGACAGGTACCGCTGTGGCCCTCTTCTCGGCGTTTTTCCCTGTCGGAATGCTCGCCGATATTTCGAATTCCGGCACACTTTTCGCTTTCTTCATGGTGGCGTTGGGCGTGATGGTGCTGCGGCGCCGCGAACCTGACAGGCACCGGCCTTTCAAAACGCCGATGATCGGGGTCGTGGGGCCGCTGGCTATGGCCGGGTGCGCCTTGCTATTCGTCAGCCTCGGCTGGAGTACGATAAGATTGTTTCTGTACTGGGCTGTAATCGGTTTGATTGTTTATTTCGGCTACGCCCGCAAGCATAGCCATATAGGAAAACAGCATGCAGGCGAGGTAGTAAACTGATCGGGATTAATCAAAATTCTTATACTACAAAGGGGTCATCCATGAAAGTCTCCGGCTTCTCGAAGTACAACGTCATTTCCGCCATCCTTCTTACAGCGATGGTTTCACCATCAGCCGCCTTGTCAGCGGAGAAGACTGACAGACCGCTCAAGGCAAGCCTGGTCACTCAGGAACAGGCCGGATTTAGACCCGATTGTCCCTCCAAATTTGGCGGCACTATCACCGGCACAGGCAAAAGTACGCACCTGGGCAAGGTTTCGCTTACAGCTGCCGATTGCATTACACCGATGGAAAATTATTTCACTTTCAAAGGCACATTCACGCTTACGGCGGCTAACGGCGATAAGCTCACCGGCGATTATACCGGCTCGTTCGTTCCAAAGGACGCTGCACCCATGTATAGCTATTCCGATGCCAAATTTCAGATAACGGGGGGAACAGGACGCTTTGCCCAGGCAGTGGGTAGCGCAGAGCTACAGGGAAATCAGAACATTCAGACGGGTAAAGGAAAACTTGAGGTGGATGGGACGATTTCGTATTAAGGTTGAGCAGCATCCATGCGTCTCGGTTACTTCGCAACGTCCACAACCTGCCCCGTCAAAAAAGCTGCCGTCATCAGCGCCATGGTTCGCGTACCAACCACGAGTGCCCGCTCATCGACGAAGAAATTCGGATTGTGGTTTGGCGCCGCCTTTAAAGGATCCTGGTCTTCAGGCGTGACGCCCAGGAACAGATACAAGCCAGGAGCCTCTTGCGCCAGATAGGAGAAATCTTCGGATGCCCCGGTTAACCGGGCAACGGCAACCTTGCCGTCGGCGGCCTTGCGAATGATCGGTTCCATCTTTGCAGCCAATGCAGCGTCGTTGACTGTGATTGCGTAGATGGGTAGGACCGCAACCTCAGCCTTCGCTCCGGCGCTCTCGGCAATGTTCTCGGCGCTCAGTTTCACATCCTGGCCAACCTGGTCGCGAACACCTTCATCGTAGGCGCGGATGGTGCCTGACATGTCGACGCGGTCCGGGATGATGTTCGGCCCTGTCCCCCCGTTGATCATGCCGATCGTTACCACTGCAGGGGACAATGCAAGATTCGCCCGCCGACTGACGACGGTCTGCAAGCCTGCAAGCACCTGCCCCGATGTAACTATCGGATCGATCGTGTTCCACGGCATGCCACCGTGGCCTTGCCGACCGTGGACGCTGATCTGCAGCATGTCACCGCTCGCTGTTGTCGCGCCGGTCCGCCAACTGATCTCGCCAGACGGTCCGGGCATGACATGAACCGCAAAGACGGCATCCGGCTTAACCTTCTTGAAAAGCCCCTCCTCCAGCATCAGCTTTGCCCCCCAGCTTTTTCCTTCGCCGGGCATGACGACGCTGGAGCCTTCCTCGGCCGGCTGAAAAATGAACATCACCGTTCCCGGCAGTTGCTCCTTCATGCCGGCGAGGATCTCGGCTGTCGCCATCAGCATTGCCGTGTGTGCATCGTGGCCGCACGCATGCATGACCCCCACCTCTTTGCCGTGATAAAGTGCCCTCGCCCTGGAAGCGAACGGCAATCCCTCAGGCTCCGTGACAGGCAGTGCATCCATGTCGGCCCGCAATCCTACAACCGGTCCCGGTTTTGCGCCCTTCAGAATGCCGACAACGCCTGTTCTGCCCACTCCGGTCTGGACATCCAGACCCAGACGCTTCAGGTGCTCTGCGACAAGTCGGGACGTGCGCTGCTCTTGGTCTCCAAGCTCCGGGTGCTGGTGAATGTCGCGACGCCACTCTATCAGCTGCTTTTCGACCGCCGCCGAGCGTGCGCGAATCTGCGCTTCCAACGATGCCTCTTGGGCTCCAGCCAATGACGTCCCAAATATCAAGAGCGCAACCACGAGCGCCCGCATCTTGAAGCGAACATCTTCCGCACAACCGGTTTTCTTCATCGTCAGCCTCCATGGATCCAGGATAGATTCAAGTGAACGACTAGCGATTCCCCATTCGGCCTCCGGCCGAAAACTTTATACCATAGGCAAAATGAGATTGCTATTGTAAGGTCAGCAAAGTAAGCAACAAACGCAAGATGTCGTAGGTAGCTTAGGTGGCGGAGCGGAGCGGCATAACTGCCCGTTCTCCCGATACCCTTTTCTCCAGTCAACTCTTTGGTCACTCGGGTGCAGAAGTCTCACATGCGAACAATGCAGGAATTTTTGATTTTGCTCGCCACGAATATTCTCGCTATGTTGAACGCCACATCTGATCGACAGTCCTAAGATTTCTTAAAACTGTGATGTCCTTGCTCTTATCGCATGAATTCTATTGTTAACGAAGGACTGAATGGATGATCACATGCGCTTGCAGAATTGAGAGGGAATGTTGTCTTCCTTATAAAGATTCAACCTATTACCAAAAAAATCGCAAATCGGTTTTTTTAACACACTAATTAGATAGTTATGTCGCTTCGTTTTGGGAATTCCGTTTCTTTGGATAATTCAGGTGCGGAATGGTGGAAGAAAACCACCGTTTACCACATCTACCTGCGCTCCTTTTTCGATGCCAATGGCGATGGAATCGGAGACATTCCGGGCGTTATTGAAAAACTCGATTATCTTAAAGACCTCGGTTACGAAACAATCTGGATTTCCCCGTTTACACAAAGTCCACACAGGGATTTCGGATACGATATCAGCGACTACCTCTCGGTCTCTCCACAATATGGAGATATGGCACTGGTTGAAAAACTCGTGCAAGAGGTGCATCGCAGGGAAATGAAGCTCGTATTCGACCTGGTCTTGAACCACACTTCGGATGAGCACCCCTGGTTCAAGGAATCGGCGAGTTCACGCGATAACCCGAAAGCTGACTGGTATATCTGGAGAGACGGAAAAGGCAAGAACGGCATGAGGCCGCCCAATAATTGGCGCGCGATGGCGGGCAACAAAGCCTGGACCTATTCTCCTGAACGAAAACAGTTCTATTACACCGCTTTTCTCCCTTTCCAGCCCGATTTGAACTACCACAACCCCGACGTCAAGAAAGCCATGTTTGATGTTGCGAGGTTCTGGTTGAACAAAGGGGTGGATGGCTTCAGGCTGGATATTATCAGCGCAATCTACGAGGATCAGTCGCTCCGCAGCAATCCGCCCAGCTTTCGAGTGGCGCCGTCGGACAAATCGCTTTCCATCTTTTTTCAGAACCTGAAAAATAACTTTCTCCAGGAAAAAAGCTTCGAATTTGCTACTGAATTGCGAAACGTAGTGGATGAGTTTGATAATCCCCAAAGAGTGCTAATAGGCGAATCGCACGGTGAGGAAGGATTGATCAATCAATTCTGCTACAACAATGGCAAGAATGGCCTGAACGCCATTTTCCTGTTCAAAGCCATTTCAACCCCCTTCAAAGCGGAAAACTATCGCGAAATGCTGATGACTTTTGAAAAGCATTTCCCGGAGCCCCTGATACCCACCCTCGTCTTTGCCAATCATGACCGGACTCGCATAATCAGCCGCTTGGGAGGAAGTGTGGAAAAGGCAAAATTGCTCGCGCTGTTTCAGTTTACGTGCCGAGGCATTCCCTTCACCTATTTTGGGGATGAAATCGGGATACCGCGAGTAAGAATTCCGCTAAAGCAGGGAAAAGACGCGATAGCGATGCAACATAAATGGGTTCCCCAGTTCCTTGTTGATAGAAGTGCTGAAATTCTCAATCGCGACGAATGCCGCACGCCCATGCTATGGAGTGAAAAACCGAATGCAGGCTTCTGCCCGGATTGTGCCGAACCCTGGTTGCCAGTAGCGGAAAGCTTCAAGAAAATAAACGTCGAGGCGCAAACCGCCGAACCCGACTCGCTTCTCAATTTTTACAAGAAAGTGATCCGCTTTCGGAACGAGACGCCTGCGCTCCACGCGGGCAGTCTTGAGATCGCGCATGAATTTTGCGATAAAAAGATTCTGGCGTACCGGCGCATTTTGAATGGCGAAAAACATATGGTCCTGCTCAACATGTCCAGGCATATTGTTAAAAGCCCGGTAAGCAGCGAAGTATTGTTTTCAACGCATTCCCAAGGTCATGCACATGAATTACAGCCCTTCGAAGGGCGAATACTCAGGGAAACGTTTCAGGAAACGGCCTTGCAATAAAACCGCTGCCGTCGAGAAGGTTGGTGGATAGCGTCTGGCGCTGTGCGGTGCCGGTAGAGTCAAGCAAGAGCAGCATTCCCCCTACTTCTGTACCGCATACTCATGGTAATCCCCTGCTCTGATTATCTGGAAATCTTTTTTTCAACCACGTGGGCAGTTGTTCCTTGCATTCTGGCTATCGAGTGCTATACCTCTAAAAAGCTCTGGAACATGTCGGCGCTTTCTTTGGTTATACGTTCATAAACGGCTGTTAAAGGAAAAGGAGATTTATCATGCGCTCAATCAAGATGATTGCTGGAGCAATGGTTGCTACTGCCGGTTTTTTCATTCCCTCCGCGTGGTCCGCAACGCCTATGGTGTTCAGCGGGTCGGGAGCTGACGCAGCCACTGCCCTTGATGATTTCCGCGCTGCCATTGGCGGAGCCAGAAACGGAGGTGCGCCTGCAGAGAGCGGCCGCCGCGAAATCGGTTGGGATGGTGTCAGGCTGGACGGCACCGACGCGAATCCGAATACTCAGGTGGTTGATCCAGGCAATACGGTCATCATCTCCGTCGATCGTTTCCGGAACCAGGGGGCGTTATTCGCAAACCCGTATGCAGTGAGCGGCGATGGGTTCGCCAGCGTTAACCCCGACACCGCAAACCAGTTCCCGGCTTTTAGCCCAAGCAACACCTTTGTCATGCAGGATAATACCCCGTACCAGTTTGACGACCGCTTTATCGGTCAAAGTTTCACCATTCCGGGCACGGCGACGGCGGCAGGCACGCGCGGTTTCGGTGCAATTTTTATTGATGTAGAAAATGCCGGCAGCAGCAGTATCGAGTACTTCGGGCATGACACAAGCGGGAACGAGGTCAGCCTCGGCACCTACAATGTGCCCACCGGTGCCAGTGGCCAACCGCAATTCCTCGGCGTGCTGTTCGACCAGCCAGTGGTGACTGACGTCAATTTGACTGTGGGAACCAACACCCTTTTCAACTTTGATGGCAACAGTTTTCAGTCGTTCGGCCCGGAAAACCTTGCCCACGGTACTGATCTTGTAGCCACGGATGATTTCGTCTTCGCCGAACCGACAATGGCTGCTGCTATTCCGGAGCCATCATCTTACATCATGATGCTGGCTGGCCTTGGCCTGCTTGGTTTCACTGCACGTTTCAAAAAACAATCCCATAACCGAATTTAGCTGTGTTTTGAACAAACCCTGTCTTAGTGATGGGGTTTGTTTTTCCAACATGGAAATGAAGCAACTGCGTTTACTCGTCGCTTCCAGGAAACAGGACTGGATGGATTGATTGACAAGCGCATGAGCCCTCAACCTCGGCACGTAGTAAGCCGAATCATGCCTGGATGAGAATTCCGGCCATTTTGTTACTTCAACGACCCCTCTCCCTCAGTCGGTTCCTCCGAGAAGTTTTTTTCGCTATCTTCCGTTATGTGAAAGAAAACCTCATCCTCCCTGATCATGCCGAGTTCGCTGCGGGCCCGCTCTTCAATCGCATCGTAACCCTGTTTGAGGTCGCGTACTTCCGCGTCCAGGGCAGCATTGCGAGTTTTCATTTTCTGGTTGGTTTCGTGTTGTGCCACCACCTGCTGGTCCACTTCCCAGACTTTAAGCCAACTGCCCTTGCCCAGCCATAATGGATATTGCAGCAGGATAATCAGGGCAGTGAGTATAAGGCTCAATACTTTCACGTGAACATCTCAAGACCAATTTTGCGAGTACGCGCTCGTTGCCCTCTTTCGCTTCCCTGAGAAAAATGAAACTGCCGGATATATTGAAATGCCAGCCCGGCTCAAGATGTTGAATCAGGCAAGTCCTATCTCAGCTGATAGAAAGCTCCACGCCCTGGATAACTGGCGGCGTCGCCCATATCTTCCTCGATGCGCAGCAATTGATTGTATTTTGCCAGGCGGTCGGAACGGGAAAGCGAGCCGGCTTTGATTTGCAAGCTATTGGTAGCGACAGCGAAATCAGCGATGGTGGTATCCTCGGTTTCACCGGAACGGTGTGAAACCACCGCGGTATAGCCTGCGCGTTTCGCACTTTCAATAGCGGAAAAAGCTTCGGTAAGCGTCCCGATCTGGTTGAGCTTGATAAGTATGGAATTGGCTATGCCTTGCGCGATTCCCTCTTTCAGAATGCCGGCATTGGTCACAAAGATGTCATCGCCGACGAGTTGCACGGATTTTCCGAGCCTGCTGGTGAGCAGTTTCCAACCGTCCCAGTCGTGCTCGCTCATGCCATCTTCGATGCTGAGAATAGGATACTTGTCTGTCCAGGTGGCAAGATAATCGGCAAATTGTGCCGAATCGAGGCTCAAACCGTCCGAGGCCAGATGGTATTTGCCGTCCCGGTAAAATTCCGAACTGGCGCAATCCAGCCCGATGACCACATCCGGGCCCGGTAAATAACCGGCCTTCTCGATAGCTTCAACGATCAGTTGCAATGCAGCTTCATTACTGGGCAGATTGGGCGCAAAACCTCCTTCGTCACCCACTGCGGTATGCATCCCCTTGCTGTCGAGCAAACCTCTCAAGGTATGAAATACTTCCGCGCCGCAACGCAAGGCTTCACGAAAGCTCTGCGCACCCAAGGGGATGATCACGAACTCCTGCATGTCAAGATTATTATTGGCATGCGCACCGCCATTGATGACATTCATCATGGGTACAGGCAGGGACAATGGCCCTGCGCCGCCGAGATATCGATATAGCGGTAGTCCGGATTCCTCCGCCGCCGCTTTCGCTACCGCTAACGATACCGCAAGAATTGCGTTGGCGCCGAGCCTGGATTTGTTGCTGCTGCCGTCAAGATCAATAAGCGTCCGGTCGATAAAATTCTGGTCCATCGCATCCAGGCCCATGACGGCTTCGGAGATCTCGGTATTTACATTTTCCACCGCTTTCAATACGCCTTTACCGAAATAGCGCTGCGCGTCGCCATCCCGTAATTCGGCTGCCTCCCTGGTGCCAAGAGATGCGCCGGCGGGCACAGCCGCTCGCCCCAGCACTCCGGATTCGAGCAATACATCCGCTTCCACGGTGGGGTTCCCGCGCGAATCAATAATTTCGCGGGCAATGACATCTACAATTGCACTCATGCTATTTTTCCCTGGGTCATTTATTTATAAGTTATTAAAAACTGCTTTGCTGAGTATCGGGCTTTACAGAAAGACGATCTGAAGATAAAAGAAAGCGCATCGCCGGCGAGTTTGCTTGAATTTCGCCCCGTACTCCGAAGGGTTAATGCTTTCTTTTGCTTTTGATCATGAAGGAATCTTCAGCTGGGAGTTGGAGCTGCGCGGACCAGTTTCACGTGGCTAAATTCTATGGCTGGCTTCTATTGGCTGGCGCTTATGGCAATGTTTTTCAGTTTACTGGGTGGCAATGCTTCAGCTGCAATGCCGCCGGCAGTAATGCGTTTATCGGCAAAACTGGCGGCTGCCTCGATGAATGCCGTGAACAGCGGATGGCCAGCTTTAGGTGTGGAGGTAAATTCGGGATGAAATTGGCAGGCGACAAACCAGGGGTGTTCGGTCTCCGGCAATTCAACCATCTCGCACAAGCCTTCACCCGCCGATATTGCGCTCACGCGCAGCCCAGCCTGTTCCAACCGGGGAATATATTCATTGTTGACCTCGTAGCGGTGGCGATGCCGCTCGATAATTTTGTCCTTCGCGTAAATCTTCCGAGCGAGCGATTCGTCTTTAAGCAAGCACTCCTGCCCGCCGAGACGCATGGTGCCGCCAAGATTTGACTCGGCATTGCGGGTTTCCACCTGACCTTCGCGGGTGCGCCATTCGATGGTGAGGGCAATTACGGGATAAGGTGTATCCGGATTGAATTCGGTGCTGTGCGCGCCCTCCATTTCAGCCTTGTCGCGCGCGTATTCGATCACTGCAAGCTGCATGCCCAGACAGATGCCGAGATAAGGAACGCGATTTATACGAGCGTAGCGGATGGCCATGATCTTGCCTTCCACTCCTCGTTTGCCGAAGCCGCCGGGAACCAGTATCGCATCCATGTCTTTGAGGCAGTCCGTGCCTTCTTTCGCGATATTTTCCGAGTCCATGTAATGAATATTGATTTTGCTGCGGGTATGAATCCCGGCGTGTATCAACGCTTCCGACAGGGATTTATACGATTCCGTCAAATCCACGTACTTTCCCACCAGCGCGATTTCCACCGTGCGCTGAGGATGCTTCAGCGCGTGCACCAGATTTTTCCAGATGCTCAAATCTGCCGCCTTGGCTAGAATATGCAGCTTGTGGCAGACGATTTCATCCAGCATCTGTTCGTGCAGCAGCCCCGGGATTTTGTAAATGCTGTCCACATCCAATGCCAGAATCACGGCTTCTTCCCGAACGTTGGTAAACAAGGCAATCTTGCGGCGCTCATCCTCCGGCAACTCGCGTTCGGCACGGCACAGCAGCACATCCGGCTGAATGCCGATTTCCCTCAACTCCTTTACAGAATGCTGGGTTGGCTTGGTTTTCAACTCCCCGGCCGATGTGATATAGGGCAATAAGGTGAGGTGAATAAAACAGGTATCATCGCGAGGAAGTTGTACCGCCATCTGCCGGATCGCCTCGAGAAACGGCAGGGATTCGATATCGCCCACCGTTCCGCCAATCTCGACGATAGCTACCTGCGCGTCTCCTGCGCCGGCCTTGATGTGCAGTTTGATTTCATCAGTGATATGCGGAATAACCTGTACCGTGCCGCCCAGGTAGTCCCCGCGCCGCTCCTTTTTGATCACGCTCTCGTAGATCTGCCCGGTCGTGAAATTATTACGCCGGCTCATCCTGGCGCTAATGAAACGCTCGTAGTGCCCGAGGTCGAGGTCGGTTTCCGCTCCGTCCTCGGTAACGAATACTTCACCGTGCTGAAATGGGCTCATGGTGCCGGGATCCACGTTGATATAGGGATCCAGCTTGAGCATGGTAACCTTGAGGCCGCGAGTTTCGAGGATAGCTGCGAGAGAGGCCGCGGCGATGCCTTTTCCCAAGGAAGATACAACGCCACCTGTCACAAATACATACTTTGTCATGGCTGCTTATGATACCGGAAAAGGCCTGCTCGAACAAATTGACGGGATGATGAGGCGGATGTTTAACCGGGAAACCTGATCCAATCGTGGTTAATTCGTCCTTTTATACTCGTTCCATATTACAGGGAGCATATCAAGACGAGATGATTGATTAACGGCAGCTTTGGGGGAAATGATGGGTGGAAATAATAAAATAGCAGGATTTTTGATTACGTATTTCATCTCACCCTGCCGACAATCGTACGGAACGCATACACCATTAAGCATTGTTGATTTCAACCCCTGCGCCCGCATCCACCAAGTCGAACAATTCCAGTAAATCATTGTTGCGCATCCGGATACAGCCTATGGAACCGGGTTTACCCATCTCTACGCTATCAGGGCTTCCGTGGATGTAGATGTAGCGGCGCATGGTATCCACCTGTCCCAAGCGATTGAAGCCGGGCTCGCAACCGGAGAGCCACAGGATGCGCGTTAAAATCCAGTCGCGCCCCGGATAGCTTGCGCCGAGTTCGGGGGTATAGATTTCACCGGTTGGCCGGCGTCTTACGAAGACCGTATTGACTGGCTGGCCGGCGCCGATTTTGGCGCGAATGACGTGCTTTCCCAGCGGCGTGCAAAAACTTCCGTACTGCTGTCCCACTCCCTTTCCAGCTGAAGAAATGCTGTACCGTTTAATAATATTTCTATCATCACCATATAACTCAAGCTGTTGAGACGGGATACTAATGACAATTCCCATCAGCGCCCTACGCTCCTGTTACCCTTGTCTTGCGGCGTTTTTCAAAAAACTGCTTCAACTTTCCGCTCCCCTCCTCCGCCAGAATTCCGCTGGTTATTTGCATGTGATGATTCAGCCTTAGCTCGGCTGTTAAATCAATTACGCTCCCGCACGCGCCCGTCTTCGGGTCTGCGGCGCCATAGACCAGCCGCGCGATACGTGCGTGAAAAATCGCTCCCACACACATGACGCAGGGTTCCAGCGTCACATAAAGCGTGCAATCCACCAGCCGGTAATTACCCAGATGCCGTGAGGCATCCCGCAACGCCATCACCTCCGCGTGGGCGGTGGGATCCGCTACTGAAATCGGACAATTATAACCCCTCCCGATGATCGCGCCATTTTTAACCACCACCGCGCCGACCGGCACCTCGCCCGCCTCTTCCGCCTGTCCTGCAAGCTCGAGCGCAGCACGCATAAAGTCAATATCTACACTATTCACGCTTGTTACATTTTCAAGTCACGGTAAAAATTCTTATGTGAGGGTTATACCGTAAAGAGCGTTAAAAGCGAACCATACGCACGGAAATACTCAGAAAGGCAGCAATTCAAAATGCGAAAGCCCGGAATCCTCGGTCCTCCGGTTTTCGAATTCTCGGTCTTGGTCCAACTGTAGGGAATCGCATCGAAAAGGGAACTGCAAAGGGTCATTTCTTGCTATTCAGAACCACATGGTCTAGAAATAATATCATCGCGATTTCGATTGACCAGCAAAGCTTTGGTTGATCTTTCCAGGGAGGATTTGAAATATGCCTAAATCTGTGCGAAAAAAGTTGAAGTCTCTCAAGCCCCTCAAGGGTGATGATCGTGATCGCATGGCCCGCTTATTTGAAGAGATTACCGGCAAAGTGCAGGAGATGAGTACGATAATGAATCGTCTCCACGGCACGCCGGTTCAGTGGTCAAATTTCAGAATCTCATCTTCGGGCGCCACGGATGCTGATGGTCCGTTCGTACTTATAGTGGTGTGCAATGAGGAAACTGGAGAGTGCGGATGCTACGATCACGAAGCTGGCACATGCGGCCCTTGCCCTGATCTGAATTAGCATGTCTTGTTAACGCCTTATAACGCAGATCTAATGGAGATGCTGCCACCCGCCCTCCCTGCCGTACAAATGGATGATATTAATGCTTACCCCGCAGTCCGTCTGTGCAAAGATCACGACAGTATCGATATAACGATGCGAGCGAGGTAGGAAGCCAATTGCCAGCCAGAAAGGAAAGATCATGACAACGGAGCAAATAGCTGTCGCGAACGATTGGCCGGAGTTGCTTCCGCTGGAAGACTGGCAGGACACTTGTACTACACTACACATGTGGACACAGGTCGTCGGGAAAATCCGGCTGATGCTCTCCCCCGACGTCAACCACGGCTGGGGATCCACGCTCTACGTCACGACTCGCGGCTTGACCACCTCGCCTATCCCTTACGGATCGTTCAGCTTCGCTATCGACTTCGATTTCATCGCCCACGCCCTGCACATCACCACGTCGGCAGGCACTGGCCGCTCATTGGCTCTGGAGCCCATGCCGGTCGCCGATTTCTACCGCAAGACCATGCTGGCGCTTGCCGAGTTGGGTATCACGGTCAAAATTTTTGCCCGCCCGGTCGAGGTGGAAGTGGCAATACCATTCGAGAAAGATAACCAGCATGCGAGCTATGACGCGGATGCCGCTTCTCGTTTCTGGCATGCACTGGTGCTTGTTGATGGTGTCTTGAAGGATTTCCGCGCCCGCTTCATAGGCAAGGTGAGTCCGGTGCATTTCTTCTGGGGCGGATTTGATCTGGCTGTGACCCGGTTTTCCGGACGGCCCGCCCCAAAGCATCCCGGCGGCGCACCTAACGTCGCTGCGCGAGTAATGGAAGAGGCCTATTCACACGAGGTATCGAGTGCAGGTTTCTGGCCCGGGACCGGTTTGGGCGAAGCCGCTTTTTACGCTTATGCTTATCCCAGCCCCCCCGGTTTCAGCAACTATCCCGTTCAGCCGGAGGCCGCGTACTTTCATGACAAGCTGGGTGAATTCATCCTGCCCTACGAATCAGTGCGCGCCGCTGCAAACCCGCCACAAACGCTGCTCTCATTCCTTCAGACCACTTACGAAGCCGCTGCCACTTTGTCAGACTGGGACCGGCTCGCGCTGGAACGTCAAATGATAAGCGCATGACGCGGCAAGCAGCCGAGGCTATCGCCGCGCCTCAAGCCGACCTGATCGATAGCTGCCTGTATCGCCAGGAACAAAGTCCCGTAAGATTACATTCAAATCATCCGAAATATTGCGAAGAAGGAGTTACGCCAATGACAACCAAACCCATACCCGATGGTTACCATACCATCACCCCATACCTGATGATTGATGGCGCCACCGAGGCCATCGATTTTTACAAGCGGGCGTTCAATGCAGCTGAATTATATAAAATGGACGCGCCCGGCGGCAAAGTCGGACATGCCGAAATTCAAATCGGTGATTCCCGCATCATGATGGCTGACTCTTGCGGCGAAGAAAGCTCCTTCCGTAGCCCGCAAGCGTTGGGCGGTTCGCCGATTGGCCTTCATTTATACGTGAAGGACGTGGATGCATTGTTTAATCAGGCAGTGGCCGCCGGTGCAAAGATCGTCAAACCGGTCCAGGATCAGTTTTATGGCGACCGGACAGGCGCATTGGAAGATCCATTCGGACACATGTGGTTCCTCGCGACTCATAACGAAGACCTCTCTCTGGATGAAATAAAACAGCGCGCGAAAACGATGTTCCAGCAGGACAAGGGGGATAAGGGAGATAAGGGAGATAAGGGAGGGCAGGTGAAAACCTGAAAATTGGAACAGCTGAACTGATAGCAATCTGTAGGGTCATCTCTCCGAACCCTTGTACCTTCGATCATCGTCGCGCCCGGCATGATGGTTCAGCACCGGTCATGAATGTTGAAGGCAGTCCAGCGGCCTGCACTCCTTGGTCACGCCAGTTCTTCCCAAACCAGCGACACCGACACTCCCAAGCCTGGGTGAGCACGAACCGACCACATACGTACAGTCGTAGGCCAAAGCCCTTGCGCAGGTAACCGATAAAGATTTTTCCCCTCCGATTGCTCGGCCCGCTCTCCGCGACAAAACGCTGGGGTATTATCTTGGCCAGGTGCGCGACGATAGCCTCGGAGAAGGGGTTGTAGTAATGTGCTTTCGGCAAAACGTGCTCCCCCTTTTACAATTGATAACATATTTTATCAACTGTAAACTAAGCTCATGAATTCGCTCATCCCAAAACCTCAAAACCCGGGTATTTCCGAACTGGCAACCACAGCGGAAGTCCCGATGCTGACTTCCGCCCAATACCGCCAATTGAGCGAAGTGCCGTCCGCAATCGAATGGTTCGCCAATATCGATAATCCGCAAACCCGGCGCGCTTACGAAAACGACTTGCGCGGCTTCATGCAGTTTGTCGGCATCCATCAACCGGAGGATTTTCGCACCGTCACCCGATCCCACGTTTTGGCCTGGCGCAAAACACTGGAAGTGCGGCAGCTCGGCGGCAGCCACCATCCGCAGGAAGCTGGCCGCGCTGGCTTCCTTGTTCGAACATTTATGTGAATCCAATGCAGTGACCCACAATCCGGTCAAAGGCGTGAAGCGTCCGGTAGTGGAATCGCAACAGGGAAAAACCCCCGCATTGGGCGATGCCCAGGCGCGTGCCTTGTTGAGCACGCCGGACGCGAATACGCTCAAAGGCAAGCGCGACCGCGCCATTCTCTCGGCCTTGCTCTATCATGGCTTGCGCCGGGAAGAACTTACCAAGCTGAAAGTGAGAGACTACTGCCAACCACGCCGGGGAGTGGCCCATTTGCAGGTACAAGGCAAAGGCGGCAAGATGCGCTTTGTGCCCACTCATCCTGGTACATTGACCCTGATAGAAGAATACCTGCAAGCCGCTGGCCACGGACAGGATCTGGATGCGCCGCTGTTTCGTCCCGTTAAAAACAATGTGCATGGCCATACCTATACGGCGATGACCCCGGGCAATGTTTACGAACAAGTTGTGCTGAAATATTTAAAGAAGCTGGGTATATCGGGCAGGAACATGGGGCCGCATGTGATGCGGGCCACGGCCGCGACCAATGCGCTGGATAACGGCGCGGATATCGCCAAGGTGCAGGAGTGGCTGGGGCATGCCAATATTGCCACGACCCGGATCTATGATCACCGCAAGACCCGGCCGGAGGATAGCCCGACGTTTAAGGTAAATTATTATTGATAGTAGAAGATTAGCCAGCTTGACACTAAACTCGATTTAAACGACTCAATATTTTTTAGGCGTCTTCTCTTGAGCGAGATCGCATTAACATCGATAAGCCGTTTAAGTTACTGTAACCGCTTATTTTTCTCTTTGTTGCGTACGATTTTTTCCGAATTCTGCGTGCTCCGCTAATAATAGCAAAATACGAAGGGTTTCCCCAGTTAGTACTATTCTTATATTAAAACTTGGAGCTCATAGAGTAAAAAACTTTAGTACTAGCTTTGGTTAGACATTAAAGTCACAGTAGATCACAAGGGGGTTAAATGACCGATCGACGAGCTCTGAAGTATCGAAGCAAAAAGCTTCTCAAGTGATTGGAGTTCCGGGATGGTTACTGTGGAAATTTGGCCTGATCGCGTACTGAATTGCACCCAGTATTACTCAAAATTTGCCACTTCCGGTCCACGTCAAAATCGTGCTCGCTGGATTCGTTGTTTCCATTCTCGCAGGAGCTTGGGTTCTAAGTGCCCTACCATATGTTCTAATTGACTTTCTGAAGTTAAGAACCCAAATATATACTTTACGGGTCTATCCAGCGTTACCATTCTTAAACACATCCCCTTAGGAGTAATGGCTGCAATCAGACGGACACATTCGATAGGTTATTATTAACTTATTGGAGGTGTTAAATGGAACGACGACTATTTACGGATGAATTCAAACGCGAGGCGGTCTGGCTTGCAAGTCAGCCCGGCATCAGCAAAGCGGAGATTTCAAGGGATTTGGGGATCAATGCCAACATGCTTCATCGCTGGGTACGGGAGTATGAAGGCAATCTATCAAAGGTTACTGGCAGCAAGAACGAGGCAGCGTCTTCAGGCGAATTCGAGCGGATGCGTCGCGAGTTGGCCAAGGTCAGAACGGAGCGCGATATCTTAAAAAAGGCGCTTGCCTACTTCGCAGTGGACCCCAAGTGAAGTACGGTTTTATCACCCGTCACCGCCGCGTATGGCCTACGCGAACCATGTGCCGGGTTCTGGGGGTATCTGCCAGTGGTTTTTATGACTGGTTTGAACGGCCGCAGAGTAAGCGGGAACAAGCCAATGCGCAACTACTTGTTCGCATTCGCGACAGCTTTGCCGCCAGTGACCGGACGTATGGTTCGCCACGCATTCTGCATGACTTGCAGGCAGCGGGGGAAACCTGCTCGGTCAATCGGGTAGCGCGCCTGATGCAGGCTGCTGGCATCAAGGCACGCCACAAGCGGCGCCGGGTACCAGGCCAATTGGTATCGGCCGTGCATTCGGTAGCGCCCAACCTGCTGGATCGCCAATTCCAGGCATCGGGGCCCAATCAGAAATGGGCGGCTGACTTCACTTATGTCTGGACGGCAGAAGGCTGGCTTTTTGTGGCTATAGTACTTGATCTGTATTCACGACGGGTCGTAGGCTGGTCGATGCAGTCAAGCATGACAGCGCAGCTCGTGATGGATGCATTGTTAATGGCGATATTGCGTCGAGGCCGGCCGGAAGCAGTACTGCATCATTCAGACCAAGGTTCGCAATATACCAGCGAGGACTTTCAGCGATTACTGGAATCACATGGCATCGCTTGCAGCATGAGCCGCCGTGGCAACTGCTGGGATAATGCCGCAATGGAAAGCTTCTTCTCCACCTTGAAGACAGAGCGTCTTGGCCGGCGGCAGTATCGCACCCGTAACGAACTGCGAGCTGACGTCTTCGATTACATTGAAAGGTTCTACAACCCAAAACGCAGGCACTCGACTATCGGCTACATCAGCCCGGTACAGTTTGAAAATCTGCAATGTGCTTAACGATGTGTCCGTGAAACTGGGGGAAG
>CAWHQD010000035.1:0-31462 GCA_963831395.1 uncultured beta proteobacterium
AGCAATCTGTAGGGTCGCTCTCCGAACCCTTGTACCTTCGATCATCGTTGCGCCCGGCATGATGGTTCAGCACGGTTCATGAATGTTGAAGGCAGTCCAGCGGCCTTGCACTTCCTGGTCACGCCCGTTCTTCCCAAACCAGCGACACGACACTCCCAAGCCTGGGTGGGCACGAACCGACCACATACGTACAGTCGTAGACCAAAGCCCTTGCGCACCGATAAAGATTTTTCCCTCCGATTGCTCGGTCCGCTCTCCGCAACAAAACGCTGGGGTATTATCTTGCCAGGTGCGCGACGATAGCCTCGGAGAAGGGGTTGTAGTAATGTGCTTTCGGCAAAACGTGCTCCCCTTTTTACAATTGATAAAATACGTTATCGATAATCACACGATCGAAAAATCCCGGAAAATTACTACTAGCTTTTACCCTTGATAACCTATTTTGTCATGGGTAAAATGCTCCCCATGAGGGGCGACCGGCGCCGAACTCAACGCAGAAGATGGGTGGGCAGTCATGAGCAATCGCTTCCTTAGGTGGGTCGACACATGGATCGAGGAAAACATCCCTCCCGGCGCTAATTCCGACATAGAGAGTCATGAAGTAAAGGCAAAGCGGCTGTCGGAGAAACTGTTCGCCGAGGCAGCTGCGGCCAACTTCACAAACTTCGAGACCGAGGAGGAGCGGGAGGCGTTACGCCCCTGGTACTGGCCGCGGTCTCGGACAGCAAAGACTTTGACATCGATGCCTATCATCTCAAGTTGCAACTTGCGCAGGAGAATGAAGATGGCGACTGAGCCCCGCTGGTTGGTCTTCAGGGCGGCATCCGCGTTGCGCCATAGAAAAAGGTTACCGAAACAGTTATGCAGTTAACGTTGTGCCATAAGGAAAGGAACTCATTTTAGTGCATCGAAGATGATTTTAAGTTTTGCCTGAATGATTTTCTTCAGGACAAACGGATTGGTATTGAGGAAGACAGCTATCAGCTGTTTTTTTGTTTCCGGGCAGACATGATCGGACTCCAGTAGCCGCTGACAAGGTGTTTGAGGCGGATGGTATTTCTTGATGTATCTGGAGTTGACGCGCTGTTTTTCCTTGAGTTTCAGTGTGGGGCAGAAGAAATTCTGGAAGGTACGCCACTCGTTGCGATAAAGATCGTTCATAAGATTGACCAGTTGCGGTTTATCGAAGCGGTCATAGCCGAAGAGCTGGCGCACATGCGTCCAGTTTTTTTGCTCAACGTGAGCGCTATCGTTTTTGTGGTAGGGGCGGGAACGGGTGAATTGAGCGGGAGAAGGCCGATTGGCCAGATACCGGTGCAGATGGTGATTGAGGAATTCAGAGCCGTTATCGCAATCGAAGCCAAGGATGGAAAAAGGCAGCATTGCTTCAATGTCCTCGATCTTTGCCATGACTCCAAGTGCACCCTTGTTCCAGGTGGCGCGGTTCTCGGTCCAGCCGGAGAGGATATCGGTCAGGGTCAGGCTCCAGACGAAGTCACCGGCCAGGCTATTGCCGCAGTGCGCCACGGTATCGGCTTCCACAAAACCGGGCCGGGTAACATCCCAATGCTCGGTGCGAATGCAGATCTGGTTCTTGAGCAGTGTGCCAGGCTTGGTGCCACATAGACCACGCCTGACGGATTGCGCACGTACCGGCTTTAACAGCCGGTCTATGCTGCGGGGACTCACGCAAAGCAGCTGCGCCTTGACGGATTCCTGCAAGGCGCCATATTCCTGTTCGTAGTAAGGCAGCCACAGAGAAATAGCGGCCTTGAGCTTCTTCGAGCACATCTGATCGGTTGCAAACCAGATGCGCTTGAGTGCCGTGAGCAATGCCGCGGAATCGTAGACCGGCTTGGCACCCGGTTTTTTAATATGCACCCTGGGGCGCTGGCCCAGGAGACGAATGGCGTATTTGCGGTGATAGGCGCAATTGGTGCAAAACTCATCCAGAATCGGCTTCTTGTCTTTTTTGCAGGCCTTGCGATAGCGTTTCCGGATTGTTTCAAGGTATTCCCGCCGAGCACTCTTTACCATATCAAGGTCTCCTTTTCGGTAACCTTCAATATGGCGCAACGTTATTTCTCAGAATACCTTTCGGTTACATTTAATTCGGCGCAATTCGATAGGGTCAGACTCGATTGATTATAGGATAACGACGAAGTATACTGGAAACTTTTCCGCGACAGGGATTGCAAATGGCGCGCTTGCCGAGATTTATCCTTCCTGGCCAACCGCAGCACGTAATTTTACGTGGCAATAATCGGACTGAGATTTTCTGTGCAGAGGCGGATTATCGGTTCTATCTGGATAAGCTGCGGTTAGCCTGCAAAAAGCACGGTTGTGACATTCACGCCTATGTGCTGATGACCAACCATGTGCACTTACTCCTCACTCCCCAAGGAAGAGCAGAGCTTGAGCAAAGCCCTGCAAATGCTGGGGCGTTATTATGTGCAGTTTTTCAATCATTGCTACCAGCGCACCGGCACATTATGGGAAGGGCGTTACAAAGCCACTCTGATTGATACCGAGGCGTATTTGCTGACTTGCATGCGCTACATAGAACTCAATCCGGTACGTGCAGGCATGGTAGCGCATCCATCCGAGTACCCTTGGTCAAGTTATGGCTACAACGCACTTGGCCAGACCGATAACCTGATGAGTCCACATCCTGAATATCGACGTCTTGGACAAACTGATGAGGAATGCCGGAGCGCATACCAGCAGTTATTCGAGTACCCGGTTTCTGAAGAGAGCATTAAGGCGATTAGAGAGGCAACAAACAAGGCTTGGGTATTGGGAGACGACCGGTTCAAGCAAAGTATTCAAGAGAAATTGAAAAGACGGGTAGAGCCTGCGGCCAAGGGTGGGGATAGGCGGTCGGAGCAATTCAAGATCAATCGAGTCTGACCCGTCGGTAGGGTCAAGGGATGTCGATCCGCATGATTCCTGATCCTTTTACTCTCCGTTTAAGCCTCGCCCCAGAAACCCCACGGCTTTATTCTCGTTGCCGCCTTGCTCAAAGAACCGGGTTTAGTGACCCATTTTGGGATACAGACGTGGCCTCAGCCGATAAGCATCCTCGAACGCGGCGACATGGCTGCAAGCAAATAGAAAGAATGGTGGAATGATGCACGCACATCGCGGAACGTCGATATAACCGCCCAGCCGCTACCGGCGGGCGAGCGGCAGGTTTCTGGATGCGATTCCCCTCCCCGGTCCTAAGGCCCGCTAAAACACCGGGATCTATTATTGCTTATACGGTTTTTTGTTCATTATCTCCTGATCTCTGTATTGCTCTTGCCTTTCAGAGAGTGATTTCTCGCGCATGATTTCGGCATCTTTATCCGAGAGTGGCTCTGGCTTGGCCTCATACTTGTTTTCTTCTTTCTTGCTCGTGTCGGCGGGAGGAGACTCCTTGTGCGTTGTTTCCTTTTTCTTGGGTTCCACCTTCTTGCTCGTAGTTGGGGGAGACTCCTTGTGCACTGTTTCCTTTTTCTTGGCATCCGATCCATCAGCCACACAGCCGAAGCTAGACACAGCCGTGAAGACGGCGAGAATAATGGTCGATATGAGTTTATTCATTTCAAGCTCCTATTGGTATTGGTTATTCGGTCATATCCTTATCAGTGGGAGATTCGCTGTCGGCTTTTCCCTCTTGATCCTTTTCTACTCGGCGTTCCGTGGGTATAAGCGAGATGGAGACGGAGACGCGCATGGACAACAATACGGCTATCCTTCCATGTTGTCGGTGCGGAAACGCACAGTCACGGGCTCAGCGGCCGATTCGGGCCCTTCTTGGGATTAATGCATTGAGCGCTTGGTTACTTTGAGACAGTACCTTGAATCAGTCCTTGGCCCGCCATGGCAGCACGGTTTTGTCTTTTTTGCGGGCCTTGCGATAACGCTTGCGAATTGTTTCAAGGTATTCCCGCCGGGCACTTTTTACCATATCAGCGTGCATGTTCTTGTAGAAAAAGTTAAAAGCTACCCCTTGTTATGCCTACGAATTAATCTCAACCGATTTCCATAACTTGACAAAGGTTATTTATTCACATATTCTTCACATCAACATAACAAAAAATTCACAAACACCTTCAGGAAAGGCAGAGTAAGTCCGTTATAGGTGGGAGGGCTGAATAGGTGCAAAGTGGAAAGTTTTTAAGACTAATACTTTTTTTGAGGATAAAGATCAAATGGGAATCATGGAGTGGTTGGAGATGTTTCTTTTTGCTGTCCCAGTCGCGACAGTGCTTTTTGGAATTCGACAAATATGGGACGAAGAGCCTAATAAATCTTCGTAAGCGGTTTTTGAAGTAATATACATAGTTGGCTGGACCCATTGCCGCGCTAGTTGTTGTTGTCTTACTTAGGGTCCCGCCTCTTCTCCTTGCAGGGTAGCAGCTTTAAAAAAAGCTGTCCTTCCACCCTTCGACATTTGATTTGTTCTAAATCAAGCTCTTAATTTCGGCTTGAACCGCTTCATCTACCTCGTTTCATAGCCTCAACACAGCCCCAATCCCCTCGCTCGCTTTACCATAAAAAGTAACTCCCCTTTAACACAATTGTCCTCCCTGGTGAATTTTGTATACCAAAGATAACCTATAGGATAAATTCAAAGGCTTGTAGAGCCTGTGTGATCAAAGTAATTTAATTTCAATCTCACGCTCTTCTGGTTACTTGAGGAAGCTGCGGAATTGAACGCAAGACCAAAACGTAAAATCTAGTCCGCCGAATTGAAGGCCATTTCAACGATGTTACGCTGACACCAAGTTGTTTCTGATGACTGATCATGGCACAGAACAGAACGTGAATTGTTTTTGTTGGGTTTACGGCGGTTGCTTAATACACACGCTGGATTCAATAAACATGTATCGTCATTGAAACTATCAAACTGTATTGACGATGCCGCATAACAAAACAGTTCCGCAGGTCAAAGGCAATTTTCTGCTGGGCAATTTAAGCCAGATGATTGCGAATCCGTTTCAAGCCCTTTGCGACTGGCAGCGAGATTATGGTGACCTGGTCAGCTTCAGATTGGCTACCCGCCAATTTTATCTATTCAGTCATCCGAAGCTGATTGAACAAGCCTTGATCAAGCAAAGCGATGTTTTTGTAAAAATACTACAATGCCGGAAAACCAACTGGCCTGGCATTGGTTTTAGGTCAGGGATTGGTAACAAGCCAGGGCGATTTATGGCAAAGGCAACGGCGGTTAATGCAGCCGGTTTTTCAGAGAAGCAATATAACTACGCTGCTGCCGCAAATCGCCACCGCTGGCAGCAATATGCTGGATAGATGGCGGCAGTTGGGTGAAGGTGCGGAGGTTAACCTGTCTGAGGAAATGATGCGGCTGACATTGGAGGTGATCACCCAGACCATGTTCAGCACCAGCGTCCTCGACAAAATAGAACATATCGCTCCATCTTTGGATACTTTACTCAGGTATGCCGCTAAAACCCTCGTGAATCCTTTGACTCTCCCGTTGTATGTACCCACCCCGGCCAATCAAAAATTCAAACAGGCATTGGGAATAATTGATGATGTCATTTACGGAATCATCGATCAACGCCGCACCGCATCATCTGCGCACAACGACTTATTGGATATGCTGTTAAAAGCACGCGATGACAGCAGTGGTGAAAAGATGACTGACAGGCAGGTTCGTGATGAAGTCATTACCATTTTTAGCGCAGGCCATGAAACCACCGCGAATTTATTGAGCTGGACCTTATATTTACTGGCTCGGCATCCAGATGTACTCGCTAAACTGCATCAGGAACTTGACGGCTTGCCGCAAGGAAAAATACCGAACGCCGAAGATTTGCAGCAGCTTGTTTATACCAGAGCCGTACTGAATGAATCGATGCGCTTCCGTCCACCTGCCGGCATTATGCTGCGTAAAGTCAGTAAGGATACCGAGGTTGACGGCTATTCTTTAAAGGCTGGCAGACTTGCGATATTCAGCATTTTCAATCTTCATCATCATGCCGATTTTTGGCCACAACCGGAGCAGTTTGACCCGGAACGGTTTTTAATACCCGAAAATCGGAGGTTTTCGTTTATGCCTTTCGGGACAGGTGAGCGTATCTGTATCGCTAATCATTTTGCATTACTGGAAAGCCAGCTTTTGCTAAGCATGATAGTTCAGCACTGTGATTTACAGTTGCTTAACACTGATGAAGTCGAGATTGAAATGGCGGTAACCCTGCGACCCAAAGGTGGAATTCCAGCTCCGGATAAAGTGGCGATAAATCAGGCTTCAGTTCCATGGCTTTACACAAAGCTATCCGGCGAGGCGGTTATGGCTTTTTATCCTGGTAGAGCTATCAAAATGCTCCACCCGCGCGATGCCGTCGCCACCGATAGTGCCCCGGAACATCCCTCTGGTGTTGAAACGCATTGCATAATTGCCTTTTGCATCCAGCACGATCAAGCCGCCATCGCCGCCAATGGCAGCGATTTCCGCCAGCGTATTATCCGCCGCCTCGGTAATTGGAATATGCTGCAATCGTACTTGTGCTGCGGTGTTGAACGCAGCTACAGTGCGAATGAATATTTCTCCGGTGCCTGTGGCGGATACCGCAACCGAACGATTGTCCGCGTAGGTTCCGGCGCCGATGACGGGCGAGTCCCCCACACGCCCGAAGCGCTTGTTCGTTAGCCCGCCCGTCGATGTGCCGGCGGCGAGATTGCCGTGACGATCCAGCGCCACGGCCCCACCGTTCCGCGCTTTTCATCCGTCGTCAGGCGTGTGGCGTATCGGGAACCACATCGTGGTCCTGTAGCAGGCGTTCTTCGGCAATGGCTTTTTGCAACTGATTCCAGCGGAATTGGGTGTGGAAATAGGATGGATCAACGATCTCCAGGCCCTTCTCGGCGGCAAAGGCATCGGCACCCTGGCCCATCAGCATCACATGCGCGCTTTTCGTCATCACGGCGTGCGCAGCGCGGATGGGGTTGCGAATTGTCGTAACGGCGGCAACAGAACCTGCCATGAGCGTGGAACCATCCATGATGGATGCATCCAGTTCAATGCGGCCGGCATTACTGAACACCGCGCCCTTGCCAGCATTGAATAAAGGCGAATCTTCCATCACCACAATCGCCGCAATAACGGCATCAATGCTGTTGCCGCCCGCTTCAAGCACTGCATGGCCAGCAGTCAGCGATTGCTCAAGCACCTGCGTATAAGCCTGCTCGAGCTCCTTTTTCAGCTTGCTGCGCGTGATAGTACCGGCGCCACCGTGGATCACCAGCCGGATGGGTGAGGTAGCCGCCCCAGCGGTGTTTGTTCGTGCTGTCACTTGTTAAAAAATCCAGGGATGAGGAAAGCTGCTATGGAGTTTCTTCGGAGGGTTATGAGTGCGAATTTAGCTGGGGTAACAGACCAGGATCGCGCGATCATATCATGACAAGCTAAAATAAAATTTTCACCGGGAAACATCAGGAATGTTAATGTTTAACGGATGGCAGCCGGCATTCGATCCCGTTCTCTACAATGCCAGGAAATTGGACGTGAAATTCCGCGATTTTGATGTAAGTTGCAATCGACTGCGGCGGATTGATCGCGCATACGCTGCTCATTACTTCGCTCGCGATGATGGCGGGCTGCCACCTGCTGACGAATCAACTCGGCGGAGCGTTTGACGCCGTTCCTGAAGATCTTGAGACCGAACTGAGCCCGGAAGCTGCCGCGTTGGTCGATAAAGCCTTCTCTGACCTTGACCCATCGCGTCTTGCCGATGCGCACGTGCACCATATTTCCCGCGAGGTCCATCCCAGTTGGCTGTCGTGGTCGAATCCCGTTCGTAGACTTCGCACCGATATCTTCCTGAGCGGAGCAGGTGTCGAGTGGGCGGACGATGTTGAACAGCGCTACATCGAGCGACTTGAGCGGCTGGCCGCGCACTTTCCCGATGGAACGTCTTTCTTGCTTTACGCCCTCGATCGAACATACGACGCGCAGGGCAACTTTCAGCCGGACCATACGCCAATCTACGTCTCCAACGAGTCGGTCTGGGAAGTTTCGCAGCGGTCGACCGCCAAATTCGTTCCGGTCGTCTCGATTCATCCCGCGCGGCGGGATGCGATCGAGCAACTTCGCTATTGGGCCAAGCGGGGCGTGCGGTACGTCAAGTGGCTGCCCAGCACGATGAAGATCGATCCCGCTGATTCAGCGCATGATGAGTTCTATCAGGCGATGCGCGAGCATGAAATGATTCTGCTCAGCCATACAGGCGACGAGCACGCGGTCGAGACGGTAGATCAGGAGCTTGGGAAACCCGTTGCGCCTGCGCCGGCCGTTGGAGCGCGGCGTAACCGTCGTGGCGCTGCATGCAGCAAGCAATGGTTCATTTCGTGATCTCGATGCGCCGACTCATGCATCTGATTCATTATGGGGTTCAAACCGGGTGCCAGGTATCGACCTGTTGATTCGAATGATGGACGAGCCGGCGTACGAAGGAACCCTTTACGCGGAAATTTCGGCGATCACGTACTTTAACCATCTCGATAAACCCCTGCTGCGTCTGCTTGAGCGGCCCGATCTTCACCATCGGCTCATCAACGGTAGTGATTACCCGCTCGGCGGTATCAATGTCGTAATTCAGACCCGCGCGCTGCAACAGGATGGATTCATCACATCCAGCGAGCGGCGGTGGCTCAACGAAATTTACCGTAAGAATCCGCTGCTCTTCGATTTTGTCGTCAAGCGCACTGTGCGTCACCCGGACACGGGTGAACAGTTCCGCCCCGAAGCCTTCCTGCTCCCCAAACACTGGGCTGCGCCAATGAACGGAGCCGCGTTTGAGTAGTTGCCTATCCCATATCCCCTAATCGAAGCAAAGCTATGGTCCCAGGTTTGATTTCAATTATCGCCGAAGAATCGCCAACCAACGCGCCACATTGAGGAGTGCCATCAAGGACGCCGCAACATAGGTCCATGCCGCGGCGTTGAGCAATCGCCGGGCATGCGGCAAGTCCCCATCGATCAGATAACGCTCTCTCTCCAAAATTGGCAAGGCCCGGGCAAAACTCGCATTCAGTTCCATCGGCAAGGTTAGCGCGTGCACAAGCGCCGCGCTTCCCAGTGTCAGAATGCCACCGACAAGAAATAGCAACCCTGCCGCAGGAGAGCGCAATACCGCCATAACCACAGGAGACAACATCAGGATGCCCGCGCCCAGTTTCTCTGCGGGTGCAGCCCATTGCACCAGCGTGGTACGCAAGGCAAGAGGCGCGTAGTTATCCTGATCCTGGATCGCATGGCCGACTTCATGCGCTGCAACCGTTATGGCTGTTAGCGAGCGGCCATTAAACTTGTCCGGTGTGAGGCGGACCACTTTTTCCAGCGGATCATAGTGGTCACCCGATTCGGTTACCTCCACCTTGATATGTTGTAGATTGACACGATCCAGCAAATCGCGAGCGAGTTGTGCTCCGGTGAATGAATAGCGATCAGCCGGTTCACTATATTTTTCCATAGTATGTTTGACCCAGTAGGAAGGCCCGACAACCAGGAGAGCGATAAAACAGACCAATATCAGATAAAGCATGGCGGGAAGTATTTAGTAAAAAGATGAATTTAACGGCAACAATCTAATGACGGCCTATCCTGGCTCCGGTTGATCATTCGCTAACCATAACGTTTGATCGAGAATGTTCAAAATAATTTCTTCAGGGCGCTGTGCAGGGGGCGGGTGCCAGCATTTTGACGGCAGGGGATGCACCCTTGCTAAGAGAATCGTCGAATCTCTTCCACCAGTGGTCAAGCATTTGCCCGCTTGCAGTATCAGGAGTGCGTGCCGTTGGTGGTCGCAAGAGGGAGCCGCTGCTTGTCTACGTTGTCCACAGATTGTAAGCGAAGGCCCATCCTCTTCATTATTTCAGCAAGTGGCGCGGCCCCCAGCGGGCTGATATGCGACTTGATCTGACTGTTTTCTGCCCCCCAGTTCCCAGTTCTTTCACCGCACCAACTCAGCAACGTCAGGCACCCAATATTGATTCTCCATTTATAGTCGGCTTCTCCAGTGCAAACCAGCAGTCGAGGGACAAACACGGAATTGAACTGATACGATATATATGGGGCAGACTCATGCTACACTCACGCGGACTGGCACCCCGAGTAACCTTGCCAATCCAAACTCATCGAATCATAAGCTGATAGTCAGGGGCTTATTTCCTTTGACCTGATGGTGGCAAAGATTGACACCGCCACGGTTTAAAAGGCCACCTTATCGGGTGGCCTTTTAAATGAATGAGGCTCGTATGAGTCCGAACGAACCCGTTCGGTCGTGATCACGTTGGAGTTAGGAAAGGTTTCAACTCGAAGTGCCTGGTTCTTATCACGCACCAAGCAACGCCAGTTGTGCACTTTGGACTTGAATCCGCGTCATGTTAATGATTTTTAAAGAGGAAGAATTTAATGCGCTCTAAATATATTGTATTTGTTATTGCCCTTAGCGTCGCTTTGGTGAGTTGTGGTAGCGCGGTCCCCGAAGTAAATTCAACGAACTGTTCCGGCATAGGAATGCAGGCCGTGCTTCCAACCTTCGACACCGAAGCTGAGCGGCAAGCATTTATTGATAAATGCCAATCTTTCGCAGAAAAATAAAGCTCGGGACAAGCTGTCGGGTTGAGTAAAGTTGTTATCCCCGGACAAGAATTGATTAAATTCTGAGTTGTTCACCCGTCGATGACGGATCATGGCAGTAACTGCCGTCGCAACGGTCTCTTCCCGACACACTGAAGTAGGCGGTCGATATTCGACGTAGCACAAACAAGAATCAGCTCACCCATTAGCCGCTCCTGCGAGGGGCAAAAACCGAAATAGCCTCAAGGAAACGTTGGTGCCGGCGAGGTGTCCAAGCAATACGCTTCAGGTCAGTCAGGAAAGTTTTACGGCGCGTCGCGTCAAGTGGCATTGTTAACAGTTAACAGTCGACGCTTGCGCCAAAGTCATATTCCGAATTTTAGCAGTTGACCATTAATTTCCAGCTATGGTCCGCAATACCCCTCTCCAATACGAAGCCCGTGCTCCGCAAACGCCAATGCGCGCCGCAATTACCAATGCCTGGCGGCGCGATGAGGCGCAAAGCGTGGATGAGTTGGTGGGACAGATTGATTTGCCACTGGCGAGCCGCGATCAGGTGCGGGAACGTGCACTGAAGCTGGTTAACTCAGTGCGCCGCAAACGCGCCCGCTGGGGCGGAGCCGATGCGCTGTTGCATGAATTCTCACTGTCCAGCCAGGAAGGCATTGCGCTGATGTGCCTGGCTGAGGCGTTGCTACGCATTCCGGACCGGGAAACCGCCGATCGCCTCATCCGCGACAAGATCGGCAAAGGGGATTGGCGCGCCCATCTCGGGCATAGTTCGTCGCTATTTGTAAATGCAGCGGCATGGGGCCTGCTAATTACCAGCAAGCTGGTGTCAACTCACAGCGAAAGCGGGTTGACAGCGGCGTTGACACGCGTGGTCGAGAAGGGTGGCGAGCCCCTGATCCGCAAGGGCGTGGATGTTGCGATGCGCATGCTGGGCCATCAGTTCGTGATCGGTGAGACGATCGAGAAGGCGCTGGATCGCAGCCGCGAGCAAGAGGCGCGAGGCTATCGCTATTCCTACGATATGCTGGGGGAGGGTGCGCTCACTGCATCTGACGCCGAGCGCTACCATGCATCTTACGAGGCTGCAATCCATGCGATCGGCAGGGCGAGCGCCGGCCGCGGAATTTACGCAGGGGCGGGAATCTCGGTCAAGCTTTCCGCCTTGCATCCACGCTATGTACGCGCTCAGCGCGAGCGTGTCTTCGCCGAGTTGCTGCCGCGGCTGAAGTCACTGCTGCTGCTTGCAAGGCGTTATGACATAGGACTGAACATCGATGCCGAGGAAGCTGACCGTCTCGAGCTTTCGGTTGATCTGCTGGAGGCGCTCGCGTTTGATCCGGCGCTGGCTGGATGGAACGGCATCGGCTTTGTCGTCCAGGCTTATCAGAAGCGCTGTCCGTTCGTAATCGACTGGATCATCGATCTTTCGCGCCGCAGCAGGCATCGCATTATGGTCCGGCTGGTTAAAGGCGCGTATTGGGATGCGGAAATCAAGCGCGCGCAGGTAGAAGGGCTGGACAGTTATCCGGTTTATACGCGAAAAGTGCATACCGATGTTTGCTACCTCGCCTGTGCGCAGAGATTGCTGCATGCGCCAGATGCCGTCTATCCGCAGTTCGCGACCCACAATGCGCAAACGCTGTCAGCGGTCTACCAGATGGCGACGGATGCGCGAATCGATGATTACGAATTTCAGTGCCTGCACGGAATGGGTGAGACGCTGTACGACCAGGTGATCGGTCCGGACCAGCTCGGCAAGCCTTGCCGCATTTATGCGCCAGTCGGCAGCTATGAGACGCTGCTTGCCTACCTGGTGCGTCGCCTGCTCGAAAACGGCGCAAACTCGTCATTCGTTAACCAGATCGTCGATGAGGCGGTTAGCGTGGAAGAACTGATCGCCGATCCCATTACCCAGGTCCAACACGAGGGTTCGCGGCCCCATCCCGCGATTCCCAAGCCACGTGACATATACGGCGAGCGCATGAACTCGTCTGGTGTTGATTTCAGCGATGAACACGCTCTTGCCGCTTTGGCCGATGAGCTGGCTGCTCTGAATGGCCGAGAATGGCTGGCTGCCCCGATACTCGCGAGCGGCGAACGCAATGAAGGCGAACGGACGCCGGTTTTGAATCCCGCCGATCGCACCGATCATATCGGGGCTGCGATCGAGGCGAGTGAAGCCGACATCGAGGAAGCGCTCGCGGCTGCGCACGCGTTCGCGTCCGAATGGCAGGCAGTGCCGCGGACGTTTCGTGCAACGCTGCTCGAGCAGGCGGCCGACGCGCTTGAGGCGAACCGGGCAGCACTGATCGGGCTCGCAGTTCGCGAGGCCGGAAAGTCACTGCCGAATGCGGTCGCCGAGGTGCGTGAGGCGGCCGACTTTTGCCGCTATTACGCGCAGCAGATGCGCAGCCAATTCCCGTGTCGGCGCTCAACCCGAGGCGCTCGGTCCGGTTGTCTGCATCAGTCCATGGAATTTCCCGCTTGCAATATTCATCGGCGAGGTAAGCGCTGCGCTGGCGGCTGGCAATCCCGTGCTTGCAAAGCCGGCCGAGCAAACCCCGCTGATCGCCGCCATGGCTGTAAGGTTGATGCATGAGGCTGGTATTCCGCATGCAGCGCTACAGTTACTACCAGGATGCGGCGAGACGGTCGGGGCGCGGCTCATCAATGACTCGCGTGTGCGCGGCGTAATCTTTACCGGGTCGACCGAGGTCGCGCAACACATCCATGTGACGCTAGCGAAGCGCTCGCAGGATGAGGAGATCCCGCTGATAGCCGAAACAGGTGGCCAAAACGCAATGGTAGTCGATTCGTCTGCGCGAATTGAGCAGGTGGTGCAGGACGTGCTGGTGTCCGCGTTCGATAGTGCCGGACAGCGCTGCTCGTCTCTGCGCGTACTCTGCCTTCAGGAAGATATTGCCGACCGCGTGCTGGAGACGCTGAAAGGCGCAATGAAGGAACTCGCGCTCGGCGATCCGGGGCGGTTATCCACTGACGTTGGCCCGGTGATCGATACCGAGGCGCAGCGTGCACTGCTCGCCCATATCGACAAGATGCGCGCATCCGGCCATACCGTGTTCCAGCTGCCGCTGCCGCCCGTTTGCGCGAACGGTACTTTTGTGCCGCCGACTTTGATCGAGATCGGGGACATCAGCGAGCTGGAGCGTGAGGTATTCGGTCCGGTGCTCCACGTTGTGCGCTTCGCGCGAGGCCAGTTGGACGAACTGGTCAGGCGCATCAATGCGACGGGCTACGGGCTCACCCTCGGCATTCACAGCCGTATCGACGAGACTATCGATTTCATCGCTGCCCACGCGCATGTCGGTAATATCTATGTGAACCGCAGCATGATCGGGGCAGTTGTAGGCGTTCAGCCGTTCGGCGGCGAGGGCAAATCCGGCACTGGGCCAAAGGCTGGCGGACCCTTGTATTTACACCGCCTGCTGCGGCGAGCGCCATTGTCGTTCTCACGCATCGGAGGCGAGCATTTGCCTGATGAGCAGGGCGAACAGGGCGCATTGGCGCCATTGCAAACTTTAGCGGGTTGGGCCCAACAGATGGATCGCCGCATGCTCGCCGAACTCTGCATGGAGTACGCCATGAGCACGCCGCTCAGGTACCGGATTTTCCTGCCCGGACCGACCGGCGAGAGCAACACGCTCGTGTTCGCCCCACGCGGCATGATCGCGTGCATTGCAGACGACGAGGCGACGCTACTCGAGCAGATTGCCGCGGTGCTCGCGACCGGCAACCGCGCGCTGCTTGCGGGCGGACCGGTGTCACGCGTGTTGGTTGATACGCTGCCGCCGGCGCTAAGCTGGCAGTTGCAAATCGAGCCGGACTGGATTCACGCGCCAATCGCCGTAGCACTATATGCAGGCCCGGTGGAAAATGCGCATCTGCTGCGAAACGAACTCGCTGCGCGCGATGGTGCGCGGGTTCCGCTGATCACAGCCCGAGGCAAAAATTTTCCGCTGTACCGCTTGGTGGCGGAGCGCGTAGTGAGCGTGAACACAACCGCTGCCGGGGGCAATGCGAGCCTGATGACGCTGGGCATCTAAGCCGACGCGCATTGACGTCTGCCCTTCGTTCCCGTCTTGCCTTTCTTACCTTACCCAGCCAAAATTTTTATAGCTTGGGCAGGTTTTCTCAACGCTTCATGAATGCTTCATCCAATACTTCATGAACAAATTGTTCAATACCTGCGGCGCTTGAATTACGCGGTCCCGCCACGTTCAGTACCCGGATTGCATTTGTCTTGAAGAAAGCGCTGATCCATTTACGCCATTCGATGTAGGGGTAAACATGCAAGTACGGCCGGTGGATTTTCCTGGCCCACTCCTGCGTAAACAGCGATCCACCCGTCAGCTCCGGCGCTAGCGTGATGATCAGCGTCGCGTCGCTGTCGCGCACGTTCCGCTTTGTGCGCTGCTGGTAGTTGCGCCCCGGCGTTTCCTGCAAGCAATAGCAATCAGGAATGATGCCATCTTCCGCCCGCCGCCCCGCTGGACACCATCCGCCGTGCTGGATGCCATGAGCTATGGCCCAGTCCAGCGCAGCGCGGTCCGCGCCAGTTTGTCCACCTGATATTATTTTCTGGATCACTGCCGTGCTACAGAAGCCTCCGAACAAATCGGTGCCTCAATTTATTAACCTGTCTTGAGTTTAACTGAAAAATCTGCAATGCCTATCTTGAAGAGTAGCCTGGCTGCCGCATCAAGCGTTCTGAATTCGCGAGTTTCGCGTTTGGCTGTTTCCAGCGGTTGACCATCGATCACTACCATATAGCCCTCTGACATTACCGCGTAATGCACCTGTACCCGCTTTACTGCATTGGCGTTGAGCAGAATTTTCACCTCACGCTCTATCATTTTACCTATCCGCAGCGGTAGCAGGGTCAGTTGCGTTCCAGGGTTCAAACAAATCATTCTGGTCAACCGTCATCAACAGTTCGCCTGGTTTAACCTGCAAGAAGTTGCAGAGTTTTTCCAATACTCGCCGATCGAAGCTGTTGACCCGATCGTAATAGTAGCGATCAAGCGTGGCGCGAGCGATGCCGGTTGCCCGGCACACATCGGCGACTTTTATGCGCTTGGCCCCGAGAATGGCAGAAAGACGACAAATAATCATTGCTTGATATATGATTGATCGGGATCGATCAAATAATACCACGAGGCAAGTAATTATAGCGAGTCCAGAATTCTTCTCGCTGCGGCAAGAATAATTCAAGCATCGAGCATCGAAAATCAAGGCACTTGTTTTAATACATCATTAGTGTCAAAATGACTGTATGAAATCAGAGACAGCTTTTTCAACGGGACCGCACTATTCGCTGGCCGAACTGTGCGTGTTTGCGGATCTGCCTCCCCGGACCGTTCGCTACTATGTTCAGATCGGCCTCGTTGACCGGCCCGAGGGTGAGACACGCGCGGCCCGCTATGGTCCTCGACATCTTGAGCAACTGTTGCTGATCAGGAAGTGGACAGCAGGCGGCGTGTCCCTTGAGCGCATTCGGGAATTGCTCCAGGGTGAGCAGGCGCCGGTTCCGCCGCGTGCGCGCGCAGCAGGAACGGTCGAGGTGTGTAGCCATCTGACGGTGACGGACGGGGTTGAAGTGGTAATCGAGCCGGGCCGGGCAGGTTTATCGCCTGAGCAGGTCCGTAGTTTTGTGAGAGGCATCATGGGGCTGTTTGCTCAGATCAGCGGCGGCCAATCGGACCCGGTGAAGCGGGAGCCCGGACAAGAGCAACAAGGAAAAAAGGGAGAGGATGATGGATCAGCGTGACTATGCCTGTCTGGAAACAAGACATGGCGAACACATGATGCTGGAGGACGTCCGAGCGATAGGTGAATTGCGGGGTTTGATGCTCGAAATGAATGTGGAACAGCATTTCCGCAATCCTGGCGGCAAAAACGTCGAAGTTGTCTACAGCTTTCCCCTACCCTGGGGCGCGGTTCTGCTGGGCGTCGATATCCAGTTGGGGGCCAGGCATTTGACAGGTGCGGTCATCGAAAAGAATCAAGCCGAAGTCCGCTATGAGGAAGCCCTTTCGGAGGGCAGCGCCGCGATCATGCTCGAGAAGAACCGCGATTACAGCTACAGCCTGAATCTCGGCAATCTGGGGGCAGGAGAGAGCTGTATCATCAGGCTGCGCTACGCTCAGACATTGCAGTTCGAACAGCGGGGTTTGCGCCTCCTGATCCCGACAGTCATTGCCCCACGGTACGGCGATGCCATCATTGATGGCGGGTTGCAACCGCACCAGGCGCCCGCCCACGATTTATTGGCCGAATACCCGTTCGATATTGTATTGCGCCTGCACGGCGAACTGGCGCATGCGCGGGTAGCATCGCCCAGCCATCCGATTGATGTCGCACGCGGCTCGACGGAGGGTAGCGTACTGACCGTATCGTTGGCGCATCGCGGCGCGCTCGACTGCGATTTCG
Source organism: uncultured beta proteobacterium (assembly GCA_963831395.1). Lineage (GTDB taxonomy): Bacteria > Pseudomonadota > Gammaproteobacteria > Burkholderiales > Nitrosomonadaceae > Nitrosospira. The sequence continues at coordinate 17,057 of CAWHQD010000035.1, forward strand.
TGCTGGTCGTGGACCAGTTGGCCCACGGCTCCACAGCCGTTTTGGCTCGAGATTTCGTAGAAGCGGATGGTGTGGCGGTGTTGGCAAGTTTCTGCCCGCGTATTTCCGTCCAGGGCTCGACCGCTGTTGCGGTCAAGGTTCTGGTGGATTGCTCCGGCTCGATGGCGGGCGACAGTATCGAGGCGGCCAGGCGGGCTTTGCAGTCCATCATTCATCAGCTGAAGAAAGGTGACCGTTTCTCGCTTTCCAGGTTCGGCAACACCGTCGAACACCGCTCGCGCGGTTTATGGGTAGCAACAGAAACTACGCAACTAGCGGCCCAACGATGGATAGCAGGACTGCAAGCCAATCTGGGCGGCACTGAAATGGAAGAAGCGCTACGCTCAACGTTCGGACTAGCGCAAACCATGCGCAGCGACGTCCTCATCGTGACGGATGGTGAGATCAGCGCCATTGACAGCATTATAGAATCGGCCAAGGCCTCGGGCCACAGGGTGTTTGTAGTCGGCATCGGCAGCAGCCCGGCGGAAAGCCACTTGCGCCGGTTGGCGGAAGCTACCCTCGGCGCCTGCGACTTCGTAGCTCCGGGAGAAGCGGTGGAGCCCGCGGTGTTACGCATGTTTGCACGCTTGCGCTCACCGCGATTGACGGACCTCTCCGTCGTGTGGCCCGTTGGTTCAAAGCCGATCTGGGTTTCGCGCCTCAACGCGGCCGTTTTCGATGGGGATACAATCAATGTATTCGCCCTCCTGCGGCAAGTGCCGGTTGGCGAAGTGCGACTGCTCGGCGCACGCTCGGCGGGCGGCGTACCAGAAGAGATCGGCTGTGCCTCCTTCGCGGTTACAGTGGGGCCTGATGACGCCTTATCGAGGCTGGCTGCTTTTATGAGGCTGCAATCGGTTGAAACGGATGGATTGGTTGAGGCGCCAGAGGCGAAGCAATTGGCGGTTGCTTATCAACTGGTAACTGACCAGACCAATTTTTTGCTGGTGCATGACCGGGCCGGAGAAAACAAGCCGATCGGCATGCCGGATCTTCACAAGGTCAGGCAGATGATTCCTGCAGGGTGGGGCGGCGCCGGGTCAGTCATGTTTTCCCGGGACAAACGTTACTTCGAGACCCGCATTACCGAATATCAATCAGCTGTTTCTCTGGATTGGAGCGATATCGATGCGCCGCACGGCATCAAGGTAGCTAAAAAATCGCCATCGTTCGTGTATGGAACTCGCGCGAATACCACTGCCTTCCAGCATAGGCGTGACTACATCATCAACCGCAAAAACCGCCACTATTGGTCCGGCGGTGAACTGACGCCCCTGGGCTTGAGCGAATGGCTGCGAACCGCTCCCATGTCCGAGTGGCCTAAGACCTACGTTGAACTACGCCAGATCGGTCTCGGCGCGGGCGTGGTTGATTGGCTGGAACTGACGATGGGCATGTGCGATACGCAATCGCTTCCCGAGCAGAACGTGGTCAAGGCATTTCTGTATGTGATGTCGCAGCGGAGCATCCATGAGTCCTTGACCAGATCTTCTGAGCTTCTGCAGGGCCTTAACCTGGTAGCGCAGGGAGTGAAGGGTTCGTTTGCGACAAGCCTCGGGGTAGGCCGGGCCAATGTTGATACCTTGCTGGTGGAGGAAATGGTGGCGTCGCTGGATGAGATGACCGGAGATACCTGGCCTGATTGCGTCTACGCCATGGAAAAACTTCAAAAGGAAGCCCGGCTGGAGGAGAAAGAGGCGGCATTCTGACGTGCAGGACGGCTGAAGTTTTTTGAATTAGTTGAACCAGTGTATGCGAGCTATCGAGATAGGGGGCTCAAGTCTCGGCTGATCTGGTAAACGACATGAGAGCTGCAACCCATATTTAAAGAGGAGATGTCATGAAATTCAATATGCTGATCCTGCTTGCGGTTCTAATTTCAGGGACCGTTCAAGCAGATCCGCCCCAACTCAGAGACAGGCAAACCGGCAAATACCTGGGCGACCTGAGCGCCAACCCCTACGATCCCAATTCGGTTAGTAATCCGCATGGTCAGTATGGGAGCGAATACAGTCAGGATTCCATCAATAATCCCCATGGGCAATATGGAAGCCCTTACAGCAATGACAGCGCTAACAATCCCTACGCTACCAATCCGCCGGCAATATATAGCAATGATGGATATAACTAACTGGGTGACTAAGGAATGGCATATGGCGTGGCCAAGACGTTAGATCCGTCAGACGAAGTGCTGAGCCGATGGACGTCACGACAGAGCAGTGTCTCCATTTTTGTTTCTGATTCTCGATTGAACATGCCATGCCGTGTCAAACACTTTACAATACATCTATGGACTTGTACTCGCTTACCCACAGGGACGCCTTATCGTATGCCCCCATTACCGTGGAGCAGGAATGTTCGTCGATAACTGAAACTTCTGCAAGTAACCGATATTCTTATCTAGAATTTTTTGCCGGTAGTGGACTTGTAGCTCAAGGGCTTAAGAGCACGCACAAGGCGATTTGGGCGAATGATATTTGCAAAAAAAAGGCGGCTGTATACGTCGCGAATCATTCAAAGGAGTATTTCCATTCCGGTTCCATTTCAGACTTTAAAGGGCGAGACTTGCCGCAGGCTTCGATGGCTTGGGCGTCTTTTCCCTGCCAAGACCTTTCGCTAGCGGGATTGACTGATGGAATCTATGGTTCTCGCAGTGGTTTAGTGTGGGAATGGCTCCGCATTATTGATGAGATGCCTCTCTCACCGCCGGTTCTCGTCGCAGAAAATGTGGTCGGCCTAGTTTCATCTGCTGGTGGTGAGCATTATCGGACGTTACACCGCGCATTATCTGAACGAGGCTACATAGTCGGGGCCATGATGATTGACGCTATACGCTGGTTACCGCAATCTCGGCCTCGCGTCTTCGTAGTTGCAGTTGACGCAAACATAGCAATTCCAGCTCGTTTAGTTAGTTCTGGTCCCACTTGGCTTCAACCAGAAATGGTACAAAAAGCTGCAATAGGTCTCGATAGATGGGTCTGGTGGAGCATGCCTGAACCGTTGCTTTGCAGGACTACACTTTCTGACATTATTGAGTGGGACGTGCCTTTCGCGAAGACTGAATCCGGTGAGCGAAATATTCGTTTAATCTCTCCCCGACATGCAGCCATCCTTAATGCTTTACCTCAGAAGCAGCTGTTTGTAGCGCCCGGGTACAAGCGGACTCGCAACGGGAGGCAAGTTCTAGAACTGAGGTTCGATAATATTGCAGGTTGTTTACGCACCCCTAGGGGTGGTAGCAGCCGGCAGTTGCTTGTTATGCAGAGGGATGGAGAATTACACAGCAGGCTCTTAACTGTTCGTGAAACTGCTAGATTAATGGGTGCTCCAGACACCTATAAAATTCCAGGAAGTTATAATGACGGCTACAGAGCGATGGGGGACGCAGTAGCGGTTCCAGTTGTGGAATGGCTTGGAAAAAATCTTCTTCTTCCTCTCGCAAGGATTTATGCCGATCTGTCCTAGTCTTGAACTGTCGCTAGTTAAATTTAAGGATCAAAATCAAGTAGTCAATGTCGGAAGCTTGGGAACAGTTTTGGTTCTCACGCGCAAAGCCAAGACTTTTGGACTTCCATTTGATCATAGTAAGTTACTTACTCGAGGCGGAGGACAGGTATCAGGATTAAGCGGCGCCAATATAAATAAAATTTTAAGAAGCCATGGCGTAATGCAAATGGTAGGAACGGAATCTGGTCGTACGAGTCGAGGAACGCCGAGCCTTGCTAAAACCTACATAAACTTCATTCATGCGCTTCCCTCATTAACGGCAGAGGATATTGAGGCAATCGAAGCATGGTGGATCGCTCGATTCATCGATTTTTTCAATACTGAACCTTTCAGACTCAATTACGATTCAAGCAGAACGCTGGCGTCGGTAATTCGTAATTTACTCGATCAGGCTCTGGATCGGCAAAAAAAATCGCCGGGCAAGACCTATATCGGTGCTGTTTTGCAGCACCTTGTCGGCGCAAAACTGGAATTAGCCTTACCTGAGATAGAAATTATCCATAACGGTGCTTCTGTAGCTGATACTGTCTCCGCACGGTCAGGTGATTTCACAATCGACAACGCTGTTATTCATTGTACTACAGCGCCATCAGAAGCGCTTATGCGGAAATGTCAAGTTAATATTCAATCAGGACAACATCCGATAATTTTGACTATTGGAAAAATGATCGGGGCCGCAGAAGGATTAGCGGAAAATCTGGGAATAGAAGGACGTGTCGAAATCTTGGACGCATTACAGTTTCTAGCAACTAATTTATATGAAATGGGCTTGTTTAAGGGATCTAACCGAAAAATAACGGTTTTAAGGTTGATGGAGAAATACAATGAAATAGTCGCAAAGTACGAGTCAGACGCAAGCTTACGAATAGACTTTGACTGATAATCTTACTAGCACGCAGCGCATCTACGCAATGCGCCAAGTGAAAGGAAAAAACACTACACCTGAGTTGGCGGTGCGTCATCTTTTACGAAGCATGGGTCATACTGGATACCGGATACATCGTAGCGATATTCCGGGTAAGCCGGATATTGTATGGGTAGGCCGTAAGCTCGCAATTTTTATTCACGGTTGCTTCTGGCATGGCCATTCCTGCCATCGCGGTGCAAGAATTCCAAAGACCCGTAGAGATTACTGGGTAAATAAAATTAGACGGACCCAGCAGCGAGATTTGAAATATCTTTCTAGCCTGGCTGCCTTAGGGTGGCGTGTTCTGATGCTTTGGGAATGCGAACTTCATGATCAGGATGCAATCGCAGAAAAGCTAAAAACCTTTCTCTCTTTAGAGAAATCGTAACATTCCACGTATTTAAAGGATCGAGTTGACCCTTGTTTTAGGTATAGACTGGCTAAAAAGAGGTGTGGATGTTGTTAGAGATCGCGCCCGAGCTCAACCACTTGGAACAAGAAGGTCAATATAAATTAAATACCCTAAGCTTGCCGGGAGTTCAGTGGCGAAAACTATCTTTTGTGAGACAAAGAGAGCCGAGCGATATTTGTGAACGCACCAGCTGAGGAAGAGGCAGTTAGTTAGCCCAGTGCTTCCACAAGCCCTCTTTCTATCGGCAAGCCTGCAAATGCATCAGCCATTCGTCGAATGCCAGCTCGGATCTGGTACTCGTTAAGGGAAGAAAAACCAAGCACGAGAGTACGTGCGCTATAGCCGCATTTCCCATAAGCATAGGTGGTGCCGGACCCAATAGAATAAATGCCCACCCCGTGGCGCAACGCAATCGCTTGAAGCTCGGACGCATCAGGATAGTTATCCGGCAGATGCCAGGCGAGATGCAGGCCGCTCTCCAACCCCGAAAGCCGGACTGGGCCGAAATGTTCACGTAACGCTTCTATGAGGCAATCATGACGCTTGGAATAGATATTACGCATGCGCCGCAAGTGATTGCCATAAGCGCCACTCCGGATAAATTCGGCCATTGTTGCCTGATCCAGCCATGCATTTCCACTATTGAGCAGCGCCTTGGCCGAGCGTGCCGCAGGAATCAACGCCTTGGGCACAACCAGATAGCCCAGACGCAGACCAGCGCCCATGGATTTGGAGAATGTTCCCAAATACATTACACAACCATGATCATCAAGGCCCATTAGCGCTGTCAGCGGTGAACCGCGGTATCGGAAATCCGAGTCGTAGTCATCCTCTATAATAAGCGCGCCACAACGGCGCGCCCAATCCAGGAGTTTCAACCTGCGCTCAATGGGTAGCGTAAAGCCAAGGGGAAACTGATGAGAAGGGGTGACATAGAGCAATGTCACGCCATCTCTGGGCAATTGCTCTACATCCAGTCCCGCTTCATCCACAGGCACCTGAATCAGTTTCGCATAATAGCTTTCAAAAAGAGCCTTGGCGCCGTGGTAACAGGGGTTTTCCGTAGCGACCAATGTTCCTTCTTTCACCAGTAGCCGGGCTGCCAGATTCAATCCCTCCTGAGAGCCGCCTGTAATAATTATCTGGTCAGAAGAAACGCTGATTCCGCGCGCCACACCAAGGTGATCGGCAATCACCTCCCGCAACTGGGACAATCCAGCTGGATCACAACATTCCGTAAACTGTGTACTGGCCGAGGCATGTTGTCTTGCTTATGTGTGAAAACTCACGCGTTCAACGTCGCAGAGGTGATATCGCCTCTACCGTAGCAACTTGATGAGCTCGGGATCTCTCCCTTCGCTCGCTATCTTTCGAGATAGGCTTGCCGTGTCAGCACCAATTGCTTCAGGTTTAATGTGCGGCATTCGAATTGATCTCCATTCGAACGAGGCGCCGGAAGACGTTGTCCGCGCGCGCGTTATGCTATTGCTCCGCTTTGTCCTGGCCTTCCCTATGCCAGATCAACTCTTTATTCTTGTAAACTTCCCTGACCCGATGGAAGGGAATTTCGTGAGTACAGCCATCCGGATCTGTGACCTGAAAGAAAAAATGGTCGCCTTGAGTAAAGTGAATCTGGCTTAATGGGACCTGAATGACCATTTCCGCTACGCGGTCGTAGTATCCGATCACGAAATCCCCTTCTGCGAATGCACCATCCCAGCGAATCCGATTGAGTAATTCCTGAATGGGTATCATGACCGCTCCTCTGCACTTGAACAGAATCCACTTTTCTTGTACAGGTCACGTAAAGCCGCGCACAGTTGCCTGCTCAAGCATGTTCACCGCTACAACGCCGCAATGCTGCCATTCACTGTACCGTTTCACACCGCCGATCGTCGAGAAAAATACTCTTGTCTGGAATGCTCGTTGTTTAATGCTACATTAAATTTTTCGATCCAAGAATTGTTCTGCCGATAAAGGTAAGAGGTGTAAGAGCGCCATGCGCGAAATCGACGGCTCCTATGGGGAAGGTGGCGGGCAACTGCTTCGCACATCGGTGGCGCTCGCGGCGATCACCGGCCAAGCTGTTCATGTGTACAACGTCCGCGCTAAACGAGCCAACCCCGGTCTTGCACCGCAACATCTTACCGCGGTCAAGGCCGTGGCAGCGCTTTGTGGCGCGGAGGCGGAGGGGCTGGAAGTCAAGTCCAGGGAAATCAGTTTTTGGCCTGGTCCGTTGCGCGGCGGCCAGTTCGATTTTCCCGTCGGCACTGCGGGGAGCATCACGCTGGTGCTTCAGGCAGCGCTTCCCGTGGCCATTGCCTGCGGCGAAAGATTAAGGATGAATATCACCGGAGGGACGGATGTTCGTGCTGCGCCGCCGCTCGATTATTTGCGCCACATATTGCTGCCATTGTTATCGAGCATGGGCGCCAAGGCAAAAATCGATTTACTGGGACGGGGATATTATCCGCGCGGAGGAGGGCGCGTGGCTGTGGAAGTTGAACCCTCTCCGCCTCTTCGGCCTTTGGTCCTGGATGCATCGGGATCCCTCACTGAAATTCGCGGCTATGCACATATTTCCCACCTTCCGGTTCACATTGTTCAGCGAATGACGGATGCAGCACTGGCGGAGCTCTCCATTTTTCCGCCGCCGGCTATCGACCTTGCCGCAGCAGGCGCGGATGAAGCGTTTGGCCCGGGCGGGGCAATCGTTCTGGTTGCGCACACAGAGCGCACCAGGCTGGGGGCTTCCGGCATCGCGCAAAGGGGAATCCGCGCTGAACAGCTTGGCTCAGTGGCGGGGCAGTGTCTGCGCGAGGAAATCTTGTCCGGAGCAACGCTGGATATCCATGCTGCGGATCAGATACTGATTTATCTTGCGCTGGCTAGCGGCAGTTCCTGCTTTCTTGCGAGAAGTCTTTCATCTCACGCCGCCACTACCATCTGGCTGTTGGAGCAGTTCCTCCCGGTTCGCTTCGATATCAGCCAGACAGACCGGTTGATCCGTGTGAAGGCGGAACCGGCCATATGAGCTTAGAAACGCTCGCTTCTGCCACCTGGTATTTTCAGCGAGATGGGCTATATTGAAATCGACGCTAGCTAGCGCGTGCTGAAGTTTTGGACTTGGCCTGAAACATACATTGCGAGGAAAAAAATGGCGGAGCAACGCGAGGTTTATAAGGGACGGGAAATCATTGTTCGATCAGGGGAGGAAGCTTTGGCGGCGCGAAGAGGTGCTCCGCCACTTCCTGGAGAAGGCGCACAAGATGATGTGGAAGCCCCTGATTTGTACATCGACGGGGAGCGAATCTTCACTGTGCGGAATGCCGCCGGCGCATTTATTGCCTCTGGTTTTGCCTTCGATCCCCAACCTTTGCTGATTGATTTAGCCAGGAAAATTATCGACTACAAAGAGGCGGGGAGATAGCATGGGAATCCGAAAGAATCAGTCCAGCCTGACATTGTCAGAGAAATCCGCATTTGTCGCCGCGGTAAAAGCCCTCAAAGCAAATGGCATTTACGACATATTCGTTGCCCAGCACCGCGCTGCTTTTCTTGCCGGCCCCAACGATCCTGCGCATGCAGGCCCCGCTTTCTTGCCCTGGCACCGGGAATACCTTCGCCGGTTCGAACGTGCTCTCCAGGAGATCGACGCTAGCGTTTCCCTGCCGTATTGGGACTGGACAGTCGACAGGACGCCGACGGCCTCGATCTGGAATGCGAACTTTATGGGCGGAAACGGAACGGGTGCTGATCAGCGAGTTACAAGCGGCCCCTTCGCCTTTTCCACCGGGGAATGGAACCTTACCGTCCGGGATCCGGGCGATACAACCCCTTTCCTTACGCGCGCCTTTGGCGCCATGGGTTCACTGCCTACCCAAGCGGGCGTCAATGCCGCGAAAAATGTGGTCCCATATGATTCCGCACCCTGGAATTCCGATAGCAGCACGAACACAAGCTTTCGAAACCGGTTGGAAGGAGTTATTCACAACCCCGGGCATATGTGGGTGGGCGGATCGATGATGGCGATGTCGTCTCCAAATGACCCCGTGTTTTGGCTGCACCATTGCAATATCGATCGGCTATGGGCCGAATGGCAAAGGGAAAATCCTGGCGAGAACTACAGGCCCCCCAGCGGCACGGCCAATGTTGTAGCGGGTCATGGTCTGGATGACCCGATGCCGCCATGGGACGACGAGTCGACGCCACCCACGCCAAGAAGCGTTCTCGATCACCATGCGCTCGATTACACCTACGATAATGAGGAGCCGGATACCGGGGAGATCGTGCCGCTTGCCATCGATGCGCCGCCCGTTCCCGCTTCGATAGCCCAGGCGGGCGAGGTGGATGTATTCAGTTTCGCCGTAACAACATCGGGGAATTATGTAGTTCAGACCCAGGGATCGACAGATGTGGTGGCGTCCCTGTACGGCCCAAACGATATGGCAGCATTCATAACCGAAGACGACGACAGCGGGCCAGGCTCGAATTCGCGGATCGCAAGAGACCTGGCGGCAGGCACATATTATGTGCGCGTGCGGCACTACAGCAGTTCCTCGACCGGAAGCTATACTATCTCGGTGAGCGGATCGGGAGCGCAACCAGGCATTCAAACCATCCAGGTGAACGGTCCTGCAGTGCAGGGAACAATCTCTGCGGCGAACGAGAGGGATATGTACAGGTTTACCGTCACCACCCCGGCCGTCCACACAATCGAGACCGCTGGCAGCACTGACTGCTTCCTGACGTTATTTGGTCCAGACAACCCGGCCACGCTAATCACCCAGGATGATGATAGCGGCCCCGGAACCAACTCGAGAATTGCGGTCAACCTCGTCGCTGGTGAGTACTATGCCCGTGTGCGGCATTACAGCGCAACCGGGACCGGTTCCTATAGCATTTCGGTTAGAACCTGAAATCTTTACGGCGCCGCGGCGATCTGCAAAAAATAATGAAAAGTGCTTTGTCAGCCATCGTCCTTCTGACCGGATGCGGTTCAATGGCCGATGATTACAAACCCGTCAGAACACAAGACGGCTCAAGAGTCTACTCCATCACCAGCTTGTATGATGGAGGTGACGGAGCAAGGCGGCAGGCTGTCCAATGGCTGGACATTAACGCAAGGAACCTGTGCCTGTCTGAATATACACTCCTCTCCGAGGAGACTGTGCCAATCATGAATCAACTTGGCGAAGTCACGTCCTCGCGCCTTATCTGGGAAATTGAGTGCAAGGGGCAAAGCGCGGCAACGCCTTAGTCTCCTGTTACCTTGCGTGCCGCAGGCCCTGATCCCCTTCGGGCGCTATTGGTCCAAACTTGCCAGTTTTAATCTGATTCCAAGCCCATTGTAACCAACAACCCGACAGCCGAAAACTGAATCAGGGCTGGCTCAGGGCCAAGCTCGCTTTATGATTCCGTACGAAAATCATGAGGCGGATGAGGTGGATAAGGTCGAAAATGACGAAACGTGCCAAAATGTCGTTATCCTCCTGCCGTCCATTAAGCCAGCATCATCTAATTTGAGCATACGCCAAAAAAATAAGCCGACAATCCTTCAGATATTTTCGATACTGGCAACGCTAGCGCTGGCCAGTTCCATCGTATTCACCCTTTTCTTGTGGCAGGGGCACAAAGGCTTTAATTTATGGGATGAGGGCTATCTCTGGTACGGCGCTCAGCGCGTGATGCTGGGTGAAGTGCCCATCCGCGATTTCATGTCCTACGACCCCGGCCGTTATTACTGGTCGGCGGCGCTCATGAGCCTCAAGGGCGACAATGGCATCATGGCGCTTCGCAGCGCCGTGGCGGTTTTTCAGGCGATTGGATTATTCGCAGGCTTGCTGTTAATCGCGCAAAGCACGACTCAACGTTTCAAAAACTGGAGTTTTGTCTATTTATTGCTCTCGGCAGTTACGTTGACAGTATGGATGTTTCCGCGTCATAAACTGTTCGATATCTCTTTATCCATTCTCCTGATCGGCGCACTGGCTTTCCTGGTTCAAAATCCTTCAAGGCTACGTTATTTCCTGTGTGGCATGTGCGTGGGTCTTGTAGCGGTTTTCGGGCGCAATCACGGCATGTATGGAGTTGCAGGCAGCGTCGGGGTCATGGCTTGGTTGACTATCAACCGCGGCAGCCGTGCGGGTGCGCCCAGGTTTATCGAGGGGATAGGGCTCTGGGTTGCAGGAGTAGTGATCGGTTTTACGCCTGTGCTTCTCATGATATGGCTGGTTCCAGGTTTTGACACAGCCTTCTGGGAGAGCATCTATTTTCTGTTTGAAGTCAAGGCCACTAACCTTCCTCTGCCCATTCCATGGCCGTGGAAGGCGCCCTTCGGCTTGGCGCCCGCAGGTGAGGCGATTCGAGGATTGCTGATCGGTCTGTTTTTTATTGGTACGGTCGTTTTTGGGGTAGTAGCGATTGCATGGGTGAGTTGGCAAAAATTCCGGAAAAGGGCGGCTTCGCCGGTGCTGGTTGCTGCTGCATTCCTCGCCTTGCCGTATGCGCATTATGCTTATTCCCGTGCCGATGTCGGCCATCTTGCGCAGGGCATCTTCCCGTTATTAATAGGTTGCCTGGTGCTGCTCGCGGCACAATCCCCTAAGATCAAGTGGCCTTTGGCACTCATGCTATGCGGCGCCAGCCTGTGGGTGACGCACGTTTCTCATCCAGGGTGGCAATGTGATGCGAGCAAACAATGCGTAAGCATCGAAATTTCCGGAGACGAGCTCGGTGTTGCGCCGGATGTAGCGAATGATGTCCATTTGCTTCGGAAACTGACTGATGAATATGCTCCCGATGGCCGGAGTTTCATCGCTACGCCTTTCTGGCCAGGAGCCTATGCACTGCTTGGGAAGAAGTCTCCGATGTGGGAAATCTATCCCCTGTTCCCGCGAAATGAAGGCTTTCAACAGGAAGAAATCGAACGTATCAAGATCGCCAATCCCGGATTTATTCTGGTATATGATTGGCCCCTCGACGGGCGCGAGGAGTTGCGTTTCCGTAATACCCATTCGCTGATCCATCGATATATCGTGGATAATTTCGAACTGTTGCCCGATTCGCCCAATCCCGCCTACCAGATATACAAGCCGAGGAAGCCGGTCTAGCGACGAAAGCTTCCGTCCTCCAGAAAAAAAGACAACTCGCGCATTTCGATGATCTTCGAAGTGAACTTGCGTAGCCACTGAAAGTGGTTTGTGCAATGCCGCACATACCAGCCGCATCATTTCCCCTATCGTAATTCAGTATCAATATGCTTTCCGCACTAATGAGACCTTGTGCGGTTCGTGTTTTTTATCGCCATCCCGTGACGATAAGGGAAAATGGGGACGACATGAATATTACGCAAGTATGGACTCTGGTCAAAGAGTCCTTTTCATCCTGGCTTGACGATTATGCGCCCAGCATGGGCGCGGCGCTGGCGTATTACACGATGTTTTCGATAGCTCCGCTGTTACTCATCGTTATTTCAACCGCTGGGCTCGTCTTTGGGGAAGAAGCGGTGCGAGGTGAAATTTTCTATCAGTTGCGGGACTTGATGGGTGACCAGGGAGCACAGGCAGTGCAGGCTTTACTTGAAAGCGTGAGTGAACCGGAAGAGGGCGCGGCGGGTACGATTATTGGAACGGTCTTGCTGCTGATTGGCGCAACGACGGTGTTTGGCGAGTTGCAGGATGCTTTTGATCGTATATGGCGCGCTCCGGGCAAGGATAAAAAGGGGGGAATATGGAAATTGATCAGGTCGCGATTGCTGTCGTTCGGAATAATACTGGGAATCGGTTTTTTGCTGATGGTATCCCTCGTATTCAGCGCAGCGGTTGCGGCACTGGGAAAATGGTGGGGACCATTTTTTTCAAATCTTGAAATACTGGCAACCGGAATTAATTTTATCGTCAGCTTTGCCCTTATGACGGCAGTATTCGCGATGCTTTACAAATTCATGCCTCGGGTCAAAATCCAGTGGCAGGATGTGTGGGCGGGAGCCACGGTTACCGCCTTGCTATTTACCGTCGGTAAGGTTTTGATTGGTCTCTATATCGGAAAAAGTGCAGTGAGTTCAGGATTTGGCGCTGCCGGCTCGTTGGTGGTTGTGCTTGTGTGGGTATATTATTCTGCCCAGATATTTTTACTCGGAGCAGAGTTTACCTGGGTCTATTCCCATGCTCATGGATCCCGGAAAGACCGGTTGCCGTCGAGCACCAAAGATGAGGCTGAGCCTACAAGAAGCAATGTGGAAAACGAGGAAAGGACGTCGCAGCCTTTTCCAATAAAACTTCAGTAATGTCCGATACTTCGTTCGCTAACATTTCCGGCCTGGGTAAGCGAACTTAATAATTCCGATGTTTGGCTGGCGCTATCGCTCAGTTCGAACTTTTCTTCCGCTCGTTTTCGAGCTGCCCTTCCCATTTCTGCCCGCGCTGACTCGTTCAGCATTAAAGCCACGATATTATTCGAAATCCCTTTCACATCGTTTACGCTGTTCAGCAGTCCCGTATGTCCACCTCGACAATGTCGACTACGCCGCCGACATTTGTCGCAACCACAGGTAAGCCCGATGCCATTGCTTCTATCATCGCAAGCGGCATTGCTTCCGAGTATGAAGTGGATACGACGAGATCAAGGGAAGCATAGACCTTGGGCATATCGTCTTGAAGACCGGCGATGTGAACACAGTCACCGAGGCCGAGCTTATCGATTTCATCCTTCAGCCTTCCACGCATCGGGCCTTCGCCCACCAATACAAAATGGCAATTTTTCAATTTTGCATGCGCAATATTTGCGGCTTGTATAAATACTTCCGGGCCTTTTTCCGGGGAAAGCCGTCCTATGAATCCCACAAGTGGGGTTCCCGGCGCGATATTAACGATGGAGTGGAGATAGCCGGTCTTGGGGCCTGGGTGGAAAAGTGTTGTATCGACACCATTTGCAATGAACCGCAGGTTACTGGCGGGGACACCCAGGCTTAAAGCTTGAAAGTAAGCGGTTTTGGCAACGACGCTGATGTGAGTATGCATCAGTCTGTGCACTTCGAAATCGCGTATGGTCAGATAACGCCCGTGAACCGTGGCCAATGCCGGCGTTTCGGTCATCCTGCTTAGGATGCCGGCCAGTAAATGGGCATTGGGAAGGTGCGCATGTATTACGTCAATGGCGTCGGCACCGGATAAGGCTAACGCCAAGCTGGATGGACTGCCAGTCAGGCTCATCGGTTATTGGGGTAACGTGAACGCTGCAACAGATATCGCGCAACTGTGCAGTAAAGCGGCTCTCGCATACACATAGGCAAGTGACACGGAAAAGATTTTGCGGTAGGCGCTCGAGCAACCGCAACACGTAGGTTTCCATTCCGCCTACAATGGCGCCTCCAACGATCTGCCAGCAGGTTGATCGGACGTTCCGCGGTCGAAATTATTTTCATGTCAACTTATCCCTAGCCAAGCTGCTGCTGTTCCCCCCATAATTCGTTTACGGCTCTGTTCGTCGATTTCGAGACGTTCCAATAGTTTGGAAACGTCATCGATCCGGCTCTTGA
>CAWHQD010000036.1:0-30145 GCA_963831395.1 uncultured beta proteobacterium
AGCTTCCGCAACCTCCACGCCGGTAGCAGCATCGACGAAAGTCAGTTTTGTATTGGTCGTAACGGGATACTCTATGCCTGTCTTGCAGGTGAACGTAAACCCGATTGCCCCGGGTTCATGAACAGATACCAATGATGATCGCCGGAAAGGTTAACGCCGTCCGTCCTCGGGCGGGAGTCGGTATCAAAAGCTCCGGGCTTGATCAGTTCCAGCGAGAATTTTACGGGAGTAAATATCGATTCCGGATTGCTGGCGGTGTGTGCCTGGTTTTGGGTTGATTCAGCGCTGGCTACCGGCATTATGGACAATTCGTCCAGAAAAGATATATCGGTAAAAGACATTTGGGCAAACAAAGATATTCCGGCAATCGAAGCTGCAAAATCGGTTTGCATTTGTTCTCCTCCTTCTGACTCATGTTCGAATAAATGGCGAATAAACGGCGAAACAGCCGCCGTTTGGACAGCTTGTCTGTTCTACGTTATTGTCCGGGCGCTATTGGGGGGAAAGGACGTCTTTTTATTTCACAGACGTGCCGGGGCTCATCGGCTATTGAGGTGCTTCTCCGACGAATGTCACGAATCGGAAGCCCGGCTGAACGGTCGGGGCCTTTAACCGTCTATTTAACCATTTACGATGGTGCCGCCATTCGGATGAAGCACTTGCCCCGCGATATACGAGGAGTCCTGAGAGGCCAGAAAAACATAACAGGGCGCAACCTCGTCAGGTTGTCCTGGCCGTTTCATCGGGACGTCTTTTCCGAAACTGCCCACCTTCTCAGGTGGAAAAGTGGAGGGTATCAAAGGCGTCCATATCGGGCCGGGAGCCACCGCGTTAACGCGTATTCCCTGCTCGATCAGCTGTAGCGACAAAGATCGCGTAAATGACACGATTGCACCTTTGGTGGCGGAATAATCCAGCAGATGCGGACTTCCCTTGTAGGCGGTTACAGAGGTCGTGTTGATTATGCACGCTCCTTTTTTCAGATGGGGAAGCGCGGCCTTCACCATATGGAACATCGAAAATATATTTGTGCGGAAGGTTCTTTCAAGCTGCGCATTATCGATATCAAGAATGCTTTCCCGAACATGTTGCTCCGCCGCATTGTTAACCACGATATCGATTTGGCCAAAAGCAGAGACCGCCTTTGCCGCGACTTCTGCACAGAATTTTTCATCTCCTACGTCTCCAGCGATTAGAAGACACTTTCTTCCACATTGTTCGACTTCACTTTTTGTAGCATCTGCATCGCCATGCTCGTTAAGATAAGCAATGACGATGTCGGCTCCCTCTTTGGCAAAAGCAACCGCCACCGCGCGGCCGATACCGCTATCGCCGCCGGTGATAATCGCTACCTTGGATTTCAGCTTGCCACTGCCTTTATATTCTTCTACAGTCGAGTCAGGCTTGGGCTCCATCTCCGTTTCCAGCCCGGGTTGCCGCGTTTGATGCTGTTCAGGAATTTCTGTGGTTTCCATCACGGATGCCTCTGGTTGATGTTGAACATCCCCGTAATGCGCCTTTGATCACGGATTTATTGGGAAGATGCGCCGTAAGAAACGTGCTCATGCCTCGCGAAGAATCGATGACGAGCCGGTGCTAAGGCGCTTCTGGCCAGGATCGTCTGTTCGAAATCAGAATATGTAGTTAACTATAATGATTGTTGCGGCTCGATCCGTGCGCTTACACACATAAGAGAGAGACTGAATGGGGCAACGGGTCTCAGGCAGATCATCCCCATCCGATCAAAATACTTAATGTTTCTCCGGTCCATCTTTCTTTTTTGATCCCTGCGGATGATGCGGCAAAGGCTGCTTCGTCGAGGCAATCAACGCCTTGCAATCGTTATCCTCGCCGGGGCCCGTCTCGATCAGGGGTATCAGTGCACCGGCCGGCGTCGCAAAAATACCCAGCACTACCGCGGCGCCAATGCGTATAGCCAGCATTTTGTCCGGGTATACCGTTGGCTTCTTGAAAGTACCGCCAATATGGACGGGTGTACGGAGGCTCACAATACTGAAGTCTTTAGGCTGCGGAGACAGTTTCATTTCGATGGCTTCGTCAACCAGACTTATCTCGCCTTCGCCAAGGATATTGGTGTCTGTTGTGTCGATGACGAAGGTTTCGGTGGCCATTATGCCTTTCTTGATACCGAAATCCATGACACCGCAACGGACCTTGACGTTTTTGTCCCCGGTCACCAGGAATTTCATAATCTCGCCTGCGTCCAGTCCCATGATCTCCAGCATCAAGTTACTAATCTGGCCGCCTGACATGATCAACCCGAAGCGGCCGTCAGCGGACCCCAGAAGCGATCCCACCGATTTTCCATGACTCTTTATCTTCGCCGTGCCGCCGATTAGCCCGCTACTGCCGTGGGTGAGCTCGATCTTGGGGAAAAGTTTCGGCAATTGCAGCTTCTTGAAATCAACCTTGGCTTCCCCCGAAGGGATTTCCTCGCGAGCATTTATCGTGACGCTGGCAATGATATTACCGCCTGCCACCGAGAAATTAGCTGGATCAATGGTCAGCAAGCCATTGTCTATTTTTAAGTGGGTTACCAGGTGTTTGACGGGCAAATCCTTATTACGAATCGATTCCCCTGTAAACTTGACGTCCGCGTCCATGGCCTGCAGGCGGTCGACCCTGAACTCCTGGTCGGGTAGGACGCGGTCTTTCTGTGCCTCGATCGACGCCTTCTTTTCCTCCTTCTCCGCAGGCGTATCTTGCGGTTGCGGCGCCTTTCTGGCGCCGATAAAACCCTTCAAGTCATTCAGGTCGAGAACCTTGGAGACTACGTCCCCACGCAACATCGGGCGTTTGCCTCCCGTATCAAAAAGTAAGTCGCCGCCGAGATCACTTTTGCCCACCTGCCCCGAAAATCCTTTCATGGACCACTCGGTTTTCTGGTGCGTAACCGTTCCCGATATGTGATAGGGCGGTGAGGGGAAAATAACAATGCCCGTTATCGGGTAAAGCGCGGATAGATCTTCGCCCTGTACGTTCAGCTTCAAGTCCATCTTAGCCAATTTTTCCAGACCGGTAATAGTGCCATCAATCTCGGCATGGGTTGTTCCAACGTCGGCGCTGGCCTTGATGGGATAGGGAAGCGTCTTGTCCGCGAGAGACATTATCTTGCCACCCCGAGCCTGGGCTTTGAACTCCAGGCCCGTGAACTTGCCTTCCGCCGCCACATCTAGCGGCATTTCCCGTGCATCCGCTGCGGGATCTGTAAATATGCGGGCTATTACGTCGGTTTCGGTCTTGGGATCGCGATAGGTGAGCTGCCCCTCCTCCAGGGTGAGTCTGCCGATTTTTGGCAATTCCGCTTCCTCTTCCTCCTCTTTTTTCAAATCCCAGTTACGCTTTCCGTCAGCACTTTTTTCGAGGATGATCTTCGACCGGGCTACGGATACTTCAGGCAATACGACGTCTCCCAGGAGCAGATCCCAAAGGCTGATCCTGAACGCGACCTTGTCGACATCGAGCATGGGCTGTTCAGTTCCCCATTCGGCGTTGGCAAGCGAAATTCCCTCAGCGCTGATCAATGGATTGAGTGATAACCTGACATCCAGGTCCCGAATCACGAATTCGCGCCCGGTCTTTTCGGTGACCTGGCGTTCCACATATGGCTTTATCATATTCCAGTCGAACCAGACAATGAATATCGTGACAAGCAGCACAAATACAATGCTGGAGATAGACAATATTCTTTTTGTACGACGTCTCATGGCTGACAGGACTTCCAGTCCGGAACTTGAAATGAATAATTACTTCGAGCGAGTTTTGAATACCTAAATTTGGTACTGATGGAACTGGTGGATCACAACGCTAAATTGAAAAACAAGCGGTCAACTGCCGGATTTAGGTTGAATAGTACTTTCGCTGATGGAATGTTCAGTACGTCATCGCACATTGGATCATGAATAAGGTGCGACTGCAACAGCAGGGAAGGGAAGTGCTTCAGGGGATGAAGGTCGGGATTGCTGAGGTGAAACTTGAAATGAATGGTCAAATCCAGTCTGACGGCCGCGTCGAGCTAAACCAGATAAACGCCGGATGAAGGCGCGACTAGTAACCTAGTACTTCCGCACGTCGCGAAACAAGCGGTCAAATTCCTTCTTGACCACATCATAGCACTCGCAAACGTGCACTTTCAGTCCGATCTGGTCGAGTACTGTAATGTGTCCGCGGCGGTAGCGGATGATTCCCGCTTGTTGCAATTTTCCGGCAGCCTCTGTTATGCCCTCCCGGCGCACGCCAAGCATGCTGGCGATCAATTCCTGAGTCATCACCAGTTCCTCCGAATTCAACCGGTCGAGCGTCAGCAACAGCCACCGGCACAGCTGCTGCTCGATCGTATGATGCCGATTGCATACCGCGGTCTGGGAAATCTGCGTAATAAGCGCCTGGGTGTATCGCAACAACAGGCGCTGCACTGGCCCCCCCTGATTAAACTCTTGCAACAGAAGCGCGGCCTTCATTCGATAACCGTAGCCTGCGGTTTGCACTGTCGCCCAACTCGGCGTGCTTTCGCCGCCCATGAACAATGAAATTCCGAGCATGCCTTCATTGCCTACGCCCGCAATCTCGGATGAGGCGCCGTTTTCCAGGATGTAATGGAGGGAAATAATGGTGGAAGTTGGAAAATAGACGTAGGGAAGGCGCCCGCCGGACTCGCAAAGAACGTCACCGAGGGGCATATGCACCAGTTCGAGATGCGGTTTTAAACGTTCAAGTTCAGTCGCCGGCAGAGCAGCGAGGAGATGGTTCTGATCGGGCTGATGTGGAGGAGAACTTAGCATCCGTTACAGAGGTCTGTAAAAAGTAAGCGCAGCCGGGCGCAATGAAATGAAATCTGAAGATCGCAAGTGACTCTTGTTTCCTTCCACCCCCGGGTTCCCATCCAAACTTATGATAGCATTTATCTTCAGAAGCAATCCTGTCAAGTGGAGCTTTTTGCTGAGTATTCCATTTTACATGCGGGTATTTGGTGCGCTAGCGTACATACCACCGATGAGCCGGGTTTTAACATGCAATAATGGCCTTTTGGCCGGATAAAGTCACAATCGCACGCTAAGTGCTTGCGCGCCAGCGTATCTCAAGAATCGCGCCCACGCCAACGTATCATAATGGTGGAGCATGCGAAAATACAATGGCACGAAACCTGCGGAGGTTTCATGCACATCAAATAAAAGACGCCGGAAGGCGCTATTACGATAAATCTCTCGTTGCGCGGAAGCTTGTGCTTGAGAAGGAGCTTCGATATCCGCAGAACATTCTTCCCTTTTTTGTTAAACCATTTAATCTGTCTGCATTGCATTAAAGAGCTGTGCAGGCGGAGAGGTTTACGATTATCACGAAATCAAGATGAGACTACTACATTTGAAGCCTCATGCCCATTACAGAAGACCAGTACTTTGATTGCACTGCCTGATGGATGTGTCCCCGGAGAATATCCAGATTGAAAGCTAGAGACACAACCGTTTCCGAGCTTTTACTTCCCTTTACGGCCCGGCTCAGGAAAATCGGAAAGCCGCCGGTCCCGATCAGTGAAGAACTGCCATTGCGCTCTGAACTATTCAGCGCCGATCAGATGGAGCTGTACGGGGGAATTCTTGCGGCGTCTCACGAAGTGTCGTCGAACCGGGGCACGGATCAGCTCCTGGCGCGGCTGGACGATAACGAAAAAACATTGTTCGATATCGCCAATGTGCTGACCGAAGCAGTCACGGCGGACCAGCTCCTGACGCCGGCGGGTGAATGGCTTTATGACAATTTCTATTTGATAGAAGAGCAAATCCGCACCGCCCGGCGTCATCTTCCCAAAAGCTATAGCAGGGAACTACCTCTTCTTGCAAACGGAACCTCCGCAAATCTTCCGCGGGTCTATGACATCGCGTTGCAGGCGATTTCTCACGGCGATGGGAGGGTCGATACGGAGAGTCTCAGGCGTTTTGTCGCCGCGTATCAGGCGGTGGCCAACCTGCAGTTGGGCGAATTATGGGCGATTCCGATTATGCTGCGGCTGGCATTGATCGAAAATCTCCGTCGTGTCGGGGTACATGTCGCAGCCGGCAGAATAGACCGGAATCTTGCCGATGCCTGGGCGGACGAGATTACGAGCGTTGCCGAAAAAGATCCCAAGAGTCTGGTTCTTGTCATTGCTGACATGGCGCGGTCCGACCCGCCGATGACAACACCTTTCATTTCCGAACTGGCCCGCCGGCTGCAGGGGCAGGGCCCCTGGCTGGCGCTGCCATTGACCTGGATCGAGCAGAGGCTGGCAGAGTCGAACCAGACCATCGATCAGATGGTGCAACTGGGAAATCAGCAACAGGCGGCTGACCAGGTTTCAGTATCCAACAGTATCAATAGCCTGCGCAAGCTGGGCGGCATCGACTGGCGCGATTTTGTCGAAACGACAAGCCTTGTGGAGCAAACATTGCGAGAGGACCCGGACGGGGTTTATGGCAGGATGGATTTTGCCAGCCGTGACCGTTATCGGCATGCGGTGGAGCGGCTGGCCAAAGCAAGTCCGATGTCGGAAGTGGAGGTGGCGCGGCTGGCGCTACGGTTGGCGCGTGAGGCCGAGCCGAATGGGAATGACAGCGTCAGCAAGCATGTCGGCTTTTACCTGATTGACGAAGGCTTGACGGAGCTTGAGGAGGCAGCGCAGGTACGCGTCTCATTACGGGAGAAATTTTGGCGCGCAGGACGCCAGTACCCGCTTTTCTGCTATCTCGGCGCTATCGCTTTGATTACGCTGAGTCTGACTGGCCTCCTGTTGTTCGAAGCATCTTCGGACGGTGCGAGCGGTTGGTTGTTAGGAACAGTGGGCATATTGTCACTCTTTGCGATGAGTCAACTTGCCGTCACGCTGGTCAATTGGGTTACCCCTTTTCTGGTGCGGCCTCATTCGCTGCCGCGATATGGATTTTTCCAATGGCATACCTTCGACATTCCAGACATTGGTAGTGGTTCCGACCATGCTGACGAACGAGGCGGAGGTCTTGAACCTTATTGAAGCACTTGAAGTCCGGTTTTTAGCCAATCGCGACGACAATCTTGATTTCGGTTTATTGACTGATTTCAGGGACGCGGATCAGGAAACGCTGCCCGAGGACGAACCCTTGCTGAAGCTCGCCCGGGCCGGCATTGAAGAGCTGAATAAAAAATATGCCGCTGCAGCCCGCAATGACGTGGCGGACGGGCCGGACCATGCGGTAATCCGCAAGAACGGGCCATTTTTTCTTTTTCACCGCCCGCGCCGATGGAATGGACAGGAGCGCCTCTGGATGGGCCATGAGCGCAAACGGGGAAAGCTTGCGGATTTAAACTCGCTTCTACGGGGGGGCGGGGGCGATGCATTTTCCCTGATCGTGGGTAACACAGCTTTGCTGTCCAATGTGAAGTATGTCATCACGCTCGACACCGACACCCAATTGCCGCGTGAGACTGCACATCAATTCGTGGGTGCGATGGCTCATCCGTTGAATCGCCCGAGGCTCGACAGGGTTCGTGCAGATGGAGACGCCGAGGTGGTCACCGAGGGCTATGGAATTCTGCAGCCAAGGGTCGCGGTGAGCCTGTCGAGCACGAACCAGTCAAGATTTGCACGGTTTTTCGGCGGCGAGGCCGGGATTGATCCGTACACCCGAATTGTCTCCGACGTTTATCAGGATCTGTTCTATGAGGGCTCGTTTGTCGGAAAGGGCATTTACGACGTCGATGCGTTCGAACAAGCTGTTTGCCGCCGCTTCCCGGAAAACCGGATTCTGAGCCACGACCTTCTGGAAGGATGCTATGCACGGGCAGGTCTATTAAGCGACGTGCAACTATATGAGGGATTTCCATCCCGCTACAGCGCAGACGTAAGCCCGCCGCCACCGATGGATCCGGGGAGATTGGCAACTCGCGAGCTGGTTGTTGTGGCGCGTACCGGGAGCTCTGGAAAGCTATCATCCGAACCCGCTATCGGCATTGTCGAGATGGAAACTGCTGGACAATCTCCGGCGCAGCCTTGTGCCGGTCGCGATGACGCTGCTCCTGTTATTGGGATGGCTGGCTTTAGCCCATGCATGGTTCTGGACACTGGTCGTGATAGCCGCACTCGTTATTCCCGTTGTGGTAAATGTCATCTCCGACCTGTTGAAGAAGCCACGCGAAGTCGCGTGGCGACCGCACATTACCACCACCACGCGCGCGGCTGGGCGGCATTTCGCGCAGATATTGTTCACGCTGGCCTGCCTCCCATATGAGGCTTATTTCAGCCTTGACGCGATAGTGCGCACTCATGTGAGGCTTTTCATAACACATCGCGGGCTTCTCGAATGGAATCCTTCTCACTATGTAGAGGGCGAGTCCGAGCCTGCGGTTGCGGACGAAGGATATAGCGGCCTTGGTTCTTGCTTCCGGTCAATGTGGATAGCACCGGTAACCGTCGCGCTCGCAACGGCCGGGATGGTAAGCACCACACCCTATGCGCTGATAGCCGCCTTGCCGGTACTACTGTTATGGGCGGGGTCTCCAGCCATTGCATGGTGGGTAAGCCTGCCGTTTCCTCCGCGTAGCTCGGAGTTAACCATTGGGCAGATACACTTCCTGCGCCAGGTTGCGCGCAGGACATGGTATTTCTTCGAAACATTTGTCGGCCCGGAAGATCATTGGCTGCCGCCCGATAATTTTCAGGAGCATCCGGTCCCAACCGTTGCGCACCGAACATCGCCGACCAATATGGGACTGGGACTGCTTGCCAATGTTGCCGCCTACGACTTCGGCTATATCGGTGTGGGCCCGCTCATCGACCGCACGGAAAAAATGCTGCAGTCGATGGAAACGCTGGAACGGCATGCCGGTCATTTTTACAATTGGTACGATACTCAAACAAAAACGCCATTGACGCGCTATATCTCCACGGTGGATAGCGGTAACCTGGGCGGTCACCTGTTGACGCTGCGTGCAGCTCTACTGGAGATATCCGACGCGCCCGTTATCAGCGAACAATTATTTCTGGCGCTGGCCGATACTTTGCGGATTCTGGAAAAAGCCGCTGGAACTACCACTCCGAATTCTTCTCTGGCGCAATTCGGAATGGCGCTTGCCGTTGCGACAGATACCAGCCCGATAACAGTCGCGAGCGTGCGAACCGATCTCGAATGGCTGGCTGGCTGCTCCAGGGAAATTGTGCGCGAGATTGCCGAAGAGCCCGCTGCCCATACCTCCGCTTCCAGGGACGCGCAGGAATGGGCAAAGGCATTGAACAAGCAATGTGAAGAGTGCGCTCGCCGAACTGAACAGCCTCGCGCCGTCAATCCCGGTTGACAGCTTTGACAGACGAAACCGGGACAACGCAGCGCTATTGAAATCCCTTCCCTGCGCCAACTTGCCGATCAGGGTAGCGGGGTAGCCGGAGAGTGGCTGGCTACTCTCGAACGACTGGCGCTTCAGGCCGGGGAAATGGCGCAGATGGAGTACGGCTTCCTGTTCAGCCATGCGCAACGGCAACTGGCAATCGGATACAACGCGGGTGAGCATCGGCTGGATGCCAGCTACTACGATCTGCTCGCATCCGAGGCAAGACTCTGCAATTTTGTCGCGATTGCGCAAGGACAATTGCCGCAGGAAAGCTGGTTTGCTCTCGGACGCATGCTTACCACGTATGGCGGGGACGCTACGCTGCTGTCCTGGAGCGGTTCGATGTTCGAGTATCTCATGCCGCTGCTGGTAATGCCGACCTTCGATAACACGCTCCTCGATCAGACCTGCAAGGGGGCGGTCAGACGGCAAATCGCCTATGGCGAGGAACGCGGTGTCCCCTGGGGAATTTCCGAGTCCGGCTACCACGCTGTCGACGCTCAATTCAACTACCAGTATCGCGCATTTGGCGTTCCAGGTCTGGGACTCAAGCGAGGCCTGGGGGAAGACCTGGTCATCGCGCCCTATGCCTCCGTGCTGGCGCTCATGGTTGAGCCCGAGGCCGCGTGCCGTAACCTTCAGCAACTGGCGGCCGAGGATATGGGCGGTAAATACGGTTTTTACGAGGCTGTCGACTATACGCCCTCGCGGCTGCGGCGAGGTGAAACACGTGCTATTGTGCGATCGTACATGGCCCATCATCAGGGAATGAGTCTGCTTTCGCTGGCGTACCTGTTGCTCGATCGTCCGATGCAACGCCGATTCGAGTCCGAGCCCCTGTTTCAGGCAACCATGCTGCTGCTTCAGGAGCGCATTCCCAAGGCTACCGTTTTCCGCTCGCAAGCCGCCGAGCTCCCCGATGTGCGCGTGGTCAAGGAACTTCCGGACATGCCGATGCGGGTGCTCTCGAGTGCGAACACACCGATTCCCGAAGTACAGCTTCTGTCAAACGGCCGGTATCACGTAATGGTAACCAATAGCGGAGGGGGAAGCAGCCGCTGGAAGGATCTCGCCGTCACCCGCTGGCGGGAAGACAGTACATGCGATTACTGGGGCAGTTTCTGTTATCTGCGCGATGTGGCGAGTGGAGAGTTCTGGTCGAACACATACCAGCCTACGCTAAAAGAGCCAAAGCGTTATGGAGTTGTCTTTTCGGAAGGACGGATCGAGTTCCGGCGGCGGGACCTTGACTTTGATACGCATACCGAAATTACGGTATCGCCCGAAGATGACATCGAGCTACGCCGCGTCCGCATCACCAACCGTGCATGGACAACCCGGACGATCGAAATCACTTCGTATGCCGAGGTTGTGCTCGCGCCGCCAGCGGCTGATGCACAGGCGCCTGCTTTCGGAAACCTTTTTGTGCAGACGGAAATCCTGCCCGATCGTCATGCGATCCTGTGCAGCAGGCGGCCGCGCTCGCAGAGCGATGCGGTGCCGTGGATGCTTCACCTGATGATGGTGCATGGCGTTGCCACGGACACCGTCTCCTACGAGACGGACCGCATGGCTTTTATCGGACGGGGAAATGATGTGTCCGCGCCACAGGCAATGATGGATGCGGCGCCGCTTTCCGGCGGCGCAGGTTCGGTTCTGGACCCGATAGTAGCGATCCGGAAATGCGTAACCATCGAACCGGGAGAGTCCGCGACGATAGATATCGTTACTGGCGCCGGGGATTCGCGTCATGCTGCCATGCATCTGGTTGATAAGTACCAGGATCAGCATTTGACGAATCGTGTCTTTGATCTCGCATGGACTCACAGCCTGGTCGTGCTGCACCAGCTCAACGCGACCGAAACCGATGCGCAATTGTTCGGCCGGCTGGCTGGCTCGGTGCTGTACGCGAATTCCTATTTGCGCGCGGACGATGCCATACTCAGCAAGAACCAGCGTGGTCAGTCCGGCCTGTGGGGGTACGCCATCTCCGGCGACCTGCCAATTGTGCTGTTGCAGATCAGCAACGCCGCCAATATCAATCTGGTGCGGCAGTTGGTGCAGGCCCACTCCTACTGGCGCGTGAAAGGATTGGCGGTCGATCTGGTGATCTGGAATGAGGATCACTCCAGTTATCGGCAACTGCTGCACGAGCACATCATGGGTTTGATCGCGGGCAGTGCGGAGGCACATGTGCTTGATCGTCCCGGCGGCATTTTCATCCGGCGCGCAGAGCAGATTGCCCCGGAAGACCGGATCCTGATGCAAACCGTTGCGCGCGTGATCATTCTGGACAGCAACGGGAATCTGGTGGAACAGCTGGCTCGCCGCCTTCCTGTGGAGTTGCCGCGTCCTCAAGCCATGCTGACGCCGATCCGTCCCCTGGAACCTTATGAGGTTGTCAGGTTGCCCCGCCGCGAACTGCTCTTCGACAACGGGCTTGGAGGATTCACCCCTGATGCGCGGGAGTACGTCATAACGACCGGGCAGAATCAGACAACGCCCGTACCCTGGTCGAACATCCTGGCAAACCCGGAATTCGGGACTATTATCTCGGAGAGCGGCCAAGCGTACACCTGGTATGGAAACGCCCACGAGTTTCGGTTGACGCCGTGGGATAACGATCCTGTTTGCGACTCGAGTGGCGAGACATATTACTTGCGGGATGAAGAAACCGGCGGTTTCTGGTCCCCGACGCCTCTACCGAAGCCGGGAGCGGCGCCATATGTTACCCGGCACGGATTTGGTTACAGTATTTTCGAGCACATCGAGAGCGGAATTCATTCAGAACTCGAGATCTATGTCGCCCTGGACGCTCCGGTGAAGTTTGCGGTACTGAAAGTGCGTAATGAATCCGGACGGCCTCGGAAGCTTTCGGCAACGGGTTGCGTCGAATGGGTACTGGGTGACCTGCCTGCGAAGAGCAGAATGCATGTCGTGACGGAGATAGAACCCGAAAGCGGAATTCTGTTTGCGCGCAATCCTTATAACAACGAGTTTTCCAGCCGTGTTGCTTTTTTTGATGTAGACGACGATACACGCAGTGTCACAGGCGACCGAACGGAATTTATCGGCCGCAATGGCAGATTGACGAATCCAGCTGCGATGGCATCGAAGGATCTCTCCGGCCAGGTGGGCGCAGGGTTTGATCCCTGTGGGGCTATCCGTGTTCCGTTCGAGTTGCTGGAGGGTCAGACGCGGCAGATCACGTTTCGTTTGGGCGCCGGGCTTCATGCTGAGGATGCCCTCCAGATCGCTCAGCGCTTCCGTGGAACCGGGGTTGCGCATGAGGCATTGCAAAAAGTGCGCAACTACTGGCTCCGGACGCTCGGCACTGTACAGGTCGAAACGCCTGATCCGTCAGTAAACGTGATGGTCAACGGCTGGCTGTTATATCAGGTGATGGCGTGCCGCTTGTGGGGGCGCAGCGGCTACTATCAGTCAGGGGGAGCTTTCGGATTCCGCGATCAGCTGCAGGATGTGATGTCGCTGGTTCACGCCGAACCCGCTCTTGTCCGCGAGCATCTGCTTCGGGCGGCGGCGCGCCAGTTCATCGAAGGAGATGTCCAGCATTGGTGGCATCCGCCAGAAGGCCGCGGCGTCCGTACCCGCTGCTCCGATGATTATCTGTGGTTGCCTTTGGTGGCCTGCCGGTATGTTGTCACCACCGGCGATATCGGTGTGCTGGATGAGCCGGTTTCTTTTCTGGAAGGACGGCAGGTTTCCGCCGATGAGGAGTCATACTACGATCTGCCAGTCCATTCTGAACAGGTCGCAACTTTGTATCAGCATTGCGTGCGCGCCATCGAGCATGGCCTGCGATTCGGCGAACACGGTCTTCCGTTGATGGGTACCGGCGACTGGAACGACGGAATGAACCTGGTGGGTTTCCACGGACGTGGCGAAAGCGTCTGGCTGGCCTTCTTCCTGTATGACATCCTTATCCAGTTTTCAGAACTTTCCGAACGATATGAGGATATGGCGTTTGCCGGGCGTTGCAAAAAGGAAGCTGAGCTTTTACGCCAGAATATCGAACAGCATGGCTGGGATGGAAAATGGTATCTCCGCGCCTACTTTGATGACGGTTCTCCTCTCGGTTCCCACAGTAATCCCGAATGCCGGACCGATTCAATTGCGCAGAGCTGGTCGGTCTTGTCAGGCGGAGGCTCAGGGGAGCGTCAACGGCAGGCGATGGAAGCAGTAAATAAACATCTTGTCCGTCGCGACGCGCGCCTCATTCAACTTCTTGATCCCCCTTTTGATCAGTCTCACTTGAACCCGGGTTATATAAAAGGCTATGTGCCGGGCGTACGCGAGAACGGGGGGCAATACACACACGCCGCGATCTGGGCGACAATGGCTTTCGCGGTGCTGAAAGATCATGAGCGTGCATGGGAGTTGCTGGAGATGATCAATCCGGTGAACCACGGGAAATCACCCGAGATGGTATCTGTCTACAAGGCGGAGCCCTATGTGGTTGCCGCCGATGTTTATGCGGTTCCACCGCATACGGGTCGCGGCGGATGGTCCTGGTATACAGGTTCCGCCAGTTGGCTGTACCGCCTGATGGTGGAGACGCTGCTCGGTCTTACACTGGAGGAGAACAGGCTGCGCTTCAATCCTTGCCTGCCTGCGGAATGGAATACGTTCACAGTGAAATACCGTTATGGGGAAACAATCTATAACATCACGGTGACACAGACGGTTAGCGATATGGGCAACGAGGGCCTCACAATCGATGGCGTCGACCAGCGCGATCTGGCTATTGCTCTCGTCGACGACCGGGCGCCGCATACAGTCAAAGTCCAGCTAGGCAATTTTCACGCCTGAGTGCAGTTGGGGTCGTCGCCAGGTGGGGCGCATGTTGTTGCTACTCAAGGCGGCGTGGTTCGTGTTGGTGTGTTGTGGTATTGATGAGGCTGGCAGCTGAATGGCGCCAAAGGCCAGAAGCCGCCAGGCGCAGCTTGAGTCAAGGCTGAAAAGATCAGCCTTGATGAATGAGAATGTGTCTATGCCCGATTCAAGCCAAAGGAGCAGGTGAAGTGCTTAATAGCATGCTGGACCTCAGAGCGGGATGAGCCGGACGAGCGGAATGAGCCGGGTGAATGCCCGGCATTGTGGTTTGGGCGATCCGGGCCGAAAGGCTCTGTGTATACCGCTGAAGTAAGTAGCGCAACGGGCTGCCAAGCTCGAACTCTCTCCGTAGATTGGCAGCCTTGAGGCGATACCCGAAACCGGCACTCTGAACCACTGCCCGGGTTGGAGTGATTTTTCGCCCCATAAGCATGGAAATGCCGAATACACCTTCATTGCCGATAGCGGCAATCTTGATCGGCTCTCCCTTATCGGTAAGGGTAAGCAGGGAAATGATACTGGTAGTGGGAAAATAAACAAGGTCCAGTTCACCACCATTTTCGTAGACGGCCCATCCTTTGGGCAGGGATACAAGTTCAAGGCAGGATTGCAGCCGCTCGTAATCTTTTTCGGGAAGAGCAGCCAAAAACAGGTTTTGCTTAGGGGTGTGAAGCCCGGGGGTAAGAATATATGACATTTACATTCCTCGTTATTTGCTGGTCTCGATAATCACAGGCTGTTGACAGGTGCAAAAGTAGCAACGGCGTATTACAGTACGTGGGGGCATAATATTTGCAATTTGGGACGCACGACACGGTTCAACGTTACATCAAAATTCGAAAGCCGTATGTGCGCTTGCCGACAGACGGACGTGACCAAAAGGAGGTATAAACGTCCTGGAAGAAGTGGCGAAGCAGCGCCAGCGGAGTGGATTGTGGCGAGAGCGTTATCGAGTATACAGCGTATTATGCTGTTAATCTCCAATCCGTATGATCCGTATGCGGATTAAGCAGCGAGTTGTGGAATATCAAAAAAAACGATGTTAATTTTACATGGAGGATTGTGATGATCAGGACTGCTCGGGAAAGCAAAGAGAAGCTCGTCAAGGACTTTCAGTCGGTTATTGCCGATACGGAAGAGTTGATGAAATTTGTAAGCAACGAAGGCGGCGGAAAGGCCCAGGCCTTGCGCGACAAACTCGACCGCAATTTGAAGCTGGCCAAGGATTATTTGCATGATGTGGAAGGCTCCGTGGTCGATAAATCCAGGGTGGCGGCAAGGGTAACCGATGAATATGTGCATGAAAATGCGTGGCGTACCGTAGGGTTAGCCATTGGGGTGGGTATTCTGATCGGGTTTCTGATACGGGACCGGGATTGATTCTCGCTTATGAGTCAAACGCCATGAGGATGAGCGGGTAGAGGGGCGAGGTGTACTCGGCTGTCGGGCAGGGTTCCGTCAACAATTCACTGGGAGGGGGTTGATCATGAAAATACGAATTACACTTGCCGCGCTTTCCGTTTTGTTGTTGACTGGAGGGAATGTCTGGGCGGCTCCGGCTTTCAGCAGTCTGTATACGTTCGGGGACAGCCTTTCGGATGCGGGAGACAGTCCTTCCGCAGTCATGAGCATTTACAAGATCCTGAATAACAACTGTGATCCTCTGCATTTCTGCCCGCCCTATGACGATGGCCGCCTTTCCAACGGACCTGTTGCCTCTGAATATCTCGCGGAGTCTCTCTTCCCCGGAAGCGTAACCACCACGAATTTCCGCAGTTATGCCGTGGGTGGCGCGACATCCGGGATAGGAAATAGCGGTGATATAGGAGGCAGTGCAACTGATACAGGGACTTTGGGGCTGCCGGGTATGAGGCAAGAGGTGGATCGCTACATCAGAGATTCCGGTGGGAACGCCGATCCCAACGGCTTGTACCTAGTATGGGGGGGGGCGAATGACTATCTGACGCATGATTCTCCCGTCTCGGCCGCCCAGAATATCGGGAGCTATGTCAATATGTTGGCGGCGGCAGGGGCAAGGCACATCCTGGTTCCGAACCTCCCGGACCTGGGCCACACGCCTCTCGCCAGAGCGGAGGGTGAGGAAGCTCAAGCTCGAGACTATACGATTGTTTTTAATAACGAGTTGGCCACTCAGTTGGGGAATACCGGTTCAAGCTTTCCCACAACGGACATTTTTCAGTTCGATACCTATTCTTTCGTAAATAACATTATTCAGAATCCTGAGAATTATATGTTACCTAATGTAACAGGTCCCTGTGTTTCGCTTCCCTTTGATGTTTCTTGCGGCAATCCAGATGGTCATCTTTACTGGGATGACGTTCATCCAACAACTCGGGCTCATGCCCTTCTTGGAGAGGCTTTCGCAAGCGCCGTGCCGGAGCCTCAAATTACAGCAATGTTCATTGGGGGACTGTTTGTTCTTGGTATCGCTGTGTACAGACGGCGTACCCTGGTGTGAATACACGGGGATCGGCTGTGAGCGCGCTGATCAATACAACGGCGTAAAATGCCAGGTCAGCCAGCCACAGGTTTGAGTCGTATAGTGTTATCCTTACTGGATTTTTATGCTAATAACATTCAAGAGCGATGCCTATGCTGACATAACCATGTTCGGCGATGTCGCGCAGCGGCTTTTGAAGATGATGGGGCATAGCGGAACGGTGCCCGGCGCCATACTGGCCGAGGATGTGCCGGCTGCGCTGGAGCGCTTGAAACGCGGCATTGAGCAAGAAACCGCGAGAGCGCCGGAACCGGACGACGTCCCTGAAGGCAAAGAGCCCGGCGATCAAGCGGTAAGCCTGACTCACCGGGCGCTGCCCATAATCGAATTGCTCACGGCAGCGGCAAAAAAGCGTTGTAACGTGATGTGGGAGAAGATGTAGATTATCGCAACAGATTGACTTAATACCTGCAAGGGCGGGCGTAGCCTGACTAAATCTGTTTATGCAGCGCCTTGTTTTTTTATGTGGGGCAGCGAACGGACAGTTTTTCTAAATAAAGCAAGACTATGGATGGGTGTCGTTTGACCCTCTCCTTGAGCGACACTCCTGGTCCGGTGCGATTATATCGCTCCGGACTTTTTCACATTGGGCGCGCTGGTTTCTTCAATACGCCTCAAACCCAAAAGATCTGACCGCGCGGGTCGGCAATATTGGTATGTATCCCAGATAAAAAAAGCCCCGCCTGAAGACCGCTGCGGTCACTCGTCTACGACAATTCGGGCCGGATTGCCAGGCAGGCGCCGCCGTACGACAGTGCCCATCAAGGCGAGGCCCGCCAGCAGCATGGCGTAGGTTTCCGGTTCGGGTACAGCTCCTGCGATCAGGGTTCCGGTAACGCCATATTTGCTCTGGAAATTTGGGTTGGCGATATCCTGAGCAAAATAATCAGACCCTCCCACGAATACAGAATAGTCGCCGGCCGCGAGATTCATGAAGGTATGGGAAACTTTACCGTCAGGCGCGCCATCCGAGCCAAAGCCCGTGCCATCATAGGCATGACCGATATATTTGAAAAAGCTCAGGCTCGCCGGAATAGCAGTGCCGTTCAAATCGCTCGGATCATTGCCGATTGACCAATCGGCCAAGGCTCTGAATGAGCCTTCGGCGTTATCCGGACGGTTGGCTTGCGATATATCGGCGGAATCATGATCCGCCTTCATGGGCGCAATATGTGCAAGCCCCTGGTAGAGCGAGAACCCGGGAAGCAGTCCGAGTTGAGAAGTCGAGACGTTGCCGAGGTGATCCGTAACCTGCGAGGTTGCCTGCTCGAACGTAAGTTTAACGTTGGTAGGCTCGAGCAGCGTGAAGCGGTAGGCACGTAATTTGTGGCTGTCACCATAGTCGGCATCTGTGCCATCCATCCAGCCATAGTTCCCGGTTACCGCTTGGTCGGTTCGGGTGGAAGTAGTGTAAGTATTATCAAAAGTTCCAAAATCACGGCCGCCATAACCAACATGGGCCATCGCAGGCAATGAGGCCATGCCAGCCAGAAAAAATGCGTACTGAAGTGTTTTTTTCATATTTGATCTCTCGCAAACTGATTAAAGACATAAAGTAATTTCACGATATCGGCATAATTCTCATAATGAGCCGACGCGGTGAGTATTTATTATTCATATCGATAAATCAATGTGGCATATTGTCGCATGCGGCAAATTGTCGCAGCTCGGCACGCGCACGAGATGCATCGGCAGGCCGAAGTTCAATAAGGAGAACGCATACCGAGCATAGGCGGCTCTATGCCGGTCATTCAATTTTTCGGTTGATGACAGGTATTCAGGTTCAGGATCAACAAGGATGAAATCCTTCAAGGTATCGGGATGCGCTGAGGATGCACTGAGGATCGCCAGAACAGCAAATCTCCTGGAAGTTAATGATTACCCGTCGGTCCCGTTCCGGCCAAGGAGGGCGTTAATAGCGGTGATCAACTCATATGAATCGACAGGTTTGGGCAGATGTTTCTGGTAGCCTGCACTTATGGCCCTGGTTTTGTCTTCCGCAGCGGCAAACGCCGTGAGCGCGATGGCGGGAGTGCTGCCGCCATCTTCCGGGGAAAGGTTTCTCACATCCACCATGAATTCATACCCATTTCGCTCCGGCATGCTGATGTCGCTGATGATCACATCCGGTCTCTCCATCTTCAAAAGTTTCAAACCTTCGGTAGCACCGGCGGCAGTGATTACGCTGGCTTCGCATTGGGTCAATATTCGCCTGATAAGTTCGCGTGCGTCCAGTTCATCGTCAATTACCAGTACTTTCAACCCCGCAAGCGAAGCGTCTTTTCCATCAAAATGCCTCCGCATGGATGATACTGGCTCATTTTTTATGTCAGTAACAGGAGAGAGCGGCAGATTCACGATAAATGAAGACCCTTGACCGGCGCCTGCACTTTCTGCTCGCACTGTTCCGCCATGAAGCTCCACCAATTGCTTGACAATGGCAAGGCCCAGGCCAAGACCGCCGTACTGCCGGGTAAGTGAAGCATCGCCCTGCCTGAAGCGATCGAAAACGTAAGGCATGAATTCCGGCTCGATACCCAAGCCCGAGTCGCTGATCCTGATTTCAAGAAACGAGCTGAACTGCTCAACTCGAATATCTATCCTGCCGCCTTTTGGCGTAAATTTTATCGAGTTGGAAAGCAGATTCCAAAAGATCTGCTGAAGCCGGTTGGAATCCCCAGTGATCGGGCTGATGTGTGGAGCGATCATTTTTTGCAGAGCCACGCCCTTGGCTTGCGCCGTTGGCTTGACCGACTCAACTGCCGCTTCGACCAGGCTGGCGACATCCAGTTGCTGCATGTCGAGCCTGACCTTGCCGGATATTATGCTGCTCATTTCAAGGAGATCTTCTATGAGCTTATTCTGGGCGCGAGCGTTTCTTTCGATCGTTTCCAGGCCTCGATGAACGTCTTCCTTTTTCATATTTCCGCTCAAGATGAGCTGTGACCATCCCAGAATTGCATTCAGCGGGGTTCTCAGTTCATGGGAGAGGGTTGCCAGAAACTCATCCTTGAGTTGACTGGCACGCTCAGCTTCATTCCGCGCAATACGTTCGTTCTCGAGAAGTTGCCGTTTCTCCGCATCCGCCAAAGCTAATGCTTCGCCGAGCTTGGATACCTCATTACTCGTCGCTTTACCATATCGGCTGGGATGAATACCGCGGGTTATGCCCGCTACCTGACGGCCAAGTTCCGCCAGAGGCTGCAATATGCCGAGGCGGGTATAAAAAATGATACCGGTCGTAGCAAGCAGGGCGACAAAGATGAGCACCATTTCAAAGATGATCTGGCGCTCGAGCCGGGCCAAGCCCTGGTTCGATTGGGTATACATGCGTTCACTGAATAAATCCATGAACTTCTGGATCGGTTCCATGACGGCGGCTTTCCCGGCAATATAGCGATCGTTGAACAGCAGGCGTATTGCGAATTCACGGTCGGGCTTGCGGTGTACGGTAAAATTACCTTTGCCGTCGTCATACAGGCCT
This sequence comes from uncultured beta proteobacterium, assembly GCA_963831395.1. Taxonomy (GTDB): domain Bacteria; phylum Pseudomonadota; class Gammaproteobacteria; order Burkholderiales; family Nitrosomonadaceae; genus Nitrosospira. Next base: position 20,214 of record CAWHQD010000036.1, read on the forward strand.
TCCACGGCCGCGAATGCCTGCCGTTCCACATTGACGAGCTTATCGGATCGCTCCAGCGCGGCTTGTAGCAAGGCAAGTTCTTCATCGCTGAAGTTTGCCCGGCGAAACCTCTTCAGCAAAGAAATAGCCTCCCCTTTTTCGACCGAGGGATTTTTTCCTGCCGCCACAAGGCGCCAGTACGTGGGAGAGTAGTTCAGCGGACCCGGACGTATGCCATTACGAATATCCAGTACTTCCATGAAATAGCGCTTATAAACCGGTGCGCCGGTAACAACGTATTGGCGCGCGAGATCTGTGAGATCATCCGAGCTTTGGAGCAATTCATTTGCAAGCAGAAGCGCCTGAAACCGGTGACGCTCACTATTGTTGAGGTCATCGCGGATGCTCAGCGAGTGAAATACAAGCGCCCCGATACTGGTCAGCAGCAGGGCAAGGGCGACATTGGAAAAGCTGGTAAATTTTCTGATATTCACGGGACTCTTCTCGGTTTACATCCTCGTCAATGTTTTACAGCTAAATTTTATACGCCGCGCCTCCCGGCGTGCCATTAATTATTCGGAAACAGCAGTGGAAGAAGTGTCGTGTTTTCGCCATTTTTTTACCTGCCCCGGTATTCCCATTCTCCTTATTGGGGGCGCCTTCAATTACTCGATTTCTTCATTATCATGCAATGCTGCCGAATAACCGAATGTTAAATTTCCTCGCGTGTTTACAACCCCGGAGGAAATAAAGATCTCGTTCATATCGGTATCGTCTCATTTTTGTGGTTACTGCTATCCTGCTCGGTTTAGGCACGGGAATCGCGGCGCTTCAAGGCGGCAACCCGCATAAGCATTTATGCTTACGAACCGCCGAGATCCGGTTAATGGCTTTGGGAAGTCGTATTTTTCCAATATGTGCGCCAGCGCACTGAGCCGTTAGCTGAAAAGCGGGATCATGACGGTGCAGTGGGCCAGTGTGGAGTTGAACACGAATTCGCGCCTTTAGCTGCGAGGTCATTGGCCACTTTTAATTCAAATCTACTGTGGAGAAAAACAGCATGAATATCCAGAATAAATTAGTAGTTCTGACTATAACGCTCATCGGCGCCTTGTCCATTGCTGCTTGCGGAAAAACCGAGGACAAGGGCCCCAAGCCCGGAACGCCGGAGACCAAATCCGAAACTGCGCCTGAGGCAAAAACGACCGTTGGAACGGATGTAGACGATAGCGCCATTACCACCAAAGTAAAATCCGCGCTGCTCGCGGATGAGGTTGTCAAGGGTCTGGATATCAAAGTTGAAACGCATAAAGGTGAAGTTCAACTGAGCGGGTTTGTGGATAATCAGACCCAGATCGATCGAGCCATCTCGGTTACGCGGGGGGTTGAAGGCGTAAAAAACGTGGACAATAAAATGAGCTTGAAGACTGCCGAAACCACGGTAGGCGAAAAGATCGATGACGGCATCGTCACCACTAAAGTCAAGGCTGCGCTACTTGCCGAGTCTGGCGTCAACAGCGCCGATATTGCCGTCGTGACACGCGATGGGGAAGTCCAGCTCAGCGGCTTCGTGGACGATCAGGCTCAGATCGATCGGGCTACCCAGGTGGTCAAAGGAGTCGAGGGCGTCAAGAATGTCATCAATGAACTGAGCATCAGGAAATAAAACTTTACCTATTATCAACGACACTCGGAAGGAGCATCAAAAATGAACTGGGACCAAGTAGAAGGTAACTGGAAGCAATTCAAGGGAAAAGTCAAGGAACAATGGGGCAAGCTTACCGACGACCATCTTGACACAATTGCGGGAAAACGGGATCAACTCTCTGGAAAAATCCAGGAATCCTACGGGATTACAAAGGAAGAAGCGGAGGAGCAAATTTCCGAATGGGAAAGAAACCAGAAGGATGTGTATCCCCCGAAATACTAGAGCGAGCAAGATGAGCGAATCGCGGCATGCCAGCAATTATCAGCCTAACCACACATCGAGGGAAATCATGCGTAAATTGAATGTCACCTTGGCAGTCGTAGGCTTTTCGTTCAGTCTGGGCGTAATGGCACAGCAGACCATGCCGCACGACGTCTATCTGGCCGACAAGGATCGTATCCAGCGTGAATATGACGTAGACAAGGAGCGTTGCGATTCGCTGGCGGGTAATGCGCAGGATATATGCGAGGCTGAAGCCACGGGGAAGAAAGAAGTTGCGGAGGCGGATCTCGAAGCCAGGTATAAACCGTCCAGAAAAGCACGCTACGAGGTAGCAGTGGCTAAGGCTGAAGCTGACTACAGGGTGGCAAAGGAAAGGTGCGACGATCAGGCTGGCAATGTAAAAGACGTTTGCCTGGAAGAAGCAAAAGCTGCAGAAGCAGCTGCGAAAGCTGACGCCAAGAGAGAGTATTAAGCAGCAAGAGCGGCTCGGGCCGGCTGGCAGAATCAAAGCAGAATAATACGGTTCAAGCCGGCTGAGGCGCTTGTAGATAAATTTTCACTATATAAAGAGGAAATTATCATGCTCTATACGATCGCTGTTGTTTTGATCATCTTGTGGCTATTGGGTCTGGTGAGTTCGTACACCATGGGTGGCTTTATCCATATACTTCTGGTGATAGCCATAGTGGTTGTTCTGCTCAGAATCATTAGCGGCCGTAAGCCGCTTTGATTATTTCATGCCTAACGGTGCGGAGTTCTTGACGAGGAGAGTGAGATGCAGAAAATCAGTGAGGTGATGAGCACCGACGTGCATGTTATCAGCCCTGACGCCACCATCGAGGAGGCGGCCCAGGAAATGCGGGATGGCGACTTCGGACTGTTGCCTGTGGCAGAAGATGAAGACGAGCAGTTACTTGGGGTTATAACCGACCGCGATATTGCGATCAGGGCAGTTGCCGAGGGGAAGGATCCCGATACGCCCGTGGCGGAAGTCATGTCCGAAGGGGTGATCTGGGTTGAGGAGGATGACTCTATAGAAGATGCGGCTCAAATCATGAGCGACCATCAGATTCGGCGGCTGCCGGTCGTGGATGCGGATAAACGCCTGGTGGGAATCGTATCGCTGGGAGACTTTGCCGTCGATAGTGCCGATATCGGGCCTGTGGCGGAAGCGCTTTCCGATATTTCAAGCCCGCCCTGAAGTTTTTCTTGCTCATCAAGCCCCTGCAATTGGAATACCTTCACTCCCACTCGATTGTAAATTAGAGAAAAAACTGATGTAATTTCAGGCATCTTATTAGAAGATCATCAAACGATGCCATGGAAAATGCCATTCACGCTCCTCTAACTTGGACGCGCTGTCGCTTGGCAATTGAGCTAATCCATTTAGAGCGGGATCGGTTTTGCGCTCTAGACATTTGGTGCGGCATGTCGTCGGTGGGGTGATGGATGCTGTGCCTCCGGTGTAGATTTTGTGCAGGTTCATTTGTTCTCTTCGGGCCGGACTCGACATAAACGCCTGCTCAACGTTGCCGTGACAGACGTTTCGTGGTCATGGGATCAGCCCTGCGACGGCTTCCAGCCGGCCGAAGGTATGGTGTTGATCATCCACGGCACGCCGAATCTGTCGACCAATGAGCCGAAGCCGGGCGACCAGAAGGTCTCGCCGAACGGCATGACCTCCTTGCCGCCTTCAGACAACTGGTCGAACCAGCGCTGACCCTCAGTCTTGTCCTCGGTGTGCAGGGTGACGTCGAAACCATTCTTGGGCTTGTCGATACCAGGGGCCCATCCGACGTCCATGTCGGCGCCCATCAGCGCCTGGCCGTCGACCTCGAGCCAGCAATGCATCAGCCAGGTCTTGTACTTCTCGTCAGTGATTGGCATGTCCGGAGGCGCGTCGCCATAGGGCATGGCTGCAGTGATCTTTCCGCCTAGCACCTTGGCGTAGAACTCGAACGCTTCGCGGCATTGGCCACGAAAGCTCAGGCTGGTTACGATCTTCATAGTCGGCTCCTTTCGTATCGGGGGTTTCGGCCCACATCAGACGAGATTGAGTTGCCAGGAGACGCCGAAGCGGTCCCGTCACGGCCAGTTAACTTTGGAGGAAGTTTCCCTCGGCTCAAGGGCTTGAGGGGTAGTGTCGGTCAGCATCTCTATCTTCCTTCAGACGGACCTTTTTACCGTCAACAGTGTGAAGACCAGAGAATGCTCCGAAGCCCGCAGAAATACCAGGTTTTTGGATATTTTTTACCGTCATGACCTAAAAGCCTTGAAGGTAAAGTTTTTGACATGGATCGAGCCAAACCCGATACCGTCAGAAACTCCGGCAATAATCGATGCAGGGCATCGATAGCCATCGATAAATAATGAGATTATTATTTAAAATCTAAAATTCGGCCAAGTGCTCGAACAGCCGCGCGACCGCCTCAGCACCTGGATCGGCGTGACCGACCAATTGCTTGGCATTGACATAGGAAGCGCGGCCCGCATTCGCCTTGCTCATGTGGACAGTGCGATCGGCACCCGCACGCGCGGCTTTCGCCGCGTCGGGCAGGCTCTCTTCCAGGGCATCAAGAGCCGGCGCAAGGGCGTCGAGCATGGTGCGGTCACCCGGACGTGCCCCGCCGATCTCCTGCATTCTCCGCAATCCGGCCTGCAACGCTTCGCACATCGGTAAGCCGCTTGAGGCGGCGTCGCCCGTTGCCGCGAAGAAGATCGCGAGGAGCACACCGAACGAGCCTCCCATCGTTTTGGAAAGCTCCAAGCCAATGGCGCGATAGAGCTGGGTATGGTCGGCAAGCGGCAATCGGTCCATGGCGCTGATCAGGGCGCGTGCCGCGCCGGCCAGCGTGCTGCCGGTGTCGCCATCGCCTGACTTCGCGTCGAGCGCATTGAGGTCGTTCTCGGCGGCGATCAGAACCTCGCAGCATCTGGTCAGGAACTCCCTGGTCGGCTTGTGCATCGAGGGCATCGGAACGACAGGCGTCAGGCCGTCCGGAAGCGCCTGAACCGCGACCTGGCCCAGCCGGGAGACCCGCGGCCATGCCGCCAGCGGTGTGTGCTGCTTGAGCAGGGCGATCTCGGCATCGTCGGCAGGATAGACCGAAATCGAGAAGCCATGCATGTCGAGCGACGTCATCATGGTCGCCGGCCCGACGACGTGGTTTATCTGCTCGCCAATCGCTGATCGCCGGATTTCGTTGAGGATGATCGACATCTCGATGACGGACGTGCCGCCGAGATTGTTGACCATAGCGACATGCGTCTTTCCTTCCATTGCAGCGGACAGGCGCTCGACCATGGCAGCGACAGCTTCGCTCGCGTCCTTGAACTCGACCTGCTCAACCCCGGCTTCACCGTGGATGCCGAGCCCAAGCTCGGCCATGCCGGGCGGAATGCGATCCTCCTTTGGCGAACCTGGGATGGTGCAGGTGCCTAGCGACATGCCGATGCTTTTTGTCTTCGACACGACCTTGCGCGCGGCCGCGGCGACATGCGCCAGGTCGGCGCCATTCTCGGCCAGCGCGCCAGCGATCTTGTGCACGAAAAGCGTACCGGCGACGCCGCGGGCCTGGGGCAAGTCGGGCAGCGCCACATCATCGTCGACGATGACTATCTCGACATTCAAGCCGAACTGGCGAGCGCGTTCGGCCGCCAGCCCGAAATTCAGCCGGTCACCGGTATAGTTCTTGACGATGAGCAGGCAGCCGGACGGTCCAGTCACGGCAAGGATGCCTGCGAGTACCGCGTCGGCTGTCGGCGAGGCGAAGATGTCGCCGCATACCGCAGCCGTTAGCATCCCTTCCCCGACGAAACCCGCATGCGCCGGTTCGTGGCCCGATCCACCGCCCGAGATCAACGCGACCTTGGACTTGTCCCAGTCATTGCGCACGACCACCCGTATGTGCGGATAGCCGTCGAGCCGCGCCAGCTTGCCGCCAGACGCCGCGACTAGACCATCGACGGCTTCGGTGACGATGTTTTCCCTGGTGTTGATGAACTGGGCCATGTTTTGTTAAAACTCACACACCGGCTAGCTGGTTGTTGAGTCTGAAATAATTTCTCAGGCATATAGACAGCCATAGCTTTGCGCTAATTTTTCAGTACGGCCTAATACTGAAATAACTAGACCATATTAACAGAAAGGTAGAGTGCAGCTGTCACCGGATTGCTGACAGAATAGGATGCAATAAAGACCTTCTGTTCGATCTTGCCGTGACAGGTATGAAGCTCGGCGACCCCTATGGGCTTGCCGTGCCACTTGGCTTCGACGAGGTAGGTTTCGTTGTTGAACTGAAAATGCTGTCGATCTGCTCGTCTCTCAGCGGAAGGGTTTTCGGGTCCAGACCGTAGGCGTCAAACAGATCACTCAAGAATTTCTCGAAGGCATAACCGCGCACATGCGCCTCCAGCGCCGTCATCGCGAGGAGATCGTTCTTAGCTCGCTATTAAACTTTTTGCACATAAAGACGTACCACTACCCCATTTTTGAGCTACAAATAGGTGGTATGCAACCATATCCTAATCCCTCTTGTTTTAACATTTTGGAGGAAAATTTATGGCGTCAACGAAGAAACCCGGCGACCCGCAAGTTGAGCGGCACAACATTCATGGTCACGCCGTCGAGATTCGGGAAATTAACGGACCATCAGGAACTCTGGATAGAGAGGGCGCAACGCCGCAAGTTTTTTGCGGTAGAGAGCGGATATCTCCTGTTCGATGACGTGTTTCGCAAGCCCTATCCAAGCTTGCAAGACGCGGTCAAAGCGTATTTTACATATTGCTCACCATTAAACAAGTAACTTATATCGGGGTATTTTTTGCTTCGCATTGCGGGAGACAACTATGTATTGCCGAAAAACCTGGGTGGATTTGACCGCTCATGAACGTGATCGTCTGGCTGCTGCATTCAACGGACGGGCATAGGGGTGCGTCATCGAGCACCACGTCAACCCACACGGCTTGAACTTCGATAACGGTATCCATTGGGGCCCGGGCTTTTCTGCCATGGCATCTCTCTAGCATGCTGAATGAGGTCGAAAAGGAAATGCGCCGCTTCGATGCGCGTGTGACCCTGCCGTTCTGGGATTTGGACCCGCGCCGACTCGACGCGATATTGAGCGAAGCCGTGGAAGTCGTTTTTCGGCGGCCGCAACAACAGCGGTGGTCAGTTCGATCAATGGAATTATAATCGCTCCGCCTCGCCAGGCGGGACGCTGCCGAGCCTGAATCAGGTCATCACGGAACTTCAGTCGACGACTTTCTTCGCCTTCCGCAGGATGGAATGCGGCACGCACTTTTGGCTGCCCACAACTGGACGGGCGGCACGATGGCTGGCGGCAATTCGCCTCTCGATCCGTTGTTCTATCTGCACCACTGCAATGTCGATCGCCTCTGGGCGATCTGGCAGCTCAATCATGCCGGAGCTACGCAATACACGCTGGATCAGGGCGCCGGTTGCATGGAGGTCAATGCGGCGTTTGTCGCTCTCAACGATCCGATGATCGGCGGGGCGACACCAGCATCAATGCTCGATCAAACGCGCTGGGCTATTCCTATGTGCGTGACGACGCGCTAGAAGCGGGCGTTCTGGCCCAAGGCCTTCCGCCAATAATCTCTGGCGATCTGACCGCCATTTCGCTGGAAACGCCGACTGTCGTGTTCAACGACGTGCCGGAGGGCGATACTACCAAACTCGGCGACGCTCTTCGAAGTGCATAGCTGCGATTCGGTAACGTTCCATGTCACGAGCGGGCCTACGGCGCCGTTTACGCTATTCGCGCCGGGGCCCTACATCTATCCGGAAGGGCCGCTGCACACTGACCAGTTGCGGATTTGGCTCGACGCAGACGGGCAGGGCGCCGGGCAGTACGGACGTCGGCTCGATAAGCATTGTCGCACGCGACGAATTCGGCGCCGAAATCCAGCGCTGGGACGATATTCCGATGTCGCCAACTCGTGTTGCGCGGCCCAAGGTCGCCGTCGCCTTTGTGCTCGATGAATCCGGCAGCATGCTCTACGACGCCGGCAACAATCGGAAGCGTCTCGAGGCACTCCAGTTTGCCGCGCGGACATTCGTCGATCAGCTCTACGACGACAACGGGCTTGCGATGGTGTCGTTCGCCGAGACGGCAGAAAAGCTGACGGATCTCGACGTCGTCGGCCCGCTCAATTCAACCGCTCGCAACAATGCGCGCAGCCAGATCGACGCGCATGGCCCTGCGGATACTACCCCCCATACGTCGATCGGCTCCGGGCTGCAGGCGGCGGCGGACCTCTACAGCGCGTCGCCGATCAGCGGCGATTTCGACGTTCGCGCGACCGTGGTGTTTACGGACGGCTTCGAAGATCGCCCGCCTCTTTTATCCGCGACGTTGCGCCGCTGATCAACGAGCGCGTCTATGCGGTGGGCGTCGCGGACGCTGCGAATGTGCAGAACGACGTTCTGCGCGCGGTCGCCGACAATACCGGCGGCTACATGCTGGTCACTGGCGCCATCGCGCAGGATGACGAATTTCTGCTCGACAAATTTCTCATCCAGATTCTCGCCGGCGTAACCAATCGCGACATTGTGCGCGACCCCGACGGGATCATTTTGCCCGGCGCTTTTGAGCGTGTGCCTTTCTCGATCGTGCGCTCCGACATCGCCTTCGACGCAGTGGCGCTGAGTCGAGCGACGGGAGCTATCACTATAGCGCTGGAGGCGCCGGACGGCACATTGATCAGCCCGGCCCGACTCGCCGCCCGGGTCGCTGCGCACAGGCGCGACCTCGGCGAATTTCCGCGTGCCACGCTGCCGGTCGTGGTGAACGGCATCGAATATTGGGAGGGCGAATGGAAGCTGCTGCTCTTCGTGAACATCATCGGAATCCGCGGCTTCAAAGCGACGTCTTCATTGGCAGCGGTCGGAAAAAATACCGGGTATTCCTTATCATGCGCTGATCCATTGTCGTTCAAATCTGCGTGGCTGCGCGCGAGCGTCAGCCAGAGCTTGCCCACGCCAGGCGCAACGCTGAATCTGAGAGCGACGATTTCCGAAGATGGTCAGCCGATCGAGACGCATCCGAAAGTCACGGCGACGATGATCCGACCGGATCACACAATCGCAAATCTGTCGCTGCTTGAAACGGGCATCGGCGAATTCGATGCGTCGACCATCGCTTCGCAGATTGGCGTTTATCGCTTCCTCGTTCGCGCTGAAGGTCGGGCCACGCGCGGACATAGCTTCACGCGGGATCATTTGCTCTCCGTGGTTATTGGCCGCGAACCGCCGCACGATCCGCCGCCATTCCCGCCGCCGGGCGACAGCGACGAAGTCTTGTGCAAGCTGCTGGCTTGCCTCACTGGCAAGGAAGTAATGACGGATCGCTTCGCAGAATATCTCAAATCAATCGGCATTGATCTGGAGCAACTGCGACGCTGCTTTGCGAAAATCTGTCGGTGTCAGCCCGGGGAAGCCTTGCTGAAGGCTAGCAGGCTGCTGAAAAACCTGTTGCGCGGCAGCAAGAGATGTGCGCATGCTTAACTGGTTTTACGTTCCATTGCTTCGCTAAACCCCTATTCCCATAGAGCATTTAGTGAGAGAGAGATTTAAACCCCCCAAATTTTCGCAATAGACACCGATCTGATTTTTGATTGATTATCTATCACAGCATCTTTAACCTGTGTGAGGCGGCCCCAATGATCATTGAAGCGAGAGCGCTCATAAATTGCTAGCTACCCTTGATTAGGAATTTATGCCTATTCCTGACGTATCAAGTATCACGCTCGATCAAGAAGGAATAGGTAGACTTGCCGTCAGCTGCGGCGGGAAGACTGCGCAGTACCGCTTCGCTGATGAGGAGTTGTTCGATGGGTGTTCTTTGAGACCGTGTTGCTTCATGCATGGTTGAACAACTCGTCGTCAAGCAGATAGAAGCCGCGACGAAAACTAGGGTTTTCAAGGCTTCGATCATGTCGTTTCCATGATTTGTATCCTGTTGGGCGGCGACTCAAGCTAAACCCGCAAGTCTCCTGCAAA